>CAXBDK010000001.1:0-439904 GCA_963974715.1 uncultured Sediminicola sp.
GCATCAACTTTTATGTTAGTTGTTCGTGACACTCAATAGCCCGGATTTTGGTCCATTGCCTCATTGGTCTGCAGTTCCAAGAAGGGAATGGGCCATAAATAATCCCTGGCAGGGTCAAAACTCCTGTTTTCCACCATCCTCATCTGAAAATCGGAAGGCTCCCCTGGGGCCGCTACCGGAATATCTTCATAGTATACCGTTCCCCATTGATCCACCCTGGGAGCCTTTGTGGGGTAGGATTTTTTCATCCTCCCCAACACGGGCAGGGTCATGACCTCTTCTGCCATCTGCCATCTCCTGATATCAAAAAGGCGCAGCCCTTCCCCGGCAAATTCGTATTTGCGTTCCCTGCGTACCGCGGCCCTCAGTTCATTGGGATCCATGGTGGTTATGGGCGGCATGTTTACGGATGGTCTCTGCCTAATTTTGTTGATGGCCTCCAAGACCGTATTGTCTATCTGCCCTGCCTCAATTTTGGCTTCCGCATAATTTAGCAAGACCTCGGCGTATCTGAAAATGATGGTATTTAGTTCGCTGTTATCTATTTGGGTCCTATCCAGAACGTCGGCATACTTTCGCCATCCTACCCCCGTAAATGTGGCATAGGCATGGGTCGCCTCCAGATTGGGGACCCTTTTCGGCGGATTTTCATTATAGTTCCAACAGCTGATGCTATCCCCGTGGGTCTCATACTGAAAACCTAGAAAGGTAGATCCGGAAACGGCCAGTGTATGGCCCAAACGTGGATCTCTATTGGCGTAGGGATTCTGGGGATCGAACAGCGGCGACTCATCAATTTGCAGCCCATCGGTACATTCCCAAACGTCGCTTAGCTGGTAAGCGGGCTTTTTGTTGGTGTGCGCATTCCCGTTCCTGGATCCGAATAACCTGTACATGGGATGTACATTGGCCCCTTGAAGGTATTGGACCGAGAACATTATTTCAAGAGATCCTTCCCCGGCGTATTGAAAAAGATCCATATAGTTGGGGTCGATGATAAACTGGGAACCTTCCAGCGCCATGGCACTTTCGGCGGCATTTATACTTTGCTCCCAGCGCTCGGTATACAGGGCCACTCGGGAAATAAGTGCCCAGGCCGCACCCTTGGTGGCCCTTCCCGAAAGGGGTGCATTGGTCTGGGAAAGATAGGGTACACTTTGTTCCAGTTCGTCCAGAATAAAATCGACCACTTCTTCCTTCGGGGTACGGGGCACATTGGTTTCCGACAATCCTATGGGGGTGGTGACCAAGGGAACGTCCCCATATAGAAATACCAGATAATGATAGTACAAGGCCCGTAGGAAACGTGCTTCCGCCCGTATGTTTTCCATATCACTGGCTTCCATAACGTCCGCTGCACGGTCCATATTGGTCAAAAGGTAGTTGCATTTGGAAATGGCGGCGTACATATCCGTCCATATTTGATTGATATAATTGGTGCTGGCATCATGATCGCTCCTTCCAACGGCCTGCATCCCCGAGCCGTTCCGCTCATAGCCAATGTCGGTGACCATATCAAAAGAGAGCTGGAAGGGCATTCCCTCATAATTCGTCCACAGGCCGGTATAACATCCGGTGAGCGCCATTTCCACTTCGGTCTGGGTGGATAGGAAAGTACCGTCCGAAGGATTGTTCAGGGGTTGACGGTCCAGATAATCATCACTACAGGAAATAAGGGCTCCCATTAGGATGCCCAGAATCCCAAATTTAATTATATATGTTTTCATCTATTCTTTTTTTATTGGTTTTTTAAATGGTCGGACGCAATGCCCAAATACAAGATCTGTCTGTATTGGAAATCCATAAAAGGATATTTCATCACGCTGTTTTAAAAGTTTAGATCAATTCCCAAACTAAAGGTCCTAACCTGGGGATAGTACCCCCCGTTGCCTACCTGCGCCTCCACATCGTACCCGTCCCAGAAATCGTCCAAAGAGAAGAGGTTCTGCCCGCTCACATATAGGCGAAGGCGCTGTATCCCCATTTTTTCCATGGCAATTTGGGGAATGGTAAAACCGAACTGCATATTCTTCAGCCTTAGATAGGAAGCATCTTTCATCCAAAAGGAGGAGGTCTGCTCGTTATTGGTCTCGTTAAAGGCCAATCTGGGAAAGGTCGGGTCCGTATTATCGGGGGTCCATCGGTCCTTGTGCTGTTCCTGAAGGGTGCCGCCCAGAAAAAAGGGCATTATTCCCTGTTCCCTTATAAGACCGTTGGCCTTTCCGACGCCTTGGATAAAAAAGGACAGATCGAAATTTTTAAACTTGCTATCAAAATTGATCCCATAGGTATACCGGGGAATGGTACCTCCCAATATCTTATAGTCATTGGAATCGATGATGTTGTCACCATTTTGATCGATATATTTTATATCTCCCGCAGCAAAATTGCCATACTGGCTGGGACCCATATAGTTGCCGGAAGCATCAAAATCCGATTCCTGTATCAGCCCGTCCGCTTCCAGCCCGTAGATGGAGAACATTTCGTGGCCCTCGTGACTGACCGTAAGGCCTGCATTTTCTACGCCCCTTAAATCCAACACCTTATTGGAAACATCTGCAAGGTTCACCCCGATCTGGTATTTGAATTCCCGATCCCAGTTTCTATAGTTCACCCCAACTTCCCAGCCCTTGTTCTCCACTTTTCCAGCATTTTGCTGTGGGGCGGTAAGGCCGGTGATCCGGGGAATATCAAGGGGAAGCAGAATATCATCGGTGGTCTTTGTATAGTATTCCCCTACCAGGCTCAGCCTGTTGAAAAGGGTGATGTCCACCCCAATATTGGTCTCCGTGGTGGTTTCCCATGAAATGTTCTCATTGGCGAGGGCGGTCAATCCGGCCCCGTTCACTATCTGATTGTCAAAAACATACGATAGCCCAAGGTTCACTTCGCTTGAAAAGGGGTAGTTGCCGATCTGTTGGTTACCCAATTGTCCCCAGGAACCACGGACCTTCAATTCGTTTACGACCGATTTGATACCTTCAAAAAAGGGTTCTTCCGAGATCCGCCAACCGGCCGAGAACGAAGGAAAAGTCCCCCATTTCCGTCCATCCACAAATCTGGAGGACCCGTCGAACCTAATGTTGGCCTCAAAGAGGTAACGGTCCAATAAACTATAGTTCAACCTGCTAAACACCGATTGGAGGGCCCATTCCGATGCCCTTCCATTGGATTGTTGGTTATCCTCCCCTCCGGAATCCAGGACGGGATAATCGGGAAAGGCAAAATTTTCCCTATACCCCTCCAAAAAGTCGGTCCTAAAATCTTCCTGTTGGTACCCCGCCAAGAACTTAAGGGAGTGATTGCCATAGGTTTTGTCCAAAGTGATGGTACTCCTAAGGTTGTTGAGGAGGGAGCGGTTGTGGTTTGTCCTTAGGGTGCTAAATTGCGGGGTAAGATAACTTGGGGAGCCATCCCCGCTATAGGTCTGGATCGATCTTATAAAAGTGGAATTGTTGTCCTGTGAATAGTTGGGGGAGTAAAAGAGATCTACTTTGGCCCATTCGGTGGGTTGGTAAATCAACCCTAAGTTCAGGACTACCGAAGGTTCTTCCGTGGTATGAAGGCCCCCATCCCTTGAAAAGGCAATGGGATTGTCGCCGTTCCAACCCTCTCCCCATCTGCCATCGGATAACTGTCCGCCCTGGTTCGCAGGGATCCTGCCCGCCCAATGGAAAACGGATCCCACGCCCCTACTGGGCTCTTTGCTTTTTTCGTAGATCAGATGTGCATCGATCTTGGAGGTCAGTTTGTCGGTAATGTTCAGATCGGTATTAATGCTTAGACTGTACCTTTTATAACCGGTATTGGCAATGATGCCCTCTTGATCATAGAAGCCCAATGAAGCCGAAATCCGCGCTTTTTCAGATCCCCCGTTGATATTGACAAAATGGTTCTGCATAAGCCCGTATCCCGTAAGGATCCCATCGTACCAGTCCGTATCGGGATATAGATCTGGGTTGGCGGCCATATTGGCCCTATAGGTATTTATAAATTCATCATTGTACAATTGGGACCTTCCCGTATTGGTATACGCCTCGTTTATAAGATCCATATGG
Source organism: uncultured Sediminicola sp. (assembly GCA_963974715.1). Classification (GTDB taxonomy): domain Bacteria; phylum Bacteroidota; class Bacteroidia; order Flavobacteriales; family Flavobacteriaceae; genus Sediminicola. Next base: position 4,059 of record CAXBDK010000001.1, read on the forward strand.
TCCAGGGCGTTCACCATTTGGGGAAGGTCCGTAGGGTCCTGTTTCCCGAAATAGGAATTATAGGAAATGGACAGTTTTTCGGATTTGGCCCGCTTGGTGGTCACCAAAATGACCCCTGCGGCGGCCCTGGAACCGTATATGGAGGCAGAGGCGGCATCCTTTAGAACGGAGATGGACTCTATCATGGAAGGGTCTATACTGTTCAGGTTCCGCTGTACCCCGTCCACCAAGATCAAAGGATCGTTACTGCCCAAGGTGGTCTTTCCCCGTATGCTTATGATACCCCCGTCACTGCCGGGTTGTCCACTTCGCTGGGTCACCACCACCCCTGGTGCAACGCCCTGTAACAACATGGAGGATTGCCCCACTTGTCTTTGGGCCAGTTCCTCATTGTCCACCACGCTTACGGCACCGGTAAGGTTCACCTTTTTCTGTGTGCCATAGCCCACTACCACCACCTCATCCAGGCCCGCAGCGCTTTCTTCCAGTACCACGGTCAGTTGGGCGCCCGCCTCGGCGGCTACTTCCTTCGGTGCAAAACCGATATAGGAAACCACCAGGACAGCGGCGTCGTTGGAAAGGGCAATGGTAAAATTCCCGTCAAAATCGGCGGTAACCCCATTGGTGGTTCCTTGTTCGACTATATTGGCCCCGGGGAGCGGTGTACCGTTCGTGTCCGTAACGGTGCCACTGACCTGATTTTGAGGGACCACGGTAAGGGGCAATGGCATATCCTTTGCATCAAAGGCCGGTTGGCGACCCTTTAAAAGTATTTTACGGTTTTCTATGGTAAAGGAGGTTCTATCTGCCTTGAACAACAGGTTCAAGACCTGTTTAATGGGCATTTGGCTTACCTTAATGGACACGCGGCGTTTTAGATCTACCGCCCTTGTGTTGAAAAAGAATTTAAATTCCGACTGCGATTCTATTTCATCGATAACCTCCTCTACCGTGGTGTTTCCCATGTCCAATGACAGTTTTGTCCTTTGGGAATAGGAAGAATTGGCCTGCATCAAGAAACTTGTGGTTATCAAAAATAGAAGCGACAACTTCATTTTTAAATCGAATTTTAAGATCCAAGGGGAATTGCCACTGGATTCTAGCGGTTTTTTCATAATTTTGAATGTTTACTGGTGATTGTTCTTTTTAGTTCGATCACTTTACCGAATCGGGAAATGTTGTAGCATTTTCCGATTTTTTTATGCCCGTTCCCATTGAACGGTATGGAAGGACGATCGTTGATCCTGCATGGGTTATCTCATAGGCATATAGTTTTAGTTGATGATTATTTTATTCTCCACAATGGTATATTCTATCTGGTAAATTTTATTGAAATAGCTTAGGACCTGTTCAATGCTCTCGTTTTGGGTCTCTATCGTCGCATTAAAATGCTCCCTGCCCAATTTTTCATTGTTGTTGACTATGGTAACATTGTATTGGCGTTCCAACTTTTGTACAATATTGGTAAAAGGGGCATTTCTGAATACCATTTCCCCGTCCATCCAAGAGGTATACATGCTGGTATTTACTTTTTTGGTCACTATGACTTTCCCTGTTTTATCAAAAGCGCCCTTAAAGCCGGGTTTAAGCACCACAGGCCCCTTTTCTTTCCCCTCCAGGCCCGTAAGGGAAAGCCCTACCGATCCCTTCACCAAAACCACCTCCGTGTCCTCGTCCTCCGGATAATTGGACACATTGAAGCGGGTTCCGTACACTTCTACCTCAATTTCGTTTACGTTTACCGTAAATGCATTTTCGGCATCGTGGGCCACTTCAAAAAACGCTTCCCCGTCCAGGAATACCTCCCGCTTCTTTCCAGCAATAAAATGGACCGGATACCGAAGGGAACTCCCGGCATTCAAGAATACCTGGGTTCCATCGGAAAGGACCAGATCGAACCGTTTCCCATTAGGAATGGTTAGGGTGTTGTAACTGAGCTCCTTTTCAGAGGTGTTCATTTCATAGACCAATTTTTTTCCATCTTTCGAACCCATGACCTTTCCATGCATATCCTTTACTTGTGACTTGCCCTGTTCGGATATCACCTGTACCTCTCCATTGTCCAGTTCCAGGGTAATCGCGGAATCCTGTGGAACCACGACTTCCCCTTTCTTCTGCTGCGAAAGGCCTTGCTGCAGAAAATAGCCCAATCCCGTACATAGGATGGCAATGGCCGCATATTTAAAAAAGGAAAAGGTCCTTTTGGCGGAAGCCGTCTTTTTGTCCTTCCGGATCTGCTCCAGCAACGTCTTTCTGATTTTATGTAGATCGGGATCGTTCATACCAAGGGTTATAGCAAAATTTGTCTTTACATATTCTTTAAAAATAACCTGATGGGTAGGGTCTTCTATCCAACGATTGAGCAGGTCCAGTTCGGCTGCGGTGGCAGCATGCGTAAAATACTTCGCTATGGAATTTTCAATTTCCGGGGAAACCATAAACAGGTTTATTTTTATAGCATTACAAAGCAAATTGGCAATACCCTAATATTTTGTTCAATTTTTTTTGATTATGATATTATTTTTAATCTTATTTTGCGCTATACTTTATTATTAATGGATTTAACGGACAATACAGTTTTGGTGGAGCTCTTAAAAAATGGGGAGGAAAGGGCCTATACGTATTTGTTGAAGACCTACCACAGGAGATTGCACGCCTATGCCCTTACCCTGGTGGGAGATCATGCGATGGCCCAGGATATAGTTCAGAACGTGTTTTTGAAAACATGGAAATTTCGCCATAGATTGGACGGACAGTTCTCCGTACAGGGTTTTTTGTTCAAATCCGTTTACAATGAATTTATCAACGATTACCAGAAAAATAGGTCCATGATGCTACTGCAGCAAAAATACGTGGAATCCTTAGCGGATATTGTTGATCAAACCGAGGATAGATCCTTTGAGAACATGATTGCCGTAGTGAACAGGGAAATTGGAAACCTGCCCCCTAAATGCCAGGCTGTTTTTATCCTGAGCAAAAAAGAGGGACTTACCAACCATGAGATCTCGGAACACCTTTCCGTCTCGGTAAAGACCGTTGAGGCGCAAATAACCAAGGCCTTTGGTATTCTTAGGGAAAAATTGGGCGCACGGTACAGCACCATTTTTATGTTTATATGGGGCAGTCCAAAGAAATGGACTACCTAAATGAATACATGCCTCACGGACATCAAAGTGTTCATTTCGATAACCTGAACGCATTGATCAAATCGGGGGGACTACGACACAGAGCACGAATCGGGAATGCCAAACGACCGCCTAGCTACTGCCCCAATACAGAAATTATTCCCCCTTTACATTACACATTCCATTAAAAACCTACCCTATTTTTGGAACTATTGCACCTTAGGTCAATTTGCGGCATTTTTTAAATGTAGTACCATAATTTCCGAGTAGTTTTATAAATAGGAAACGGTTACCCTAAGACCTTTCAAAATACGGCCTATGGAAAAAGTGGAACTGAAGAAGGTACTAAGTCCCTTAATGTTATGGGGCCTTGGGGTGGGCTATGTGATTTCCGGAATGTATTTCGGGTGGAACCTTGGACTTACGGAAGGGGGTACCTACGGACTCGCTATCGCCACCTTTTTTATCATAATCATGTACCTGACCTTTACGTTCAGCTATACGGAAATGGCCTGTGCCATTCCCAAGGCAGGGGGCGCCTTTGAATATGCCGATCGGGGATTGGGAAAGGATTGGGGCTTTATTGCGGGGATCGCACAGAACATCGAGTTCGTTTTTGCGCCGCCGGCCATAGCGGCGGCCATAGGCTCCTATCTGCATTTGTTATATCCTTCCGTGGAGGTAATCTACTTTGCCATTGGCGCCTACTTTCTATTTACGGCCATTAATATTCTAGGTGTCCGGTTGGCCGCTTCCCTTGAACTGGTGATTACCGTTTTGGCCGTCTTGGAACTACTATTGTTCGCTGGCATTACGTTACCGGAATTCAAGATGGGGAATTTACAGTTGGACCCCCTTCCAAATGGGGTGTCGGGCATCTTTGCGGCCATCCCCTTTGCCATCTGGTTCTTTTTGGCCATAGAGGGCGTGGCCAATGTGGCCGAAGAGGCCATAAACCCGCAGCGAAGCATCCTTCTGGGATTTGGCTCCGCCATATGTACCTTGGTGGTCCTTTGTATCCTTACCTTTATATCGGCAGTGGGCGTGGCCGGTTGGGAAGCGGTCGTTTACCCTCCCGGAAGCACCGCCCCTTCGGATTCCCCCTTGCCCCTTGCATTGTCCAAGATTGTGGAAAGCGGTCATGTAATGTACAAATTGTTGGTGGGCATCGGTCTATTGGGCCTTGTGGCCTCCTTTCATGGCATTATCCTGGCAGGGGGCAGGGCAACATTTGAATTTGGCAGGATGGGGTATGCGCCAAAGGGACTTGGTAAGATCCATCCCAAATTCCGCACCCCTGCGGTAGCTTTGGTGATGAACATGCTATTGGGAATTGTGGCCCTTTATACTGGAAAGACCGGCGAGATCATTACAATTGCTTGTTTTGGGGCCTTGGTTCTTTATATCGTTTCCATGATCTCCTTTTTTGCACTCCGAAAAAAGGAGCCGAACATGCTCCGTCCTTTTACGGTCCCGCTCTATCCCTTATTCCCCCTGGTGGCCCTGATCATTTCCTCGGTTGCGCTATTGGCCATGTCCTATTACAATGCGACCATCGCCTTAGTCTTTTTTATGCTTATCGGGGTATCGTATACCTATTTTCTATTGTTCCTCAAGGGAAAGAACATCGGAAAAACATACACCAAAAAATAAAAAGTCCCCGTACATGGGCTCTTGGTTGGGGAAAGGGGCCGCTGTACGGGGGACCTAACGGTCGAATCATGGAGGGGCGACTGGGTGCCTCCCTCAAAAACCTATATTCCCTACAGGTCCCTGTATCAATTTATTACCGAGTGGATACGGACCCGTTGACAGGGGAACGGGAATTGAACCAATTGCGCCAACTATCCCTAGGGGCCACTCCCAATCTGGTACTGCGACTTTATTTCTGATCAGTTCCCCTAAGGGCCATTATAGCCCATCAAACCAACAAAAAGATGAAAATTATCTTCATTCTTTTGTGTTAATCAACATAAGCCAATTTGATTATATCATATTTATAATCACTTGTTTAAGGTGCGATTATGTTAAATAAAAGTTCTTTAAGAAATATATTTTGATAAATAGGGTAGAAAATTATACCTTTCGGGTAAAATAGGACGATAATTTTAGGCAGGGTTAGATTTTTTATTGAGATAGCGTTTACGTACCTGCCGCAGGCCTGCGGTGTTCCAAGCTTGGGAATTTTCTGTATGGATCCCTACGTGGGTTCCGGTGTGTACCGAGCCTGTCTTGAGTTCCCGCCTGAGGTGGGCGGGCGGGCCTACGTCGAAATGTTATTTTGGTTTAAATGCCTCGCGAGCTTGCTCGGAGGTTGTTATATTTAAATGTAATGAAACAACCGCTACATGAAAAAAACAGGAATTGAGCTTTTGGAAGAGATCCAGCAGCTTACCAAAAAAGAACTTAACTACCGCAACGGCCGATTCCAAGCCGAGGAAAGTTTTTCGCTGACCATTCCGGTCAAAGGGTACGAACACCTATTTTTCATCATAGATTCGTTGTTGAGCGTATGCCATAGGGCTTTAACAGGGGAAAATATACCGGAGCACAGGGAAGCGAACCTGGATATTGCCACTGCTTTGGAACTGGTTCAAAGTATAATGCCCCAAGAAGAGGGCCTATACTTGGATAGGATGCGGGACATATTCCCAAAAGACGAAACCGGCCAATAAGATCGCCCCTTGGCTTTTAAAATATAAGGAAACCCAATGACCTGTAAAAGTCGACAACATGGATTTTATTGCCCTTCAAAAACGAGGCACACCGGCATTGACAGCTCGATTTGGTTGCCGGTATAAACGGGCATACCGGTTTGCCCATCCAATTTAAATACGGTAATCGAATCTGAATTCTGATTGGCTACCAATAAGAATTTACCATCAGGTGAAAGGGTAAAGTTACGGGGCCAGTCTCCCTCCGTAGCCGTTGTACCCATCAATTGCAATTTCCCGTTATCCCCTACCGAAAATACGGCAATGCTGTTGTGCCCCCTGTTGGAGGCATATAAAAATTTTCCATCCTCACTGATATGGATATCGGCACAGGCATTCTCCCCTTTAAACCCTTCTGGAAGTGTAGACTGTTGGTCAATTTTTGTCAAGCTACCGGTCTCGGGATCCACCTTGACGGAAACAACGGTACTGGAGAGTTCCGTGATAATGAACGCCCATTCTTTGGTAGGATGGAAGACCATATGCCTAGGCCCGTCCCCAGGGGTCAGGGAAAGTGCCAACTTTTGCGCCCCCAGTTTCCCTTGCCCGTCGATATGATAGGAAAATACCTTATCGGCGCCCAAATCAACGGCATATAAAAGATCCTGCCCCTTGGAAAATAGGGAGCAATGGGCATGGGCGCTTTCCTGATTGGGCATAACGGGGCCACTGCCCTGATGTTCCCGTACCTGTGGCCCTGGTGCCAGTTCTCCATTTGGCCCTACCCCGAAAACACTAACGGTGCCCGAGGAATAATTGGCAACGGCCAATTTGTCTTCGGCCTCGTTCAGCTCCAAGAAGCAGGGATGTGCCCCGGCACTGGGTTGTTGGTCTATTACGATCAACTGCGTCCCTTTTTCGTCCCATTTAAAGGAGGTAACGGTTCCCGGATCGTTCTCGTTAACCGCAAATACCCTTTTTCCGTCCTTTGATATTTTTAAAAAGGATGGATTGGAAGTGGAGGCCACCAATTGCTTGTTCCGTAATTTTCCCGTTACCTGGTCAAAATCTACGGTATATATTCCTTCGCTTTCTTTATTGGTATAGGTTCCCACCAATAATTTTATGGTTTCCGACTTTTCCATGGTTTCTTCGGTTTTAATTTCCCCTGTCCGTTCGGTTTCTTTTTTGTCCTGCTTACAGCTGCCCAATAAACTGAGAAAAAGAAGGGAGCAAAGGCTATATAAGATAGATTTCATTTGTAAGTACTCTTTTGCGCTAAGATACTATAATCTGGGACAAAAGAACAGAGGGGCCACAAGAACCACCTTGGTCGGTTTTAGCGGGGAGAATAGGGTAATTAGGCCTTTAAATCCCCTAAATGGGTTTTATTCCCAGACGCTCTGTGTCCAAGTGGGATAACATTCCTTCCTTTGAATATCCCATGGGCCTGTCCAAGGTAGTTGACGGGGATTCTTAGGAGGCTTGTTCCGAAAGTGTATATTTGCCGTACACTACCGCACCACCTTAAAAAAATATTCATAATTGTTGCAAAGGAAAGCATGATGGACTTTTACATTTTATCTATATGATCGGGAACGAATTGAAAAGTGCCATGGTGTATATGCTTATCTGCACCCTTTCGTTGTCGGGCATGAACTCCCTAATAAAGTATCTAGGACATTTTAATGTATACGAACTGGTTTTTTTTAGGGCCTTGGGGTCCTTGGTCTTTACTATGTCCTATCTGTTGCAACAGCGTATTCCGCTGTGGGGCAACAAAAGAAAATTACTTTTTTTAAGGGGTATAGTGGGGTTGGTCTCAATGGCCCTTTTTTTTATGTCACTGCAATACCTTCCCATGGGAACGGCTGTTTCACTAAGATATATGGCACCCATATTCGCGGCCATATTTGCGGTTTTCCTGCTCAAGGAGAAAATAAGGCCCCCTCAGTGGTTTTACTTTTTTATGTCCTTTGCGGGGGTATTGGTACTAAAGGGAATGGATGTACAGATGGACACCACCGGCTTGTTGTTGGTGATGGGGGCGGCCATTTCCAGTGGACTGGTCTATATCTTGATCGGTAAAATAGGGAACGCCGATCATCCCGTGGTGGTAGTGAACTATTTTATGGCCATAGCGACCCTAGTGGGGGGATTGATGGCCGTACCGCACTGGGTAATGCCAGAGGGAGTGGAATGGTTTTTACTTGCGGGCCTAGGAATTTTTGGGTTTGTCGGCCAACTCTTTATGACTAAAGCATTTCAAGTGGCTTCCACCAATGTAGTGGCACCCCTTAACTATATGGAAGTACTTTTTACGGGCTTGGTGGGCATCATCGGTTTTGGGGAGCTTTATACCCATTGGACCTTGTTGGGGATAGGCCTCATAGTGGGAGGACTTGTCCTGAATGTCCTCTACAGATCTAAACAAAGACTTAAGTGACAAATACCCTCCAAAATAGATAATATCTTATTTTTTTAAGAGTATGGATGAACGATATCCAAATTTTGGTTAAAAAAATAAATGTTGAACAAAAAGTGTTCATTTGCATATATTCAGGGGTCCCATATGGACCGGAGAAACGATAATTTTTATAATTTGTAGGGAAATACGGTTTACAGATGAACTACAGAAGATTGGGAAAAACCAACTATAACGTTTCCGAGGTCTCACTAGGGACTTGGCAGGTTGGCGGTACATGGGGCTCGGGGTTTGACGCCACTTCGGCCGAACGGATCATCCATGCGGCCATCGATTCCGGCGTCAACTTTTTGGACACGGCCGATGTGTACGAAAATGGGGCCAGTGAGTCCACAGTGGGCAAAGTGGTCAAGGCCAGAAGGGAAGAGGTGATGGTGGCCACCAAATGCGGCCGTGGATTGGTTCCCCATACCAATGAGAGCTATACCCCGGAGGCGCTGCGTTCCTTTGTGGAGAAAAGCCTGCGGAATACGGGAATGGAATGTCTGGACCTTATCCAATTGCATTGCCCCCCTACAGAGGTATACTATAGACCTGAGATATTTGGTCTTTTTGAACGATTAAAAGAGGAAGGCAAGATACAGCATTTGGGAATAAGTGTCGAAAAAGTGGAAGAGGCCCTTAAGGGAATCGAATTTCCCAATGTTGCCACGGTTCAGATCATTTTCAACATGTTCAGACAACGACCATCGGAACTGTTTTTTCAAGAAGCCATGTCGAAGGATATCGGGGTCATCGTACGGGTGCCACTTGCCAGTGGACTGCTTACGGGCAAATTTTCCAAAGAATCGACTTTTGAAAAGGATGACCATAGAAACTTTAACCGCGAGGGTGCGGCCTTCGATAGGGGGGAGACCTTTTCAGGGGTGCCGTTCGATGAGGGCCTACGCGCCATGGAAGATATCAAGGATATTTTTCCGGAAGCCACAAATCTCGCTCCCATAGCATTACGGTGGATATTGGATTATGCAGAAGTGGGCTGTGTCATCCCCGGTGCGTCCAAAGCCGAGCATTTGGCATCCAATCTGGCGGCGACGGACCTAAAACCGTTGACCTATAAACAAAAGGCGGGCATCAATGCCATATATGAGGCACGCATAAAACCATATGTACACCAACTCTGGTAATTCTGTCCCCTAAGCTCGGAGCAAGCTCGCAAGGTATTTGGAGGGAAACCCAGGGGAGGTTCGGAGCCTATATATCCCGTTTAACGGGTCAAATTTTCTGCACCATTACCACCACCGATTTGCTGATGGGGGTATTGCTCTTATCCGCAAACCGGTCATGGGGGATGAGCACATTGGTCTCCGGAAAATAGGCCGCCAAATTTCCCTGGGGAATGTTATAGGGCACTATTAAAAAAGATGGGGCCATGCGTTGCCGTTGATCGTAATTGCTTATCAGGTTTACCACATCCAATTTATTCAGGCCTTTTGCCGACATGTCCTTTGGGTTCATCAACAGTACCCTTCTTTCATTATAGATACCCCGATACCGATCGTCCAAGCCATAAATGGTCGTGTTGAACTGATCATGGGAACGGATGCTCATCAACAGAAATTCATTTTCTTTTAATAGATGATCGGGAAGGGGGCAACAACTGAACTGGGCCCTTTTGTTGGGCAGTTTACTAAAATCCAATTGCCTTATATTGTTGGGAAGGTAGAAACCACCTCCTTCCGAGCGGTTTTCCATGTCCTGGAATCCGTCAAGGGCAAGGGCCATTTTTTCGCGAAGCAGGCTGTAATCTTTGCCCAATCCTAGCCAGTCCACCACATGCCCTTCCTTAAAATAGGCGGCAGCTATGCCCGCAACTATCTCGGGTTCGCTCCTAAGGTCCTTTGAGGCGGGGGGCAATAGTCCTTTGGAACGGTGTACCTTGCCCATACTGTTTTCAACCGTAATAAAGCGTTGACTTCCTCCATTGCTATCCGTTTCCGATCTACCCAGGGTAGGAAGGATCAGCGCGGTCTTCCCGGTCACTAAATGACTTCGGTTGAGTTTTGTACTTATGTTCACCACCAAGTCGCACTTTTGCAGGGCCTTAGCGGTATATTCCGTATCGGATGCGGCCGCGGCAAAGTTTCCGCCAAGGGCCATAAATACCTTGGCCCGTCCTTCGTACATGGCCCTTATGGAGTGTACCACATCCAGTCCCTCTTCCGTTGGGGGCCTAAAACCAAAAGTCCTTTCAATGGCTGAATTTAGGGTGTCGGATACCATGTGCATTATGCCTACGGACCGATCTCCCTGCACATTGCTGTGCCCCCTGACCGGACAGGTACCCGCACCCTCTTTGCCAAGACTTCCTTTTAGGAGCAATAGGTTTACACATTCCTTGATGTTATCCACCCCATTTTTATGTTGGGTAAGTCCCATGGCCCAACAGATTATAATTTTTTTGTTTGCGGCCACAAGGGCCACGGCGCGGTCCACTTCCCGCTCCGGAACTCCGCAGTGCCCTAACAGTTCCAGTTCCGTATACAGATCTAGGTCCTTCACCAAGGATTCGTAACCGTAGGTGTATTTTGCGATAAATCCATGGTCCAACACCCCTCCCTTTTCTTGGTCCAGGGCCAGTAATTTTTTCATGATAAGTTTGATCAGGGGCACATCCTGGTTGATCTTTGTCTGAAGGTGTACATCCGTTATGCTTTCGCCCTTGCCAAAGATGCCGCCGAACTCCTGCGGATTTTTGAAGCGGATAAGACCGGCCTCTTCCAGCGGATTGATGCTGATGACCTTGCCCCCATTTTTTTTACATTTTTCCAGGGCGGACAACATTCTGGGGTGGTTGGTGCCCGGATTCTGGCCAATGACCATGACCACCTCGGCCTTGTCAAAATCTTCCAAGGTTACGGAGCCTTTTCCAATTCCCAAGGTTTCCCCCAGGGCTACCCCGCTGGATTCATGGCACATATTGGAACAATCGGGCATGTTATTGGTACCGAAGGCCCGCACGAACAATCCGTATAAAAAGGCCGCCTCGTTGCTGGACCTGCCGGAGGTATAGAAAATGGCACTGTTGGGATCAGGAAGTTGACGCAGTGCCGTAGCGATCATTTCAAATGCCGCCTCCCAGGAAAGGGGCCGGTAATGTGCTTCCCCTGGCAGCAGCACCATAGGGGTGGTGAGTCGGCCACTTTTTCCAATTTTGTAATCGGACCATTGGGAAAGTTCCGCCACGGAATACCGTGCAAAGAAGTCGGCATCCACCCGTTCCATGGTGGCCTCTTCGGCCAGTGCCTTGGCACCGTTCTCGCAATACTCCCCCAATTTGGACCTGGATTCGGGATCTGGCCAGGCACAGCCCGGACAGTCGAACCCATCTTTTTGGTTCATATGAAAAAGACTATGGAATGAGCGTTGTATGCCCATCTCCTTAAAAGTGTGCTGTAATGCCACTTTTACGGCCTTCATTCCGGCAGCGTATTGGGCGGGTTCCTCCAAACGTATTCCCGTGAACTCTGGATTGGAGTGAACGGATACGTCCCTTTTTTCTGAAAGTGCCATCGAAAAATTAATTTGGGTGAGTGTCCATGCAAGATATCAAATTGATGGGGCTTCCGTGCCCCCATAAAAGTTTTTAACTAATTTTTGGCCGTTCTGGGTCGGGAAAGGGGCACATTTTGCGCTAGCTTTGTAAGCGACAATTTACACCATAAATTTTTCAATAAATGGATATACATCAAGTAATAAGGGAGCGGCGATCTGTTATGCCCGCCCAATACAACAGCACTCCCATTGGGGAATTTCAGCTACAACAGATATTGGAGGCCGCTAATTGGGCCCCTACCCATAAGAGGACCGAACCATGGCGCTTTAAGGTCATGCAAGGGGATGCCCTGGCCAAATTGGGCTTGTTTTTGGCCGAAAGGTTTAAGGAGACCGCCACTACTTTCTCCGAATTCAAATACAGGCAGATGCAGGAGAACCCTACCAAAGCAGGGGCCATTATTGCCATTTGTATGCAAAGGGACCCTAAGGAAAGCCTTCCCGAGTGGGAAGAGGTCGCTGCCGTTTCCATGGCGGTGCAGAACATGTGGCTCACTGCTACCGCTTTGGGAGTGGGCGCCTACTGGAGTTCCCCACCGTTGATCAAATTCATGGATGGATTTTTCGACATGGAAGAAGGCGAAAGCTGTTTGGGCTTTTTTTATATGGGCCACTATGACAATCCTTCGCCAGAACGGATACCGGGACCGCTTGAGAACAAGGTACAATGGTTATAACCTTGCGGATTATATATCGTTGATAATTTTAAGGGGCGCCAAGCCCCTTTTTTTATGGGGAAATCAGGATTTACGTTCGGCCTTGCCCGTTAGCGTACTCACCATCCCATCGCGGACGTTTATCCAGAGGTAATTGAAAAACGATTTTGTGGGATCTCTCTCCACTTTTATTTCCCCGTTCCTAAACCCCTCCGCATCGGTCTTGGAGCCATCGTTGACAAAAATTTTTCCGATGACCGTAAGTAGTTTATTGACCCCCAACCGGTCCTTTTTCAAAATTTGGAAATCAAAGTCGTTGTACTTCATCTTTAGGTCCCCAGTGGAAGTAATCCTATTGCCACCGAAGGTAAAATAGATTTTTTCCACGAAACCGCTGGCCCTTGCCCTTAGATTGGATTCCAAAAACGAATTGACACTTTCCGGCCTAAAATCGGTAAAGGAGCCCCTTACACTGAAGCGATCGGAGACATCGTTCGTATCAAAGGTCCAGTCCAATTCCAAGGGCGAGTTCCCCATAAAGAGCGATTTGGCCACAATGGTGGTCTTCTGTCCCTTGCCATAGGTATTGGAAATATTGTTCAAGGTGGCATGTACGTTATCAAAATAGATCCTACCCGCTTTTGTTTGGGCATTCACCAGTTCCTCATAACCTATAAAGGCATCCGAAATACGGATTTCTTCCAAGTTCAGGTCTATTGGAAGCTCCCTAAGCGCTTGGCTGTACAGCGCCTTCCTCGTAAGATCGTCGGCAACCAGCTTGTCCCTATAGATTTCCAACTGCGGGCCCTTTATATTGCCCATGGGCGATTTAAGGAAGAAGGTATCGTTCTGATGGCCAAAGGTTATTTGCTGAAAGTGGATTTCCGGGATCTGTAAGGAAAAATGGTCATGTTCCTTGGGAAGTATTTTGGAGAGTTCCCGTTTACTGTACTTGGACTGTAGCCTAAGTGCCAGTAACCTTAAGTCCCCATTGGCATAATCGATCTTGTCCATATCCAGTTTTTCATAGGGCCCCAGATCCACATAGAACCGTTTTGCGCTAATGTGGTAGCTGCCGTAGGTAAAGGGAATTTTTTTCTTTAGGATTTCTGCATCCACGGCTATATCCTGTAAGGAAATCTGGATACTGTCGGCCCTTACAATGGTGGAATCGGCCCGTAGGTAGTTAACACTTCCGTTCGATACCACCAATTGCCCGAGCGAAATGGGATCAAAGGGTTTCTTTGCGGAACTGTGGACGGTATCCTTCCCGGTTTTAGCGGTGTCCCGATAAAAGGTGAGATGGGGCGTGGTAAGTTCAATTTTATCGATTTTTATCCGGTCGTTCACCATAAACTCCCAAGCTCCCAGTCCGCTGAGCCGTAATTTTTCAATACTGCCCTCCAATTCCGGCAATGAATCCCGGTTAAGGACTTTACCGCTCAACATCTCCAGGGAAACGGTCATGGAAAGGATATTTACGGTGGCATTTCCATAACTGAGCTGCATATATGGGGGGATTTCTTCCGCCAATAACCGCTGCAGACGGTGCTGGGCATAATACTGTAATCCTACTAGGGCAAGGGCGATTAAAACCACCAAGGTCAGAAGAACTTTCGCAAATCGTTTCATAGTCTCCAAGGTTGGTTAAAAGCGGCAATTAAACAAGCGCAAACAAAACTATTTTTGCGTATTAGGGAGTGTAAGCCCCCTTTTTTGATAAATATCCTGAAATAAGTCAAAAACTTCTCAAAAACTATTCATAAATTTGCAGCTCAAAATTTTTAGCCTCGTAGTTCAACGGATAGAATAGAAGTTTCCTAAACTTTAGATCCAAGTTCGATTCTTGGCGAGGCTACTAGAAATAAGAAAAGGCTACTTTAGGTAGCTTTTTTACATTTAGAGGGTTCCTTTCGTTTTCATGACTCCCGACGATATTTTCGTACCATCCACAAAAGAGGACAAGATATAATCACTACCAGATCAGAAACGAAATAGGGTTGTTGTAAAAAGATGGTAGTTTTAACATTCTTTGTTATTAGCAGCGATCTTAAATCTATTCTTATGTTCAGGTACACCCTTTTCCTTTTAGGTATCTTTTTTAGCAATTGTTATGCCCAAAACAATGGCCCCACCATCGTGCTCCATACAAATGATGCGGTAGTGTGGCATCCACAGCAGGAAATAAATGGACAGATATCAGGATTTTCGGGGGAAGAGCTAATTGCACATATCGATGAAGATACGTTTCCGGTGCAATACCAAGAAGACGGAACATTTTCCTTTCAGTGTAACTTGCCGGAGACCGTAAACAAAATCTGGATCGAGACTGGGAAGGCCCCTGCCGTAACCTCGGACACCATAGTATATACCTTGGGCTATGGGCTTAGGCCCTCCCTGCTACCTTTTGTTACCATAAACCAAAACAAGGCCTTACTGCAATTTAAGGAATTAAAAAATCCCACTAGCGCACCTTTACATTTTATATGGAAGGCAAGTCAGGAGAATCCCGCTACGACCGATATACGAAAGGTAAATGATTCCATATCCTCCGTACATATCCCTGCGACTGATGGAACCTACTTTTTTGATCTGTACGCGATAGCGGAAAAGGACACTACCAAGTTCCGCACGATGGCCACTAAAAAAGGGAACAGTGTATATGCCAATGATGTTTATACCGAGTATCCCATATGGATGGATGGCGCCGTTATTTATCAGATCACCCCGCATTCTTTTGTAGAAAATGGCACCTTTGCGGATATCACCGCAAAATTGAACGAGATAAAGGAACTGGGGGCAAATACCCTTTTGTTGCAGCCTATCTATGAAACGGCCCTTGGAGATCAGGGTTATGATGTCACCGGTTATACCTCCATAAACCCAAAATTCGGGACGGAAGAGGATTTGAGGCAATTGATAGGAAAAGCCAAGGAACTTGGGATGCGGACACTTTTTGATATGGTGATCAACCATAGTTCAATTCAACATCCCTATGCGACGGACAGGATCGAAAATGGCAAAAATTCCCATTACTACGACTTTTACCAGCACCAAGATGATGGTAAGCCCTACGCTTCCTTTTACAACCAGGATGAGCACGGTTTCATAAACTATTTTTGGGACAATTTGGTAAACCTCAATTACGATAATAAAGAGGTACAGCGTTGGATACTGGAAGTTTGTAAATACTGGGTGAGGGAATTCGATATTGACGGGTACAGATTTGATGCCATTTGGGGCGTAAATGCACGGAAGCCCTCCTTTGCCCAAAAGTTAAGGACCGAACTTAAAAGCATAAAACCGGATATTTTGCTTATCGCCGAAGATAAAGGTGCTGTCCCAGAGGTGTATAAATTGGGATATGACGCTGCCTATGACTGGACGGCCAATATGTCATGGGTTTCACAGTGGTCCTGGGAGTATGAGTACGATGAACGTCGGACAAAGACGCTCTTCAACCATCCAGATGTGGACCAAAGGGGGCCTTTGTTAAAGAAAGCGCTGTTTCAAAATGGCGGCAATAACCATCGAAAATTATTTTATCTACAAAATAATGATCTTCCCGGATTTATCCGCGACCATGGAACGGAAAAAACCAAAATGGCAGCAGCCCTGCTTTTTTCACTTCCGGGAATTCCCCTCTTGTACAATGGACAGGAGATCGGCCATTCCGGCCACCCCTATTCCACAGACGCATTTTTTAAACGGGACGAAACCGTTCGATCATTGGATGGGGAAGGGCTGTTTGGACATTATCAAAATCTGATCGAGCTCCATAAATCCTATGGCGCATTAAGTGGTACCCAAATGGCACCTTTGAATGCTTCCCCGGAAGGTCCGATCGTCTCCTTTCATCGATGGGAAGGGAGCCAAAATTTTATTATCGCCGTCAATTTATCCGATTCTACCATTGAAGCAAAGGTAGCACTAAGCGAACCATTAAAAAAAATGTACTTGCCAGGTAAAGATGCCTTACGGGATGTGCTTACAGGGCAGACGTTCCCCCTCAAAAAAAATATTTCCGAACTAAGCGTTCCTATGAAAGGAAATTCAGTTAGGTGGCTCCTACTTGCCAAGTAGTTTTATGGATATGTGGCTCAAGAAGGCGCCCGATAACCGCATGCCATTTTTTCGCTTTACAATAAATAATAAGAACTATTAAAGAAGATATGAAATGTTGAGATTGCCCAATTGATATAGTTTTGTACAAAGGGTCCGATCGGAAGCATCTTTTCCCTTCTTACATAAAGGTCCCCATGTCCGCCCCCCAGCTGGACAGACCCTGTTGAAAATGGAAACTCATGGTCTGCCAAGAGGGTCTCGATGATGAAAAAGTGGATTATCCATATTCGTAGAATGACTCGGCAACCTTCAAAATCTGGCCATTAATTATGAAGAACATACGTTACAGCATATGGCGAGCAGTTTTCGCATGGGTTTGCATAGTATCTTTGAACAGTTGCAAAGACGACGGGCTTGAAGGCCCAGAGGTTATACAGCGGCCCGATCCTTTTAAGGATCCCCGTCTTGTGGTAAAGCCTTTTGTTGCCCTGCAGGGCGAACTTGCCACTTTGAACGCCACTATTGTCAACAATCCTTACCAGGCCCCATTGCGCTTTTATTGGGAGGAGGACCCGTTGAACCCGGCCCTATCAGAACTGGAAAATGTAAACGACACCGTTGTGCAGGTAAAGGTGCCATGGGTGCCGGGAGAATACTATTATAACTTGCTTGTTGTGACAGAAAAGGACTCCAGCACTTTTCAGACGATGCTGATCAGGGAAGAGGACGGGCTGCGGCTTTTTGATGTGGATTCCGAAGCACCACCATGGATGGAAAATGCGGTGATCTATGAAATTACCCATTACAATTTTGTTCAGGATGGTACCTATCCCGCCATCACGGAGAAGTTGCCGGAAATAAAGAAATTAGGGGCCAATACCATTTGGCTGCAACCTGTCTATAAGACGTCTTCTAAAGGACAGGGATATGATGTGGTCGATTTTTTCTCTTTAAACCCTGCGCTTGGATCGGAGTTGGAACTGAGACAATTGATTTCCATGGCAAAAGGGCTGGATATGCGGGTACTTTTTGATATCCCCCTTAGCCAAACATCCATAGGGCACCCCTATGCAAAAAGTGTGATGGCCAAAGGGGAGGGATCGGAATATTATGATCATTACCAACATGAAAATCCAGGGGGACCTTATTCCTCCTTGATGACCGAGGATGGAAACGGGTTTATGCATTATTTCTGGGACGATCTTGTTGTCTTAAATTACGAAAGTGAAGAAGTGCAAAGATGGATGATAGACGCCTGTAAGTATTGGATAACGAAATACGATATCGATGGATACCGGTTCGATGCCATTTGGGGGGTAAACAGCAGAAAGCCTTCTTTTGGAAAAAGATTGCGGAGCGAACTAAAAAGTATCAAACCGGATATTTTATTGCTAGCGGAGGATAAGGGCTCGGATCCCGCCGTATTTCAATTGGGATTTGATTCTGCCTATGATTGGACCACCGATATGATGTGGGTATCCCAATGGTCCTGGGAATATGATTATGATGAAAGCGAGAGCAAGACCATTTTTAACCATCCCGATATTGATAGTAGGGGCCATCTTTTACGGCAGGCCCTTTTCCAAAACAGCAAGGACCAATACAGGCTATTGAGGTTCATGGAAAACAACGATCTTCCACGATTTATTGATGGTCACGGGCTACAACGGACAAAAATGGTGGCCGCGTTACTCTTTTCCGTGCCGGGAATACCCATGTTATATAACGGTCAGGAGGTGGGATTCCGGGGGCACCCATACTCCACCAATGCCGTTTTCAGTAGAAATTCCACCATTGAGGATATGGACGATCTAGGGCTCTTTGTCTATTATAAAAAGCTTACGGGACTGCACCAACAACACCCTGCCTTAAGTGGCGACGAGCCCATGGAGAAAATTTCCGTTTCCCCCAAAGAAGCCATGGTAGCATTCCGTAGAGGGAAGGACGACCAGAATTTCATAATCGTCATCAACATGAATGATGGACCTGCTATTGGCAGTATCGAACTAGGACAGATAGAATCTTTTACCGCAGAGGGGAATCCGGTCTTACTGGACATTCTTACAGGGGACAAATTTTCTATGGAAGAAGCGCCTTCGCAGATCCAGATACCCATGGAAGGATCTTCCGTCAGATGGCTTCTTATAAAGTAGGATGCCAAAAAGTGTCCAATTGTGACGGGCTCAGGCCCCCACGTCCAAAAATCGGACAAGAACCATGCAGTTGTTGGTGGCCCAGTATTTTCGGGAAATATCGTCGAAGATTTGGCCGAAAACCTATTGATTGGGCAAAATATAACATCGATTAGCAGAAAAACGAAATGGATGGATGCCCAAAAGGTCATAGTTTTGTTAAGAATATGATATCGTTGTGCCTTTAAAATTATCGATTTCCAAAAATAAGCTCAAAAACCCATCACTTTTAATATAGCAAGTATTCTTTTTTATTCCGAACCACTAATCTCAAAATAATCGACCCTATGAAAATAATCAGTAAGAAAATTAAAAAATTAAAATGGCTGTTCTGTCTTTTTATCGTGTTAGTTTCACAACAGGCCATTTCCCAACAACAAGTAAGCGGAACAGTAAGCGATACGGAGGGGATACCCATTGTAGGGGCAAACGTCCTAGTTGAAGGAACCAACAACGGGACAATGACCGATTTTGATGGGAGTTTTGAACTGGAAGTATCAGAAAATGATGCGGTCCTGGTCATTTCCTATTTGGGATACTTAAGGCAACGTATCACTGTGGGCAACCAAGGGAACATAGACGTTGTCATGGAAGAAGATGTAAGTTCCCTGGAAGAGGTAGTGCTTATCGGATACGGCTCACAGAGCCGGGAAACGGTTACCGGAGCCATTTCCACAGTAAGTGCGGACGATTTTAATTCTGGGATGATCAATGACCCTATGACCTTGATTTCGGGAAAGGTAGCGGGACTTTCAACAAGCAATCCCAGTTCCGACCCCAATGCAACCGCGGATTTTTCCTTAAGGGGCCCTGCTACCATAAGTGGAAATTCACAACCGCTCATCGTTATAGATGGCGTGCCAGGCGGAGATCTGCAGACAGTGGCACCATCCAATATAGCTTCAATAGATGTATTGAAGGATGCATCGGCCGCAGCCATTTACGGGTCCAGGGCCACCGCCGGCGTAATCATCATCACCACTAAAAAAGGAACTCCAGGGGAGGTCCAAATAAATTACAATAGTTATGTGAGTACCGATGTGGTCACCAATAAGTACGATGTGCTGGACGCAGCACAGTACAGACAGGTAGGCAACGATTATGGGTTTGCCGTGGATGATGCAGGTGCGGACACAGACTGGTTTGATGAGGTTACAAGGACCCCCATTAGCCATGTACACAATCTATCGGTAAGTGGTGGCAACGAAAAGACCACCTATTATGCGGGCATAAACTACCGCAACTTTCAGGGAATCGACCTTATCTCCGAAAGGGAAAGCCTTAACGGTACCTTTAAGTTGAACACAAAAGCACTGCAGGACAAGCTCGATTTCTCCTTTATGTTGACCAACTCCCATGACAATAGGGATTTTGCCAACTATGGTTCTTTGGCCCAGAGCTTAAAGATGAACCCTACATTCCCCGTAAAGAATCCTGATGGTTCTTGGTACCAAAGACCGGATATACAGTTCGGCCTACAGTGGAACCCGGTAGCAAGTATGTATACCACTACCAACAATAGCAAGGAATCCAGATTACTTGGCAATATAAAAGTGGATTATGCAATACTTGACGGCCTGGATGCCTCTG
The DNA here is from genome assembly GCA_963974715.1 of uncultured Sediminicola sp. GTDB lineage: Bacteria > Bacteroidota > Bacteroidia > Flavobacteriales > Flavobacteriaceae > Sediminicola. The sequence continues at coordinate 24,381 of CAXBDK010000001.1, forward strand.
TTTCCTACTCCTTGATGAAAAATTCCTTTTTAGGGGGTTCCTATAGTAGCCGAGAGGACTTTTTCCAACAGCAGCAAGGAGTGGGCGGACAAGCTTCAAGGTCCCAAGATCTTACCACGACCAATATCGTGGAAACGACACTAGGGTATGGGACAACTATAGATGATGACCATAATATGGATGTTTTGGCGGGATACTCCTATCAAAATACCTTTAACGAGGGATTTAGTGCCGGCAACAATAGTTTTAATACGGATGCTTTCCTGTATTACAACCTGGGTGCGGGGGGCGCGCTCAATAATTTTACCCCAAACTTTAACAGAAGTGGCGTATTTGTGGGAAGTTATGGGTCGGAAAGGACCCTTGCCGCTTTCTTTGGAAGGATCATTTATGATTACCGGAAAAAATACCTGTTAAATTTAAGTATTCGAAGGGAAGGGGCCTCCGTATTGGGGCGAGATAACAAATGGGACACTTTTTCCGGTATTTCTGCGGGATGGGTGGCCTCAAAAGAGGAGTTTTTACAGGACAACGAGCTTATCCAATATTTAAAGTTGCGCGGTGGTTATGGGGTAACGGGCAACCAAGAGAGCTTGTCACCGTACCAGTCTTTGGCCACTTTGGGCCCCTATTTTGGAGGTTCGCACAATGGCTATCTTGGGGAACCTGGCAGCGGTAGCTGGATCCAGCCCTACGGCCCGTCCATTAACCCCAATCCCGCACTACAGTGGGAAACCAAAAAAGAGCTGAACATTGGGTTGGATTTTGCCCTGTTCCAATCCAGTTGGCTGAGCGGATCTATGGACTATTACCATAGAAAAATCGAAAATCTTGTTGGAAATTATACCGCACAGGTACCCTCGCTGATTCTCCCAGAAATATTCGCAAATGCCGGATCTATGGTAAACAAAGGTTTTGAACTGGCATTGAATGCCCAGCTTTACAAAAACGATACCTTTAGATGGAATACAAGTTTTGTGGCCGCCTTTAATGAAAATGAGATCGTTTCCATTACCAGTGATCAGTTTAAGGGCAGTGCCCAAGACATTACCAGGGTTACGGAAGGGGTAAATATTCAACGATTGGCATCAGGACAGCCCGTTGCCGCATTCTATGGAAGGGTATTTGCAGGCTTTACGGAAGAAGGTGACTGGCTGTTCCAAAATCAGGAAGGGGAGGCCGTGGTGGACAGTGAAATTGGGGAGGACGACTTCCGATATCTTGGCAATAGTATACCCAAATATAGCCTTGGACTGACCAATAATTTCAACTTTGGCAATTTTGATGCCACAGTTCTTGTAAGAAGTGCCCTGGCTTTCCATGCTGTGAACGGAAAAAGAATGTTCCACGAAAACATTTCCTACTATTCCAGACAGAACCTTTTTGAGTCCGCCCTTGATGAGCCCATTCAGAACTCGCCCCTATTCTCCAGCTATTATATTGAGAACGGCTCTTATGTAAAGCTGGACAATGTAACGGTGGGGTATACCTTCCCCATGGAAAATACGGATTACATCAAAAGTATCAGGGTGTATGTAACGGGAACCAATCTATTGACTTTCACCGACTTTTCAGGGAACGATCCCGAGATGGGAATCAATTATTACCCTTCAGATCCAGAATCGGAAGTTTCCAACGGACCCAGTGTGGAACCTTATTATGACTACTATCCAAGGACCAGTACATTTACCATAGGACTGAGCGCAAATTTCTAACCATAAAACTTTTTACCATGAAATATATATATATGAGCAGATTACCACTGATATTATCATTGATGGGCCTTTGTTGCCTTGGTGGTTGTGATATGGACCTGGAAGAAGAAGTGTACAGTGCGGAAACCTCTGAAAATTTTTATCAGAACGAAGATCAGGTGATGGCCGCCTATGTGATGCCCTATGCCTTTATGCAAAACCTTTATGATGGGGGACATTTTTCCTTACAGGAACTTTCTACCGATGAGGTAGTGGCGCCCACAAGAAATGGTTATGAAGATCAAAACGGGGCATGGGTGCGTTTACACCGGCATACATGGACTTCCAGCGATGTTTGGATACTTTATGAATGGCAGAACCTTTTTCAGGCCATTGGATACAGCAACTACTTTTTGGGCGCTATGGAAGAACAGGACTTGAGCGGCATGGATCTGCCCATTGCAAAGGAACGGATGATTGCCGAAATTAAACTGGTACGGGCATTACATTACTATTGGGCCCTCAGCACCTTTGGAAATATCCCCATCGTTACCTCAGTAGGTGAATCAAGTCCCGCCACCAGATCCAGACAGGAGGTATTTGAATTTATAGAACAGGAGATTTTGGAAAACATTCCCCAATTGGGAGAAAAAGGCGATGCGAACTGGTATGGTCATTTTACAAAATCCGCGGCCTACGCCCTATTGGCCAAACTTTATATAAATGCGGACGTCTTTACCGGTACGCCAAGATGGGAAGATGCCATTTCGGCCATTGATAATGTACTGGGGGCCAATTACAGCTTAGATTCCGATTGGAGCACACCTTTCCTTGTAAACAACGAGAACAGTAATGAGAATATACTTGTGGTACCTTTTGACGCGAGTAACGCAACAGGTTTCAACTTTGCCGAACAGAACCTTCACGAAGAGATCCTGTTCGCAAAATATAATGTAGAATACTACGGATGGCACAAATACAGCACCCAAGAATCGTTCTTTAACCTATTTGCGGAAAATGACGAACGTATCGAACAATGGGTGGTGGGGCCCCAGACCTTCATCAATGAAGATGGGGAAGAGGAGCCAATTTGGAGCTGGTATGGCTATGAAATGGTCGTTACCCCTCAGATTACCGCCCTCCAAAGTGACGATACCGGATGGGATGAAGGGGCCATGAGCATCAAATATGAGGTAGAGGTAGGCGGGCTCTCCAATATGAGCAATGATATGGTGCTGTTCCGATTGGCCGATATGATGCTTTTAAAAGCGGAAGCCCTGATGAGACTTGCCGGGGGCGAGGCAACCTCCGAAGCCGTGGATCTTGTAAACCAGGTAAGGGCCAGAAATTTTGAAGCAGATGCCGAAAATGCCCAGTACACCACTTCAAACCTTACAATGGACGAACTGCTGGATGAACGTGGCAGGGAATTGGCATATGAAATGCACCGCAGGGAAGATCTGATACGTTTTGGTAAATTCAATGATGAATGGTGGGAAAAGTCGGCCTCCGCGGAACACCGTCAATTGTTCCCCATACCGGCCACCGTATTGACCGCCAATCCCGAATTGGAGCAAAACCCTGGATACTGAGTATACAACCTCGGAGCACAGTACATCTTGCTTAGTGGGTTACTATCAATAAAGGACAGAATAGGAGTTTTTAACAGTGCCGTTAAAACTCCTTTGTCCATTTTTGTTCACCAATACAAAATCAGGGCGCGGGGCAGTCGTAAAGAAAAAGTAAACTACCTTAATGCCATTAAAAGAACGTAAATGTACAATAGCCATTCCCGAAGGAAATTCATAAAAGCCTCCACTTGTATTGGTGGGGCAACCTTATTGGAAGGTTTTTTTCCTGCAAGTTTGCTGGAAATCCCAGTCTCCAACAAAGTCCCCCTAAGCGGCCATGTTTGGGTCTACTCCAGCAGATTTCCCCCTAATTGGGACTGTACCCCCGTTCTCGAACAGGTTTTTAAGGATTTTAAAGCAGCGGACCTTGAAGGAATGGAAGTAATGGAATCCAATCTGCGCCGCAATGATTTTGTCCCCCTTGCGGGAGATCTCAGCGCCAAATACGGTATTCCGGTAACGGGGACCTCCTATAATGCCGATATGTGGAATGCTGACAAGCATCAGGAAATCCTTGAGGATGTTGAGATGGTGGTGGAGCGTCTTCACCTATTAAAAGGGAGTACCTTTGGTATAACAGTGGGCGATGCAGGCAGAAAAAAAACAGCGGACGAACTTGATGACCAAGCGGAATTGCTGAAAAAAATTATGGTAATCTGTAAAAGGAGCCAAATTCTGCCCAATCTTCATAACCATACCTTCGAGGTGGCACATGATCTTCATGATTTTAGGGGGACCGTTGATAGGGTGCCTGACCTAAAATTGGGACCGGACATCAACTGGTTGATCCGCGGCGGGGTAGACCCGGTATGGTTTATCAATACCTATGGCCACCGTATGGTGTACCTGCATTTACGGGATCAGGATGCCAACGGAAAATGGACACGTGCCCTAGGCGACGGTGTGACGGACTTTCCAGCAATAGCAGATGCCCTTCGTAAAGTTGGCTTTAAGGGAAGGGCGGCCATAGAACTGGCCTTCGAGGAGCCCGCTAAGGGACCGGTGACGCAAGAGTGGAAAGACAGTAGGAACTATGTAAAAAAAATATTTGGCTGGTAATATATGATGGAAGACCTAACGAACGATTTTAAGACCCCGCCGAACCTGAACACGAAAGCGATGAAGGACCATACCTTTGATGCCATTGTGGTGGGTTCGGGAATAACGGGTGGCTGGGCCGCAAAGGAACTTTGTGAAAAAGGGCTGAAAACATTGGTATTGGAGAGGGGAAGAAATGTAGAACATATAAAAGACTATCCTACAGCGAACAAAAATCCGTGGGATTTCCCGCATCGCGGAAATATCCCCTTCGAAGTTTCCAAAGAGAACCCCGTGGCAAGCAGTTGTTATGCCTTCAATGAGGGTACCCAGCATTTCTTTGTGAAGGATAAAGAGCATCCATATGAGCAGGCAAAGCCATTTCATTGGATCCGGGGATACCAAGTAGGAGGAAAATCCCTTATTTGGGGACGTTGGACCCAGCGTTGGAGCGATCTGGATTTTGAAGCCAATGCCAAAGAAGGCATAGCCATAGACTGGCCCATAAGATATAGGGATATTGCCCCATGGTATTCCTATGTTGAAAAATTTGTCGGAATCAGCGGCAACAAAGATGGCATTCCGCATTTGCCCGACGGGGAATTTCAGCCCCCCATGGAAATGAACTGTATTGAGAAACATTTTAAGTCCAGTATTGAGGGCAATTATACCAACAGAAGGCTCATTACCTCTAGAACTGCCAATCTTACCAAAGGGCTACCGGGGAGGGCACCCTGTCAATACAGGGACCTCTGTGCCAGGGGATGCCCATATGGTGCCTATTTCAGCAGTAACTCGTCTACACTTCCCGCCGCAAGGGCAACCAATAACCTTACGCTTCGGAGCCATGCGGTGGTACAGACCGTTCTTTACGATGAAAAAAGCCAAAGGGCCACGGGAGTGAGGGTAATGGATACGATCACAAAGGAAACCACTGAATACCATGCCAGGATCATTTTCCTGAATGCGGGAACCATCAATACGACAAGTATACTGCTCAACTCCACTTCCGACAGATTTCCCAATGGGATGGGCAATGACAGTGACTCCTTGGGCCGTTATCTTATGGACCACAACTACCGTGGCGCGCTTGGCGGGTCCCACGAAGGGTTTCAGGATCAATATTACTACGGTAGGAAACCTACTGGTGTGTACCTTCCCCGCTTTAGAAATGTGGGCAATGACGTACAGCAACAATTTTTAAGGGGGTTTGCATTTGCAGCAGGGGGCTCCAGAAGGACCGGAAAAGCTTCTGAGGGATTGTTCGGCGCTTCTTTAAAAGAAGCTCTGACGGTACCCGGAATATGGGATTTTTGGATGACGGGCATGGGAGAATGTCTTCCGTATGCCGATAATCGGGTTACCCTTTCAAAGGACAGGGTGGACGAATGGGGAATGCCCATTATCAAGATCGATTTTGAATTTAAGGAGAACGAACTGCGCATGTTGGACGATATCCTGGCAACCGGTGCCGATATGCTCGAAACTGCCGGTTTTACCGATATTGAGGCCAATGACTCCCATCAAGTGCCCGGTCTGGGGATTCATGAGATGGGGACCGCACGTATGGGAAGGGACCCAAAAACATCCGTTTTAAATGCCCATAATCAAGTATGGGGAGTGAACAATCTATTTGTAACGGATGGGGCGTGTATGGCATCCAATGCGTGCCAAAACCCGTCTTTGACATATATGGCCCTTACTGCCCGAGCAGTGGACTATGCCGTTGGGGAATTGAAAAAACAAAATTTATAATAGATAAAACCAGCTTAAATGATCAAAAAAATTTTCCTGTCGGTGGTTTTTGCCCTACCCATTTTTTTGGTGCAGGCCAAGCAGGTATCGAATCCCGTTTCGGTGATCTTTGATACGGATATGGGTTTCGACTATGACGATGTTGGGGCCTTGGCCGTACTGCACGCCCTTGAAAAAAAGGGGGGGGCCAAAATTCTGGCCACCATTGCAAGTACCAAGTACGAAGGGGTTGCCGCCGTTCTGAACGTTCTGAACACTTATTATGGAAAACCGGATATTCCAATAGGAGTCCCGAAAGGCGATGCCCTGATCCTAAAGGATTCCCAAGGATGGAGCGATACCCTGCTCACGAAATATCTCCACCATATTTGGTTCAATAAGGAAGTGCCGGGAGCAGTGGAACTTTACAGAAGGATTCTCAAAGATCGACCGGATAACAGCGTTACCTTGCTTACAGTAGGATTTTTAACGAATATTGCCGCTTTGCTGGCGTCACCTGCGGATAACATATCTCCGCTTTCCGGGAAAGAGCTTGTGGAAAGGAAAGTGTACGGAATGGTAAGCAAGGCGGGTGAGTTTCCTTCAGGAAAGGAGTTCAATATTGAGGAAGATGTGACCGCTGCGAATTATGTGTTCAAAAATTGGAAAAGGCCTTTGCTCTTCAGTGGGTTCGAAATTGGAAGCGAAATTAAAACGGGACTTCCCCTGGTCCAAAATACGGACGTCCGGAACAGTCCCGTAAAGGATGTCTACAGAATAAGCATGCCCCAAGCAGAAATGGACGCGGAGGGAAGGATGAGCTGGGACCAAACAGCCGTTATGGTCGCCATTAGGGGGTATGGTAGCCATTACAGACCCAGATCGGGAAAGATACAGATCGGGAAGGATGGGAGTAACACCTGGAACCCCAAAGGAAACCATCAGTATCTTATAGCCACTGGTCCACAGGGAGAAATGCAGCGGACAATAGACGACCTAATGATGGAACTGCCCACAACAAGTGAAAGGCCATTGGTGGTATTTGTACTGGGAGACCATGAATATAGCGGAGAGGAGACCATGCCGATATTGGCGGCGGAACTTGAAAAAAATTACGGTATCCGCACCAAAGTCCTAAAAGCATCCCCAGATCAAAATTCAGAAGAGAACATTCCAGGTCTGGAAGCGTTGGAAGATGCTGATCTGGCCGTATTTTTTTTGCGTTGGAGAAGACTTCCTTCCGAACAGATCGCACATATAGAGAACTATCTGAAATCAGGTCGGCCCGTCCTTGGCCTGCGTACTTCCACCCATGCCTTTAATTATCCCGAGGGCCACGAATTGGAAAAGTGGAACGCTTTTGGTGAAATGGCTTTCAACGCCCCGCCCGGATGGGAAAAAAAGGGACATACCCACTATGGGCACGAATCCACCACCATAGTTTCGGTAATGCCCGAAGCCAAAGAACATCCTATCCTTACAGGGGTGCAAAAGAAGTTCCCTGCCCAATCCTGGTTGTATACGGTGCTTCCCGAATACCCATTAAAGGGCTCAGAATCCCTACTGATGGGAAAAGCGGTCAATCCCGATGACCCACAAGCCATAGATCATCCCGTGGCCTGGACGGGAACCAATTCGTTCGGTGGGAAATTTTTTATGACCACCTTGGGACACCCAGAGGATTTTAGGGAAGTATCAATGCAGCAATTGATCATCAATGCAGTGCACTGGACGTTGGGGAAACAAATCCCGGCGCCAATGGAGCAACGACTTGATATCAACGTACCCTACAGGGGGATAGAAGAGTAGTTACCCGAACCGGAGATCAAATCCGTTTCATTGCTAAAAAATAAAAATATGGACAGACGCGAGGCTTTAAAAAATGTGACATTCCTGTTGGGAGGAACCGTCATTGGCGGCTCGGCTTTTCTTATGGGCTGCAGATCGGACCAACGGGAGGGCGGAAAGTCCACAACCGGTTTATTTTCAAGGGAAGATATCGCATTTATGGATGAAATAGGGGAAGCGATCATTCCCACCACGGACACTCCAGGTGCAAAAGCGGCGGAAGTGGGCAGATTTATGGCAGCAATGGTTACCGATTGTTATGATGCCGAACAGCAAGAAACATTTATCGAAGGCCTCAAAAAGATGCGGGGAAATTTTACCGCTGAATACGGCCATTTTTTTGAAGTCGCAAAAGCGGATGAAAAAACCGATTACCTTACCAATCTGGAACTGGAGGTCAAGGAGTACTACAGGAATAAAAAAGCTGAAAATCCCGAACATTTCTATCGTATGCTAAAGGAATTGACCCTTCTTGGTTATTTTACTTCGGAGATAGGGGCCACGCAAGCGCTCAATTATATCCAGACTCCCGGTAGTTATATGGCCTGCGTTCCCTATGAGGGGGACAAGGCCTGGGCCATTGCATAACAGGTATCAGAGGATCAATGATGCATACAATTCCATATATTAATACCATATAACAGATCGATGAAACGAATAGTAATCCCCTTTTCAATGGTCCTATTTTTAGGAATAGGATCTATTTCCTGTAATTCCGAAAAAAAAACGGATGGTTCCCACGGGTCCGATAGCGAATGGAAGGAATACCAAGGAGGTCCTGGACGCAACCAATACTCCACTTTGGAGCAGATCGATCCTTCCAATGTGCAACAACTGGAAATCGCTTGGACATATCATACCAAGGACACGGGCCAAGTACAGTGCAATCCTTTGATGGTGGACGGCATGGTCTTTGGAATGACCGCTACCACCCAGCCCTTTGCAGTGGATGCGGCATCGGGCAAGGAAATCTGGCGGAAAAAATCCGAAGGAATGGACAGTTTTAGCACGAGTCGCGGACTTTCCTACTGGAAGGATGGGGATGATAAAAGAATATTGTACACCAATGGCCCATGGTTATATGCGGTGGATGCCGCTACAGGAAATCCGATCGAATCTTTTGGTAAAGGGGGGCGCGTAAGCTTAAAAGCAGGGCTGGGGGATGTTTCACAAGAGCGGATGGTCATCTCCAATACACCTGGTACGGTGTACAAGGATATTATTGTAATGCCGTTAAGGGTTTCGGAAGGAGCGGATGCCGCCAAGGGACTTATCCAAGCTTTTAACATAAGGACCGGTGATCTGGAATGGGTGTTCAATACCATTCCCGAGCCTGGCGAGTTTGGATATAAGACCTGGCCCGAAGACCTTCACACCAACAAACTGATAGGGGGTGCCAACAATTGGGCAGGAATGGCCGTGGATGTTGAACGTGGGATCATCTATGCCCCAACAGGTTCGGCCGCCTTTGATTTCTATGGCGGCAACCGCAAAGGAGAAAACCTTTTTGCCAATTGTTTGATCGCCCTGGATGCCGAAACAGGGAAACGCCTTTGGCATTTTCAATTTGTTCACCATGATATTTTGGACAGGGACCCCCCTGCCCCTCCCAATTTACTGACGGTGACACATGAAGGCAGGAAAATAGATGCCGTGGCCCAAACAACAAAACAAGGGTTCGTATTTGTTTTTGATAGGGAAACGGGGGAGCCCCTATTCCCCATTGAGGAACGGCCGGTACCCGCTTCGGATATCATCGGGGAAGAAGCCTGGCCCACACAGCCCTTCCCGACCAAACCCGCCCCATATGCCCGACAGACCTTTACCGAAGAGGATATCAATCCACAGGCTTCCAATCGGGAGGAATTGATCGAAAAATTAAAAAATAGCCGTTCTGAAGGACCATTTACGCCTCTCAGCGCCCAGGGGACCATCATTTATCCCGGGCTCGACGGTGGTGCCGAATGGGGCGGGGCCGCCGCAGATCCCAATGGTATCCTATATGTGAACAGCAATGAAATGGCATGGCGCATTTCCCTCAATCCTTCCATCACCGAAGCCGAACTGCGGAACCAATCCTTGGGGCAACGGATGTATACCATGAACTGCGCCGTTTGCCATGGGGCAGATCGTGCAGGAAGCCCAGCCAGTGGTTTTCCTTCTTTGGTGGACATAAAACTCAGGCGAGATAGGCAACATATCAAAAATATTATCCAAAACGGTCAAGGGATGATGCCTGCCTTCAACAAGTTTTCGGAGGTGGAGTTACAGGCGCTTACGGCCTATGTCAATGAAGAAGAACAGATGGAAAGTAGTATTTCCAAAGAACCGGGAATGGGAAAATCCGAAGAGAATTCCAAAATTCCCTATCAGATATCGGGCTACGATAAATTCTTGGATGCAGATGGCTTTCCAGCAGTACGCCCACCTTGGGGAACCTTAAATGCCATAGATTTGAATACGGGGGAATATCTATGGAAAGTACCCCACGGGGAACATCCCAAGCTATTGGAAAAAGGAATCCCCCAGACCGGGGCCGAGAGTTATGGGGGGCCAGTGGTCACTGCCAGCGGTCTGTTGTTTATTGCGGGGACCAAGGATGCGAAGCTAAGGGCATACCATACAAAAACTGGCAAATTGCTATGGCAGGTCCAGCTACCCGCAGCGGCCTTTGCCACGCCAACAACGTACATGGTGGACGGCCGACAGTATGTGGTCGTTGCCTGTGGCGGCACCAAGTTGGGAGCGGCCGGAGGGGATAGTTATATAGCTTTTGCCCTGCCCAAAGGTGTTTCAACGGAATAAAACTCCGTAAATTTGAAACAGATCTACAACTCTGCTTTTTATGTCCAAAATTAGTATAGCAACGATAATTCTTTTTTTCTTCTATACCGCACTTTATTCACAGGTGCCCGCCACCGATAGTGTTTTAAGGCTCGAGGAAGCGGTGGTAAAGGGATACCTTTCGGTGCAACCCCTTCTTCAGACCCCTACCTCAGTGGGTGTCATTGGTCCGAGCATGTTGGGGAATCAAGCCGATGTGACATTACTTCCCGCCTTGAATTCCCTTCCAGGCGTTAGAATGGAGGAACGATCTCCGGGAAGCTTTCGCCTGTCCATCAGGGGAAGTTTGCTCCGCTCCCCTTTCGGGGTACGCAACGTAAAGGTCTATATGGACGAATTTCCCCTGACCGATGCCAGTGGAAACACCTATTTGAACCTGCTGGATACTAGGGCCATCAATAGAATGGAAGTCCTAAAAGGACCTGATGGCAGCCTTTTCGGTGCCAATTCGGGAGGGGTAGTGCTCATAGATCCCGTAGGAAACGGACGGGATAGCGTGGGAGTGGATCTAGGTCTAAGTGGAGGGTCCTATGGGATGTTCCACCAAAACGCTTCCGTACAGCTGCTGGGAAAGAAATCACAGTTCAACTTGGACCAGGCATATTTGCGCTCTGACGGGTACCGTGAAAATTCCGCAACGCGCAGGCACTATATCCAAGCTTCGGAACAATGGAACTATAACATGAACAATAGCGTACGACTTTTTGCCTTTTATGCCGATCAGCAGTATGAAACACCGGGAGGGCTGAACGAACAGCAGTATGCGGAAGATCCACGGCAGGCAAGACAGGCCGCTGGGCCCAATCCCGGAGCGGTCGAGCAACAGGCGGGCATATTCAATAAGACCTTGTACGGTGGAGTATCGCACAGGGCACGATTGGGCAGTAGGTTACGGCACGTGGTTTCAGTGTTCGGATCCCTTACCGATTTTGAAAATCCCTTTATCACCAATTATGAGGAAAGGGACGAACGAAATTTTGGAGGGCGGACCTATCTTGAGTATTTACCTGGCAGAACATTGGGCAATACGGTAGATTGGAAATGGCACTTGGGCATGGAATGGCAACGATCACGACATGAAATCTATAATTATGACAATGATGGGAACGCCACAAGGGGAGCCCTACAGGCCGCCGATGAATTCAAGACCAACAATCATTTTTATTTTACGAACCTCAGAGCGGATCTCTTTGATAGGTTGACCATGGAAGCGGCAATTAGCCTGAATTTTTACAAATATCATTTCGAAACCACTTTTCCGGAAAGTACCACTGGGGAAAGTGATTTCTCACCGGAATGGATGCCGCGGGTAAGCCTCTCTTATCTGCTCTCCCCTGGTTTTGCATGGAGGGCATCCTTCAGTAGAGGCTATTCCCCGCCGACCACCGCAGAGATCCGCCCCTCGAATATAACCATCAATACGGAGCTGCAGGCGGAAACGGGCTGGAACCATGAGACCGGCTTCCGGTATACTGGCCGCAATAATCGGTTGCAGATCGATGCGTCCCTCTATTACTATAAAATGAAGGAGGCAATCGTGAGACGTCTGGACGAGGGAGGGGCCGAGTTTTTTACCAACGCCGGGGGAACGGACCAATTGGGATTTGAGTCCATGGTGTCCTACTGGCTGGTAGAACCCACAAATATCGGGTTTCTTCAGGGGCTGCGGGCAAGTACTGCTTATACACATAGCCAGTTTAAATTTAGGGACTATCTCCAGGATACCGAGGACTATTCCGGAAACAGGCTAACGGGGGTGCCACGCAATGTACTGGTGACCAATCTGGAGGTGTCCCTGCCACATTCGATCTCCCTTACGGCACAGCATAATTTTACGGACCGTATCCCCTTGAACGATGCCAACCTGGTGTACGCCGATAGTTATCACTTGGTACAGGCGCAACTAAAATGGTCCACCACTATCAATAAACATCATAGTTTGGAACTCTATGCAGGCGTTGACAACCTCCTTAACCAGCAATATAGTCTGGGGAACGATATCAATGCTTTTGGAAACAGGTTCTTCAATGCAGCGCCATTGCGAAATTATTTTATAGGTGCCAACTTTGGACTCTAAAGCAACCGGAGTCGTGTACATAAAAAATGAAATTACAAGTCCAATGAAAAGATCGTTTATTATTACAGCCATCCTTCTGGGTTTTTTTCTTCATTCCTGTAATGAACCGCGCAGGCCGATCGCACCTATAGGGGCGGGCAGTGACTGGAGCGAGTATCTTGGTGGGCCGGGAAGAAACCATTACTCTACATTGGACCAGATCAATGTGGATAATGTTGGCAACTTGAAGGTCGCTTGGCAATATAGCACATTGGATACGGGGCAGATCCAAAGCAACCCCTTGATCATTGATGGTGTTCTTTACGGCATGACCGCCACAACCGAACCGTTCGCCCTTAATGCCGCTACGGGCGAAGAGTACTGGAGAAAGAAAACGGATAGTTTGGATCAGTTCAACACCAGCAGGGGATTGGTATATTGGAAGGATGGCCAGGACAAAAGGATCCTTTATACACATGGGGAATGGCTCCATGCCGTGGATGCCGTTACCGGAAAGGATATTGTTTCCTTTGGGGAGAACGGTCGCGTTAGCCTTAAGTCCGGATTGGGGGAAACCGCAAAAAATAAGATGGTGCTATCCAATACGCCCGGCACGGTCTATAGAGACCTTATCATTATGCCACTAAGGGTCTCAGAAGGGGCGGATGCCGCTTTGGGCCATATCCAAGCTTTCAATATCAGGACAGGTGACCTGGAATGGGTATTCCATACCATACCCCGGCCCAACGAATTTGGATTCGATACATGGCCTATGGATGCGCACAGGAATACCGAAGTTGGTGGTGCGAACAATTGGGCAGGCATGGCCATTGACAGGGAAAGAGGTATCCTCTATGCCCCTACAGGTTCAGCCGCTTATGATTTCTATGGGAGCAACCGAACAGGAAAAAACCTCTTTGCCAACACTTTGTTGGCGTTAGACGCCGCTACGGGTAAGCGTATTTGGCATTTTCAGTTCGTTCACCATGATATGTTGGACAGAGATCCCCCGGCGCCCCCCAACTTGGTCACCGTGGACCATAAAGGGAAAAAAGTGGATGCCGTGGCACAGGTAACCAAACAGGGCTTTGTATTTGTCTTTGATAGGGAAACGGGCGAACCGCTTTTCCCCATTGAGGAAAGAACCGTTCCCGCTTCGGAGGTTCCAGGCGAGAATACGTGGCCTACCCAACCTTTTCCCACAAAGCCCGCACCTTTTGCAAGACATAAGATCACGGAGGCAGATATAAGTCCCTATGCGGAAAATAGGGAGGAACTGTTGGAAATCCTTAAAGGGAGCCGATTGGACGGACCTTTTACCCCATTAAGTACAGAGGGAACCCTTGTATATCCCGGTCTGGACGGGGGAGCGGAATGGGGGGGCGCAGCTGCAGATCCCGAAGGCATCCTATATGTGAACAGTAGTGAAATGGCGTGGAACATTGGCTTGGGGCCAACCGCGACCGAGCAGGAACTGGAGAGCGTTTCCCTCGGTCAGCGTCTGTACACGCTTAACTGTACCGCCTGCCATGGTACAGATCTTAAAGGAAACAGCACAAGTGGTTTTCCTTCCCTTCTGGAGGCCTCAAAGACCAGCGACAGGAAGGCTATGGCCAATATTATAAAGAATGGAAAAAACATGATGCCGGCCTTTAAGAATATTTCAGGGGAAGAAATGGAAGCGCTGCTTGCCTACATCTATGATGGGGAAAAGAAAGGGATGACGTCCAAGGAACCCGGAATGACCGATTCCGATCCGAAAATAACCTACTCCATCAACAAATTTGGCAAATTCTTGGACAACAAGGGTTTTCCCGCCATTCGTCCACCATGGGGCACACTCAACGCCATCAATTTAAACACTGGGGAATATTTGTGGACAGTTCCTTTTGGCACTTATCCGGAATTGATGGAGCAAGGACATCCCATAACGGGTGCAGAAAGCTATGGCGGTCCCGTCGTGACCGCCAGTGGTCTGTTGTTCATCGCAGCCACTAAGGACAAAATGTTTAGGGTGTACGCTAAGAAAACAGGGGAACTACTATGGGAAACAAAACTTCCCGCTGCGGGTTTTGCCACTCCTAGCACGTACGAGGCCAATGGAAAGCAATACATCGTTATTGCCTGTGGGGGCAGTAAATTGGATGCGGAGGGAGGCGATAGCTACATTGCCTTCTCCCTACCATAGATGTTGGATATGTAACAGGCCCGAACACGGAGATACCTGGAATGACCGAACGGGTGCACACTTTCTCAAAAATGGGAAAGACAGCAATTCCATTTTTACATATTGTTATTCCGAAAAATACGCTTTGGGCGAAATTCCAAAGTACTGCTTAAAGGTTTTATAAAATTGTGAATAACTGCCAAATCCTACCCTATAACAGGCTTCACTGATGCTAAAATTGGGATTGTGCTTAATACAGTCAAGAAACTGCTCAAGTTTTAGCTTATTTTTATAATCGACGATACTGGACCCTATCTGTTCATTGAACAATCTGCTCAATCGCGAAGAGCTGGCTCCACATTCAAGGGACAATTCATTTAGGCCAAAGTCCCTCTCCGGAAAGTCTTTTAATAAATTTATGGCTTTTTCCACAGCCGGGTTGAGCACATTATTTTTTTCTTCCGCCCCTTCGGTAAGGAAAAGATGCCATCCAACGGTCATCAAGTATGATAGTCCCGCATTTAATAGAATTGGATCCGAATGCAGGTAGGGAGAGTTGTCTTTATAGCCAAAGGCCTGCCCGGCGTAATAATAGGCAGGCGAAAGCACGTTTTTCGAATTCAGTTCACACAGGGATTGGCATGTTTTTTCCAATTTCTCGATCGATGAAAGCGAAACCCTTCTGCAAAAGGAGCCTTTGGGATTTTGTTCCGATAAGATGTAGTACTTTTCTTTTAAGAACTGGTTTTTCTTAAAAAGATCTTCTTTGAACACCACCACGTACATTTGAAAGTTGGAATCCGTTTTCGTAAGCTGATGCTCCTGACCGGGAAAAAGCCATACAATATTTCCAGGCGTCAGTTTGTAACACTGGTCTGAAAGGATATACTCCGCACAGCCCTTGATGACTATGTTCAGTTCGAGCTCTTTGTGACGATGGGGATTGCGCATTCCCACCTTATGTTTTTTGGAGTCATAAAGAAAGACAAAACCCTGATGATTTTTTTCTATTTTAAGTTCTTCTACCATAATTTTCTATCTCCCTGTTGCATGAATAAATAATAATCACTCTTTGATTAGAAATGAAATATACCATGACCATAGAAAAACTAACTTACAAAAAAATAATAATATAATCTTTTCTTAAAAAATCTATTTTATATGAAATTAACCGAGGAAGAAATTAAGAAGTTCGCAGCAGATGGCTTTTTGATAAAAAGTGGTCTTTTTTCCAAAGAAGAAATAGCAGCATTGAGTAAAAAGGCGCATAATGATCGTGCGATGGACAAATCCGCCTCGTCAATGGATGACGGGAAAGGAAATGCAATTCGGTTGTCGTTGTGGAACCATCCGGGTGACGGTATTTATGGAATGTTCGCCAGGTGCAAAAAACTTGTTGAAAGTGTGGAGCAACTTTTAGGAGGCGAGGTATACCATTATCATTCCAAGATGGTACTTAAAGACGCCAAAGTCGGGGGGGCTTGGGCATGGCATCAGGATTATGGGTATTGGTACCAAAATGGTCTGTTGTTTCCGGATTTGCTCAGCGTTATGATAGCCGTGGATAGGACCTCAAAAGAAAACGGGTGCCTACAGGTAATTCCGGGCTCCCATAAAATGGGCCGCGTAAACCATATATTAAGTGGGGACCAGGCAGGAGCAGACATGGAACGTGTAAATGAGGTTTTAAAGCTAAGGGAAAAATTGTACTGCGAAATGGAACCCGGTGATGCACTCTTTTTTCATTCAAACCTGCTACACGCTTCCGACCCCAACAATTCTGAGAACTCCAGATGGACCATGATCTGTGCCTATAATAAAGCTTCGAACAATCCATACAAGGAATCGCATCATCCATCCTATACCAAATTGGGCAAGGTGGAGGACGATATGATCCTTAAGGTGGCCGCCATGACCTCCGATCGTTCGGATGTTGAGTTTGCAGATCTCTCCTCTAACGATAAGAGTGCAAGTAGCTTGAAAGAAAATCTTTAACTTTCAAGGAAATAAACTAAACCAATTTATATGAAACTAGGAATTATAAACAGTGCTTTTGCCCAAGCGGGCGTAGATACCAAAACCGGTCTGGAACACATTGCCAGATTAGGCTTTGATACGGTGGATATTTTTCCCGAACCCATGACAATAGACCAAAAGGAGGTGGATCTCATCAAAAATATCTGCGACACAAAAAATCTTCCCATAGTGTCCGTGGTGGTGGTAGCTTTTGGACTTGTTGATTTTAATGACCCCGTGAGGGAATTTCATGAGAAAAGAGTCAAAAAAGCGGTAGATCTCGTCAGGGAATTCGGAGCCAAAAACGTACTGTTGGTATTGGGCGAATACATATGGCAAAGGGAAGTGATCCCTCCGCAGGCCCAATGGGATTGGGGGGTGCAACATACAAGGAATATTGCTGAATATGCCGCGCAATATGGAGTGGAAATAGCTTTGGAGCTAGAGCCTTTTAGGCTCAGTCTCTTGAATTCGGTACCTAAAATGGCCCAGTTCATCAATGATTGTGGACTCCCGAACGTAAAGGCCAATATAGATATCAGCCATTTGGTGCTGGCAGATTCATCTCCCTCAGAGCTATCCCTCCTTAAGGGAAAAGCGGCCCATGTACATATCAGCGATTGCGATGGAATGGTGCACGGCGACCTCCCACCTGGCCGTGGCGTGGTAAAATTTGCCCCTTACCTTCAAGCCATAAAGGAATTGGATTTTGAAGGCTCCGTTTCGCTGGAGCTAGAATATTCCCCTGACCCTTCCAAAATAGTCGAATGGGTTGAAGAAGCCTACCGCACCACAAATGAACTTATGCAACAGGTAGGTCTGAGAACCTGAAGCAGGATCCTAATGGCAACCTAAAACAAACCGATGAGTACAGAGAACGACGGCTATGGTCTGAGTGCCGAAAAAGCGGCCCACGAAATTAAACCGCCCACAATAAATTATTTACCGCAAAAGCCCAGATCATATAATCCCAATATAGGAATTATAGGTACAGGCGGGATCAGTGATTATCATTTACGGAACTATAGGGATTTTGGCCTAAAGGTGGTCGCCATTGCCAATCGCACCCTTTCCAAGGCGATAAAAATTAGGGACAAGTACTATCCGGAAGCCGAAGTGTATGAAGATTATAAAAAGCTACTGGAAAGGGATGATATAGAGGTGGTGGACATAACACCACACCCCTTGGACAGATTGCCTATACTAAAAGCCGCCCTCCATGCCCAAAAACATGTGCTAAGCCAAAAACCCTTTGTACTAAATATCCATGAAGGGGAAGAACTGCTAAAATTGGCAAAAGAAAAAAAAGTAAGGATAGCTGTTAACCAAAATGGGAGATGGGCTCCCCATTTTAGTTATATGAGGGAGGCCATTAGGGCGGGCATCATCGGAAGGCCCGTTTCCGTAGATTTCTCCTTACAATGGGACCAGACCTGGATTACGGGCAATCCGGCCTTTGAAAATATCCCACACATGGTACTCCTGGACTTTGCGGTCCACTGGTTTGATATTACCGCCTCCTTTATGCAAGGTATGGTACCGACCGCTGTTTATGCCTCCGTTCGAAGATTTGGTGAGCAGCAATATACCCCTCCCGCACTGGCATCGTGTATTATTGATTATGAAGAGTCGCAGGTAAGGATGGCATTTAATGCCCATACCGTATTGGGAGAGGAGGATGTCACTACCATTGTTGGGACAAAGGGTACCCTAAGGAGCAAGGGCCCCGGACTGAACGAACAACCTATAATGGAACTTTATTTGGAACAGGGATCCGTAAAAGTACCGCTTGAAGGGTCTTGGTTTGAAAATGGATTTAAAGGTACCATGGGAGAATTGTTATGTGCCATTGAAGAAGACCGTGAGCCCCTCAACGGCGCAGAAGAAAATTTGAACAGCTTGAGATTGTGTTTTGCCGCCCTGGAAAGTGCGGATAAAAAGAAAATCATAGTACCGGGAACGGTATATTCGGCCAGATAGGCCAAATCAAAATTTTATTATATATGGATTTGAAAAGGACCCAATTTAGGAATTCCAATAGATATGTATCGGAACTGTGTTTCGGGGCTTGGGGCCTTTCGGGAATATTTGGCACCTATCCTGAAAAATTACTTATTAATTCCGTTCTAAATTGCTTGGACAAGGGAATCAATTTTATTGATACAGCACGGGATTATGGAAATTCCGAACAAATCGTTGGAAAAGCACTAAAGCAATATAAAGGGGATATGCCCTTTATAGCGACCAAGATACAGTCCAAAGGACCTGGTATGCTGAGATGGGGAATGCCACGGGACGTTAACGAGGTATTTCCCAAAGGATGGATCACAAAAAGTACCGAGGAAAGCCTGCGGCAATTACAGCTTGAAAAGGTAGACCTGATGCAGTTACATTTATATTGGGCCAATTGGGGGACCGACGGATATTGGATGGAAGAACTTCAGCAACTCAAGGATAATGGCAAAATAGATCATATTGGCATTTCCATTCCAGACCATCGCCACGAAAATGCGTTGATATTGGTGAACAGTGGCTTGATCGATTCGGTACAGACCGTCGTAAATATTTTTGACCCCTTGGCTTTTGACAGTTTGATTCCCCTTTGCCAAGAAAAAAAAGTTGCCGTACTTGCCCGATGTGTCTTGGACCAAGGAGGTCTTACGGGGTTTTTGACCCCAGAAACGAACTTTGGGGAGGGAGATTTGAGGAAAATTCTTTTCCCTGATGATATAAGGGAAGAATATATTGGAAAGGTGAAATCTTTGCAAAGGTATATCCCCACCTATGCCCCAAATATAACCTCCCTTGCCATCAAGTTTGTCCTGGCACATCCTGGAGTGACCGCTGCGCCGATCTCCATGCATATTGAAAAATTCGCAAATGGAAATATTGCCGTGCTTCAAGAGCCCCCATTGCCTGAATCGATCTTCCAAGAACTTAGGATGCACCATAGATGGTCAAAAAATTTGTTCAACAACGTATACTGGGCCGATGGGATATATCAGGAATAGCCCTCCGGTAACATGGGCGGAATTATTACCGGATGAATTTCTGAAAAGACAGCATGAATGTCCGGTTGTCTATCTGCCCATGGGGCTATGTGAACCACATGGACATGTTTCAGCATTCGGACTGGACACCATAAAGGCGGAATTCATTTGTGAAAATGCGGCCCAACAAATAGGAGGGATCGTAGCGCCCACCCAAGGCTACCACATCCATGAAACGGGATATCATGCCCCTTGGCTGGAAGAAGTGTTGGGAGAGGCAAACCCTCATATGGCAGCCATTCCTCCCGATATACTGCTCCACCTGTTCCTCTACCAGCTTCGGGCATTCAACAATGCCGGTTTTAAGGCTGCAATAATTATCACCGGCCATGCAGGGGGGAACCAAGAAGACCTTCGGTTGGCGGCATCCATATTTATGGAACATTATTCCATGAAGGTGGAAGTAAGGGCGGACCCTGAACTTGTACAGGGAAAATATAAAAGCGATCATGCAGGAAAATATGAAATATCCCAATTGATGTACATTAGGCCAGATCTTGTGGACATGTCCAAAATTGAAGCGCAATTTTCGGATACGAACCTTGGCAGGTTCGCCTTGGGACCGGATGCCGCCGATGCCTCGCCGGAGTGGGGAAAAGAGATTATGGATGCATGTGTGGAGGAAACCTGTGCAATTGCAGCTAAGATCAATGCATCAATAGACAAAAACAAAAATGTTGGGAACATTGATTATGCACAAATGGAAAATCTTTGGCATAAGCTCAAATCCCGGCGGAAGGATTGGACCACATGGAATTTACATAAAGGACAAACTCCTGCAGGAGAAGGCTCCCGATGGAAAGCATACGAAAAATTGGATGGACACGGATGATCGTTTGCAATATGGGAGCCACTACTTCCGCCAATAGGCTCCTAAACGGTCTTTCAATTGTGGCATTGTAGCCCTTTCAGCCATTTTAATACGGTCCAACTACAGTATATTTTGTCTAACGATCTAACTTTTTCTTTTTTGCTGCCTTTCAAACCTTTAAGGATTTACTTAACATAATAATAGAAATAATTTAATAGTTTTGGCGCACAAAATAGATCAAAGATGAAAAATACCATTTGTACATTTGTCTTATGTGGCTTGGGAGCAATTGTCTCCGCACAGGGCCAAGGGGAATTGCAGAAACATTACGAGGCTTTTTATAAGGAAATGAGGTTGCAGGGAGATGTGAACGGCGTGATCAATGCCCTAACCCACCTGAACGTTCTTTCCCCCTCCAAGGAAAGAAGGGATACATTGGCCTATATCTATGCCAACGAAAATCAGCACCTACAGGCACTCAATACCATTGGGATCGAAAAAAGCGAAACCGATTCCGACCTTGCGGTACAGGTAAAGGCAATCTCCCTAAAGGCACTGAACCAGCCCAAAAGGGCAATAGAACAGTTTGAGATTTTGTACAAAAGGACCCCAAACCCTTATTTGGCCTATGAACTGGCCGATCTTAAAATACAAACGGGCGACGGCGCGGGCGCGGGCACCCATATTGAATACGGACTTGCCAATGCCAAGGAAGATATGAAATATGCCTTTTACGAAAGGCAGCAACCATATGAGGTACCCTTAAAAGCGGCCTTCCTTCACCTAAGGGGCTTATTGCTCTTCAATGCCGACAGGAACAATATCGATGCCGCGCTGGTCCCCATTAACGAGGCCCTACAACTGGAGCCCAATTTTAATTTGGCCAGTTTGAGCAAACAGGCGCTGGAAGCTAGAAAGACCGCTGCCGCAGAACCCAAAAAAGAATAGGTAAAAGACCGTTGGGAGGCGTTCCTAGGGCGCTTCCTACTTCTTTTTCAACTTTTGTACATAGAGGCTATCGGATTCCTTTTTCAATGCGGTAACCTGGTCTACCAGATCATTGGGGATGGCGATTGAAAGTACGTAATGGGCAATTTTCCACTTTCCATCTACTTTTTTGAGGATTCCCGAACCCCTACAAAGTTCCATTTGTGTATCCAAAAGTTCGTCGAACCAAGCAAATTTCCCTTCTTTATCCACATAGATATTTCGTTCAACGGTGGTAAAGCTCCATGCTTTTCCCCTATCAAAATAGGGTTTGCTAAAGTCTTTAAAGGCTTTGTTCTGCCAATTCTCCGATGCGTCGGTGCCCAAAAAAACGCCCTCATCGGTCATCTGATCAAAAAAAAGATCGAAATCCGCATCCGCAGCGGCCTTGTGCCATACTTCCATTACATTTTGCACTTGCTGTTTTTCCCCCGTTTGCTGGGCCGTGGCCGGCAGCGCAACTACCATAAAAAGGAACAGTGCTTTAAAGATCTTGCGTTTTTTCATCCAATAAAATATTTGTATCCAACTTACTGTTTACGGTTATGGTAAACTGCTTCCTAAAGGCATTGTAGGCCCTTGCGAGTTCAATTACGGCTTCAACGGCGTCTACCCTGTATTCCAAACGGAACCTGACCTTTAAAATATAGGTCTTGATTACCTTAAGTCGGCTCTTGATCTGGGGGGTATCAAAATCTGCCGGAAAGCTGGATTCTTCCAGCAACTTTTGTTTTTCCACCAGATCCTCCATCACCAGTCCAAGGCCTTCGTCCCCTTCGGCCTTGTACAACGCTTCGAAACTGCCCTCAAACGCATTGAATTCCACCCAATCCTTTAAAATAGCCGAAGCCGTGGGGGAAATGGGGGCCTTTTTAGGAAGTTTTGCAGCAGAGAACTCCACCTTCTTTATTTCCCCTAAACCCGAATCTTTGTCGGTATCCTTGCAGGAAAGGCACAAAAGAAGTACCACGCTAAAAAAGTATAATTTTCCCATAGGGGCTAATGTACAAATTTTAATAAAGGCTATCTTTGCCGACGAATTCAATTAAGCACAATTTTATGCAAAAAAACATCCTTATCCTAGGAGCTTGTGGGCAGATCGGAACCGAACTTACCTATGCCCTTAGGGAGAAATATGGAAGGGAGAACGTAGTGGCCAGCGATATTAGGGAAGGCGATGCCGAAATGATGTCCTCCGGACCTTTCGAACTGCTGGATGCCACCAATTACGGTGCTTTGGAGGATGTGGTAATGCACTATGAAATTGAAGAGGTCTACTTAATGGCGGCCATGCTGAGTGCCACTGCCGAAAAATTCCCCATGCGGGCATGGGACCTAAACATGAATTCGCTCTTTAACATATTGAACCTTGCAAAGGACAAGAAGATAAGCAAGCTTTTCTGGCCTTCCAGTATTGCGGTATTCGGCCCCAATACCCCCAAGGAGGATACGCCACAGAATACCATTATGGAGCCCAGTACGGTCTATGGGATCAGCAAACAGTCCGGAGAACGCTGGTGCGATTATTATTTTCACAAATATGGGGTGGATGTCCGCAGTGTACGCTATCCCGGACTTATCAGTTGGAAGACGCTTCCTGGAGGGGGCACTACGGATTATGCCGTGGAAATATACCACAAGGCGATAAGCGAAAAAAAATACGTCTGCTTTCTAAAGGAGGACACCAAACTTCCCATGATGTTCATGGACGACGCCATCCGGGCCACCATAGCCATAATGGAGCGGGACCCAAAGGATATAAAAGTGCGCTCTTCCTATAACCTTGGGGCCATGAGCTTTGCCCCTGAGGACATGGCCGTGGAGATCCGCAAACAGATTCCCGACTTCGAAATTAGCTATCGACCCGATTTTAGGCAATCAATCGCCGACTCATGGCCCAGCAGTGTGGATGATTCCGTGGCACGGACCGATTGGGAGTGGCAACCGGAGTTCGACCTGCAAAAGACCACCCACGAGATGCTGAAACAACTGTCCTAACGCTACTTCGATGGTTGACCACACGCAACCCCCATCAGTTGTGGTACTTCAGCTTTTTTTCAATGGCCACGATCATGGTATTGGCAATATCCTTTCCCGTAGCGCTTTCGATCCCTTCCAACCCGGGGGACGAATTCACTTCCAACAACAACGGACCTTTGTTCGAGCGGATGATGTCCACCCCGGCCACCGCCAAATTCAAGACCTTGGCGGCCTTTAAAGCCAATTTTTTCTCCTCAGGGGTAATCTTAATTACGGATGCTTTGCCGCCCTGATGGATATTGGCACGAAACTCGCCTTTTTCCGCTTGGCGCTGTATGGAGGCCACCACTTTTCCGTCCACCACAAAACAGCGTATGTCCTGTCCGTTGGCTTCCTTGATGAATTCCTGTACCAAAATATTCGTCTGTACGCTCTTAAAGGCATTTATGACGCTTTCGGCCGCTTTATTGGTCTCTGCTAGTACCACTCCCTTGCCTTGCGTACTCTCCAAAAGTTTTATGATCAAGGGCGCACCGTTCACCATTTTTATAAGGTCTTTTGTATCCAAGGGCGATTTGGCGAAACCGGTAATGGGAATGTGGATATCGTTTTTGGAAAATAATTGTGAGGCGAAAAGTTTGTCCCGTGACTGGGCGATCGCCTCTGCGGTATTCTGGCAGTAGACCCCCAGATTATCGAACTGGCGGATGAGGGCACAGCCATAAAAAGTAACCGCCGGCTTGATCCTCGGGATAATGGCATCAAATTCGTTCAGGATATTCCCGCCCCTGTACCGTATCTCCGGGGAGTTGGCATCCAGTTTCATATAGGAATGTTCCACGTTCAGGAACACGATCTCATGGCCCCTGGCCTCTGCGGCCTCCATTAACCTTTTATTGCTGTACAGTTGGGGGTTACTGGCCAAAAGTGCGATCTTAAGGCCCGATTTTTCCATTGCGAAAGAGGCATACCTGCTGGTTATCTCCGCTTCGGAAAAACTGCCTATACAAAAACTTTTGGCAGGGTTCACCACAAAACGATCGTTAAGGGCCTCCCTTCCCAGCAACATCCTAAATTCCATAGTGTCCCTATTGGCCAAGGTAAGTTCTATATCATAGCTGAGGTCCCCAATGGAGACGGCGGTTTTTATCACAAGGCGTTCCTCCGAAATTCCCGAGGAACTCTTGACCGTCCTACGGTCTACCAACCGCGCCTCGCACTCTATATTGATACTGCGGTTGTCCTGTAAGGGGTTCACCTCAAATTTTACCCATTCTTGGGCGCCACGCTCATATATCTTGATATTGGTCGCTTGAATGGAAGAGGTCTTTGCCCCGGAATCGACCCGGGCCTTGATGGCGGGAATCCCCAACTGTTTAAAAACGCACCATTCTTCACTACCTATAATGGACAGATCCTGTAGTTCCATATTTTATATTGGAATATTGTTCCTATTTCATTTTAAAGCGGCAATAGTAAGCTAAAATCCCATAAGGGGCAAACTAATTCCCGAGGTTCCCCTCAACCTGCTATTTTGGGGCGGAACCCCTTTTCAACAACTTTGCGAAAAAGGGTATGATCGTATTAAAGAAAGCTGGCACACCCCATTTCGGCAGAGGTGGTTTGCGCTAATATCCTCCTTAGGGGGCCAGGGTACCATTTTTGGTCCGAGGGGGACAAGGCCAACTATTTTGTAAAATACAAATTCCATATGACACCCATTGGCAAGAAATTGTAAAATTTTTCGTGTCGACCCATCAAAATTCCCAAAAAAGCCCATTATACCCACTTCATCAATCAATTCGGGTATGGTGTAACATTATGGAAAGGTCGTATTTTTGAAGGCTCCGATCCTGTGTATGTGTGGGCCACAACTTTTATCCAATTTACGTTATTTGCTTTGCTCCGAGGTCGTAGATAGGGAAAACACCGTGGGGCAGGGGAAGCTTATAAAATTCGGAAGACCAACAGGTCCACTACCTCCAGCAGGATCAAAATTATAATGATCCATTCCAGCCTGCTGCTCTCCCTGTGTTCCATGATATCCTTGAAGAGTTCCAGATCTTCCTTTATAATGGCGATCCGTTCATAGATAAATCGATATCGGTCCTTTAGGTCGAAGGTCTGTGTAAGTTCGAGGTTCAGTTTGTTGAGGTGCTCGTTTTCCCAAGTACTGTCGGGCGAATCGAAGATATACAGGTTTTCGGAAATTTCGTTTTTTATATTGAGTACCTTTCCTATGAATTTTTTTAGATCGGTACCGGTAATGTCCAGACGCCCTTTTTTCTCCAGGAAGCGGGTATGGATACTGGTTTCCTCCAACAACTGTTCGGTAATGTCGGCATATCTGTCCAATGCAACCGACTGGGAGGTATTCAACATTACCAAACGGATGGATTCGGCATCAAAGTTGGGCAGGACCACCTTGTCAAAAGTCACAAGTTGTCTTCCCGAAACGATCTCTACCTCTATTTTCTCTGTAAATTGATTGGGTCCCCCGTTTTTGGACAGGGGCCTCAATTTTTTTAGAATGCTCCTTATCTCCATTTCGGAGTGGTTAAAAAAGGAGATCATTCCATATTGAAAGACATAAATAAATTTTTTGTCCCCATTTTTTAGGAAAAGCTCGTCACTGTCCGTAAAAAGGATTTCCAGGGGCAACAGGTTTCTACATTGCCTGATATTGATCGATGCCGCAATTTGAAAAGCAACAACCTCAAACATGGTTTCTAGTCCTCATCGGTATCCTCCACTTCATCCTCGATCTCGATGTCCGGAATGGCATCTGGATCGTTGTCGTCAAAATCCTCGTAATCATCCTCATCGTAGTTGGCCATGGTCTTTTCCAGTTTGGCACTGATCTTTACCAAGTATTTGGTATCGTCCGTGGTCACCTCCACGGCCTCGATCCTTTCCCCTTGGGCATTTTTAAAGGAAATGATGTTCTGGTCGTCATATCCATCGGGATATCTGTCCACCAAGAGTTTAAGGACCTCTGGGGTAAGTTTTTTAAAATCGACGATAACTCTTTTTAAATTGTCCATAAATTACATGTCTAATAGGTAAGCAAAAATTAAGGGCGCCACAATGGTAGCATCACTCTCTATAATAAATTTGGGGGTATCCATATCCAATTTGCCCCAGGTGATCTTCTCGTTCGGAACGGCCCCCGAGTAAGAACCGTAACTTGTGGTGGAATCACTTATCTGGCAAAAATAGCTCCAGAAGGGGGTATCCGTGCGTTCCATATCCTGATACAGCATGGGGACCACACAAATGGGGAAATCGCCGGCTATCCCTCCTCCGATCTGGAAGAAGCCTATTCCGTTTTTGGAATTTTCCGTGTACCATTCGGCCAGGAAGGTCATATATTCAATCCCTGATTTCATGGTGGTGGCCTTTATTTCTCCCTTCAGCACATAGGAGGCAAAAATATTGCCCATGGTACTATCTTCCCAACCAGGACAAATGATGGGCAAATTCTTTTCCGCTGCGGCGTACATCCAAGAATCCTTTAGGTCTATTTCATAGTATTCCTCCAAAACGCCCGAAAGCAACATTTTGTACATAAATTCATGTGGAAGGTACCGTTCGCCGGCCTCGTCGGCCTCTTTCCATATTTTATGGATGTGTTTCTGCAATCTTCGGAAGGCCTCTTCCTCGGGGATACAGGTATCCGTTACCCTATTGAGTCCGTTTTCCAAAAGGTCCCACTCGTCCTGTGGTGTAAGGTCCCTATAATTGGGCACCCTTTTATAATGTGAATGTGCCACCAGGTTCATGATATCCTCCTCTAGGTTGGCACCGGTACAGGATATTATCTGTACCTTGTCCTGCCGGATCATTTCGGCAAAAATTTTCCCCAGCTCCGCCGTACTCATGGCACCTGCAAGGGAAACCAACATTTTGGAACCCTTTTCCAACTGGGCCTCATAGCCTTTGGCAGCATCCACCAGAGCGGCAGCGTTGAAATGTAAATAATATTTTTCAATAAATTTGGAGATTTCCCCTTTAGTCTTCGTCATCTTCGAATCTTGAATTAGTTGCCGAACCGGCCTTGGAATCCACGTCGTAGGTATTGTCATAGGCATCCTCGATCGCTTCCCCCATAAATTTATAACTTAACATTTTATAATACAATTTTGCCGCAAGGAAATCGGAGGTCTTGTCGTTCTCCTTGGGACACAGTTCCATGATATCGAATCCTACCACATTCTTCTCGTTGAACACCTGTTTTAGGAATTCCAGCGTTTCGTACCAGAAAAGCCCCCCAGGTTCTGGCGTGCCCGTTGATGGCATAATGGAAGGGTCCAGTGCGTCCAGATCCAGGGTTATGAACACGGTATCGGTCATCTGTTCTATTACCTTGTCCGTCCAATACTCGTCGCTCACCATATCATGGGCAAAGAACGTTTTTTCCTCATCCATAAAGGTGCGTTCCAATATGTCCATGCTGCGGATCCCTACCTGCACCAGGTTGGTGGTCTGGCTAGCTTCATGCACCGCACATGCGTGGTTGTACTTGCTGCCGTTGTAGGATTTCCGAAGATCGGCGTGGGCGTCGATGTGCAGAACGGTAAGATTGTCGAAACACTCGTTAAATGCCCTGATGGACCCTATCGAAATGGAATGTTCCCCCCCGAAGAGGGTTACGAACTTATTGCGTTTTATATACTCCTTGGTCGTTTTGTGAACGGTGTTTATAACCGCTTCCGGTTCTCCCTCGCCTCCAATGGCCGGTGCGAGATATATCCCTTGTTGGTACACTTCCGTATCGGTTTCTATATCGTACCACTCCATATTATCGGAAGCTTCGAGAAAGGCCTGTGGCCCTTTGTCGGCACCCTTGCCCCAGGTACTGGTTCCATCATATGGCACAGGTATCAATACTACCTTGGCCTTTTCCAATTGTGCAAACTCATCCGGTATGCCAGCATAATTGTTAGTCGTGCTCATATCCTAAAATTTTAAGCAGATCCTCTGCCTTTTGTTGTTCACTGAATAGGGAGGTGACAAGGTTGCCATCGGCATCCCTATCTATTAAAATCTGTTTTGGGTGGGGAATTAGGCAATGCTGTAGTCCCCCATAGCCCCCAATGGTCTCTTGGTACGCCCCCGTATTGAAAAATCCGATATACAATGGTCTTTCCTTATGGTATTTGGGCAGGTATATGGCGTTCATGTTCTGTTCGCTATTGTAATAATCATCGCTATCACAGGTGAGTCCGCCCAAAAGAACCCTTTCATATTCGTCCTCCCAGTGGTTTATGGGCAACATCAGGAACCTTTTGCTTATTGCCCAGGTATCGGGAAGGGTGGTGATAAAGGAAGAATCGATCATGTTCCATTTTTCCCTATCGTTCTGTTGTTTCTGGTACAATACCTCATAAATGGCACCCCCGCTTTCCCCTACCGTAAAACTGCCGAATTCGGTAAAGATATGGGGGACCGAAACCTCGGCCTCCTTACAGGTGATATTGATCTGGTTCACTATTTCATCGATCATGTACTCATAATCATAGTCGAACGCAAGGGAATTTTTTATGGGGAACCCTCCTCCAATGTTAAGACTGTCCAGGGAAGGGCATATTTTCTTTAACCGTACGTATACCTTAAGGCACTTTACAAGCTCGTTCCAGTAATAGGCATTGTCCCTGATCCCAGTGTTGATGAAGAAATGTAACATCTTCAGCTCTACCTTGTCATTGTTCTTTATCTGATCTTCGTAGAAGGGAACGATGTTCTTGTACCCTATTCCCAATCTGGATGTATAAAATTCGAATTTGGGCTCTTCCTCTGAAGCGATACGGATCCCTACTTTAAAATCGCCCTTTATCTCGTCAGTGAGCAGGTCTATCTCCTCGTAGTTGTCAATGATGGGGATACAGTTCTGGTGCCCTTCATTGATTAGCCTCCCTATATTGGTGATATACTGTTCCCGTTTAAAACCGTTGCAGATCACATAGGTATCATCCTTTATCTTTCCGGTCTTTTTTAGCTTCTCCACTATATTGATATCTATTGCCGATGAGGTCTCTATATGGATGTTGTTTTTGAGCGCCTCGTTCAGTACAGGTTCAAAATGGGAACTTTTTGTGCAATAACAATAATGGTAGTTTCCCTTATAATCGTTCTTTTTGATGGCCGACTCGAACCATTTGTTCGCCTTGGTAATGTTTTCGGAAATCTTTGGAAGATATGTGAATTTTAAGGGGCTACCGTACTTTTCTACCAGATCCAACAGGGGAATCCCATGAAACAGTAGATTTTCACCATCCAAGTTGAATTCTTCCTGAGGGAAATAATAACTTTGGTGAATAAGATCAATATATTTAATATTCATTAAAATTAGTTTTTATAAACTTAAAAAAAATGGGAGTCATATAATAAAAGAAGGAACCTTATTTTTAACTTTATTGGTCAAAGTAGGGCCGTCATCAAAATCGAAGGCAAAATAAAGAATATTGCCGACGTGGCACGGTAACGGTAATGGTTCGTACGAGGGGGAATCTTAAAACCCGTTCGTTTTTTCCATAAATGGCCATCGGATGTCCCTTACCTTTTTCCAATGAACCCAATCTGTAATCATATCCCATACCGTCCAGCAAATGCCGGGACAAATGAAAACAAAAAAAATGAAAAAACAAGGATTTTAAAAAAATTTACGACCAGATAAAAAAATGCCTTTTCCATTTTATACAATTTTATTTAAAAAATTGTAAATTATTGACTTTCAAGATATACATATACCTAAACCTTCGGTTATGATCGTTAAAAATACCATCGCCCGTTACCTTATAGTCCTTGTGGCCTGTTGCCTACAAACCTTATATGCCCAAATTGGTCCAAAAGCCCATTCCCATACGACCAAAAATGAAAGTGGGGAACATACCCATCTCTTTCTGACGGATGAAAATTATCTGGTGTATACGGTCTATTCAACTTCCCCGAACAGTTTCCTGAAAACCTTGGGCGGATTTTATACAATGCAGAACGATACGCTTCACGTTGCACTGGAATTTAATTCCGAATATAAAAACGATACCCTAAAAGTTTTAGAGATACCCTACGAAAAAAAGGGAAACACCTTGTTCCTGGATTTTGGAGAGGGATCGGTACCCATGGTGTCCCCCAGCGATCATCCGCAAGAACTCGACGGCAAATGGTTAATGGCGGGCAGGGTAAGCGACGAAGGCGAAAACAGGAGGGATACCACTGCCCCCCGTAAAACAATGAAGTTTTTGGTGAACGGACATTTTCAATGGATCGCCTTTAATACCGATACCATGGAGTTCTTTGGCACCGGTGGGGGCAAATTCACGTCCAAAGATGGCAGTTATGTGGAGCTGATCCATTATTTCCCCCGGGACAATAGCAGGGTAGGCCAGGAACTGAAGTTCGACTATGAACTGAAAGGAAACGACTGGTACCACAGCGGTAAAAGCAGCCAAGGAAAGCCATTGCACGAAATATGGACCCGAAGGGAATGATTTTTTGAAAAGTGTCCCCGTTTTTAACCCCCTAAGTTACTCGATAATCGAAATATTATTTTGGTTTTCCTCCATATGCCTTGCGGGCTTGCTCCGAGGTTGTGGACTATTTGAAAATTATTTTTCTCAATGTTGCCAGCCCTTTAACACCTTAAAGCTGTGCAGCACATGGGGAAATATGGCATCCATGGATTCCTTGGCCCCATTGGTGGAACCGGGCAGGGCCAGGACAAGCATTTTGCCAACGGTACCGGCCACACTTCTTGACAACATGGCGTAGGGCATGCGTTGCTGTCCGTAGGTACGGATCGCCTCCTCAATCCCCGGAATCCTTCTGTCCAACAGTGGGAGCAGGGCTTCGGGCGTTATATCCCTTTCCGAAAGTCCGGTACCCCCCGTAAAGATGAGCACATCCATGTCTTCCTGTACAAAATCCCGGACCTTTTGTTGTATTTCCGAAAGCTCGTCGGGAATGATGGTGTAATTGGAAACCGCATGTCCCCAACCTACGAGCTTTTCCATGATCGCCTTTCCGGCCCTATCTTCCTTCCCTCCTTTGGAAATGGTATCGGAACAGACTACCACCGCAAATTTTAAAGGGGCCGTAAACAGATCTCGGTAGTCCGATTTCCCCCCCTTTTTTTGCAGCAGTTTAATATGGTGGATCTCCACCTCCTTATCTATGGGTTTCAGCATGTCATAGATATTAAGGGCCACCAAACTGGCTCCATGCATGGCCTCTACCTCCACGCCCGTTTTATAAATGGTCTTTACGGTAACCAGCACCGTAATTTCCAGTCCGTTTATTTCATAGTCGACCGAGGTGAACTCAATGGGCATGGGATGACAGTCGGGCAAAAGGTCCGAAGTCTTTTTTACCCCCAACAGTCCCACCGCCCTACTGGCGGAAAACACATCTCCCTTGGGAACCTGTTGGTTTCGGATGGCCTCTATGGTATTTGGGGATCCCACTTTTACCACTGCCTGGGCGGTGGCGATCCTCAAGGTCGTATTTTTATGGGTTATATCTACCATGGCTCAACTGTTTACTTTCCATTGGTAACTCTGGTCACCAAAAAGTTCCTTTCCAAATATGGGCACTTGGCCCTTTATTTCTTCCACAATGTACCGTATGGCATCAAAGGCATCCTTTCTGTGGGGGGAGGAAACGAATACGAAGAGGCAGAGTTCCCCGGCTTTTACCGTTCCCAGGCTATGGTAAATATGCATACAGTTAAGGTTGAACTTCTCAAAGGCATCTTCTTTGATATCGTGGAATTTTTGGTTCGCCATTTCCTCATAGGCGGTATATTCTATGCCCTCCACGGTTTTACCATCGATCACATCGGCCCTGACCTGTCCCAAAAAGATATCATGGGCCCCGATACCCGTCTTTGTCTGGTGCTTTGCGATGGCTTCCCCTATAAATACAGGGGATATGGGTCCATTTACAAATGCGTTCCTTATGTCCTTCCTTTCCATTGTCACTTTTTGTAGTTCTTTTTTAAAAGATCTTAAAGATAATCAGATTCCCGGTAGCTACCTAACCGTAAGGGCGACTCTTGTTGGTACCCTTGAAGAGGGTCTGTATTGGCGGTACGTACAATAGGCAGGGGCATGGAGCGGGAAACCCGGGAGCATCATACTGCTCATTTAGTGAGTAAAAAGATATGTACCAAATCCCCTTTTTCCACCTTGGCAACGGTTTCCGGAACAAATATAAGGGCATTGGCACGACCAAAGGCCTGAAATCCGAAGAGGCCTTGTTCGTATAGGGGGGCAACGCTCCCATCTTCCCCGTAGATGCCGGTCAAAAACTGTGCCCTGCCCACGGTATTTTCTATGGCGGCACTACAATTTGCTTTTAAGTGCCGCAATCCATTACCTGCCAAACCCATATACTTTTGTAGCAAAGGAAGGGCATAGATATAAAAGCAGCTAAGGGCCGCTGTGGGATTGCCGGGCAGTGCGAGGACCGACTTTCGTTCCCTTGCCCCAAAAAATAAGGGCTTCCCCGGTTTTTGGCGTACCTTATG
The DNA here is from genome assembly GCA_963974715.1 of uncultured Sediminicola sp. Lineage (GTDB taxonomy): Bacteria > Bacteroidota > Bacteroidia > Flavobacteriales > Flavobacteriaceae > Sediminicola. The sequence continues at coordinate 57,763 of CAXBDK010000001.1, forward strand.
AAAAAGCCCCTCCACTTGTAGTTCTTTAAGGGCCGTATATACATGATCGTATTGGCCGACCGATATTCCCCCATTTATCAGCAGCACGTCATTGGCCTGCAGGGCTTGGGAAAGAATGGTACAAGTGGCGGAAAGATTATCGGTGGCATGGTAATTCAAAATTTCCGTAATGCCCATTTCCACCAGGGCGGCCCGTAGCATTTGGGAATTCCCTTCATAGATCTGTGCGGGCCCAAGTTTCTTGCCTGCCGTCACCAGTTCGTTGCCCGTGGTTACGATCCCCACTTTTGGTTTTCTATGGACGGAGATGGTATGAAGGCCCATTCCTGCCAAAAAGCCGATCGCCGCCGGTGTGAGCAGGGCACCTTTGGGCAGGGCCAATGATCCTTTTTTTACCTGCTCTCCCTGTGATTTAATATGGGTCTTTGTATCGGTGGGACCCACCATGCCAACCGTGCCGTTGCCCGGTTGTATATTTTCCTGTACAATTATCCTGTTGGCAGTTGCCGGCACCCGCGCACCCGTATATATGCGAACCGCTTCCCCGGGACGTGGTTCAAGTGGACTTACTTCCCCGGCAATTACCTCTCCGATCACCCTGAATTCGCTCTCCCCATTTTCGTGGACTGCATATCCGTCCATGGCGGCTTGCCTAAAAGGAGGTTGGTCCAAAGGGCAGATCATGTCTTGCGAAAGAACGCTGCCTATCGCCTTTTGTAAGGTCACTTCTATGGTTTCCAAGGGGATTTCGTGCCCTGCCATTATCTGCAGGGCCCTTTCTACCGAAACCATCCTTTCTTCCGCCATATCAAGCTTGATCTTTGGGCTTTTTATCTACAAGGCCCTTGGTGAATTCGTTCAAGGTCTCCACTTTTTGTTCAAAATCGCCCTTTATGGTCTTTCTGTATTCGTTCAGGTTTTTTACCAGGTCATCAATGTTGTCCGGCAGCACATCCTCAAAAAACTGCCGCAAGCGTTTTGCCGTGGTAGGGGATTTTCCGTTGGTGGAAATGGCAACTTTTACGTTGCCCTTGGTGACGATACCTCCCATGTAAAAATCGCAGAATGGAGGATTATCGGCCACATTCACCAAGATGGACCTGGCCCTGCAGTCGTGGTATACCTGTTCGTTTACGGCGGTGTTGTCCGTAGTGGCCACTACCATATGTTTGCCATCCAAGTATTTTTCCTCATAGGCCCCGTACGTTATTTCCACATGGTGTCTTTGTGCAAGTGCAAGTGTTTCGTCCAAATAGTCTATCGATACCATCCTGACCTGGGCGTTGGGACTTGATTTTAACAAGAAGGTCAATTTTTCGAGTCCCACGTTCCCACCGCCAACGATCAGTATATGTAACTGGGAGACCTTTAAGAAAATGGGATATAGTTCGTTCTTTTCCATAAGTTTTGTCATTAAGTGGTATTTATTATGATCCAACGCCTGTCCGCCAGAGGCGGAGGTGGGCCTGCGTCGAAATGTTATTTTATCCCGTTGTGCATTTTGATTTAGAGTAAAAACTTCTGGACAGCAGTAAAATGAAGTGTCCACAGATGAAATTATCATGCACAGCTTCAAGGCAAATTACGGGAAAATATTGAAAGTACCCGAACAAATATCTAGGGGAAACCCGTTGCCCTATCAAAGGCGCAAGCCTCTTTTGGCCGACACCGAGGTTATGGCCACCGACCCCACGCCCGATCATCTTGGTACCAAAGGGCCTTTGTCCCTTTATAGAACGAAGCCTTTAGAATAGATGGCCTTCGAGCCGTACCCGTGCTATGATCACTTCCTTCTGTGGGCCTTTCATATGTATTTTTAAACGCTTTTATAGGTAGTACATACGCTATGTATTCATTATAGATATATCATATACACGACATAGATTCGGTATAGATACGGCATACATTCGGTATAGATTCGGTATAGATACGGCATACATACGGTATAGGTACGGTATAGTATAGAGATATTTCTACTTTTTCTACCACTTTGGTATAACTTAAAAATGAGCTATTATGGCACGTATCGGAAGTCTGTTCATTATTACGGGCAGATTGGGAGAGACCGATTTTTATGTGGATGTGGGGGGCATGCTCCCAAGGCGGCCGGCAGCAAACGATAAAATAACTGGAAGTTTGGCCATGTTCCGGGGCAAAGTCGGTATCCATGGGGCTTTACGGCCATATTATGTTGGTATAAGGGGCGGAAGGACCCATTACGGAATGGTGGGCATGTTTATCCAGGTCAAGGAACGGGATCGAGGGGAGCGTACCATGGAATCAGGGCCGGCCCCTACCGATGGCCTGCGCATACTGTCCTCTTATACGTATCCGAAGGCCTATTTCCTTTACGGGGCTATGGGGTGCCAATTTAGGATGAATCGGGCCCCGCGGCATTGTGCCTTTCCCAATCTTGGTCCGGCAATCACCGTATTTCCCGAAGGAACGACCTATTTAGGTCTACGGTTTGGGATCGTATTCATGGACCTTGCACAGATAATCGCCCACTTTTTCCCGCAGGGGAGTATCTTCTTTCGCAAAAGGCAGGCCCCGGGCCGCTGACCCTGGCACTGTCCTCCCCCGTGGAGGGCAAGGGCGGGCGTATCGGTTTTTCTTGGATACGTTTTTATCAGGAAGTAAATGGGGCATACCACATACTAGGGGCGGGCAGGGGTGCTGCGGTCGTAGGGTGTATGTTAAAAGCCGTCGGCCCGAGTGAACTTTCAGAGGATTTTTGTTTCTGTAACCGTTTTTAGCCTGAAATACAAGTACTTGATAATGAGGTGATTTAAACTTTTCCCTATTGGCTAAAAAATTCCCCTTGTTGTGCCAGTGTGCCACCTGTCCCCTTCAATAAAAAGAGGCCCATTCCACCTTCACTGGCATTTTGGGGACTTTTTTTCCAGTAAATCCCCATCAAATCCCTTGCCATCAATATAGATTACCAAGCTCAGGAGATTTTCTTTAAAGGTAATGGTTCCCAAGATAAAATTGGCATCAGTAACCCCAATAATCATTATCGTAAGACAATGGTCATAAGAGCTTCAGATGACAGAGGGCTCCCTTTCCTTACCCCAAAATACTTTTGCTGCAGAAGAACTTCATTCTCTTTAATGGGTCTAAAAAAGGTCTAGATTTCGATTGCCTGTTTAAATGATGCGTGGTCCTTATCTTAAAGAGCACTTCGTTCTGCCTGGGGTTAGTTGATGAATACCGTTTTGGTGCCCTGGTTCCGCCTTTGGGGGGCTACTCCTGTAAAGCCTTGCCCACCAAGGCAAGGGTGGTCTCCGACAAAGGCAGTTCCATTGCGGCCCCATGCCCTTTCGCAGACATTTTGCGCCATGTTTTTTGTAGGATGTCGATCAATTTTTCCGCTTCGTATTTCTGGGCAAAAGGTTCAAAATAGTATTCGAGGAACACCAGGCAGATCACATCTTCCAGAATTTGGGTCTCCTCGTTTTTTTTGAGCTGTTTTTTTTCGAGAAGAAATGCCACCTTATCGATGGTATCCTGGTCATAACCCACCAACTTTAGGAGTTCCCCAGCTTTTTCGGCATGGAATTTTTTTAGGTCCTGTCGCCATTTTAGGTATCCCGCCCTGTTCATTTCATAGGAATCCCGGGGAATTTCCCATCGTCGTATATGTTGGCAGCGGGCCGTCAATTGCAGGGCTTCCGAAGCGTTCGGTTCAAAGATGTTGAGCCTTTCCGTCATGCGGATGGCGTACAGCACTTCTTTTGCATAGGTCTTTCCCTGAAAAATTTCCTTGTTGGGATCTTCCGCATTTGCCTTATCGAACAGATCAAAGGCCTTTTGTAATTTATTGGATTTTGCCATCATTGGTGCGGTTTGTCCCAAAGCTATTCAGAAAAACCAATATACACAAAACCATCCTCGATTTTCACGGGATACGTGGCAATCTTCTCTAGCTGTCCGTTTAAATTTTCCCCTGTTTTTAGGGAGAAGGTACTTTTATGCAGGGGACAGGCAACTTTGGGAATTCCCATTTCCTCCCCGATCATTCCTCGCGATAGTACCATTTCCATTTTATGGGGGCAAAGGTTTTGGCAGGCATAGCAGGTCCCTTCCCTGCTACAATTAAATGCGGCGATCTGTTTGTTTCCATATTTTACACAGGCGCGCCCCATTTTTGGAAAATTTGGAAACTTCCGCCGCCCTGAACCAAACAGTGGCCTCACGAAACCTATGCCCGTCCGGTATGTGATGGCCCCTTGGAGAACTTTATCGGGATAGTCATGGCAGTAAGGGCCTAAAAGATGGTAGGGAAAAAACCCATCCACAAATTATTCGATCCATACAAACTGGGTAAATGCCCCATTGGCCGCCACATCCCATACTTCCAAACGGACCCATTTTTTACCTTGGAGGTCTACGTTAAAGACAAATTCCTTTTCCCCGAAGGCTTCCGTATCCTTTAAGTCCATCCGTTGACGGTACACTTCCTTTCCATCCCCGGAAACGATTTCCACGAAATTTAAGGGAAATGTCCAATGTATCCCCACTTTAACTTCTGACTTTCCCCTGCCGTTCAAGGCCACCGTTTCTCCCGATCCTTTACCGTTTACCGTATACTTAGGCAGTAATACCTCGCCGGTGGTCACAAAAAACTTCCCCTTTTCCATGGCATCCAAAACAGGCTGCCAACCATCCTTGAATTTTGGAAGTTCCTCCATTTGAAGGTAATTGATGTTCATATTGGCGTACAGCTCGTATCCCGGTTCCAATTTAAACAGGTCGGCCTCGCCGATCACGTATTTCTTCTGGCCCCAATTGGCCATATCGTCCATAACATCCAGGACCCTTTTGCCCAAGCGCTCTTGGGAGAGGTCGGCGGGCATGGATTTCCAGGCAGCTCCCAAAAACCGGTCCGACCTAAAAAACGCTTCGTCCTTATATTGGTCCGGAAACCCTGTGGAACCTTTTATTCTGGCATGGGCGGTCCACGCCAGTCCGTTTTCCAGTTCCAAAAGTTTCAACATTTCCTCCTTATTTCCCACCCGATAGACCTTCCCATAGGTAGGATCGGTTTCCACAAAGGGATCATCTTCCTCCCTGGACATGATCCAATGTACGGGCTTTGGGAAAAGATTCATCCAATGCCCTCCAAAATGGCTGTTGGGCTCTTCCCCGGGCAACATGAGAAAATCGCCCCCGGAGAGCCTTTCGCATTCCTCGAACATTTTTTGGAATTCCTCCAGTCGCCTAGGGCCCTCATCCCATGGGTTTCCCGCCAGGTGGAACTCTCCCAGATGCATTATGTTGACACCCGTATTCCGAAGCGCCTTAACGTGTCCGGGAATTTCGGGCAAGGGTTTATGGGTGAGCACATCCGCGATATGCTCCGTATGGAAATGGCTCGCCATGGTATAATGACCGGGCAGTGGCCTATAAAAATCGGCATTTGTAAACCGCTTTACTTCTTGAAGGGCCTTACCATCCTTTTCCTCACTTAGTACCACAAAGAAATTAAGACGTTGCTCGGTACCGGGAGGGGCATTGAACCAGGGTACATGCCTGCGGTCGCCCAATAGGTCCTGACGTATCCCTATACCAAATTCGGGCAACATTTCCCTATAGTTGCGGCCGTACCAAGTGTACTTGAGGTTATAGGCATTGTCCAAAGGATAGAAGTATTGGTGGGGCGGGGGAAAGACAGCCAAGCTGCCCGTGGTGGTCTCGCCAATTATGGTCCTGTATTTTACGGCCACATTTTTACTGTCGGTCCGTTCGATATTGGTGGCACTTTCCAAATACCCTTCCGGATCTGCCCAAAAAATTTCTTCCCATTCCGTTTTGCTCCCCGTTAAGCCAGCGTCGTAAATAATGGCCTTGGCATCCTCTTGGGTGGACACCACGGCGGCCATATTCAACAAGGGGCTCCCATTGAACAAGGTCAGTTCCAAGGTTCCCTTAAAATTGCCCGCTTTTACGTCCCCCATCACGATTCGGGTCCTGGACCCTTCGCTCAGCACCTTTACTTGGCGAATATCCCTTACAACGGTGTGGGCCTTATAGGGGCGGTATGCGGTAACATCGAAAAAAATGTTCCATCCCCCGCGTTTTTCCAGGTCCCGTATTCCTTCGGTAAGGATAAATTGGGGGTCAAGACCGGTGGCGATCTCTTTCCAAAGTCCCTTCTTTTGCAATTGTATACTTTTAAAAAGCGGGTTCCCCGCTGTAAGATCTATGAAAAGCTTTCCCGTTGCATCGGTTCCGGTCGGCCAACCGATCTCCAGTACATTGCTCTGCACTGTTGCGGTTGTTGGTCCCCTTCTGTTATGGTCACTGAGATCAACAGGTACTTGGGCCTGAAGGGAAATGGCAAGCAGTAGAAAAATATGCGGTACCATCGTCCTTAAAAGGCCCGTTTTTAACGTCTTAGAGCTATGGGAAATGGAAATTGTTTTTTTCATGGGAGTCTGTCTGTGGGAATACCATGGCCGCAATATATGCAATCATGTCAAAAATCCAAGGGTGAATTGGTATTTTAGCCCATTAATGATAAATCGATTTAGGGAGCAATTGCAGAAGTGTGTACATGGACGTATCTTTGTATTTCACCGATGTACCTTAACATATGGCCATAAAGAAAGTACTGGTTACCCGAAAAATACCCAAAAACGGCATTGACCTTTTAAGGGATGCCGGATTTGAGGTTACCCTTTGGGAAAAGGAATTTCCCATGGAGCCTGAGGAACTGATAACCACCGCCAAAGAGCACCATGCCCTTTTGTGTTCCAGTTGGGACAAGTTGGATGCCCGATTCTTCAGGGAGGCTTCACACTTGGATATTGTTTCACAATTTGCCGTAGGGTACGATAATATCTCCATTTCGGAGGCCACCAAACACCATATCGCCGTTGCCAATGCCCCAGGGGTATTGAGCAATGCCACGGCCGATATTGCTTTTGGACTGATGATCGCGGTATCCCGGAACATGTTCCAGAACCATAAAATTATCGGCAGTGACAAATGGAAGCACAATGACCTCACCGCTAATTTGGGAATTGAACTGAACGATAAAACAGTGGGCATATTTGGTCTGGGCCAGATAGGCCATTTGATGGCGAAAAAATGTGTGGGAGCCTATAACATGAAGGTGATTTACCATAATAGAAGTAGAAATGTACAAGCGGAACGGGAATTGGGCGCCAAGTATGTGGAGTTTGGGGAACTGCTTTCGCAAAGTGATGTGATCAGCGTTCACAGCAACCTGAGCCCGGAAACCGCCAATACGTTCGACAAACGTGCTTTTGGACAAATGAGGTCCCAAGCGATCTTTATCAATACTGCACGGGGGCCGATCCATAATGAAAAGGACCTCATCGTCGCCTTGGAGGATGGTACCATATGGGGCGCCGGTCTGGATGTAACAGATCCCGAGCCCATGAATGCCGACAACCCCTTATTGGGGATGCCCAATGTGTGCGTGTTGCCGCATATTGGGTCCGCCACGGTAACCGCCAGGTTGGGCATGAGCGAGGTAGCCGCAAGGAACATTCTTCAGTTTTATGGGGAAATGCCCGTTGAAAACCTGTTGAACAGGGAAGTGATGTCCTAATCGATCCTTGCCGGTCATAGGCATTTTTAATCCCCGTTCAGGGAACAGGTTTCATCATCCAGTTCTGTTTCAATGGTGTAATGATCAAAGTTATATTCCCTTAAAATCTTCTTGACCTCCTCTTTGGTCTTGGTAATTTCACTGAACTCGCTAATATCCTTCAATTTAAGGTGGGAAGTGAAGACATGGTGTTCCCCTTCCAAAGACCAAAGGTGCGTGTGGTGCATGGAGGCAATATGGGCCACTTTCATGATTTTCGACTTTATGTCCTCCAAGCTGATATCCTTTGGAACACCCTGTAGAAACAGGAACAGGGTGTCCTTCAACCGTTTGGTGACGTTGTACAGGATATACAGGGTTATCAACAAGGATAGTGCAGGGTCCAGATAATGGATATCCTTAAAGTACAATACGATGGCAACGATCAGGACGGCCACCCAACCCAGGACATCTTCCAGAAGATGCCAGGACACCACTTTTTCGTTCATGGATTTTCCTCCGCTAAGCTTGTAAGCAGCATATCCGTTGACCGCCACGCCAATGACAGCAAAAAGCATCATCCCCTTTGCATCCGAATGTTGTGGCTCTAAAATCCTGCCCACGGCCTCATAGATGACATACACGGAACCTGCGATAAGTACCAGACTATTGATGAGTGCGCCCAAAAGGGAGAACCTTCGGTAACCAAAGGAAAACTTTGCGTCGGACCTTTGCCCCGATTTCCTGTCCAGATACCATGCGGTTCCCAAGGAAAGGCTATCGCCCAGATCGTGCACGGCATCGGATATTATGGCGATGCTATTTACATATAATCCGCCAATGAATTCCAAAATCGTAAATCCAAGGTTCAGAAAGAATGCCAGTTTCAGGTTTTTACCTGATCGATGGTGGTGGTGATCGTGTCCCATTTATCTTAGGATTTTAGGGGTTTCTGCAATATCAAGGGCAAAAATGATGTTGGAGTGTAGCATATATCCGAAAAATTTGACAGCTTTTTTTCGGGAAAGGTGCCTGTCCCCACTTGCTTTTTTTGAAGCTTTCCATGAGCGACGCTTTCCATGTCCTTGTATTTACACCTGATGAACAATAGTGTCATTATCCCTATAATTTTCATACAGCTATGAATATAAACATTGTTTCGGTGCAATGAAAGTGCATTTAACGGCCACTACATTTCTCGCAAATGCCTTTTAATACCAGATTGGCATTCTCCGTTATATAGCCCTCCGGCAGATTGATATGTGGTATCTTATGCTCCGTTAGACAGATCGTTTCTTGACAGTTGCTACAATGGAAATGAAGGTGTAGGTCCTGTTCCACACTACAGTTGCACCCTGCCTCGCAAAGTGCAAATTTTGAAATACCCGTTCCATCGTCTATTTGGTGTACGATGCCTTTTTCCTCAAATGTTTTTAGGGTCCGGTATAGGGTTGTCCTGTCCGCCCTTGCAAAAGCTCCCTCAATATCGGTCAAGGCCACGGCGGTTTCCGTTTGTGCCATAAACTTATAGATCAGGATACGCATCGCTGTAGGACGCACTTTTCTATCTTCCAGCAATTTTTCTATTTCGCCCATGTTATCAGTGATCGTGTTCCGCTTCGCCCTTTTTCATTTCGGCCATTAGATAGTATGCGTTATTGAAGGCAAATTTTTGATTTGTTTGCCCGGGTTCCACAAGGTTGATGGCTACCCAATACCCATCTTTTGTACCTGTAGTGATTTCCAAGGGCCTAAAACTCCAATCACCACCTTCTTTTTCTGCCGTAAAAACAAATGATCTTCCACCATCTTGGGCAATTGCGCTTTCTGGTATGGCCAGTGTTTTCGTTTTTTCGACCTCTATTCGGCCCTGAATGTACATTCCAGGAATTAGGTTGCCCTCTTTATTCTCAATTTCAGCATGTACGTGCACCGCTTTTGGGCCTTCTTCAAAGCTCTTGCTTACCGAATAAATTTCAGCGCTCATTTCATTGCCAGGGATGGATTGCACCTGAAAGCGTACTTTTTGCCCTTCCCTTACTTTGTTTACATCCTTTTCAAAGACCATCAGATCGGCATGCACGTGATGGGTGTTCACAATTTCAAAAAGATCGGTCTGGGGTTCCACATATTGCCCTGTCCTTACTTGCACCTTCTGCACAAAACCTTCAATGGGACTGAGCAGGGCTACCCGTTGATAAATGGTACCGTTACGAACGCCGGACGTATTGATGTTAAACTGCCTCAACTGCGCTTCAAGTCCACTGGCCATCGCCTTGGCTACCTTATAATCGGCCTCGGCCTTTTGAAAGGCCATTCCAGAACCCACACCGGCTTCATAAAGCTTTTTTTGACGTTCGTATTCCTTTTTTAAGAACTGCTCCGTGCTATGGGCATTTAGGTAATCGGTCTGCTTTTGGATGATATTGGGGTGCGATAGATAGGCCACCACCTGGTTCTTGAGCACCTTATCCCCCTCAATGACCTCAATGGATACCACATTGGCACCTATTATGGAGGTGATGGTCGCCTCGTTCTGTGGGGGTACCTCCAAACGCCCATTTGCTTCTACATACCCGCTCATATTTCGTTGGGCAAGCGTGTCCACCTTCATTTGCAGGGCATCGTATTGCCGGGCGGTGAACATCACCTCCGCACTGCCACTGCCTTTTTTCAGTAAACCGGTTTCCGCATCCTCGTCGTTCGGCCCTTTCGTACCCTTTACGGAATCCCCGCAACCCAAAAGGCCCGAGAGTAATACCATGTACCCTAAAAGGGTGTGTTTTGATATATATTTCATCTTTATAAATTGGTATAATATTGAAGTTTGAATACGGATTTCAAATAATTGTCAAGTGTTTCCAAGGCGTCCATTTCGGTCTTTATCGCATCCCCGATCATTTGTGTAAAGGCGGCATAATCCACGGCACCTTCGGTGTAGGCGTACAATGCGCCAGTGCGCTGTTCCTTTGCAAGGGGCAGTGCTTTCCCATGGTAGAAACGCCATGATGTCAACCACTTTTGATAGGCCTGCAAAGCCTGTCCATATTCCGACAGGAGATGTTGTCGTTTAAAGTCGGCATTGGTCGCGGCAATTTCCATTTCCAGTTTTGCCGCCTTCCTACGTCCGCGTTCAGGACCCGAAAACAAGGGTACGGAAACACCTGCCTGGTAACTTTGGAAGCCGCTGTTACCATTGATCTGTTGAAGTCCGCCCTGAATGCTGAACTTGGGCAGTAAATCGGCATTTGCCGCATTGAAGTCAGCTTCGGATTCAGCAATCTTATTCTCTGATAGCCTAAATTCCGGATGTTGCCGTATCTGAAAATCGGTCTCCAAAACGGTAAGCTTAGGTTCGTGCAGTTCATCAGGGACGGTATATATTGTTTTGGAAGCCAACCACAGGTTAAGTTGTTGCAATGAGATCGAATAATCGCTTTCTGCCTTTATCAATTCGTTCCCAATCTGCAGGGCCTGGTTTTTTGCCGAAGTAAATTCCAATCGGGATATGGCCTCCACCTCCAAGTTGAGTTCAATTGCGGTCAAGAATTTCCCATAAATGGAATCCAGTTCCTTATAGAGCACTAATTTCCGTTTTGCCAAAAACGTTTCTGACCACGCTTTTTTCACTTCCTGCTCCACTTGAAGTTCGGACAGGTCAAGGTTTGCTTCTGCCAGTTGAACACGCTGTTGTTGCAGTCGCTTTTTTGGGCCGATACCGAATAGGTCGATATTCTGCTGGCCCACCCCGATCGTGGTATAGATACCTTGATCCCCATTTATTTCCTCCCCTCCGGTAAACACTTGGGTATTGCCAAAATCGTACGCATTGGTTTTTAAGGCGGTCTGTTTCTCTATTTTCAGACGATCTGCCTTGAGCAAGGGATAATGCTCCTTGGAAATGGCGACGGCCTGTTCCAAAGAAACCATTGGTAAGGAATCCGTGGGAAGTTGTTGGGCCTGCATACCGGTGGCGAACAATATACAAAGGACCGTAGTTGCCTTAACCCATTTTGTATTGTCCCTGACCCGTGCGGAACGGCGTTCCACCCATTGGTAGAAGATGGGAAGGATGAACAGGGTAAGCAAGGTGGACGTAATGAGCCCCCCAATGACCACAGTGGCCAAGGGTCTCTGTACCTCCGCACCTGGGGAGGATGAAATAGCCATGGGAAGGAACCCTAAAATATCGGTAAGTGCGGTCAACATAATGGGACGTATACGTCTTTTTGTACCCTTAACGATCCGTTCTTTCAGATCGGTCACGCCCTCTTCCTTTAACTCGTTAAGGCCACTGATCATCACCAGACTGTTCAGCACTGCCACGCCGAACAATACGATGAACCCTACACCTGCCGAAATACTGAACGGCATATCGCGCGACCAAAGGGCAAAAACGCCACCAATGGTCGCCATCGGAATGGCGAGGTAGATCATTATGGTCTGCGGAACGGATTTGAGCGCAAAATAAATTAGGATAAAGATGAGCAACAAGGCGATGGGAACCACTGTCCGTAAGCGCATACTGGCCCTTTCCAGATTTTCAAAGGCACCCCCATAGCGGATGTAGTATCCGGCAGGCAGTTCAAAATTTGTCCCTAGTTTTCCCTTAATATCTTCCACGACCGATTTTACATCACGATCTCTGATATTAATGCCCACATAGGTCCTTCGATTGGTATTGTCCCGACCGATCTGCATGGGTCCGGTTTCGTAACTGATATCGGCAATCTCACGCAAGGGAATTTGGGACCCATTTGGAAGCGTTATAAAAAGATTCTTTATATCGTTGATGTCCTTTCTACTTTCCTCCCGTAACCGCAGGACCAGACCGAAGCGTTTCTCGCCCTCGAAAATCACGCCCGCCTGTCCCCCGGCAAAGGCGGCCTGGACCACCCCATTGAGTTGGTCGATCTGCAGACCGTACTGTGCCACTTTATGGCGATCATAGTGGATCGTAATTTGTGGAAGTCCTTCCGTGGCTTCCACCTTCATATCGGCAACCCCTGGTACGGAAGCAATGATTTTGCCCATTTCCTCTGCTTTGCTTGCCAAAATGTCCAGATCTTCCCCGAACAATTTAATGGCCACATCTTCACGGACCCCAGTAAGCAATTCGTTGAAGCGCATTTCTATGGGCTGTGTAAATTCATAATTTACACCGGGTACGATGCTGATGGCCTCTTTCATCTTCATGACCATTTCTTCCTTGGAGCGTGCGGACACCCATTCATCTTTTGGTCCAAGGATAACGAACACATCGGCTATGTCCATTGGCATCGGGTCGGTGGGGACATCGGCCACCCCGATACGGCTGATGATCGTTTCCACCTCGGGAAATTCCGCCTTTACGATACTTTCTATTTTGGTAGTGGTCCCTATAGTTTCCGAAAGGGAGCTCCCAGGTTTCAGTATGGCGTGGAATGCTATATCCCCCTCGTCCAGTTGCGGAATGAATTCCCCGCCCATTTGTGCAAAGACCACTACCGCGATTGCAAATAGGCCAATGGCCGTACCAATTATGGGTTTACCCTTATTTAAGGATTTTGTCAATAGGGGTTCGTACCTCCTTTCTATCCAGAACACGAATTTATCGCCCCAGGAATTTTTATTGTTTTTAGGGGCTCTTAGAAACAATGCGCAGATCATGGGTACATAGGTCAGGCATAATAACATGGCGCCGATCATCGCAAAAATGAACGTCAGTGCCATTGGCCGGAACATTTTTCCCTCTACCCCTTCCAGCGCAAGGATGGGGAGAAAAACGATCAGGATGATCAGCTGCCCAAAAAAGGCCGCATTCATCATCTTTTTGGAAGCTTTGGAAGCGATCCCGTCACGTGTTTCCCTGTTCATGGTTTTCTTTTTGGAGAGGTACCCGTACATTAGGAAAACAGTGCTTTCCACAATTATGACAGCCCCATCCACGATAATGCCGAAGTCGATCGCCCCCAGGCTCATCAAATTGGCCCAAACATCAAAAACGTTCATCAGGATGAAGGCAAACAATAAAGAAAGCGGAATGGTAGAAGCGACGATCAGGCCACCACGCCAATTTCCCAACAGCAGGACCAGCACGAAAATGACGATCAGGCCACCTTCCATCAGGTTTCCCGTTACCGTTCCAGTGGTCTTGGCGATCAGTTCGCTACGGTCAAGAAAAGGCATAATGGTAATTCCTTTTGGAAGGGATTGCTGAATCTGTTCCATGCGCTCCTTTACATTTTGGATGACCTCATTGGAATTTGCCCCTTTCAGCATCAATATCATTCCGCCGACTGCCTCCCCTTTTCCATCTTTGGTCAAGGCACCGTAGCGGACGGCACTGCCCATACCGACCGTGCCCACGTCCTTTACTTTTATGGGGATGCCATTGGAGTTCTTGACCACCATGTTCTCGATATCGTCTACAGTTCTGGCCAGACCTTCGCCACGGATAAAAATCGCCTGATGGTTCCGTTCAATGTAGGCACCGCCCGTATTCCGGTTGTTGTTTTCCAAGGCGGTATACACCTCCGATATGGTTATCCCCATGGCGCGAAGTTGGTTCGGGTCCACCGACACTTCATATTGCTTTTGATCGCCCCCAAAAGCATTGACCTCCACTACACCCGGAACCATGGACATTTGTCTACGGACGATCCAATCTTGAACGGTGCGCAGTTCGGTAGGGGAATATTCCTTTTCGGAAGTATCATCCACTTCCAAAATGTATTGATAAATTTCCCCGAGCCCTGTTGTGATAGGGCCCATAGCAGGTACACCGAATCCCATGGGTATCCGTTCCCGGACTTCCGGTAGTTTTTCGGCCACCAGTTGCCGGGGCAAATAGGTGCCCATGTTGTCATCAAAGACAATGGTTACCACGGATAGACCAAATCGGGAAACCGAACGGATCTCCTTCACGTTGGGCAGATTGCCCATTGCAATTTCAATGGGATAGGTCACAAACTGTTCCATATCCCCCGTTCCCAAATTAGGCGATTGCGTAATGACCTGTACTTGGTTGTTGGTGATGTCGGGCACCGCATCTATGGGTACCTGGGCCATACTCCATATACCTGCTCCAATAAGTGCAAGCGTGAGCAGACCAATAATAAATTTATTATCGATTGAAAAATCGATGATTTTATCGATCATTTGAGAAGGGCATTTTTCGGTTAAAAATGAAGCTGTGCTTCCCTCGGAAATCGAAGGAAAACTTAAAAAAGGGCATACGGATCCCTCACTAAAACCGAATTATGCGCGGGGAGGCTGGAAAAGGGAAGGATGGATGTCCTTGCCCAAACTATCGAAATGAAAAAAGAGTTCTTGTGCAACGGGTTGTCGGATCGTTTTAAAAACGGTCGGGCCCATATCTATTGTGTGCGAATGGCAGCAATGGCATTGGCAGAAAGGGGAACACAGATCACCGGAACCGTGTGGATGTTCTTCACCGAACCCGTTCACAGCGATCATTGGCCCGTCATCATCAGTACCCTCCATATCGCTGCATGGCACTATGTTCAGTGCCAAAAAGTAAAAGGATAATATGACGGTAATCAATTTCACGATACAAAGATAGGCAGATTATGATGCAACCAAGTTGCAAATGATAAGTGATCGAACAAGGCCATAAGATAATCTTTGGCATGCCCGATCACTATTTTATCCCAGCGAAGAACTTCCTAGCAAGCCCGTGTGGCATAGAGCGGATAACCGAATCCCAGCCTATGTTCCGGCCCATAGGAAATCTTACTTAACGGGACCATTTGAAGACGAAATGGCCTTTAGGATCTTGTGGTAAATATCATTGTTTTCATAGATGCCCTGAAAATTTACCGCGCCCTTTCCTTTGGCGAATACCGGGATCAATTCCCCGCTATGCTGGTCCGAGTTAAAATAGACAGCAACCTTTTGGGGCACCTCTTTTTGTTTTCCGGTAGTCTTATCCTTTTCATAAAATTTGCCTATGCTCACCCCACCCGTTTCATGATCTGCGGTAACCACCAATAAGGTATTTGGATGTGTTTCCACATAATCCAGGACCGCTCCCAAAGTGTCATCGAAGTCCCTCACTTCCCCAATCATCATCTCGGCATTTTCATCATGCCCCCCCCAATCGATATAGGAACCCTCTATCATCATAAAAAAGGGCTTTTCGCTATGTTCAAAATAGTTAAGGGCACTTATACTGGCCTCTTTTAAAAAATCCCCTCTTCCATCGATTACGGAGGGCAGGCCTTCGTCCGCAATAATAAAGGCGTTCTGTTTTTCCGGTATCGGTTTTGAAAGGGCCAAGGTATCAAGGTGATAATCTTTATCGATCAGTTCCTTAAAAAAGTCCTTGCCGTCGCTCCTTTGATCAAAATATTTCCTTCCCCCGCCCGCAAGAAAATCGATGTCGGCATTTACCAGTTGTTCGGCGATCTTCTCGTGCAGGTCGCGATCTTTTACATGCGCATAAAAGCTGGCGGGCGTGGCATGGGTAATGGACGTAAGGCTTATAAGTCCGGTTTGGTACCCCCGTTTTTTAAGAAGTTCCAAAATGGTCTCTTTGGGAACGGTATCCCTAGAAACGCCAATGGCCCGTTTATAGGTTTTCTCCCCGATCGAAAAGGCCGTTGCCCCCGCTGCGGAATCGGTTATCCAATGGCTGACGGAAGCCGATCTGTGCAGGCCAATACTTTCAAAACGTTCAAAATTCGGAGTTTCTTCCCCGAAATAAAAGGCAGTGGAAATCTGTGGGATGCCCATTCCGTCACCGATCATCAGGATCACACTTAATGGTTCTTCCTTTTTGGAGTTGTTTTCCGTGGGGGTGGTGGTGGAGGTTGCTTTACAACCAAATTGAAGTAGGACCAGGAATAGTACAAATAGTCTGAATGTTGAATTCATTTGTTTTTCAAGATTTCAAGATGTAAAAAATAAAATACGGCAAGGAATTTTAGTTCCTTGCCGTACTTTTAAATTGATAAAAATGTTAATAGCCTGGGTTCTGTTCCAAAAATCCGTCAATTCCGGAAGCTGCATCCACTGCGCTCTGCGGTATGGGGAACAACCTCTTGTTTACATCGGAATCGGTCTTTTCCGTCCAAGTATCCTCATATTTCCCGAAGCGGATCTGGTCACCACGTCTAAAGCCTTCCCAATACAGTTCAAACCCACGTTCGCGGAACATGATGTCGAGGTCAATGGAAGTCAGGGCAGGAGGTGTTTGTGCCGGGCGTGCGGTTCTGGACGCCCTTACAAAGTTCACATCGGCCAAGGCCCCGGCGGTATCGCCGTTTCTCAATTTTGCCTCGGCGCGCATTAGGTAGATTTCCGCCAAACGCATCATTACAAGATCCACACTGCTGAACGTATTGGCATTTGCGGAGGTACGGCTAAACTGATATTTGGAAACCCGATATCCCGTATTGTGATAGGAACCTTCATTGGTAAAGTCAATTTGCTCCGTATGGTTCACATATGCCACGTCGCGATCTGGGCCATTTCCTTTTATTTGTTTTACCGGATAGATGCGAACACCTTCATCGCAGGTTATGAACGCACCAGCGGCATCCTTTCTGGGTCCCCATTGGACCCCACGTAGAATCCCCCTATTCATTTCATAGGTGGCCACGTCCGCACAGTAGTAGTGGTCCTCATCGTTTAAAGGGGACAGGCCCGTAAGATCCTGTAATTCCTCTGGAATCTGTTGGTTCTGTTGGTAAAAACGCGCATCCGCTTCGGCAGGGTCCTCATTGCCATAGGCCGATACCCAGGTCTGGTAAAAATCAGGGGTGATCGCAGGACCATCGGTTCCATCGGAACTTGGAAACTCCAGCCTTCCCCAGACGGAACCCGCAATTGACCAGTAGGTCCAACGGCTTTCCTCATTTTCCAATACCCCTCGCTGATCTACGGCAAAGATAAGCTCAGAATTGCTGTTGTTATCATCATTGAACAGATCAAAATATTCGGGTGACAATCCAAAATTCCCTGAATTGATAATATTGTCGGCGTAATCTATTACCAGATCCATATCCTCCGTTGTAAAGTTGGGCGTACCATAAGGGTCACGATATACGGCGGCGTTCAGGTGAAGTCGCGCCAATAGCCCCCATACGGCAGCTTGGGTCATCCTGCCCGGGCCTTTGTCCTTATTGATCACATCCACTACGGACAACAGTTCGCTTTGGATATAATCAATGGCGTCCTGGGTCCTTAACACTTCCGAAAGTTGCGTGGAAGATTCCTTTCTTAGGACAATGCCCCAACTGTCCAACAGCAACATGTTCAAATAGGCCCTTAGCGCCTTCATTTCGTAAAGCGCGGCAGCGGCCTCCGTATTTCCTTCATCGGCCAAAGGGGTCAACACCTCAATAGCGGACAGGGTCCTGGAGATATTGGTGGTCAGTTCGTTCCAGCTACTGCCCACAAGGTCGTTACTTGGGGTATATGTATGCGCGTTGGTAGCCAAGAATTTACCACCATCGAACCAGTCTACACCCCCCCTGTAAGGAAGAATGGCCTCATCCGAGGGAATAAGCTGTAACCCGTAATAATTGGTATGTCTCCAGGTCCATGCTATATATCCATAAGCCGGGGCAATGGCCCCACTGATCACTTCTGCTTGGGCCCCCGTTAGGGTCTCGTCGTACAATTCCTCTTCCAGGTCGGTACAGTTCCAGTTCAACAGGGAACAGAATACCAATGTTGTGATAAAAAAGTTATTTTTCATTATAGCGATTTTTTTTATTAGAATGATAGGTTTAAGCCCAATAACACGGTCCTAGGGGAAGGATATGTGAAACGGTCTATTCCGAAGGTCTGGATACCATCTATGGTATTTCCCGTATTGATCTCTGGATCAAAGCCGGAATAATCGGTGATCACGAACAGGTTCTGGCCCGTAAGGGTAAAACGGACATTGTTCACCAACTCTCCCAAACCAAGTTTTTGCGGACGTATGTTATACCCCAAGGTAGCATTGTTCAAGCGAAGGAAGCTGCCATCCTCCAAATAACGTGTGGAAACCTCGTTGGAGTTGCTATTGTCCTCGTTGGGGAACTGTGTGGCAAAATCGGTAGCGTTCAAATTTCTGCTCAACTGTCCTTTTGAAAATAGGGACAGCGCGGTATGGTTAAAGATCTTATTGCCCGAAACGCCATTAAAATTAAGGCTTAGGTCAAAGTCTTTATAGTTCATCTTAAAGTAGAAGGCATACAATATATCCGGAAGGGCGCTGCCCACTGCGATACGGTCATCGTCCAAAATTGCCCCATCTCCGTTCACGTCCCTGAACTGGTTTAGACCATCGGCCCCTATTCCGACAAATTCCTTCATATAAAAGGTACCCACGGGCTCGTTGTTCAAATAACCGTTGATGGTAGCCCCGGTCTGTCCTGCGCCCTGTGCGGCACCCGTGGTTATGACGGCGAATTGGGAATCGGTCACCTTGTTTTCTATATAGCTCATGTTCCCCCCAAAATTGAACATCAGGTCCTCCCCGAGCAATAACCTGTAATCCAATGCCAATTCTATTCCGGTATTTTTTATTTCCATATCCGGAATGTTGGTCCAGATTTTTGTGGTCGGCTGGATGGGATCGATCCGATTGGCCAGTAGGACCACATCGCTGGTCACCTTGTTAAAATAGTCAAGGGTACCCGTTATTTTATTGCCGAAGAGGCCAAAATCCAATCCCACGTTGGTCTGGGTGGACACTTCCCATTTTAGGTCGGGATTGGCCGTACGTACCGGAACCGTACCAAAAGGATAGTCATCAATGGTATCGGCATTTGGATCCAGGGGATAGGAGTCGTTACCGCCCTTACTATCCGTATAACTTGCCAAGCTCACCTTGCTATCAATACCTTCCTGGTTCCCGGTCTGTCCCCAAGAGGCACGCAACTTTAAATTGTTGATCACACTGCTGTTCGCAAGAATATCTTCCTTACTGATGTTCCAGCCAAGGGCCACCGATGGGAAATACCCATATTTATTGTTGGCCCCGAACTTTGAAGATCCGTCGGCACGCATGGTGGCGGTCAACAGGTACTTGTCCGCATACCCATAATTGAGCCTTCCAAAATAGGATTGGAGTTCATTTTGATAGGCAAAGCTGCTTAGGACAGTGGGATTTTCCTCACTACTGATCTGGTCCTGAAATTTGGGATCGATATCGTTAAGGGCAAAGCCCCTCATATCAAAGCGTTTTTGTTGTACGTATACTTTTTGGTAGGAGTGCCCTGCCAGCATCGTAAAATTATGGTCCCCTTGGTTATAGGTATAGGTCAGGGTGTTCTCTACCAAGGAATTTCTATTGGTGGTATAATAAGTACTTAAGGTACCCTCAACAAGGCTCTCCAATAGGGCATAGGGTTTGGTCTGTACATCCCGCTCCGTAGTGGAATAATCCACCCCAAGGTTGGCCCTATAGGTAAACCCTTTCAAGATTTCGATGGAAGGGGCGATATTTGCCAACATTCGGTTGCTGTTGGCCACATCTGAATAGATCTGGTTGCGGACAATCGGATTCAATCGGTCATCGAACAAGGTAGGTTCCCCATTTGTATAGACCGGGATGGTAGGGTTCAACTGCAACATATCCACGGTCATGTCCCCAATATTGGGCCGATCGTTCACGGTCCTGGAGGCGGTCAGGTTAAAATCAACGTTAAAACGCCCATCAAATGCCTTTTGGTTAAGGTTTACCCTTCCGGAATACCTTTTTAGGGCACTTTCATTAAAGATCCCCTCTTGGTCGTCCACCCCGGTGGATACGTAGTAGGAAAATTTATCGGCCGCCCCACCGCTCATGGAGAAGTTAACGTTTTTGGAAATGGCCGTGCGAGTTAGCTCATCCTGCCAATCGGTATTGGCACCGCCGTCCACCAATACCCCACCTACGGCCGCGACCTGCTGTCTAAACTCATTGGCGCTGAAGATGTCCATCCTATTGGCCAAGGTAGACATGGCAGTAGAAACCGACAGGTTCATTTCGGCCTTTCCATCCTTACCTTTTTTGGTGGTGATCACAATTACCCCATTGGCGGCACGCGCCCCATAAATGGCGGCCGCAGAGGCATCCTTTAACACATCCATGGAAGCGATATCCTGTGGATTGATAAAGTTAAGCGGGTTGGAGGCAACCCCCGTATCGCTGTTGTCCAGTACAAACCCGTCCACTACAAATAGCGGCGTGGTCCCCGAACGTAAACTTCCAAGTCCACGAATAATAATGTTCTGGGATGCACCGGGCTCCCCACTAACGGAGGTCACATTGACACCGGTTACCTTGCCCTGCAAAAGCTGGCCGGGGTTGGTGACCACCCCTTTGTTAAAGTCCTCACTTTTTACGGAAGAAATGGAACCTGTTACGTCCGACTTCTTCTGAACGCCGTACCCTACGACCACCACATCATCCAGCTGGGATGCATCCGACTCCAGGACCACGTTGATGTCCGAAGTGTTCTGTACCGTTATGGTCTGCGGTTTTGTTCCTAGGTATGAAATCTCCAAGATGTCCCCTACCGAGGCATCTATTACAAACCGGCCATCAAAATCGGTAACGACCCCTTTGTTGGTGCCCTTTACCATAATACTGGCACCTGGTAGCGGAATGTTTTCCTCATCTGTCACCACTCCGGTAATCTGGGTCTGCGCCCATGCCGTTGCGCAAAACAGGGTTAAAAACGCTAACAATAAAAATTTAGATTTCTTCATTTTTGCTCTGGTTGATTAATAATTAAAATAGGTGGACAAATAAAGGGACAGTTGGGTACAATAATGTTATTGGCCTGTGAAGTATTCGTTATGATATCTTTTATTGTGGTACCCTTAAACTTCTCCTTTTGTGGCGCTCGGACTTCTCCATTTTTTGGATCTCCAATGATGTTGTTTTCCGGGAACCCCAAATAGGGGAATGGCTATTTAGGCATCCTTTTGATGTGCTATCTCAAAAGTTACGGCTCTTTGTAAAGAAATGCATTTGTCATAATTTTAGTCAGTTAGTTTATTAGTTGACAGAAAAATAATGACAAAAATTCGAAATTGATAAAATAGTGCCATAAATCCGTATGCAAAGCTTTGCATAGATCGGCGGGGATCCGGACTCGTCCTAAGGATAGATCAGGATAAATTCCTGTGCAAAAAGAGGGGGCGTTATATTTTTTGTCATATGAAAAGGAAGTAGGGACCGCCGAAAAAGTGTCGCATGCCCAATTTACCTTTTACAAACGATCGGATATCCTAAAGATAACATTGCTGCCCCGTTTTTTAATTTTAATGTCATTACCACGCGCATACCAATGCATCCACGGCCTTAAGGGACAGCCAAATATGGTCTGGAACAATGGATACGTTTAGGACATTGTGGTTCCTGGACAACCGTTCATCTAAGGAAGGCGTGCATTGACAATGCACGTTCACAAGGTGTGAACGGCCCATATGACCTTTTCCATTCTGTAGCACTTTCGGCAAGGTAGGCCCATACGAGCGATCCCCAATAGGACACCGTCACAAGATTTCCTCTACGTGCCTCCGTATGTTGGCGGATATTTTTTCGATCGGCAGGTCGTTCGCATCAAATCCAAAAGGATCCTCGATTTCCTCTGCGATCAGTTCCAAACTGGCCAGCACATAAAATATAAAGATAACCACGGGTACGGCATAATATCCCAAACTGAACACGTATCCGAAGGGCAGGGTCATCACATAAAAGAAAATGAACTTTTTGATAAAGGCGCTATAGGAATACGGTATGGGGGTGTTCTTTATGCGTTCGCAAGCACCGCATATATCCGTAAACGACTGGATCTCCTGGTTCAGGACGATCAATTGGTCCCCTGTTATCTTATGTTGGACATATAGGTCGTTCACTTTTTGAAAGATCATTTTAGCCACTTGGTTGGGGCGATGTTTGTGATGGTCGATATCCAGGTCGGTACCTTCATAAAGCTGCTTGCTGGTTTCCACGTTGGTCAAATGTTTGGCCAGCATTGAGGAATACCCCGGGATGGACTTTCTAAAATATGCATGGTCGTGCTCGTCCTGTAGGATAACACTTAATTTAATG
This sequence comes from uncultured Sediminicola sp., assembly GCA_963974715.1. Taxonomy (GTDB): domain Bacteria; phylum Bacteroidota; class Bacteroidia; order Flavobacteriales; family Flavobacteriaceae; genus Sediminicola. The sequence continues at coordinate 80,367 of CAXBDK010000001.1, forward strand.
GCCAGGTTCCTGCTGTTGTTCACCAATGCGCCCCATAACTTTCTTCCTTCCCACCAACGGTCGTAGGCCGTATTGGTCCTAAAGACCAGCAACAGGGAGATGACGAAGCCCAACATGGTATGCATAACGGTGATATTGGACAGGGGGTTCCTTTCGGACATGTTCCAATATTCAAGCTCTAGATAGCCAACGCCATAGGTGTACAGCCCTATGAAGATCATCATGGGGATCAACTTCCGAAAGGTGTCGGACTTATGGAACCGGAATATAAAGGTTGCCCAGTCTTTGGGATTGTACTGTACCATGTGGATGATGCTCTTTTGATCGCTAAAGTAGAAAATGTTTTGCTTTGACCCGCTAAAGGAGGTGAATTATGCCTTGGGCCGGGCCCGTGTTTTCCGCCAACTTTCACGAAAGTTGACTTCAATTAAGGGCTTTTGGGCCCCTATTAAGGTCTATAATTGCCGGTCGCAAGTTCTGGATTGCCCCCATGTTGGACCGAAAATGCGCTACGGGAGGCAGATTTTCAAAATCTTCAAATCGACCGATCTTCCAATTAAACCCTTATATCGAATGCCTTTGGTTTCAGGTTTTAAAGTTGCCGCATTTTGTAGGTGCCCTGCAGGGGCGGTTGGATGGTTTATGGCACCGGGTTAAAAGTGAGGGGTTTTATGGTGTTTTTTTGATGGTTTTTTTAGAGGCAAATTTAGGGTGAAAAATGGGGCGGTTTTATACCCGACTTTGGTAGGACTTTGATAGGGCTTTAATAGGGCTTTGATAGGGCTTTGCCCCCTTTTACATTTTAGGCATTTTTAAGGCAAAAAAAAGAGGTGGTTTTTGAGCCAAAAAAGGGGCCGTTTTAGACCCGAATTTGATACGGCTTTTCCCCCTCTACATCTTGGCCATTTTAAGAGTGAAGTCCTGAGCCAAAAAAGAGGTGATCTTAGCCCCAAAATTTGATGGGCGGTACACAAAGTCCAAAGTCGAAAGTTTTTGGGTTTCCGGTCTGCCAAATACACCCTAACCTCTCCCATACTTCGGCGGGAGCATTACAAGTACCCGACAGGGATTTAAAGGGTCGTTAACGGATGTGGTAATTTTTAAATATTTGGTTTTAAACCTCCCGAAAGGATTCGTGCGGCAGAGGGGTCATTACAGGTACCTTTTATGTATAACAGCTGTGATTTGTCTAGGTACGAACCTTTCCAAATAAAAACTAACTTTGGAAAATCCACAAGACTTTTTAGGTGAAGACAGAACAAGTTATAGCTTATAGCATCCTACAAGAGCAAATCTGACCATTCCCTTTTCTTCTGCACGTTTACACTTTTCTCTGACAACCATCCTATCGTTCTTTGTCGATTACACCAGTCTTTTAAACCAACCATTTATTGAGCCGTACTTTCAAAAGGATATTTAATGCAAAATTGAATCTACAGCTTTTAAACGAAATTTATTTGTTCTTTCTTTTGCTCGCCCAAAAGAAAGAACCAAAGAAAAAGGCGCTTCTTCGCTATGGGATCCTAAAATCCCTGGATTTTAGGACCGATGGCATGGCCTAAATTTTCTCCAAGGCTTCGAAAATTCTTAACGGCCATGCCCTCTTCCCTACGGAAGAAGATCGCCCTCACCTCCAAATTTTTTTGTTTATAATATAATCCCAAATCAATTAATCTTCAGGGTTATAGTTTGGGGGGATGTTATGCAATGTGGAAAGCACTTGATCTGGCCGAAATTGGAAATAGGCCGGAATGCCTTAACGTTTTTGGATTCTTGAATGAATCATGGCTAAAGGATGGTTAGCGGATGTAGTAATTATTCAACTATTTGAACAATTAGACCACACGAAAGCATCCGTGCGGCAGGAGGGGGCACACTTCGACCAATGCGGAACACAATGACCAAAAGATTTCTCCCGGTAGCCGAAATGACCCTGCGTACCTAGATCGGCCATAGATGATAATGGGAGACGTACCGTGGTACGTCTTTACATTGTGCCTTGCAAAATGGAACAGGCAATGGGAAATACTGATTAACAACATCATGATTTCGGGAGGCACTTCGACTCCCGATTTCTAATACGGGAGGCACATTTTGGTCCATTGACCCATTTTCAGATCGCCGCCCATTTCCTAGTCCGTAAAAGAAGTGGGTCTAAAGTTGTGTATGGGGACGTATTTATCAATAATATAAGGTGTTATTTCATCCAAGGTTTTCCCATTGATGGGATGTAGGCCGGGGGCGGAGTAGTATTCTATTTCCCCTTTTTTGTTTTTATGGTACCACACCCTTGGTCTTTTGGTGGCCTCATTAAAAAACTCATATCCTGCATACACCTCAATCTTTTTAAAATTCGCCAAGCGCACCGGATCTAAGGGTTCAATGTTTCTATCACTGCCCGGAACACATGGGGAGGCCTCAAAATGATCTTTTTCCCATACCATACATGCCCCTGTACCACTATTTTCCTGAAAGCTATTATAGAATAGAAATCCCAGTCCGATAGCTAGACTTATACCCAATGCCCATTTTATTTTACCACTACCCCTAGGCAATACTCCTCCATGCTGCTTTACATAATCTGCATAGGATTCATAGCCCAAATAGCTACATAGACTATTGATGGTATGTTCGTTATGCACCTTGCCCTTAATTCTATTGGAAATATACTTACCATGCAGTCTGTCCAAGGTCCTGGCACTTAAAGGAGTCCGATCGGCGATATGGTTGCAAAGGGCATTTTTTGAATGACCGGCGCATTCAACCTCCGCTCTGTCAAAAACCTTGCGCACTATTTCCTGAATTCTGGTTTGGTCCATAGCCTTAAAATTACATAATAATTCGATCTGCACCGGCCTAAGGCCCCGAAAACACTGGTGTCCAAAAAATGTCGAATACTTGTCCGGCATTTGTCCACCCACTTTCACCCCTCCCTCATTTACTTTGTCCCCAGATTGATTTGGCACTGTATTGCTAGCAGGGCTTTCTAGAAAATCGGTCTCTCGGAATTCTTAAATGCGGTGGGTACATAACCCGATCGAGAAGTAGGTTAGGTACTACCGCATTTGGATTTCTACTTCTCGAACCAGGGAGACGTCCCTTCATTTTTACCGCGCCAAAGAGCGCAAAAATCACTGGGTATTCACCGGACAGCCCAAGGTATGTCCAAAAATTAAATCCTTACAAAAATGAAGAAAGTAACTATAGTATTGTTTACGGTTATCCTCAATTTAGCCTTTTTTTCCTGCACTCCCGAGCAATTAGCCGAGGATGAGGTTGAGGTACAGGCCTGTTGTGGCGATGGGGAAGATATTCCGCCCCCACCCCCAAAACCACCAGGAAAAGGGTAACCGATTTGTTTTTATATTAGGGGAATGAAATCCAACCAAATTTCACTCCCCTTTTTTTATGCCCTCCCTCTGTTGTTGTTGGGATGCCTTACGACCTCTTCCTTTTCCCAGACAGCAATTGATAGTTCCATATATTATTACCAGGCCATCACCGCTCCCGTATCCCCGGAACATCTTCCTGCAGGAATACATTTTTATTCCAAAGAGAAGGAAGTCCATTTAAACAATGGCGACACGCTCAATGCTATCGGCGATCTTCGGCTTTTGGCCATTGGCGAATTTAAAATAGGCAATATTTTTGATAGTGAAAACCATATCGTGGAGGCCCTTACGCTTATTGAAGCCATGGCTTCCAAGGATACTTTGGTAGATGCCCGGGTGGGGCTGTACAATCAATTGGGACGCATTTATGGCGCCTCCCACAATCCAAAGGCCGCCCTACAATCCTTTGATCGGGCGTTGCACATTTCGAAGAAAACCAAGGATAGTATCATTGTCCTGAACAACAAGGCCAATATTTATAAAGATCTACAGGATTACCATAGCGCCATTACCATATATTCCCTGTTATACCAAAAAAGTGAACAGAGCAAGGACAGTCTGCAAATGGCCCTGGTGCTGGACAATCTAGGAACCGTACAGTCAAAAATAGACCCTGCCCAAGCCCTGGAAAACCTGCTTGTCGCCCTACAGATAAGAGTAGACAAAAACTACCTTACGGGGCTGTACTCCAGTTATCGGAACCTGGCGGAATATTATTTGCAGCAGCAGGATGAATCCAATGCCGTAAGGTATGCAAACAAAGCCCTGGAAGTTGCAGAACGATTAAACAGCAGTTCCTTTAAATTGGATGCCCTATCGCTTTTTATGGGAATGAACGAAAATCCCCTAGTGCAGGAATACAAAAGATTGGCAGATAGCCTTGCCGATGCCAAACAACTTGCGGCAAACAAAAACGCCTATTTAAAGTACAATGTGGCAGCGGAACAAAGGAAAACCCAGGCAACTAAATTGTTACAGGAAATTGAACTCAGAAAACGGTTGGTGTACCAATTCCTCACCCTCTTTATCTTTATTGCCCTGGTCGCCTCTTATTTTATCTTTAGGTCCCGCTATAAAAAAGCGAAAATTGAAGAGGTGTATAAAACAGAGGCCAGAATAGCCAAAAAGGTACACGACGAGGTGGCCAACGATATGTACAAGGTAATGGTCTCCCTTGAAAACAATCCTGCGATACGGCCCGATATTTTGGACGAGATGGAAAAAGTCTATTCCAAAACCAGGGACATTTCAAGAGAAAACAATGCCATAGACCTGAAACAGGATTTTGGACCTCAGCTAAATGATCTGTTGCTAGGTTACAAGAACCAACACGTAACCGTAGTGACCCGAAACCTTTCGAAAATCGATTGGTCGGCAGTCCCGGAAATTAAGAAAACCGCTATTTACCGTGTTCTACAAGAATTGATGACGAATATGCGAAAGCACAGTAAAGCGTCCTCTGTGGCCCTTGTTTTCTCCAGGGAAGGATCTAAAATCCACATCACCTATAGCGATAACGGCATAGGATGCACACTCCTTAAAAAAAATGGCCTGCAAAATACGGAAACCCGTATAGATGCCCTAAACGGAACCATTAATTTTGAATCCAAAGAAAACGAAGGATTCAAAGCAACCATAATAGTATAGTTATGTTCAAAAGGGTGTTGATCGCAGAGGATATGGAAGACATCAACAAAGGGGTACAAGCCCTTTTGACCGAAATGGGGGTACCGTATGTGCAACACGTACAGTATTGCGACGATGCCTACCTTAAAATCAAAAAGGGGGTATTGGACCATGATCCTTTTGAGCTGGTCATCACCGACCTTTCCTTTAAGGCGGATCACCGTTCCCAAAAATATCCTTCGGGGGAAGCCTTGATAGAAAAGCTTAAAAAGGAGTTCCCGGACCTAAAAGTTATTGTCTATTCCATAGAGGATCGGTTACAACCGGTAAGGAGCCTGTTCAAAAGACACGGTATTGATGCCTATGTCTGTAAAAGCAGGTCCGGTCTCAAGCACCTTAGCGAAGCCATCACGGAACTCTTTAAAGGCAATTCCTATCTGTCCCCGGAAGTATCGAATGCATTCGGGTCCGCTACGGAGCTGGAAGTGGACGATTATGACATTAGCCTCCTGAACTACCTTAGTAAGGGACTCTCACAGGAAGAAATAAGTGCGCTGTACAAAGAACGGCATATCTCCCCGGCCAGTTTAAGCAGCATTGAAAAACGGCTGAACAAATTACGTATTCAATTTAATGCCCATAACGCCATTCACTTAGTGGCCATTGTGAAGGACCTGGGACTCATCTGATATTACCCGATCTATAAAAATCTTTTGTCATTACGGCTTCCCGTAAGATGGTGTGGTCCATAAAACCTAGGTTTGGCCATTAAGGCCGGCCCACCGGAAATGTGTTCGGGGGAATTATCTGCTTTGGTGGGTTTGGCCTTTACATAAAACTATATGCGGCCCCATTTGTTGCTTTTTTGCAGTCGCCAAAGAAAGGAACCTTTTTTAAACAAATGATTTGTTATTTGGCCGAACCAAGAACATACCGACGCCCCATTAAGATATCCAGGCCTTTTAAAACAGTAGATCTCCGTTCTTTCATTTTACTCAAGTAACCGTTCTTGTTTTTTATCTGTATTCGTGAATCTGCGATCTAGCTCATTAACTTGTTATTTTCCTTATATCTGTATTCGTGAACCTCCTACGTCGGTTTCTTTTGCTTGCCCAAAAAGAAATTGACAAAGGAAATTCACGAATTCCCATAAGAAACAAATAACCAGTGATGAGCTAAAGAACCAAAGAAAAAGGCGCTTCTTCGCTATGGGATCCTAAAGTCCCTGCTTTTAGTACCGAGGGAATTTTGGAATGGTCGTGAAGGATGTTTGTTGGAATGTTGGGAGTTTACAGATTTCCACATTATTTCCATAATTCGATTTTTCATTTTCTTTGCTTGTCCAAAGAAAACGAAACAAAAGAAAGGACACTCCATCATTATGTGTTCCCGAAAATCGGAAGGGATTTTCGGGACCGCCGACATGGCCTAAATTTTCTCCAAGGCTTCGAAAATTCTTAACGCCCATGTCGGCTACACTACAGATGGAGGTCTACCACACCTCCAAACTTTTTTGTTTAGCATATAATCCAAAATCAATTATTCTTCGGGGTTGTGGGTTGAGGAGGATGTTATGCAATGTGGAAAGCGCTTGATCTGGCCGAGATTGGAAATTGGCCGGAATGCCTTCTTTTAACGTTTTTGGATTCTTGAACGGGTCCGGCGGGGAAGGGGCATGCCAATGTAAAGAACAAACGATCCATTTCCAATAACATTTTACCCTAAACAAGTACTTTGTAGGCCCATAAAAGGGGTTTTTGGAATGGTCGTGAAGGATGTTTGTTGGAATGTTGGGAGTTTACAGATTTCCACATTATTTCCATAATTCGATTTTTCATTTTCTTTGCTTGTCCAAAGAAAACGAAACAAAAGAAAGGACACTTCTTCGCTATGGGATCCTAAAATCCCTGGATTTTAGGACCGATGGCATGGCCTAAATTTTCTCCAAGGCTTCGAAAATTCTTAACGGCCATGCCCTCTTCCCTACGGAAGAAGATCACCCACACCTCCAAACTTTTTTGTTTATAATAATAATCCCAAATAATTATACTTCAGGGTTGTAGGTTGAGGAGGATGTTATGCATATTGAATACACGATTTCTTTTTTTGAAGAATAAACGCTTTGGAAACTGTTCAGGTTTTTTAATCCAAGCTAAACTGCAAGGAGACCGGCAAATGATCGGATAGGGTCCGTGCCTTTTCCAGGTGGTCGCACACCCGTACAAAATCCATTACAACCCCCGCTCTTTTCGTAATATGCTTAGAAAAGAAGATATTATCTATGGCATAATTTAGATAATTATTTCCATCACAGTTGTGTTTTAAGGTGGTCCTTTTGTTGGTAACGGCAGCCCGGTACCCCAGGGATCTTAATGGATCAAAAACAGCTTCCCTTTCCTCTACATTAAAGTCGCCCGCCAGTATTATGGGGTGCTGCGAGGGGTTTGTTTTTAAATACGCAATAATAGCCCTTATTTCTCCTTCCGGGTCTTTATCATGGGGACGGGAATGAAAATTGATCACCGTAAGTTTCCGGCCTTTTATATAAAAATCCAGATAGAAGGGTTCCCGATCTACCAGGGCGTCCAATTCGGTTATGAGCTGCCCGGTATTCTTGATTTTTATGTGCCGTGTTTTCCAAATAAAGGCATAACGTTCGGTAACGTATTTGGTGCTCTTGGTAGGGTTACTGATCACATAATCCCATTGGCTGCCTTTCCTGTTGAGGATATCGGCCAGTTTTGCCACGGCCTGCGCCCCTCCGTAGCCGGCCACCACTTCCTGTATGGCGAGAATATCGGCGTCCCTTACGATTTCGGCCATACGCTCCAGTTCTTCACTGCTCTTGGTCTGCCCAAAGTCCTTGATGTTCCAGGAGATAAGGTGCACGGATTCTTGGGCGAAACCGCTAAAATAAAGGAAAAGCAAAAGGAGTACTAGGGTCTTTTTTAACATGATAGCTGTTATTACGGAACGAAATTAACCAAAATTGTTTTGGTGGATTACGGGAAGCCGTAAAGTACAAAAAGTCGAAAGTCTTTGGTTTTAAAGTTACCGTTCTGTTTGGTTGGGAGGGAATACAGTAAAGAGTCCGGAAGAATGTTGTGGTAAGCACTTTGCTGGCCCCCTAAAGGAGGTGGATGGATGCTTTACAGCATTTATGACACTAGGCTGAAAAATGGGATGGTTCTAGACCTGAATTTGACAGGACTTTGATAGGTCTTTTGCCCCCTCCTAAACTTGAGGCATTTTTTTAAGGTGAAGAAAAAAGGCGGTCTTTGTGCCAAAAAAGGGCCAGTTTCAGACCCGAATATGATAGGAGGTACACAAAGTTAGAAGTCGAAAGTCGAAAGTGTTTGGGTTTCTGGTTTGCCAAATTGTAAGCTTCCCAGAAAATAAGCCGTATGGATTCTTGGGAAAATACACTACATTGGAGAAAAAATAAGAAGTATTAATACGGTCTTTTAGACATGGTAGGTCAAATCACGAAATTAGGCAAAATTGTTTTGGTGGGTTACGGGAAGCCGTAATCAATTCCAGAAAGTAACCAGTACTTTTCATCCGAGTATAATTCCTTATGCAATTGAAAAAAATATTCCGCATTTTAAAAAATTGGAATCTTCTAAAGTTACACACGTGTGAATTATTGGTTGTGGATGCCACCCCAGAAAAAGGTTCTAGAACTCAAATTAGGACCCTATATGTTAAAACCAGCAATGTTCTTTTTATTTACGTTAACGGAAAAAGGGTAAAACTAAATACCAGCTACAAAGCAGCACCATTAGATAACAACAATTACATTATTATAAAGGTCAAAGCCCTATTCAATTCAAAAACAAAGAAAATAAATATTCCCAACCAACGAATTGAAATTAACAAGGACCCCTTCTCTATGAGTGAAAAGCTAAAATTCATATCATTGAAAAAAAAAGTTGTTTGGCAGCGTGAGCGGGAAATGAAGTCAAATATTTACATGCTTAGAGGTAAACAAAATAAATTTAATCTAGCATTTAAAAAAGTGTTTCAGTTAAGAGCAAATTACCAAACCATCGAAAACTTCAACAACCAATAAAATGGAAATACCCAACTACCAACCACCAAAACCATCCCGTATCATGAAGCTTTTCTGGAAAGCTGCTGGCGGAGATGCCTTCATTTTAAGTCAAGCCACCTATAGCGACCAAATAAAATACTTTTGTCTTGGTGGAATTGTGGTGGCCACCGCAATTATGGCCGGATTATCAGGTGGATATGCTTTTTATGTAATTTTCAGGCCAAAGGATATTACAGAAAACCGATATACAGAAAACGTTGGTGAACTAGCAATGGGTGCAATAGAAAATTCTTCTACGGCAATCGTTGAAGTAACTGATTATCCGACGATTTGTTTGGCGATAATTTTTGGATTGGTTTGGGGACTTATCATTTATAATATTGATCGCTTTATTGTTACCAGTACCGGTAAAGGTGACGGTACCGAAGCTATTACCTGGGGTGAATTGAAGGGCGCCTTGCCTAGAATCATTATGGGATGTATCATTGCTATCTCCATTTCCAAACCTTTAGAAATCAGGATTTTAAAAGGAGAAATTGATCGTCATCTAAGTTCCATTCAAAAGGATTATATAGTTGATGAAATTGATAAAATTAGATTAACCAATCGAAAAACATTGGGCCAAGTAGAAGACGATATTTCGGTTTATACGGCAAGAATATCAGAATATCAAGAGGATTACGATAGACTTCAGGAATTAATTGAATTTCAAACCGCAAACGGAGGCTGTTTTTCTAAATGTAATGAATACAAGGCCCAACAGAACAAAATTCAAGGAAAAATTAATGAATTAACAGCCGATTCAAATTACAGATCATTAGTTGAACAAAGGAAATCCATATTGGCAAATGAAAGCAAGCAATTTGAAGCAATTGCCAAAGAAGCAAAATTACTCGATGGTCTTGCCATAAGAGTTGAATTAGCAGAGGATCATTACCCCGCCGTGTCCTGGTTCTTGACCCTATTGTTCTTGGCCATTGAGCTAACCCCAATATTCTTCAAATTAATGTTGATCAAATCACCTTACGACTATTTATCCGATAATTATAAGCAATTAGAATTAGCGCAAAATGGTATCTATGTGGAGGAAGATTATTATGAGGATAAGACGGGAATACAACGGGAATTAGTACGGTATTTGGCAGCAGAAAAGCTAATTGAAGAAAAACGTGAGTTTCATGATGCCCAATTGCGCATTACAAAACATGCAATTTCAAAATTTGAGGAGCGTGAAAAGCAAAAAATAGATGAGAACCCGGACGATTATATTTCATATTCTTCCTAATGTCTAAACTTCTGGATAACAATAAATTTTGGTGGTTTGCTGGAGAGGATCCTTATATTCTAAGCCAGTGTTCCAAACGTCTGCGAATTAAATTCAGCATCATTGGAATATTGGTAATTTTAATCAGCTCTATATCGGCCATAAGTATAGCTTTTGGCATAGAACAAATCCTTAACTCCACTGCTGCTGATATCGTAATAGGCATTTATTTCGCCTTGTTCGTTTTTATTCTATATCTCTTCGTTCTATACACATTAAGCAGGAATGTGCTTCCGAGCAAAGACATTAATTGGACCGGGAAAATCATTTCCTACTCCTTACGTATTGGGTTTCTAATTATGTTGGGAATTCTAGTGGCGCAACCTCTAAATTATCTGCTTTTTAAAAAAGCTATCGATAATGAGCTGGTAGCTTTTAAAAATGATGAAGTTCAAGAATACAGTCAAAAACTAAATTTAAAATACGCCGAGGAATTAAAAAAAATAAGACCCAGCCTGAAGTCAAAAAATTTAATAATCAAGGAAATAGAAAAAAACAACAGGCTAAAAAACAGAGAATTAAGGGGGCTTATCCTTAGCCAAAAAGAACGCAACTATTTTATTCGCAAAATACTAATACAAAACACCCTCTTTTATTTTTCAAAAAATAATCTGCCAGAAATCAATAAAACCTTGGTATTACTGTCTTGGTTAGTTACCATAATTCTGGTCGCTATTTTTATAACGCCGGTATTTCTCAAGATTTTCATTAGTGTTTCCTCGGAATACTACCACATAAAAAAAAGAATGCAAACTACACTAATCGATCAACATTACCGGTCCTTTAGAAAAAAGTATGAAGCCCTCTTACGGGAAAAATACCCTGAAGCGGCATTAAGTTTTCCTTTATCATATTTAGACCCTCCTTATAATACAATACCAAAATCCGATCCAGAAATCTTGGGACAAGATGCTTTCTTAAAATGGCTACGTAATGAAAGTAATTGAAAAAATCATCACTTATGACGATTACAATTACGTGGAGGGCACCCTCCAATTTAAAACGTATGGCCGTAAAACCCAAAACTTCCCGCATGCGGAATACTTTTCCATTGATAGAATTTCGCACGTACATTTTGAGGTAGAACAAAAATACCTCGCTCCTGATTTACCCCCGGGAATCAATAAAAATAAAGTATCAACATTACCATTACCAGGCAAGATCACTACAATTATTGACGGGGATTATTCCAAACCTTATGGTATCGAGTATGATGAGATCATTGTTGACGATAGCTTTGTCGATGATTTTCAAAACATTACAGGGCCGCGTTTCAATAGCACAAAAATGGGTAGCGAGCTTAGCTCCACAGTTGCCATTAGGGTCTATGGTCTGATAAAAATTAAAAAGCAACGTACGGAAACTGAAAACCAGTTTGAAATAACCCTAATTTCCCATGGTCCCGGAAAAATTGAACTATCACCTAGAAAAGGTAGTTATGCCACCGGAGAAAAAGTTTCCGTAAATGCAATACCCCACGAGAAATCAACATTTGTTGGCTTTAAAAACGCATTTAAATCGCATTCGCAAGAATTTGAACTCCAGATAAAGGAAGAGGATATAACAATAGAGGCCGACTTTAGAGCCTTATTGAAAACCGAAGAAAAAATAGGCTATTCAAGGCAAATCAAGGACACGTGGAAAAACAAAACGATCAAGAATACCTCTCTTGGAATAGAAGCCCATGGCCTGTGGGAAATTCTGGGATTATTTTTATCCGTATTGTTCTATATAGTCATCCTAATTATCTTAATTGCCATTTTCGGGAAAGGAATTCTTTTGGTTGGACTGATCATTTTGGGGTTCTGGCTCCTTAATCTCATTTCTCCCTTTATTTTTTCTTGGCGGGGATTTCGATGGATTTCGGGATTCATTCTTGGGCTGTTCGTTTTAGGAGGCCTATTTGCTATCATAAAAAATTTTGATGGTAATACCCAAGGACATGGAGAACAGACCGAAAACCGAAAACCTGAAACCCAAGAAATAAGTAAAGAAAATACGACCGTTGATTATAAACATCATTTGGTATGGAGTGATTATGATGGCAATGAATATGAAATAGATCTTATGATCAACAGTGATTTAGTAAACAGCGCCAGAGCCTTTAAAAACTCCCTACCTCCCATACGTACCGAAGCTTCCTATTCAAATTTATTATCCAACCTATACCAAAGGTCGATTAGAGACGATTTCGAAAAAGTCAAACTTAAATTAGATAGTATTAAACAAGCCAAGAACATTAATAAGAGGCACTTCAGTGATGTGGTAGTGAGTATGGTACAGGCCATTCCATATTTTGCAGTGGTGGAAGAAAGTTGTAATCCTTATTCCTATAGGGACCCCTTGGTAAGAGACCTCCTTTTAAAAAAACCCTGCGAACCCTATGTTAGATTTGGGATTAAAGCCCCTGCCGAATTTTTAATGGATCTAAAAGGAGATTGTGATACTAGAACACTTTTCTTATATGGCTTATTAAAGTCCATGGGCTATGATGTTGCCATTTTTGGCAGTCAAAAATACCAACACTCCATTTTAGGTATTGTACTCGATATTGAAAGACCCCATTACAAAATACAGCATAATAAAAAATACTTTCTCTGGGAAGTAACCGAAAAAAGTTACCGTCCCGGATTATTGCCAATGCAGATAGCGACCCTAGATTACTGGAACATCAATTTAAATTAAACCATATGGAATTTATCCTATACACTTCTTTAGTTGCCCTCTTTTATTATTTGGTGTTGATATTTACTACCAATAAATGGATTATAAAAAAAATCAAAAACCCTTCTGTACATGAAGGCAATACGTCTTCTATGCCAACACATATGATATTGGCCCTGAATATCAATATTATTTGTTCGCTGTTTATTATTCATGATCATGTTATGAATTATGTGACCTTTCTCATAGGGGATAATACAAGTTTCTTCCATTTTATGTCCGCTGGCGCCGTAATTATTCTATTGAATTTTGCTGCCCTGAGCATCTCGTTCCTAGTGTCAAAACTATTTGCAGGATCAGGGGGTGATGACACTCCTGTTTATTTTAGACCTATACTCTGGATAACCATTGACCTATTACTACTAAAATTAACCACACTCTACTATGAAGCATACCTTAGTACACAAAGCTTTACTATTCTTTAGTATTATAATGCTGCAGAATTTCAGTCAGTCCTGTAAATTTGAGACTAAGAACGAGTTTAGTATTGACGAAACCAGGGCCAAGGAGAAACTAGATATAAAACGTCTTTTGGACAAAGCCAAAACGCAAATCCAAAATGAGGAATTGGCAGAGGCCATAAAAACATTAGACTCCATAATCAATGGTTATGGCACTTATGATGAAGTAGAAGATGCTTACGTCCTAAAGGAAGATGCACAAAATAGGTATATCCTAAATAGGATCCTTACCTTACAAAATATGGACAGCCTTTTAACTTTTGTTACAGATTATAATAATGAAGGTATTAAGGAGCATGCCGAGAAACGTATTGAAGAAGTAGTGAACAGTACCAGAGATCCCCAGACACTACAAGATTTTTTGGATAGTAATAGGCTGCCTCAATTTCGACCTGACGCAAAGCAGCGGCAAAAAGAACTATTGGAAGAAAAAGAAAACGAGCTGTATGCCCATGCCAAGCAACAGAATACTGCGCAAACCTGGAAAGACTTTATTAGCATGTATCCGGAACATCCAAAAAAAGATCAAATAGAGCAGCAAATAATTGGGTTGGAGGTAGATGACATATTTAGGGGAGCCTATGGCGAGATTCCTGTTTCAAGCCAAACAGGTGCTGCAAATTACACTAATTCTGCTGTAGAAATAACCAACAACACCTCCTACACCCTAACGATACGTTACAGTGGTCCGGAAAACAAGCGTCTTATAATATCCCCGAATGCCAAACAAAAAGTGAACCTGAAGAGTGGTGAGTATAGGGTCACTGCATCGGTAAATAGTGCAAGGGTAAATAATTTTGCTGGCAAAGAGCGTCTCAATGGGGAGTATTCCAGTTCTTTTTATATTTCAAATTGAGAAACTTTCTGGATGCGCCACCATATACCTTTTCACTTGTGGACTTAAGACCTTTAAAGCTTTTTCTTCAATGGCATCCATACCCTTTAGGACCGCTCCAAAGCCACCCATTTTGGCCCCCGTTCCCTTTCCAAGCCCCGCCAACAAAAATGCCGGGGCCCATGATGAAAAAATTAAATAGAGTTTACTTGTTCAAAAGCTTCTCCAAATACGCCACTTTGTCCTTTTCGGCCTGTAATAGGCGCTCATAAAGCTCTACTACTTTATCAAGTGGGTTAAAACTTGGCTGAACGTTAATTGCATTCAAGGTAGAAGAATCATTGCTTGTAAAAGTGTTAGAAACTATATTCATTATAGACTCCTCAGAAAAATTTTCAATGGCCTCCTTGGTCACCCCCAGGGCCGCCGCAATTTCGTGCAATCTTTCGGTTCCCAGCGTTTCGGACTGTTCCAGTTTGGAAACGGACTGCTGACTGATGCCCAGGGCATCCGCCAGCACCTCCTGTTTTAGGCCCTTCAGTTCCCGTATCCGACTGATCTTTCGGCCAATGTGGTTTTTTTCGGTTGCTGTGTTCATATCCCAAATATAGTCAATTTACGGCTAAATATAAACGTAAAAAACGCCCTTTTGGTTGTAATGTACAACCCGTGGTGGTTCGATAAACCACTGTAACGGTGTTACTTGCAGTAATAACCCAAAAATAGCACACCCATGGAACATGTACAGGAAATCCGGGAGCCCCTCCCGTCCACCGGTAAAAAACAGTTGGACAGGCTGCTGCGCGACCATTTTAACAACGAGGAAACCGAGGTCAATCTTGGTTTCCGCAGCAGTCTGGAGCGCATGCACCTTATAGGCCACCTATTGGAGGTATCCATAGCCACGTTGGAGCATAAATACCAGATAAGGAACGATGGCAGCGCCAGCCTACATGTGGTCACCACCTTGGAACTGGCCAACCAGCTCCTGCCCACCCACGAAAGTGAATTTATGGATGAGCTAAGGAGCATCCTACAAGAGCAAATCTGATTACCATCTTTTCTTCTGCACGTTTACACCTCTTCTGATTACCATTCCATCGTTGTCGATTACACCAGTCTTTTTTATACCAATAATTTAATTTAGTCGCATTTTCAAAAGGATATTTAATGCAAAATTGAATCTACAGCTTTTAAACGAAATTTGTATGTTCTTTCTTTTGCTCGCCCAAAATAAAGGAACCAAAGAAAAAGGCGCTTCTTCGCTATGGGATCCTAAAATCCCTGGATTTTAGGACCGATGGCATGGCCTAAATTTTCTCCAAGGCTTCGAAAATTCCTAGAGCATCTTTACACCGGTTTCATCTGCACATAATTATTTCTTTTTATAGGTCAGATGTAATTCGCCAATCAAAAACCTGTTAGAACCAAAAATTGTTATGGCTCATTTCAATTGGTTAAAAAAATGCCCTTTTGATCCCATAATTTGCCTTTTTCTCGACCCATCCGCCTCAGGAGGATGAATCTCAAAAAAGCCTTCATATGGAACCAAAATCATCATTTTTCACTTCAATCAAACCAGCGTAAACATGCTCTAACGGCCATGTCGGCTACACTACAGATGGAGGTCACCTATACCTCCAAACTTTTTTGTTTACCATATAATCCCAAATCAATTAATCTTCAGGGTTGTGGGTTGAGGAGGATGGTAGGCAATGTGGAAAGTGCTTGATCTGGCCGAAATTGGAAATTGGCCGGAATGCCTTCTTTTAATGTTTTTAGATTCTTGAACGGGTCCGGCGGGGAAGGGGGCATTCACGCCTATGTTATATTAAAGAACAAACGGTCGACTTCTTTTCAAATAGTGGGTTAATTCACCTAAAGCAATGTTTTTTGGTGAATTAATTCGTGTGGTGAACAAATTAAAAACCGTAAATATTCCACCTCAACCAATGTTTTGCCAAAATTCCCCTGGTCCACGATTTTCCGCAATGGCCAAACGAAGTTGATAACTTCTATCCGTTCTCCCAAAGTCTAATGAATTCACGGACCAGCGCCGCTAAAGACCAAAGGAAACTTCTCCATAGCCATAATGTTCTACCGAGAAATGCTATTTTTGATAAAAACAACCTTTAAAGTTCAGTTTTTCATTAAGATTGGAAAGATCATAAAAGATATAAGGCCACTTGTATATCAATGGTATTGGGTACCACTGCTTTTTTGGTTCACCACAGGCAATTTATTTGGCCAACAGCAAATATCTTTTAGAAATATCTCGGTAAAACAGGGACTTTCCCAAAACAGCGTAGTGGATATCACACAGGATAGTCTTGGCTATCTATGGATTGCCACCCAAGATGGGCTCAATAGATTTGATGGCAAGGGGTTTCAAAATTTTTCTTTTCAATTTGAAGATATTACCAGGCCAAACTACAGTAATTTGGGATATCTCCATACGGATAAACAAGGTGGATTATGGGTCATTCCCCAGGACGGGAAATTGAGAGAATATACGCCACTGTATTCCCAATTCCATATATATGAAGAAATAGAAAACGCGCACACCGTTTATGAAGATGACAACAATACCTTTTGGGTGGGTACCGATCAAGGTCAAATTTTCAAAAAACATGCGGATTCCACACGATTTGAAAATTTTAATATCGCCCCAACCCTCATAAGGAGCAGGATACGGCAATTTTTACAACTTGAAAAGGGTTTTTTATGGGTTTTGTCTGACCACAAATGTACTTTGTTCAATACAACGACAGGGAAAGTCCAGTTAGAATTTAGCAGCCCAGGAGCTGAAAGTGGTACCGCGGCAACCTTTAGTAAAATAGTGCCCAAACCGGAAAGTGGCCTTTGGGTGAGCACATACGGGAGGGGATTGTATGAAATTCAAAATACTTTACATAGTGTCTCACTGGAACGGGTTATTACATTTACCTTACCTGAGGACCTGAATATTTTAGACGTGTTGGTAGATTCAAAAGATAGGCTTTGGATCGGCACGTATGGGCAAGGTCTATTTCTAGTACATGAAAATACAGTTCGTCACTTTCTACCTGACAAAAATGACGAAAGGACAATCCATTATAAGGATATACTTTCTATTTATGAGGACTATCTAGGTGTTATTTGGTTTGGCACCGATGGGTCCGGCGTTTCTTACTATGACGAATATCTTGAAAAATTCAACGTAGTTACCAATGACCAGACGCCGGACGATATAAATGTTGACGTGGTCAGGGCGATTACGACCGATGACGATGGAAATTTTTGGATAGGCACCTCTGGCCATGGTCTTACCCAATACAATCCTAGATCAGGGCAATGGAAAAGTTTTACGACCCAAAATAGCAATCTTACTTCCGATAGGATTATGAGCCTATGCCATGATGGGGACAACAAGCTATGGATCGGGACCCAAGAAGGCGGCCTATTGATTATGGGTGCCCATGGCGAATTGAAGAAGGTGACTTCTGTGAACGCAAATACCATTTGGGTGATTTATAAGGACAAATGGGAGAAGTTATGGGTGGGTACGCAAGATCAAGGGCTATTTCAGTTAGATGAAAATAGCAACGTAGTCTCACATTACCATACCACTTCTGAAAAGCATCTATTAATAAGCGATAACATTCGTGCCATAACAAATGATTCCAAAGGAAACCTTTGGGTAGGCACCGAGGACAAGGGGGTCATGTATATCAATTTTGAGGACGGCAATACAGAATTAATCAATGCAGAGAAAGATATGCCCAATCTCTCCACAAATGCCATTAAATCATTATACCTTGAAAATGACAGATGGTTATGGGTGGGCACTAATGGAAAGGGTATAGATGTACTCGATTTAAAAGGAAGGACAACTAAAAACTACAACCTTGAAAAAGGGCTCCCCAATAATGTGGTCTACTCCCTTTTGCCGGACCAGCAAAACAACATTTGGATTAGCACCAATAAGGGCATCGCCAAACTTACACCCTCCAAAAACCATGTTGAACCTCCATTAGTGGTTCCTTATGACAATTATGATGGCCTTGCGACGGAGTTTAATACGGGTGCTTGGCATATTACAAAGGATAATCAATTATTTTTTGGTGGTTTGGAGGGTTTCTATTGGTTTGATCCCTCTACCATTAAAATAAACTTAAAACTTCCAAAGACCCAGATTACCCAATTTTCAATTTTTGACCAACCCACTGCCATGGCCGAGGGAACCCATTTACAATATGATCAGAACACTTTGTCCTTTTCCTTTTCCAGCATGCAGTTTTCCTTGCCGGAAAAAAACGAGTATCAATATAGATTGATAGATTATGACAAAGATTGGATATACTCGGGCAATAAGAACTATGCGCGTTATCCAAAACTGCCCCCTGGCAGTTATACCTTTCAGGTTAAATCCAGTAATTATGATAGGATATGGGGACCGGACATTGCCTCTTTTGCCTTCACCATTGACCCTCCTTGGTACTGGAATAGCTTTGCCCAAATTATGTATTCAATAGTGTTCGCAATCTTTTTGTTCACCATATACTCCTATACCAAGTCAAGGTGGAGGATTCAAACCGATCTAAAATTACAGGAAGCGGAAGCGGATCGCCTTAAAAAGTTGCATGACTTTAGATCAAAACTATACATGAATATTGCCCATGAATTTAAAACACCCCTTACTTTGGTTTCTGCTCCCTTAGAAGAGATGATGGCAGACGAAGGCAAACTTGTCAAGTCTTCGGACAACTTGAGTTTCGTAAGTCGAAATTTAAATAGGCTGACCAAATTGGTAGATCAGCTCTTACAGTTGGGCAGTCTAGAAGAAGGCAAACTAAAAAAAATGGCGATCTATGGTGATATTACCCTCTTTCTTAGAACCTTGATCGCCTCATACCAACTACAGGCCAAAGAAGCCAATGTCGCTATCAATTCCAAAATAAAGCAAATGCCCTTTTCTTGGTATGACGAGGATATGCTGGAAAAAACCGTGGGCAACTTGATAACAAACGCGTTGAAATATGCCCCAAAAAATACGGAGTGTACCATTTTCGGCGCCCATGAAGAGGGTTTCTTGGTCTTACATATTCAGAACAAAATTTCCGAAAGCATCGCAACCGAAAAACTTTTTGAACGCTTTTATCAAGAGCACCATGAGAAGGAGGGAATGGGTATCGGTCTTGCCTTGGTCAAAGAGCTTGTCGATTGGTTTAATGGCTCTATTTCGGTAAAAACCAACTCGGACAACATTAGTTTCCTACTAAAAATTGATGTCAGGCAACATGCCTTCAAAGACGATGAGCGAACAGAAATCGCACCGTTTGAAAAAATGTCAGACCCGAATATCGGTCATGAAAAAAATGGGGGAATCAACAAAATCCTCTTGGTTGAAGACGACAGGGAAATAAGGGATTATATCTCCAGTGTTCTTGAACCGGAATATCAGATCATCCCGGCCAAAAATGGGATGGAAGGTTTTGACAGAGCGGTAAAGCACCTTCCAGATTTAATCATTTCAGATATAAAAATGCCCATTTTAGACGGTATTGCCCTTTGTAACCAACTAAAATCCGATCAACGCACAAGCCATATCCCACTGATTATGCTCACCGCAAGTTCAGATGCCTCGCATGAGTTAAAAGCATTGAAAGTTGGTGCCGATGACTATATTTCCAAGCCTTTCAAGACTCAAATTCTAGTGCAAAGAATTCGAAACATGGCCAATATGAAAATGCTTTGGGCCAACAAGTATAAAGAAAGTTACATTGTAGGCCCAACCGATATCACCGTCCCACCCATAGAACATCAATTTTTGAACAAGCTTCAACATATTCTGGAGAAGCATTTGTCCGACCCTTCATTGAGTACTGCAAAATTATGCGAGCTAATGGGGTTAAGCCGTATGCAACTGCATCGAAAATTACAAAGTTATACAGGTCTTTCAACCACGGCCTTCATTCGTTCGCAACGGCTAAAACATGCAACAGACCTCTTAAAACAAGGTTCGTTGAACGTGAACGAGGTCGCCTATATGATCGGCTTCAATTCTCCTGGCTATTTTATGAAATGTTTTAAAGAGCAATTTCAAATGACCCCTACCGAATTTGTGACATCCTTAAACCGATGATAGGCCAACCTGTTACATATGTAAGGTTATTTGATACATAACTACAGTTCATGCCGAACGGGCCATGATAGTTTTACCCCAAAAACTATCATGGAAAAGTTTAACTGTACAATCGATGAAATAAGGGCAATCAGCTTTTTTTCAACTTCCTTGTATTTAAAGGAATCCGTAGAGGAGGTTCTTTGGGACATCACTAAAAACGTCATCCACCAACTTGGTTTTGTTGACTGTGTTATCTATACCATGAATTATGATACTATGCAACTTACCCAAAGTGCGGCCTATGGAACAAAAAATCCATTTTCACATCAAATCTACAACCATATTCGATTAAACATTGGTGAAGGTATCGTGGGCAGTATCGCCCAGTCAAAAAAACCCGAAATCATTTTAGATACCTCCAAAGATTCCAGATATATTGTAGACGACAAGAATCGGCTATCCGAAATCTGTGTCCCCATTATGGTCAACAATCGGCTATTTGGCGTAATTGATGCCGAACATCCCGATAAAAAGTTTTTCAATGAAAAGCATCTTTATCTATTGACGATCATCGCCTCACTTTGTGCCCAAAAAATCAAAGAACTTCAATTAAAATCACGAAAACCATTTAAAAGGGCCAACCCATATTTCAAGAAATTGGAAGCCTTGATGCATTCAAAGAAAATCTACCGAAACCCTTATTTGAGCCTGACCACTACCGCAGATATATTAGGCATTTCACCATGCTACCTTTCAAGTATGGTGAACAGTATCTTGAACAAAAGTTTTATTGATTTCGTGAACGAATATCGGATTTGCGATGTGAAAAGAAATTTAAATGCACAGACTTTCGAACATTACACAATTGTTTCGGTTGGTCTGGAAGCAGGCTTCAATTCAAAATCCGCATTTTATTCGGCATTCAAAAAACATACGGGCCTTACTCCCTTGGAGTACAAAAACCGTCATTGCGTACTGTCCTGATTTTTTTAAAGTGAAAGGTTCTGGAGTTTTATCCTGTTATCACTTGTTAGATTGGCCAAAAACAAAAATCATGAAATCATCACAAATTTTAGGTTTTACCTTATTGGCTCTGGTCTTTGGTACTACTTCTTGCACCAAAAGTGAAGAAAGCCTTATCGAAGAAAACATCGATGGAACATATTTACAATTCTCAACTTCTACAAGTAAGGATCAGAACGATAGGGTACTGTATTCCAATTGGGGTGAAAACCGAATTTCCGCAATCCAGCAATGTTGGGAGTGTACAATGGCATCTACCCCATATACCAAACGAAATCCTGAACCTGGACCAGGATCTGGTATTGATATTTGCCAAAAGAAGCCATCCGTTCCAATTACCGATGACTTCCCCTACATCAAATGAACATTATACCACTGATTTTGGCAAATACCCAAAAGGGGCGCTGGCCTCAATCAGGGTATACGCCTTTAATTGGCAGACCGAGCCCTTGAACGACATCTTTTTTGGCGCAAACACGGAGGCCATGTTTCGAGTTGTAATAGTACCCGGCGAGAAAATGTTCGATCTAAGCTCAACCAATTCCATACATATTGAAAGCTTCACTTATGAAGAGTGGGCAAATAGGTTCAATATTCCTGATCGATAAGAGCAATCTCAAATTCGTTCAAAGTTGTCCGGTTTCTTTTACATCTAAATTTCTTGGACACCATTGCCTTAAATGAAAAGTATTTTGGCTATCAAATCTTAACTCTTTATAAATTATGAAAACAAGAATTTTTGCAGGTAAACTACTAATGATAGGTACGGTAGTACTATTATGTTCATGCTCCGCGGAGGATGGTGAAGACGGAGCCATTGGTCCCCAAGGTCCCCAAGGGGAACAAGGTGTTGGGGGGCCGCAGGGAGAACAGGGCGAACAGGGTGAACCGGGCACCGCCAATGTCATTTATTCGGATTGGATACCCGTTGATTACATTGTTGATGTAGCGGCTGAATCAAACTTGATGGGGCTCGGAGTTCTCAATAGTTCTGAGCTGAACCAAGAAACAGATGTATTGCTGGTATATGGCCAACGTGAAACCGAAGCTGGTACCACCGATGGCATTTTTGGTCTGCCCTTTATCCTTGCGACCCAAAATGAATATTATGGCTTTGGTCTCTTTGATGCTTCCGGTGGAACCGGAATCCAGGTTCGGGTCAATACTTTGGATGGAGGTGCGAACCTGTTCACTTTCTTTACCTCTTATCGCTATGTCATTATTCCAGGAGGTATGCCCTCCGCCGGTAAGTCTACGATTGACTATACCAAAATGACGTATGAAGAAATTCTAGAGCGTTTTAACATTCCAGAATAGGAGGTTTTTAGTTCCCCCAAATTATTAACCAAAAAACAAAATGTTATGAAACGAACCGTGATTTTAATTCAACTCTTGATCCTAGTATTTTTTGCCTGCTCGCCAGAGGATGGGCAAGACGGCGCTATTGGTCCCCAGGGGCCACAAGGAGAACAAGGAATTGCCGGGCAGCAAGGACCGGCTGGACAAGATGGGGAAGACGGACAAGATGGTTCGGAGGGGGAACCCGGTACGGCCAATGTCATTTATTCGGATTGGTTTACCCTACCATTTCCGGACGATATAAACTCAACCACTAATTACGGCGCTGGTATTGTTGCAAACGATGTTACAGAAAATATTGTCAACAACAGTGTAACTCTCATTTATGGCCGTTCTGATACAACTGTTTTGATACCTCAGTTACTCCCATTCAGTGCTTTCGCAGAACAACAATACTACGCTCCCGGTTTTAGGGCACCTACAGAATCGTCCCCAACGGGTAGGGTTTCTGTAACCATATATTCGATGGATGGTAGTCCAATAGGTATCCCTATTTTTGAGGAATATCGATATGTCATCATTCCAGGAGGTATCCCCACGAGCGGTAAGTCATCCATAGATTATACCCAATTGAGTTATGAAGAAATCATTGATTTGTACCACATTCCAGAGTAGGTATTAAGGTTCAGGAGTTTCAATCGTTTAAACCAAAAGATTATGGGAAAACCTTGGCAATTAGGTTCCAAATAATTTTTGCTTTTTCTAAAAAGATGTCAAAAAAATGATGGGCCCTTTCTATATCTTTTGGTTCTAAGCATTTGATATTTCATGCTTTCTCAAAACATCTACAGCCTCCATTGAGGCTTTCATCATAAAATATGGGCCATCCTTGGAATCATAGTTTCTGACACTACGGGTAAAATTGAGCTTCCCACCACTACTGCGCGAATTATTGGTTTGTAATGTACTTTTAAAAAGAATCAATACTATAAAGAAACAAGGAGGGTTGTGCCGTCATTGCTTCAAACTAACAACTCAAATAATTGCTCAACAACTATTTGTTCATTTCCTTTTTTACCGATCCAGATCCATATGGTTTTCTGATTCATAGAAAATAGCAACCCAAACTACTGCACAGATTACAATAACGGGCATGGTTAAATTAACTGCAACGTTTTCCTTTAACGGTTGGAAACCTAAAAGAGAATAGAAAACCAACATGAACAAAACATACAGACATAAAATAAAAAGGATTGGGCTGCCTCTAGAGCTACCTATTTTATGGTCCAAATAGTGGTTTACCCCTATTCTTGTCTTTGCAAGTGCCCTTCCTGGGGTTTGAATGAATCTTTCCATGGCCTATATGACCCTAAATATAACTAAAAGTAAGAGAATCGGAAAGTGGAGAAAATGTTGTACCTATGTTGTACCCGCCCTAAAAACAAAAAGCTCCCGATCTCTCGGAAGCCTTATTTTTACCAGTGTGGTCCCACCTGGGTTGCTGCCTCCAAAGTCGGCATCGACCAGAGAAGTCCCGCTTATGCAAATAGAAAACCAACAGCTGCAAGAGCAGCTGTTATTGTTTTTTCATTCCCTTCCAAAGCCTAAGCAAGCTTGGCTTTGGAAGGGAATGAAAAAACCCATCCCTTTCGGGACGGGTTTTCTGCTTGATGTGGTCCCACCTGGGCTCGAACCAGGGACCACCTGATTATGAGTCAGGTGCTCTAACCAACTGAGCTATAGGACCGTTTTGCCGCTCTAACCTCCCGATAGTTATCGGGATGAGCTATAGGACCGCAATTTGCGGATGCAATATTAGTGTTTATTTTGCTAGCTTGCAAACAAAATAACACCCCTGCCCCCTTTCTTTTTCTTAGAAACCGTTTAAGTTTCTTACTCTTTTATTTCTTGGCACAGCTCCACCAACACGCCATTGGTACCCTTTGGGTGCACAAAGGCCACCCACTTGTTGTCCGCCCCCCTTTTGGGACGCTCGCTGAGCAACTGGAAGCCCTCCGATCGCAACCGTTCCATCTCTTTCCCGATATCGTCCACCTCAAAGGCTATATGGTGCATACCCTCTCCCCTCCGTTCCAGAAATTTGGCTATGGGACTTTCCCCGTCCGTAGACTGTAACAGTTCCACTTTATTGGGCCCGACCTGGAAAAAGGAGGTCATGACCCCCTCCGAAACCACCGCTTCCCTTTTGTACGGTGCCACTCCCAAGAGTTTTTCGTACAGTCCGTTGGACACCTCCAAGTCCCTTACCGCAATTCCAACATGTTCGATTTTCTTCATTTCCCACCAATTTTGATCAGTATCTTGACCCCATTCCACTAAAATACACATATTGTGCGTATTTTTGTGCCATGGAAACACAACGACAAAAAAAGATCGCAGGCGTCATCCAAAAGGATATTGTGGACATTCTACAGCGCGCCGCCCTGGACGGGGGACTACGGGGCACGTTGATCTCGGTCTCCAAGGTGACGGTCCCCACGGACCTGTCCATCGCCAAAATTTATGTCAGCATCTTCCCCACCGAAGGGGCAAAACAACTTCTGGAGGGCATCAAGAGCAACCAGCCACTGATACGCCATGAACTGGGACTTCGTACCCGTCATCAGTTACGGAGGATCCCCGAACTCTCCTTCTATTTGGACGATTCGTTGGAATATATAGACAAAATTGAAAAGTCCCTGAAAGGGACGGACAATCCCATTGAGAACCCGGACCTCTTGGAAAGAAGAAAAAAATCATAGGATTTGAACCTTCCCTTATACATAGCGCAGCGGTACGTTCGTTCAAAAAGCTCCCAAAACGCTGTCAACATTATCAATTTTATTACTTTTCTGGTCATCGTCATAGGATCGGCGGCACTCTTTATCGTGCTCTCGGGCTTTGCCGGACTGAAGACCTTTAGCCTTTCCTTTAGCAATACCGTGGATCCCGACCTAAAAGCCGTACCCATTCTGGGGAAGACCTTTACGGTATCCCCGGAGCAGGATGCAAAACTGGCACAGTTGCAGGGAATCGCCTCCTACTCAAAGGAACTGGAGGAAAGGGTATACCTTACCCACCAACAAAAAAGCCATGTGGCCTATATCAAAGGGGTGGACAAGAACTACAACCAGGTGACCTCAATGGACAGTACCCTTTATTTTGGGAACTGGGAACTGGGCGCGAACCACGGGGTGGTCGGCATCGGAATATCCCAAATTTTGGGGCTTACCACCAATAATTACCGTGACCCGCTTACAATCTTGGCCCCAAAACCCGGAAAGGGCTCCATCTCCACACAGGTACAACCCTACAATCAGCTGCCCTTAGTGGTGAGCGGAATGTACTATGTAGAGGAAAACCTTGACAAAAAATATGTCTTTGCGGACCTCCCCTTGGTACAGGCCCTGCTGGAAAAGGACAGTACGCAAATTTCAGGTATCAATTTTAAGGTACGTGAAACGGCCGATATGGACGCGATACGGAAAAATGTGGAGGCCATCTTTCCGGATACCCTGATCTTAAAGGACAGAAGGGAACTCAACAGCTCGCTGTACAAAATGCTGAACACGGAGAATTTGGCCACCTACCTCATCTTTACCCTGGTCCTTATCATAGCGCTCTTTAATGTGGTGGGCGCCATTATAATGATGATATTGGACAAACAGCAGAATTCCAAAACCTTATACTGTCTGGGCACGACGATCAAGGAACTGCGACAGATCTATTTTGTACAGGGCATTATCGTGACCACTGCGGGAGGGCTTATAGGTGTGGCGCTGGCCTCTCTTTTAATATGGTCACAATTGGCCTTCGGCTGGTTAAAGATAACCCCTTCCCTTGCCTATCCGGTGGCCTATCAGCCCCTTAACGTACTTATCGTACTTGCGACCATTGTGGTCCTGGGCATCATCGCCTCGAAGATAGCCAGTGGGAGGATCAACAAAAAACTGATCAGCAGGTAGAAAAGGACAGCCGTTCCCCAAACTTGACCCGTTCAACGGGATCTTAATATACTACCAGGTCAATGGCTGAACTGGAAATCACCGAATTTTTCCATGACCTCATCAAAGGCCGCAAAGACATCCACGGCATCGTCACTGGTGACCATCTTCATCCTGTGCTCCTTAAAGTTGGGTATGCCCTTAAAATAGTTGGTATAATGCCTACGTGTCTCGAACACCCCTAATTTTTCGCCCTTCCAGTCAATGGCCATCTGCAAATGCCTCCTAGCGGCTTCCACACGTTCTTCCATAGAAGGTGGGTCCATGTGGGTGCCCGTCCTAAAAAAATGTTTTACCTCCTTAAAAAACCAAGGATATCCGATACTGGCACGGCCTATCATGGCCCCGTCCAGCCCGTAATCGTCCCGCATTTTCATGGCCATCTCCGGAGTATCCACATCCCCGTTGCCGAAAACCGGAATATGCATCCTGGGATTGTTCCTTACAGCGGCAATGGGCGCCCAATCGGCCGACCCCTTGTACATCTGTACCCGGGTCCTTCCATGGATCGAAATGGCCTTGATGCCCACATCCTGTAAACGTTCGGCCACCTCCACGATCTTTATGGAATCGCTGTCCCATCCCAAACGCGTCTTTACGGTAATGGGCAAATGGGTATGCTTGACCATCGCTTCGGTGAGTTTTATCATCAGGGGAATGTCCTTTAAGATACCTGCACCGGCATTTTTACACACTACCTTTTTTACGGGACACCCATAATTGATGTCTATGATGTCCGGATTCGACTGTTCAACGATCTCTACCGATCGTAACATGGAATCCAGCTCGGCACCAAAGATCTGTATGCCCACCGGACGTTCCTTTTCGTAGATATCCAGCTTCATCACACTTTTGGCGGCATCACGGATGAGTCCCTCCGAAGAAATGAACTCCGTATACACCACATCCGCACCCTGTTCCTTACAAAGGGCACGAAAGGGCGGATCGCTCACATCTTCCATGGGCGCCAGCAGCAATGGAAATTCCGGTAATTCTATGTCCCCTATTCTTGGCATGGGGCAAATTTACAACTTATCATCAAGGTGGAAAAACATAAAATACGTCCCTTCGGAAACGGATCTCTCCCCAATACAAGGGCAATTGAACCAACAAAAACACGTGTATCCATTTCTCTTGGGTAGTTACCGTCCCCACCGAAAAGAGCCCTTAATCGATCCTATTGCGCTCCATTTGGTCCACCGCCCGTTTGTTGTCCTGTAATCCAAAATTGCCAAAATTATACGTGAACCCGATCCGCACAAACTGGCTCTCCGGCACAACCAAATAGGCATTGTCCTGGTTCAGGTACTTAGATCGCATGCGCCCATTGGCCCTGTCCAGGATATCTTCCACGGCAATGGAGAGCGAAGCCCTTTCCTTCCATACCGTTTTTCGAAGGCCCACGGTAAGGTTGGTGGTCTCGCCCAATTGATAGGAGCCTTCCAAAAAGCGCGACATATAGGTAAGTCCCAACTCCCCGGTAAAGGTACCATCCTTGGAAAGGGTAAGGTAATTTGCCAAGGAAAGATAAAGTCCGTCCACTTCATTGGTGGCCGGTACGTTCCCGCTCTCGACCGCCAAAAAGGTCTCTTCCTCATGAAACAGGGAGGAATAGGCGTACAAAAACCACTGTGAAGTTATGGATTTGCTGTAGGTGAGGTCCAGTCCATAGGAAGTGCTTTCCAAAACGTTCTGCTTTATCTGCCGCAAGGTCTGTGCGCCATTGTCCTGAAAGCTGAGGGTACTGATATAGGCCCCATTGTCCCTATAGTAAACATCCAGGAAATAGGATTCCCTAAGGGTGTAATTGAGGTTAAAATTATGGCTAAAATTGGGGGCAAGTCCAGGATTGCCCACATTAAAGTCGTTCTCCGTCAAAAAATATCGGAAAGGATTGAGGTCGCTATACCTGGGCCTCGTAAGTTTTCTGGTATAGCTAAACGAGAAAGAGTGGCCATCGGAGGGGGTGTACAAGGTGTAAAAGGTGGGGAACAGTTCAAAATAATCCTGCAGCACCGGTTCCACAATGCTCAGTGACTTTCCCTCCACATTGGTCTGTTCGCCCCTCAATCCTCCCTTCACGCTCCATTTGTCCCAATTTCCGGTAAGGGCAAGGTAGGCCGCAAAAACGGTCTCATCATAGTCAAAGTCATCCGAAAAACCTGGGTTATAGGTCCTGGCAGTACCGTCCTGGTCATAAAAACCAATGCCACTGACGGAGTTTATGGCGGAATATTTCCCCCCTGCTTCCATTGAAACCTTTCCAAAACCGGTATTGTAATCGGCCTGACCGGTCACAATTTCTATTCGCTGTTGGGAGTCGGTATAAAAACCATAATTCCGGATAAAGCTGCCGGATGGATCGAAATAATCGGATGAAACACCTTGAAGCTGATCCTCCTCAAAAGACGTATAGTGCACGCTCAAGGAAAGGGATGTACCTTCCTTTTTAAAACGATGGTCATAGCTCAGGTCCACGGCCAAGTTGGTCTGATCGTTTTCAACATCGCTCAGGGATATCAAGGTGGAATCCCGTAGATCCTGTGCGTTCCGCATATCCGTAAACGTCCTGTTGGAGAAGGTCTTGTTGGGGGAAATGGCCAGATTGGAAGTGAGGTTCATCGAATTTCTGGAATCGATGGTGTAGTCCAAGATCATGTTGGCGTTCTGGGCCACCGATCTGGTAGTCCTGGCATAATCGGTTTCCCAACGTGCGAACACATTTTGGCCCCCATCGATAAAATTGATATAACTGTCCGTCTCCCTGATTTCCTTTCGGGGACTTACGGAATATCCGGCAAAGAGGTTGAAGCGCTCCGTTTTGTAAAAATGGCCCGTGCCCAAACTGTATTTTGGATATACGGCCTGGGTATATTCCCCGTTCACACTGCCCTTATAGCCCGGGGAAAGGTTTTTGCTGGTATTGATGTTCAAAATGGGTCCCGACTCCGCCTCATAGCTCGAAGGAGGGTCCATGATGACTTCCACCGATTTTATATTGCCGCCTGAAAAACCCTCCAAAAGGTTCTTTATCTCCGCACTGGAAAGCTGTACCTTTCTATTGTTAAGGTAGATGGTAGGGACCTGGTTCCTGATCTGTAACTTATCGCCCACCATTACCACGCCCGGGGTCTTCTTTAGAAGGTCCCAAGAATTTCCATGGGAGGCAACGGTATTTTCTACCATAAACACCAATCTGTCCGCTTGGCGCTCTATCGTGGGGTTCCTTCCCGTAACCTCCACTTCCTCCAGTTCCGTATAATGATCGCCCATCATGATCGTCCCAATGGCCACCGGTCCCCTTACATCCACCGCGACCAATTCGGAGCTTTGCCCAATATAACTTGCCTGTAAAAAATAGGTGTCGGGCACTACCCCTTCCAACCGAAAAAAACCATTTTCATCCGCCGATGTCCCCGTTACCACCACCGAATCGGCCACCTGTAACAGAAAAACGTTGGCAAAGGGTACCGCTTGGTTGGCGGCATCCTTTACCTTTCCGGAAACCGGGTAGGTCTGGCCGAAGATTTCCGATCGGAAAAAGCACAGAACGATCATAAAGATATAAGCGGCTTTCACAAGGTATTGGGTTGGTAGCCAAATCTATGAAAAAAAACAATGGCCCTTTCCACAATATTATACAACAAATAGCCTATTTGCTATATTAAGTGCATTTACCCCTAATTTCCATGAATCCCATATTCAATACATTCCAAATAAAGTATATTTGCAACGGCATAGGACAACCCTCTCGCACGAACGTTTATGAAGAACATTAGGAATTTCTGCATTATCGCACATATCGACCACGGAAAAAGCACCTTGGCGGACAGATTGTTGGACTTTACAGGGTCGGTGACGGACAGGGAAAAGCAGGACCAGTTATTGGACAGTATGGACCTGGAACGGGAAAGGGGCATTACCATTAAAAGCCATGCCATACAGATGGAGTACTTCCGTGACGGGGAAAAATACATCCTTAATTTGATCGATACCCCGGGCCACGTGGATTTCTCCTATGAGGTCTCAAGATCCATAGCTGCCTGCGAGGGAGCGCTGTTGGTAGTGGACGCTGCCCAAAGCATACAGGCCCAGACCATCTCCAACCTATACCTGGCCCTTGAAAACGACCTGGAGATCATTCCGGTGCTCAACAAAGTGGACCTTCCAAGTGCCAATCCGGAAGAGGTCACCGATGATATTGTGGAATTGTTGGGATGTAAGGCCGAAGATGTGATCCCTGCGAGTGCAAAAACCGGATTGGGCATAGAAGCCATTCTAAATGCGGTCATCGATCGTATCCCGGCCCCCACAGGAGTGGAGGACGAACCTTTACAGGCCTTGGTGTTCGACTCGGTCTACAATCCCTTTCGCGGGGTGGAGACCTATTTCAGGGTCATAAACGGGGAGATCAAAAAGGGACAGAAGATAAAATTCGTGGCCACGGGCAAAACTTATTTTGCGGATGAAGTGGGGACCTTAAAATTGACCCAGTTTCCAAGGCCCAGTATCAAGGCCGGTGATGTGGGCTATCTTATTACGGGCATCAAGGACGCCCGGGAAGTTAAAGTGGGGGACACCATCACCGATGCCACCAATCCGACCAAAAATCCCATTGGAGGTTTTGAAGATGTAAAACCGATGGTTTTTGCCGGTATCTATCCCGTAGATACCGAGGAGTTCGAGGAGCTAAGGTCCTCCATGGAAAAATTACAGCTCAACGATGCCTCCCTGGTATTTGCACCGGAAAGCAGTGCGGCCTTGGGGTTTGGGTTCCGTTGCGGGTTTTTGGGCATGCTGCACATGGAAATTATCCAAGAACGACTGGAACGGGAATTCAACATGACGGTCATTACCACGGTTCCCAACGTTAGTTACCATGCCTTTACCCGTAAAAATCCAGACACGCCCCTGATCGTAAACAATCCATCGGACCTACCGGACCCCTCCACCATAGACAGGGTGGAAGAGCCTTACATAAAGGCCACGATCATCACCAAATCCGATTTTGTGGGCAATGTCATGTCCCTTTGTATCGATAAAAGGGGACTGATCACCAACCAGACCTATCTTACTTCGGAAAGGGTGGAGCTTACCTTTGATATGCCCTTGGCGGAAATCGTATTCGATTTTTATGACCGTTTAAAAACGGTCTCAAAGGGATACGCTTCCTTCGATTATTCGCCCATTGGAATGCGCAGTTCCAAATTGGTGCGGGTGGATATTCTTTTAAATGCGCAGCCCGTGGATGCGCTATCGGCCCTGATCCATGCCGATAATGCCGCCAACATTGGCAAAAAGATGTGCGAAAAGTTAAGGGAACTCATTCCCAGACAACAGTTCGACATTCCAATACAGGCGGCCATAGGCGCCAAGATCATTTCCAGGGAGACCATTAAGGCACTCAGGAAGGACGTAACCGCAAAATGTTATGGAGGCGATATTTCCCGAAAGCGAAAATTATTGGAAAAACAGAAGAAAGGGAAAAAACGGATGCGACAGGTGGGAAATGTGGAGATTCCACAGGAAGCCTTTATGGCCGTACTCAAATTGAACGACTAAAGCGGCGAAATTGCCCTGCAGGGAAAAAACATCAGTTGGAAGCATCCCGCTTGGAAGCCCTTTTGATCGCTTTTGACGCCGCACGGAAGACCCAAAACTTCTGTCCCAAAAAAGTCATGACGGCACTTATCCCGGCGGCCCCTATAAATGCCACTAGATATTTCTTTGGCACCCACGCCAGATACTCCTGCCCGTGCAATAAAAAAAGGAAAAAGGAATTTGCGGTAACGTTCAGGATAAGGGAAAGGCCGTACAGCACAATAAAATTGTAAAGTTGTCCCCTAGACCCCCCTTTCTGCTTCCAAGTCCAGGACCTGTTAAAGAAATAGGTAACGGAGAGCCCGCACAAAAAGGAGATGGACTTGGCCACTACCTCATTTCCCACCAGGGAAAATGCCTTTTCGGGAAGAATGTTTATGAGTACGTAATAACACCCAAGATCCACCAAAAGGGCCAAAGATCCGATCAGGGCAAATTTTACGAGCTGTTTTTTCCATCTAGAAAGTACGATCATCAAGGCCAGTATTAAGGTTTTTCCTCCTCAAATGGCCTATAGACCCGTTTTAGATGTCTTTTTAACTGCGTATAGCGAAAAATGCCAATTATCAACAACAGAACACTACAGGAAAGGGAAATATATCCCAATATCCGAAGATCCTGAAAATCCTTTAGGCCCAAAAGACCGATACCGCCCAGCAGGAGGTAGAGGGATGCCCTGATATAGGACAGCAAGGTCCGCTCATTGGCCAGTTTGGTCCGCTCCATGGCAAGATGGTCCCGAAGGATGATCTCTTCCTTGCGCTGATAGTCGTTGGTGACCTGAATAAACCTCCTGAGCTTGGATTTCATGTTACATCCCCAGATTAAAAGGGCCCTTCCCCACTGTCAATAGGTCGAAGTCCCCAATGGGCACGGGCAAATATATAATAGAATACCGGACAATCGCAAACCTGGGCGCCACAAAATGTGGGACGGGCCGTACCGTATGCCACATTATTTAAAGGGAAAAAAATAAGGAATTATAAAAGTGGCCGCTATCCAAGTTATAATGTTCAAGGGCGTACCGACCTTTAAAAAATCGTTGAACCTATAGTTTCCGGGGGCATAGACCATGGTATTCGTCGGGTAGCTTACGGGGGTCATAAAAGTGAGGGAACAGGCAAACATCACCGCCACCAAAAAGGGCCTTTCGCTCACTTCCATGGCGGCCGCAAGACTGATCACTATAGGTGTCATCAATGCGGCGGTAGCCTTGCTGGAAAGCACGTTGGTGGATAAAAAGGTTACCAGATACAGAATGCCCAAGGTTACCTGCGCATCGTAATTCCCCAAGGTCTGCTCGATAAAAAGGGCGATTTTTTCGGCACCGCCGGTCTTTTCGAGGGCGGTGCCCATGGACAATACGCCCGCCATCATAAAAATGACCTTCCATTCCACCGCTTCATAGGCCTCCTTGGGCTTTAAAGTGGAGGTCACTACCAGTAAAAGTGCCCCTACCATACTGCTGATCAATATGGATGTAAGGTTCAGGGAAGCGGCCAATACGACGCCGACGGCTATGACAATGGCAGGAACGGCCTTTTTGTAGTCGGTCCTTCCCTGTTTGTGTTCGGTAAGTGCCACCACCAGGTTTTGGGAGACCAGTACATCCACATCCGCCCCCGTTCCCAAGATCAGCAACATATCCCCTTCCATCAATTTCAGGTCGGACAATTTTTCGTAGAGGATTTCCCCCCGTTGCCTGATGGCCAGTACGGAACTGTTGTACTGCCTTCTAAAATTAAGGGAGCGCAGCGATCCTTCCGTTAATCTGGAACCAAAGGGAACGATCACCTCGTAAATGTGTTTTTCCGATTCGGCCTGGTCCACCTTTTTATCGCCCTTTATCTTATACCCTTTTAAGTCGCGTATGCTGTTCAGGGTCTTGGGCGGGATGAGCACTTTTATAATGTCCCCTTCCAGGATAAAGGTTTCGGGGCCAATACCGTACTTTAGGGATCCCGCCCTTAATATGGTCAAGATCTGCACATTGTAATCGTTCACCAGCTTGGACTTGTACAGGGGCTTTTTAATATCGGGACAGCCTTCCACCACCATGAGCTCCGTGATGTATTTTTCCGCGTCCCTGGTGAGCACATTGCCCCCTTTCTGGACTTTGGGCAACAAAAGCGGCGCTATAAAAAAGATATAGGCAAACCCAATGGTCGCCAAACAGAGGGCGGCCAAACTGAATTCGAACATCCCGAAACCGGCCAGACCGTATTTTTCGGCATAACTGCTCACCAAGATATTGGTGGAAGTGCCAATTAGGGTACAGGTGCCCCCAAAAAGGGCGGAAAAGGAAATGGGCATCAACAACATTCCCGGCGTGATCTTGGTCTCCCTGCATACGGTGAGCGCAATGGGCAGCAGCAGCGCCACCACGGCCGAATCGTTCACAAAGGCGGAGAAGAGCCCTGCGATCAGGCAAAAGGTGATCAGGGCTATGCTATAATGTATTTTGGCCAGTTTGATGATCTGATGGCTAAGGCCATTGAGGATCCCGGAGTTGAAGACCCCGGCACTGACCACGAACATACACCCCAACGTTAAGGTAGCGGGGTGGTTAAACCCGGAAAAACCTTCTTCCGGACTCAGGACCCCGGCCACGATAAAAAGGGCCATAATAAGGATGGAAGTGGTGTCTATGGAAAAGTAATCCTTTACGAACAGGACGATCCCAATGGCAATTATTATAATGGTGAGCAATAAGTCCGGGTTCATATCTTCATTGTGGATAAACGACTATCTTAGTAACGTTGGGATATTGTTTTTCCAATTTATTGGGCAATTTATCCAACATATGGAAATAGGATAGATATCCCTTTCTGGCGGAGATCAAAACAAACAGGTCCGATCTGTTCAATTGGCTTACCAATGTGAAAAAATGGTCCCAGTTGTCAAAATTTTCAAACACGATGGATTTGGTAATCTTATGTGCCTTGGCATATTTAATGACCGCATTTTTTGTTTCCTGATTGCAATTTACATGTATGGGAACGCTCAGTTCCATTGCAAGCTTTGATATTTTTCCTACCCACAGACCAAATCCGTTTTCCATTTCACATCTTGGTGGTGCCACCAAGAAAATTCTTTTATGGTTGATAAGTGGATTCTCAAAGTCGCATATCAATAATGTCTTTTCGGTATTTTCAAGGATACTTTCCATTTTTTCCCCTATCAGTTTATCCAAAAAACCTGTTTTTTGGGGCCAGCCCACCAAAATGATATCTGCGGAAATCTCCCGGGCGGTCCTGGCAATACCGCTAGAGGCATTATGATCGATGGTGGCGATCACTTCCACATTGGTTTCAGAAGCCGTGGCGTCCTTTATGAAATTCTCCAACCTTTGTTTTGCCTTGGTAATATTTCGTTCTGCCGCAACATCGTTGGGAACGACCGTTAGGATCGATAAGGGATAATATGATCTTTTGTCCTTTATGAGAATGGCAAACTCCAGCACCTTGTGCAAATTAAAGGTATTGGCTATTGGCAGTAAGATATGTTCCGAGACGGGAGCAGCCGGTTCTTCCCCTGTTTCACCGTCAAGATCTTCTGTGGCCACGATCATTTTTTTTGCTGCCCTCTCCGTAGCGAACGATGCGATTATACACGTAATAAGAATAAGTAATATGGTCCCGTTCAGGATGTTTCCATCCAGTATCCCCGCATTATATCCTACAAGGATCACGGCCAAGGTAGCCGCGGCATGTGAACTGCTCAGACCAAAGATCAATTGTCGCTGGTTTTTTGAGTACTTAAAGGCTATCTGCGTAAAAAAAGATGCGACCCATTTTCCAGTAATGGCCACGACCGTTAAGGTACCTGCAACTATCAAAGCCATGGGACCACTTAAAATAACGCTTACGTCCACCAACATTCCCACGCTTATCAAGAAAAAGGGTATAAACAAGGAATTCCCTATAAATTCTATTCTATTCATCAGTGCCGAAGAGTGGGGAATCAACCTGTTCATGGCCAGTCCCGCAACAAAAGCTCCGATAATAGGTTCGACCCCTGCCATTTCGGCCAAAAAAGCCGCGAAAAACACTACGGCAAGCACAAAGATATAATGGGAGTGTTTTTCACTTTCCAATTTCCGAAAAAACCATTTCGCGATCCTTGGGATGACCAAGAACATGATTGCCGTAAAAATACTTAGGGATACCCCCAATTTTATCCAAAATTCCTGTGTCAGTCCGCCATCATGGGAGCCCATTACCACCGCCAGAATGATCAGCACCGCAGTGTCCGTTAGAATGGTCCCTCCAACGGTAATGGCAACGGCCTGATTTTTTGAAATGCCCAATTTACTGACTATAGGGTAGGTAACGAGGGTATGGGTCGCAAACATACTTGCTGTCAATATACTTGCATTAAAATCGTATCCAAGAAGGTAGAAGCAAACGGGGAAGCCTATTCCCAAAGGGATTATAAAGGTAAAAAAGCCGAACAACATACTTTTGTTCCTGTTCGCCTTAAACTCGTTCATATCCAGTTCCAGTCCAGCAATGAACATTATATACAGTAGACCAATGGTGGAAAAAACGTTTACGAACAAACTTTTTTCCAAGATGTTCAAACCGTCGGGCCCTATTATGATGCCCGATATGATCAGTCCGATAATTCCGGGAATCCTTATTTTATTGAGAATGATCGGCGCCAATAAAATGATGCCCAAAATCAGGGAAAAGATCAGTACCGGATTGGTCAGCGGTAATTGAAACTCGTGGAGTATCTGTTCAAAAAACTTTTCCATTATGTATGTCCGTTTAGAAAGAAAGTCGCCAATTGTGAAAGTATAAACCCAAAATAACCATCACATACCAAAGATCAAAAGGATGATCAAAAATGTAAGACAGGGTCTTCCAACGGTAAACAAAGATTAAATGCCAAGCTCATCCCATACGGTTTTTGGAACACCTAAGATAAGCATAAAGCGGTTCGAGCGACCAATTTATTCACTACGAAAAATACAGAAATACCCTACATAAAATTTATCCGTTATGGGTATGGCCCTATGTTTATTGGATGGAAGGAAAGGCAGGAAACCCAACACCGGGAGCGCCAAAACATCTTGCGGAAAACAAAATTGATAACACCCCTTTTGCGGGCATGGATTATTACAACTTTCAGTCCATGAGGCAAATCCTATACAGTTTCACTGGTCTCCCGATTCTTTTCCACTTCCAGCTCCTTGCCCAGATAGACCAGTTTGAACCCTTCCGTAATATCGGTAAAATCCATACTATTGGAAGAAATGATCTGCAGATCTCCATCAGGGGTCTTTAGGAAGATGGGTACAATATCCCTTTCCGACTTGGTAATCTCTATAAGCCCCTCGTAGTGCTCATGGTCCTTTAGATCAATTTCATGTATGGTAGGGTTCTTGCGCGCAGCTTCCGTTAATTTAATAAAATCGTCCGTATGCGAAAAAAGTCCTTCTTGGGGATTGTTCTCCGGGTCGTTCATCTCATCGGAATTCACCAATCTGAACGATCCGTTCTCCCCAAACTGGTCCTTAAAGGAGTCTATGGCATATTTATTAATATCCGAATTGCCCGTTAGGGCCATCAAATAGCCCACATCGCTCAGTTCAATATAATCGGTAAGGGTATCGGAATAGATATTGGAGGTTATTGCTTCCAGGCCCAGTTTCTGGGCCTTTTCTATATTGGTCCTGTTGTTGTCCACCAAGACCACGTGCCTGTTGTTCTTTTGCAGATAGGCACCAATAAGTCTGGAGGCCAAGGACGCACCTATAATGATAATTCCTTCCGATTTCTTTAAAAATACCCCGACGGCCTTGGCGAACAATCTGGCCGTGGTAGCGTTCAACAACACCGTTCCCAGCACGATCATAAATACCAAGGGCGTTATATATTCCGCCCCCGGTTCGCCCCGTGCCAATAATTTGGACCCGAACAGGGACGCGATCCCGGCGGCCACGATCCCCCTAGGCCCTACCCAACCAATAAAAAGCCTTTCCCTAGGTTTCAGGTTGGAGCCCAAGGTACTTAGAAAGACCCCCAATGGGCGGACCAAAAATATGATCACCGTGAACAGGATAACGGTCTTCCAGTTGAAGATCAGTTCCAGTTCATGGATATTGATATTGGCCGCCAACAATATGAACAGGATGGAAATCAACAGCACGCTCAATGATTCCTTAAAATAAAGAAGTTCCTTTAAATTGGGCAGATTGATGTTCCCTAGTACAAGCCCCATGACCACCACGGCCAAAAGCCCCGATTCGTGGGCGAACAGATCTGCCTGAACAAATCCCAATAGGACCACGGAAAGGGAAACCACATTTAATAGGTAGTGGGGAACATAATTTTTTTTGATCACAAACGCCAGGGCATGGGCGAACGTAAATCCGATGGTGGTGCCGAACAACAATATTTTACCAAACTCGATCAGGGCCGTTTGGGTATATGCCTGTCCCTCCCCCACACTGATGAACTCGTACATCAATACCGCTACAAGGGCCCCAATGGGGTCTATCAATATTCCTTCCCATTTTAAAACCGCGGACACGTCCTTTTTTAAGGGAATGTTTCGTAAGATCGGGGTAATCACCGTTGGTCCGGTCACGATGATCAAACTGGAGAACAGAAATGAGATCTGCCAACTAAGGTCGAATATAAAGTGGGCCGCCAATCCGGCACCAAAAAAAGTGACAATGGACCCCACAGTGATCAATTTGGTGATCACGGGCCCTATATTGGCTATCTCCGAACGCTTTAGCGTAAGTCCGCCCTCAAAAAGGATGATGCTTATGGAAAGGGAAACAAAATAATAGAGGCCTTCCCCCGGAAAAAGGCCCT
The DNA here is from genome assembly GCA_963974715.1 of uncultured Sediminicola sp. Taxonomy (GTDB): domain Bacteria; phylum Bacteroidota; class Bacteroidia; order Flavobacteriales; family Flavobacteriaceae; genus Sediminicola. The sequence goes on from CAXBDK010000001.1 coordinate 119,646, forward strand.
TTTCCCCGTTCCATATGGGCTCTATCCATTTCTCCCCATTTTCCGTGAACAAGGTAGAAATGGGCCCTACAAAAAGTCCGATCAGGATCAATGGTAGTATTGCAGGTAGTTTTAGCCTCCAGGCCATCCATTGTGCAATTATTCCAAGTATAACGATCCCCGCCAGTTCAAGCATACAAAAAAAGTTTTGGCTAAAAATACTAATTATAAACGGTATAAACGGCGGACATTACATGCCGCAGACAACATTCGTATTTATGCCGTTACAAAATGATAATATAATGTTAACGGTTTAAGGGATTACAATGGTTTTATTAATTTGCGACCTATGGTACTACATGCGGTAGAAGCTGGAAATTTTAAGTTGGACGGGGGGGCCATGTTCGGGGTGGTACCCAAATCGATCTGGAACCGGACCAATCCGGCGGATGCCAACAATATGATCGATATTGCCGCTAGGTGCCTGCTTATTGAGGACGGTGCCCGATTGATACTCGTTGATGCCGGAATGGGCAACAAACAATCCGAAAAGTTTTTTGGATACTATTATCCATGGGGGGAACATTCGTTGGACAGGTCCCTCCAAGATCTGGGGTTTCATAGGGATGACATAACGGACGTGTTCATGACCCATCTGCATTTTGATCATTGTGGGGGATGCATACAATGGAACAAGGACCGTACAGGATACGAACCTGCTTTTAAAAATGCGGTTTTTTGGACCAATAGGGAACATTGGGACTGGGCCACCCATCCCAACCCTAGGGAAAAAGCCTCCTTTTTAAAGGAAAACCTGTTGCCCATGGAAGAGAGCGGACACCTAAAATTTTTGGAGTTACAGAATACCCCCTTCTTGGAAAAATCGGAATTGGGGTTCGGAATCCTGTTGGTGGATGGCCATACCGAGAAACAAATGATCCCACATATCCGGTACAAAGGAAAGACCATTGTATATATGGCCGATCTTCTGCCCACCGTAGGGCATATTCCCCTACCATATGTGATGGGCTATGATACCCGACCTTTAATGACCCTTTCCGAAAAAGCGCATTTCCTTGAAACCGCCGTTGCCGAAGAATATTATCTGTTTCTGGAGCACGATGCCCATAACCAGATCTGTACCCTTCAAAAGACCGAAAAAGGGGTACGCCTAAAGGAAGTCCATAACCTACAGTCCCTTTTCGGTTGATATGCACTATGGTATCCACCCTTCAAAATATGGTAGAGGATTACAACAACGATCGTTTTGCAGGTCAAAGAACGGCCTGCCCACAGAACAACCCCAATAGATTACCTTTTGGCAAGGTCAGGGACTTTCGCCTAACGACAGCAGACAGGGATCCTTACCAAAAAAATACATATACCAGGACATTTTTGGGCCATAGTTGGGAAATGCTCGGAAATTTGTACATTTCGCCCCTTAAAAAACTCCCACTTCCCTTGACATTCCAAGGCAAGCCTTGGAAACCTGCCATTTTTGATAATGGCGACCTATCAAGCAGCATCGGAAAGGCCTTAAAAGTGGACGCCAACGAACGTCAATACAGTGAGGGCAAAGGGCAGACCTGGCGCAGGCCGGTCCACGTTTGGCAGGAAACCCAGGATAGGCTCCGCATTCAATAAATTCCACTAAGTGGGTTAATAGATAAAGATTATAAATTTTGAACATTATGACCATTAGAATTTCCAAAACCTTGCTAGGCGTATATACGGCCTCTATTTTCATGATAGGCTGTGGCAGTTCCACAGGATTGATTTCGACACCAATTGAAAATATAGATACCGTTCCGCTTAAAGTGGCCGATCTTACCGAGGCCGAAAAAAAGAATTGGGGGCATCTTGACCTTATCAAGGATACCATTCCAGGAATGAGCGTTGATAGGGCCTATGCCGAAATTATTGGCAATAAAAAAGGTGAGAAAGTAATTGTGGCGGTACTGGATTCCGGTATGGACCTGGACCACGAGGACCTGAAAGGCGTTTTGTGGACAAATGAAGATGAGATTCCCGGGAACAACAAGGATGATGACCAAAACGGCTATGTGGACGATGTGCACGGTTACAACTTCTTGGGAACCTCTTACAACGAGCAATTGGAACATACCAGGATCGTAAAACGGAAATTGGGGGATGCCGAAACCCAGGCAAAGGCGAAGACAAAATTGGACGAGGCCTATGAAAAGGCGCTACAGAACAAACAACAGTACGAGCAAATATACCAGGCCGTAAAAACCGCCGATGAAGCGGTACGCACAAAATTGGGGAAAGAGACCTATACCAAGGAAGAACTGGCATCCATCAAATCGGAAGACGTTAGCATGCAACAACAAGTTGGGATGTTGCAGCAAATGTTCAACTATGGTGACAGTATTCCCAAGGTCCTTGAGGAACTTCAGGACGGTATCGCCTATTTTTCGGAAAGCCTTAATTATAACCTCAATGTAGATTTCGATGGCAGAGGTGTAGTGGGCGACGACCCATATGATATTAACGACTTAGGTTATGGGAACGGAAATCCCAAAAATATGGTGGCCGATGAAAGCCACGGCACCCATGTGGCCGGTATCATAGCCGCGGAACGCAACAATGGCAAGGGAGCCAATGGGGTTGCCAACAATGTGGCGCTTATGTCCATCAGGGCAGTGCCCAACGGGGACGAGTACGACAAGGACATAGCCCTTGGAATACGGTATGCGGTGGACAATGGTGCGAAGGTGATCAACGGGAGCTTTGGGAAGTCCTTTTCCCCCAATGCCCAATGGGTATACGATGCGATAAAATATGCCGCTTCAAAGGATGTCCTTTTTGTACACGCCGCAGGAAATGACGGCAACGATCTGGACGACCCAAAAAATTCCAACTTCCCCAATGATCAAGTGGACAATGGTCCCGAAATGGCCGACAATGTACTAACGGTAGGCGCCCTCACCAGTAAATATGGGGGAGATATGGTAGCTTCCTTTTCCAATTATGGCAATATTAACGTGGATGTCTTTGCCCCAGGTGCGGAAATCTATTCTACCGTACCGGAAACGGAATATGAATATATGGGAGGTACCTCCATGGCGGCACCTGCAGTTGCCGGGTTGGCCGCCCTTATCCGCTCCCAATATCCGGACCTCACGGCCCCACAGGTCAAAAAAATAATCATGCAATCCGGAATCCCCACCAATACCTCGGTAGTCTTGGCGGGAGATCCGGCAAAGGCAAGTTCCTTTTCAAAGATCTCCAGATCCGGAAAAATGGCAAATGCCTATAACGCCCTTATTTTGGCCGAATCGGTATCCAAGGGAAAATTAAAATTATAAGAAATGAAACAGCATATAGGATTTATTACGGGAATTTTTTTGGCCTTGGTCCTTTTGACCAATGAACTACGGGCGCAGAACAATACCGCTTATTGGCAACAACATGTGGACTATACCATGGACGTGGACATGGATGTTGAAAGTTTTCAATATAAGGGCACCCAAAAGTTGGTCTATACCAACAATTCCCCCGATGTCCTGAAAAAGGTATATTACCATCTTTATTTCAATGCCTTTCAACCGGGCAGTGAAATGGACGTTCGGTTACAAAATATCCAAGATCCCGATGGAAGGATGATGAACGATGGAAAAAGCAGGATCGCTACCCTCTCCGAAAGTGAAATGGGCTACCTGAAGGTAAGCTCCTTACAACAGGATGGTAAGCCGCTGCAGTACAAAGTGGAAGGCACCGTGCTTGAGGTAGCATTGGCAAATCCCTTGCAACCGGGCTCAAAGACCACTTTTGATATGCAGTTTACAGGGCAGGTCCCCTTACAGATAAGGCGTTCCGGAAGGAACAGTTCCGAAGGGGTGGCACTTTCCATGAGCCAATGGTACCCCAAACTGGCGGAATACGATTTTGAGGGATGGCACGCCGATCCCTATATTGCCCGCGAGTTCCATGGGGTCTGGGGAGATTTTGATGTCTCCCTTACCTTGGATAAGGACTACATAGTGGGCGGAACAGGTTATCTCCAGAATCCCGAGGAAGTGGGACATGGATACGAAAAACAGGGGACCAAAGTGAAAAAACACAAGGGCAAGACCCTTACTTGGCACTTTAAAGCGCCCATGGTGCACGATTTTATGTGGGCCGCCGACCCGGATTATATACATGACACCCTGCAGGTAACCGGTGGTCCCACCCTACATTTCCTTTACAAGGACGACCCCAAGATTGCGGAAAACTGGAAAAAATTACAGCCCAAAACCGCTGAGGCAATGGAGTTCTTCAGCAAAAATATCGGGAAATATCCCTATGACCAATATTCGGTGATCCAAGGGGGCGACGGGGGCATGGAGTACGCTATGGCGACCCTGATCACCGGAGATCGTAAATTTGGGAGCCTAGTAGGGGTAATGGCCCATGAAATGGCCCATTCCTGGTTCCAGCACGTATTGGCCAGCAATGAAGCCAAACACGAGTGGATGGACGAGGGTTTCACCTCCTTTATCTCCACCCTCTATATGAACGAACATATGGGGGAAAAGAAGGACAATCCATTTGAGGGCGCCTATAAGGGATATTACAATTTGGTCTCTTCCGGTATGGAAGAGCCGCAGACCACACATGCTGACAGGTATAACCTTAATTTTGCCTATGGGATCAGTGCGTACAGCAAAGGGGAAATTTTCCTTTCCCAGTTGGGATACATCATAGGGCAGGATAAACTTATGGAAACCCTGAGAAAATACTTTGAAGACTTCAAATTTAAGCATCCCACGCCGAACGACATCAAAAGAACGGCCGAAAAGGTATCGGGAATGGAACTTGATTGGTACCTGACGGATTGGACGCAGACCACAAATACCATAGATTATGGCATAAAAGAGGTGGTTCCTTCCGAAAAGGGGACCGTCATAACCCTTGAAAGGATCGGACGGATGCCAATGCCGGTCGATATCCTGGTCATCTATACGGATGGCAGCCAAGAAACATTTTATGCGCCCTTGCGCATGATGCGGGGCGAAAAGGAAAACCCCTATGCCTCCCTGAGCAGAAAGGTACTGCCGGACTGGGCATGGGCCTACCCCAACTACTCTTTTAGCATTGAAAGGGAAAAGGATGCCATCCAGGCAATTGTACTGGACCCATCTCAGTTAATGGCCGACATAGACCGTGAAAACAATGTGCTTCAGCTTACCGAATAAGAATTTGTAAGTCGACCAGCAAGCTCGCAAGGCTATATGGGGAAAACTAAAATACCCCGCCAGAGGTGGGTTGGAGTATCCAAATCCCGATGATCGAGTAAATCTCACTGTGTGAGCTAACCTTAGCTTTGTGAAAATGGACCGGACCTTTCCTAAAATAGAAAAACTGAAAAGCAAAAAACTCATTGAAAAGTTGTTTGCGGAAGGAAAGAGTATTTCCCACTATCCCCTTCGGTTGGTCTATATGAAGACCTCCTTTGAGGATGGCACTAAGGTAAGGGCAGCCGTAACGGCTTCCAAAAGAAATTTTAAAAGTGCCGTAAAGCGCAATAGGATCAAACGCTTGATGCGGGAAAGTTACCGACTGAACAAACACCTGGTCATTGACAACAATGAAGACAGTTATGCGTTAATGTTTTTGTACCTCGGCAAGGAAATGCCCACCTACGGAATGTTGTACGATAGTCTTGGCGCCATCCTTAAAAAATTGGTTTCCGCCGAAAAATCGGGGAAACAATGATCGTTGGCCCGTTTTTTGGAACAAAGATAAAATGTGTTACTTTAACCATGGGAAGGTGTAGCGTTTTATACCAGCACCATCGCAGGTGCCGTTCCCATTAACCGCAAAATCGAATCGCGTGAAAAGGTTTACAAAAAAAAGAATTCTTGTTCCCATGTTGGCCCTTGTTCTTCTGGGAATAGGCAGTAGTTTTAAAAGTGATTTTTTTGAAATTGCCAAGCAGATCGAAATTTTCACCACCCTGTTCAAAGAACTCAATATGAACTATGTGGACGAGACCAATCCTGCGGAACTTATGGATACCGCCATCAAGAACATGCTGGGAGAACTGGATCCGTACACAAAATTCCTCAACGAACAGGACGTGGAGGCCTATAAGATCAACAATGCAGGGGAATATTCCGGAATAGGGGCCTTGGTAAGATCCTACAAGGATAAACTTTTGGTCATAGAGCCTTACAAAGATTATCCCGCCGACAAGGCAGGGTTAAAGGCAGGGGACGAAATTACAAAGATCGGGGAAATATCCCTTTCGGATTTTAAGGACGATGCCAGTGAGCTGCTCAAAGGTGCCAACAATACAAGTGTGGAAGTCACCTATAAAAGACAGGGGCAATTACGGACCACGGTCATAAACAGGGAGGCCATAGAAGTGGATGCGGTGCCCTATCATAAAATGATCAATGCTTCCACCGGTTATATAGTGCTTTCCAAATTCAATCAAAAAGCCACGGACCAGACCAAGGAGGCGCTGATCGATCTAAAAAACCAAGGTGCGGAAAAAATTATTTTGGACCTTCGGGACAATCCGGGGGGACTGCTATCTGAAGCCATCAATATTACCAACTTATTTGTGGACAAAGGGGAACTGGTAGTGACCACCAAATCAAAGGTAAAAAAATTCAACAGGGAATACCATACCAAAAACCAACCTGTGGATAAGGATATTCCATTGGTAGTGCTGGTAAACGACCGAAGTGCCTCTGCAAGCGAAATTGTGGCCGGTGGCCTGCAGGATCTGGACCGTGCCGTGATCATGGGCGCACGAAGCTTTGGAAAAGGGCTGGTACAACGCCCTTTAAAACTTACCTATGGAACCCAGCTTAAGGTAACCATCTCCCGATACTACACTCCTTCTGGAAGATGCATCCAGTCCTTGGATTACTGGAATAGGGATGAAGAGGGGAACGCGGTTAAAAATACGCTCTTCAACGACTTTACCACCCGTAATGGAAGAAAGGTACAAGATGGCGGGGGGGTATTACCGGATATCGAAATCAATACCCTGCAGGCAAATTCCCTAACACAGGGACTATTGGAGAGCAATATTATATTCGATTACGCCACCGATTATTATTACGGGCACCAAGTGTCCTCCCCCGCAAGCTTTAATTTTACCGAGGCCGATTATCTCGCCTTTAAGGAACATGTGGCCCAAAGTGGCTTCAACTTTGAAACAAAGACCGAAAAAGCGCTAAAAGAGGCTATGTCAAGTGACGAAAAACAGCTTTTTGGTGCAGGGATCCAGGACGAATATGCCCAGTTGCTCCTGAGTATCGGAAAAAGTAAAATGGCGGCGTTGGACAAGTACCAAAGTGCGCTCCAGAAAATGTTGGAAGACGAAATCGTAAAACGTTATTTCTACCGGGAAGGCCTATATGACCACTATCTCAACCATGATGAGGCCATCATGGCAGCAACCGAGCTATTGTCCAATTCCTCCAAATATGAAGGGATACTACAGTAGCCAACCAAAACACAGGTCAGGAATCCTTACATCGATTCCCGGGGGGTTTCCCCCATAAGGTATCCCAACACTTTTCCTTTGTCCCCAAAGGCAATCGGGGCATGAGACCTGAATATGGTTAAATCCATCATATAATAGGGGGAAAGCGTTAATTACGTATATTGATGCCCATCAATCCAATATAGAAAAACCATGAAAACCGTTGTGTTCGGTATCAAATTGTTGGTACTTTTTTGCTTTCCTGTCCTTGCGGTATGTCAAGAGGAAAAAACACCCATTTCCATTACGGACCTATTGCAACTAAAGACCGTACAGGACCCACAGATCAGTCCGGACGGACAATGGGTCGCCTACACGGTTTCCGAAATGGACCTGAAGGAGGACAAAACGGAAAAACGGATATGGATGGTTCCCATTAAGGGAGGGGAAGCAATTGCCATGACTGGAAAGGGATATTCCGCATCACAGCCCAGATGGAGTCCCGACAATAAATACCTTTCCTTCTTGGCCGCCAAAAAAGAAGGGGACAAACAACAGGTCTGGACATTGCACCGGAGGGGCGGAGAGGCACAACAGCTTACAAAGATACCCCAGGGCGTCGGAGGACATGAATGGTCCCCCAAAGGGAATCTACTGCTTCTGTCCATTAAGGATCCCAAGCCCGAAGAACTCACCAAGGACGAGGAAGATGACAAGAAAATAAAACCGTATGTTGTAGACCGATTACAGTTTAAACAAGATTATGAAGGCTATCTTGATCGGTACCGGACACATCTTTACCTGCTAAAACCAGGTGATTCTACGGCCGTACAGATCACTTTTGGGGATTATGAAGACGAAGACCCGGCATGGAGCCCCAACGGTAACGAAATTGCCTTTGTAAGCAACCGGTCCGAAAATCCAGATGCGAATTCCAATACCGATATTTGGATAGTGTCCTCGGAGTCCTCCAAAAAAGAAAAGGGCCCTCGAAAACTTACGATCAACCCTAATGCCGATACCGCACCGGCTTGGAGCCCCGATGGCAAGTATATCGCATATAATACCATTACCGACAAGGAGGCCATTTGGTACGCCACCCAAAAATTGGCGGTGATACCCTCCTCAGGGGGCCAGCCCACCCTTTTGGCAAATGAACTTGATCGAAATCCCGGTGCCCCCAAATTTTCGGCCGATGGTAAAAAAATATACTTTACCCTAGAAGAAAGCGGCACCTCCATTATCGCGTCCATCGCCCCTTCGGGAAAGGAATTTTCCAAGGTATTGCCCGGAAATCACAGTGTGGCCAAGTTCGATCTTAAAGGGGAGGCCATAGTGCCCCTTTTGAGCACCGCTGGGCAACCCTATGACCTCTTTTCCATGGAAGGCGGCACCTTGAAACAACTTACCTTTACAAACACGGATCTAATTGCCGATAAAAAGCTGGCTTCTGTGGAAAAAATCCATTTTAACAGTATGGACGGGACAGCAATAGAAGGTTTTGTGGTAAAGCCCCCGGATTTCGATCCCTCCAAGAAGTATCCCACCATCCTTTGGCTGCACGGAGGGCCCGTAAGCCAATATCAATTTGAATTTGATGGGGAGCCACAGCTTTTTGCCGCAAATGGCTACCTGACCCTATTGATCAACCCTAGAGGTTCCTCAGGCTATGGGCAAGCGTTCTCCGAAGCCATTTTTGCCGATTGGGGCAACAAGGACTATCAGGATGTTATGGCCGCCGTTGATCATGTAATCGACCAAGGTATGGTTGATCCAGATCGATTGGGTGTGGGCGGTTGGTCCTACGGAGGTATCCTTACCAATTATGTCATTACCAAAACACAACGTTTTAAAGGGGCCGTTTCAGGGGCCAGTGAAGCCCTGTACCGGGCCAATTATGGCCATGACCATTATCAGCTAACATGGGAAATGGAACTGGGACTCCCTTGGGAAAATGCCGCAGCATGGGAAAAAATTTCCCCTTTCAACCAGGTCGACAAAATAACCACTCCCACACTTTGGATGGGAGGTGAAGAAGACTGGAACGTTCCCATTCTGAACTCGGAACAAATGTACCAGGCAATGAAAAGACTGGGAAGGGAAACCCAACTGGTGGTATATCCTGGGGAACACCATGGCATATCACGGCCTACGTTCATAAAAGATCGGTTCGAGCGTTATCTTGCCTGGTTCAAAAAATATGTGAAAGAAGGGGGGCAAACAGAATAGTCGCCAAGCCCGTAACGGCCCACAGGGATATAAGGAGAGAACGATTTTCGGACAGGATCGGGCAACTAAGGAAGGAAAACTGTTGCCTGCCCATCCCTTCCCTTGTGATCACATTCTATTTGTATTCACAGGAAGATGGGTCCGACTTTACAAAATAATCCCTAAAATTTGATGCCTTGGGGTCCATGCAGCCCTTCAGGTCCCTTATCCGTATGTTCCTAAAGTCGATAGGCTGCCCTTCGCTCTGTAAGGCAATAAAGCCCTCTTTTAACAACTGCCCCTCCTTGAAAATCTTCGGATCATAACCATCTACCACCCCACCGCCCATTTGGGGCAGTGTATATTGCAGAACCGTCTTGCCGTTTATGATATGGGTCACCAGGGAATCTCCCAATACGATAGCCTCGGCACGTACCCATTGATCTCCGTAATAGGTATCCGAAGTGGAATTGATACAATGTCTTGGATCGATCTTTCCGTTATAGACAACATCCGTTCCGGGCGAACACATGTTGCCCGTGGGCCTGGGCTCCCCTTCCTTCAATCCGGCCAGAAACTGCATTTCTACGGATATGGGCCAATTCTGTTCCACCGGCATGGTCTTTGGATCTTGGGAATGGAACATTATCCCACTGTTCATTTCCGTATAGGTGGGTGCACCGGGGTGCAGTTTCCCCACAAACCGGTATTCCAGAATCAAATGGAAATAGGAATAGGGACGGTCGTAATAGAGATGGGCGAAACGGTCGTTAAACCCACCTTCATAGCCGTCGTACCGCACCTTTATCATGCCCTCTTCCGCCCTAAAAGTCCGTGCATGGTTGTCACCCACTTTATAATGGTGTATTTTGGTGGTCCAACCGTTCAGGTCCTTCCCATTAAAGAGATTTTCCCAACCTGCATTGGACGTTTTATCGGCAACGTTGACGGAGCCACATCCGTACAGCAGTATGCAAAGTATTAGGCAGATTGCCCTGTAATCGATATATTGCTTCAAAGTCATGGAATCGTTATTTTGGTCCGTACCAAATATATCAATTTGTATCAATCCATTTGGCCCCTATGGCGATCAAGATCCCATTCCATCTTAAAAACATACTGCAATGACCGAAAAAGACGAATTTTTTATAAAACGTGCCATTTCCCTTGCCCAAGAAGGGATGCGCACCAAAGCAGGGGGACCTTTTGGTGCGGTAATCGTAAAAGATGGCCATATAGTTGCGGAAGGTTACAATATGGTGACCGCCACCAACGATCCCACGGCACATGCCGAAGTGGTGGCCATAAGAAAAGCGTGTCAGGCCCTAGGTTCATTTCAGTTGGTGGACTGTACCATATATACCTCCTGCGAGCCCTGTCCAATGTGCCTGGGGGCCATCTACTGGGCCCGGCCCAAAAATGTGGTGTACGCCTGTAACAAGGAGGATGCGGCCGCCATCGGCTTTGACGATCGGTTTATTTACGAGGAACTGGATAGGAACATGGAAAATCGCAAAATAACGTTTGTCCAAATGTTCCAGAAGGAAGGTAGGTCCGTTTTCCGGGAGTGGGAACACATGGACCATAAGATAGGATATTAAAAAACAGTTGCCCCACCCGTACCATAATCTGGCTACCAAAATTGGTTTTTAGGAAGGTCCCCCGTACCAATTCCCTTCTGAGGCCCGTTGCGTCGCAGAAACATTTAATCTTAACATTCCTAGTAGGTTAGCGTACAAAAAAAATTAGTCCCAAAAAATAAAAAAATAAAAATTTTACACTATTTTAGTAAAACATATTTAATTTTTATCATGAGCAAAGGAACAGTAAAATTCTTCAATGAATCCAAAGGATTTGGTTTTATCGTTGAAGATGGTTCAAAAAAAGAACACTTTGTACACATTTCCGGGTTGATCGATGAGATCAGGGAAGGGGATGAAGTGGAATTTGAACTAAAGGAAGGTAAAAAAGGAATGAATGCAGTAAATGTAACGGTAATCTAAGATTCCGGTTTTCTCCACTTTTTCACACCGCATCAGCCCATTGGAACCAATGGGCTTTTTTATGCCTCTTTTTTCCCAGAACCCTTACAGGGGAAAAGTATATGAACTCTCTTTACAAGTGCGTACCTTTGTATGGAGGAAACCCTGCCCATCAAAATACATGAGCCATCGATTACATATCAAAAACATGGTCTGCCCAAGGTGCATTGTGGCAGTGGATGCTGTTTTCGGAGAATTGAACATCCCTGTCCATGAAATACGTTTGGGCGAGGCAATCCTTGAAAATCCATTATCGGAAGCCCAAAAGATTTCTTTGGCCGCCCTACTTTCCGAACATGGATTCGAGCTCCTGGAGGACCACCGTTCCGCGCTCATTTCCAAGATCAAATCCTTGATCATAAACCAGGTACACCATAGTGAAACGGACCTCCATACAAATTATTCCCATTACTTGGCGGAAAAGCTTCATCACGACTATACCTATCTGAGCAAACTTTTTTCCGCCGTGGAAGGGATTACCATTGAAAGGTTTATCCTAAAACAAAAAATTGAACGGGCAAAAGAACTTATCTTTTACAAACAGCTCACTTTTTCGGAAATCGCTTTCAAGCTCCACTATAGCAGCGCAGCCCATTTATCCGCACATTTCAAAAAGGAAACCGGTATGACACCTTCCGAATTTAAAAAATTACAGGGTCCGCAGCACCGCCCTTTGGACTCGCTCTAAACCCATAAGGGGGTTTTATTACATTGCGCACCATTCCCGATGCAGTTGATTTTACAGTAGGCAAAACCTTGTAAGCTTTCGCCAGAATTCTATAAGCCTAACGCAAGGGGTACTTCCTACCTTTGTGGGGTAATCTTGTAATCATGGAGAAACCGCCAATTCAACAATTCAAAGTGTCGGGCATGACATGCGCCTCCTGCGCCGTAAGCCTGGAATCCTACCTAAAACCTTTGGAGGGGGTCTCCTCGGTATCCGTAAACTATCCCAACCAATCCCTATCCATCCGTTTTGATCCCCATATGGTTTCTTCCCAATTGCTCCAGGAAAAAGCTGCAGAGATCGGATATACCATCCTTATGGGCGATGATGCAGAAATGGCCGAAACCTTTGGGAAAATGGAGAACGAACGTGTACAACGACTTTTTGGGAAATTGGTCTTCTCGGCCGTTCTATCCCTACCCGTCTTTGTTATGGCCATGTTCTTTATGGACCGTATTCCTTATGGCAACTGGATCATGATGGCACTTTCCATTCCCGTGTTTTTTTGGGGAGGCTCCGAATTTTTTGTGGTGGCCTGGAAAAAATTGAAGCACTTTTCATTCAATATGGATACCCTTGTGGCGCTTAGCACGGGCATCGCCTTTCTGTTCAGTGCCTTTAATACCATATTCCCATCCTATTTTTTAAGTCGGGGAATGACTCCCCATGTTTACTTTGAATCGGCAGTCATCATAATCACCCTCATATTATTGGGACGTTATCTGGAGGAAAAGGCGAAGCGGGCCACCTCTTCGGCCATAAAAAAATTGATGGGCCTGAGCCCCAAGGAGGTTACCGTTATCCGTAACGGGGAAGAGGTACTTCTGCCGGTGGAGAAAATTATAAAGGGAGATCTATTGGTCATCAGGCCCGGTGAAAAAATGGCAGTTGATGGTCTTGTTAAAAAGGGAACCTCCTTTATGGACGAAAGCATGATAACCGGCGAGCCCATTGCAGTTGAAAAAGTGAAAGGGGACAAGGTCTTCGCGGGTACCATCAACCAAAAGGGCGCTTTGCGCATCCTCGCCACCAAGGTTGGAAAGGATACCCTTTTGTCCCAGATAATTTCCATGGTGGAACAGGCACAAGCATCCAAACCTCCCATTCAAAGAACAGTGGACAAAATTGCGGGCGTATTTGTTCCCGTGGTCATTATCCTTGCCCTCTTTGCTGCGGTCATCTGGTACATCGTTGGACCGGAGCCCACTTTTACCTACGCTCTCCTGACCTTTATTACCGTACTGATCATTGCGTGCCCCTGCGCCTTGGGCCTCGCCACTCCCACTGCCTTGATGGTGGGCATCGGAAAGGGCGCCCAACAGGGTATTCTGATAAAGGACGCCCAGGCCCTGGAAACCGTCCACAAAATAAATTCCCTGGTCTTGGACAAAACAGGGACCATTACCGAGGGTAGGCCCAAACTTACGGATCTGGTCTGGGATGATGGTGTATCCCCCTCAAATCCTGAAGCCATTCTGTTCGCCATGGAATCAGCTTCGGAACATCCCATTGCCGAATCCATTGTGGCCCATCTTTCCCCAAAAAATATGCCGGTCCTGGAAATGGATTCTTTCGAAAGTATAACGGGCCTTGGTGCAAAGGCCGTTATTATGGGGGAACTATATCATGTTGGGAACGAAAAACTGATGCGGCTAAATGACCTTTCCATTTCCGAGGATCTAAGAAATAAGGCCACCCGCTTACGGGAATCATCAAAAACCGTGGTCTATCTGGGCAATCGGAAAAGGGTATTGGGAATAGCCGCAGTGGCGGACAACGTTAAGCAAGGGGCGGCGAAAGCCATCGAAAAAATTAGAATGATGGGGATCGAGATCCATATGCTTACGGGCGATAATGACGAAACTGCCAAGGCCATCGCCGGACAGGTAGGCATAGAAAAATATAGGGCCAATGTCCTACCCGCCGAAAAAGCCGATTATATAAAGCAATTACAGGAACGGGGCAAGGTGGTGGCCATGGTTGGGGATGGCATCAACGATGCTGCGGCATTGGCCCGGTCCAACGTGGGCATTGCCATGGGACAGGGAACGGACATTGCCATGGAAAGCGCCGGAATAACGTTAGTGGGTTCCGACCTAGGGTTGTTGCCCAAAATCTTAAAGTTGTCCAAGTTGACCATGAGGACCATTCACCAAAACCTGTTCTGGGCATTTATCTATAACGTCCTGGCCATTCCCATTGCTGCCGGCGCCCTATATCCATTCTCGGGGTTCCTGTTAAACCCTATGATCGCTGGGGCGGCTATGGCCTTTAGCTCCCTATCGGTGCTTGCAAATAGCCTTCGGATCAACTATCTTGTGAAGAATGGCTAATATAGCCAAAGGGACCTTGGTAAGATCAGGAACAATGGAAGGAAAAGAGATTGCCCGAGAAACTTCTAAATGAGTTCATTTAAAAAAACTTAAAAAGTAGTGCCATGAAAAAAATACGCTTTAAAACAAATATCAATTGTAGCTCCTGTGTACGCACGGTCACGCCGTTTTTAAATGATCTTGATGGATTGGAATCCTGGAAAGTGGACACGGAAGATATGGATAAAATTCTGGAGGTGGAAGTGGAGGAAGGCGACGGTTCCGAAGTTGGGGACGCGGTAAAAAAAGCAGGATTTACCATAGAACCTATTTCAGGATAAGGGGATTCCCATTAAGGACAACAGCCTTTGCACACGATTTTCAAAAGCCTTGAACTACAATGATCAAGGTGGATTTTGGCCGTTCCCCAAAAGATGATTTTCTACCCGTCGCATCAAAATAATTTCTGATAAGCAATGCGAAATTAGCGTACATTCGCAAAAAATCCACCTGCATGGAACGAAAGGTCAAAGCCGTATTGGAACTGTACGCGCAACTTGATGTAGAGATTTCCGAATTCCGCTCAAAGACTGCCCTACATTGTGTGGAAGGCTGTGGAAAATGCTGTACCAAAACGGACATAGAGGCTTCGCCGTTGGAATTTCTTCCGTGGGCATTTAACGAATTTTTGAAAGGTACCGCAGAATCCACTTTGGAAGAATTAAAGATACGGGAAAATCCTATCTGCATGATCTATAGGCCCTTGTCACTTTTGGAAAGCTCTTCGGGCAGTTGTGGGGCATATGCCTACCGAGGACTGATATGTAGACTTTTTGGATATGGGGCGGGAAGGGACAAATTGGGCCAGTTGCGACTTAGTACCTGTAAGATCATCAAGGAAGGACAACACCAAAATTATACCAATGCCGCCACTGCCATAAGCAAAGGCCTGTATGTACCCGTTTTTACCGACTATTATATGAATCTGGGACAAATAGATTTTAACTTGGGAAATAGGATCGTGCCCATAAACATGGCCCTGCGGTTTGCCTTGGAAGAGGTATTGCAGTATTATGCCTATAGGCCCTTCCCCAGTGGACTGGGAAATACAGCATAGACAAGGTCAGACGTTCAGCTACCTCTTTGTGAAGATTTAAAAGCCCATATGGCCCGAAAGCCAAAATAACATTGGATCGCACAATGGAGGTAGGATAATGGACACAGCTTGGGGGTTAAAATTTTACCGCCCTTTACTGATCCTGTTTCCCGAAATGGCCCTTTGTCGACTACATTTAAATCGGCCGATCTCCGGACTACGTAAACTGAGGTGCTTTTTTCCCTTACCATTATTTACCCTTTTCCTCCAGCGTTTAAAACTTCCCTCCTTCAGATGGGACCGCATTAAAATGATCACTTCCTTTTCGGCAATACCAAATTGGTGGCGTATGGCTTCAAAGGGGGTCCTATCTTCCCAGGCCATTTCAATTATCCTGTCAAGCTCCCGAAGGGAAAATATGTTGTCCATTGTAGATTTTTACCAATTTACCGGTGATAGGGGACATACACCCTATCAACAAACGTTGAGCAAGCTCTCGAACTTATAGGGAATTATAAAAAATGTACCTATACAATGGGATTGGGGCATAAAATAGATCCCCCTTCTTATTTGAATATGTATAAACACCACTGTAGGGGATTGTAAGAGGCAAAATAAATATCCTATCTAAGCCGATAAATTGCCCTTGAGACGTTTTTCAATTTTTTGTTTGATCAACGTAAGACGTTTCATAATGTCCATTATATTGTCGTCTTTCTTTTTTTTGTATAATTCATTTAAACCTAAAATGAGTTCCTTCGCCTTTCTGGAAGCAACTATTCGGTCATTTGTGCTTTTAAAGGAAGTTTTTTGTTGCTCAAACTCCAAAGCCCTATCCAATATATCCATAAAATGGTCTATTTATTTAAACACTTTTTAAATGTTGGGGAGTGCACCGCCACTTGGGACCCCAACCACATTTTCTTTGCGACCGATGGGAACGGGAACTCAAAGTACCCAGCCCGAGCAAAGGATCGATTATTTTTTAGAGCTTCGATCGGGCTAAATCCCCAACAGGGAGCAATCGGCCATTCTCAAATGTGCATGCCTAGTAAAGCTACAAAATGCCTTTGTAATTATAGCTTTAAAAGAACAATATAACAAAGCTTTAACTACCCCGTTCCGCAGCTGTTCAAATTTTACCTAAAAAGAGATTTGACCATCTCCCCTACTAATGCACGGCCCCTTAACTTTGACCCATCCTCATATAAGGCCAAGCGGAACAAAGGGAGGATCATTATTCCCTTCTAAGCACGGGCACTTCAACGCCGAGCGTCGGGAAAAACAACCCATTTAATGGCCTTCAAATAGTTTTGGTAATATTTGTACGATCTTAGGATATTCGTACCTTTTCACTGCTTAAAAGCAGCGCTCGTGAAAAGACGTAATTTTGTATTGGTTTCCATTGCAGGAGCTGCAGCGGTAGCGGTGCCTTCTTATTATTTTTGGAATAAGAACGATTTGAAGGACGATCCCGCACAATATCCCGTGGTCCTTGCTTCCTTTCTGGAATACGATACCTTGGCACGGTTGGGGGAAAGTTACCTAAAAAGATTTCCGGATGAGCGAGGACGGGATACCCTCTTAAATGCCCTTTTTAACCATAAAAGTATTGAAAGGGATCACTTGGAAAACTATTTGAAAAAACAAATAAAGCAGGATTATTGCCAAGAGAGGATCGTGCAACTCGATGGATGGATATTCTCGCTTACCGAAGCACGGCAATGTGCTCTCTTGTACCTTTCAATTCCCAAATCCTTGCCACATGCACGTTGATGCCCGTCTTTTGGAAGACCAGAGCCTTATAGAAGGTGACATCTGCATCATCGGGGCGGGTGCGGCAGGAATCAGCATGGCACTGGACTGGTTGGATACGCCCTATAAGGTCATTTTACTGGAAGGCGGAGGCTTCGAATATGAAGACGAAATTCAGGATTCCTATGACGGACAGGTAACCGGACAGAAATACTATCCCCTTAAATCTAGCCGACTACATTATTTTGGTGGGACCACTGGGCACTGGGGAGGAATGTGCTCTCCTATGGACCCGGTGGATTTTACGGAGCGGGAATGGGTCCCTCATAGTGGTTGGCCCATTAACAGGAAAGATCTAGATCCCTATTACATCAAGGCCCATAAATGCCTGCAATTGGGTCCTTTTAATTATGACTATGGATATTGGAGCAAGGAGTTGCCCAATCTCAGGTCTTTCCCCATGGATGAAGAGGTTATGTGGAACAAGATGTGGCAGTACAGCGTAGCCAGGTTTGGAAAAATCTATAAGGATGCGCTTATAACATCAAAAAACATACATCTCTATACCTATGCCAAGGCCACCCGTCTGGAATCTACTTCCCAAGGGGAACATATTACGGCGGTAAGGATAACCAACCTCGGGGGAAAGACACAATTGGTAAAAGCAAAAAAGGTGATACTTGCGTGTGGCGCCATCCAAAATACCAGACTTCTGCTCGTCTCCAACAACAATGCCCCAAAGGGCCTTGGCAATGGACACGATTTGGTGGGCCGATATTTTATGGAACATCTGGAAGTACCTTCTGCAGAATTCTGGCTTACCGAACCCTTTCCCACGGATCTGTATTCGTGGACATTTGGAAAGACAAAGGCCAGTGCAGAACTGGCCTTTACGGAAAAGACCCAGAAAAAATATCAAATATTGAATGGGACCGCTTCCTTGGTCCCACTCCATATTGGCAGGCGCCAAAAACCTAAATTGGATACCTGGGTGGACGAAAATCCAAAGGTGGCCATGAAAAATATGATGCAGGAATGGGAAAATGCAGAAAATAGGGCAGAAAAGGAAAATAAAGGTGCCATTTCCAGGGCCTATCAGTTGGATACCAGAATAGAGCAGGCGCCCAATCACAATTCCCGTGTTTCCCTGGGAAAAGAAAAAGACGCTTTCGGGATGTTACGTGCAGATCTGCACTGGGAGCTGACCCCCTTGGATAAAAGGAGTATCCGGAAAATGTACGAGATCATAGCATTGCAAATGGGAATTTCCAATGTAGGGAGAATACGTCTCTTGCCATTTTTACGCGATGAGGCGGATGAGGGGTTCCCCGATACCGTAAACGGGGGATGGCACCACATGGGAACCACCAGAATGGCGGAAGATCCCAAAATGGGCGTAGTGGATGCCCATTGCAGGGTACACGGCATCGATAATCTGTATGTGGCCGGATCGGGGTGTTTTGCCACTTCTGGAGCGCCCAATCCCACCCTTACCTTAGTGGCGCTCGCGCTACGGCTCTCCGATCATATAAAGGAACTTATGGCGAAGCGTTCGCTTTAGGGTATCTTTGTTGCCAATTGGCCAAAATAGGATTTATGGAAGTATTTGTCATGGACCAGGCGTTCAAAGGAAATAATTTTACGGAAAAACCATTGCAAAAAGGTTCCTATGAAGAATGTACCTTCGATCATTGCAACTTTTCTGAAAGTTATATGTCCGGTCTGGTATTTATGGAATGTAGTTTTAATGATTGCAATTTTAGTATGGCCCATTTAAGAAATGCCTCCTTCCGAGAGGTGGTCTTTACAGATTGCAAACTCATGGGCGTTGGTTTCGATGAAGTGGACGATTTTTTATTCCAGGCCACTTTTCTGGGTTGCCAATTGCACATGTCCTCCTTCCAACGAAAGAAATTGAAAAAAGCACGTTTTACCAACTGTAATCTGGAGGGAGTTGATTTTAGCGGTGCCGATCTAACAGAGGCCGCTTTTGACAAATGTAATCTGAAAAATGCCGTTTTTGACGGTACCCTTCTGGAGAAGGCCGATTTTTCAACTGCTTCCAACATTGCTTTGGATCCCGAAAGAAATACGTTAAGAAATGCGGTGTTTTCGCTACAGGGCGCAATTGGGCTCCTTTCCAAGTATCAGATCAAAATTGAGGGCTAAGGATTTTTAGGCCTCAACGCTCCCCTTTCAAACCGTATACCCTTCCATCCCGTTTGCATAAAATTACGGATATTGGGGTGGTTATCCCCTTCCAAATCTTCCAGTACATCCCGGTAATGTTCGCCAAAACATAAAAGGGTTTCATGTTCCATAAGGCCATGGAGGTTTGCAAAGGAAAAAACTTTGCACGATCCATTGTTCTGTCCCGCTGCATTGGTCTGTGCCCCATTTATAAAATGGGTCGGTTCAAAAGAATAATGCTCCCCTATCACCTCCATTGTATCCCCAAAAGAGATCGTTTCTGGATCTTGGGCCAACCGTTTTAAAAAAATTGCTTCCTCCATTATTCCCTTTTATATATCCAACATTATATTACTGCCCACCAAAAACAGGTACGGTTGTCAAATCTATAAGATCTGGGTCGTCTTCCTTGATGATCCGTTTGGTGCGCAAATACCTTTTATGGTTAAAAGCGTCGTAATTGAGAGCTTCCTTGTCCATACTGCTGATATGGACGTCCCCTGCCGAATGGATAAATTCATTGTTTCCTATCCACATCCCAACATGTATGACCCTTTCTTTGGTACTGTCGGTAGCCTTTCTCCCAAAAAATAGAAGATCCCCCGCACGGAGATCCTTAAAATCGCCTATACTGTCGATCATGCTTCCTGTGGTTATTTGTTGTGAGGCATCCCTGGGAATGACCGTTCCGTTCAAAAAATAAACGGTCTTGGTAAACCCGCTGCAATCCACTCCCTTTGTAGAGGTTCCGCCCCATAGATAAGGCAATCCCATCAACTTTTTGGATGTTGTTACCAAATTGGTGCCGGAGATATCCAAGCGTTCCAACCATTCCGAAAAGACCTGGCTTTCCGATTTGGCCACATAGGCTACCCTACCGTCGGGATAGCCCACCTTGTAAAAATTTTCATCCCCTTCCAGCAGTTCCAGCACTCCGCCCGCAACCAGATCGGTCACGCTTTGCGAACTGGGGTCGGGCAATATATGGGAATACCCGGTAGTATTCGTGTAAATAACTTTTTTTGCCGATGCCCATTGATCATACCTAGATGCCTCCATTGGAAAAAGGCCAGCACCATCTACCCAGGCCAAATATTTATCGGGGGTCTGGATATACCACCAATCTCCCTGCTTTTTATATATCTTCACCGGGGTTCCTAAAATAGCTTGGGTCACCAGCTCTGCCGAATGGGCCGGTGTGGAACGCAAATTGGCCACCGAAAGGGTAATTACTCCCTGTTTCCTGCCCTCAAGTTCAGCGCTTGGTAAAACCTGTACACTGTCCGTATAGGAAATGGGAAGACCTTTCAAATTTTTCCTCAGTTCGGCCACTGCCTCTGGGAGGGTGCTTTCGCCTCCAAGGATAAGACCTTTGGCCGACTCCTTTACCCAAATGGCGAAGAGGGCGGTCCGGCCATCGGGGGCAAACTTTTCCTGTATCCTTTCGACCTCGTTCCGCACCGTTTTGATTTCTTCCCTTTCCGTGCCACACGAAACAAAAAAGATCAATAATGCCAAAAATCCGTACTGCACTGACTTGCAAACACACATGTTGATAAAATTTTGGAAGGTGAAATTATAAATTTACCCACACTTGTTGGATGAATGGGCGGGAAATAATCGATTTTAACTAAATTTAGGCCACACGTATGGAGAAATTAAAAGTCGTAGAGTTATTTGCGGGAGTGGGGGGCTTTAGATTGGGCCT
Source organism: uncultured Sediminicola sp. (assembly GCA_963974715.1). Lineage (GTDB taxonomy): Bacteria > Bacteroidota > Bacteroidia > Flavobacteriales > Flavobacteriaceae > Sediminicola. The sequence goes on from CAXBDK010000001.1 coordinate 141,110, forward strand.
GGAAAGGACCCAGGCCTATGAAGTGGTCTGGAGCAACCAATGGGAGCCTTCCACTAAAAAGCAACATGCATCCCTGGTATACGAAAAAAATTTTGGGGGCAAGAACCACTCCAATATAGACATCGGGCTGGTAGATACCAAGATGATCCCCCCTTGTGATGTATTGGTGGGCGGTTTTCCGTGTCAGGATTATTCCGTGGCCAGCACCCTTCGCAATGCCAAGGGATTGATAGGCAAAAAAGGGGTGCTTTGGTGGACGATCCATAAAATATTGGACAATCATAAAAAAAAGCCTCCTTACCTAATATTGGAAAATGTGGACCGTTTATTAAAAAGTCCCGTGGCCCAAAGGGGAAGGGATTTTGCAATTATGCTGAAAAGCTTGGATGAGCTTGGTTATTGTGTGGAATGGAGGGTACTAAATGCTGCAGAATATGGTATGCCCCAACGCCGAAGGCGTATTTTTTTATTGGGCTACCACAAATCCAGTACCCAGTACAAAAACATCAATGCGCTATCCAAAAAAAAAGGGGGCACGGCACTTTTAAGGTCGGGAATATTGGAAAATGCTTTCCCCACCCGAACATCCATGATATCCGTAAACACTTTTCCCTTGACGGGTGATCTGGTCGCAATTTCCAACGGATTCAATGTGGATGGCAATGCATCCCCCTTCCAGAATGCCGGATTTATGGTTCAGGGCACGGTCCATACAGCCAAATTAATGCCCGATTACGCCGGTCCCTATACCGTATTAAAGGATATACTTCAGACCAAGGGAATAGCGCCCGAATTTTTTATTCCCCAAGAAGAGTATCAAAAGTGGGCATATCTTAAAGGTGCCAAAAATGAAAAAAGAAGAAGTGGTAATGGTTATGAGTACCGGTACAGTGAAGGAAGCATGCTTTTCCCAGAGGACATTTCAAATCCATCCCGAACCATCATTACGGGAGAAGGCGGGAAAACGCCCTCTAGGTTCAAACATGTCATACAAACCCCTAAAGGACTGAGGCGACTTACACCGATAGAATTGGAGCGACTTAATATGTTCCCGGACAACCATACCTTATTGGAAGGCATCTCCAATACAAAACGTGCCTTTTTTATGGGCAATGCACTGGTTATAGGCATCGTGGAAAAAATAGGAAACGCACTGTACCAAAACATAAGGGAAACAGCCCCTAATTAAAAGAAATCAATAGTCTTTGATCTAACAAGTCCGTTGCAAGCTTGCAACGTATAAAAACAACCCGCCCGTGCGGTCCATATCGGGTCCCATAGCGAGCTCAACAAGTTAAAATACGGTTAATCAAATCGTTGAATTTGAATTACCATGATTTTTTTGTACCTTGTGGATCATGGTAGCAGCAGAAAAATTGGAACATACGGCATTTTTGGAAAAATCCATTGTATATCTGAAGGCGAAAGGTTTTGAGTCGATAAAAGCGGACCTGGATGGTTTTGAACATCCTAAATCCTACCTTCGAAAGGGAACGGATAGCAAGGTGACCCCGGATATCGTCGCCCTTAAAAATGGTAGAAAATATTTTTTCGATATCAGTCTAAAATCAGAAAGACCACAATTATTGAAATCGAAATGGTTGTTCTTGGATACTTTAAGTCGAATGAACAGTAATCGTTTCAAGATCATCACTACCAAAGGGCATTACAAATTTACCACCTCTTTAATGGATGACCTTAACATTACCGATGAGCATCTTATGAAGGTATAAGGTACATCCTAAGCGACTAACTTGGGCAAGTTCCACATGATTTCAAGAAAAAAAAATCTGTTCAATTTCTTGCGGGGCATCGGGGCAATATATTTAAGACTGCCCTAAACGGACCATACCTATATGCGGAATACCGTCTTCCAAATATGGCTCCCCGACAACCTCAAAGCCCAATGAAGCATAAAATTTTTCAAGATATCTTTGAGCTGAAATATGTGTTTTGGATACCTTGAGATTTTTATCCAAAATGGTCAGCGATTCCCTTACCATTTCTACACCATACCCATACTTTCTTTCGGAAGCCTTGACCAGGACCCTTCCAATACTGCCAGCATCGGGGAAATAATCCCCATCCTTAAAAATTCGGGTATAGGCCACAATGTTGCCATCACTAATACCCATTAAATGCAGGGCGAGAAAATCCTTCCCGTCCAGATCTTGATAAACGCAGTCCTGCTCTACCACAAAAACCTCACTTCGCAATTGTAATATAGTGTAGAGCTCGGTAGTGGAAAGCTCATCAAAATTTTTTAACAGGAACTGCAACATTGTCAATAGCGGATTAGAAGGAATGAATATCGGTCATGTATTTTGTTAGGAACAGGGTATCTTCTCTATCCTTCTCTCATGCCGGCCACCGGCAAAATCCGTATCCAGGAAGGTCTTTACCATCTCCAGCGCTTGGGGCAAAGAAATATATCTGGCCGGTAAACTCAATATATTGGCATCGTTATGTTCGCGTGCAAGTTCCACTATTTCCTTTGTCCAACATAGGGCACATCGTACCTTTTGATGTTTATTTGCGGTCATGGACGCACCGTTTCCGCTTCCACAGATAATGATTCCCATATCCACATTTCCCTCATCCACATCTTTGGCCACCGGATGTACAAAATCGGCATAATCCACACCGTCGGTTCCATCGGTTCCATAGTTATGTACCTCTATTTGCATCGATTTTAAAAGTCCAACGATGGCAAGCTTATACTCTGTTCCGGCATGGTCGTTTCCAATCGCTATTTTCATCTTGTATAATTTTGGGTTCATAAACCTATCCTGCAATAGCTAATAATCCATTTCCTGTGAACAGGAGCGAAGCCGTTTGCCCCCATCTATTTGTAAAGAGGATGGACAGTTAATCTACAAATGTACAATAACCAAGGATTCTACCACATAATATGGGTTGTTAACAACATAAACTTTAAATATTTTAGAAGTTGTTGTACCTATGTATGTTGACTCCGAACAACAATTGTTCATAACCTACTTATAAAAAGTAAAGACTAAATTTTTATTTCTTTCCCAAAAGATGCTTTACGAATAAATCGGGTACAGATCATATTTATTTCTTAGAAAATAAGAAAAAGATATCAAATGCTATGTTATGCGAAATTAACATTGTGGTAACATTAAATTATCAATAAATTTATGTTGATAGTGGTTATCAATATTCGTTAATGAAATTTATAAAGAATTGATATATAGCAAGGAAAAATTAAAAGCATTTCTGTATAAAATGTCAATAAGTTTTAAAATTGGTTCAAAACAAATTTTGGGACCTTTTTTTATGTCCACTATTGACAAGCCATTATAACCACCATTTCCATTTTAAAATTTCAAAAACAATATTAAATACAATTAATAGATGTTTATAACCCCATTTTGAAGCTGTACGAGCAAGTTGTTTGGAGTTAGGGGGCATCAATGAATTATAATTTGTAATTTTCCAAAAATATTAGAAGTTAATGTCGAAGAAGAAGAAGCGGTCCAAGGGCCAACAAAAAAATGAGATTACCAAAGGGATTTTTACCGTATTGGAAAAGGACCGGGATAGAAGTTTTAATTATAAGGAGATAGCCGAGAAGTTGAATATTACGGATGGCAATGGAAGGAACGAGTTGATTAAAAGACTCGTGGGACTTAAGGAGGGCAAGCGCATCCTGGAAGAGGAAACAGGTAAGTACAAGGCCATCGCATCAAATCGCAGTTACCATACAGGAAAGGTCGATATTACGGGTAGGGGCAATGCCTATATCGTAGTGGAGGGGGTAGACGGTGATGTATTCGTTCCGTTTAATAGGTTAAAGAGGGCATTCCACGGAGATCAAGTAGAGGTATATATCTTTCCACAAAGAAGGGGAAGGAAACTGGAAGGGGAAATCACCAAGATCCTTGAGCGTAAGAAAAGTACTTTTGTCGGTATAGTGGATCTCCAAAAAACCTTTGCCTTTATCAGACCTTCCGACCATAGAATGTATACGGATATTTTTGTTTCATTGGACAAACTGGGTACGGCCGAGGATGGCGATAAGGTAATCGTAAAGATCAATGATTGGCCCGAGGATGTGGATTCACCTTTTGGTGAGGTGGTACAAGTCCTGGGCAAACCGGGGGAACACAATACGGAAATACATTCCATATTGGCAGAATATGGGTTGCCATATGAATTCCCTATCGAGGTATCACAATTTGCCGACACCTTGGATACCAGCATTAAGGAAGATGAAATTGCAAAGCGTAGGGACATGAGAAATGTGCTTACGTTTACCATAGACCCAAAAGATGCAAAGGATTTTGATGATGCACTTTCCTTTGAGGTTTTGGAAAATGGCAACTATAGCATCGGTATACATATTGCCGATGTCTCCCACTATTTGGAGGAGAATACCATATTGGACGATGAAGCCTATGAACGGGCCACATCCGTCTATTTGGTGGATAGGGTGGTACCTATGCTACCCGAGGTATTGTCCAATAATGCATGTTCGTTGCGTCCCAACGAGGAAAAATATACTTTTTCGGCAATTTTTGAATTGGACGAAAATGCTGTATTAAAGGAGCAATGGTTTGGAAGAACGGTAATCAATTCCAACGAACGTTTTTCATATGAGGAGGCCCAGCACATTATAGAGACGGGCAAAGGCGGTATTCCAGAGGAAATTTCTATTAGGGAAAATGCTTATAAAGTAGGGGATGACGTGGTCGAGGCTACCCTCACCTTGGACAAATTGGCTAAAATTCTGAGGGAACGCAGAATGCGGGATGGTGCCATTTCCTTTGACAAGGTTGAAGTACGTTTTAATTTAAATGAAAACAATGAACCCTTGGGAGTATATTTCAAGGAGAGCAAGGATGCCAATAAACTCATTGAGGAGTTTATGCTCATGGCAAACAGGAAGGTTGCGGAATTCATAGGTAAGCAACAACCTAAAAAACCTTTTGTATATAGGGTTCACGATGAACCAAATGAGGAAAAGCTTATGGCATTGAACGCTATTATTTCTAGGTTTGGCCACAGTATCAATTTTAAGACCAAAAAGGATGTCAGTAATTCTTTGAATAAATTATTGGATGATGTTCGGGGTCAAAAGGAGCAGAATTTGGTGGATACCCTGACCATAAGAAGTATGAGCAAAGCGATCTATACTACCGATAATATAGGTCATTATGGACTGTCCTTTGAATACTATACCCACTTTACCTCTCCCATACGGAGGTATCCTGACGTGATGGTACATAGGCTTTTACAGCATTATTTGGACGGTGGGAGCACCGCTAAGGTGGATGTTTTGGAGGAAAGGTGCAAACATTCTTCCGATATGGAGGGGCTTGCGGCAAATGCGGAACGGGATTCTGTTAAGTATATGCAGATCAAGTACATGGAAGACCACAAAGATCAAGAATTCGTTGGTGTCATTTCAGGGGTTACCGAATGGGGTATTTATGTGGAGATCATTGAGAACAAATGTGAGGGTATGGTAAGGATCCGTGATATAAAGGATGATTACTATGTGTTCGATGAAAAGGAATATGCCATAGTTGGAGAAAGGACAAAGAATAGTTATCAATTGGGCGATGAAGTGATCGTAATGGTGAAGAGTAGCGATCTTATGAAGCGGCATTTGGATTTTTCATTGCTGGGAAAACCTTCTTAGACAATTTTCTGGTACATAATTTGTTTTAGTTAGGGGCAATCTATCTAAACTGGAATGGAATGAAAAAATTTGTATGGTTATATTTTCTCTGCTTTGGTGTTGTTTGCGTAATGGCGCAGAGCGGTGATATAACCCACAGAATTAGTAGTTTTACCGAATTAAAGGCTTTTGACGGGCTATCGGTAAACCTTATAAGGGGTTCTGAGAATAAAGTTGTTGTCAGTGGGAGCAATACCAACAAGGTTGCTGTTGTAAACACGGAGGGTATCCTTAAGATTAGGATGGAGATAGATAAAATTTTCAGTGGTTATAGGACTTTTGTGGATGTCTACCATACAGAGGATATTTTAGTTTTGGATGTAAATGAAGATGCAAGGATCACGTGCGATGCTACAATTAAACAAGCTGTTTTGGAACTAAAGGCCCAGGAAGGCGGGGAACTTATTGTGAATGCCGAAGTGGAACAATTACTTGTTAAGACAGTAACTGGTGGCATTGTGAAGGCGACGGGGTATGGGGATAATCAGGATGTGATCATCAATACTGGGGGGATATACGAGGGCAGGGATTTTAGGACAAACTTTACTACTGTCAACGTTAATGCCGGTTCTAGGGCGGTTATCTACGCCTCAAATTATGTGAAGGCCGTGGTGAAAGCGGGTGGAGAGGTATTGGTATACGGTAGCCCAAAGAAATTGGAGGAAAAAACGGTATTTGGAGGTACCATTAGGAAAATGTAATAGTATGATGGAAGATATTCAGGCAGCCATACCATTGGGCTTTTTTTTAAGCTTTATGATAGGCCCTGTTTTTTTTGTATTGCTGGAGACAAGCGCTACAAAGGGTTTTAGGGCGGCTATTGTATTTGATGCAGGGGTGGTTCTGGCCGATATTTTTTTTATAACGGTTGCTTACTTCAGTAGTTTCCAGTTGTTGGAAAACCTTAGCAACCAACCTGGATTGTTTGTTTTTGGGGGCTCTATACTATTGGTATATGGAATTACGATCGTGGCCAAAAAAAGGGTGAAGGAGCTGGAGAGAAAGGTTAAGTTTACTAAGGGTGATTATTTTAGCCTTTTCGTAAAAGGGTTTCTGCTCAATTTTATCAATGTCGGGGTTTTGGTTTTTTGGTTGGGTATCATTATAGTTGTTGGGCCCAGTTTGGACAATGACCCGAATAGGATCATCTTCTTTTTCTTGGGAATGCTGGGATCTTATATTTTTACCGACATTTTTAAAATCCTATTGGCGAAACAGTTGAGAAGGAAACTGACCAAGGAACGTATTTTTTTGATTAAAAGAGGGCTTGGTATAGTATTGATCCTTTGCGGTGTCTTTCTGATAGTGAAAGGATTTCTTCCCGGTAGTAAATACGGTATAAGAAGTGGTATCGAGTATATCAGTGAATAAAAGAGAAAAGCCCATTATTTTTAATGGGCTTTTTTGGTAACTTAGGAAGTATAAATTATTTCTTATAATTTTTGTTGAGAAGCTCTAGAATTTCAGCGGTAATGTTCTTTGTATCATCGCCATATAGGACACTTCCGCCTTCTCCTCCACCTAGGATGTAGGTATATCCGTTGTCCTTGCCGTACGCTTTGATCTGTTTTTTGACCTTGCTGATAATGGTGTCCATTTCGGTTTGGCTTGCCATTTGTAACTGTTGTTCTTGTTGCTGAAGTTGCTGACCGATCATTTGGCCCCGTTGCTGCAGTGATTGGTATTGTTGTTGCGCTTCGGACTGTGAAAGTTTTTCCGCTTTGGTTTGAAAATCTTGGGCTTCCATTTGGAAGGCCTGGGAGATACTGTCCCTTTTTTTGTTAAGGGCATCGGCCTTGGTTTTATAATTGGCCTCCATATCCTTTTTCTCTTGGTATTCGTTCATGAGTTTTACATTGTCTACATAGGCAATCTTATCCTGATTACATGAAACGGCACCTAGAAGGGCAAGGCCCAAAATTATTTTTTTCATTGTTCTGTTTTTTGTGGGGCTAAAATAACAAAGCTTTTTGATATTATGGAATTATTGTGTAAGATTATGGGGTTGTGAGTTTATTGATGTTTTTATATATTATAATAATTGACTATCGAAAAATCTTTTTTAATCAACTTATCTTATCATATTTAAGCACATGAGGGCCTTTTTAATCGATTATTTGGTTTTTGTGATATACGGGCTTACTTAACGGTCAAATATGCCTTTAAAAGTGTTTTAAATTGATTTTAGATGTTTTTAAGTACGTAGATTAGGGAAGAATGTTCTTTATTTTTAATGGCTTTTATATTGGACAACAATCCTATATAGACAGCCCTGAAATAATTGTTTTTACCTGTTTTATATTTTTCTGAGAGCAATGAGACATAAAAGGAATCAAAGATCATGGGCTTCACTTTTATCACATTAATACTGTATTTTTTAAAGAGTAGTGTTATCGATTTTTGGGAGAAGTGGTGCAGATGTCGGGGAACGTCATAAGCCGCCCAATACGCTCCGTAATATTGGGCGTCATATGATCTGTAGTTGGGAACTGCCACTATTAAAGTACCCCCCAAGGTAATTCTTGTTTTTATTTCTTTGATATGGTCCTCCAGATTGGGGAGGTGTTCCAGAACGTGCCACAAGGTAATGACATCGTATTTTGTTGTTCCCAATTCGGAATATTCGGTTTTTAAATGTATTCCTTTTTGGGCAGCTTTTTGTCTTGCTGCTGCGTTTGGTTCTATGCCCGCTACGTTCCACCCTCGTTGAGATATGTGTTTTAAAAAGTCGCCTGTACCTGCTCCGATATCCAGAATATTTTTTTGAGGATGGGCATACTTGTCTATCAGAAGCCGTTTTTTGTATAAGCTATATTGTTTTATTAATTGATAGAGTTTATCTATGAAGGACCTTTTTGCATCGGTATGGGATATATAGGAAGTTGACTCATAATATTTATCCAAATTTTTTGGTATGGGTAGCGTTTGTAGCATTTCCATTTTGGGTATTTCGTACAGTTCGAACTTTTCTCCGGAGACCATATAATCTTTAACGGTGAGATAGGGCTTCATTTTTATTTTTTTTTCGAAGGTACAACTTTCGGCCGATTTAGTTTTTTTGTCTTAAGGTATCATTGTTCCACGTGGAACATATTTGATTTATCGGTTTTGGTACCTCGAATGTTCCACGTGGAACATTTCGGTTCTATATTTAGAATGCTTGTTTGCTATATGTTTATATGTACATATTGTTTTCGACTTTAAGGAATATTTGAAGAGAGATCTCTTATGGGTTTTTGGGGATATTTTGGATGAGGGCACAAAAAAACCGGCACTCAGGCCGGCTTTATTTTTTGGGTTTCTTTATCTTCCCATGAATACTAAAAGTACACTGATATCGCTTGGGGAGACGCCACTTATCCTTGAGGCTTGGGATATGGTTACGGGCCTTATGGCACTCAATTTTTCCCTTGCCTCATAGGAGAGCGATTTTAGTTTAGTGTAATCAAAATTTTCCGGAATCTTTATGTTTTCCAGGCGTTGTAATTTGTCGGCGTTGTTTTTTTCCTTATTGATATAGCCGGAATATTTTATTTGTATTTCCGCCTGTTCCAATACCTCCCTGTCCAGTTGTTGTTCGGTAACATATTCCGATACACTTTCAAGTTGCATCATATGGTGGATGGTTACGTTGGGCCTTGAGAATACTTTGAACATTTTCCCGGTCTGTCGTACCGGTGCCGATTCGACATCTTTTAGAATGGGATTTATCTGTTCTTCGGTAACACTGGTTTCCTTAAAGAAGTGCACTAGGTTTGCCGATTTCAGTTCTTTTTCTTCCATACGCCTCAGTCGATCGGCGCTTGCCAAACCTATGGCATGACTTTTAGGCGTAAGTCGTATATCGGCATTGTCCTGTCTTAATAGGGTTCTGTATTCTGCTCGGGAGGTAAACATCCTATAGGGTTCCTCGGTGCCTTTGGTGATAAGATCATCCACCAAAACCCCAATGTAAGCCTCGTCCCTATTTAGTATAAAAGGCTCTTGTTGATTTATTTTAAGATGTGCGTTAATGCCCGCCATCAAACCTTGGGAGGCGGCTTCTTCATAACCGGTGGTCCCATTAATTTGCCCGGCAAAATAGAGGTTTTCCACCAACTTGGTTTCCAAGGTATGTTTTAACTGTGTGGGTGGAAAGTAATCATATTCTATGGCATAACCCGGCCTAAAGAATTTTACGTTCTCAAAACCGACTACCGATTTTAAGGCTTTGTACTGTACATCTTCAGGAAGGGAAGTGGAAAATCCGTTTACATATACCTCTACGGTATTCCATCCTTCCGGTTCTACAAACAGCTGGTGACTGTCCTTATCGGCAAACCTGTTTATTTTATCCTCTATAGAGGGGCAGTATCGGGGTCCTAGACTTTTTATGCGTCCGTTGAACATGGGTGAACGATCAAATCCTTCCCTTAACAGGTCATGTACCAACAGACTGGTATGGGTCATATGACAATCTCTTTGTACAGCAAGTGGTGTCGTTTGGGTGTAGGAGAACTTTTCTGGGGCGGCATCGCCCGGTTGGGGTATCATTTTTGAATAGTCTAACGATCTACCATCGACCCTCGGTGGAGTTCCTGTCTTCATACGTCCATTTTCAAACCCAAGGGCTACCAATTGCTCGGTAATCCCCGTTGCTGCTTTTTCGCCCGCACGACCCCCTCCAAATTGTTTGTCCCCAATATGGATAAGTCCATTTAAAAATGTTCCATTGGTCAGGACCACTGCCCTACCCCTGATGGGTATGCCCAACGACGTTTTTATTCCCACTACTTTTTGGTTCTCCACTATGAGTCCGGAGACCATTTCCTGATAGAAATCCACATTTGGTGTTGCTTCTAGGGCCATCCTCCATTCCTCTGCAAAGCGCATACGGTCGTTTTGGGTACGGGGACTCCACATGGCAGGTCCTTTCGATTTATTGAGCATCTTGAACTGTATGGCGGATTTGTCGCTTACAATACCACTGTAGCCGCCTAAGGCATCAATCTCCCTTACAATTTGGCCTTTTGCAATTCCGCCCATGGCTGGGTTGCAGGACATCTGTCCGATGGTCTGTAAATTCATGGTCACCAACAGGGTTTTTGAACCTAAATTGGCGGTCGCCGCTGCGGCTTCTGCTCCGGCATGGCCTGCGCCTACCACTATAACATCGTATTCTTTTTCAAACATAATTCTTCTTATTGTTCCACGTGGAACATTTCGATACACTCATTTTCTTTTTCTCTCATTAGTAAGGATTCCTGAACCGACTTGTCCCCATATCCCATTAAATGTAACAACCCATGACTCATTACCCTTAAGAGCTCATTCTGAAAGGTCACTTCAAAATTCTGGGCATTTTCTTTAATACGGTCTATCGAGATAAAAATATCCCCTGCCAATATATGCTGCTCCGTATAATCAAAGGTGATGATGTCCGTATAGGTGTCATGATCCAAATATTTTTGGTTGATGTCCAATAAGTAGGGATCGTCACAGAAGATGTAGTTCAAGTCGCCCGCTATAAAATTGGTTGAAAGAATAATGCCATTTAACCAATCGGAATACTTGGATAACTGGCCTAGTTCAAAGTCGGTCTCAAAATGGTATTGGATCATTTTCCCTAAAATAGTTCTTAACTTTTTCCTGATAACTGGGCTGCAAAGGTAAGGGTTGTCTGTTAAGGATATCCACATCTCCTTTACTATTCTCCAGCATAATTGGTTTTGTCGTAATAGGATTGTTATACTTACGATTATTGGTGTTGCTCTGCCGTTCGTTTTTATTTCCCTGTCTTAAGACCGCATTTTCCAATTTCATAAGTTCGTGCTGTATATGGTTTGCCTTATCCTTTCCCCTTTGGGTAATTCCATTTTCCAATAGATCGTTTTCAAAATCCTCCATTTGCTCGATCAACTTCTGGGCCAGCTCCCTTTCCTCCTTTTTCAGGATATCCTGCAAGCCCTGTTGCAGCTGTTGCCTTAAAAGTTGCTGCTCCTTATATATTTCATATAATTGTTGCATCTCGGCCTCGGACCCTTGACCATTGCCCTGTTCTTTCCCAGGCTCTCCGTTCCCTTTACTGCCTTTTGTACCCTCCCCGGATTCGGAGGTACCGTCCCCTTTGTTTTTTCCTGCTCCCTCTTTGGTTTGACCATTCTTTCCCGATTCGCCCTCCCCGCTTTCACCCATTTTGCCCATCTTATCTTTTAGCTGTCCTTGTCCTTTGATGATGTCTGGCAACTGAAAGCCTTTTTCACCGCTTCCAGATCCGGAGCCGGACTTCATGTTTTCTTGCATATTTTCAAGAATGTTCGCAAGGAAATCAGCCAAACTGTTGGAGGCGGTCAATACATACTGTTGATGCGACTGTGATGGATAGATTTTGCTTTCTGCAAGATTATCCAGTACGTTATCAAGGTTGTAATACACCTCTGTAATCTGTTCGTTTACAAACTCGGAGAGCTCCGCCCGTCTTAATGAAAGCGCAAACAGACTGTCGTCCACATGTTCAAATAACGTTTTTAGTTCCTGCTGCTCCTTGATGATACGTGCGCTTTGGGATAGATCCACGCCGGAGCCTTCCAAGGCGTTATAAAGTTTCTCCTGTTTAAACGAGAAGGTAACAAGATTGTCCAATATTTGCCGTAACATCTCCGCATCTTCAGACATTTCGGACCCGCCTGAGGCGGGTGCCGACGATGCTGACAGATCCTGACCGAGCTGCTTTATTTTATCTGCCGCGGACCGTTGCTTTTGGGAGGCTTTGGTTGCCGCCTGTTTTTGTTTGGAGGCATCGTTGGAGGGGTCATCAAGTTGCTCCAATTGTTGTTGTGCTTGCTTTTGTTCCGCTTCTATCCCTTCTGCCTTGTTCTTGTCCATCTTTAGACCTAAAGGTTTCTTTAAGGCAGCATCGTCCTTTTTAAGTTCCTCCATATCTTTGGATAGCTTCTCAAATTCTTTGTTCAGTTTTTCTTGTTCCCCAACAGATGCCGTGTCCTTGGTGGATTCGGAAAGTTGCTGCTGTGCTTCCGAGAGTTTCATTAGATCTTTTGAGAGCTGTGCGGCTTTTTCGGTAACATAATACCGCTTGGTAAGTTCCAATAATTGCTCTAGGTTGCGTTCGCTATTTTGTTGATTCTTAGCAATTTCCTCCAATCTTTCCGATAGATCATCTTTCTTGATTTTTTCGGAAATCTTGTTTAGTTCCTCTACAAGCCGGGCGTTCTTCTTTGCCTCCATTTCCTGTCGCTCCAGACGTTCCCGTAACAATTTGTTCAGTTCACTTTCCGAATCCCCCTTTTCCAAGTTTTCCTTTAACTGCTTGCTAAAGCGCTGCATGAGGTTTTCCTGATGCTCCTGCTGCCGTAAAAAATCCTTGATCTGGTTTTTATCGTTAAAACTAAGACTGCTCTTTTCCTTTTGTTCCCGGTTGATGTCAATAAGGTTTTCTTTTTGTTCTTTTGATTTTTCCAGGGTATTCGATAAATTTTCCAGGACCCTCTCCTGTTGTTCCAAGTCCTTGTTCCTAAGTTGATCCTGGTTTAAAATTTTCATTCCGAAGACGTCACTCCTCGCCTTTTTTCCTCCATGTATGGCATCGTTGTCGGTGGCCTCAAAGTAATAATTGTATTCAACATTCTCTTGCAGGGCAATTCCGCTTGGAAAGGTGTACTGAAATTGGCTGAAATTCGTATTTGGGGATGAAAGTGCTATTGTTTGCTTCTTTTCTTGGTCGTTGATAGGATAATATACCAAGGAAATGGAAACCAATTTATGGTCATCCGTGGCTTCTCCATCGTAGTAGGCCATATTGGGATTTATGGAATCCGTGGATTCCCTTACCACAAGATTCGGCATTTCATCCCGTACCACTGTCAATTGGTACGCCAACTCTTCAAAATTGGCAATGTTCGCATTTGAAGTGCTTACGGTATACTTAAGGTCCGAATGTATTTTTCTGGATAGGTTGAACACTCCCCCATCATTTGTAAACGCTAGGGTCGTATCTTGCGTGGACCAGGTCATGGCGTTTACCTCCTTACCGCTGATCTTCCACTTGACCGTAGTGCCTTCCGGAATCTGGGCATTCCCTGTTCCCTTCACTATTTCCGGTTTCATTGCCAAGTACTTGGGAAAGTGAAGGCCCAATTCGAATTTTTGGATGACAGGAACCTTGAGCACATTTACCCGGTAGGCCCGAGATTTTATACCGTTCGATATAAAATATAGGGTTTGCGATTCAAAGGGAGGTTCCAGGGTGTACGAATGAATTCCATTCTTGGCGGACATAAGGTACTCCGAGCCGTTGAGGCCTACATACACATTTTCCGGCCTTACTTCCCCTTCCGTTCGCACTTCCAACAGCAAGGGTTCGTTTTCCCGAATGTCCAGGTTCACATTGTTCAGATAAAACGTAAAGGGTGCTGGCGGTTCATAGGCAAGATCGTAATTTACGACTCTTTTATAGGTCCCGAAGAAGTCCCCCAAATTCCCTGATAACCAAATTACACCCAACATAAATAGGGGAATTATAAGGTATCGTGCATTTTTAAATCCCTCCTTAAAATCAATGGCATTGGTAAAAGGAACGGGTTTTAGGTTTTCAGATCGTTGGGCAATACTGGCAAGTAACAGTTCGGTCTGTTGTGGGTTCTCAGCAAGGTCCAAAAGGTTGTACAGTTTGTCCCCCACTTCCGGAAAGTGTTTCCCTATCAAAAGGGATGCTTCCTTATGGCCAATTCCCTTTTTGATCCGAATCAGATAAAATATGGGAACTAGAATGTAACGGTACAACAAAAAGAATTCTGTGCCCATAAAGAGAATGAGCAGTAACAGTCGGCCGGTCGAATTTAACCACAGGAAATACTCCACCGCCAGTAAGATGAGGGGAAATATGAGTCCAAGGGCCAAAAAGAGTAAAGATCCCTTCAGCAGCAGCCTGCCGTAATATCGTTTTGTAAACCGATCAAGTTTGATGAATATATTTTGTAAACCTTCCAAATTGTATGTATTTGATATCAAGATATCTATATAGGACAAAATTACAAATTAAAATCACTAAAATTCCACGGCGGATCTTTATTACTGGCGATTCGGGCTATCGGCATGGACGGGATTTTTGTTGGGATGCCAACTTTAGTTTTTGGTTGCATTCCACAAATCCTATCTTTGCGGTTAAAATGGAGAATATGTCTAGGAAAGTGCGGGTTCGTTTTGCGCCAAGTCCAACCGGCGGCTTACATATTGGGGGAGTGCGCACGGCATTGTTCAATTATTTGTTCGCTAAAAGTAATGACGGGGATTTTATCCTACGGATAGAGGATACCGATAGCAACAGATACGTCGAAGGGGCCGAACAATATATTGTGGAAGCCTTGGAATGGTGCGGTATACCCTTCGATGAGGGTCCTGGAAAGGATGGCGGCTTAGGCCCATATAGGCAAAGTGAACGAAAACATCTGTACAGGAAATATGCAGAACGCTTGGTGGCAGAGGAAAAGGCATATTACGCATTTGACACGCAGGAGGAACTGGAGGTACACCGCAAGGGACACGAGGAGAGGGGAAAGACCTTTATCTATAACGGGCATAATCGCTTAAAATTAAAAAATTCCCTCGTATTTTCAAGTGGGGAAACCCAGCGGTTATTGGATACCGGGGTGGAATTTGTAATTCGTTTTAAAACGCCGGAGGATCAAAATTTAATTTTGACCGATACAATCAGGGGCAAGATAGAAATAGATTCCAATGTGTTGGACGATAAAGTGCTGTTCAAGAGCGATGGGATGCCTACTTACCATCTTGCCAATATAGTGGACGACCACCTTATGGAGATCAGCCATGTGATCCGAGGGGAAGAATGGTTGCCATCATTGGCTTTACACCTTCAGTTATATGAGGCTTTTGGCTGGGAGGCACCCATTTTTGCACATTTACCGTTGATCATGAAACCGGTCGGGAAAGGTAAGTTGAGCAAAAGGGATGGCGAAAAACTGGGGTTTCCAGTATTTCCCTTGGCGTGGAATGGGGCAAATGGGTACCGTGAGGAAGGATATTTTCCAGAGGCCGTTATCAATTTCTTGGCCCTTTTGGGCTGGAACCCTGGTACGGAACAGGAAATTTTTAGCCTCGATGAGCTGGTGGGTTCCTTTTCCTTGGATAGGGTCCATAAGGGCGGGGCGCGATTTGATCCAGAAAAGACCAAGTGGTACAATCATTACTATTTACAGCAAACTCCGGATAAGGAATTGGCAAAGGCATTTTTACCGATCCTTAATACAAAAGTGCCCAATTATCAAACGGATAATGACTTAGCGCATTTGACATCCATTGTAAGTTTGATCAAAGAACGTGCGGTATTCGTAAATGGGTTTTGGGATCTTTCACATTATTTTTTCGTAGATCCGGATACATTCGAGACCAAATCGGTGGGCAAACAATGGAAGTCCGATACCGGTTCCATTATGGTGACCTTAGTTCAGCTCATTGAAACGGTACAGCCTTTTACCTCGAGCAACCTGGAATCTGCCGTAAAAGATTGGATAGACAGGGAAGGACTTTCTTTTGGGAAGGTAATGCCACCCTTGAGATTGTTGATCGTGGGCGATATGAAAGGTCCCCACATTTTCGATATCCTAGAGCTTATAGGGAAAGATACGGCCGTCAGACGGATCAAGGCGGGCGTTTCCAAACTGGGATGATGCTTTTTGCTATTACTGACTTAATATCAGTATTTTAATATCAGTAGTAGAAAGGTCGTACCTTTACACTAATTCCATTCCGATACCTTTTAAACTTATTGCGGATGATGGCTCTCCCATAAAAGGGTTCAGGCATTGGTGCCTAGTATCTTTTCCGTAAATTGGTGTTCCTACTTCGGTGCTTCGGTCCGCTTTGAATCTTCAAAGCAGCAGTTGTAACAAAGCGCATTAAAGGCATACATATATCGTTCAGAGTTTTGTAAATTCAGACAATTAACCAAAATCTTTTAATCATGGGCAGTTTCTTATGGATACCGATCATCTTTTTCGGTCTTGTAATTCTTTTTTCTTCATTTTTCACGGTTCGTCAACAAACGGCAGTGATCATAGAGCGCTTCGGGAAGTTTCAAAGTATAAGGACCTCGGGTTTGCACATGAAAATACCGCTTATAGACCGGATAACGGCCCGTATCGGTCTAAAAATCCAACAATTGGATGTCATAGTGGAAACAAAGACATTGGACGATGTTTTCGTTAAACTTAAGATTTCCGTTCAATATGTGGTACTTAGGGATAAGGTATACGATGCTTTCTATCAATTGGAATATCCCCATGACCAGATTACCTCCTATGTATTCGATGTGGTCCGGGCCGAGGTCCCAAAGATGAAGCTCGACGATGTTTTCGTAAAAAAGGACGATATCGCCATTGCTGTAAAAACCGAGTTGCAACAGGCCATGTTCGATTATGGGTATGATATCATCAAGACCTTGGTAACGGATATAGATCCTGATGCCCAGGTAAAATCGGCGATGAACCGGATCAATGCCTCGGAGCGGGAAAAGATAGCAGCTCAATTTGAAGGGGACGCTGCACGTATTTTGATTGTGGAAAGGGCCAAGGCCGAAGCGGAGAGCAAAAGGCTGCAGGGACAGGGAATAGCCGACCAACGAAGGGAAATAGCGAGGGGCTTGGAAGAGTCCGTGGAGGTATTGAACAAGGTAGGGATCAATTCCCAGGAAGCTTCCGCCCTTATTGTGGTTACCCAGCACTATGACACCTTGCAATCCATAGGGGAGGCGACCAATACCAACCTTATTCTACTGCCGAATTCCCCACAGGCCGGCAGTGATATGTTGAACAATATGGTAGCTTCCTTCACGGCGAGCAATATGATCGGGGAGACCATGAAAAAGAACAGTGCGCCCAAAAAGGGACTTGGAAAGGGATCGGGGAAAGAATAATTTCCTAAAGCAAAAAAGAAAGCCCTCCGTACAACATGTTCGTAAGGAGGGCTTTCTTATAATCTTAAGTCTTTAAGCCAACCTCTCGGGGCAAGCGTCGGAGCACCTACCTAAGGCAGGCAGGTTTAAATCTCGATTAGCGAGTAAATTTTTTAAAGATTTTCTTGGCTATTAGGGTAATCAGTATCTTTTGTAATACCCCTCCAAAACCTCCCAATAAATTGGTTGGATAAAAGCTTTCCTTGGTCCTGTTAAAATTCAATTTAAGGGATTCCCCATCAATTTTACGCTGTAATTTCAAAATTTTCAGCCTGTGGTCTATCTCTTCAAAAGAGTTGTATTTTTTTGCTATCATATTTCCTCAAAATAAATTTCGGAAAACTTACGCAGTAACGGACTATCCAACCGATCTCTAAGTAAATAACCGAGTATAGCGAGCAATAGGTAGAATCCCCCTATCAGTAAAAATCCGTAAAAGGTATTGTCCAAAAGTTGACCTAATCCAAACGCACCGGCAAGGGACAACATAAAAAGCGCCAAAATGGCGATGGCCCCCAAAAGCATCGCCTTTACGAGCGAGTTGACCCCTTTTGCCAATACTTTGAACGTTTTTAGCTGGTAATACTCCTTGGTCGTATCCAAATAGGAACGAAGGTCATTATCGGCTTCGGATATGTTTTCCTTTAATTCCTCAAAAGCCATGGGCCATTATTTCTGTAGTTGTGCATTCTTCTTCCGAAGCTCTTCCAATTTGTTTTCCAGGGCCACGATAATATCGTCCGCCTTGTAGCTCATATTGGAAATGGTCTTCTCCAGTTTCTTTTCAAAATCTATCTTCTTGGCGTCCGCAGTCCTGCTCAGCTCTTCTGTCAGCCTAGAGATGCTCTCGGCTACATCGTGTTTGGTGTCCAAGGCTTTTTGTTTGATCTTGCTCCGGGTCTCCGTTCCTTTATCGGGTGCATAAAGAATTCCGATTCCCACTCCTATGGCAGCGCCTGTAAGGAGGGCCAGTAATGTATTTCCGTTATCGTTCGACATAATTATTGATTTTAATGGTTACTATTAAATTTGTTATTAAGGTACTCAGAATTTTAACATTTCACTGTTAATGGAGGGTTAAATAAGTCAATTATCTTCAAGTGGCCTCGGAATATTGAGCACCATATGATTTTTGAGACAATCCCGGTGTTTTATTAAATGAACGTAGCGGGAGAAATTACCCAATATTGGGAAGATTGGTATAACAGCTATGAGTGTGCGAAACTAGGCAGAACCCGTTGGCGGCAATGCCGTAATCGAATAAACTTTTAGCCGAAACCAAAAAGGGATGGGAATTTAAAAAAGCCGTGCGATCAAAAGCAGGGCCTTTATATGTACCCAATGGTATTAATGGATGTTATTTCTACAAAAGTGTCGGAAAATGGAGCTTACGAGGCGATCGGCAATAGAATATAGCAATTGGTATCCTATTGTATATTATCTTTTTCTATACTTCCTTTTCCTGTATTTTGCTCCAAGAATCCTTCAGGCCCACGGTCCTGTTAAAGATCAATTTTTCGGAGGTAGATTCTTTTTCCACATTAAAATAGCCCATCCGTTGAAATTGGAAAATATCCCCAACATTTGAATTCCTTAAACTGGGCTCCACATAACCCGTAATGACCTGCAGCGAGTGCGGGTTTATAAAATCCATAAAATCCCTGTCCTTATGGGCATCGGGAGTTTCATCGGTGAACAGTCGATCATAAAGCCTGACCTCTGCCGGGATACAGTGCGGGATGGAAACCCAATGTAAGGTGCCCTTTACTTTTCTAAGACTTTCCTCCGTACCGCTGCCACTTTTGCTTTTGGGGTCGTAGGTACATTGTACTTCCGTAATTTTGCCGGAGCTATCCCTGCTGCAGCTTTCGGCTTTTATGATATAGCCATTTTTAAGGCGTACTTCCCCACCAAGTTTAAGCCTGAAAAATTTACGGTTCCCTTCCTCCCTAAAATCTTCCTGTTCAATATACAGTTCCCTTGTAAAAGGTACCTTTCGGTATCCCGCAGATTCATCCTCTTGATTGTTCTCCGCTTCCAACCATTCAACTTCGTTTTCGGGATAATTGGTGATCACCAACTTTAAGGGATCTAAAACGGCCATTACCCTGGGCGCTATCCTGTTAAGGTGTTCGCGGACGCAAAATTCCAAGAGGGCCACATCCACTACATTTTCGCGTTTTGCTATACCGATGGTGTCCACAAAGTTTCGGATGGCCTCCGGGGTGTAGCCCCTTCTTCTCATTCCGGAAATTGTTGGCATTCGGGGATCGTCCCACCCGGAGACCATTCCCTGTTCCACCAATTGCAACAATTTTCTTTTGCTAACGATGGTATGGCTTAAGTTCCTACGGGCGAATTCCCGTTGCTTTGGCCTTACCTTATCAGAGGTGACCACTTGGTCCAAAAACCAGTCATACAGTTCTCGGTGCATGGCAAATTCAAGAGTGCACAGGGAATGGGAAACCTGTTCCAAATAGTCGCTTTGCCCATGGGTCCAGTCGTACATCGGATAAATACACCAATCGGTATTTGTGCGATGGTGGGCTCTATGAAGTATTCGGTACATAATGGGGTCCCGCATCAGCATATTCGAGGAGGCCATGTCTATCTTGGCCCGGAGCACATGTTCCCCTTCCTTGAAATCCCCTCTTTTCATTCCTTCCAAAAGGAGTTTGTTCTCTTCTATGGTCCTTTTCCGGTAGGGACTATCCGTCCCCGCTTCCGTTGGGGTGCCTTTTTGTTGGGCGATAAGTTGGGAGCTCTGACTGTCCACATAGGCCTTATCTTGGGATATCAGCAAAAGGGCCCAATCGTACAGTTCCTGAAAATAATCGGAAGCATAACATTCGGTATCCCACTTGTAGCCCAGCCATTCCACGTCTTTTTTTATGGCATCCACGTACTCTTGTTCCTCTTTGGCAGGGTTGGTGTCGTCAAAGCGCAGGTTTACCGGGGCACCATATCGCAGCCCCAGTCCAAAATTCAGGCAAATGGAACTGGCATGTCCGATATGTAAATATCCATTGGGTTCTGGGGGAAAACGGAACCGGAGCTGTTCCTTGGGAAAGCCATTGGCCAAATCCTCATCAATAATGTGTTCAATGAAATTTAGGGACCTAGTTGTATCGCTCATCTGTATCGCTTAAAAGCACAAATGTAGGAAAATTGCAGGTATGGTGCGCCGTAAAAGGCGATCACCATACAATAAAAGCGTTTCACAACAGAATTGATCCCTAAGACAACAATAAGTTCAGGACGGTGTAATTAAATGCAATATTTGTTGTTGAATACTTTAGTGCGAAGAAGGTTATCAAGATTTTATCAACGATCAAAAACCCCCTTAACAGCAACCCTATACTGCTAGGGCATTAAAAAGCACTAAGATGAACCCCAAGACTATGAGACCAAGCAATTTTACCGGGACATTTCTTTTTTTTGCGGCCCTTTTTACGTTGGGGGGCAATATCAGTGCCCAGGTCCTCTACAAACCTACCCCTATAGCCAATCCCAATTTTGGGGATGGTGATCCATGGGTGGCAGCCTGTGGCTCTGCCGAGTTTAATGAGTATTATGTAAATTTTAGATGGAATACCCCATTGGTCAATAGCGGCAACGTTTTTATACTGGAACTTTCGGATGCCAATGGAAGTTTCATGGATCCCGTTGAACTGGCAACGGACAATACCAAGAACACCAATTTCAATTTCAATTTCCGATTTACACTTCCAACCGATACCAGGGGAGATGGCTATCGTTTTAGGGTAAGAAGTACCAGTCCGGCGAAAACCAGTGAAGTATCCGATGCTTTTGAAATGTACTATTCGAATTTTAATAGTTCCATTTTGATCAGTCCCGATGGCAGTGGGAACATTCCTAGTGGGGGCGTTGTGGAGGTATGTAACGGCGAACAGGTAACACTGGCGATACACAATGTCCCCAACGCTGATACCTATCAGTATATTTGGTATCGTGGCGGCACCAAACTCCCCGAAACGGGCAGTAGTATTACCGTTTCACAAAGTGGGAACTATTTGGTGGAAATGGATTATGGCGCCACCTGTTCCGGGTCGGCCGAAACCTTGTCCAATTATATTGAGGTAAGGGAAGGGAGCAGTTTGGGCATTGCGATCCAGACACCTGCCAAAACAGCTCTTTGTGAAGGGGATGTTGTGGTTTTGGAGGCAAATGTTTCGGGACAGGGATTGAATTACACTTGGTTTAAGGACGGGGCGGCCATTACCCCTACTACCGTGGATCTTCATACCTATTCCGTGGATGCTTCCACTGCCGGGTTTGAGGGCGCTTATTCCGTGGAGATCTCTGGGGATGGGGTCTGTACGGAAAGATCTGCCGCAATATCAATGGCCCAAGCGGGCAACTTTACGGTTTCCATGGAAAACGAAGAAGCCATTCTGCTCCTTCCCAATAAGACGATAAACTTATCCGTTTCAAGCACCGCTTCCCCGGCCACGTATCAATGGTATAAAGATGGGGTATCGCTGGACGGGGCGACAGCTGCCGACCTTACAGTGGATGAAGTTGGGACCTATTTCGCTAGGGTCACCCAAACAGGGGGTTCTTGTGCCAGTATATCCCAGGATTCGGAAACTACGACCGTTTCGGCACCCACTAATTTCGAAGTGGTTATAGCACCTGCAACGGGGTATTCCGATTGTACGGCCTCCAACATAACCTTGGGGGTTTCCAACATAAATGCAATTGCAGGTGATGGTTCCAAAACAGATGTAACCGCCGATCTTATCGATAGTTTTTCCTATCAGTGGAAAAAAGATGGCAATGATCTTACAGGGGCCACTTCAAAAACGGTAAGCTTGGACACCAATGCGGATAATGGGGAGTACTCACTTACTGCGGTCCTGGAATCCTTTATCGTTACGGCATCGCCTTTTACGGTATTGCTTTCCTCTGATGAAACCCTGGATATCACAGCCAGCAATTTGGTCCTTTGTTCACTATCCGAACAGGTGACCATCGCGACCGAGAGGGACTTGGCCAATGATACGTTTCAATGGACCAGGGACGGTGAAGATCTGGAGGTGGCCACTTCCTCATTTATGACCGACCAAACAGGGACCTATCAGCTTGTGATCTTCCAAAACGGTTGTCCCTTGCTATCCAATGAACTGCTTATCGTTCCTCTGGACGAAACCCAAATAACGGTTGACGCCCCTGAGGAGATCATATTTCCGGAAGGAAGCTCGAAAACGGTGAACGCCGCTGGGGGGGATTCTTACCAGTGGTTCGATACCAATAACAATTTACTGGTTGAGGGCCCTTCAATGACCTTTACGGAGGAGGGCCAGTATTTGCTGGTTGCCATGATCGGTGGTTGTGAAGTTACAAAACAGCTTAAGGTAACGCTTCAGGAAACCTTTAGGATTCCCAATGTAATAACCGTCAATGGTGATGGTATCAATGATTTATGGGTCATTCCAAATACCTATTCCCGGAACAAGGATGTAAACGTGCTGATCTACAACTCCAAAGGAGAGGAGGTATTGAACATAACCGATTATCAGAATAACTGGCCTTCGTCCTCAATGTCCTTTGCCACGCAGAATATGGTGTTCTACTACATGATCAAAAATGCCAAGGATGTCCTGAAACAAGGGACTATAACCGTTATAAGATAATAAGATGTCCAAGTTTTCCCTATTATACCTGTTCCTGTTCATCATGGCCCTGACAAAGATCGGTGCCCAAGAGGATAATCCTATCCTTCGGTATGATGTACCGGCACAGAATTTATTGAAGTTTAACCGATTTCTAATAAATCCGACTTTTTCCACGGTAAGGGAAGACAGATCTTACATCAATTTATTGCACAGGAACCAATCGGTTTCCTTTGATGATAACAACCAGGATTATTTTTTGAGCTATAGCGGTAGGATCAGTGACCGCAGTGGTTTGGGCCTTAGCCTTTTTACACAGACCGAAGGTGTGGTAAGAAATTACGGCGTACTGGCCAATTATGCCTATGGAATCAAACTTAGTGACAAGAGCAATTTTACTTTTGGCGCAAATTTTGCCTATTACAACACAGGGATCAACAGGGACAGGATCAATACTTTAGATCCCAATGATCCCGCATTGAACGGTCTTGGAGAAGGTACCTTAATTTCCTTTCAGCCCGGGTTCAACCTGTCATACGGTAAATTCGATTTTGGCCTTTTTGCCGAGAACCTCTTCGATTACAATCTCAGCGAAAGCGTCTCAAATACCCAATTTAACGAAAAGACCTTTTCAGGGCATCTACAATATACCCATCAGTTTGAAAATGGGGAGGGAATAATGGAATATGGGAGGCTAATGCCTTTGGCGAGGGTTCGTATGGTAGGGGAGGAAGACGTGGTCTTGGGCGGTAGCCTTATGCTGGACCTGCCCAAATTGGGTTGGATCCAGGCCGGATATGATGATTTTTATGGGGCGGCAGCAGGGATAGGGTTCCACCTGAACAAAAGGATCTCCCTAGGGTATACCATGGAAAAGGGACTATCCGGAAATTTCGACAATTTTGGACTTACCCATGAAATTTCCTTTGCCTACTCCTTTAATCCAAATCTCACAGAAGATAGGGTACTCTTGGAGGCGAAAGATGAAGACCTGGTGCAACTACAGGAAGAGGACGAAGAAACAGAAGAAAATGTTGAACTGGAGGCGCTTAAAAAGGCCCTTGAGGAAAATGATAAGGTCCTTGAAGAACTTATGTTCAGACAGGATTCCTTGGAAGCCGCCCGGGAAAGCGACATGGAAAGACGTTTTGATATGGTAATGCGGATGGTACGAAAGGAAGCAGGTGACCACCGGCCCGATATGGAAGAAAAGGCCCGGAAAATCTTCTTTGATGAAAGTAGCACCGAAACCGGCGCAAAAATACCTTCCGGTCTAAAAAGTAAGCCTACCACCGATAGCCTTTCCAAGAAGAAAAATTCAGGACTCACCGCTGATAAATCGGCCGCTATTAAACCTACGCCCAAAAGGGGCAACAGTAAAAAATTTCGCAACCTAAAAGGAGTGGAAGATGGATACTATGTGATTGCCAACGTTTATAAGGGTGGACAGTACCTGGAGAAATTTGTGGCCCAACTGCGCGATCAAGGTCTTTCCCCCGATTATTTCACCAATGGGAACAATGGACTGAAATACGTATACCTAAATCGGTACGATTCATGGAAGGAAGCGGAGCTGGCCTACAGGAGCAAACTCAATGGAACCTATTCGGGGGATATTTGGATCATGGATGTGGACAATTCGAAAAACGACCGTAGCGTTGCGGAATATGTTGACAATGCCACAAAGGCCCAAGACAATGTGGACCGTTACGGTAAGGAAGTCCTTAAAAAAAATGTACCGGTCGCCCCTGAAAAGGACAAGGTTCCGAACCTTAGGGAAACGATCAGATCCAATGACGTGGATGCGGGTTTCTATATAATCGCCAATGTGTTTTCCAACCCAAATAATGCCAATCGGTTTGTAAAATTGTTGAATTCCAAAGGGCTGAACGCAAGTTACTTTGTGAACCCCAAAAATAATTACCGCTATGTCTATCTAAAAAAGCATGGCTCCTGGAACAATGCACTAATATCCTACTATACCAGACTGAACCAATCGTATGACCAGGAAATGTGGATCATGCGCGTTACACCAAACAGCATATCATAATGAACCAAAAATACCAAACCATAACCAACCTACTGCCCTTCTTTTTTTTATTGCTGGGCGGACTGTTTTGCTCCACTGCCCAAGAGGCCGTGCCCTTCGCCCCTCGTTTGGCCGGAGGGAACATGGAAATACGTGGGGACATCATTTTTGTGGGCAACAACATCCTTAACCGTGCTACCGAGGCAAATCCTGGGGAAGCGAACACGGGCTATAGCGGCACGACGGACAATAATTCGCTATGGATGGAATATATTGACATCGATGGCGATCCCACAACCTTTAGTTCCAGTAGTGCTTCCTTGGCACTCAACGATGTTGCCTGTTCCCAAGTGCGTTATGCGGGACTTTATTGGGCAGCTACGTACCCGAACGAGAGAAGTACCAATTCTGGTGCCCCGTTTACGGGGACACCAAGAATAGAGGATTGGAACCAGATCAAATTTAAGGTACCGGGCGGCAACTACGTGAATCTGAGCGCAGACACCGCAGCTGACCCGGTAGGCGAAGAGGATGATATCATCTTTGATGGGTACAATTATACCAATATCAATAATTCTTTTAAGGACTCACCCTATATCTGTTACAAAAATGTAACGGACCTGGTACGGGCCAATACCAATCCCGTGGGGGAATATACCGTGGCCAATATGAGGGCCACCAAGGGAAGAAGGGAAGGTTCCAGTTCTGCCGGTTGGGTAATGGTAGTGATCTATGAGAACCCGACCGAGACGGGGAAATTTATTTCCACCTTTGATGGCTATGCCGGTATGTCCAGTTCTGCTGGTTCAGTGGATGTGGATGTCAACGGTTTTAAGACTTTGCCAACGGGCTTTCCCGTACGGGCCAGGGTGGGTGTGGGCGCCCTGGAAGGGGATCGTGGCATTAACAATGACCGTTTTTCCATCAAGGCGAATTCCAACGGAACCTACTCAACATTATCCAATACTTTAAACCCTGCCGATAACTTCTTCAATTCCACTATTACTACCAATGCGGCACAGGTAACCACTAGAAATCCGTACGGAACCAATTCCTTGGGCCTGGACCTGGACATTTATAACATTAACAACCCTACCAATTCCGTCCTTCCCAATAATGAGACGGGGGCCACCCTCCGCTTTACATCCACGGGTGACGGATATGGTTCTTTTTTGGCCACTTTTTCCGTAGAGATCATAGAGCCGGAGATTATACTGGAAAAAAGAGTGGAGGACATTGCGGGTAACGATATTACCGGGTTGGGCGTCAATCTTGGGCAAACATTGGATTATGTGCTGTACTTTAAAAATGTGGGTAATGATGATGCCGCTAATTATACCATTCGGGATGTTTTACCGGTAAACACTACATTTATCAGCACGGATTTTAGTAATGCGCCCGGCGTTACGGCTTCTGCAATTGGGCCTAACAATGAGATTACATTTGCGATTCCCAACAATTTGGTGGAACTGGGAGATCCACAGTATAGCATACGGATGCGCGTAAAAGTTGCGGAAAACTGTTTTGATTTTGTGGATGCCTGTAGCGGCACCATACAGAATGTGGCCTTTTCCACTTACCGAGGAGAAATCAATAGCAATCAAATTACCGATGATCCCAGTGTATCCGATTTTAACGATTGTGGGTTCACCACGCCTGGTGCCACCAACTTTCTTTTGGACGACTTGGAAGATTGTTTCTTTGCGCGCACCGTTCAGCTCTGTGGCGACAATGTGTTATTGTCGGCAGGGGAAGGCTTTGATGAATACATCTGGTATCGAGATGTCAACGGGAACAATACCATTGATATCGGGACCGATGTTGTCCTTACGGACGCAAATACCGATGGGGATGCCGGTACGCTGTTGGTGACCGATATCGGAACCTATATAGTGGATAAAAAAGTGGCCGATCCATGTAAAGGCTTTCAGGAAATTATTACGGTAGAACGCTTTGGGACCACCCAGACGAATCCTATAATCGACTTTTTTAACAATAGTAACAGCGATGCCGACCTTTCCAACGATATTCAAGGGGAAATTGCTACCTGTTCCATAGATAAAAGTCAGCTGCCCAAGATATTCCTTTGCGGCGTGGGAGATTCACAGACGATCACCGTTAATATAAACGATGCCCAGACCTTGGTTTGGGAAAAACTGTTGGAGGGCAGTTGTACCGATGCTGGGGATGATTGCGCCAATAAGAACAGTACCTGTACTTGGACCCAAGTGGGAACGGGTACGGCCTTTACCGCTACCGAAGAAGGAAAATACAGGTTGGTCATCAACTATCAGAACGGTTGTTCCAGCAGGTTTTATTTCAATGTCTTCCAAAACAACCTAGACCTTCAATATAACAGCAGCGATATAATATGCGCAACACCTGGTAACATTACCATCTCCAATCTGGGAAGTTCCTATGGATATCAGTTGTACGACATTACCGATAATAGCATTGAGGTCCCTTATAGTGCCAACAACGGTCCCAGTTTTACCATAAGCTCCAACGGTGCCTATCGTGTTGGGGTCATGCAATTGGATGGAAATGGAATCCCCATTGATGGGGCTTGTGAGTTTACCACCCCAGATATCGGGATCAGGGAGCGGGATTTTCAAGTGGAACTTTCCACTGCCCCGGCCAATTGTAACGAGCTTGGAAGCATCGGTATACAGGTACTGAACGTACCTGCAAATTATTCCTATGAAATTAGGTTGAACGATGGGACCCCGGCCCCGGCCGTTGGAGCTCCGGGATATTATCCTGAACATCCGGGCGGAACGCTGCAAAACCTACAGGCTGCCCAAACCGATAACAATTATACCTTTTCAAACCTCAACCCGGGCGATTATTTCATCGTTACCAGAACGGAAGACCTTTGTTTGGATGTGCAAAGTATAACGGTTGGGGAAGTTCCCGACCTTTCCCTGCAGGCCCTTACCCTGGCCAATATTGGTTGCGATGATGGGTCCGTACAATTGACGCCCACAGGCGGATTTGCGGATCCCGATTATAATTTTGCCATTTGGAGCAAAAACGGGGTAGCGCTTTATCCCTCGGGTATCACATCCATTCCCGCCAATGCCTATCAAGTGGACACTATTTTCAACTTTGCCACTGGGGAGCAAGGGGATTATGAATTTGTGGTGGTGGACAGTAACAACTGTTTTAGCATATCCAACCAGATTACCATTTTGGATAATGGTATTATGACGGCAAGCGTCCCCACTGAACAGGATGTTTCCTGTAGTGGTGCCGATGATGGGGCCATCTCCATCGTGGCCGTGAATGGGGTGGCACCTTATAGCTATAGTATCAACGGGGGAAGCAATTTTCAGACCACCCCCAATTTTGTGGGCTTGGCACCTGGTAATTATACTGTGGTGGTCCAAGATAGTTCGGGATGTGAGGTTACTTTTGCACATACCATAGAACAGCCCTTTCCGCTGTCGGCCTCTGCCGGGATTTCAAGGGATGTGACCTGTGATCCCAACGGTGCCGAGGTACGGGTAACCAATGTGGTGGGGGGCAATGCACCCTACGAATACAGTTTTAACGGTGGGGCCACCTACGGTCCTGCAAGTACCGCCACCTTGTTACCGGGCAATTATTCGGTAGTGGTAAGGGATGCGGGGGGTTGTGAACACGCCATGGGGGTAACTGTTGAAGAAGCCCCTGAAACCCCCGTAATTACGGCCGATCTGGACTACAATTGTGATGGTAGCGGGAATATAACGCTAACCTCCAATGTAAGTACGTACGACTATACCTATGAACTTAACGGCATACCCAATTCCCCGGATGCCGGCAGCAATGTGTTTTCAAATTTGACAGCTGGCACCTATACCCTCACCACCAACTATATTTCCCAGACGCCCCCTACCCCAAGTATTTTGTTAACGGAAGATTTTGGTTCGGGCGGCACCATTGCCAGTCCCAATACGGTAGGTTATACCTATGAACCCCAAGACGGAACCAATGGGTCCACCAATATCAACGACTTTGAATATGCGGTCACCAGTAGTATTGTAAACCCCTTTAATACATGGATAAATCCTAGGAACCATACTGATATTTCGGACCTCCAAGGTAGGTATCTTGTGATCAATGTGGGTACTCCCAGTCCGGGACAGGTCATCTATACCAAGACCATCAATGATATTATCCCCAATCAGGACCTAAGGGTTTCCTTGTGGATAATCAATCTATTAAGAGCCGGTCAGGGCGGGCTGGATCCCGATCTTACCATAGAAATACGTGAAATGGGTACGGGCACCGTGGTGCAATCCATTAATACGGGTGATATCGCAAAAAATACAGGCAGGGACAACTGGATTCCCTTTACCGCTGATCTGAACCCGGGCAACAATACTCAATTGGAATTTGTGATCAGGACCATAAAAGTGGGTAATGGCGGGAACGATCTTGCCATTGACGACATACAGGTTTTTCAGGTTCCGGAGGTATGTGAACTTTCCGTTGATACCACGGTCATCATAGAAGGAAATCGGGAATTTGAAGCTTCTTATATTGCGTCCACCAATGCCAGTTGTAATGGGGCCGCCGATGGCACCATTACCTTCGAGGTATCCAATTTTGACCCTGCCCAAGGGTTTGAATATTCCATTGATGGAGGGGCCTATATAACCTCCACAAATGCTTCCGTGACCACAGCGGAGTCCTTGGGTGCGGGATCGCATACCATCGACATCAGAAGGGTGGATGATACCTCTTGTACCGTTCAGCTGATCAGGACCATTACGGAGCCTACTGCGATACAGGCCACGGCCTCCGTTACCACACAATTTACCTGTGATACCTCGGGCGCCACCATTACGGCAAGTGCCACCGGCGGGGTCCCTGGGTATGAATATCGGTTGGAGGATGATTTGGGCAATGTGATAAGTCCCTATCAAGTGGGAACGACCTTTACCAACATAACCCAAGGAAATTACATAGTTAGGGCCAAGGATTCCAGTGATTGTGAAGACACCATCGATGCGGCCATCATCATAACGGAACCTTCCGCATTATCCTTTGTTGCCGACCCTACTGCCTGTTATTCGGGCGATAATGATGGTAGTATTACCGTCACGGTGACCGGAGGAAATGGTGGCTTGATGTTCAGTTTGGATGGCGGCACCTATGTGGCCCCCAACCCGACCACCTCCAATACCTATACTTTTGATAATTTGGGAGCAGGTTCCTATATGGTGGACGTTCGTGACCAGTTTGGATGTACGGCCGGATCGCAGACCATCAACATAACGCCCAGTTTGGCATTGACGGCCGCGGCCAGTCCCATTACGGCCTGTGCCACTTCCACGGATGTAACCATTACCGCCAGTGGTGGCGATGGAAATTTTGTCTATGCCATTGTTGCCGATGGGGCAGTTCCAACCTCCTTTGCAGCGACCAATCCCATTTCGGTTTCCGCTGCCGGAAACTATGATGTGTATGTAAGGGACCATAACGGCAATACTGATTATTGCGAGGCAAAATACGACCTGACCATTGTTAAGAATGATCCCTTGGCCTTGGCCATTACCAATTCCCCCATTTTATGTAGCGGGGAGGCGCAGGCAAGTATTACCATCGGAGTTTCCGGGGGAATGGCACCCTACTCTTACAGTCTGAACAACGGCACCACCTACCAGACCTCCAATACCTTTGTAAACAGGGCCGCTGGAACCTATCAGGTTCGTGTAAGGGACGCCAACAACTGCATCGTGGCACAGACCTATATCATTACCGAACCCTATTCCCTTTCCGCATCCGCTGGGGTGACAGAACTGGTGGAATGTAATCCCACCGACGGGGCCGAGGTTCGAATAACCAATGCCCAGGGGGGAACAGCTCCCTATACCTATAGTTTTGACGGGGGCAATACCTATGTTTCCAGCCCTATAAACAATCTATTGGCAGGGACGCATACCCTGTTCATCAAGGATGCCAATAATTGTACCTTCCCCATACAAGTGACGGTCGACCCCCAACCTACTCCCCCATCGGTTTCCACGGCAATCGACTATGAATGTGATGGCGATGGGATCGTGACGGTTACCGCAGATAATACGGATTATAATTATACCTATTCCTTGGACGGGGTTCCCAATTCGCCCGATACCTCTAATATTTTCGAAAACATAAGTCCGGGTGCCCATACCCTTACCGTAAGGTATATAAACAGTACCCCCCCGGCCGAGAGCAAATTGCTGACGGAAACCTTTGGACAGGGACCCAGTACCAGTATTACGGAAGTGGATCCCAATTATTGTTTTGAACCCCAGATAGGTGGCCCCTCAGGTTGTGCCAACGGAGGTTTTATAGATGACGGGGAGTATTCCGTCACCAACAATATAAATCCCAAACAGGGCTCTTGGGTAGTCCCTAACGACCATTCGGGACTTCCAAATGGCCGGTTTTTGGTGATGAACGTTGGTGGGGTGGTCGGACCAAATGGCATCATCTATGCAAAAAGAAATATCGAGGTCCTGCCCAATAGGGACATCACCATTTCCCTGGAAGCCTTTAATTTATTGATAGTGGGTGACGGTGGCGCCGATCCCGACATCAATATCCAATTGGTGGATGCGGGCGGAAACGTGATCGCAAGCACCACCACTGGGGCAATTCCCAAGAACAATAATAAGGACGACTGGCAAAATTATACCGTAACCCTCAATCCGGGGGCCAATGCCAATTTGGATATTGTGATCCGTACCAACAATGCCGTAACAGGGGGAAATGACATTGCCATTGATGATATAGAGGCCTTTCAGGTGCCCTTGGCCTGTGAAGCCGAGGTTACGGAGAATATTTTTATAGAGCATGGAATGGCCTTTGGTGCCGGGGTCATCTCCGCCACGGATGTTAGTTGCAACGGCCTTACCGATGCCTCCATTACCTTTGAAGTGGAGAATTTTGATAGTGTTGCCGGTTTTGAATATTCCGTGGACGGTGGTACCAATTGGATCTTGTCCACCAGCTCCCCTGTGACCACTGCGAATGTTTTTGGAGCGGGATCACAGGATATTTTCGTCAGAAAGGCCGATGATACCAGTTGTGCCCTTACCATAAGCAGACTGATCGTACAACCGGACCCTATAGTAGCAGCGGCCACTATTACGGATGCCTTTACCTGTAACAATACGGGCGCTACCATTACGGCCAGCGCCACAGGAGGCAACCCTACCTATCAATATCAATTGGAGGATACCGCGGGAACGGTAATACGGGCTTACCAGACGGGTACCACCTTTACGAACGTTCCAGCAGGGAATTATATCATTAGGGCCAGGGACAGCAAATTGTGCAACGATCACATTGATGCCCCTATTACGGTTGAGGAGCCTGCAATACCCACTTTTACCACAACGGCCACGGCCTGTTACTCGGGCAATAACGATGGCTCCATCGTTGTGAACGTAACCGATGGAAATGGCGGGTACTTATTTAGGATCGATAATGGCGTTTGGTTAACCCCCGGCCCGTCCACCCCCACCACCTACACCTTTGCCAATCTGGCCAACGGATCGTACACCATTGATGTTATGGATGCCTATGGATGTGATGCGGTACAGGAAGAAGTAATACTTAACCCAGTTATTTTTGCAAGTATTGATGTTGTTGATGTAAGCAGTTGTGCGGATGGAAGTATAACGGTAATTGCCAATGGGGGCGATAGCAATCTACAATATGCCTTTGTGCCCGCGGGAACGCCCATAGTAACAACGTCCGATTTTGGAACAGCAAATAATTTTACGGTTACGGCAGCCAACGCAGGGGATTTTGATGTGTATGTTTGGGATAATAATGCCCAAGACCCCCATTGTGAATACAAGGAAACCGTTACCGTAAATCCAGCTACTCCTTTAGTATATACAGCTACTCCAACAGACCCTCAATGTCATGATGGCACAGGTAGCATTGAAATAAGTATTACTTCTGGACTGGCTCCCTATACCTTGGAAATAGAGGACCTTGATAATGGAGGGGCTTCCAATGCCACGATCAACAACCTAATAAACCCTAACAGGACTTTTTATAACCTGGCTCCGGGCAATTATACCATAACCATCACGGATGCCAGTGGATGCCCAATATCACAGACCCCCATTACCATTAATAATCCGGAGGAACTGATGGCGGAAATACAGCCCATTCTCCCAGCTGAATGTGTCGGCGACCCGGACGAATACGGATTTAGGTTTATAAATTATCCCACTACAATAGGAACCCTTGAATTCAGTGCTGACGGAGGAATCACTTGGCAGTCCGGCGATACTTTCACGGGATTGGATTTTGCTTCGGGTAAAAATGTATTTCCTTCAATAAGGACCGTCAACGCCGGTGTCACGGTTTGTCTTACCGATTATCCTAGATATACAATTCCTTATCCTTTGGATGATCTGGATATAACGGTGTCAGCTGTAGTGGTCAATTGTGACGAATTGCAGGTAACGGTTCAGGGAACAGCTGGGGTTCCAGACTATGAATATACCTATTCCGATGACCCTGCCAATTTTGATCCCCTCACGGATACCAATTGGACGAGTCCAATCCCTGGAAGCCATGTTTGGTCAGGGTTGATTCCAGGTAAGACGTATGTATTTTATGTAAGGGATGCTACGGGATGTTTACGTCAGAGCACGGTGAACGTAAACGAACTGATCATTAATCCAATGGTGATCACAATGGATTATGAACCATCATGTTTTGGGGCCGATGACGCCACGATCACGTACACTGTTACCGATTCCGATGGACCCATTGAGCCTGACATGAAATGGGACCTCTTTAATGTGGAAACCAACATGGCGGTAAGATCGAGCACTGGAACCGTACCTTTTACAAATATTATTACTGTCAGTGGGTTGGCTCCAGGCGAATATTATATCGTTATTACCCAAGTGGATGCTGGAGGATTGGATGCCTGTGTTAGTGGAAGCGAAAACCTTCTTTTGGAAGAATTGGATCCTATAGCAGGAACCCCCGCCATTATAGATGACATCTCCTGTAATGCATCGGGAACCATAGCGATAAATAATATTTCCGGCGGTGGTGGAACATATACCTATACGCTTTCCAGCACTAATTTCGGTTCGGATATTGTAAGTTCTAACAACCCGATCGAGGTCGACTATTCAAATCTTGTGGATGTCACAGCTACTCCATTTGACATAAATGTGGCCGTGGTAGATCAGTATGGATGTTCCCAGAATCTGGGGACCGTTTCAATGAACGTTACCCAGGCACCCGTAATTACGGGGATGGATGTGTCAAACTGTACCGTTCCCACGACCCTTACCATTACTGCGACCAGTAGTGCATCACAGATATTCTACAGTATTGACGGGGGCACTACATATTTAGACAATGGAGGTGTTTTCAACAATGTAGCCCCCGGGAGTTACGCGGTTTCCATTTTGGACGGAAACGGTTGTACCGCTGATGATACCGTAACCGTACACCCTGTATTGGAGGCCAGTGCTGAAATTAGCAGATTGATGGATTGCACCAACGGAACTGCGGAAATTACCATAAGGGGAATTGCAGGGTCCGGCAATTATGATTATGAAATTTCCAATTCCTCTGGAACAGTGGTCGCCAGACAATCACTTTCTTCGAATCCTACCACGGTTAGCGTTACGGATGTGGACACCTATACCGTAATTGTGTATGACAATGGTACAACGGGCCCCGAATGTAGCAGAACGTTTACCATTAGCGTTCCTGCCGCCATATTGCCCGAATTTACCGCTGCTCCCATTGATGTGGTCTGTTTTGGGGATGCCAATGGCAGCATTTCCTTGGCACAGACGGATAATGGCATCTCCCCGCTTAGTTATACCTTATCCCCTATGCCCCTTGGTGCAGTTCTTAACGGCAATACTTTCGAAAACCTCCCTGCGGACACCTATACAGTGACCGCTACGGGAACCAACGGGTGTTCAACGAGTCGTACAGATATCGTTGTGGGCTCACCTGATGCCATTACGGGCGTAACGGCCAACGTCATACAGTTTGGATGTTCCGAGGGCAACAATCCCGATAACGCCCAAATTTCCATCTCCGGAATTTTAGGGGGAAGTGGCACCTATGTACGCTATGAGTTTATCAATGATGATCTGGGCGCCACGGGAACAACCGTTCAGGATGGTAGCAG
Source organism: uncultured Sediminicola sp. (assembly GCA_963974715.1). Taxonomy (GTDB): domain Bacteria; phylum Bacteroidota; class Bacteroidia; order Flavobacteriales; family Flavobacteriaceae; genus Sediminicola. The sequence continues at coordinate 176,615 of CAXBDK010000001.1, forward strand.
TCCCATTTATATAGAGAGCAATCCCGCCGGGGGCAATTACACCATTAATGTGTATGACAACAAAGGATGCGTTGGAAGTACCACAGCGGTAATAGCTCCCTATGATGCATTGGTATCCGCAACGGCCGCCGTAACAACGATGATCAGTTGTGATCCAGGGGACGATGGGGCAATAACCCTTAGCGTAACCTCTACCATAGAGGACGGTTCCAACTTAGATGACGGCTCCAAATATGAATATAGCATCGATAATGGCACCACATATCAAGATTTAAATGAATTTACTGTTGGTATCGGAACCTATAATTTCTTGGTAAGGCATAAAGAAACCGGCTGTACCATCCCTGCATCGGCAGAAATTACCGACCCCAATACCTTTGAGATCATCGTCACTAAAAACAATGACGTAATCTGTTATGGCACGGAGACCGGAGAGGTGGTATTTTCCCTGACAGATCCTACGTACACCGCTTCGGTGAACTGGATTATCTGGAATACCAATGGTACCGCCGATACGGCCGATGATACCTTTGTAAAAGATGGAACCTTTGCCACTCCAGGACCGACCGTTCCAGCAATTTCCCTTTTCGCGGGAAGTTATCTGGTCCAGATCATACAGAACGACCATCCCGCATGTACCAATTTCCAGGCGTTTACCATTGCGGGGCCTACAGCGGCCATTACCGCTCAGACCATGGTTACCGATATCACCTGTGACCCTACGGACAATGGGGTGGTGGAAATCATCAACGCAGATGGCGGATGGGGCGGATATACCTACTATGTAGGCACTACCGCACCTTCCAGCGTGGCCGATTATATGGCCTCCCCTAGGTTCGAAAACCTTGTTGCCGGTACTTACCAAGCTTGGGTAAGGGATGCCAATGCGTGTGAGGAAATGGTGGATACCGATATAGAACTGGAAACACCGACCCCTATTACGGCCGATCTACAGATCAATGTGGAAAACTGTACCAATTTTGATGGAGAAATAGAAGTTGTGAACACTGCAGGCGGACAGGATGGCAATTACATCTATCAACTGCAAAGGTACAACACAGGTACTGCTTCCTTTGAAGATGTTGGAGCAAGTAGGTCGACCCCCATTTTTGGCGGACTCTCAGCGGGCGAATACCAAGTGGTCATTACGGACCAATGGGGCTGTAGCGCCACCACTGCCAATACGGTCGAACTGTACGAGGAAATGCAGCCCTTGGCCACGATCGTAAAAGACATCGATTGTTCTGTCGACCCAGGGGGACGTATCACCATTTCGCAGACAGGTGGATCTGGAACGTATGTGTATAACGGAACTTTCCCAAATGGTACCGCCCTTCCCACAAATACGGACGGGGTCTTTACAGGGTTGGACCAAGTGGGCGAATATACCTTTACCATCACTGATGGCGATTGTATGGAAACCATTAAAAAATCGTTGGAGCCCAGAGTGATTCCAGTGCCTACCCTAGAGGCCTTTACCGACGTAACCTGTTTTGGTAGTAATGATGGCACCATAAACGTAAGCACCCTCGACAATGGTGTGGGCCCCTATACCTTCCAAATTACGGATATGGATGGAACCGTGGTGGCCATAAACCCCACCAGTAGTACCAATACCACTGCGGAATTTACGGGCTTGGCCAATACTACGGGAGCCGGATATACCATTACCGTACGGGGCGTGAACGAATGTGCCGCAACCTTGTTACAGGCCATTGGCCAACCAACGGCCCCCTTGTCCGTTCCGGACCCTACACCTGTGGCATTTGAATGTGCCACTGGAAATACCACGGAATATCCCATTATTGATATAACGGGTGTTACAGGTGGCTCCGGTATTTATGTACGGTATGTTTTTGTCAATACCACCACCGGCACGACCGTACAGGATGGCTCAAATTCCTCCTATACCGAGACCGATCTAGCGGGGGGAGTATATGAGATCACGGTTTATGACGACAAAGGTTGTACCGACACAGCTACCGCCACCATAATCCCTTTTGTGGGCATTGCAAATCCTACGGTTTCCATTATAAATGGGGTAACCTGTAACACCAATGATGAAGTGATAAAAGTAACGGTGGACATTAGCCCTGCTACGGCAACCCCTACTTTGGAATATCATATGGAAGGCCTTAATGTGGCCTACGACCAGACAAATGCAACCGGAGATTTTAGCGGACTAGGAGTGGGCAACTACGTGGTTACCGTGACCAATCTGGATACGGGATGTTTCGTTCAAACCGCCCACAGTATCGCGGAACCCAAGATCATTGAAGCTATCGCCACAAAAATAACCGATGAGACCTGCTTGAACGATGTTGTGGACGCTGGAAGCATCAGCGTTGCAATCAACAATTACAGTGGCGGATACGACTATCAGGTATATCAGGTATTGGGTTCCGGAAATGTACCACTTGCCGGGCCCGGTTTTAGTGGTTCCGATTCGGTGAATCCGCTGATCATATCCAATCTGACCGGTGGTAGTTATTATGTACAGATCACCGAAACAGATCCGAACAGTACCTTCTGTACCGATGATTCCAATGCGGTCACCATCTTGGCGCCCTCTGCCCCTATTACGGCAGTTGTAAGGGAAGAGGCCAATGTGAGCTGTGATAATGACAAAGGAAAGATCCTCGTGGATCCATCGGGCGGACAGGCACCCTATACCATAACCATTACATCTGCAACGCAGAGTTTTACCCAAACAGGGGTGGGCGCCTATATTTTTACGGACCTGTCCGCCGGCAATTTTGATATCACCATTACGGATGCCCTTGGCTGTATAACCACTGATTATAGTTTGGAACTAGTAAGGCCCATTCCTATTGTGGCCAATATTTCACCTGATATCATGCTGGATTGTGTTGGGGACAGCAATGGGACGCTCAGTGCCACCATCACGGCCGGCGGGTTGGGTACGTTGAGGTATCATCTCAATATCTATGATGAGACGGGAACCAACATTCTGCAGACTTCTGTAGGACAACCATCCAACAATACATTTGGGAACCTTCCTGCCGGAAAATACAGTATTTCCATTTACGATGAGGTCGGGTGCTCAGGGGAAACCCCCATAGCGACCATTGAAGATCCCGTGGATGTGTCCGGGTCGCTTATAATGACACAGGCCCTGACCTGTGAGAACGATCTGGAACTCTTGTTGACCGCCAATGGGGGAACCGCACCGTATTCCTATAGCGCCAATGGCACAAATTTCCAACCGTTCAACAATGGGAACCAACATATTTTCAACACCTTGCCTTCCGGTAATTCGGGGGCCGGGACCTATCGGTATTATGTTAGGGATTCTTTTGGATGTACCTCCATTTTATCGAATGAGATCCGACAGGAACCTGTGGCCCAGTTAACGGTATCCATAGACGAAACGGCCGCGATCATTAATTGTAATGGGGAGTCCACCGCAACTATTAGGGCCACTGCGGCCGGCGGTCTGGGCAACTATAGATATGAACTGTTTACGGATCTTGCCCTTTCCGATCGTATTGCCGGTCCCCAAGCAACTAGGAACTTTAACGGACTAGCGGCCGGTGAATATTACGTGAGGGTAATCAGTGAGGACTGTTCCGTAGTGTCCCCTGTAATCATTATTGAAGAGCCCGATCCGTTGACCTATACCGATGACTACGGCGATGTTACCTGTAACGGGGAAGACAATGGATTTATCCGTGTCGAACTTGGAGGGGGATCTGGAGGGTACCAATATGCCATTTCGCCGAACCTGAACCAGTTCAGCAGCGACAATACATTCGATAATCTGGCACCTGGACAGTATACGGTGATCGCACAGGATCGGAATGGCTGTTTTGAATTATTGGAATATACCATTGTGGAACCTGAGGTAATAACCATTGAATCCACAATTCTACCAGAGATCTGTGCCGGCAGTGCCGACGGGTCGGTTACCATTTCCATTTCGGGAGGAACGGGACCTTATACCACCGCCTTCAATTCCAATGACCCGAACGATTTTGTGGCGGGCCAGATGACGTTTACAGATCTTGCGGCAGGTACCTATGTCATTTTTGTAAAGGATGCCCAGGGATGTGAGGCCAATATCGTATTTGAGGTGGAACCTGGGGTGAACATAGATGCCGTGGTGACCCCGGTCTATGAATGTACCGAGGAACTTCCCGTGGCTTCCATTGTGGTGGCTTTGGCAGATCCTTCCGTGGCATCCGACGTGCTTTATGCAATGGATTCTACCGATCCCGCGGATATGGTGCTGGAACCGGATTTTACCAATTTGGCGGCAGGGCCACATTACCTCACCATTTCACATGCCAATGGCTGTTTGCGCACCATTGATTTTGAGATTGAAGGTTTTGAGCCCCTGACCCTACAATTGGAGTCGAGGACCATTAACCAGATCACCGCCTTGGCGGCCGGGGGCAATGGGGCCTATACCTATTACTTTGGGGATGTGGACAATGGGGAGGAAAACACCTTCTTTATCCATAGGACCGATACCTTTACCGTACGGGTGGTGGACGAGAACGGATGTGAGGTGGAACAACAGATTTTTATGGAATTCATAGATTTGGAAATACCCAATTTCTTCACCCCCGATGGAGATGGCCAGAACGATTTCTGGAAACCCAGAAACCAAGAGGCCTGGCCCGGAATAATAACGATCATATTCGACCGTTATGGTAGGGAGGTATATAGAATGGGAATAAATGATGTTGGATGGGATGGTCTTTACCAAAACACCGAGCTCCCCACCGGTGATTATTGGTATGTGATCAAACTCAATGGAGAAAGTGACGACAGGGAATTTGTTGGACACTTTACCTTGTACAGATAAAAAACTTAACCTACAAAATGTTATGCGGCACAAATTAACAAGTTTGGTACTGCTCCTTGGTGCATTGTCCGTTATAGGACAGGAACTTACCATTCCCCAACACTCCCAATATTTGGCTGATAATCCATTTGTGATGTCCCCCACGTATTCGGGCATAGGGGACCATATAAAAATCCGTATTAACGGGCTTACGCAATGGGTAGGGATCAAGGATGCACCCGATACCCAATCGCTTGCAGCCGATGCACGGATCGGGGAAAAATCCGGGATGGGCATATTGCTGTACAACGATAGCAATGGTGAAACCCGCCAAAAGGGGGCCAGATTGTCCTTTGCGCACCATTTGACCTTGGACAGGTATGATGATGAGTTCCTCTCCTTTGGGATCTCCTATAATTTTAACCAGTTCAGGATCGATATTGAAAATTTTAGGGACAATAATGACGCCGCCGTCACCGATGATCGTTCCACTTCCAACCACAATTTCGATGTGGGGTTCCTCTACCGCAAAAACCAGTTTTATTTAAGCGTCAATGCCTCTAATCTCATCAATAAGGATCTTACCAGGTTCAATCCTTTATTCGAGCCCAATACATTGCGAAACTATTATGTGTATACGGGCTATCGGTATAAAAAGAGCAAGAACAGCGACCTTGAAATAGAGCCCTCCGCTTTTTTTCAATATTTTGAAAGCGATGGCCGGTCGGTAACCGATCTGAACCTTAAATTCAGATGGTATCAGTTTGAGGACTACTATTACGCCGGTGTAACCTATCGGTTCTTAAATGACCAGATCGGGGATCCCCTTTATATTGCACCGATCGTAGGTTTAAAGAAGAACAACTTTTATTTTGGGTATTCCTATCAGATCATCTTGAACGAAATATTGGGATATAGCTCCGGGACGCATGTGGTGACACTTGGGGTGGATCTTTTCCAAGGGCTGAGCAATTGCAGGTGTATGTACTAGTTAGGTAAATAACCGCGAGGCAGGCCCGCCACCGTCGGGAAAACTCAGGATAGGCTTCAATCAAAATAGATCCCCCTGGGGGGTAATTGCTAAAATTGCGCTAAGTTTGTCCAAACTTTAGTTTTTTATTTTGGGGAAAGTCAAACTGACCAACATAAGGGTCTATGCCCATCATGGGTGCCTACGGGAGGAGTCGATCATTGGAAGCGATTATAGGGTAGATCTGGAAGTCACTGCGGACCTTACAAAATCGGGAATATCCGATCTGTTGGAAGATACGGTGGACTATGTGCATTTAAACACGATCGTAAAGGAGGAAATGAAGGTGCGTTCGAAACTGTTGGAACATGTGGCCCAACGGATCATCTCCCGAATACTGTCGGAAATTGTGCTCGTACAGGAGGTGGAGGTCGGGGTCTCCAAAATAAACCCTCCTTTAGGGGGCGATGTGGAAATGGTGTCCATACACCTCAGGGCATCCAGGGAAACCTTATAGGAGAGGAACTTTAGCGTACAAATCATATCGATACAAGGCGCTAAAAGGGGCATTTTTAATAATCTGCTCCGTAATTAATTTTTTTTGGAATTAATTTTTGTAGCTTTGCAATCCGAAAATGGCATCGTGGCCGAGTGGCTAGGCTGAGCTCTGCAAAAGCTCCTACAGCAGTTCGAATCTGCTCGATGCCTCCAAAAACCGTCCTTATGGGCGGTTTTTTGCTTTTGGCATTATCCCTACCCTTCCTGCAGCAAAAACACCAGCAATATTGCGGGAACAAAGTATATGGCAATGGTCTTGGCCCCTTCGTAGTCCTTGGCCATCCGTTGGCCGAACAACAGCATCAACAGACACACACATGCTAGCATACCGCCATAGAGTGCCATGTCGTTTTTTCCATGTTCCAAAAACAGGTAGAGTCCCACAACACAGAAAATGGAGACAAGCATTTCCATGATCAATACGATACCCAAAAGTACTGGTACCATATCCCTTAATGGACTTTTGGCAAAATGACCTTTTAACCAGGCCAGGTTGCCTTTCCAGTCCATAAGTTTATCCAGTCCGCTCTGAAGAAAGGTGATGATCAAAAATAACAACAATAAAAGTTCGGTGGCATTGGTAAGGATGTGGTGCATGGTCTTTTGGTTTTTGGATGGTCAATCCGTTTTTTGATGTAACAATCGCGTCAGTTTGATCGACAGGTCCGTCATGATGATCTTGGCATTGCCGTTCCGTTCTATATGGTAGATGGCCTCTTCCAGTTCGGTGGTAATGCCCACTATATTGTTTCCGTGGACAAAAGGGGCAAATTTTGCCAGACTGAACCCTTCCACGTGAATGGCCATATGGGTGAGTTCGGGAATATTATAATTGGCGAGCAGGGCCTGTCTCATAACGGCCATACAGTAGAGCAGAAATTTTTTTTGGGTCTCGCGTCCGGTTTTGGCCACCTCTTCGCTCCAAAGGATCAGGTCGTGTATGGCGGCCTTGTTTCCCTTTGCCTTAAAGGCACTGCGCACCCACTGTACGAACCATTTTTCGAATATTAGATCTTCCGAATCCCTGTTCATTAGGTCCAATGCCTTGTTGAGGTTGCCATCGGCTTCCTGTGCCAATCGCAAGCTTTCTGCCTGGGGCAGCCCTTTTTCCATTAACACGTGGGCAATTGCGCTCTCGGCCATCGGGGGAAAGTTCAGGATCTGACACCGGGACCTAATGGTCTGTATGATCTGTTCCCCATCTTCCGCAATCAATATGAACACGGTCTTTTCGGGAGGTTCCTCAATGAGTTTCAAGAGTTTGTTGGCGGCGGCGTTGTTCATCTTTTCGGCCATCCAGATAAGCATTACCTTATATCCTCCCTCGTAGGACTTAAGGGAAAGCTTTTTGACCACCTCCTGTGCTTCGTCCACCCCAATTTGCCCCTGTTTCTTTTCAATTCCCAGCATTTGGTACCAGTCGAACAGATTGCCATAGGGCTGGGTCCTGACGAATTCGCGCCATTCTCCCATAAAATGGGAGCTTACTGCGTGACTTTTTACCTTATCGTTGTTGGCCACGGGAAAGGCGAAATGCAGGTCCGGATGGGACAGCGTGCCACATTTAATATTACAGGATGCATTGCCGCCCGTATTTTCACCATCTTTATTGGAACATAATATGTACTGCGCATAGGCAATTGCCATGGCAAGGGTACCACTGCCCTCGTTCCCGATGAACAGCTGGGCATGTGGAATACGCCCCGCATCCGCGCTTTGGGCCAAATGTTTTTTGATATGGGCGAGTCCTGGAATATCCTTAAAAAGCATGGACCAAATATAGTTTATTTGGCCATTTCCACATAACATGTGGCCCACTCTGGCAGATCGATTCCAAGAAGTGTTCCTATTTCTGGGGAATGGCGCCCCGTTTGGCCAAAGATTATAAATTGTGATTTCCTTCGTACTTTGGAAATCTTTACATTTGCCGTTCTCTATTTAATCCTTATAAAGATGAAGACCATAAACGATTTTGATTTTAAAGACAAAAAAGCGCTGATACGGGTAGATTTCAATGTGCCCTTGGATGCCGATTTCAATATAACCGATGCCAATCGGATCGAGGCGGCCAAACCGACGATCATCAAGGTACTGGAAGATGGTGGAAGTGCGGTGTTGATGAGCCACTATGGGAGACCGGGCGGCAAAAGGAACGCCGATATGTCCCTTAGCCATATTTCCGCAAAGGTTTCGGACGTGATAGGTGTCAACGTAAAATTTGTGGGCGACTGTGTAGGGGAAGAAGCGGAGAGGGCGGTGGCCGAACTTAAGAACGGGGAGGTGCTGTTGTTGGAGAACCTGCGTTTTTATGCCGAAGAGGAAAAAGGGGACAAGGGTTTTGCCGAAAAACTTTCCAAATTGGGCGATATCTATGTAAACGATGCGTTCGGAACGGCCCATAGGGCGCACGCTTCCACTACCATAGTGGCAGGGTTCTTTCCGGAAAAGAAATGTTTTGGACTATTGATGGCAAAAGAGATCGAAGCCATTGAAAAGGTGATGCGTACCGGGGAAAAACCGGTCACCGCTATTTTGGGAGGCTCAAAGGTGTCCTCCAAAATCACCATAATAGAGAATATCCTGGACAAGGTGGACCACTTGATCATAGGGGGCGGAATGACCTATACGTTTGTAAAGGCACAAGGGGGAACCGTTGGTGATTCCATCTGTGAGGACGATAAAATGGACCTTGCGCTTGATATCCTAAAGCAGGCAAAGGAAAAAGGGGTGCAAGTACACCTACCGGTAGATGTATTGGCGGCGGACGACTTTAACAATGCGGCCAATACCAAGGTAGTGGCGGTGGATGCCATTCCGGATGGGTGGCAGGGATTGGATGCGGGTCCCGCAACCTTGGAAAACTTCAAGAAAATAATATTGCAGAGCAAGACCATATTGTGGAACGGTCCCGTTGGGGTTTTTGAAATGGAAAATTTTGCCAAGGGCACCATTGCCATTGGAAAGTTCATTGGGGACGCTACCAAAAACGGCGCTTTTTCCTTAGTGGGCGGTGGCGATTCCGTAGCCGCGGTAAAACAGTTCGGGTTCGAGGACAGTGTAAGTTATGTGTCCACAGGAGGTGGTGCCATGTTGGAAAGCCTGGAAGGCAAGACCTTACCGGGAATAGCTGCAATATTGGAGCAATAACCACGTTATGAAGGGTAGGGCCGGCGGACTTTTTTGTTGAAAATTTTTTCCTTCCAAAAAAATGAACGATTTTCGTTGGTCCCCACTTTAACGGATTAATAGCTTATGACCGCAATGAAAAAAATATGCCTCGGAATTTTCTGTATTTGTGCCCTGTCCCTCTCGGCACAACAAAGTAGAAAGGAACGGAAAAAGGAAAAGGAAAGATTGGAAAAGGAGATGGTCGCAAAGGAGGTTGCCGCAGAGAAGGCGCCCGACACCTTGGCCATGGACATGGAAGGGGTGGAACAAATGGAACTGATGGCATCGCCCGAGGGGGTGCAGGATAATCCATTGGCCCTGGTAAAGGTAGAGAACAAGTTCACGTTGATGGACCATGCCGAAGCAGCGGAATACGATCGGCGCTGGATGGAGGAAATGCACAACAGCCAAAGCCTCTTCGACTCTATCTACGATGAGGTGGCCAATATGGAGATCGATTCCGTGTATCATTTCAGTTTGGACACCGATACGCTAAAGATGCGGTTGGAGCTCCTCAACCAAAAAACACCCTTTAATATTGCCTACAATCCATCGCTGGAAAATGTCATTAAAACCTTTTTGACCCGTAAAAGGGGGCTTATGGAACGTATGTTGACCCTTAGTCAGTTCTACTTCCCTATGTTCGAACAGGAACTGGACAGGCAGAACGTACCCTTGGAACTAAAATATTTGGCCATAATCGAGTCGGCCCTTAACCCTTTGGCACGCTCTAGGGTGGGCGCTACAGGTCTATGGCAGTTTATGTACGGAACGGGCAAAATGTACGACCTTGACGTAACCAGCTATATGGACGATCGCAGCGATCCGATCGCCTCCACCAAGGCCGCGGCCATATACCTGTCCAAATTGCACGGTATCTTTGATGATTGGGATCTGGCCCTGGCGGCCTATAATTCCGGTCCCGGGAACGTAAACAAGGCCATTAGGAGATCGGGAGGGTATACCAACTACTGGAATATCCGCAAGAACCTCCCACGGGAAACGGCCGGGTATGTCCCAGCCTTTCTGGCTACCATGTACATTTTTGAATATGCCAAGGAACACGGGTTAAAATATGAAAAAGTGGCAAGACCGCTTTTTGTTACCGATACGGTGCATGTAAAGAAAATGATCACTTTTGAACAGATTGCCGAGCTGGTGGAAGTAAGTGTGGAGGAACTGAAGATATTGAACCCCTCTTATAAACTGGATATTATCCCTTACATAAAAGGGGAATCCCATGTACTTAGACTGCCCACAGAGGCCCTTGGAAAGTTTGTGGCCAATGAGGAGGCCATTTATGCCCATGTGGAGGACGAGTTTAAAAACATGGAGGAGCCCCTGACCCAATTGGCGGAAGCGGGCAATAGGATCGTTTATAAGGTAAAGAGCGGAGATTATTTGGGCCTGATAGCCAGTAGGTATGGGGTCGGCATCAGTCAGATAAAGGAGTGGAACGGACTTCGGGGGAACAACCTAAGGATTGGACAACGTCTTGTCATTTTTTCCAAAAGGAGCGTGGCCTCCAATTCGACTCCTTCCAGTGCTTCCAAAAACAGCACCAAAGCAGCAATAGAAGCAGGTATAAAGGTACATACGGTAAAGAGCGGGGACTCCCTTTGGACCATCTCGAAAAAATATCCCGGAATTACTATTGAAAATTTGCGGGAATGGAACGGTATTAGTGGTAACGATATCAAACCGGGCACAAAACTTAAATTGTGCAGTTGCTAACACTAATGTAAAGACCGAAAATGAAAAAAACCGCAATTCTATTTATGATGTTATTGCTGGTCCTTGGCGCATGCAAGGAACAGAAAAAATCCGATTACAGACCTGCTTCCACAGGGGCGATCAATTCCGTGGCCGTAGTGATGGACAATGAACTTTGGAAAGGCCCTGTGGGGGATAAGGTGCGCGAGCATTTTGCCGCCAGGGTACTTGGACTCTCTTGGGAGGAGCCGATCTTTAACATCAACCACATGACCCAAGAGGTCTTTACGGGAACCATACGTAATTCACGATCAGTGCTCTTTGTGGAAAAGGACAGTTTGGACCTTGCACATATTAAAACGGATCTGTATTCCCGCCCCCAGAAAGTGGCGGTGGTAAAGGGCAGGACCGATGCCGAACTCATTGAAAATATTGAGGAAAAGGCGGATAGTTTTATTGACGAGTTTAAAAAATTGGAAATAAAGGAGGCCCAAAAGCGCTTTTTGCGTTCCGTGAACAAGGAAACCATCTTACAGGATAAATTCGGGATCTCCCTTACCATGCCCTCGGTCTATAAGGTGGGCAAACAGGAGGATAATTTTGTTTGGATCGATAGGCAGATACAAAAGGGCAATATGAACATCATTGTATACGCCATGCCAGGCGATAGTTTTTCCAATGATTCCACTTTTGTACAGGATATTGTACGGATGCGGGATTCCATTGGTAAGAAATACATTCCAGGTCCGGATGTACCGGACAAGATTACCTATATGGTTACCGAGAAGGCCTTTAGCCCCTATGTTTTCCCGGCGGAAATCGGTGGAAAAAAGGCCGCTGAGGTAAAGGGTATTTGGGAAATGAGCGGGTACCCAATGGCGGGACCTTATATCGGTTATATTATCAATGACGATGAGCACGATCGAAAATTGATCGTGGAAGGTTTCGTATTTGCCCCTTCTACCGAAAAAAGGGATTATTTGTTCGAACTGGAAGCCATTATCAAGACCCTTACGTTTACGGACTAGACGGAAAAAACGCTCAATGAAAAATCCCCTGCTCTCGTTTAATAAGAGCAGGGGATTTTTGGTTTCGGGGGAGTATATAGATCGCTGTCGGTAATACTTTTAGTCAAAGGCAAAGCCCGTGATCAATCTGAATATAAAGGCGTAGATCACCACGGCAAACAGTCCGAAACAGAACCAAGAGAATGCCTTAAAATAGTTGGTGACCAATAAATGGCCCAGATTTTTGAACCCCTCCGAATAAATTTCCTTTACAAGTAATAGTCTGTTCATAACCTGATCTTTTAATATTAGTACACAGCAAATATCTGCACAATAGTGGGAAAGGTATAATTTTCTTGTTGAACGGACGAAAAAAAAGGTTGTAGGAAAAAACCCCGAAGCCGGACTCCATGAACTACCTTTTTTGCGGGTTGAACGGAACTACGGTTCTTCTATAAATGACCCCTTATAAGCGATTTGGCGGAATATAAATCTTTTTATTGGATGTTGGGAGCGTTAATAAGGGATCAATGGGGACGGTAAGATGGGGTTGAATATGGAGATTTTCTATCTGCTTATAGAAGTTTAACGGAACGAGTATACCTAGCAGGATCTTTAAGCTTATTCGTTCATGACTCAGATATTCCGCGCTGTGGTTTACTGGAACAAATAGCTCCCATATGGCCCATCTGTAGACATATTTATTAGGAAAAAGTAAAAGTAGACCGGGCCTTCTGCTTGGCCTACATGGAAACGATGATGATCTCGGAACGTCGGTTAACGGAATTTTGGGCAACATTACAAGAAACCCCGTCCACACACTCGTTGATGGGGCGTTCCTCCCCAAAGCCCGTGGCGCTCTCTATACGCCCTGGGGCGATTCCTGCCGAAACTAAATAGTCGCGGGTAGCCAATGCCCTGCGTTCGGATAGATACTTGTTGTACGAGCTCTTGCCGATGGCGTCCGTATGCGATTCGATCTTGATGACCATGGTAGGGTATTCCTGCATTACGGAGACGATCTTTTCCAATTCCGTTTCCGCCTGTGGATTAACGCTGGACCGGTCAAAATCGAAATAAACAAGATTGGATTTTAGTTTTCGGATCCCATTTTCAATGATTACCAACTCCTCCAGACGTTTAAGTGTGATATCCAAGGGTACCAAACCATTGTCTTCGGTCTGTATATCGATCTCTCCCTGCGCAAAACCATCCTTTTGGGTTACAATATGATATTGTGTATTCCCCTCCAAATCCTCAAAGAGAAAATTACCGCCATCATCAGAGCTCAGCTCCTTGATTTTGATACGGCTGCTATCCAGTAGGGAGACCATTGCCTGGGGAAGGACATTGCCCCCTATAAGTTCGGTCACCATGCCGCCGATCGCATTCTTATTGCTGGCGACTTCCTCTACGGCCAGTCGTTTAAAGGAATATAGGTCATCATCCCCTTTTCCTCCCGGTCTATTGGAGGAAAAGTAGCCTATTTTGGAAGTTTCGTCCACGATAAAGGAAAGGTCGTCCCGATTGCTGTTTATGGGTTGCCCCATATTCCGGGCCTCCTGAAAGCCATCGGTTCCATAGGCCGCTTCAAAGATGTCCAGTCCCCCAAGCCCGATATGGCCATTGGATGAAAAATACAGTTTTTCGTCGGTAAGAAACGGGAACATTTCCTTTCCTTCGGTATTGATTCGGGGACCAAGGTTCCTTGGGGAAGAGAATTTGCCCTTACCAAGGACATCCACCACAAAAATATCGGTCTCCCCAAGGCTGCCCGGCATATCCGATATAAAATAGAGTTGTTTTCCATCAGGGCTTAAAGCGGGGTGACCTGTGGAATATGCATTGCTGTTAAAGGGAAGCTCCGTAGGCGCTGTCCATTGATCGCCCACTTTGGTGGACATATATATTTTAAGGTTGTTGATGCCGTCCTCATCCCTTTTCAGTTTTTTTCCAAAATTGTTCCGGGTAAAGTATATAGTCTTATTGTCCGCAGAAAAACTTACCCCCGCTTCATGGTACTTGGTATTGATGGTCCTCGAAAATTTCGCGGAATTTCGCAACTCCCCGGATTCGGGCATTATTTTGGCAACATAGAGGTCCAGATAGGGTTGATCGTTCCACTTTGAAAGTCGGGTCTGAAGGAAAGCGGAATCCTTGGCCGAGGCATAAACAAGCTCGTTCCCATTGTGGAAAACGGGAGCAAAATCGGAATAGATACTGTTGATGTCCAAGTTCTTTATTTCAAAGGGCTCCACCCTACTGATAATATTGTCCAGTTTTACCTCTTCCGCAGTGGGCGTATCCATTTCCTCCAAATCCAATTGTGATCGGGAAAGGCCGTTCTCCTTGGTTTTATCATACAGTCGCATCAGTTTTTTGGCCCTGTTGTACTTGCCCACCCCTTTGGTGCTATGGGCATATTTAAAAATGGATTCGGCACCCATCTGCTGTTGGTACTTTTCGAACATCAAATGGTACCAATGATGGGCACGTTCCATATTTGTAATATAGTAATGTGCATCCCCTGCCCTTTGGAGAATTTCAAATGTATGGTTGGCCGGATCGTTTTGGAGGGCGGCTTCGTAAAGTTCGGCCGCTTCGGCATACCTCATCTTGTTAAAGAAATTATCGGCCTGTTCGATCAATTTATCATCGTTCGGAGCGGGATCGGTAATTTTCGACCGTTCGAGCATTTCATAGCTAACCTCCTCTACGGCCAATGAAGCTGAGCCGTTTACGTTTTCCGTTTGGCCATGAAGGGCGGATTGGGATAAAATTAGGGTTAGGAGCAGAAAAAGGACTAGTCTTGTATGTGCCATGGTCGGGGGCAGGTAGTTAATCGGTTGGGCATTGATCATCATAAGTATGTATCTATAGGGCGTTCTTCCCTTAATTTTGTTGGCAATCAAAGCCCTAAGATAGGCCTTAGGGCAGGATCTGGTTTTTTTTTGTTGTGAAAGCGCTTCTATATGTCGTAAGGGCCATTTTTACATAGGTAGTGGTGGTCGTATGGTAGCTATTAAAACCATGCAAATGTTTTGGTATCCATACCGATCACATCCATTGGGCCTTGTCTATATAAAAGCAAAAAACACCCGGTAAGGGTGTTTTTAAATATGGTATAAAGATTAATTTACTTTTTTTCTTCAACCTTTTCGGTATGGGTCACTTTGTCCTCTTCCTTGGAGGCATCCTTGAATTCTTTGATTCCGCTTCCAAGTCCACGCATCAGTTCAGGGATTTTCTTTCCTCCGAACAACAAAAGTATCACCAGTACGACAATAACAATTTGCCATGGCCCAACCATTCCCAGAAACATGTGTATAGATATCATGATAAATCAAATTTAGGAAACAAAGGTACTAAAAAAGTGATACGTATGCCCTAAATATTAAGGGAGATATGCTATTTTAACGAACTGAACGCAAATAACATACTTGTATGCATTGCCCGCACCGTCCAATTGTTACGGAAATTATAAATTATAAAGGGGGATGCGCCGCATATTAAACCGTAACATTATCTTTGTGTACTATGACCAAAGAAGGTAAAAAAAGGAAGGAAATCAAAAAAAAACTGCTTCACAAGTACCGGTTGGTGATCCTGAACGAAAGTACTTTTGAAGAGAAGATCTCATTTAAATTGAGCCGGTTGAACGTCTTTGTCAGTGGTTCCCTGTTTATCGTTGCCCTGATTGCCCTGACTACCCTGCTCATTGCCTTTACCCCCTTAAGGGAATATATTCCCGGCTACTCTTCCACCAAATTAAAGAGACAGGCCACGGAACTCACCTATAAGACCGATTCCTTGGTGACCGTTTTAAATTATACCAATAAGTATTTAAGTAATATCCGAATGGTTTTAAAGGGCGACATCGCCAATAACCAGGTCAATAGGGATTCCCTTTTTGAACAGTTCAAGATCGATCCCGCCTCTGTGGACCTCACTCCCACAAAACAGGACCTAGTACTTCGCAAGGAAGTGGAAATGGAGGACAAGTACAATCTTTTTGAAAGGGATATCAGCAATGTGAACCTCGTACTTTTTCCGCCCGTGGACGGGACCATAACCCAGCAATATGACTCGGAGCGGAAACATTACGCCGTTGATGTGGTCACCATAAAGGATACACCCGTAAAGGCAGTGGCCGATGGCACCGTAATTCTTTCCGAATGGACGGCCGATACCGGTTATGTGATCATTGTGGAACATCAGGACGGCCTGCTTTCCGTATACAAGCACAACGGGTCCTTGAACAAGGAACAAGGTGATTTTGTAAGGGCCGGCGAAGTGATCGCCTCGGTAGGGAACACCGGCGAACTGTCCACCGGGCCCCATCTGCATTTTGAACTTTGGAACAATGGTACCCCCGTAGATCCATTGGACTACATTGACTTTAACTGATCCCTATGTCATTAAAATCGTTTGCCGCCCGAATTTTCGCAAGGAGAATTGCCAAAAGAAATGCCAAATGGATAAACAATCCCATAGAGGCCCAAGAAAAGGTCTTTTCGGGACTGATCAAAAAAGCTGCGGGAACCAAGTTCGGTACCGATCACGGATTTAGATCCATACGCTCCCATGCCGATTTTGTGGCCAAGGTACCCATTAGGGACTACGAAGCACTAAAAGGATATATCGGTGAGGTTGTGGAAGGCAGGGAAAACGTCCTATGGCCCGGGAAACCATTATATTTTGCCAAAACGTCGGGGACTACCTCCGGGGCAAAGTACATCCCGATAACCGAGGAATCGATCAAATATCAAGTAGAGGCCTCCAGAAATGCCATCCTTAATTATATAGACGAAACCGGAAATGCCGATTTTGTGGATGGAAAGATGATCTTTCTCCAGGGCAGTCCCGTGCTACAGGAAAAGAACGGTATAAAGTTGGGCCGCCTCTCGGGCATATCGGCCCACTATGTGCCCAATTACCTTCAAAAGAACAGATTGCCCAGTTGGGAAACCAATTGTTTGGAAGACTGGGAAACCAAGGTAAACGAGATCGTAAAGGAAACCGTAAACGAGGACATGACCGTAATTGCAGGAATACCTTCTTGGGTTCAGATGTATTTTGAACGACTTAACCAGACAACCGGAAAGAAAGTGGGCGAGCTGTTTCAGAACTTCCAACTTTTTATTTACGGGGGGGTCAATTATGAACCCTATAGGGCGAAATTTGAAGCGCTCATGGGAAGAAGGGTGGACAGCTTGGAACTGTTCCCTGCCAGCGAAGGTTTTTTTGCCTATCAGGACTCCCAAAAGACAAACGGAATGTTGCTCCTCTTGGATTCGGGCATCTTTTACGAGTTTGTAAGGGCGGATACATTTTTTGACACCGACCCAAAAAGGATCACCATAAAGGAAGTGGAACTGCATGTGGATTATGTGATGATCATTTCTACCAATGCCGGCCTATGGGCCTACAACCTTGGCGATACCGTTCGGTTTATTTCCCTAAGGCCTTTTAGGGTCGTAGTTTCGGGAAGGATCAAACACTTTATATCGGCCTTTGGGGAACATGTGATCGGCAAGGAAGTGGAAGAGGCCATGCAAAAGGCCATTTTGGAAACAGGGGCACAAATAAACGAATTTACGGTGGCGCCCCAGATCGAACCGGAAGAGGGCGGTCTTCCTTATCACGAGTGGCTGGTGGAGTTTGAACGGACCCCTCCCGATATGGAGCGGTTCATGGATATTTTGGACATGGAGCTCCAACGCCAGAACAGTTATTATTTTGATCTGATCTCGGGCAAGGTGCTGCAGCGGTTAAAGATTGTGCCCATTCAAAAAGGAGGGTTTAACCGATATATGAAAACCATGGGCAAACTGGGGGGCCAGAACAAAGTGCAACGTCTGGGAAATGATAGGAAGGTGGCCGATGCCCTATTGGCCCATAAAGTTGCTATGGGCTGATTTGGTCAGTAGCGTGGTCATTTGCACAACGAACGTATTGAAAACTCGCAAGGAACCTAGGGCAGCCGTCGGAGCGTACTAAATCTCGATATCGAGTAAATCGTACTTAGTGGGTAAATATCTTAGAAAATAGACTCCTTATCGGGTTATCCTAAATATTAAATGTAATTTTGCGGGCATAGTTTATGAATAAGGTGAAAAATACGACAAGGGCCCAGGAATCCACCAATGCCATTGAAAGACTTTACATTACCATGCGCCATCTGTTCAACAGGGGGTTCTATAAACCTATGGGCATTTCCGGGGAAACATTGCGGAACGCCCTTTTGCAGCTTCGTCCCGAAATATATGGCTCCATAGCGGAGGAAAAGACGGAACTCAACGGCCTCATCTACGTATTGGAACGGTTGCCTGTGGGGATCGAGGAATGTCGTTTTATCAATCTCACGTCGGACGAAGGCTATGGGAAATCCCATTTTAAGCCCATCATCCCGCCCAAAAGAAGACGGAATTGCTATCGTATAGACGAGGAGCAGATGAACATTGTCATTACAAGGGGCCGATCGGACATCTACGATATCCTTACCCATCTCACCTTTTTATTTATCGAATCGCATAAGATCGCCAAAAGGGTACTGATCGAGGATACGGACAAGACCATTAGGGATTGGGTAAAACTTGGTGAAGCGGTCGGAAAGACAAAACTTTCACAGGCCGAACGGGAGGTGGCGCTTATACATACGGCCAATATCTTGGGGCGGTCTTTTGTGGAAGCCATGGAGATCCACCAAAAATTGGCTACCAAGTCGGACCCCGAGCGATTTCTTAAAATTGTATATTGGCTGGGGAAACTGGCAATAGAGGAAGAGACTACCGGCAATAAGAGGGCCATTACCTTTACCCCCCTCTTACGGGAGCGGTTGGGGCACCATATACACGGTGAGCGATGGGCGGACGCCATAAAGGAGACATTGTTGGTAAACGGGCTCTTGGAGCGGCCCATCCATATCATAAGTGCCAATATGCACAGTGTCATGAATACGCTGTTCGCCAGGAAGGCGCTTGAAAAAGAGTTTATGGGGAAAGAGCCTTTGGAAATTTACCAGGCCCTCAGCTCTTCGGAGAATGCGGACCTGCGCAATAAGGTGATAGCCGTGGCAAAGAAAAACGGAATGATCTCCTTGGACGATACCTCAGGGACCAATATAGACATTCAGATCTTTGATACCGCAAAACTGAGTGGTGATGTCTGCAATTTTAGGGTACGGGCAGATGTTCCAGCGGATCAAAGACCGGTACTGTTTGTGATGGATTACGCCTTTGGGGAGCAGGCTTACGAGACGATAGACGAATTTTTAAAACCCTATAAAAGAAAAAAGAACCAAAAGATATTTTTGGATGTGGCGTCCATTTCCATAATGGGAAAAGCGGGCATCCTGGAAGGGGGCAAGGGCGATATTATGATTCCTTCTTCCCATGTTTTTGAGGGAACATCGGATAATTATCCCTTTAAAAATGAACTTTGTTCGGATGATTTTAAGGGCAATGGCCTCGATGTACAGGAAGGGGCCATGATCACGGTCTTGGGTACTTCCCTTCAGAACAGGGACGTGCTTAAATTTTTCCATGAATCCACTTGGAACGTGATCGGACTTGAGATGGAAGGCGTGCATTACCAAAAGGCGATCCAAGCGGCGTCAAAGATAAGGAGGAGCATCCGGGAAGACGTAAAAGTGCGCTACGCCTATTACGCTTCCGACAACCCCTTGGAGACCGGGAGCACCCTGGCTTCGGGCGGACTCGGGACCACAGGGGTAAAACCGACTTATTTGATAACCGATAAAATACTAACACAAATATTTAATTCCTAATATATGTCAAATCAACAACCGACCAATAACAGTTCCTCCTCAGAAGAGGTAGATCTGGGACAACTGTTCCAAATGATAGGAAACGTATTTAAACGTTTTTTTCAGTTTATCGCTTCCATTTTTTTGGGGATTTTCAATTTGATCATTCTCTTTCTGCTGTTTTTACAGTTGCATTTTTTAAAGTTTGCCATTGCGGCCGTCCTTGGTCTGGCCATCGGGGTCTATTTGGATATGATAAAGGAACCTAGATATGTTTCCACTATGGTGGTGGAACCAAACTTTAACAGTGTACAGCAATTGTACAATAATATTAATTTTTACAATGAAATGGCCGAGGCGGAAGATTCCACGGCCTTGGCGGAGGCTTTGGATATTAAAGTTTCGGAAGCGGCCACCATTAAGAAATTTACGGTGGAGTCCTATTCGGACGAGAACCAAAAGGTACAGTTGTTCGATAAGTTTGTCCGCAGTTTGGACACCACTACCCAAAAGGCGATCGATATGGAGAACTATCTTAAGAATTTCAACTCCATGGATGCCCGTTTCCATACCATCACGGTTACCGCCTCCAGTAACACCGTGGCCAGAAAACTACAGCCGTCCATTATCAATTCCATTTCCAGGAACGATTATTTTAACCTGCAAAAGGACATCAGTGATATAAACATCAAATTGCAGGACAGTCTCTATAGCAAACAGATCGTAGAGATAGACTCTCTACAGCTTTTGTACAAACGGGTAATGCTGACACAGGCCGAAAATCCAAGTTTGGGCACCAGTATCAATTTGGGGGAACGGGACGGTCAGGAAAACAAGGAACTCTCCCTGATCAATAAGATGGAGGAACTCAAGGAAAGCCTGGTGGAACTGAACGAGGAAAAGGCCAATAAAAGCAGTATCCTCAATATGATCTCGGCCTTTCCAAGGAGAGGGGTAGAGGTCAAAGGGGTTTGGAACAGTTATAAATTCCGGATACCATTGGCTTTTATAGGAATTTTGTTGCTATCATTAAGTTTAATGGCGCTGAACGGCTATTTAGAAACCTATAAAAAGGAATAACATGAATATATTGATTACGGGAGGGGCGGGATTTATTGGTTCCCATGTGATAAGAAGGTTCGTCCGTAACTATCCGCAATACCATATACACAATTTGGACCTGCTTACCTATGCGGGCAATTTGGAAAATTTAAAAGATCTGGAGGGAACCCCCAACTATACTTTTATTAAGGGCGACATTACAGATGCAAGTTTAATTGAAAATCTTTTCACTAAATATTGTTTTAACGGAGTGATTCATTTAGCCGCAGAATCCCATGTAGACCGTTCCATTACGGACCCCATGGCCTTTGTAAGTACAAATGTAATCGGCACCGTTAATTTATTGCAGGCCGCAAAACAACACTGGGCCAAAAATACGGATAACAAACGCTTTTACCACATCAGTACCGATGAGGTATATGGGGCTTTGGGGGCAACCGGCCTGTTTACGGAAGAAACGGCCTATGACCCCAATTCCCCCTATTCGGCTTCCAAAGCGAGTTCGGACCATTTTGTAAGGGCCTATGGGGAGACATATGACCTGCCATATGTAATTTCCAACTGTTCCAATAATTACGGGCCCAATCATTTTCCCGAAAAACTGATACCCCTTTTTATAAACAATATCATACAAAAGAAACCGTTGCCGGTATATGGTGATGGCAAATATACCCGGGACTGGCTGTTTGTGGAAGACCATGCCCGCGCCATAGACATGGTATTCCACCAAGGAAAGATTGGGGAAACCTATAATATTGGAGGTTTTAACGAGTGGAAGAATATAGATCTGGTTAAATTGCTTTGCACTCTAATGGACCAAAAACTGGGAAGAAAAGCTGGCGAAAGTGAGGGCCTGATCACCTATGTAAAAGACCGACCTGGACACGATCTGCGTTATGCCATTGATGCCACTAAAATCAAAAGGGAACTCGGGTGGCAACCCTCCGTTACCTTTGAACAGGGCCTGGCAAAAACGATCGATTGGTACTTGGAAAATACCGAATGGTTGGAGCATGTCACCTCTGGAGAATATCAGAAGTATTATGAGCAGCAGTATCCCCCTTTGAAGGGGGATTAAGGGGGATGTGGAACACATTTCCATCGCTGGGCGACTGGCAATATCGGTTCAGGCGCAGGGATTAAGGGGGATGTGGATTACACCTTCGCTGGTCAATAGGTATTGAGTTCAGGATAAGGATTAAAGGGGATGTTAAGAATGAAAGTAAAAACAGTAAATATTGAAGAATAAAATTATACCATATAATTCCAAACTAAAGGCATATGCTCGGGAGCTAAGAAAAAATAGTACGTTTTCCGAAATATTACTTTGGAAACAAATAAAAGGAAAAGCCTTGGGTATAGAATTTCATAGACAGGTGCCCATGTTGAATTATATTGTTGACTTTTATTCCCATGAAATCATGTTGGCCATTGAGATTGATGGAAATAGTCATGATAACAAACAAAGCTATGATAATAAAAGACAGTTTGAATTGGAGCAGTATGGTGTTAACTTTCTAAGACTGGCCGATAAGGATATTAAACAACAAATGTTTAGCGTTTTATTGGTGATACAGGATAAAATAGAAATATTACGGAATAAAAAGGATGGATAACATCCCCCTGCCCCCTTCAAAGGGGGAATAATTTGCGGACAAATGCAAAGGGCAGCAAAATCCCCCTTAGAAGGGGGATTAAGGGGGATGTAAAACAAGTAAGTATTGTAGACTGCATTAAAATCAAGCAATAAATTTCCCAACATAATAACATTGTAACGCATAACAACTCATTACAACCATGAAAGGAATCATTCTCGCCGGAGGCTCCGGAACCCGATTACACCCCCTTACTTTAAGTGTGAGCAAACAGTTGATGCCCATATATGACAAACCCATGATCTATTATCCTTTATCCACCTTAATGTATGCGGGCATCAAGGAAATTCTGATCATTTCTACCCCAAAAGATCTTCCTTTGTTTCAGGATTTATTGGGAGATGGGGACAAATATGGCTGTAGATTTGAATATGCGGTTCAAGAACATCCTAACGGATTGGCAGAGGCCTTTATAATAGGAGCCGATTTTATCGGGAGAGAGAAGGTGGCACTCATTTTGGGCGACAATATTTTTTATGGTTCCGGACTTGCCAAATTGCTACAGTCCAACAATAATCCGGAAGGTGGTGTTATTTATGCCTATCGGGTACACGATCCGGAACGGTATGGCGTGGTGGAGTTCAATGAAGAGGGTAAGGCCATCAGTATAGAGGAAAAGCCGACACATCCCAAATCCAACTATGCGGTACCGGGTATCTATTTTTATGACAATGAGGTAGTGGAAATAGCTAAAAGCATTCCGCCCAGCCAAAGGGGAGAACTCGAAATTACGGATGTAAATAAAGTATATCTGAAAAGGGACCGATTAAGTGTGAGTATACTGGATAGGGGGACAGCGTGGTTGGATACGGGCACCTTTCAGTCGCTCATGCAGGCCTCACAGTTTGTGGAGGTCATAGAGGAGCGTCAGGGGCTTAAGATCGGGGCCATTGAGGCCGCAGCTTATGAAATGGGATATATAGATATGGACCAATTTAAACAGCTTGCGGAGCCCCTGATGAAAAGCGGATACGGAAAAAATCTTTTGGGGATATTGAACAGAAAATAATGAAGATTAAAAAAACCGGATTAGAGGGATGTGTAGTTCTAGAGCCGACCGTTTTTGAGGATGGACGTGGTTATTTTTTTGAAAGCTTTAACCATAAACGTTTTGCGGAAGCGGTAGGGACAGAGGTTTCCTTTGTACAGGACAATCAGTCTTTTTCCCATAGAGGTGTTGTACGGGCCATTCATTACCAGGTAGGACAGTATGCCCAGGCAAAGTTGGTAAGGGTGTTGAATGGGCTTGTACTGGATGTGGCGGTGGACCTTAGAAAGGAATCGTCTACTTTTGGAAAATATTTTGCCGTAGAATTATCGGGAGAGAATAAAAAGCAATTGTTTATACCCCGTGGATTTGGACATGGATTTTCCGTGCTTAGTGAAACAGCGGAGTTTTTTTATAAATGTGATAATTTTTATGATAAAGCTTCCGAGGGGGGCATTAATTATAATGACAGTACCCTGAATATAGATTGGGGGCTGTCGGAAGGTGAAATAAAGGTCTCTCCAAAGGATTTGGAATTGCCCAGCTTACAAAACGCCCTGTTATAATGGATGCTATCAAATCACTTAAAATATTGGTTACAGGGGCAAATGGACAGTTGGGAAGAAGCATATTGGATGTTTCCAAAGATTTTCCACAATTCGAGTATCATTTCAAGACCTCAAAGGATTTGGACATAACCGACTTTGATAGGGTTAAAGAGCTTTTTCATAAGGAGAATTTTGACTATTGTATTAATTGTGCCGCTTATACAGCAGTGGATAAGGCCGAATCGGAGAAGGAAAAGGCATTTATGATCAATGCGGAAGCGGTTGGGAACCTAGCTGAAGTTTGTTTGGCATATAACGTTATCTTGCTTCATATTTCAACCGATTTCGTGTTTGATGGAACCAAAACTTCTCCATATACGGAAGAGGATGAGCCCAATCCGATCAATGTATATGGGGCTT
This sequence comes from uncultured Sediminicola sp., assembly GCA_963974715.1. Classification (GTDB taxonomy): domain Bacteria; phylum Bacteroidota; class Bacteroidia; order Flavobacteriales; family Flavobacteriaceae; genus Sediminicola. Next base: position 201,282 of record CAXBDK010000001.1, read on the forward strand.
CCAAATTAAAAGGTGAACGGTATATACAGGAGCTTCTCAACAAGTATTTTATTATCCGAACTTCATGGGTATATTCCGAATATGGACATAATTTTGTAAAGACCATGTTACGGTTGGCCCGGGAAAGGGAAGAGATAAATGTAGTGAATGACCAAATAGGATCACCTACTTATGCAGGGGATTTGGCAGAAGTCCTAATGACCATTATAACTAGCGGTTCCGATGAGTATGACCTTTATCATTACAGCAATGATGGGGAGATAAGTTGGTATGATTTTGCTGTTCGAATATTTAAAGAGTTTAAAAAGAATAATCTAGTTTTTCCAATGTCCACTATAGATTACCCCACCGCTGCCCTAAGACCGGATTATAGTGTTTTGCATAAGTCTAAAATTGAAAAAATACTGAGAATTGAAATTCATGATTGGAGAAATGGTTTACGCAACGCAAGAATTAGTGCAGTTTTCCCAAGATAATTAACCTATTTAACTTTCCAAGAATTTGATACATCTAAGGATTTAGTAAACGGAAAGACTAAAGTTGGTAAGGTTAATAATTATTGTAGTTTTGCCCTGACCTATAAAACGTGCTCTCTCTTTGATCTAAAATGTGATGCAAACTCTAAAAAGTAAACTAAACATAACTGAATCACAGTTTAGAAAATACTCATCCAACACTTCATGGATGCTTTTTGAAAGAATAAGCAGGCTAGTTATTAACTTATTCGTGGGGGTTTGGTTGGCAAGATATTTAGGGCCATCAGATTTTGGGACCTTGAATTTTGGTATTGCGATAGTATCTATATTTTTACCTTTGGTTGATTTTGGCCTTCAGGGAATTTTGGTAAAAGAATTATTTAATAATCCAAAAGAAAAGGATTATATCCTTGGAACGTCATTCACTTTAAAATTATTCATTTCTGCAATTATTTTTATTGGAATTACACTTACAATGAATTCTGAATTTTTTCAGGATTCTATAGAAAATAAGGTTGTCGTTCTTGTTTCGATCTCACTGTTTTTCCATCCTTTTTTAGTATTGGAAAATTGGTATGAATCTCAAGTTAAAGCTAAGAAATCATCGATTCTGAAGACTATCTTCTTTTTAATTTCTTCCATTGTAAAAATCATCTGTATAATTACAAAGGAAGACTTAATAACATTTGCCCTATTATATGCCATTGAGTCTTTTCTAATTGCAATTGCCGTACTTATTACGTATTATTTGGAAAGTAATTCGATTTTTGATTGGAGATTTAAGTTCGGTGTTCTTAAATATTTAACCTACAAATCATGGCTATTGGTGTTTTCCAGTATGTCTGCCGTTGTTTATCTTAAATTAGACCAGATAATGCTTGGTGCTATGGTAACTGACAAGGAACTAGGACTTTATTCTGCCGCAGTTAAGCTTTCGGAAGCCTGGTATTTTATTCCACTAATTTTGTCCAATGCCCTTTTTCCTGCTATTTTAGGAGCAAAAAAAAAGGGAAAAAAAGAATATTTACAGAGACTTCAGCAGTTATGTGACCTTTATTTTATTCTCTCTTTCACGCTAGCATTAATTATTACCTTTACAGCACCTTTTATTATTAATTTTTTATATGGTCATGAGTATGCGTCTTCTATTCTAATTTTACAGATACACATTTGGGCAGCCATTTTTATTTTCTTGCGAACAGTACTAAGCAAATGGTTAATTGCAGAGGATAAATATAAGTTTTCACTTATTTCCCAATTGTCGGGTGCAATAGTCAATGTTATTTTAAATTGGTTATTGATTCCTAAATATGGAGGTGCGGGCGCTGCGATAGCTACAATTATCTCATATAGTGTAATGTCCTTTTTTGTTTTGATATTGTTTAGGGACACAAGGGTAATACTTATCATTTTTGTTAAATCAATTCTATCCCCTTTTAGATTATTAATTAAATTATGAAGTCATTTCTCAAAAAAATCAAAGTGAGATTGCAAATCGCAGTTCTCCATATTTTTTCAATAAACTCTTTTGCAAGTAGTTTATATTATATTCTATTTTCAACGGCATTCAGGAGAGAGCATTTGGCCGTGATAAAAGGGAGGTTAAAATATTACAAAGAAAATAACATCGAAAAAAATGCTTATTATCTTTTGCGCCGCAATATACATAGATTGGAAAAGGGTCTTATAATGAAGAATAGGAGATCTAGTTTTGCCTTAGAGTACATAGAAGAGACAGTTGATGCATATGTCAAGGTAACAACCTGCAAAAGTAGTAATGAAATAAGTGAAAAGAATTTAAAATGGTACACAGATGTCCTTTTTAAGTATTTCATGGTGGTGGATTTATTGAATGAAAAGATAAATGAACAAAAAGAAATATTTGAAAAACATCAGTGGAAAGATGAATCGATTGGGGATTCCATTCCTTATAAAAGAGATTTTAGCTTATTAAATGTGGCTTATAATGATTTTTTAATGTTAAATAAATTGAGGAGGTCCGTTAGATGGTATGACAATAAAAAAGTTCCTAGGGAACTTTTGGATATGGCATTAGTCGCAGCTTCCCAGTCTCCATCTGCTTGTAATAGACAACCTTTCGAATTCAGAATATACGATGATGACAACTTGGTACAACAGGTAGCAAATATAACTTGGGGAACTCAAGGGTTTAGTCAAAATTTTACAACTATAATTGTGGTTGTTGGAAAATTGGAGGCATATTTTGACGAACGGGATAGACATGTTATATATATTGATGCCTCTTTGGCTTCTATGACATTTATGTTAGCTTTGGAAACTTTAGGGTTAAGTTCTTGTCCCATAAATTGGCCCGATGTAGCTAAATTTGAAAATCAAATCCAAAAAATTATTGGGTTGGAAAAAAATGAACGACCCGTTATGTTAATTTCCTGTGGGTATCCTGATAAAGAGGCCCTTGTGCCATTTTCGGAGAAAAAGGACCTTTTTGAGATAAGGAGTTATAATAAAATTAAATAAAATCCAAAATGAATATATTAGTAGTCGGTGCACATTTTTACAACAAAGGAGCACATTTAATGATGAAAACAGTATTAGATGAATTGAAGGGATTAGAAAATTATCGTCTTTTTCTCAGTCCATGTTCCGGAACCCCAGATCAAATCAAATCACTTGGTTATGAAACAATGGATTATCCCTTAAAACATGTAACTGCTTACAGAAGTTTCGATATATTTTATAGGTTTGGAGGATTAATAAAGTTTCTCAAAAAAGAATATCGAGGAACACTTGAAAAGTCAAAGATTGATGCCGTATTGGATATTTCTGGCTTTGCTTATAGTGACCAATGGGGCAAAGAGGCAGTGTTGAATGTTAATAAAGTCATAAAGCTCTTCAAACAACAAAAGGCAAAGTACATATTTTTGCCACAGGCGTTCGGTCCTTTCACTGGTGATGAAATTAAAGAAAATATGGCTAAGGCTATTGATAAATCTGATTTGGTATTGGTTAGGGACTTGGATTCATTGAATATGTTAAAAGACCTTTCAGGTAGTCCTAAAATAAAGCTTTATCCTGATATTACCATTGGATTAAAACCAGTTAGATTAGAGGAAAATATTGAAAATTATTCTTGTATAGTTCCTAATGAAAGGATGCTGGATCAGGGCAGAGAATACTGGCCAGATGGCAAATACTTGGAATATGTAAATCAAGCGATTAAAGCATTGATTGAAGGAACAGATGATAAAATTTTTATAGTAGTACATGATAGAGGTGAAGGAGATGTAAATTTGGCAAAGGCCTTAAAAGAGATTTACCCAACAGAAGATAGGATATCATTATATTTTGAAGAAGACCCTGTAATTCTAAAATCCTTTTTAGGAAATTCAAACATTGTTATTGGTTCGCGATTCCATGCTCTGGTATCAGCTTTGTCTCAAAATATTCCTTGTTTGGCTCTGGGATGGTCTCATAAGTATAAAACACTTTTTAGCGAATATGGAATCGGTGACTGTTCATTTAGCAAACCTGATGATGTTAGTTATTCATTGAGTTTAAAAAAGATTATTTCTCTGGAAAATCGCAAAGTTATTATTAATACTCTTTCAAGTGCAAATGTAATTCACAAAGAACAGAATAGAAAAATGTGGGTTGAGGTAATTAACATTTTGAATTCTTAATAGATGAAGATTGTCTACATTTTTGAAGTGAACCCTTATGAAAATTCCGGGATTGTAAAAAAGGTTAATGACCAGGTTGCCTATTGGAAAAGTAAAGGGCATAATGTAGAGATTTTGATGCCATGGCCAAGACCTATTGAAAAATCAACGTTATTTTTACGAGGGAAGATAATTTCTTCGCCAATTATTGCAAGGCTGAAAGACGGTTTTATAAAGAATTATCTAAACAAAATTTTTTGCTTAAGCAAACTCTCAAAAGAACTGATTAGGATTGAACCTGACATCATTTATACAAGACAAAATACTTGGTATCCTGGCATTCACAGTATTTATAAAAAATATATGACCGTTTTGGAATTAAACACGGTTGATGTACTTGAGGTGAAATATTATCCTAAACTTAAAAGGTTGGTATACTTATTAGGAAGGAAACTGATTTTAGCCAACGTAAACGGTCTAATATCAGTGACCCCTGATATCTTAAGTCACTATAGTGATTTTTCGAAATTGAAAATGGGAGTTGTTTCAAATGGCATTAATTTAAATAGGATTAATAAACTCAAAAAGCCAGGACAATCATCCCATGTCAATTTTGTGTTCGTAGGCAGTTCTAATATGAAATGGCATGGGTTGCAAAAAGTGATAGATCTTGCTCATATTTTTCCCGAGTATTTTTTTAATATTGTAGGCTATAAAAGTGATGGCTTTTCCAATTTGCCTGATAACATTAAATTTTATGGGTGGGTAGAAAAGCAGGAGTTGGAACAGATTTATTCCGAAAACCATTTTGGTATAGGATCATTCGATAATCACCTAGTGGGTAAACCAACCGATAGCACTTTAAAGGTTAGGGAGTACCTCGCTTATGGACTTCCAGTAATTATCGGTCATTTCGATGTCGACCTAAAGGATGCAGATTTTGTTTTGAAGGTTACCGATGATAAGGGTGATTTTATTGATAAGGAGAATATTAAGGAATTTGTAGATTCTTATAAGAGTATATCAGTGGACAATACTGCATTGGAAATCATTGATTCAGCAACAAAGGAAGAAGAGCGTCTTTCCTTCTTTAGGAAGTTATTAAATTAAACAGTATACGAAGAATTAGGAGAAAATTTAAAAAAATCGTTATAGAACGATACATTAAAAAATGTCTTAAATGCTTTAAATTTAATTTATATGCAATGTCGCCAAAAAAAAAGATGAAGAGGGATTTACGATATTATACCTTTAAAGACATTGATTTAAAATTTCTGATTTTTTTAATCTTAATAACCCAAGGAAATATTCCAGTTAAGATTTTTGCTGTTTTTTTTATTATGATTTTTAGGTTGCGACCTATTTTTGTTGGGCATCAGTTTATTTTATTTTATTATTTTATACTAGTTTATCATATTGTTTATGGCTTATTTCTGATAGCTTTTAAATCCATAAATTACTGGCCAAATTATCTACTCTCATTTCTTTTTTGGATGGTTAGCTATATTACTCTAAGTCAAATAGCATTTTTCGTCAAGAATTGGACACTTGTTAAAATTTATAAAACAATTGATTTTTTTTTCTTGGTGAATATTTTTGTTATTCTGATTCAGCTTATAAACAGTATGTTCTTATTTCAAACACTAAACCCTTACGGTGTTTCCAATTCAGCAGGAGATTTAATATCATCAATATATAGTAACTCATCTGTTAATTTTGTAATCATGTCATTTTTTTCGATAATGTATTTGTTACGGAAAAAATGGTTTTATGGTATACTTTCAGTAATATTTTTATTAATGACAACCTATATGAGCGGGGTAGTCCTTTTCTTGGCTTCATTGGTTGTAGGAATTTATCTGTTTTCAAGCATAAAATTAAAATCTAAAATATTTATTGCAATTGGATCATTTTTCTTAATCTTCCTTTTTAGCCAAATAGCACCTAGCAATATAACATATGCATCACGATACCTTATAAGAATTTGGGAAAATGGAGAAGATACACCTTTTAAAATAAAATCTTTTTTTCAAACATTCGAATACTGGACCTCGTCTATAACATCTTTTATTTTTGGAGCAGGTGGGGGGAGTTTTTCGTCACGTATTGCTTTTATTGCTTCTGGGGATTATGTTGGTTGGTTTCCAGATTCCCTGACGTACGCATCGGATGAATTTAAAAAATACCACTTAAATATTTGGACATACGATTTTAACAATCCATGGGATAATCGGAATAATACCGCCAACCAACCTTTTTCTTTTTATAATCAAATTATTGGTGAGTATGGATTGATAGGATTGCTAATTTTTATTCTATTTTATCTCGGCTATTTTTTTAGGAAATGGCAAATGCTATCCTATTCTAAATTTTTGCTAATTGCCCTTGGGGGGTATTTTTTGCTGGATTATTGGTTTGAATATTTTTCTGTTATCATAATCTTTGAATTATTAGTGTTGGTGGATGTTAAGGAAAGGCAAAATATAACATCAAATGAAATTTAAAGGATTCCATATCGTCTCTTATTTAGCGGAACGTAATATTGGTGATATTGGACCTGTGCTGATATATTTATTTGCCGGAGCAATTTATTTACCCATGATTTTTACTAACATAATTTCAATATTGTTAGTATTGTTTTGTGTAGTTAGATTTGGGAAAGAGGATTTCAAAAGAGTTTTTAAGACAAAGTTTGTAATACTATTTTTAGGGCTTTATTCGATTTTATTTACTGGGCTTTTTTATAATATTCCATTGGAAGGAATTTGGAATGGATTGGAGAAGAAACTATCCTTTGTTGTCTTACCAGTCAGTATTGGCCTAATTGGAATTGGCAAAAGGGACTTGAAAAGTATCTTAAGAATATTTTATTATAGTGGAATCTTAGTCACGAGCTATGCGGTAATAGTAGGGGTTGCACTATGGATTAGGGAAGATAACACTTCTTTCTTGGTTAACCATGGCTTGTCTCAGAACATTGGATTTCATGCTACCTATCTCAGCATGTATCTTTTATTTGCTATTGCATATCCTATCATTCGCTTTCAAGATTTTCCAAGTCGCATGGAAAAATATTTACTCTTTTTTCTAACAGGATTACTTATTATATACATTATACTTTTAGCCGTAAGGATAGTTTGGCTATTATTTTTCTTTTTACTAATTATTTGGTTGACATATGTCTTCTTTTCTAAAGGTTTTAAGCTAAAGTACTTTCTTGGGATTGCGTTGTTTTCTTTGATGGTACTGACCATCAGTATGATGTTAGGACCGGTAAGGGAAAGATTTAAGGAGGCTATCAATTTTAACAACGAATATAATATAGAGAAGGTATGGGGGGGAAGAAATATTAGGATTATGGTTTGGAAAAGTGGAATATCCTTGCTTGAGAAGAAACCTTTCAGCGGATATGGGTCCTCTAGCCAGGTTCAAAAAGAATTAAACCTTTATTATAAGGACCATAATCTCGGTCCAATTTTGTATATGATGAAAAAGAATGGTAATGCCTTTAATGCACACAATCAGTTTTTGGCAGAAGTTTTAAAACATGGTTTAATATTGGGAATGCTTTATTTTTTTATATTACTTATAATGGTGAGTGTTTTTTGGAAAAATAGTAGGGTACTGGGAATATTGTTTTTTATCATAATCTTTGGTGTGTCATTAACAGAGACTATTTTGGAATTAAATAAGGGCATTGTTTTCTTTGCTTTTTTTGGATCTGTTTTGTGTTTTAATTTTAATGAACTTTATAGTCAAAAGATAGAAATTATGGAGGAGAAAAGCATATAATGGGGAATATTATAAAATTATACTTCTGCTTTCCTATAGGTGGCCCAAACAATGGGGTTAAAATAATTTCTGGGTTCATACTAAAATTTTTAACTGACTCAAGGAGATTTGATGCCAGGATAATCGATACCTCTCAAGCAACGGATTATACCAATTTTGGGAAGTTTAGTTTAAGGAAGGTCTATAATATTTTACGTCTTTTGATTACCTCTCTGTCCCTGGTTAAGAAGGCGGATTGTGTTTATCTTAATATAACTCCTAGCGGAATCGCTTTTTATAGGGATATTATCCTACTAATGATCTGTAAATTTAAAAGAGCCAATATAACGGTTCATCTACATGCCAATGGCATGGAAAGAAACATCAATTTTTTTACTCAAAGATTATTTAAAAACATTAAGCTTATAGTCATTAACAAAAACCAACTAAAGGTTCTTGAGAGCTTGCCTTCTACAATCTTTATGGTTCCCAATTCCTTGCCGGACAATGGAGGTGAAGATGAAGTTGGAATATATACCAATGAAAAATTGCGATTATTGTTCTTTTCAAATTTATCAAAGGAAAAAGGGGTAGACCTTCTTTTAAGATTAATTGATTTAATTGCGCTTAACAACATTAGTTGTGAAGTGAATATTTGTGGGGGTATTATGGAGAAATCGTATGAAACGATAATTCTGAAGAGTATAGAAAAGAACACCTTTGTAAGGTATCATGGGGCTATTGATAATGAAAGACTTAAATCGGAATTTTTCAGTAAAAATGATATGTTACTTTTTTTAAGTGACCCTTATTATGAGGTTTCTCCCTTGGTGTATATCGAAGCCTTGATGAATGGATTACCAATTATAACTACCAAACAAGTAGTTGCTGATGAATTTGTAGCATCTGAATGTGGCTATATTATTGTTCATGAACAGGAAATCATTTCGATTATACAGAACTTAAGAGATAATGCTTCTTCTTTGTCAAGGCTTAAGAAAAATTCTAGGCAATTATATATAAGCAATTACAATTTTCAATCTTATATTGATCAGATTACGACCATAATTCTTAAATAGGCATGAAAAATAATATTAGTATTTTGGTTGTTACGCATAATCATATACAGCATATTGGGAACTTAATTTCATCTCTAGAAAAGTTTGGATTTGTTAACACCTATTTTTGTGATGCATATTCCAAGGATGGCACTCTTGAGAAACTAAAATCAAGTTCTTTTAATAGGAATGTGCTATCCAAGGAAATCTTAGAGGGATTTTCAAAGAACAATAATGATCTAATTAGACATTTTAATTTGAATTCCAAGTATTATCTTCTTTTAAATCCCGATACTTTTTTTGAGGTTGATTTTTTAGATGTTTTGCATAAAAGGATGGAAGCAGATGATTCAATAGGGATTGTCACGCCTATTTTGAAATATCCAAATGGAGCCTTACAGATTACGTGGAAGAAATTCCCAAATCCATTCTTGGTTTTGAGGAAAAGAACCGGATTGCTTAAATCTAAGGATGAACAACAATTGAAAGGACCCGAAATAGACTGGTGTCTTGGTGCATGCATGTTGATTTCCAATAAATTCGTCAAAGTTAATAAAACTCTTTTGGACGAAAGATATCGGTTATATTGTGAGGATATAGACATTTGTTTTGAAGCTCACATAAGGGGAATGAAGGTTATTGGTGTGTCCGATACTTATATTTATCATAACTTAAATGAGACCAGCGCTAAAAATATTTTTAGTAAGTATAATTGGTGGAACATTTCCAGTATTATAAAATTTATCTATAAATGGAACATTAAGTATATGAAAAAATTATACTTGAGCAAGAGAGTAAGTTAAGAGGTCAATTAAAGGGTTTTGATTTAAGATGATATGCAATGAGGTTCATCGGATTTGAAATCTATAATCTTTTTATTCTTTTTTTGATAGGCCTTATAGGACCTTGGAGGGAAATTAGATTTGTTGGGGTGAAATAAATACCTTTGTTATTATTATATAGTTTTGCCGAAATTTAATGTTTTTCAACCAACACCGCTATTCCGGATTTATCAATCCCATTTCCTATACCATGGATCTGTTGGTGATCAACCTTTTTGCGTATTTGCTTCCCATTAATTTTTTGACCCCGATACTGTTCCATAGCTATGTTACCGTGGTATGGATCATCATCTCCTTTAAAAACCAGTTTTATGAAGTCTACCGATATACCAAGGTCACCTATATCGTAAAATTGCTCTTTTCCCAATTTGTCTTCTTTTTCTTGATCCTGTACGCTTTCATCGGCTTTTTTAAACAGCCCAATATCAGTCGACTCGCCCTGGCCCAATATTTTGTTTTTGTGGGCATAGCCGTTTTTTCCCTGAAGTTCCTCAATTATGTACTCTTGATGAAATACCGCGAACGGGTAAAGGGGAACCTAAGAAATGTGGTGGTGATCGGTAAGAACAAAAAAACGGATCAATTGATCCGTGTGTTTACAGAAAGGGCCGAATATGGCTACCATTTTGTAAAACAGTTCTGCCCACAAGAACACGATTTTGATCTCCAAAAGACATTCGACTTTATCCTGATGAAACAGGTCGATGAAATATACTGTTCGGTGTCGGAACTTCGAAACAGTGAGCTGAACGAGTTTATCAATTTTGCCGACAATAACCTAAAGACCCTGAAGTTTATTCCGGACAACAAAAACATTTTTTCCAAAAAGCTCAAATTCGAATACTACGATTATATCCCCGTTCTGTCCCTACGGGACATCCCCCTCCACAATCCCATCAACTCCTTTATCAAAAGGCTCTTTGATATTGTCTTTTCCATATTGGTCATAGTGGGGATTCTCTCCTGGTTTACGCCCTTACTGGCATTGATCATTACCTTGGAATCCAGGGGGCCTGTCTTCTTCCGGCAAAAGCGGAACGGAATAGACAATAGGGAGTTCTATTGTTATAAGTTCAGGTCCATGGCCCCCAATAACGACGCCGATACATTTCAGGCACATAAAAACGACATGAGGATCACCAGGGTGGGCCGTTTTATCAGACGGACCAGTTTGGACGAACTTCCGCAGTTCTACAATGTACTGTTCGGCAATATGTCGGTTGTGGGCCCAAGACCGCATATGGTGAAACACACGAACGAGTATGCAAATAGGGTGGACAAATACATGTTACGGCACTTTGTAAAGCCCGGTATTACGGGACTTGCACAAGTACGTGGGTATAGGGGAGAGATAGAACGGGAAAACGATATCCTTAACCGTATCAAATTCGATATTTTTTATATAGAGAACTGGTCGCTTTTCCTGGATATCAAAATCGTGTTCCAAACCGTTCTCAATGCCATGGCAGGTGAAGAAAAGGCCTATTAATCACAAAAAATGAAAAAAACACTTATCACCGGGGCGGCTGGATTTTTGGGATCCCATCTGTGCGATCGCTTTATTCGCGAAGGGCACTATGTGATCGCCATGGACAACCTTATCACGGGCGACCTGAAAAATATAGAACACCTCTTTCCCTTGGAGAATTTTGAGTTCCAGCACCACGATGTGTCAAAGTTTGTCCACGTCCCGGGCAAGCTGGACTATATCCTCCATTTTGCCTCTCCGGCCAGCCCTATAGATTATTTGAAAATTCCCATAGAGACGCTTAAGGTTGGGGCGCTGGGAACCCATAATCTTCTGGGCCTGGCCAAGGAAAAAAAAGCAAGGATTTTGGTGGCCTCCACTTCCGAAGTGTACGGCGATCCCCTTGTGCACCCACAGAACGAGGAATACAATGGCAATGTTAGCCCAGTGGGACCAAGGGGGGTCTATGATGAGGCCAAACGGTTTATGGAATCCATCACCATGGCCTACCATCGGTTTCACGGACTGGATACCCGGATAGTTAGGATCTTTAATACCTATGGACCCCGAATGCGCCTGAACGATGGTAGGGTGGTACCTGCCTTTATGGGCCAGGCCTTGAGAGGGGAGGACCTTACCGTTTTTGGCGATGGTTCCCAAACAAGGTCTTTCTGTTATATCGATGATCAAGTGGAAGGGATCTATAGGCTGTTGATGAGCGATTATACCGATCCGATCAATATTGGGAACCCCCATGAAACCACCATCAAGGAATTTGCCGAGGAAATCATCAAACTGACGGGAACCGACCAAAAAATCGTTTATAGGCCATTGCCACAGGACGATCCCATGCAAAGGGAACCCGATATTTCCAAGGCAAAGGAGATATTGGGGTGGGAACCCAAGGTCCAACGGGCAGAGGGACTCCGTAAGGTGTACGGGTATTTTAAATCCCTGTCCACAGAAGAACTTCAAAAAAAGGAACATAGGAATTTCTATGGCAATTAGGGAAAACTTCCCGTTTCAAAACGTATTTTTGCCAAAAACCGTAAAAAATGAATATCCTTATTCTAGGTGGCGGGGGTCGCGAACATACCATTGCATGGAAATTGAAACAAAGTGCTAAACTGGGATCCCTCTTTGTGGCTCCCGGCAATGCGGGTACCGCTGCCCTGGCCACCAATCTGCCCATTGGGGTGAACGATTTCGAGGCCATTGGCAAGGCGGTACTTGAACATTCCATCCAAATGGTGGTCGTGGGACCGGAAGACCCCTTGGTAAACGGCGTACACGATTATTTCCTGGACCGTTCCGAGCTGAGGTCCATACCTGTGATAGGCCCGCGGAAAGCGGCAGCTGCCCTAGAGGGAAGCAAGGATTTTGCCAAGGAATTCATGATGCGGCACAACATCCCCACAGCGGCCTATAAAAGTTTTACGAGTGCTAAACTTGAAGAGGGGTTCCGCTTTTTGGAAACATTGCGCCCCCCCTATGTGCTCAAGGCCGATGGCCTGGCAGCAGGAAAAGGGGTGGTGATATTGAACGATCTAGAAGAAGCCAAGGCCGAGCTGCGACAGATGTTGGTGGGGGCAAAGTTCGGCAATGCCAGTGCCACGGTGGTGATCGAGGAATTCCTTTCCGGGATCGAGCTGAGTGTTTTTGTCCTGACAGATGGAACCAATTATAAGATCCTGCCCACCGCCAAGGACTACAAACGTATTGGGGAAGGCGATACCGGGCTCAATACAGGCGGAATGGGGGCCATTTCCCCTGTTCCCTTTGCAGATACAGCTTTTATGGGCAAGGTGCACAGGCAGGTTGTGGAACCTACCGTAAAAGGCCTTAAAATGGATAACCTGCCCTATAAGGGATTTATTTTTATCGGGCTGATCAAGGTGGGCGATGAACCCAAGGTGATCGAATACAATGTGCGATTGGGGGATCCGGAGACGGAAGTGGTCCTGCCAAGGATCCAGAACGACCTGCTATCCGTTTTTGAAGCGGTCGCAAATGGCACATTGGACCAAATTGACCTCAAATTGGATGGAAGAACGGCCGCTACCGTTATGACGGTGGCAGGGGGGTACCCGGAAACCTACGAAAAGGGAAAGGAGATCAGTGGACAGCATACCATTACCGATTCCTTGGTTTTCCATGCGGGAACGACCTTAAAGGATGGAAAGGTTTTGACCAATGGCGGAAGGGTCATGGCCATAACCTCTTTTGGGGATGATTTTCATCAGGCCCTCAAAACATCCTATCAAAGTCTTGAAAAGATCCATTTTGAAGGAATGTATTACCGCAAGGACCTCGGGTTTGACCTGTAGGACTAATTTTTTGATGGATAAAATGGTGGAAAAATGGTAGAGTCGTAATATATTACAGTAAATGTTGGAGTCGTAATATATTACGACTATTACGACTCCTCATAATCTAAATATAGGAATGGGCAGTGGCATCCTTGTCCTCTTCGCCCAGATCGTTGTATTTCTTTAATTGGATCATCCAATATACCATGGCCGCCGCCGCGATGATCATAAAGATCCAATTTAAAAAATTGGCCCCCCACCAGTTTTCCATATGCCGCAATTGGTCAAATGGCCAAAAAAGATAGTTGACGAACAAATCTGCTATACCCTCGAAAAATGCCTTCATACCGTTTAATTTTCAGTTTCTTAAAAGTGGTCCTATAATTCCACCATGCTTGTAAAACACTTTTTATCTAAAACCCCCGACAAAAGGGACTAAATTCTTCCTATTTTAGCCATGCCCTGAGGCCGGAGCCTAGAGGGATAATTTTTGATTTATCTTTACTGCACAAAAATATAAAAACCTGAGATGATTTCAAGCGTTTTCGGAAAAACAAAACCCGTTATCTATATTATTTTATTGGGGTTTCTGTTTTTGTTCTACTGGTTCGTGCAATTTTATCTGTTTCAGCAGGCCCAAGCTCCTGAGGAACTGTTGTACTCCATGTTGGTATTTGGAATTTTGCTCTTCAGTGTCTTTATTATGGACTATGTAGTAAAATCCCATAAGATCACAAAATCCAACTCCTTTGCCATGTTGTTCTTTGTGCTCCTCGTCGTAATTTTTCCCGAGGTGCTTACCGATGACAATGCCATCTGGTGCAATTTCTTTTTATTATTGGCCGTACGTAGGCTTTTGGACATTCGGTCGCTCAAGGAAATAAAACTTAAAATTTTCGACGCTACCCTATGGATAACGGTGGCCAGCCTTTTTTACGATTGGGCCCTTTTCTTTTTGCTCTTGGTATATTTGGTAATCTATATATATGACGCTAAAAATGGCCGTAACTGGTTGGTGCCCCTTGCCGCCGTTTTTACCGTTTTTATGATCGTGTATGCCTATTTGGTCCTTATGGACAACACGGAATTTTTGCGTGCCCACTATCGTTTCCATTTTCGGTTTTATAAGGAGTACTTTATGCGTTTTGGCAATAGTATAAAATTGCTGCTCTACACGGTGGTGACCGTGGTGGCGGGAATAATTTCCTTTGTACGTTTAAGAAGTTCGGGTTCCGGAAAAATAGTTTCCCTGCGACTGATGGCACTGTATTTTTTGTTGGGACTGGCCACCGTTGTGCTGATCTACACCAAAAATGCATACCCCGTGATTCTTTTATTCTTTCCTTCTGCCATTTTTATTTCCAATTTTATCGAATCCCTCAAGAACCACAGGGCCAAAGAAATTGTATTGTTCATTTCGATCACCATTCCCTTCCTCGCCCTTTTGGGCCAGATTTTGGATAAATAGGGTATCTTTGCGGAAAAATATATCGCCCATGTTCAGTGAGTTTGCCTATAACGTATTCGAAAAAAGCGTTCTCGATTACCACAAGATGGATACCGTCGATCAACCTTTTGTAAATCCTTTCGAAAAGGACAATATCGCGCACCTCCTTTACAGAAAAAATTGGATAGATACGGTGCAATGGCATTATGAAGACCTTATTCGGGATCCAAATATAGAGCCTGTGGATGCGCTACGGCTCAAACGGAAAATAGACGCCAGCAATCAGGATAGAACAGATCTGGTGGAATATATAGATGGTTATTTTTTGGAAAAATACCGAACGGTAGAACCGTTGGTCAATGCGAGTATCAATACCGAAAGTCCCGCATGGGCGATAGACCGACTCTCCATTCTGGCCCTTAAGATATATCATATGGGAATGGAGGTACAAAGACCCGATGCCAGCAAGGAACATCAGCTTTCCTGTCAGGAAAAGCTCTTGGTACTGATGGAACAGAAAAAGGACCTTTCCAACGCGATCGATCAGTTATTGGAGGATATGGAGACGGGAAAAAAATATATGAAGGTCTACAAACAGATGAAAATGTACAACGATGAGGAACTAAACCCCATTCTACGTGGACAAAAAGGGTAGTGACATTGGCAGCATATCCCCCGCTATAAACCACATTCTGGTAATCAGATTGTCCGCTATGGGAGATGTGGCCATGATGGTGCCCGTTCTTGCCGGCCTTCTACGGACCTATCCCCAACTTAGGGTTACGGTGCTCACAAGGGGATTTTTTTCTCCCATGTTTTCAGGTTTGCCCAGACTTAGGGTGCATGAGGTGGATACCGAAGGAAGACACAAAGGCTTTTCGGGACTATGGAGATTATTTGGGGAATTGCGGAACATGGATATCCAAGCTATAGCGGATCTTCACAGGGTACTGCGAAGCTCAGTCCTTCGACTGTTCTTTTTGATAAGACCGATTCCCTTTGTACAATTGGACAAAGGCAGGAAAGACAAAAAAGCATTAACGGCATCCGTAAACAAACGGTTCCTGCCGCTTAAGTCCACACACCAACGATATGCGGATGTTTTCGGACAATTGGGATTTCCGTTGACAATAGACCATTTGGAACCGCTTCCCAAAAGGGAAGTCTCCGACAGGGTCAAGTCCCTGCTGGGGGCCCATACCGGGCCCTTGATCGGCGTGGCCCCATTTGCCGCATTTTCGGGCAAGATGTACCCCTTGGAACGGATGGGGGAGGTAATTGGGCAACTCAGTGGTACAGGCTTGGGGACCATCATATTTTTTGGTGGAGGGAATGCTGAAGTACGGCAGCTGGATCTTTGGGAATCCGAATTTGAGGGCTGTATCAATGCCGCCGGTAAACTCTCATTTGCAGAAGAATTGGAACTGATTTCCCAGTTGCGCACCATGGTGGCCATGGACAGTGGAAATGCCCATTTGGCCGCTATGTTCGGAGTGCCCACCATTACCCTTTGGGGGATAACACATCCCTATGCGGGCTTCTTTCCTTTTGGCCAACCGATGGAAAATGCACTTTTGGCAGATCGTGAAAAATATCCCTTAATCCCCACTTCCATCTACGGCAATAAATTTCCGGAGGGATATGAGCGGGTCATGCATACCATTGCCCCCCAATCTGTCGTGGATAGGGTAAAAAGTCTTTTGGCTGATAGGGCTTAAGCGACTTCCCTAAGGGAGATCATCTTAAAATACCCTTTTAGCTGTTGCATATATTTGTAGCGTAGTAGTTTCGGATTGCCTTCCACCATCAGGGTCCTGATCCCCAAATAGGAGGAGATAATATAGGTGGCAACTCCCTCGCAGTCCACGTGCCTATTTACATAGCCGTTGATCTTTCCCCTTTGCAACGTGGTAATGAGATTTACTTCCCATACTTTAAGGATGTCGTTGAGGTATTTGGATATCTCCGGATTTTTCCCGTTGAATTCGACAATAAAATTGCCCAGTACAAAGCCGTGGTCCAGCTCGTTGTGCTCGGCGGTCTCCAGGGCATTGTCCAAAGAATTGGAAATGACGTGCAGGGGATCCTCTACACCTTCAATGGGCGCTACCAACATGCTGTATACCTTTTGGAACAGTAGGTTCTGTACAATGCTTATAAAGAAGTCCTCCTTTGATTGGAAGTGGTAGTAAAAGGCCCCTTTTGAAAGGGACAGAGTGGTTAGGATATCGTCTATGCTGGTGTTGTAATAGCCGTTTTTATAAAAAAGTTCAAGACCGGTGGTCTGCATCCGGTGCATGGTAGCCATTCGTTTTAGGGTTTTTTCCATAAGATCTGGTTTTTGGGCGAAGGGTCCGGCAATTACCTTTTCGGACTATCCTTACTACAATTTAGTGGGTTAAGTCGGATACAAAGTACCGACCCCACTCCCATATTGGAAACGATTAAAAGATGTAAGTCACTTAAAAATCGATGTGTTGCAAAATTTTAACGATTCGAAAGCGTTTTGGGGAAAATTACCGACCGGACGGTTGGTAATTGGCCGATCCCCACATCGGATAAACGGTAATTTCCCTCTTTTACAATTCAGTACCCTTATCGATTCTTCCACTGTATACCCAATTAGGAAGGAAATTTTGTGCGGCCTTCTGGTCACAAAACTGTTTCAAATTGAATGGGACATGGCTTGAAGGGGCTAAAACATGGCTTATGCCACAGATCCTTGGCAACTGCTCCCGGCACCTGCCGTACACCCGTAACAATGTTGGGATATCACAATAGTACGATCGTTAAGGAGGGCTTCATTATAATCCTTGATATGGGTCACTTTACTGGCCACCTTCAGTCCCAACATCTGGTTAAAGTCGCAGTCGTACAGCCACCCGTCCCAACTGACAGAAAGCGTATTGGTGCACATCACGTTGGCCACGGCGGCAGGATTGTACGCCTCTACCAAGGCGTACATATAGTCCTCATAATTTTCCGAGGCGATAAGGTAATCCAGAAAACGAGCTATGGGAAGATTGGTGATGGCAAAAAGGTTGTGGAACCCAATATTGAAATCTTCCTTCAGCGCCTTCTTAAAATCCCGCTCCAAGGCCTTCTGGTCCCCTGGCAGAAAGGCACCGGAAGGATTGTAGACCAGATCTAGTCGAAGGTCGCTGCCGGGCATTCCGTAACCAATAGCATTTAATTCCTGTAGTGCCTGTATAGATTTGTCAAAAACCCCTTCGCCCCTTTGCTTGTCCGTTTTTCCCTTGGTGTAATGGGGCATCGAGGATATGACATGTACATTGTGTTCCTTAAAGAATTGGGGAAGGTCATGGTATTTTTTATTGGCCTTGATGATAGTTAGATTGGAACGTACAATAAAATCCTGTATACCTGCTTTGGCCGCTTCTTGTACGAACCATCTAAAGTCGGGGTTCATCTCGGGCGCCCCACCTGTTAGGTCCAGCGTATGTGCACTGGTGCTGCGGATCACCTCCAAACATTGCTCCATGGTCTCTCTGCCCATGATTTCCTTTCGGTCCGGACCCGCATCCACATGGCAGTGTTCGCATACTTGGTTGCACATATATCCCACATTGATCTGTAGGATTTCCAATTGTTTGGGCTTCAAGGGGAAATGGCCCACTTGGGAAATTTTGTCCTTAAAATAGGGCAGCTCCCCTCTTTCGAACAGACCCCCGTTGAGGATTTCCAGCTGTCCGCCCGTACTTGAAAGAATATCTTGTCGGGCCTTTAATGATTTTGTTGCCATGTTGATCGAATTGGGTAGTTAGTTCGAAGGGAAGGTCCAAGATTACAGCTGGTTTGCAATTTCTTGCGTCCGACCGTAACCGAGAACCTCATTCCTTATAATTTGTGGGTGTTACATTGAAAGTTTGTCGTATTTCTTCATCATCTGTACCCCGTGCACCAGGGTTGCCCCACTTTCTATGGCGGCGCCCGCATGTACCGCTTCCATCATTTCCTCCTTGGTAATGCCCTTTTGTAGCCCGTCCTTGGTATAGGCATCAATACAATAGGGACATTTGACCACATGGGCGACCGCTAGGGCAATAAGCGATTTCTCCCGGGCGCTAAGGGCACCTTCCTCAAAAACTTTTCCGTAATAATCAAAAAATTTCGTGCCCAGTTCCTCGCTCCATTCGGTAATCGCCGAAAACTTCCGTAAATCTGCTGGGTCGTAATATGAATCTGCCATTGTAATGTTTTTTTAAGTTATAGAAATGCCGTTAAGGTCCATTCCTCCCCGTCAGGTCGAAATGGGACAATAGGCGGTTCGTCACCACACTGTAGGATGGGAAGGAACCAGCCGGTTACTTTGATAAACGTAATTTTAGAACCGATGGTTTTCAGGGGAACCTTTATTATGCGGAAAATCCCGATGGTAAGGGTAGATAAGGGCCAACCTTGGGATAGGTGCCATTTGTGGCACGGCAAATAATCGTACCAAAAGGTATTTTATTGACGATATGGTATCGTGGCCCTTCATATAGGCACGGAGGTCTTCCAAAGTGTCCAGGTCCAACAATCTGCGCAACTTTACCAGGGTCGACCCCGACGATTCCAATAGCCATACCAAAGAGGTAGCCAATTTGTTGGTGCACCATGGAAGGTTCACAAACGACTGGTGCTCAAAGGTGGACCTGTGAACCCCCAAAAGATAAAATCCACCATCCGTGGAAGGCCCCAAAACGGATCTGCCCGACTCCATAATTTTGGCGGCAGTCCTTACCTGTGCCGTTTTTAGGGAGGGAGTGTCGTTCCCGATCGCGATAATGCCCTTGTGTCCCTTTTCAAAAACGGAAACCAGGGCATTTACAAAACGTTCCCCAAATGTACTGCCCCGTTGTTCATTTTCGTCGATGATATAAAATGGGAGGTTGCAGTTTTTTACGGTATTTAGGGCACGGCCGTTTAGGAGGGACAGAAGTTCCCCCTTTTTTCCAAAGGGCTTGGCCTCCCATTCCAGTAAAGGGGATCGGGTAAATAATAAAATGGCCGTCTGTTGCGCGCTATAAGGCTCCATACATAATGGTCTTATTGCTAACTTACAAAAAATGAAGATGGGAGTTTTTAAAAACGTCCCTTTTTTATAGGGGAAGGATCCCTCTTATTTTTGGAACGCTGCCGGTGATTGTTTAACTTTATGTTCCCTAGGGTCAGCTTATAGGATACGGGATTGGAATCTTCTGTTGGATACAATAATGGAACGGTTGGTCGGTTTTATAATAGGTGGGGTGTGAAAAACGGTCACGCATGTCGACAGGGAGTCATTTGGGATCGGCAAATAACCCGTTCAGGTCAGTAAAGGATTTATTATTATTGGGTTACCGACCCAAGGGTCTGTAATAGGACCTGAATATTGAGGGGTCAATATAACCAAGTGATAGGGGCTGGCTATAGCAAAAGTAAAATGGACTTAAAAGAACTTAATACCCGTTCGGTAGGATTGGTCCTATCGGGGGGTGGTGTAAAGGGAATGGCCCATATTGGGCTTATCCGAGCACTGGACCAATTCGGTATCAGCCCCGCAACCGTTTCCGGTACCAGTGTGGGGGCGTTGATCGGAGCGCTCTATTCCAATGGAAATTCCGTTGCCGAGATGTTGCAGTTCTTTAAGGAGACCCCTTTGTTCCGGTATCACTTGATGACGATCTTAAAACCCGGCTTAATAGATACCGATAGGTATTACACCCTTTTTAAAAAATATTTTCCAGAAGATTCATTTGAGGGGTTGGGCAAACGATTATTTGTGGTGACCACCGATCTTCAGCGGGGAAGCGAACGGATATTCTCCGAAGGCGGACTTATAAAGCCTTTATTGGCATCCGCTGCCCTGCCTCCGGTCTTTAGTCCCGTCGAGATAGAGGGTCACCTGTATGCAGATGGGGGCATCATGAACAATTTTGCCTATGAGGTCGTAAAACAACATTCAAATTTTGTCATCGGGAGTAATGTTTCCGGAATCAAGGAAATAGGAAGGGATGCCATTAGAACCTCTTTTCAATTGGCAAATAGGACCACTGCACTGATGATCTATGCCATCAACAAGGAAAAGGTAAAAAAATGCGACATGGTCTTTGAGCCTTCCGCCCTGGAACTGATCGGGATATTGGATAAGAAGGGCATCGAAAAAGCATATGCCATCGGTTACGAACATGCCGTAAAAATGCTGGAGCGGCGATTCGGTAAATGAAATGGTTGAACGGTTACGCGTTGTCCTGTTAGATGGTTAAGCGGTTATAGGGTTACAGGGGGTGGCTCCGCTGCGCCATAACCTTATAACTTTTTGTTGTCCTGTTAGATGGTTAAACGGTTACGCAGTTATATGGTTACAAGGTTAGATTGGAACCCATAACCTCATAACCGAGCGGCGAGAGCCGAGACATAACTTCGTAACCTTTTGTTATGCTGTTATCTTGTTAACCTGTTATGGATAGTTCTAGTCGGATCGAATCCATAACTTCATAACCAAGCAGCTCCGCTGCGCCATAACCTTATAACTTTTTGTTGTCCTGTTAGATGGTTAAACGGTTACGCAGTTATATGGTTACAAGGTTAGATTGGAACCCATAACCTCATAACCGAGCGGCGAGAGCCGAGACATAACTTCGTAACCTTCTGTTATGCTGTTATCTTGTTATGCAGTTATGGAGCAGCGATTTGGTCAATGAAATGGTTAAACGGTTACGCAGTTATATGGTTACAAGGTAGATTGGAACCCATAACCTCATAACCTAGCGGCGAGAGCCGCGACATAACTTGTTAACAAATTTCATCATCGGGATATCTTGTTACAATTAAATTTATAAATCTACTAAATCATGGAATCAAACCCACAGCACCTAAACATCGTCATAATTTATCTTTAAGGTAGGGGTCAACGGATGCGCCTGACAAGTAAGGATGAGGCCCTCGGCAATTTCCCCGTCCGTAAGGATCTGATTTTTTACCATTTCCGCTTTTCCCTCTACCACCCTCGCAATGCAGCTGCTACAGACCCCGCCCTGACAGGAATAGGGGGCGTCTATGTTCTCTTTTAAGACCGCATCCAGTACTAAAGATCGCTTGTCCATGGGAAAGGTAAATTCCTCATCGTCCACGGTAACGGTCAATTGGGACATTCCTTCCACATGTTCCGGTAGTTCGTCCTTTATTTCGGTAGTGGTGAAGAGTTCAAAATGGATCTGTCCTTCTGCAATACCTTGTTCCTTTAAGGTATCGGTCACCAAATTGATCATCGCTTCGGGCCCACATAAGTAGAAATCATCAAAAATAATATCCTTGTGCTTGTTCTTTAGCGCATACTTGATGGTGGATACATCTATACGTCCAAAAAGGGAGTTTTCTTCCTGCTCTTGGCTACAGATAAAATAAACGAAAAACCTATCGGTATATTCCAGTTGCAACTTGACCAGTTCGGTGTAGAACATGGTTTCCTTATAGGATTTATTGCCATAGACCAGCATAAACTTGTTCACATTGTTACTGGAAAGCACGGTACGCGCAATGCTAATAATGGGCGTAATACCGCTACCGGCGGCAAAAGCGGCCACATTTTTGGACTTTCCACTTGGCTTAAACACAAACCTTCCTTCGGGCGGCATAACCTCCAGGCGGTCCCCCACCTTTAACTGTGTATTTGCATAATCCGAGAACCCGCCCTTATCCACTTTCTTGACCCCAATGGTGATGGTACCACAACTTGGGGAGGAACTGATGGAATAGGCCCGTCGCAGTTCTTTGCCCTTAATTTCCTTTTTAATGGTAATGTACTGTCCCGCATTAAAGACAAAGGTCTGTACCAGTTCCTTGGGAATGGAAAAAGTAACTGCCACAGAATCCGAAGTGAGCTGTTTTAAATGCTGTACCGTAAGCAAGTGAAAATTGGACATATAAAAAATTTGGGGCAAAATTACGCAAAGAAGGGGGGATACAAAATGGGTTTCAGAAAAAAATGGAATATCTTGTAACAAAAATGGGAGCTCTAATACAAACTACCACAAAGAAACGGTAAAGACCCCTTCTATAAAACCAACCATTATGTTCAAGCATTTTATAAGCCTTCAGTGGAAATCATTTATAAGATCGGCCTCCTTTAGGACAAATCTGGGCATAAAGATATTAATGGCCTTGGGTGCCCTTTATTTTATGGCCATCTTTCTTTCTATGGGGGTGGGCGTTTTTTACCTTATTGAAAAATCGGCATGGGGAGATCCCTTGCTTATCGTCAATACCTTTATGATATACTATCTGGCGGCCGACTTGGTCATCCGGTATATGCTACAAAAGATGCCGGTGACCAATATCAAACCGTTATTGTACCTGCCTTTTAAAAAATCGCAGGTGGTACGGTACTCCCTTGGGAAGTCGGCCGTATCCTTTTTTAACTGGTCGCATGCATTTTTCTTTGTGCCTTTTTCCATAGTGCTCCTTTTCGAAGGATATTCCTTTTTGGGCGTAATAAGCTGGCATATTGCCATGATGGCATTGATCTACTGCAACAACTTTCTCAATATCCTGGCCAACAATAGGGATATTGTCTTTTTCCCCGTTGTTGCCATCTTGATACTGCTGGGTATCAGTCAGTATTATGGCCTGTTCGACATTACCCAATTTACGGGCCCTTTCTTTCAGGCACTGTACACCGCACCATGGCTTTCGGTCCTGCCAGTTTTGGTATTGGTAGGATTGTACCTGGCCGCCTTTTATCATTTTAAGGGCAACATGTACCTTGATGCGGGATTGGCACAAAAACAGACCGAGGCCAAATCGGAGGATTTGAGCTGGCTCAATAGGTTCGGGAATTTGGGCACCTTTCTCAAAAATGATATAAAGCTTATAAAGCGCAACAAACGATCCAAGACCTCGGTAATCATGAGCTTCTTCTTTATCTTTTACGGATTGCTTTTCTTTACGGGGGCAGTGGAAGCGTATGACAATCCGATCTGGAAGATATTTGCGGGGATTTTCGTATCCGGCGGTTTTCTGTTCAGTTTTGGACAGTTCGTTCCCAGCTGGGACAGTTCCTATTATCCCCTGATGATGAGCCAGAACATACAGTATAGGGAGTATTTGGATTCCAAATGGTATTTAATGGTCATGGCCACCCTGATCACCACCATATTGGCTTCCTTTTACCTTTATTTTGGTTGGGACGCCTATTTGGCCGTCTTGGTGGGGGCCGTTTACAACATAGGGGTCAATTCGTATTTGGTGTTATGGGGAGGGGCCTATATAAAGACGCCCATTGATCTTTCATCCAATAAAAAGGCATTTGGCGATAAACAGGCATTCAATGCAAAGACCCTTTTGCTGACGCTCCCAAAATTATTGTTGCCAATGCTGTTCTATGGCATTGGCCATTATCTGCTCAGCCCTACGGCGGGATATGTCCTCGTGGCACTCGCAGGTATTTTGGGATTCGCCTTTAAAAACAGCGTATTCAGAAAAATAGAACAGGTCTATAAAAAGGAGAAATACAAGACCCTCTTGGCATATAAACAAACTTCATAAAACCATAAACACCTATTATTTCTATGATAAAAGTGCACCAACTTACCAAATCCTATGGTACCGCAACCGTGCTTAACATCCAGGACCTGGAAATTCCAAAGGGCGAAAGTTTTGGACTGGTCGGGAATAACGGAGCTGGGAAAACAACTTTTTTCAGCCTGTTGCTGGACCTTATCCAGCCTACAACGGGACATATTGAAAACAATGGCGTGCAGGTAAACGCAAGCGAGGCCTGGAAGCCTTTTACGGCTGCTTTTATCGATGAGACCTTCCTGATCGGTTACCTTACCCCAGAGGAATATTTTTATTTTATCGGGGAGTTACGGGGGCAGAACAAGGCAGATGTGGACCAGCTACTTTCCGGATTCGTCGATTTTTTCCATGGGGAGATCTTGGGGCAAAAGAAGTACCTGCGAGATCTCAGCAAGGGCAATCAGAAGAAAGTGGGTATTGTGGCGTCCTTTATCGGCAAGCCTGAGGTGATCATTTTGGACGAACCCTTTGCCAACCTCGACCCATCCACCCAAATACGTCTTAAGGGCATCATAAAGGATATGGCCGCTACCAAAGGGGTCACTATCTTGGTTTCCAGCCACGACCTGATCCATGTCACAGAGGTCTGCGAACGAATAGTGGTGCTTAACAAGGGGGAGATAGTGAGGGACATCCGTACCGCTACGGAAACCTTGAGCGAACTGGAGGCCTTCTTCGCTGGATAACCGTTTTTGGCCTTGAGCGCAATTTGTGGCGCTCCGGCACCTGTCCGTCTCCGGAGGATCGGTCGGGTTTTCGCCATATGCGTGCGACCGTTCTTGGAGCTTCCACTGCAGCGGACCGGTGGTACATTCCCATAAATGGTATTTTATCGATCAATGGCATACTAAACAATGTATTTTTAAGTTTAGGATACGTACGAATACCATTTATTTTGAAACTTCGTTTTTATACCTTTTTTGGCCTTATGGTTGGGGGACTGTTGCTTGTGGCATGTTCCACCAAAAAGGATGCCTTTGTCAATCGCAACTGGCATGCCCTCAATACCAAGTACAATGTAATGTACAATGGCAATATTGCCTTTGAAGAGGGCAGGGAAGAACTGAACGCTGCCTATAGGGACAATTATTGGGAAGTACTTCCGGTAGAGCGTCTTGAGGTTACCGAGGACATCAAATTGGACTCCGAGGACAACAACCCCAAATTTGTACTGGCGGAAGAAAAGGCCTCAAAGGCCATACAGAAACATAGTATGGACATAAAGGACGAGGAAAGGAACCCCCAGACCGATGAGGCATTTCTGCTGTTGGGCAAGGCACGTTACTTCGACCAACGTTATATTCCCGCTTTGGAAGCCTTTAACTACGTGCTCAATAAATATACCCAGAGCGACAAGCTCAACGAGGCTACCATTTGGCGAGAAAAGGTCCATATTAGGCTCGAGAACGAGGAGCTCGCCCTAAAGAACCTGAAAAGACTTTTTAAGTACGAAACCCTAAGGGACCAGGAATATGCCGATGGGCGGGCCATGATGGCACAGGCCTACATAAACCTGAAAGCTCCCGATACCGCCATACAACAGCTAAAGATCGCCTCGGCCTACACCAAAAAAAATCCGGAAAAGGGGCGTTATTACTTTATAATTGGTCAACTATACGATCAATTGGGCCATAAGGATAGTGCCAATATGGCCTTCGATAAAATTATAGGCCTCAACAGGAAATCGCCCAGGGTCTATTTGGTGAACGCCCATCTGAACAAGATAAGGAACATTGCACCGGATCCCGAAAACAAGGAGGCCCTTCTCGAATATTTGACCGAACTTGAAACCGATCGGGAGAACAGGCCCTTCTTGGATAAAATCTATAGACAGATCGCAGAATACCACTTGGGTTACGGTTCCGATAGCCTTGCCCTAAGTTATTTTAACAGATCGCTCAGGGCTACACAGCACGAACCAATGTTGAACGCATTGAATTATGAGAACCTGGCCGAGTACCATTTTGATGGAAGTGATTACAAAACTGCCGGGGCCTATTATGATAGTACGCTCACGAACTTGGTGGTCGATGGACGGAAATTTAGGGAAATCAAAAAGAAACGGGTCAATCTGGAGGATGTGATCACCTATGAGGAAACGGTCCGTCATACGGACAGTATAGTGCAGCTGTACAATATGCCCAAAGAAGAACAAATAAATTACTTTGAGGCCTATATTGCCGATATCAAGAAGAAAGAGGAAGAGGCCCAGAAAAAGGAGAAGGACAAGATCACGGAGGGTTTTGCTGCATTTGTGGATTCCAAGGGAGGAAAGGAGAACAAGGGGAAATTCTATTTTTATAACATTACCAGTCTGGGATATGGGAAGGCCGACTTCAAGAACCAGTGGGGCAACCGTACCTTGGAGGATAATTGGCGTTGGGCCGATAAAAATAGTGCGGGCCAAGTGGATGACGAAACGGGTTTGGTGGCGGAGACAGGGATCGGCACAGGTGAGATCACACAGGAACAGAAGTATTCGGTGGATTTTTATGTGGACCGTATCCCCACAGATCAACTGGTGATAGATAGTTTGGTGGCCGAAAGGAACTTCGCCAACTACCAACTGGGAATCATCTATAAGGAGAAATTCAAGGAAAATGCCCTGGCGGCCAAAAAGCTCAACGATGTATTGGGCGCTTCGCCCGAAGAACGGTTGGTCTTGCCCTCCAAATACAATCTGTACAAAATATACGAGGAGATGGGCAGTCCCCTAAAGGAGGATGTGCTGGCGGATATTATCAAAAACCATCCGGATTCCCGCTATGCCGAAATATTGTTAAATCCCCAAGCGATGGCCATCGAAGGTTCGGACACGCCCGATGCACGTTATGGTCAACTCTTCCAACAATATCAAAATCAAGAATACGCACGTGTAATTGCGGGCGCCGAAGAAAATATCAATCGGTATACCGGCGATGAGATCGTGCCCAAATTTGAAATGCTCAAGGCCAACGCCATTGGTAGGATGGAAGGTTTTATCGCCTTTAAGGAGGCCCTTAATTACGTGGCGCTCAACTATCCCAATGACCCCGAAGGAAAGAAGGCACAACAGATGATCGAGGAGCAGCTACCAAAATTGGAGCCCAAGGAATTTTCACGGGAGACCGAGTCGGTAGGTGTTGGCAATTGGAAAGTGGTCTTTCCCTTTAAGATCCAGAACAATGAGGAAGCGCTAAAACTGATCGAAACCTTGGAAAGGTCCATAAAGGACCTCCGCTATAAGATCAGTGTTTCAAAGGATATCTATAATTTGGAGGATCAATTTGTGGTCGTTCACGGGTTTAGATCCAAAGACTATGCCCTGGGATATGCAGAACTGCTAAAAAACAATAAAGAGTACCGTGTTGCTGTAGGGAATTTCGTAATTTTATCTTCAAACTATAAAATTATACAGGTCCATAAGAACCTCAACGAATACAAAGAGCAACTTTTAACCCCAAAACCTTAGGACAAATGTTTTCAGATAACAAAAAACCACGTGTTATGACAGAAATTGGAGGACAGCCAAACAGAATTGAAAAGAATACCAAAATTAAAGGGGATATCATTTCAGAGGCCGATTTTAGGATCGATGGCAAACTGGACGGCAACGTCAAGACCTCCGGAAAGGTCGTGATAGGCAAGGACGGTTATATCCACGGAAAAGTGGAATGCGTCAATGCGGATATTGAAGGGAATTTTAATGGGGAACTATTGGTTTCCGACCTGCTTTCCCTAAAGGCATCCGCCGTTATCGAAGGAACGGTAACCGTTTCCAAATTGGCCGTTGAGCCGGGCGCGACCTTTAATGCCTCTTGTACCATGAAAGGAAAGGGTGCCACGGTGGCGAGCTTTAAACAGAACACAAATGCCGGAGAGTCCGCAAAAGCCTCCTAACAGGAACAACAATTTAAGGAACCTTGGCATTCTTTCGGGGGTGGCCATAGAGATGGGCGTGATCATCTTTTTGGCGGCCAAAGGGGGCAAATGGTTGGACGGCTATTTCGGCATGCAGTCCAAGACCTTTACCATTATCCTTACCATGCTCGGAGTGGCCATATCCCTCTACCTTGTCATCAAACAACTGAAGAACCTTAGATAGGAATGCCGGAGAGAAGTTTGCCCGTTGTGTTTTCATATAGCCTACTGTTGGGCGGTGCCATACTTTTTGGGGTTCATTTACTTGTCCTCTACCTTTTGAAACTTCCCCTTTTCGACAACCTGCTCATTTGGGCATATGTGGGCAACTTGCTGCTTGCCCTCTCCATATTTTTACTGCTGTATTTTTTCCGAAATAGGTTAAGGACCCAGATCGGATTCCTCTTTCTAGGGGGCAGTATGCTTAAATTTTTACTTTTTTTTGTGGCCTTCGATCCCACGTATAAGAAAAACGGGTCCATGGAACCATTGGAATTCGCCGCTTTTTTTGTCCCCTACCTATTTAGCCTTGTGCTCGAGACCTTTTTTACGGCCCGTATGCTCAATAAAATGGATTAGATTAAATGCCAACGCCGCAAATACCTGAAAGGCGAAGTTATTGGACTATGGATCATTAAAGGGTAGTTTTCAAATCCTATATTCCTGGGATTACTTGGGCCGCCCCTTCCTCGGTGGAGGGACTGCGCCGATCTGTCAATTTGGATTGCCTACACATGCCATGCGAACTGGTTCCAAGATGGTGGAGCAGTTGAACAGTACGATCCCGTAATATCAAAAACAGCGTTGGTACGCCCCTATTTGTGAGGTCGGTTTTTCATTTGTAAATAGCATGGAAATAAACAGTTGAAATGCTTTTTTCTTTTTAAGATAAAAACGTACATTTGCACGGATTTTTCGAGACCGATATTTTAAAGCGTTATGCCGAAACCATTTTATTCAAAAATTCTTTTAGTCGTTACACTTTGCTTGGGTATCAATGCGTTCGCAAATGAAAAGGAACCTTCTACGGAGGGATCCGAAGGAGGACTGAAGGCACAGATCAGTGAGTACATAGACCATCACTTGATGGATTCGCATGATTTTACCCTGTTTACTTTGGATGAGGAAGCAAATGAACATGTTGGTTTCCCCTTGCCGGTGATATTGTGGGACAATGGCCTAAAAGTATTTATGTCCTCCAAATTCCATCATGGCGAATCGGTTGCTGAGGTGGATGGCGAACATTATAAGTTATACCACGGAAAAATTTATGCTACCGATGCCCAGGGAACCATTGAATATGATTCCGAGCATCACCCCACCAATAGAAAACCTTTGGATTTTTCCATTACGAAGAATGTGGTGAGCATGTTGTTCATTTCCCTTCTTATGTTCTGGCTGTTCCGTTCCTTGGCCCGTTCCTATGCCAAAAATGGCGGCATACCCATTGGGGTAGGGCGTTATTTTGAGCCGCTCGTTGTTTTTGTCAGGGATGAAATAGCCATTCCGAACATCGGGGCAAAACACTATAGGAAATATATGAGTTTCCTATTGACCATCTTCTTCTTCATTTGGTTCCTCAACTTATTGGGCATGACCCCGATCGCTTCCAACGTCACCGGGAACATTGCCGTGACCTTTGGTCTTGCGATCATTACCTTTTTGATCACCACCTTTACGGCCAATAAGAATTATTGGGGGCATATTTTCTGGATGCCGGGGGTACCGGTCTTTATGAAAGTGGTCTTGGCGCCCATAGAGCTGCTGGGAATGTTCATCAAGCCGTTTTCCCTTATGATACGTCTTTATGCGAACATGACCGCGGGACACGTAGTGCTAATGAGCATCATTGGACTGATGTTCCTTTTTAAGAGCTGGATCGGCAGTCCATTGTCCTTTGGACTGGCCTTTGCCCTTTCCATTTTGGAGCTTTTGGTGGCGGCCTTACAGGCCTATATCTTTACCATGTTGTCCGCCCTTTATTTTGGAATGGCAAGGGAAGAGGCGCATCATTAATAATATGAATGTTTAATTTTTAATATATATATTATGGAAATCCCAGGAATTGTAGGAGCTGGATTGATCGTTATCGGTGCCGGTATCGGTATCGGTAGGATTGGTGGACAGGCAATGGAAGCCATTGCACGTCAGCCAGAAGCTTCCGGTAAAATTCAAACGGCGATGTTGATTGCAGCGGCGCTTATTGAAGGTATTGGATTTGCTGCGTTGTTCGCATCTTAAAAAAAGGAAATGGCCACAACGGTTGGTTGTGGCCATTCTTTATTGCTTACCTCTGGATAAACCTATGGAGGTATTCTAAAGAAAAAACCTTATTTTATTGCGACACCGGTTTATCGGGAGAATAAGACCCATCAAATGGGATTAAAAATTAAGTTGGTTACATTTCAGATATATTAAATGGAAAAGTTATTAGATCAGTTTTCGTTCGGTCTGTTTTTTTGGCAGATATTAATCTTTGTGGGCTTGCTGCTTTTGTTGAGGAAGTTTGCATGGAAGCCCATTTTAGGTGCCGTTGAGGGTAGGGAACAGGGAATAAAGGATGCCCTGGCCGCTGCCGAAAATGCGAAGAAGGAGATGCAGAACGTTACCGCCGATAGCGAACGCTTGCTTCAAGAAGCGAGGGCGGAACGCGAAGCCATGATAAAAGAGGCACGTGAAATAAAGGACAAGATGATTGCCGATGCCAAGGAGGCCGCCCAATTGGAAGGCGACAAGATGATCAAACAGGCACAGTCCGCCATTGAAAGCGAAAAGCAGGCAGCGGTGGCCGATATTAAGAACCAAGTGGCCACACTATCCTTGGAAATAGCCGAGAAAGTCCTACAGAACCAACTGTCAGATGCGGATAAGCAGATGGAATTGGTGGCAGGAATGTTGGGCGACATAAAGTTAAAATAAAAAGCATGAACGAATCTAGAGCTGCTATCAGGTACGCAAGGGCCATATTGGACCTGGCGGTGGATAACAAGTCTGCCGAGGCCGTAGAGACCGATATGCACACCATCTTGCAGACGGTTTCCGAAAGCCCCGAGCTTAGGGAACTATTGGCAAGCCCTGTCGTGGACGAACGCATCAAAAGAAATGTGCTGGCCGATATATTCAAGGGCAGCAATTCCGTTACCACGGGACTGTTCAATATCCTTATCGAAAACAAACGGATTTCGCTATTGGAGGAGGTGGCCTTAAAATACCTTGTCCTTTACGGTGAACAAAAAGGGGAGGGCGTGGCATATGTTACGACTGCAGTGCCTTTGAGTGCCGATATGGAAGCGAAGTTATTGAAAAAAATTGCGGAATTGACGCCCAATAAAGTAACTATCAATAATAAAGTGGATAAAAGTATTGTGGGCGGGTTTGTCCTTCGGATAGGGGACCTGCAGTACGATGCCAGTATATCCAGTAAATTAAGTGGCCTAAAAAGGGAATTTTCAACTAGTATATAATAATAAATGGTCAAGACAATAGGTCTTGCGTCTTATATCCAAAAACATGGCAGGAGTAAAAGCCGCTGAAGTATCAGCAATATTGAAAAAGCAGTTATCGGGATTCGAAGCTTCGGCTTCCTTGGATGAAGTAGGTACCGTATTACAGATCGGCGATGGTATCGCCAGGGTCTACGGTCTTGCCAATTGCCAGTATGGGGAATTGGTGGAGTTTGAGGGCGGACTTCAGGGAATTGTCCTGAACTTGGAAGAGGATAACGTTGGGGTGGTGCTTTTAAGCCCTTCCAGGGATATCAAGGAAGGATCCGTGGTAAAGCGGACCCAGACCATCGCTTCCATCAACGTTGGTGAAGGCATTGTGGGAAGGGTAGTGAATACCTTGGGCGCCCCCATAGACGGAAAGGGACCTATTACAGGGGAAACATATCATATGCCGTTGGAACGAAAGGCTCCAGGGGTTATATTCCGTCAGCCGGTAAACGAGCCGTTACAAACGGGCATCAAGGCGATCGATGCCATGATTCCGGTTGGTAGGGGACAAAGGGAGCTCGTGATCGGTGACCGTCAGACCGGAAAGACCACCGTTTGTATAGACACTATCTTGAACCAAAAGGAATTCTACGACGCTGGAAAACCGGTTTATTGTATTTATGTAGCTGTGGGACAGAAAGCGTCCACAGTTGCCAATATTTCAAAAACATTGGAAGACAACGGTGCCCTTGCCTATACCACCATTGTGGCTGCCAATGCATCCGATCCAGCGGCCATGCAGGTATATGCTCCGTTCGCGGGTGCTGCGATCGGTGAATATTTCAGGGATACAGGCCGTCCTGCCCTTATCATCTATGATGATCTTTCAAAACAGGCGGTGGCCTATCGTGAAATATCCCTTTTGTTAAGGAGGCCACCGGGACGGGAGGCCTATCCAGGGGATGTATTTTACCTACACTCCAGGTTATTGGAACGTTCCGCAAAAGTGATCGCCGACGATAATATAGCAAAGAACATGAACGATCTGCCCGACTCCCTAAAAGGGATCGTCAAAGGCGGGGGTTCCTTAACGGCCCTTCCCATTATTGAGACCCAGGCAGGGGATGTGTCGGCCTATATACCAACAAACGTGATATCCATCACGGACGGACAGATATTTTTGGAGCAAGATCTTTTCAACCAAGGGGTACGACCTGCAATTAACGTAGGTATTTCGGTGTCCCGTGTTGGGGGTAATGCCCAGATCAAATCCATGAAGAAGGTCGCCGGTACACTTAAATTGGACCAGGCCCAGTTCCGTGAGCTCGAAGCTTTTGCCAAGTTTGGTTCGGATTTGGACGCGGCTACCCTAAATGTAATCGAAAAGGGACGTAGGAACGTTGAGATCCTAAAACAGGCCCAGAACGATCCGTTCACAGTGGAGGACCAAGTGGCCATTATATACGCCGGTTCAAAAAACCTGTTAAGAAACGTGCCAGTGGAAAAAGTAAAGGAATTTGAAAAGGATTTTCTGGAATTCCTAAATGCCAAACATAGGGATGTCTTGGATAGCCTAAAGGCCGGAAAACTCACCGATGAGGTGACCGACACCCTGGCAGCGGTGAGCAAGGACCTTTCCTCAAAGTATAAATAAGAATATGCACATCGGTCCGGGGACATCGTTTCCGGATCGTTCGCTTACAGATCGACTATCTCGGTATAAGCCCACGAGGTATTCAAGGTAAGAAAGATTATTTCAATTCAATTGGACGCGGAGCGTCGGGAATAAAACCCATTTAATGGGATTGAATGCTTTTAAAAGTTTTGTTTTTGTTGGCGGTTGCCAACGATCCAATATCCATAGTAACAACAAATGGCAAACTTAAAGGAAATACGCAATAGAATAGCCTCGGTGTCCTCCACCATGCAGATTACCAGTGCCATGAAAATGGTTTCTGCCGCTAAATTGAAAAAAGCGCAGGATGCCATTACGGCAATGAGGCCTTATTCCGATAAGCTTACCGAACTCCTTCAGGGCCTAGGTGCCAGTTTGGAAGAGGGCGGTGGAAGCAAGTTCTCGGAGAAAAGGGAGGTAAAAAAGGTGTTGGTCGTGGCCATCAATTCCAATAGGGGACTGTGCGGCGCGTTCAATACCAATATCATCAAGCAGGGCGCAACCCTTGCCCAGACCGTGTATGCCGATAAGGAGGTACATTTTATGGCCATCGGTAAAAAGGCCAACGATATCCTTTCCAAAAAATTCAGCGTCGTTTCCAATCATAGCACAGTTTATGAAGAGCTCACATTCGACAATGTGGCAGTGATAGCCGAAGAGCTCATGGCCCTCTTTCTTAATGGGACCTATGATAAGATCGATATTGTTTACAATAAATTCAAGAATGCGGCCACACAGATCGTGATGACGGAACAATTCTTGCCGATCGTGCCCGTGGAAGGTGCAGTAAGCATCAATACCGATTATATTTTTGAACCCGATAAATTGGAAATTGTGGAGGAGTTGATTCCCAAATCGCTCAAAACACAGTTGTACAAAGGGATACGCGATTCCTTTGCCAGTGAGCACGGTGCCCGTATGACAGCAATGCACAAGGCGACCGATAATGCCACCGAACTAAGGAACCAATTGAAACTTACCTATAACAAGGCAAGACAAGCGGCCATTACCAACGAGATATTGGAGATCGTTGGAGGGGCTGAAGCCTTGAACAATTGATCTGTCCCGTTAGGGGAACGGACCAAGGCACCATTTAAGTGGTGCCTTTTTTGATGGCAAGGGCCTTTCACTTAGCATACTATTTGGACATTAGGGCCATTCGTAATGCTTTTAAGAGTTGCCGATTTCCCGAAACCCGCCTGGAGTTCTATTTCTTTGGTCAACATCATCTGAGCGGGCTCCCGAAATATATGGGGGAAAACTAAACAGGCGCCGGAACATATGGATTTCCCTTATTGGGTAAACAAGGCCCGCCCTTTTGTGATCATCGTTTAAATACCTACATTTAAAGTCTAATCAGTTTCGCATTTTGAACCCGTTAAAAAAACTCTTTAAGCAGACCTTTATTTATGGTTTGGCAACGGTACTGCCAAAAATGCTCTCCTTCTTTCTGACGCCCCTCTTTGTAAGCGTGATGCAACCGGACGCATATGGTGAGGTTTCCCTTATATTTTCGTGGTTTGCCATCTTTAACGTATTGCTTGCCTACGGAATGGAGACCGCTTTTTTTAGGTTTTACCACGATACCGCACAACCAAGGAAAAGGGTGGTTACCACCTCTTTACTGTCCATTGGGGGCTCCTCCCTATTATTTCTGCTACTGGCCACCATATTCCGGGATCCAATTGCCACGATGACCGAAATAGAACCGGAATATATTCAGTATGCCATTTATATCCTGGTATTGGATGCGTTGGTGATAATTCCGTTCTCTTGGTTGCGGGCCAACGGCAAACCAATGCGGTATGCCCTCGTTAAAATATTGAACGTGGCCATTTATTTGGGCCTGAACGTTTTTTTTCTTGTGGTGTTGCCGAGCATGGTGAAACATGACCCGGATTCGGCATTTACGGCCATTTACAGGACCGATTTTGAAATCTCCTATATCTTCATATCAAATCTTATCGCCAGCGCCATTACGCTTCTTTTTATGTTAAGGTTATACTTTAGGAGGCCCTATGTATTCGATGTACGTCTATGGAAGAACATGATGGGCTATGCAATGCCGGTTCTCATCGCAGGAATTGCCTTTACCGTAAACGAAGTGTTCGATAGGATCATGCTCTCTTGGATGTTGCCCGAAAATACTGCGGATAGCGAGATCGGAAAATACTCGGCCTGTTATAAACTGACCCTTTTTATGACCTTGTTCGCCACTGCCTTTCGGATGGGGATCGAACCTTTCTTCTTTAGCCATTCCAAAACCGAGAATCCGCAGCGGACCTATGCACAGATCACCAATTACTTTGTAATTCTTGGAAGCGTTATTTTGTTGACCGTGGTTGTGTTTTCCGATGTATTGAAACATATCCTTATCCCCAATTCCGACTATTGGGAAGCAATGTATATAGTTCCCTTGGTAGTGCTTGGCAGTTTTTGTCTGGGAATATATCACAACCTATCCGTATGGTACAAAATTACGGACAGGACGGAAGTGGGGGCCTATATTTCCATTATCGGGGCCATACTTACCATCATGATCAATTATACTTTTATCCCCTATTTTGGGTACACGGCATCTGCCGTTGCCACCTTGGTTGCCTATGGGAGTATGATGCTCCTGTCCTTTTACTTTGGGAACATGTACTATCCCATTCCCTATAATTATCGCAAAATTGTTTTCTACCTTGGTATCTCTATCGGGTTCTCAATCGTATCTTTTTATGTTTTTAATGGGAATCTTATAGTGGGAATCTTACTTTTGCTCCTCTTCCTGGGAATGCTTTTTAAATTGGAAAGGGAACAGCTCAAGAAAATATTTTTAAAGAAATGAAGATAAAGATCATCAACGGCTCAGTGCACGGGTTGCCCCAATACGAAACCGGCCATTCTGCCGGTATGGACCTTAGGGCCAATATTTCCGAACCTTTTACGTTACATCCAATGAAGAGGGCCATCGTGCCCACCGGACTTTTTTTGGAACTACCTGCCGGTTATGAGGCCCAAATACGGCCCAGGAGCGGTTTGGCTGCCAAAAAAGGGATCACGGTCCTCAACTCACCGGGAACCGTGGACGCGGATTATAGGGGGGAAATTGGGGTGATACTGATAAACCTTTCCGAAGAACCCTTTTTGGTGGAGAACGGGGAACGTATCGCGCAAATGGTAATCGCCCAACACGCCCGCGCCCAATGGGAAGAGGTAGAGACCCTTTCCGAAACATCCCGCGGAAGTGGCGGTTTTGGAAGTACGGGAACCAAATAGAACACACTCATATTGAACGGATTAATTTAGAAGATCTATGAAAATTATTGTACCCATGGCGGGAAGAGGTTCCCGTTTAAGACCACATACCCTTACAGTACCAAAACCCTTGATACCCATTGCAGGCCAACCGATCGTACACAGATTGGTAAGGGATATTGCAAAGGTGCTAGGGGAAGATATAGAGGAAATAGCGTTCATCTTGGGAGACCCCGCATTTTTTGGGGATGATGTGGTGGCTTCCTTGGAAGAACTGGCACGGAGCTTAGGGGCCAAAGCATCTATATACAGACAGGATGAACCTCTTGGGACGGGACATGCGATCATGTGCGCCCGTGAATCGCTCACGGGCCCAGCAGTGATCGCTTACGCCGATACGCTGATACGGGCAGATTTTGATCTGGATCGGTCTGCGGATAGTGTTATCTGGGTCAAAAAAGTGGACAGGCCAGAGGCGTTTGGGGTGGTACAATTGAACCAGGCCAATGAGATTGTGGAACTCATAGAAAAACCTGCTACCTTTGTGTCCGACCTAGCGGTAATAGGCATCTACTATTTTAAGGATGTTGGGGTGCTAAAACAGGAATTACAGCATGTGTTGGACAACAAGATCATTAATGGTGGTGAATACCAGATCAATGACGGGATAAAGGCCATGATGGCCAAGGGAATGAAATTTGTTCCCGGTACCGTGGAGGAGTGGATGGATTGTGGCAACAAAAATGTGACCGTGGAGACCAACGGTCGAATGTTGGGCTTTTTGGCCAAGGATGGCGAGTCCATGGTTTCCAAAGGGGTGACATTGGAGAATTCAAAAATTGTCGAACCTTGTTTTATAGGCGAGAACGTCGTCTTGCGGAACTGTACCATAGGCCCCAATGTTTCAATTGGTGATCACTGCCTTATAGAGAACAGTGCCATAAAGAACAGCTTGATACAGAACCATAATAAAATCGGGAACGCCAATTTGGACAATGCCATGATCGGAAACCATGTGGTCTATAATGGTAAGTTCGAAACCATCAGTATAGGGGACTACTCCACTATGGAGTGATTTTTGTGTACATTGTTTCCCTACTGGGAATGTTCGATAATATAAGCAGTCATATGTTCGGAGGTAGGACTTTCTATCTGTTATCCCTTGCCGTACTTTTTAACGGGGGGCTGGCGTATGCCCAAGAAACGTCCGAAAGTGCCGAGGTATCAATGGAGGACTATTCGGATACCTTTCAGGAGAAATTTTTTGAGGCCCTTAAACAGAAAGGGATCGAAAATTACGACAGGGCCATTACCCTATTTATGGAATGTAAGGAAATGGACCGGGAAAGCTCCGTATTGGATCATGAACTTGCCAAGGCATATATGGCCAGTGGGGACCACCAAATGGCCGAAAACCACGCTGTGGCCGCACTAAATAAGGAACCGTCCAACCTGTGGTATGCCAGCACCTTGCTCGATATTGTGGATAAAAAAGGTGGGTCGTTCGAATCGGTAAGGGCTGCCGTTCCGTATAACGATCGGGAACTACGGGAAAATTTGGCAACCATTTATATGGAAAGGGACGATTATGAAAGTGCCCAATTTGTCCTGAACGGAGTAACGCTTTCCGCTCAAGGGAATATTTTGATGTTCAGGATCAAAGAGGCCCTGGCCGGAAAATCGGAAATGGAAGCGCCAGAAAAGGAAGCCATCTCCAATAATGGGGACCCCATGTCCACATACCGAAAAGGAATTGGGGAACTGATGGAAAAGGGCGACTTCGCCACTGTAGAAATGGTTTCACGGGAAGCTATGGAACTATTTCCCGCACAGCCCTTTTTTTATTACGTTAACGGAATGGCCTTGAATAAAATGGTCAAACACAAAGAAGCTGCTGGCATATTGGAGGAAGCATTGGACTATTTGTTGGATGATGATCAAGAACTCATCAACAATATTCACAAAGAATTGGCAATTGCCTACACAGGTTTGGGAAATTCTTCAAAAGCAAATATGTATCTTAGTAAATTAAAATCGGGATCATAGGGACATGGAAAAAAGCTTCTCAACCTTCAAAAAGTATGGTATTTATGCCTTTCTGGCGATGTTCGTGCTTTCCTGTAAATCCAATAAGATCGTAACCGATGGTTCCATCGATGCCAATCTGGGAGCAAGGACCATTATCAAGAACCATTACCAGAACCAACTGGATTTTAAGACCCTTAGCGGGAAAATGAAGATTGATTATTCGGATGGGGAATCTTCGCAAGGGGTAAGTGTGAGCCTGAGAATGGAAAAGGATAGGGTCATTTGGATAAGTGCTCCCCTGGGCGTGGTAAAAGCGTATATAACCCCCGATAGGGTCAGTTTTTACAATAAACTGGATAACGAGTATTTTGATGGGGATTTCGGATATTTAAGTAACTTGCTGGGGACCGAGCTCAATTTTGAAAAATTGCAGAACGTACTTTTGGGAGAGGCCATTGTGGATCTTAAGGAGGGTAAATACGATGCTACGGTAGCCAACAACGCATATCGCTTAATGCCCAAAAAAACGGAGGCGATCTTTAAGGCAATTTTTGAAATTGAACCGAAAAATTTTAAAATGGCCGGACAGCTTTTGTCCCAGCCCGAAAAGAATAGGATGTTGCAGATCGATTATAAAAATTATCAGCTGATCGAAGGAAGGGTAGTTCCCAACGAAATCAATATTACGGCCATGGATACGGATAAGACCAATACCATTGCCTTGGAATACCGAAATGTTGAATTCAATAGGCCGGTGAGTTTCCCCTATAAAATACCAAGTGGTTTTAAAGAGATCGTATTAAAATAATATGAAGCGAAACTTTCCCGTAACGTTCTTGCTATTTTGGTCCACCTTTTTTTTAGGGGGGCAGCAGATTACCGCCCAGACCAATGAACAAAAGGCATTGGAAGCCAAACGGGAGCAACTTCAGAAAGAGATCGGCGATATCAACAGACTCCTTTTTGCCGAAAAAAAGGAAAAGGGGAATGTGATGGAGGAAATGGAAGCCTTGGAACAAAAAATAAATGTGAGGCAGCAGCTGATCAGTGTTACCAACCAACAGTCCAACCTGCTCAACCGTCAGATCAATACGAATATCCGCAACATCTCGAAACTTCGTCAGGACCTGGAGGAACTGAAAGGGGAATATGCCACCATGATACAAAAATCCTATCAGAATAAATCCAAGCAGAGCAGGCTCATGTTCCTGTTGTCCTCCGAGAATTTTTTCCAGGCCTTTAAAAGGCTGCAGTACATGAAACAGTATACCCAATATCGCAAGGAACAGGGTGCGCAGATCGTGGCAAAGACCGAGGAACTCACCCAGTTGAACAAGGACCTTACCGAACAGCGAAAGATAAAAGATCGTCTGGTGGCCGAGAATACGAACGCAAAACGGCAGATGGAAAAGGAAAAGGCCGACCAACAGGCGCTTTTGGGAAGCATTCGGAAAAATGAGAGTAAATATACCGCCGCCATCAAAAAGAAGAAGCAGGAGGCAAGTAAGATCGATCAGCAGATCGAGAGATTGATCAGAAGCGCCATAGTGGCCAGTAATAAGGAAGCTGGGGTAACAAGTAACAGCAGTAAGTTTGTCCTTACCCCGGAAGCTGCCATCGTGGCCAATAATTTTGCCGCAAATAAGGGAAAACTGGTATGGCCGGTGGAAAAGGGGATTAAAAGCAGGGGATTTGGGGTATACAGCGATGCGGTCTACCCAGGGATCAAACATCAAAATAATGGGGTCATCATCGCAACCGACTCCGGCTCAAAGGCACGTTCCATTTTTGAAGGGGTGGTTATAGGAATAATGGCGGTACCGGGAGGAAATATGGGCGTGCAGATAAAACATGGAAATTATATCAGCACCTACTATAACTTGAGTAAGTTATACGTCAAAAAGGGGGACAAGGTGGCCATAAAAGAGGAATTGGGGGAAATATATACCAATCGGTCCAGTGGACAGACGCAGTTAAAGTTCTATCTCTACCAAGATGCTACGCGTTTAAATCCAGAAGATTGGATCTATCGCTTATAGTGTTCAACTTCACGCTTGCTAAGGAGGGAGCTATGCTTCGGGAACGAACAGCGCCCGTAGCTCGGTAGCTTCATTTGGTTTCATCTTTCCGGCAAGTACCAAGCTTAACTGCTTTCTTCTCAGGGCGGCGTCAAATCGGTTCTTTTCAAGTTCCGTTTCGGGCTTTAGTGTAGGGACCGCGGTAGGTTTTCCGGTATCGTCCACGGCTACAAATGTATAGATTGCCTCATTGGCCTTGGTACGTTCACCGCTGAATCGATCTTCCATCCAAACGTCGATAAAGACTTCCATGGAAGTGGAAAAAGCACGCGAGACGGATGCATCAACGGTTACGACGCTTCCCAAGGGTACCGCCCTATTAAAGGCAACATGGTTCACAGATGCGGTCACCACGATTCTTCTGCTGTGCCTCCTTGCGGCAATACTGGCCGCACGGTCCATTCGAGCCAAAAGTTCCCCTCCAAAGAGGTTGTTCAACGGATTCGTCTCACTGGGGAGGACCATATCGGTCATAATGGTGCGTGATTCACTGGGAGTCTTGGGCAGCATATTTTTTTTTTGCAAAGATACACCCTTAATGGAAGGTTGAAAGGGGAAAGTATATTATTCTTGGTATAGCCAAGCCTCGTAGGATACGGTTCGTTTAATTTGACGAAGGTATACAAGGGCCTCCTGTGCATCCGTAAAACTGTTATAGGTAACTAGGTGCAGTCCATGTTTGTTTTCACCGATATAGTCCGCATTGAAGCCTTTTGCCTTTAACTGTGCCACCTTTTTTTCTGCATTTTCAACGGCCCTGAACCCACCGGCCACCACATAATAGTGCACCTGATCTTTTTTTGCGATTTCCAGCTTTAGGGCGGGCAGTTCCAACGGGGCGTTGCCAAAGAAAGTGGCTTCCTGTATGGTCCTTGAAACCCTTTCCTGTGCCTCTTGGTGTTCCAATTGTTGATTGCTCTTGGAGGTTTTGTAAAACCGCACTCCAGTAAGTCCTGTGGAAAATGCCAATAATATAATGGCTGCGTATTTTAAATAGGGCCTTATGTATCCCTCTTTCCTGCTTTCTGGAGTGATCATAAAAGGAATCCTTTCCTCCATTTCAACAATTTCTTCCTTAAGCTGTTCCCGCAATACGGGATTGGAGACAAAAGGGGAAAATCCAAAGGAAGAGGTCAGATAGTTGATATGGTAGGAGGGTTGGAACAGGATTTTCATATCCTTGTCCATCCAAAGTTCGCCTACGTTCGGCAAGCTTATACGCTCGCCCAAGTTTAATTTTCTTTTCCAATCTTCGGCAAACTTGTGGGTGCGTTCCAGCATTTCTTCGTAACCCACCTTCTCCGCATCGGCCATATGGGATACCAATAGCCCGTCGTTCGAGATGAGCTGCCCATTAAAGGAGACCAACTTTCTTGGGGGACTGAAACTGTTCGTGCCCTCATGTATGACGGCCGATTTCAATTGGGTGAGAAACCCACCAAAACCGGGGATGATCACACAATTGTAGCGATATAGTAGTTCAGCGATGTAATGCTCAGTTCCCATGACACAAATATTGCAAAAAAATAACCCTTCCAAAACTGATGTATCAAGTTTTTATTAACATTTTATTTTCTGTATTTTGTAATCCTTTAAGAACCAAGCTACAATGGATAAGGAGCAGCTCGTTGCCACTTTGCGATTGCAGTGCATCCCCAACGTCGGTGATGTGACCGCAAAAAAATTGATTGCCCATTGCGGGAATGCCCAAGAGGTTTTCTCGAACAAAAAAACCACCCTGTTAAAAATTGAGGGTGTGGGCAGTTATGCCCTTGCCAATTTGTTCGACGGGAAATATCTTGAGGCGGCCATTGCGGAATACGAGTATATTTTAAGCGATAAGGTGGAATATAGCTATTTTATGGACAAGGAGTATCCATTGTACCTCAAACATTGTTTGGATGCCCCTATACTTCTTTTTAAAAGGGGCCATATGGATTGGGGGGCACAGAAATGTATAAGCATAGTTGGCACCCGGAATATGACAACTTACGGGAGTGCTTTCTGTGAGCGGTTGATTGCCGATCTGGCACCCCTCGACCCAATCATTGTCAGCGGTTTTGCCTATGGGGTGGATATATGCATCCATAGGGCAGCGGTTAAAAACGGATTACAGACTATAGGCTGTTTGGCACATGGGCTCAACCAAATATATCCAAAGGTACACTCCAGGTATATGGCGGATGTGGAACGGAACGGGGGATTTATGACGGAATTTTGGAGTAGCAGTGAACCGGAGCGGGAGAATTTTTTAAAAAGGAACCGTATAATTGCGGGAATGGGCGAGGCGACCATCGTTATAGAATCCGCAGAAAAAGGGGGAAGCCTCGTAACGGCCGATATTGCGAACGGTTATAATAGGGATGTCTTTGCGGTACCTGGCAGGACCGACGACCCCTACAGTAAGGGATGCAATGATCTTATAAAACAGCATAAGGCACATATGATCACCTCCGCGGCGGATCTTATTTACATAATGGGATGGGAACTCGATAGCGGGGAGGGGAGTGCTCCCTTGGTTCAGAAAAAACTGTTTGTGGAATTGGATCCACATGAGCAGATCATCCACTCGTATTTGCAGCGTGAGGGGAAACAATTGTTGGATACGATTGCGCTCAAATGCCAAATGCCGGTATTTAAAGTTTCTTCCCTGTTGATCAATATGGAAATGAAGGGGGTGATAAGGCCACTACCAGGCAAGTTATTTGAAGCCATCTGAGCTTTTTACCGACCATTTGGTCGGTGCCAAGGAAGATCAGTAAAAAAAAAGGGGGGCAAGTGGCCTTTTATCCGATC
Source organism: uncultured Sediminicola sp. (assembly GCA_963974715.1). Taxonomy (GTDB): domain Bacteria; phylum Bacteroidota; class Bacteroidia; order Flavobacteriales; family Flavobacteriaceae; genus Sediminicola. The sequence goes on from CAXBDK010000001.1 coordinate 245,009, forward strand.
AAAAATGACGTTCGGCGGACACTTGGGCAAATAAGATGGGTTATTTCGTATAAAAACAAACCAATGGGTCGGTTTTCTACGTAACAGCTAATATTCTATCCGTGACAGGTTAAAAGCGAATATGGAATAAGGGATGGGATGCTTAGACCGAACACTAATACCCTAGTTTGGCCCGTACCCTGTCCAGGACCCCGTCGGCAACATTCCGGGCCTTATCGGCGCCAATGGCCAAGGCCTCGTCCACTTCCTTGGGATGTGACATATAGTAGGCATACTTTTCACGCGCATCCCCAAATTTTTCAACTATCTGCTCATAAAGGGCCTGCTTGGCATGTCCATATCCATAATTTCCCTTTCGGTAATTGGCCTCCATCTCTGCGGTCCTTTCTTCCGTCGACAGAATTTTATAGAGGGCAAAGATGGTGTCGGTAGCCGGATCTTTGGGGTCTTCCATGGGGGTACTGTCCGTTTGTATTCCCATGATCTGTTTTCTAAGATTTTTGTCTGTCTGGAAAATGTCGATCAAATTGCCCTTGCTCTTGCTCATTTTGGTCCCGTCCGTCCCTGGGACGTACATGGTTCCTTCCTGTATTTTTGCCTCGGGAAGTACAAAAGTGTCTCCCATTTGGGCATGGAATCTTGAAGCCACATCCCGGGTCATTTCTATATGCTGTAACTGATCTTTGCCCACCGGTACTATTTCTGCATCGTACAGTAGGATATCCGCCGCCATTAACATGGGATACAGGAACAGACCGGCATTTACATCTTCCAAACGGTCCGCCTTGTCCTTAAAGGAATGGGCAAGGGTAAGTCGCTGATAGGGAAAAAAACAGCTTAGGTACCAGGTCAGTTCCGCCGTTTGTGGAACATCGCTCTGTCTGTAGAACACGGTCTTTTCTATATCCAGTCCAAAGGCCAACCAGGTCGCCGCCACCGCATGGGTATTTTGCCGTAACATCTGTCCGTTCTTGATCTGTGTAAGGGAATGCATGTCCGCAATAAAAAGAAAGGATTCGTTTTTGGGATCCCCAGCTATTTTGATCGCCGGTAAAATGGCCCCCAGAATATTTCCCAAATGAGGGGTTCCCGTACTTTGTATTCCTGTTAAAATTCTAGACATTTGGTTTTTTTCAAAGAACCGCAAAGGTAAAATAAATACTAAAACCGTATTAATTTTGTTACTTTTGATTTCATGTTTCTAGCAGTGGAAAAATTAGGACAGGCCCTATACCGTATTTGGTTCTATTGTTTGGTCTCTTTGCCCATTTTGGTATTTTTTCCCTTCTTATTGCTTTTTTCGATATCCGAAAAAAGCTATCCCCAATTTTTTTGGATGGCCCGTAATCTTTGGGCCAATTTTACCCTTTACGGAATGGGATGTTTTCCCAGGATCACGTACGAAGAGCGATTAAAAAAGGGACAGGGCTGTATGCTGGTGGCCAATCATACCAGTATGTTGGACATTATGCTCATGTTGAGGGTTAGCCCAACTCCGTTTGTCTTCGTGGGAAAAAAGGAGCTTGTTAAGATTCCCCTCTTTGGTTTTTTTTATAAAAGGGTCTGCATTTTGGTCGATAGGGACGATAGTAGGAGCAGGACAGGCGTCTACCGTAGGGCGCAGAAAAGGTTGGATCAGGGCCTAAGCATCTGCATCTTTCCCGAAGGGGGCGTCCCAGACGAACATATTGTTTTGGATACCTTTAAGGAAGGGGCCTTTAAAATGGCCATTGCACATAAGATACCCATAGTCCCCATTAGCTTTTTGGATAACAAAAAGCGTTTTCCATTTACCTTTTTTAGTGGGGGCCCTGGACCGGTAAGGGCCAAGGTACACCGTTTTTTTAAGACGGACCGTTTGGGAACGGAAGACAAACGGGTGCTGATGGAAGAGGTTCGCGAAATAATTTTAAAGGACCTTTTGGATAATAGACCACTTCAATAGGCCCGCTGGCCATTTCCTAAGTCCGCTCACTGGAAGGGTTTTCTTAAAAGCGGAAGCTAAACCCACTGTATACGCCCACCGAAAACGGCTGGAAACTTCCAGCGGTTTCGGAAAATGTATTTAACTGATATTTGAACACCGGCTCTATGTTGAGCCGTACCTTTGGTGTAAATTTATAATTAAGGCCAAATCCGACGTTGGTACTGAAATTGACACTGTTTATGTTGCTCGCCTCCCCTATGGTGGTGCGCATTCCCTCCGATTCCAAGAGGATGTCGTTGTTGGTCAGGAACAAGGAACTTAACCCACCTACCAAATGGATCCCAAATTTTCGGTCCAAAAGCGTATAGTTTATTTCCATTGGGATTTCCACATATCCAAATTGCTGTACCATACTGCCGTTTCTCGACGGACTTTCCGCGGTTACGTCCAATGGTTGTGAGGGCGGCTTGGCGGTAGGGGAATTACTGGTCACCACCAAATTTTCTGCGGCGCGGTTGTAATTGATGTTTGAGGTCGCAGCTATTTCGGGTCCCCAAAAGGAGGAGGTAATGTTCACATCATTGGTATCATATCCAAAATCCACCTTGTTAAGGCCCGACCGTATCCGTACTTTTTTGCTTACCTCATAGGATACCAGTACTCCATAACTCAAATTTACGTTACCGGTTTTTGAATTGGTGGAGAAGCTGGACGCAACGGGAGATCCTTCCCCAAAACCGTTAAAATATACAGGGGCTATAGTGGGTTCCAAGGACCATTTCCGGTCATTGCTTTCGGCAATTTCCTCGGCTTCCTCTTCCTGTTCCTTGATCACATCGTAAATGGACTTCTTTTTTGGATCTGTGGGTTCTGTTTCCGCTACCGTTTCATCACCCTTTTCAAAAGCGCCAATTTCATCGATCGGGGAGCTTTTTTGGCTGAGGGGATTCTCTTTTTCCCCTACTCCTTCTTCCATGGCCAGCCCCTTCTCTGTTTCTTTGGCAGTACCGGCATTATAGGCGGTAAAGGTTTCCTTGTTTGGTAACGGATGTATGTCTTTTTGCGATTTGTCGTTTGACTTTTTTGTGGTGGATGAACGGGATGGGTTTCCTGCAAGTTGTTCGGAGTGCGGACCTAGCTGTCCACCATTTTCATTGTCGCTATTTACGACATCCCTGCCTGGATCGGTGGATTCGTCCGGGGTATTGGTATAGGCGTCACCGGAGTTTTTTAAAGGATTCTTCCCAACTTCCTGATGTTGGGGTTCCGTATTTTCCGTGTCGGTAACTTGGTTGGGGTTTATTTCCGCATCGCCAAAAGGATCGGCGATCAAAAGGATGACCGCCAACAGGGCGGCCACGCCTGCGGCAGACCACCATATTGGTATGGCACGCCGCTTGTTTTCGTTCCTGTCCAAAGAAGCTTCAAGTGACTTCCACACCCGTTCGCTGGGAAGTTCTTGGAACTCTTTAAAATTTTCCTGGAACAATTGGTCCAAATTCTTTTTCATCGCTGCTACTATGTTATCTTAAACCCACTAGGTGGGACATATAATGCTCCGAAATGCCTTGCAGGGCTTGCGTCGAAAGGGTGCTTTTCACCTATATTCCTCGCAAACGTGCTCCGAGCATGTTATTATTCTATTTCCTTTCAGTTCCACATCAGGCAATATTGATTATTTTTTTTTCGATCTTTTCCTTTAGGATCATCCGCGCCCTGGCCAAATTGGATTTGGAGGTTCCCGGAGAGGTGCCCAACATATCCGCTATTTCCTTGTGGGTATACCCGTCCAGTACATATAGGTTGAACGTTAGACGGTATTTATTGGGCAGTTCCTGTATGTATTTCAATAAGGTGGGCAGATCGATGTCCTCATATCCACTTTCAACATACTGCTCTTCTTCCACATTGTCCGAAATCACGTTCAGGTGCTCCTCCTTTCTGTATTTCTGGAGCACTGTGTTTACGGTAATCCTTTTTGCCCATCCTTCAAAGGAACCTTTGAACCCATACTGTTCCACCTTGTTGAAAATGGTCAAAAAACTGTCATGAAGGTTGTCCTCTGCCTCTGTTTTGTTGCGCGAGTATTTTAGGCATACCCCGAAGAGCATGCCGGAATATTGCCTGTACAGCTGCTCCTGTGCCTTCCTGTTACCTTTTTTACAGTTATGTATGAGCTCTTCTAAACTCAAAATGCCCGTCTGTATTATATTGGGTTAGGTTCTTTTTATTCTTCGGATGCAGGAAGTACGGGAACTTCCAGTTCCAAATATTCCTGTTCCCCATCTTCGTTCTCACCGGTCCAAAACCGGAAGAGGTAAGTGTCGGTATAAAGTACCACAAAGTTAAAGGTATTTTCCACCTCCTGTTCGGTCTCCATACAGTCCACATCATCCAGGGTAGTGCCAACTACCACCACATTTCGGGTAGTGGTATCGGTTTTGGAAACATCAAAACCTTCAAAATAGGTGCAGTTGTCCGGTCTGATGTATTTGACCTTTATTTCATAGGTTTCGTTCAGTTCAAATGCTTCCGGAAGTTCTACGGAGGTCACGGGCAGGGAAACATAGTAGAAATTGGTGTCATCATCCAGATCACAGGAACTCAAGGCCATTGCGGTTACAGCAAGCAAAAGCAAGTACAACGACTTTTTCATAATTAGTTTTAGTTTTTAACCAAAGATGAAAAGAACGTTCAAAGGTTGCGTGGCGACCGCTAAAAAACAAGACTTGGGGATTTGCTTATTTTTTGACGGCTTTGATCGCTTCCGTAATCTTGCCCTCCAGTTCATCCATCAGCTCGGGGTTGTCGTTCAACAGGCTTTTCACCGCATCCCTTCCCTGTCCAAGTTTGGTATCCCCATAACTGAACCAAGACCCACTTTTTTTGATGATCTCGTATTCCACTCCTAGATCCACAATTTCCCCGACCTTGGAAATGCCTTCCCCGTACATGATGTCGAACTCGGTAGTCCTAAAGGGAGGTGCGACCTTGTTTTTGACCACTTTCACACGGGTCTTGTTTCCCTGTACATCCCCATCGGTATCCTTTATCTGTGTGGACCTTCTGATGTCCAAACGGACCGAGGCATAGAATTTAAGGGCATTTCCCCCAGTGGTCGTTTCCGGATTTCCGAACATCACCCCAATTTTGTCCCGCAATTGGTTGATGAATATGACCGTACAATTGGTTTTGCTGATGGAAGCGGTGAGCTTTCTAAGGGCTTGCGACATCAACCTGGCATGAAGTCCCATTTTGGAATCCCCCATTTCCCCTTCGATCTCACTTTTTGGCGTAAGCGCCGCCACCGAATCCACTACTACGATATCGATCGCACCGGAACGGATCAGGTTGTCCGCTATTTCAAGGGCCTGTTCCCCGTGATCTGGCTGTGAAATGATCAAGTTGTCTATATCAACCCCCAATTTTTGGGCGTAAAAACGATCGAACGCATGTTCGGCGTCGATAAAGGCGGCAATGCCCCCATTCTTTTGGGCTTCGGCCATCGCATGCAACGTTAGGGTAGTCTTACCCGAAGATTCCGGACCATATATTTCGATCACCCTCCCCCTTGGGTAACCGCCTACACCAAGGGCAATGTCCAGACCCAAAGATCCGGATGGGATCACTTCCACATCCATGGCCACACTGTCCCCCATTTTCATTACCGCTCCCTTACCATAGGTTTTGTCAAGTTTGTCCAAGGTAAGTTTTAGGGCCTTTAATTTTGCTTCTTTATCAGTGCTCATCAGAATATATATTAGGAACGCTAAATTACCATTTCTTTTTGCATATCGCAATGACAGTTGATCGCTTTTTGGAAATGTGCCTTCCCGAACGGTTTCCTTTAAAAAAATCGGCCCTGCCAATAGGGCGTATCGAATGGAGGGAAAGTTTTTTTGTCCGAAAACAGGGGAATGGTTACTTTTGCGCCTAAATATTCTTTAACCTGAACCGGTCCGGCCCTTCTTATTAAAAAAGCGGTCGGCGAGGCTCCTTAATTATTGGTATAGCATGCAACTGTACAATACGTTAAGCGCAAAGGAAAGGGAGAAACTTATTGAGGAGGCCGGCAAGGACCGGCTTACCATCTCTTTCTATCAATATGCGCATATTGGAAATCCGAACATTTTTAGGAACCACCTTTTTATACATTGGGACCAATTGGAGGTCTTGGGCAGGATCTATGTGGCAAAAGAGGGGATAAACGCCCAATTATCGGTTCCCGCCGAAAACTTTGATGCCTTTAAGGCCCATTTGGACAGTATTGCCTTCTTGGAAAATGTACGGTTGAACATCGCATTGGAACAGGACAACAAGTCGTTTTTAAAGCTCAAGGTAAAGGTGCGCAACCAAATAGTGGCCGATGGCCTGGAGGAGGGCACTTTTGACGTTACCGACAAGGGCATACACGTAGATGCCGAGAGGTTCAATGAGCTGTTGGAAGATCCCGATACCATTTTGGTGGATATGCGCAACCATTATGAGAGCGAGATCGGCCATTTTAAAAATGCCATTACGCCCGATGTGGATACCTTCAGGGATTCTTTGGACATTATTGAAAAGGACCTGCAGCCCTACAAGGAAAACAAAAAATTGCTCATGTACTGTACCGGGGGGATCCGTTGTGAAAAGGCCAGTGCCTATTACAAGCACAAGGGCTTCAAAAACGTATTTCAGTTGGAAGGGGGCATTATAGAATACACCAGACAGGTGGGCGACCGTCAGTTGGAGAACAAGTTTATGGGGAAAAATTTTGTTTTCGACCATAGAAGGGGCGAGCGGGTCACAGATGACGTGATCGCCAATTGCCACCAGTGCGGAAAGCCTTGCGATACCCATGTTAACTGTGCCAACGAAGCTTGCCATTTGTTGTTCATCCAATGCCCGGAATGTGCAAAGGCAATGGACGATTGTTGTTCCGATGCATGTAAAGAGGTACATGCGCTGCCGTTTGAGGTCCAGAAAGAACTCCGAAGGGGAAAAGAAGTGAGCAACAAAATCTTTAAAAAGGGACGATCGGAGGTCCTGAAATTTAAAAGATAAAGGCCCCAAAAGAGTATTTGCGCCCATGATTATGTACCTTCCAATACTTTAAACGGGCACTACTGCGTTTTAGAAGGGCACACAGGTGGTGCAATTGTGATATGGCATTTCGCTTCTGCCACATTTTGTACTATCTTTACGTTTGAGTAAATTTTTTTATGAACCTTTTTTGGCAATGAGGATTTCTTTGCCAAACCAATATATTTTATATGGGTTGTAGCAGTTGTTCAACTGGTAAGGACGGTCAACCGCGGGGGTGCAAGAACAATGGGACTTGCGGAAGCGATGGATGTAACAAATTGACCGTTTTTGACTGGCTTTCAAATATGTCACTTCCAAATGGGGAAAAACCGTTTGATGGGGTGGAAGTTCGTTTTAAGAACAGTAGGAAGGAATTTTTTAGAAATTCCGAAAATTTATCGTTGGCCATCGGGGATGTTGTGGCCACCCAAGCAAAATCCGGCCACGATATTGGCATGGTTACCCTTACCGGGGAACTGGTAAAGGTGCAGATGAAAAAAAAGAAGGAGAGCTTTGACGATGCCGACCTTCCCCGATTGTACCGAAAGGCCTCCCAAAAGGATATCGATATCTGGCAAAAATGCCGCAACCGGGAAGAGGAAATTAAAAAAAGGGCACGGGAAATAGCCATTGCCCTCCAACTACAGATGAAAATTTCCGATGTGGAATTTCAGGGAGATGGCTCCAAGGCCACGTTTTACTATACTGCAGAGGATAGGATCGATTTTAGGCAATTGATCAAGGATATGGCCAAGGCCTTTTCCATCCGGATCGAGATGAGACAGATCGGCTATAGACAAGAGGCCCAACGACTTGGTGGTATCGGCTCCTGCGGTAGGGAACTTTGCTGTTCCACTTGGCTTACCGATTTTAGGTCCGTAAGCACCGCGGCCGCACGTTATCAACAACTTTCGCTAAATCCCCAGAAACTGGCGGGACAATGTGGCAAGCTTAAATGCTGTCTCAATTATGAACTGGATGTGTACTTGGACGCCCTAAAGGATTTTCCCTCCCAAGAAACCAAGATTTCGACCGTTAAGGGACTTGCATTTTGCCAGAAAGTGGACATCTTCAAAAGTATGCTATGGTTCTCCTATCGGGACGAACCTTCCAATTGGCATGCCCTCACCAAAGATCAGGTAAATGAGATAATCGCCAAAAATGGCAATAGTGAAAAGATCGCTAGCCTGGAAGAATATGCCGTGGACAACGACCAAGTGATCGTGGAAAAGGAAAAAGTCTTCGAAAATGTGGTGGGGCAGGACAGTCTTACCCGTTTTGACCGACCCAAACAGAAAAGAAAGCGCAACAAAAATCAGAACAAGCCACAAGGGACCGCCAAGAGCAAGCCGCAAGGACAGGGCCAAAGCCAAGGGCAGGGTAATTCGCAAAAGAACAGGAACAGGAACAACAGAAAAAGACCTGCCAAAAATGCTTAGGAAATTCCTTTCCATAGTACTTCCCTTATTTTTGGCTTCATGCGGGAACAATACCGTTCATTCAGATTATATCGCTACCGAAAACGGCCAATGGGGCAAAGAGGATACCATCAAATTCACCTTTTCCGACCTGGATACGGTTTCCAAGAACAATATTTTCATCAATATCAGGAACGATGATACCTACCCCTATAGCAACCTTTTTTTGATTACGGAACTCAATTTTCCCACGGGCGAGACCATTAGGGACACCTTGGAATACGAAATGGCCCTGCCCAATGGGGAGTGGCTTGGCAAGGGGAGCGGAAGCTTAAAGGAAAATAAATTGTGGTACAAGGAAAACGTCGTTTTCCCCACCAAGGGCGTATATACCCTCGAGATTCTGCATGCCATGAGAAAGAATGGAAAAGTGGAGGGCATTGGAGATTTAAAGGGAATTACGGATATTGGTTTTCAAATAGAAAAAAGCAAGTAATGGCAACGGCTGCAAAGAAAAAAAAGAACACAGGTTTTTTTAGGTATATCAAGTGGTTTTGGATTTTGTTCGCATCGGCAGTTGCCGCGGTGCTGCTCCTGTTCTTATTGGCATCCTGGGAGGTCTTCGGGGAAATGCCCACCTTTGAACATTTGGAAAATCCGCAGACCAACCTTGCTTCGGAAATAATCTCCTCCGACGGAAAGACACTTGGAAAATTTTATCTGGACGACAACCGCACCCCGGTAACGTACAACGACCTGCCACAGAATTTGGTGGATGCCCTGGTGGCCACAGAGGACGCCCGGTACTTTGACCATTCGGGAATAGATGCCCGTGGTACGCTTAGGGCCATCATCTTTTTGGGCACAAAAGGGGGTGCAAGTACCATTTCCCAGCAATTGTCCAAGTTACTGTTCACCGAAAGGGCCTCTTCCAATACCGTCGACAGGATCATACAAAAGATAAAGGAATGGGTGATCACCGTTCGCTTGGAAAGACAGTATACCAAGGAAGAGATCATAATGATGTACCTTAATATTTACGATTTTAACTACAATGCCGATGGGATCAGGTCCGCCTCCCGTATCTATTTTGGGAAGGAGCCCAAAGATCTTAAAACGGAAGAATCTGCGGTGTTGGTGGGAATGTTAAAGAACTCTTCGCTCTATAATCCCATCAGAAGGGAGGAAATGGTACGGAACCGTAGGAATACCGTTCTGGGCCAGATGGCAAAATATGAATATATAACCGAAAAGGAAGCGGACTCGCTGCAGGGCCTAAAAATGGACATCAATTTTAGTCCGGAATCGCACCGGGAGGGCATTGCCACCTATTTCCGAATGTATTTACAGGGGTTCATGAATTCTTGGATCAAAAAGAACCCGAAACCCGCCTTGGAAGGGGAAAGGGACGAATGGAACCTTTATCTGGACGGTCTCCGTATCTATACCACCATCGACTCCCGTATGCAGCAAAACGCCGAAGATGCGGTGCAGGAACATATGAAGAACCTACAGGCGGAGTTTTTTCATCAAAACACTCCGGACAGGAACAAGACCGCACCTTTTCTCGACATCACTCAAGAGGAGATAACTTCCATTATGGAACGGGCCATGAAAACTTCCGATCGCTGGCGGATAATGAAATCACAGGGGAAATCGGAAAAAGAGATACGGGAATCGTTCAAGAAACCTACCGAGATGACGGTCTTCGATTGGAAGAGCGATACCCAGGAAAAAGATACCATTTTAAGTCCCTTGGATTCCATACGATATTACAAATTCTTTCTCAGAAGCGCCATGATGTCCATGGAGCCCCAAACGGGACATGTAAAGGCGTGGGTAGGTGGCCTCAATTACAAACATTTTCAGTATGACCACGTCTTCCAAGGGGCAAGACAGGTGGGTTCTACCTTTAAACCATTTGTATATGCCGCTGCCATTGATCAATTGCGGTTATCGCCCTGTGATTCCCTGCCCGATAACAGGTACTGTATAGAGGCGCACAAACACGGTAACCAGGAGGCATGGTGCCCGGTCAATTCGGATGGGAAATATTCCAATGAGAGCATGACCCTTAAACATGCCCTTGCAAACTCGGTCAATACCATTACGGCCCAATTGATCGATAAGGTGGGGCCAAAGGCGGTGGTTTCCATAGTGAAGGACCTTGGCATTAATGCGAATATTCCGGAGGTTCCATCCATTGCCTTGGGTACCGCTGATCTGAACGTCTATGAAATGGTGGGTGCATATGGTACCTTCGCCAACCAAGGAGTTTATGTAAAACCGGTAATGGTCACCCGGATCGAGGACAAAAACGGTACCGTCCTATATGAATATGTGCCGGAAACAAGGGATGTGCTTAGCAAGGATGTCGCTTATGCCATGGTAAACCTTATGGAAGGGGTGACACAGGGAGGATCGGGAACCCGTCTAAGAAGTACCTATGCCAAGGACCAGACCGTGTATAAGGAAATTATCACAGGGTATCCCTATGAGCTTACCAATCCCATTGCCGGAAAAACGGGAACCACACAGAACCAAAGTGACGGATGGTTTATGGGGATGGTCCCCAACTTGGTCACAGGGGTCTGGGTAGGGGGAGATGAAAGGTCCATCCATTTTAAGAGCATTACATATGGCCAAGGTGCCGCAATGGCGCTTCCAATTTGGGGACTTTATATGAAAAAGAACTATGCCAACAAAGAGTTGGACGTTTCGAAAGGGGCTTTTGAGGTACCCGAAGACCTGAGCATAAACGTGGACTGCTCCAAGTCCAATATCGCAAAAAATACCAAACCCAAACCAGAGGACGACCTTGACGATCTTGATTTCTGATAGATGATCTCTTTCTTTTCTTCAACAACCTCGGGGCAAGACTGCTGGGGGCATATGGGGAAAACTAACATAACCAGCCAGAGGCGGGCGGTCACAACGGAGCATTTAAATCTCGATTATCGAGTAAATTGTGGACTAACTTGGGAATTATTTTCCTTCAAAAAAGTATAGAATGATCTCCAAAAGAGTTAAAACGGTAAAGGAAGCCTTGATAGGTGTAGAGGATGGGATGACGCTTATGCTCGGGGGTTTTGGACTATGTGGCATTCCCGAAAATGCCATAAAAGAGCTGGTCAGACTAGGTGTGAGAGACCTGAGCTGTATCTCCAACAATGCTGGGGTAGATGACTTTGGATTGGGATTGCTCCTTCAAAACAGGCAGATAAAAAAAATGATATCCTCCTATGTAGGGGAAAATGACGAATTTGAACGTCAGATGTTAAGTGGGGAACTGGATGTGGAGCTCACCCCACAGGGAACCCTGGCCGAAAAATGTAGGGCCGCACAAGCCGGGTTTCCGGCCTTTTACACCCCTGCCGGATTTGGTACCGAAGTGGCCGAAGGGAAAGAGACGCGGGAGTTCAATGGCAAGATGTATGTGCTAGAGGAGGCTTTTAAGGCGCATTTTTCCTTTGTAAAGGCATGGAAGGGCGATGAGGCCGGCAACCTGATCTTTAAGGGCACCGCACGTAATTTTAACCCCTGTATGTGCGGCGCGGCAAACATAACGGTGGCCGAAGTGGAGGAACTGCTCCCCGTAGGTGCCCTGGATCCAAACCAAATACATGTTCCCGGAATTTTTGTACAGCGAATTTTTCAGGGCGCCGCTTATGAAAAACGGATAGAACAACGAACCGTACGACAAAGGAGTTAGTTATGTTGGATAAAAACGGAATCGCAAAACGGATTGCACAGGAGGTAAAGGATGGGTACTATGTAAATCTTGGTATTGGTATCCCGACCTTGGTGGCGAATTTTGTCAGGGACGATATAAATGTGGAATTCCAAAGTGAAAACGGGGTTCTGGGCATGGGTCCTTTTCCCTTTGAGGGAGAAGAGGATGCGGATATTATCAATGCGGGAAAGCAGACCATTACCACCTTGCCGGGCGCTTCTTTTTTCGATTCGGTAACAAGCTTCGGCATGATCCGGGGCAAACATGTACACCTTACCATATTGGGGGCCATGGAAGTGGCCGAAAATGGGGATATCGCAAATTGGAAGATTCCCGGTAAAATGGTCAAGGGAATGGGGGGGGCCATGGACCTGGTCGCTTCTGCGGAGAATATCATTGTGGCCATGATGCATACCAATAGGGAAGGGTATTCCAAATTGTTAAAACGCTGCACCCTGCCCCTTACCGGCGTTGGATGTGTAAAAAAGATAGTGACCAATATGGCGGTATTGGAAATTGTGGACAAAGGTTTTAAGCTTCTGGAGACCGCCCCGGGAATCAGTGTAGAGCAGGTTAGGGCTGCTACCGAGGGTACCTTGATCGTGGAAGGGACCATCCCGGAAATGGGCATTTAAATCTTTTTGGAAGACTATTTTAATCCCAATATATGGGTTTTGTTCCCACGCCCTGCGGCGAAATTGAATAAGCTGGTTCTTTTGAATGCTTTATGTTCTTGTCCCGGGCGAGGTCTTTATCGCTGGGTCCTTTCGTATCCTGCGGAATTTTGGACCGACCTTTCATCGGACAGATGGGGAATTTCATTTTTTTTACCACATTGTGGTTGATATTCACAACAATTATTTTGCAGCTAGCCCTTTTCGGAATATATTTAAGCAACCTAAAAATAAAATTAAACCCCAAATTTAATTTTACCAAAAACCTATCGTTATGGAATTCCAAATGAACCATTTACCAGAAGAAGAAGTGATCTACTTAGATCGAAGCGGTTTTTACAGGGGCGTTTTTGCCTTGATGAAAAAGCTGTTTATGTTGTAAACAACATGTCCAACGAAATTTGGGGCAATACCTTGGGGTATTGCCTTTTTTTATGCTTTTATGGCATCTTTATTCTTAGTATCAATGGCCAAACTCCCGGCCATTTTCCCGTACCCTGCCCATTTCGGGCCCCGTCTTGATATTCCCTGCCATTAAAGCCCCCACCGCCTACATACAAATCCATCTCTTCACAATGTGCCCGTAATGATGAACGGACTTCAGGTTCGTGCCATAGTAGCCCATTTTAAGTTTTTACCAAAATGCCAGAAAAATAGAATTATCTCTAAACCTATGCCATACCTATGCCGTATCTATACCGTATCTATGCCGTATCTATGCCGTATCTATACCGTATCTATATCGTATATATGATGTACCTATAATAAATCCATAGCGTATTTATTACATATAAAAGCACTTAAAAATACATATGAAAGTGTCGCCAAAAGGAGGGGATCATCCAAAGGGTACTTGAGTCCCTATTGCAAACCCTTCCCCCGATACAGGAGCTAAGGCCCTTCGGAAGCTTTATAAAAAGGTCATGTTCACTATCTATACCAACATGTTCGGCGATGGGATTGATGGCCATATCCGGTGTCGGCCAAAACAGGCTTGCGCCATTGATAGGGCAATAGGTTTTCCTCCGATTTGGTTGAGTGCTTTCAATATTTTCCCGTAATTTGCTTGGAAGTTGTACATAATAAATTGATTTATATACACTTTCATTAACTGCTGTCCAGGAGTTTGCACAACTTTTTTGCTCTAGATCAAAATGCACTACGGGTTATTATGATGAAATTTCCGTTCACGAAATGTACAACGTCACAAGTGGACGTATTGGCCGAAGTATCCCAACGCACATTTAGGGATGCGTTCGAAGCGCAAAATGACCCCAATGATTTTGCGGATTACGTACAGAAAGCGTTCAGTCGGCAACAGCTTCTAAAGGAATTGGAAAATCCGGATATGGAATTTTACCTGCTCTATTCGGGAACGGATCTGGCCGCTTATTTTAAATTGAATTCCAATGGGGCCCAAACCGATCTTAGGGAGGATTTGGGAATGGAGTTGGAAAGGATCTATGTCCTCGAGGGATTTCAGGGAAAAGGTGTAGGGGCGCTCATACTGGAATACTGTAAGGAAATTGCCAAGGATCGGGATAAAGGCTATTTGTGGCTGGGGGTATGGGAAAAGAACCATAAGGCCATCGAATTCTATGGCCGCCATGGTTTTAATAAGTTCGCCACCCATCCTTATTTTATCGGTAGGGACGAACAGACCGATTGGTTGATGAAGTGGATTCCCACATAGGCACAATCACAACTTTCTAAGGATATCCGTCGCTCTTTTCAAGGTGTCATCCGTTTTGGCAAAACAAAAGCGGATATAGTGCTCATCCAGCCCTTCCCTATTAAAGACGGAGATAGGGATTCCCGCAATTTTATGGGAGATGGTAAGTTTTTTTGCGAAACTGACATCGTCCATATTGGAAATTTTTGAATAATCGAGTAATTGAAAATAGGTCCCCAAGGCCGGGATAGCGGAAAAGCGCGACCCTTCCAATCCCGATAGAAAGAGATTTCTTTTTGCCTCGTAGAAGGCGTTCAGTTCCAAATACGGTGCCGTATCCTTGAGATAGTTTGCAAGGGCATGTTGTATGGGAGTATTGGCGCAGAATACGTTAAATTGGTGCACCTTCCTCATTTCTTCCATCAGTTCCCCTGGTCCCACACAGTACCCAATTTTCCAACCGGTAATATGAAAGGTTTTTCCAAAGGAGGAACAGATAAAACTCCTCTCGGCCAATTCCGCAAACTTCGACACACTCTGGTGTCGCTGCCCATCAAACACGATATGCTCGTATACCTCATCGCTTAGGATCAGGATATCCGTACCCTTTACACACTCCTGTAGCTGTAACATGTCGCTCTCCGAAAGGAGCGTACCACTTGGATTATGGGGTGTGTTGATGATCAGCATTTTGGTCCTCGGACCTATTTTACCGGCCAGTTCCGCCCAATTTATTTTATACTCCGGAGCATGGAGTTGCATATGGACAGGGATACCACCATTGACCAAAATTGCCGGCTCGTAACAATCGTAGGCGGGTTTCAGGACGATTACTTCATCACCTGCGCTTATAAAGGCGGTGATGATGGAAAAAATGGCCTGGGTCGCACCAGCTGTAATGGTAATTTCCGAATACGGGTCATAGCGATGTCCATGTTGGGCGTATATTTTTTCTGTGATCAGCTCGCATAGCAAGGGGATACCGGCCATGGGGGCATACTGGTTATGCCCCTGTTTCATTGCTTTGGTGACCAAACGGACCAAAAATGGGTCGGGATCAAAGTTGGGGAAACCTTGGGAGAGGTTAATGGCCCCGTGTTTCTGTGCCAGCTGCCCCATGGTCGTAAAAATGGTGGTCCCAAGTTGTGGTAGTTTGGAAGGGTGGGACGGTATCATGATTTTTCTTTTGATTAAAGGTAGTGAAAATGCGGTTGAACATAACTTTTAGGGAATCGTCGGGCTGGGAATGGCGGGGTCAAAAAAAACCCCCAAGCGGCCGCTTGGGGGTTCTGTGATCAATAATCGTTATTAGGCATGTTGTGCCTCATGTTTTCCCTCCTTGATCTCTTCGATCAATTTGGAGTTAAATGCGGGAAGGTCATCAGGTTTTCTACTCGTTACAAAACCTTGATCCACTACCACTTCTTCATCTACCCAATTGGCTCCAGCATTGATGACATCATCTTTTATGGAACTGAACGAGGTCATTTTTCTGCCATTTACCACATCGGCGCTTATAAGCGTCCAAGCAGCGTGACATATTGCCGCCACGGGTTTTTCCTGTTTGAAAAAGTCGCGGACAAAGGTCAGTGCCCGTTGGTCACGACGTAGAAAATCGGGGTTCATAACGCCTCCTGGAAGTACCAGGGCATTGTAATCCGATGCCTTCACTTGATCAAGCGTTTTATCAACGGTATATTCGTTGGACCAGTTTTCGCCGCTCCAAGCCTTTATCTTTCCTTCTTTTAAACTAACGATCTCTACCGTAAAGCCTTCTTTTTCCATGGCTTCTTTCGGTGACTTCAGTTCGCTTTCCTCAAATCCATTGGTTGCCAAAATTGCAATTATCTTCTTCATAATAAGGTGTTTTAGGTTAAACATTAACTTCCACTACAAGTTAGGGATACCTATTTGCAGGGCGTGTTAAGACTATTGTAAAAGAAGTTTAGCAAAGGTTAAACTTAACCCATAAAGCGAAATTTTATGATTTTGGGGTGCCTCCTTTTTGGTTATTGATGGAAATTGGGCTATTCCCTGCCTTTGGATTCCAAGTGTTCGACCACAATTGCAAGACAGTCTTCAAGCTCATTTTTGATTTCCTTTTCCCAAAATCGGAAAACGGTATACCCCATATCCGTAAGTGCGGCATTTACTTCTTGGTCCCTTTGGATGTTCCGTTCAATTTTGGGGATCCAGAATTCCTTATTGGTCTTTACTTTTGATTTCCGCTCTTCCCAGTTTTGGCCGTGCCAGAATTCCCCATCTATAAAAATGGCCGTCCTATATTTTTTAAGGACGATATCAGGTTTGCCTATCAATTTCCTGTAATCTATGCGATAGCGGTAGCCGGCCGCCCAGAGCGCTTTTCTAAAGGCCAGTTCGGGCTTGGTATTCTTTCCCCGTATCTTTCCCATTATCTTGGAGCGTTGGGGGCTGGTATAGAATCCAGAAGCTTCATTAAACCTCGGTACCTTTATCCGTTCCAGTTTTGTATAATCCTTTCCCATATCCATAAAGGTAAGGGAATTGAAAAGAGGTGCAAAGAACAGGCCCCGTTCTTTGCGGAACGGGGCCTTGCCATCTAAAAATCGAGCCCTTCCCTGGGGTGGGGCGTATACAACATTTTATATTTGTCGGAACATTAAAATCCTATTCAAGTGAACGTAAGATGGAACTAGCCCTTAAGGCTCGCACCGAGGTATTCCCTGTTCATACGGGCAATGTTCTCCAAGGAGATGCCTTTGGGACATTCCACTTCGCAGGCCCCGGTATTGGTGCAATTTCCAAATCCTTCCTCGTCCATTTGTCTTACCATGTTCAGCACTCGCTCGGTGGCCTCCACTTTTCCTTGCGGTAAAAGTGCAAATTGGGAAACTTTGGCGGAAGTGAACAACATGGCACTGGCATTTTTGCAGGCGGCCACACAGGCACCGCAACCAATACAAGTGGCGGCATCAAAGGCCTTATCGGCATCGTGTTTATTGATCGGAATGGCGTTTGCGTCTTGGGTATTTCCAGAGGTATTCACCGAAATATACCCGCCCGCTTGCTGTATTCTATCAAAGGAGCTCCTATCAACGATCAAGTCCTTTAAAACGGGAAAGGCGGTCGCCCTAAAGGGTTCTATAAAGATAGTGTCACCATCTTTGAACATCCTCATGTGCAATTGGCAGGTGGTAATTCCTTGATCGGGACCATGCGGTCTTCCGTTTATCTGCAGCGAACACATTCCACAGATACCTTCCCTGCAGTCATGGTCAAATTCCACTGGCTCGTCGCCTTTTTCGATAAGGCCTTCGTTAAGCACGTCCAGCATTTCCAAAAACGACATGTCGGGCTCAATTCCATCTATGTTATAGGTAACGATCTGTCCCTTTGCCGCAGCGTTTTTCTGACGCCATATTTTAAGTGTAAGCTTCATAATGGTCTTATTTGTAGCTCCTTGTTTTTAATTCTATGTTCTTGTACACCAGATCCTCCTTGTGTAGGACGGCTTCACTTGGCATTCCCTTATATTCCCAAGCGGCCACGTACCTAAAATTTTCGTCGTCCCTTAGGGCTTCGCCCTCTTCGGTTTGGTATTCCTCCCTAAAATGGCCCCCACATGATTCCTCCCTGTGGAGCGCATCTTTGGCGAAGAGTTCCCCCAATTCAAGGAAATCGGCCACCCTGCCCGCTTTTTCAAGCTCGGCATTCTTTTCGTCCATTCCCCCGGGAACCTTCACGTTTTTATAAAAATCTTCCCTTAGGGCCTTAATTTCGGAAATGGCCTGCTGTAAGCCTTCTGCATTCCGTGCCATTCCGCACTTATCCCACATGATCTTTCCTAACTTTTTGTGGTAATGGTCCACTGAATGGGTGCCCTTGTTGTTTACAAGGTGTGCCAGTTGTTCCCTAACTTTTTGTTCCGCTTCCACAAACTCGGGTAGATCGATCGATATTTTTCCGGTACGAATATCATTTGAAAGATAATCCCCGATCGTATAGGGCAATACAAAATAGCCGTCCGCCAGTCCCTGCATCAATGCGGAGGCGCCCAATCTGTTCGCACCGTGGTCGGAGAAATTGGCTTCCCCGATCGCATAACAACCGGGAACGGTGGTCATCAGGTTATAATCTACCCAAATACCGCCCATGGTATAATGTACCGCAGGGTAGATCATCATTGGGGTTTCATAGGGGTTTTCGTCAACAATTTTCTCGTACATCTGGAAAAGGTTCCCATATTTGTTTTCGATTACCTTTTTACCAAGACTTTTGACCTCTTCCGGTGAAGGATTGTGATTTCCGTTGATGCCGGCCTGTTCCTTTCCATAGCGCTCAATGGCACTTGCAAAGTCCAGATAGACGGCTTCCCCTGTTTTGTTCACCCCAAATCCTGCATCACAGCGTTCCTTTGCGGCCCTGGAGGCTACATCACGGGGCACAAGGTTTCCAAAGGAGGGATATCTTCTTTCCAAATAGTAATCCCGTTGTTCCTCACTTAATTGTGTGGGCTTTAATTTCCCTTCCCTTATGGCCTTGGCGTCATCAAGGCTTGAGGGTACCCAAATCCTACCATCGTTTCTGAGCGATTCTGACATCAGGGTCAGTTTCGATTGATGATCTCCTGAAACGGGGATACAGGTTGGATGTATTTGGGTGTAACAGGGATTGGCAAAATAGGCGCCTTTTTTATGGATTTTCCAAGAGGCGGTCACATTACTTCCCATCGCATTGGTAGAGAGGAAGAATACGTTCCCATACCCTCCAGATCCCACTACCACCGCATGTGCCGAATGCCTTTCGATTTCACCGGTCACCAGATTACGGGCTATGATGCCCCTTGCTTTGCCATTTACGATGACAAGGTCCAGCATTTCATGCCGGTTGTACATTTTTATCTTTCCCCTGTTGATCTGTCTGTTCATTGCCGAATAGGCTCCCAACAACAGTTGTTGTCCGGTCTGACCCTTGGCATAAAATGTTCTGGATACCAACACCCCTCCAAAAGAACGATTGTCCAGCAGACCACCATATTCCCTGGCAAAGGGCACGCCCTGTGCCACACATTGGTCGATGATATTGGCCGATACTTCCGCCAAACGGTATACGTTGGCTTCCCTGGAGCGGTAATCGCCCCCTTTAACGGTATCGTAGAAGAGCCGGTGCACGGAATCCCCATCGCCTTGATAGTTCTTGGCGGCGTTGATGCCCCCTTGGGCGGCAATTGAATGCGCCCTCCTGGGCGAATCTTGGTAACAAAAGGCCTTTACATTGTAACCCAGTTCCGCTAAAGTCGCTGCGGCCGACCCCCCGGCAAGTCCAGTGCCCACCACGATCACATCGATGTTCCGCTTATTCGCGGGATTCACCAAGTTGATGTCATTTTTATATTTGGTCCATTTATCCTTTAAAGGAGTATCTGGAATCTTTGCGTCTAAAATGCCCATAATTAATGCGTTATAGGGTTAAGGTGATGATAAATGGCGATAAAGATAAACCCAAGGGGAATCGCTATCGCAAAGAATTTGGTGAATTTCTGGATGCTTGGGGTGTATATATTGTTGACGCCCATGGTCTGAAAGGAAGAAGCAAAACCGTGCAGTAAATGAAGCGAAAGCAAAATAAAGGAGACTACATAAATGGCCGTTCGCCAAAAAGGCTCGAATTTTTCCACCGTTTCCTTGTAATAACGGGTGGGATCCTCCGGATTGCCCGCAATGTACTTATAAGCCATTTCGTGCACCCAAAAATCGTACATATGAAGTCCGATGAAGGCCAAAACCACCGACCCTGTAATGATCATGTTTCGGGAGACCCATGGTGAATTGGCCTGACCCCGATACTGGGCGTATTTGATCTTTCTTGCACTGTTGTTCCTAATTTCCAACACGAAGCCCATTACAAAATGTATGATTACCCCGGCGATCAAGATGGGCTGAAGTACATACTGCACCAATGGGTTGTAACCCATAAAATGCGACCATTCGTTAAAAGTGTCGGGTGCGATTACCGAAGTAATGTTAATGGTAAAGTGCTGTGCTAAAAAGAAGACCAAAAAAAGGCCAGAAAGAGCCATGGTTACTTTTCTGGCGATAGATGATTTTGTCAAACCACTCATTAGTTATTTGTTTTGATTTGCAAATTTACTGTACAGTGCAGTTATTAACAAGCATTAAGATGCTTTCCTTCCATTATTTAGAACCAGTTTAAAGAAGTTTGCCAAGGGTTTAAGTTTTTAAAAGAAAGCACTTTAATATTCCCTTAAAACTTAAACAATATATCTTGGTATTTTTTAAAATTTGCCATATGCCCATTTCTTAAGGGTCCTGGTTGCGCCCCATTGTTTTTTGTACGATATTGGGCAGGGGAATCAAGTGATATATTCAGCCATAAAATTTTGTTGGCCCATGGATGGGTGATTTTCCGATTCCGTCCGGGGAAATTCTAAATAAGCGTATGGAAAGCACAAACAGGGAAATGGTCATAGGGGGTGAAGGTGTGGCCCCGGGAACGCATAAATTGGTGCATATCAATATAGACCGTCTGCCCACCGGCACCCTGATAAATATCCCCATCTATGTGTTTAATGGGAAGGATCCTGGCCCTACTGTCTTGATACAAGCGGGACTCCATGGCGATGAGATCAACGGTATCGAGATCGCACGTCGAATGTTGCACAAAAAGTATTTCAAGATAAATAGGGGAACTGTTTTGGTAGTGCCCTTATTGAACGTTTTTGGGTTTATCCATTTTTCAAGGGACGTTCCTGACGGCAAGGATGTAAACCGGAGCTTCCCGGGCAGTAAGTCAGGTTCGTTGGCCAGTAGGATCGCACACCATTATACCGCACAATTGTTTCCCCATATAAACTATGGGATCGATCTTCATACCGGGGGCGCCAGACATAACAACTACCCGCAGGTAAGGTATACCGAAGGGGATGAAACCAGTAAAAAAATGGCCGAAATCTTTAATGCCCCACTTACCTTTTCGGCTGCCCTTATAGGGAAGTCCTTTCGCAAGGCTACCTATAAAAAGGGAATACCCACCATTGTCTATGAAGCGGGCGAAAGCATGCGCTTTGATGATTTTTCCATAAAGGTGGGAATTCAGGGAATTTTGAACATTTTGCAAAGTTTCGGAATGATCGATCCGGTTTCCCCCGTGGTCGCGCATCGGGAAGGGAGTAAGCATCTATGTACCAAGAAGTGGCTTAGGGCGCCTACGGCGGGCATGTTTATACCAAAAGTAGAAAACGGGGCCCAAATCCGAAAAAAACAGGTGCTGGGAATCGTCGTAGATACCTTTGCTAATTACAATAAGGAAATTAAGGCACCCTTCGACGGATACGTTTTCTGTATCAACCACCAAGCTGTGGTAAACCAGGGCGATGCGCTGCTCCACGTCGGAAAATAACTTGTCTATTCCTCCCTATCGGAAAGAAACAACTGCATGAATACAAGGTCGAGCCACTTGTCGAACTTGAACCCTACCTCCTTGAGGGTTCCCATTTCCAAAAAGCCAAATTTTCTGTGAAATTCACAACTGCCCTTGTTGGCAGCGTCTATACCGGCAAGCATGGTGTGATAACCTTCTTCCCTGGCAATTTTTATCAAATGGGAAAGCAGTAATTTACCTACTCCCGCACCTCTATGTGCATGGTGTACATAAATGGAATGTTCTACACTGAACCTATAGGCATCCCATGGCCTGAAGGCGCCAAAACTTCCGTAGCCAACAATGGTGGAGCTACTTTCGGCCACCAATACGGGCATACCTTCCTTCAATTTTTGATGGAACCACCGTAGTTGGTGGTCAAAGGTCCGTGGCCTAAGATCATATACAACGGTAGAATTTTCGATCTCAAAGTTGATTATTTCTAGAATGGCCGCGATATCCTTTTCGACCGCTGCCCTAATAATGGTCTCCATATACTTTTTTAGGACCTATATTCAAATATTGGATTTTTGGTCCTTTGGTTTAAATCCAATTCAATGGGCCTTATTCCCGAATACGCTTTATGAAAGTCGACTATGTTCCTTTGAGTACCTGTTACGCGTGCTCCGAGGCAGTTGATATACCAGCTATTCCACGGTAAAGGAGATGTTCTTTCGAAGACCGTTCCCTGAAATTTCCACGTTATAATTGCCTTTGGGCAAGTACGTCTTTCCATTGGCGGCCTCCTTTAATTCCATTTTGTTTTTCCTAAGATAGGATGCAAGCCCCTCTTTGGTAAAGGCCACGTCGTAAGATAATATGTTAAACCCTGTATCGGCCTCTACCTCAGTCTCGCTTACCGTTATGCCCGATTCGGTCTGCACCTTTGCCATGAACGCTCCTCCAATGGCCGTAAAGAAATGTATATCAAGCCCAGGGGTGGACGGTTCCGACCAAGAGTCCCAAGTAATTCCCCAACGTTCCGAATGTTTGATGTTATCTACGGGAAAGACCGTCAATTTGCTAGTGGGACCCTCCCCTGCCAATTCCTGTAGCGGACGGATGTCCGCTTTGTAAATGCTCCTTCCGTGGGTGCCCAACAAGAGGTGCTGTGCCTTTGACTGAATACGGAGGTCGTGCACGGCGACCGCTGGAAGACCTTCGGAAAAGGCGTGCCAATTTTCCCCCTGATCAAAAGTTATATAAGCCCCGTTATCGGTTCCTACATACAACATGTCCGGATTTATCATATCTTCTATAACCGCGTTTACGGGAGAGACGGGAATATTGCTTGCGATGTCCTTCCAAGTTTTTCCGAAGTCGTCGCTAAGGAATACATATGGGGTGAAATGGTCGGACCGATAGCCGTTATAAGTAACGTAGACCCTCTCCTTCCGATGTTGGGATGCCAATACCCGGCTTATCCACAATGTGGAAATATCGTTGGGTATGTTGGGACCTTTTACCTCCAATACCTCCCAAGTGTTTCCGCCATCTGTGGTAAGCTGTAACATTCCATCGTCGCTTCCGGTATAGATGGTCCCAAATTTAAATGGGGATTCCGAAATGCTGGTCAGGGTTCCATAGGCCACGTTCCCCTTTTTTCCGCCACGGGTCAGGTCGCCCGAAATAGTTTCCCAGTCGGCTCCCTTGTTTAGGGAACGGTGCAGCTTGTTGCCCCCAAAATAAAGGATGTCCTGATTATGGGGGGAAAGCAGGATGGGACTCTGCCAATTAAAGCGGTAAGGGCTTTCCCCCAATTCGTGTTTGGGTTGTATATAGGTACGTTCCCCCTTTTCCAGGTCCAACCTAAAATAGTTCCCGAACTGATAGCCCGTATAGACGAGGTTGTTGTTTCTTGAATCTATCTGTACCTGCATACCATCACCACCCAAAATGGATTTCCACGGATAGTGTCCCTCCTGATGCCATTCCCTCGTCTCCTTTGCGGTGTGTGGGCCCATCCAGACCCCGTTGTCCTGAAGCCCCCCGTATACGTTGTACGGTTCCTTGTTGTCGGTATTGATATAATAGAACTGTCCTACGGCCGGACTGTTGTTTTTGATCCAAGTGGCCCCATCATCATAGGAAATGTTCACCCCTCCATCATTTCCGTTTATGATATGCCTGGGCAGTTTTGGATCTATCCAAATAGCATGGTGATCGGAATGTACGTTGTCACCGTTCATTGGGGAAAAGGTCTTTCCGCCATCATCCGAACGTATTATCGGGACCCCGGCAAGATATATTTTTTCCTTATTGCTGGGATCTACCGCAATCTGCGCAAAATAATAACCGTAACTATAAAATAGGTCTTCCAGAAAGGTTTCATGCTGTTTTTTCCAGGTCTTTCCCCCATCCTCGCTTCTATAGACTTCCGCCCCTACAACAAGGGTATCGAACAACATTGAATTGGCATCCTCCAAATAGTTGGCGAGGTCTATAGGTTTTACACTGCCACTTTCCACCAGTTGTTTAACATTGGCCGCACGGTATTTCTCGTGAAAACCATTGGTTTTTAAGAACTCATTTAGCTGCTTGTCCTCAATTTTAAGAAAGGCCGCGGTATCCATATCCTTAAAATCGTCCTTTTGCAGGCCCGTTGGCATTTTTCCAATTTCATTGCTGTGCGTTCTTCTGTACTGGTTATCATGTACGGCATATATCGTATTGTCATCGAATACCGCAAGACCGATCCTTCCTACTCCCAATCCTGTTGGAAAGCCACTTTCTAGAGTGGATATTTTCTCCCAGCTATTTCCTCCATCCATACTTTTGTACAGGCCCGATCCTGTACCGCTACCTATAAAATCCCAAGCCTTTCTGTCCTTTTGCCAAGAAGCGGCATACTGTACATTAAAATTATGGGGGGACATGGCAAGATCAATGATGCCCGTATCATCCGTAATAAATAGGGTTTTCTTCCACGTTTGTCCACCGTCGCTTGTACGATAGATGCCCCGTTCCCCATTGGAAGAATACAGGTGCCCGCTCGCCCCTACCACCACTTCATCGGGATTTTCGGGGTTTATAAGGATCCTGCCAATATGGTGGCTGTCCTCAAGGCCCATTAGTTCCCAGTTCTTTCCTTTGTCGATCGATTTCAAAAGTCCCACTCCTGCATAGGAAGAACGCGAAGCATTGTTTTCCCCAGTGCCCACCCACAAGGTCCCCGATTTCCAATGCACGGCAATATCGCCCACATTCTGTGTGGGGGAACTGTCCATTACCGGGGTAAAGGATGTGCCATTATTGTTTGTGTACCAAAGACCCCCGGAAGCGTAACCCACATAAAATTCGATGGGGTTATCAGGGTTGACATCAAGATCCACCACTCTTCCACCCATAATGGTGGGGCCGATGTTCTGAAATGGGATGTTGCCGACCAAGGATTGTTCCTGGGAGGATTTTTTTTCCTGTAGGGCCCGGAGGATCGTTTCTTTTGGAGATGGGGCCTGTCCCCATGTGACGAGTATCCCCAAAAACGATAAGGGAAAAAGAATGTTTCTCATGGTCAAAATTAAAAGGGTTGGTTTCGCTTATGGGAAGATAGCAAATTTGTGTGAAGGGCAAAAGGACCGATACATTTCCGTAAAACAGTGATCAATCCCATTATATGGATTTTATTTCCCGATGCGTTGTCTCATTGGGTATTAGGTTTTCCTTTGAATGCCATGGGAATGCCCCGAAGGAATTGATTTGGTTCACGGATGTGTTATTTGATCTGGAATGGCCTCTAGTTTTATGATGTTAAGATGATGTGCCCAACTTTCCAAAGGTCGGGACAGGACCCACTAAATTATGTCCCCTTTCTTTTTTTTGGATAGTGATTTGGTTACTTTTGAACGGCAATGGGACCATTCCCGTAAAATCGGAATTTCTGGATAAGGTTAACCCAATGCCAAATCATAAAGTTCTTAAAATATATCAAATGAAATACGATCGAATACCGAACGAACTGTTCAAAAAAAACCGAAAAAAATTTATGTCCCAGATGAAGTCGAAAAGTTTGGCGGTCTTCAATTCGAACGACATTTATCCCATTGGGGCGGATAGTACCCTTTCCTTTGAACAGGACCGTGACCTTTTTTACCTCTCGGGAGCAGACCAAGAGGAGACCATTTTGGTCCTTTTTCCGGATTCGTCCGATGCAAAACACAGGGAAGTATTGTTCGTCAGGGAAACCAATGATCATATAGCGGTCTGGGAGGGAGCAAAACTTACCAAGGAAATGGCTACGGAAATTTCGGGAATCCAAACCATTTACTGGCTAAAGGAATTTGATCGGATATTGTTCGATCTTATGACCGAAGCGGATACCGTTTATTTCAATACCAATGAACATTATAGGCAAGCGGTGGAGACGGAGACCCGCGAGGATCGTTTTATAAAAAAATGCAAAGCTAGGTTCCCCGCCCATCAGTGGGCAAAAAGTAATCCCATCCTCCAAAAGATCCGTGGGGTCAAGGAACCGGAAGAACTCCACCTTATGCAAAGGGCATGCGACATCACCAATAAGGGGTTTAGGAGATTGCTGCAGTTTGTGCGGCCGGGCGTCTGGGAATACGAGGTGGAGGCCGAACTGTTGCACGAATTTGTCAGGAACCGTTCCAAAGGCTTTGCATATGCGCCCATTATCGCTTCTGGAAACAGTGCCAATGTGCTCCACTACCTTGAAAACAACAGGCAATGCAAGGATGGGGACCTACTTCTTTTGGATGTGGCGGCGGAATATGCAAACTATTCAAGCGACCTTACACGGACCATTCCGGTAAACGGAAAATTCAATAAACGACAAAAAGAGGTCTATAATGCGGTTTTAAGGGTAAAAAATGAAGCTACAAAAATGATGGCGCCCGGAATCCTATGGGCCGAGCACCATCAGGAAGTTGGGAAGATAATGACTTCCGAACTATTGGGCCTTGGACTCCTGGACAAGTCGGACGTACAGAATGAAAACAAGGAATGGCCGGCCTTTAAGAAATATTTTATGCACGGCACCACCCATCACATTGGTTTGAATACCCATGATTATGGTGCCCTAAAAACCCCCATGCAAGCCAATATGGTATTTACGGTGGAACCGGGGATCTATATTCCCCAAGAAGGTTTTGGGGTTCGGTTGGAGGATGACGTAGTGATTCAGGAAACAAGTGAACCTTTTAACCTGATGCGCGATATCCCCATAGAATTGGAGGAAATAGAGGAGTTGATGCAGCAGGGAGCTTAATGGTACGGGGGTGTCCGTCCTAGGCATCCCCTTCATTTTTCTATCCTATCGGTCTGGACGGGTTTATGGCCCGTGCTGCATTTACGAGCACAAACGCTATAATGGCAGGAACTACCCATCCCAGACTATAACGGCTTAAGGGAATCCATCTTGCGACCGCTTGAAAGGGCGCCCCAAATCCAATGCTGACCATAAAATCGGGAATACTGAAGAGTATCGTTACCACTACGACCACCCTAAAAACTTTTTGGGTAGCGAACCTGTTGGGTGCCACATTCAATAGGATCAACACTATTGTAATGGGATAAATGAACATAAGCGAGGGCAATGCCACGGCAATTATATAGGCTACGTTAAACTGTCCCATCAAGACCCCCAAGCTACAGCCTACTACGGCCGTACTGTAATATGCGAGCCGTGACCCCTTACACCGGGATTTTATAAAATCGGAGGTGCCCGTCACGATGCCCACCGCTGTGGTAAAGCAGGCCAGGCCCACCAAAAGGCCCAACAGTAAATTGGCGGTAGGGCCCAACGTTTTTAGGCTTATGCCGTTGAGCAGCGCCACGCGGCCTATTTTCTGATCAAATTCCGAATGTAAAAGTGCCCCGGTAAGTATAAGTCCCAAATAGATCAGGAACAATGCCGTGCCCGCCAACCATCCCGCCCTCATTAACAAGGTCCTTTTTTCTTGGTGTGCCGCCGGTCGCCTTAAATTGATCGATACAATGATCACCCCACCAACCACGACCGCTCCTATCGCGTCAAAAGTTTGGTACCCTTCCAGGATTGCCTCCGTAAAGGCATTGGAATATGTAGACCGCCCAAAAGTGAAATCATAGGAAAAAACGGTAATACCTATAATGGTCAATAGGATAAGGATGATGGCAGGGGT
Source organism: uncultured Sediminicola sp. (assembly GCA_963974715.1). Classification (GTDB taxonomy): domain Bacteria; phylum Bacteroidota; class Bacteroidia; order Flavobacteriales; family Flavobacteriaceae; genus Sediminicola. The sequence continues at coordinate 273,047 of CAXBDK010000001.1, forward strand.
AAGAACCTTTCCCATGATGTCCATAATTTTGGAGCGGTTGATGACGAATATAAAGACCAGGGCAAAATACAGTATGCTGGTCAGCAAATAGGGAGTGTCCCAAAAGGGCTGAATTGCCATCTCATGTGTTACCGAAGCGGTCCTGGGCGAAGGGAGCGCTATTGCTATCGCATATACCAACAGGGAATATATCAAACTGAATGTAGGGGAGACTTTTTCTCCAAAGTCGAAAATGGTCCCTTGAAGCTTGGCATGGGCAAAAATTCCCAAGATGGGAATGAACACTGCGGAGAGGCAGAACCCGATCGTAACCAACCACCAAAGGTCTCCAGATCCAAATCCGAGCAAAGGAGGAAGAATCAGGTTTCCCGCTCCAAAAAAAAGGGAAAATAGGGCGAAGGCCGTAACAAGGGTTTCCTTTATGGTATACATACGCCAAATATAAATTTTAAAAGGGCAGGAAATACCCTAGGACCGTCTGCACTTTGTCGTTAAAAACATGCCGTTCGTCCAAAAATTTTCCTTTTATCGAAATTTTAAAAAATAAACTTGGTGCGCCCCAATAATTTTAAGCAAATTGTCGTTGTTAATGAAAAGCGATTCAGTTAGTTGCTTTGACCAACAAACCAAGTTCAACCTTTTGCATCAACGGTCCCAAACCAACCATGCAACCTAAAAACCTACTTATGAAAAAAGTCTTTTCCGACTATGGCACAAAATTAAGTTCTTTTTGCTGTGGAATTTTTGGACACCATTACACCGTTTCCAAAAAAGTAACTTTGCACATCAAGGAATACAAATGTACCCACTGCGGCAACGAGGTGACCACGGATCTAAGTGGAAACCTTTCACGGCTGACCCCGGAACGACAGGACATAAACAATGCGCTGGAGCACTTGTACCAAAAAAGGCATAGGGCGCACCAAGTGGCCTAAACCTTAGTTTGAAAATGAATTCCATCCCTGTGCGGTCAATGGGATTTTTGAATTATTCCTGGAAATCAAATGAGCACCCTCAGCCTTTTCCGTCATGTGCCCCACGACGGTAAAATGTGGATTGCCTTTTATTTTCGGGAATTCTTTTTGGTCTATGGTGAACAACAGTTCGTAATCCTCCCCTCCGCTTAGGGCAACCAACGTACTGTCTATGTTGAATTCCTCACAGGTAGAGATTACCGTTGGATCCAAGGGTATTTTATCTTCATAAAGATTGCAGCCTACGGCGCTCTGTTTACAGAGATGTAATATTTCGGAGGAAAGCCCATCACTGATATCGATCATGGAGGTGGGCAATACTTCCAGTTTTTTGAGCAGTTCAACAATGTCCTTTCGCGCTTCCGGTTTTAGCTGTCGCTCCACTATATAGCTGTACATGGAAAGATCGGGATTGCTATTGGGATTTGCCTTAAAAACCTCCTTTTCCCGCTCCAGCACCTGAAGTCCACAATAGGCGGCGCCCAAGTCCCCCGAAACGACCAATAGGTCATTGGGTTTTGCCCCGCTCCTATAGGTAAGGTTTTCCTGCTCCGCTTCCCCTATTGCAGTAATGCTGATCAGCATCCCCTTGGTGGAGGAAGTGGTATCGCCACCCACAAGATCCACATTGTACACTTTGGCGGCAAGCGCCACCCCATTGTAAAATTCCTCGAGGGCCTGTAAGGGAAATCTATTTGACACTGCCAAGGATACCGTAATCTGCGTGGCCTTGGCATTCATGGCGTAAATATCCGAAAGATTGACCATGACCGACTTGTAGCCCAGATGCTTCAGTGGTACATAGGCCAGATCGAAGTGCACCCCTTCGATCAAGAGATCGGTGGACAGCACCGTTTTTTTTGATTTAAAATCCAGGACCGCCGCGTCATCGCCGATTCCCTTTAGGGTGGATTCGTGGGAAAGTGTAAAATCTTTGGTAAGGTGTTCTATAAGGCCAAATTCCCCTAAGGCGGCCAAATCAGTCTTTTCTGTATTCTTTTCTTCCAGCATACCGCAAAAATAAGTAGGAATAATGGGATATTATATTTTTGGGCAATGAAACTGTTAAGGCCCTTTAAAACAATAGACTGCCCTAATTTTAACACAGCTGCCCGCAGTATGCCCGCAAGTAGGCCGGCCAAGGAGATAGAAATGTTAAAAAGGGCGTATTGATAGAGAAATGTTATGCGTGAATTTGTTATATAAATGTGCATATGTATGGGAATGCCCTGTATATATCTTATCTTTGTAAATTAATTGGAACAAACCCATTTAGATATGATAAAAGTATCGGAAACCGCCAAAAACAGAGTGGTCGCCTTGATGGCGGAAGGCGGTTATAACGTAGATAGTGACTATGTGCGCGTCGGTGTGAAAAGTGGAGGTTGCAGTGGATTGTCCTATGAGCTTCGTTTCGACAACGCGGTCGGCGAAACGGATAAAATCTTCGAGGACAATGCCGTAAGGATCGTAGTGGATAAAAAAAGCTTTTTATACCTAGTGGGAACAACCTTGGAATATTCCGGGGGACTCAACGGAAAAGGGTTTGTGTTTAACAACCCAAACGCGCAAAGGACCTGCGGGTGCGGGGAAAGTTTCTCGCTGTAGGTCCGAACAACCGGGCAAAAGATCGGGCTCGCCCTTTCGTTTGACCCCAATTAAAAAGAAAAACGTATGGCATATACAGAGGAAGAATTAAAAAAAGAGCTGGAGACCAAGGAATACGAATATGGTTTTTATACCGATATCCAATCGGACACCTTTCCCAATGGTCTTAACGAAGATATTGTAAGGGCCATTTCCAAAAAAAAGGAAGAACCGGAATGGATGACCGAGTGGCGCTTGGAGGCTTTTAGGGCATGGAAGGAAATGATAGAGCCGGAATGGGCCAATGTGCACTATAAAAAACCGGATTTTCAGGCAATTTCCTATTATTCCGCACCTAACAAAAAACCCAAGTACAACAGTTTGGACGAAGTGGATCCGGAACTGTTGGATACCTTTAAAAAATTGGGCATATCCATTGACGAACAAAAATTGTTGTCCGGTGTGGCCATGGATATCGTAATGGATTCGGTTTCCGTTGCCACCACCTTCAAAAAAACCTTAGGCGAAAAGGGAATTATTTTTTGTTCCATTTCCGAAGCCATCAGGGAACATCCCGAATTGGTGCGGAAGCATCTGGGGACCGTAGTGCCCCAAAGGGACAATTTCTATGCGGCCCTTAATTCAGCGGTCTTCTCGGACGGTTCGTTCTGCTACATCCCGAAAGGGGTTCGCTGTCCAATGGAACTATCGACCTATTTTAGGATCAACCAAGCGGGGACCGGACAATTTGAACGAACCCTCGTAATTGCCGATGAGGGCAGTTATGTAAGTTATTTGGAGGGCTGTACCGCGCCATCAAGGGACGAGAACCAATTGCATGCCGCCGTGGTGGAGCTCATTGCCATGGACAATGCGGAAATTAAATATTCGACCGTACAGAACTGGTTTCCCGGAAATAAGGAAGGAAAGGGCGGAGTGTATAACTTCGTTACCAAAAGGGGCCTTTGCGAAAAGAACGCCAAAATATCCTGGACACAGGTGGAGACAGGTTCGGCAGTAACCTGGAAATATCCTTCCTGCATCCTGAAAGGGGATAATTCCATCGGGGAGTTTTATTCCATTGCGGTTACCAACAACCACCAACAGGCCGATACGGGCACGAAAATGGTGCATCTAGGTAAAAATACCAAGAGTACCATTATTTCCAAGGGAATTTCGGCGGGCAAGTCGCAGAACAGCTACCGTGGACTGGTACAGATCAACAGTAGGGCCGAAAATGCAAGGAATTTCTCCCAATGCGATTCCCTGTTAATGGGCAATTTATGCGGGGCACATACCTTCCCCTATATTGAAGTAAAAAATAAGTCGGCCCAAATAGAACATGAGGCCACCACCAGCAAAATTGGGGAGGATCAGATATTCTATTGCAATCAGCGGGGAATACCTACAGAAAAGGCTATCGCGCTTATCGTAAACGGTTTTAGTAAGGAAGTGCTCAATAAACTGCCGATGGAATTCGCAGTGGAAGCACAGAAATTATTGGAGATCAGTTTGGAAGGTTCAGTAGGTTAAGGCTGCCTTCCTATGGAATAAAAGAAGAAGTACCATTTAAAAAAATACAGAAATGCTTAAAATCAGCAACCTGCACGCAAGTGTGGACGATAAGGAAATATTGAAGGGGATCAACCTAGAGGTAAAGGCAGGCGAAGTACATGCCATAATGGGGCCGAACGGTTCCGGTAAAAGTACCTTGGCCTCCGTGATAGCGGGGAAAGAGGAATTTGAGGTCACAAAGGGAGAGGTGTTTCTGGAAGGGGAGGACCTTGCGGATTCGGCACCTGAGGAAAGGGCCCATAAGGGCATTTTTCTTTCTTTCCAATATCCCATCGAAATCCCTGGGGTATCCGTTACCAATTTTATGAAAACGGCGATCAACGAGTCCAGAAAGGCAAACGGCTTGGAGGATATGCCCGCCAATCAAATGTTGAAGTTGATTCGGGAGAAATCGGAATTGCTCGAAATTGATAGAAAGTTCCTATCCCGTTCCCTTAACGAAGGGTTTTCCGGAGGGGAAAAAAAGCGGAACGAAATTTTCCAAATGGCAATGTTGGAACCCAAATTGGCCATCTTGGACGAAACGGATTCAGGACTGGATATCGATGCCCTGCGAATCGTTGCCAATGGGGTGAACAAATTGAAGAGCAAGGACAACGCCGTGATCGTCATTACCCACTACCAGCGGTTGTTGGAGTACATAGTGCCCGATTTTGTACATGTGCTATATAACGGCAAGATCGTAAAGTCGGGTACCAAGGACCTTGCGCTGGAACTGGAGGAAAAGGGGTACGACTGGATCAAACAGGAGACCTTGGTCTAAAAGGTCTTGGCAAGCGGTATTCGTAAAAGGGGTGCCCACGTGTAATGTTTAATTGTGAAATGATGGATTTAAAAGATAAATTGGTTTCTTCCTTTATGGCTTTCGAAAACAACATGGACCTGGATCACCCGGTACATGATATACGTTCCGAAGCCATCCGGAATTTTGAGATCAAAGGTTTTCCCACCAAAAAGGAAGAGGCATGGAAATATACCAGCCTCAACAGCCTACAAAAGATAGATTTCAGTGTTTTTCCAAAGAATGAAAGTTCTCTGGAGTATAAGGACGTCAAAAAATATTTTCTGCATGAAATAGATACCTATAAGATCGTTTTTGTGGATGGCGTGTACAGTTCCTATCTCTCAGAGACCACCCATGACGGTGTGGATATCTGCTTGATGAGCGCTGCCCTTACCAAACCGATGTACAGGGCGGTCATTGACGTGTATTTTAACCGTATTGCCTCCAAAGAGGAATCCCTTACCACCCTGAACACTGCGTTTAGCAAGGAAGGGGCCTATATCTATATTCCAAAGAACAAAGTGCCCAAAAAACCCATAGAAATTTTACATTTCTCTACGGGTAGCGAAGCGGCGGTGCTCCTGCAGCCCAGAAATTTGATCGTGGCGGAGGAAAATGCGGAACTGCAGGTAATCGAACGGCACCAGAGCCTTACCACCAATGAGGTCCTTACCAACTCGGTAACGGAGATTTTTGCGGCCAAAAACGCCATTGTGGATTATTACAAGGTACAGAACGATAGTGGTTCGGCTTCCCTAATAGACAATACGTATATAGACCAGAAAGACAACAGCTTGGTAAAGGTGCATACTTTTTCCTTTGGGGGGAAACTAACCAGGAACAACCTTAATTTCTATCAGAACGGGGAACATCTCGATTCCACTATGAAAGGGGTCACCATTTTGGGCGATAAGCAGCATGTGGACCACCATACCTTGGTGCACCACAAGGAGCCCAATTGTGAAAGCCATCAGGACTACAAGGGTATCTATGGTGAAAACTCCACTGGGGTGTTCAATGGAAAGATCATCGTGGACCGATTGGCCCAAAAGACCAATGCCTTTCAACAGAACAATAATATCTTGATAAGCGATAAGGCAACCATCAATACAAAACCACAACTGGAAATCTTTGCGGATGATGTAAAGTGTTCCCACGGATGTACCATAGGCCAACTTGATGAAGAAGCGCTGTTCTACTTACAATCAAGGGGCATTCCCAAAAAGGAAGCCCAGGCCCTTCTGATGTACGCCTTTGCCAATAATGTGTTGGAAAGCGTAAAGATCCCTGAACTAAAGGTGAGGATCAATAAGTTGATAGCCAATAAACTGGGTGTCAATCTTGGGTTCGATTTGTAGGCAGACCGTTTTTACCCCCTTTCAGTAAATGTTTATCGTATGATAAAAGCCATGTTCGATATTGATAAAATCCGAAGGGACTTCCCCATACTAAAAAGGACGGTAAACGGTAGCCCCTTAGTGTATTTGGATAATGCGGCCACCTCCCAGACCCCACAACAGGTAATAGATGTAATCGTAGATTATTACAGCAATTACAATGCGAACATCCACCGTGGGGTTCATACCCTATCCCAAGAGGCGACCGATGCCTATGAAAAGGCACGGGAAAAGGTACGGAAGCATTTTAATGCCGCCTTTTCCCATGAAATAATCATGACATCGGGAACAACCCATGGCATCAATTTGGTGGCCAGCGGTTTTTCCAGCCTGTTGAAAGAGGGGGATGAAATCATTGTATCGGCCTTGGAGCACCATTCCAACATTGTGCCATGGCAAATGCTCTGCCAGCGTACCGGAGCCATTCTAAAGGTCATACCCATGAATCCTGAAGGTGCCTTACAGATGGATGCTTATCACCAACTTTTATCTGATCGCACCAAATTGGTGTTTTGCAACCATGTTTCAAATGCCCTGGGTACGGTGAACCCGATTTCAGAAATTATTGGGGCCGCCCATAAGGTGGGGGCGGCCGTTTTGGTCGACGGGGCACAGGCAGCGCCCCATATAAAGGCGGATATGCAGCTGTTGGATGTCGATTTTTATGTGGCGTCCGCACATAAATTATGTGGCCCCACAGGTGTGGGGATGTTATATGGAAAAGAAGAATGGCTAAATAAACTTCCCCCTTATCAAGGGGGTGGGGAAATGATCGCTGAGGTCACCTTCGAAAGGACCACATATGCCGAACTCCCGCATAAATTTGAAGCGGGTACCCCTAATATTTGTGGGGGAATCGCCTTTGGTGCTGCGCTCGATTATATGAACGCCATTGGTTTTGGCCCCATTGCACAATATGAACAGCAGTTGTTGAAGTACGCTACGGAACAATTATTAACGATAGAGGGCCTGCAGATCTATGGACGTACCAATGAAAAGACTGCCGTTATTTCCTTTAATATAGAAGGGATCCATCCGTATGATATCGGGGCCATTTTGGATAAACTGGGGGTGGCCGTACGTACGGGCCATCACTGTGCCCAACCTATTATGGATTATTTTAAGATTCCGGGAACGGTAAGGGCCAGTTTTAGCTTTTACAATACCATGGAAGAAGTGGATGTTTTGGTGGCTGCCGTCAAAAAGGCAAAGGCCATGTTGATCTAATAAGAATCAGTAACATTTATAATTTTCCGCCCATGAAAACCATTGCCTTGATATCGTTTTTTCTGATGTTGCCCCTGACCACATGTCAACAGAAGCAGTCCCAAGAACCGGGCCCCTCATCCATAACTTATACCGCCCTTTCCAGGGGATCCTATTGGAAGATTACGGCCACGGCCGATTCCGTTATGGTGAACAAGGATAGGGAGGGAGATGCCCTAGGTATGCGTATAAAAACTTCCCAATGGCAAAAGGTACAGTCCCTTGCAAAGGAAATCGACTTGGGGACCATTGCGGATCTGGACCCGCCTTCCAATAAAAGGGCATTTGACGGTGCGGCGATGGCTACCTTGGAAATCGAAAAAGGCAAGTCGTACAGCTCTCCCACCTTCGATCATGGCAATCCCCCTGATAGTCTGCGAAAGTTGGTGGATTATCTGTTGACGTTGTCCGAAAGTATTGAATAGGCAAACCGACTGATGAGGTGTCGACTTTTGGTGGTATGGAAAGTTGCAAGAAATGGTCGGGGTTGTTATTTTTAGGATAATAGAGAAAGTTTAAACGGGTACATTGTACCTTTGGATAAAACACGATTATGGGAATTAAAGAAATACAAGAAGAAATAGTGGATGAGTTTTCCATGTTCGAAGACTGGATGCAGCGATACGAATACATGATCGAACTTGGAAAGTCACTGCCCCTTATCGACGAGCAATACAAGACCGAGGATAATATTATTAAAGGTTGCCAAAGTAAGGTTTGGGTGCATGCCGAGCTGGAACAGGACAAACTGGTGTTTACCGCGGATAGCGATGCCATAATTACAAAGGGTATCATTGCGATTCTAATTCGGGCCTTTAGCAATCAGACCCCAAAGGACATCATTGAAGCGGACACCCAATTTATAGATGCCATAGGCCTAAAGGAACATTTGTCGCCTACCAGGGCCAATGGCTTGGTAAGCATGATAAAGCAGTTAAAAATGTATGCAGTGGCATACCAGACACAATTAAATTAATCGGGCACTCCCACGATTGCCCTTACTTTTAATAAAATGAACGAGGAAATTAATATGGATACCCAAGAATTGGGGGAAAAGATAGTTCGGGTACTGAAGACCATTTATGACCCTGAAATCCCCGTGGATATTTACGAGCTGGGCCTTATTTACGATGTGTTCGTAAACGAGGACAACGAGGTGAAGATTTTGATGACGCTTACTTCCCCAAATTGTCCCGTGGCCGAGACCTTGCCCGTGGAGGTGGAGGAAAAGGTAAAGTCCATTGATGAAATCAAGGATGTGGAGGTGGAAATCACCTTTGATCCCCCTTGGACACAAGAGTTGATGAGCGAAGAGGCAAAACTGGAACTTGGAATGTTGTAGGCCATGACGGAAGAAATTATCAACCGTGTAACACAGAGCGCCCTGGTCACCTTTGACCTTGGGGACCATTATCCAAGGGGAGAACGGAAGGTCCTGGATATAAAACAGTGGCTTTACGAAGGCTTGATACTTAGGGAGAAAGACTTCAGGACGGCACTTGCCGATCACGACTGGTCACATTACAGGGATTGTTATGTGGCCTTGGGATGCTCCACTGATGCCATAGTCCCAGGATGGGCGTATATGCTCATAGGTTCCCATTTAAAGCCTTTTGTAAGACAAATGGTAATTGGTGATCTGGAACAATTGGAAACGGCCCTTTATCATGGGATCCTCCAAGAGTTGGATGTAACGCCGTATCAAGATAGGCCGGTCATCATCAAGGGATGTAATGATAAACCCGTACCACCAAACGCCTATTTATGGGCAACGGCCAAACTGCAAACGGTGGCCAAGAGTATCATGTACGGGGAGGCCTGTTCCTCGGTTCCGCTTTTCAAAAGGAGAAAATAAGGTATAAAAAACAATTTCTTTAACGTATTTCTTACATTTGCGTGGTATCTATAAATAAAACGCTATGAAAAAAATACTGTTGGGATTGGCTATGTGCGCGACTGGTCTAAGCGTCCACTCGCAGACATTGGAAGAATTAAAAGCTGAACAGGCCGCAAAAAAGGATTCTGTTACCGCCATCCAAGGAAGGGTGGATGCGATCCAGACAAGGATAGATGCCCTTCCAGGCTGGAAAAAGGGCGCTTTTGGGACCATTGGGGGAAGCCTTTCGGAATTCAACGACTGGTATTCCAAAGGGATTCCAAATTCGTCGGCCGGCAACATAGGTTTTACGGTGAATGCCTATGCCAACCTTACACAGGAGAAATTCTTTTGGAGAAATGCTGCCAATCTTAACCTAAGTTGGGTAAAGATAGATGATAAGGATGATCCGGAAGATGACGATAGCTTTCAGCAGGCCAATGATGTTTTTAACATTTCCTCCCTATACGGCTATCGCTTGAACAAGAGTTTTGCTGTTTCCGCATTGGGAGAATACAGGACCACCATCTTAAGTAACTTTAACGATCCTGGATATTTGGACTTGGGTGTGGGTGCCACATGGACCCCGATTCCCGATTTGGTAGTAGTTGTACATCCCTTAAACTATAACTTTGTATTCAGTGACGAGGATACCATATTTGAATCTTCATTGGGAGCGAAGATCGTAGCCGATTATACCCGTCAACTGGGCAATATAAGTTTTAAGACCAACCTTTCCGCATTCCAGAGCTACAAGAGTTCAGACTATTCCAATTGGACATGGACCAACTCCTTTGGTTATACCCTTTGGAAAATGATAGGAGTAGGGTTCGATTTCGGTCTGCGCAAAAACAAACAGGAAGCCCTTAATTATGCCCTCAATGACCAAGCTGTCCCTGATCCCACCGCTACTTTTGATACCATAGACAATAAATTGCAAACATATTGGGTACTCGGGCTGAACTACTCTTTTTGACCAGCTCCCATATCCTCACAAAATGCAGATCCATTCGTTATAAAAGCCCTTTTCAAAGGGCTTTTTGAATATATGGAAAGTGCTGATTCAAACTCATATGAACAGGGCCGACCCCAAAAATTTATGGCCTTGGGAAGTTGTTCCACTCCGTTGCCGTTAGTCCGTAGCAGGTTTCCTCTTATAGATCTAAACAGGCAATCCGTACGATAGTCCGTAAAGTTATGTTGGTGCGGGTCATGAATCTTTCCAATAATAAAACATTATATAAAATTGCATTTAAACACAAATGTGGGGGATTGTCTACAGTTGGTCTCCCAAGGCACTGGGGAAGCATTTCAATGAAAAAGCCCTTTTTAAAGGGCTTTTTTTAGACAAATAGGTCTGGATAATTTGGTTTCCCGGTTAAACCCGGGAGAATGGTTTAAGGATCCGTAGGGACATTTGGGACCCTACTTATGGCACCTTAAGGTTCTGGTATTTCAGGGAATAAACACTATCACTTAAATACGCCCTAAATATAGGGCATGATTTTGTAAAATCTAAATTTTTGAGATGAACCTATTGTAAAATATTATTTCCAATGCTTTATCTGGCATTTATTCCGAAAATGGTCAATACTCGTCCAAAAATTCCGGATAAAGGAAATTGTTATAGGGAAAGCGGGTCACATGGATATCACGTACCTCATCATAGACCCTTTTTCTAAAATCCTCTAAATTTTCTTTGTTCAGGGCCGATATAAAAATTGCGCGATCCCCCAATTTTTGCATCCACGTACTTTTCCATTCCCCAATGGTAAAATGTTTTGTGGTGCGTTCCGTGGTCAGATCATCCTCATCAATGGTCTCATGGTGGTACTGGTCTATTTTGTTGAAGACCATGATCGTTCTCTTATTGGAACTGTCTATTTCGTCCAATATCAGGTTTACGGATGCGATATGCTCTTCAAATGTAGGGTGCGAAATATCAACTACGTGCAACAATAGATCGGCTTCGCGTACTTCGTCCAAGGTACTTTTAAAACTTTCCACCAACTGTGTAGGTAATTTTCTGATAAATCCCACGGTATCGGTCAACAGAAAAGGTAAATTACCGATGACCACCTTGCGGACGGTGGTGTCCAGGGTTGCAAAAAGTTTGTTTTCGGCGAATACCTCACTTTTGCTTATGACGTTCATCAGGGTGGATTTCCCAACATTGGTATACCCCACCAAGGCGACACGTACCAAGGTGCCACGGTTTCCCCTTTGGGTTTCCATCTGCCTGTCTATCTTGGTCAGCTTCTTTTTTAAAAGGGAAATACGGTCGCGTACGATACGTCTGTCCGTCTCGATCTCGGTTTCTCCCGGACCTCTCATTCCAATACCACCTTTTTGCCGTTCCAAATGCGTCCAGAGTCCGGTTAGCCTGGGCAGGAGATATTCATACTGTGCCAGTTCCACTTGTGTTCGGGCATAACTGGTCTGAGCCCTCTGGGCAAAAATATCCAGTATGAGACTGGTCCTGTCCAAAATCTTGCAGCGTAGCTGTCGTTCTATGTTCCGTTGCTGACCTGGGGTAAGCTCATCGTCAAAAACGACCGTTCCTATGTCATTTTGTTGCACATAGGCCTCCACCTCAAGCAGCTTTCCACTGCCAATGTAGGTCTTTGGGTTGGGGAGGTCTATCCGTTGCACAAATCTTTTTGAAACTTCCCCTCCGGCCGTATAGGTAAGGAATTCCAGTTCGTCCAAATATTCGGTGACCGTTTCCTCATCCTGTTCCCTATTGATTACGCCAATAAGGACCACTTTTTCATATTCAATTACTTTCTTCTCTATCATAAAGCTTATTATAGTACAAATCTAATGAATTGTTGCCTTGTGGGATTTGTATTTTTGGACCCAAAACACAAAATACTGCCGTATTTGGCCAATTAGTCCACTAATGGGGAATATCGTGACCGTGATTCCCATTGGAGGTGCATCGAAGCCGACCACACAGTGCATACGGAGGAAGACTACCATAGCTTCGGACGAAAAGGAGTAGGAGCATTACAATGGGGTTTTAATGGGTCAAAAGGTTGTTTTGGCTTTACCCCGAACACGTATGCCATTGCCCCGTGGGGGTCGGCCATTCCGAAAAGGAATAGATGCCCTTAAAAGTTAATTTTACTCCATAAGCCTTGTCGGTAAATTTTAAGGGATAGCGCGGCATATTTCTCGGCAAGGGATCCGAGAAAGTATTTGCTTACATTTCAAAATGTACCTTATTTTTCTGTAAATAATACCTTACGAAGAGGGAAAACGCCCTTAAACCTTGTATTTCAACGAATAAACCGTGTATTTAAACGAATTCATTAAGGTTTGTCGTTATATTCGTAGTCCAAATCTTAATAAACCTACTGTCATGGAGTACAATATTCCTACAAGCCTCCCAACTTGTAAGCGTATTTTCCTAACGCTTATTTTATTTTCATCCATATTTGCTACTGGTCAGAACCAAGAGCAGTCAATGAAGATCAAAGGGCAGTACAATTCTTTAAAAATGCAGGCCATTACAAAAGAATTATCCAAGGATTTTACCGCTTCCAAAGAACGGATGATGAATATGGCCAAAGCCAAGGGCTGGATCGTTTCCAAGACCCTTGACAACGGTAATTTTATTGAACTTCAAGAAGTAGGTCCCGACGGGGCCCCAATATACTACACTACGTTTAACGACCATGTTAGCAATGTTTCCCGCGCCAATACATTGTATAGCGGGGGACTTCTAAAATTGGACCTGACCGGAAAGGGAATGAAGGTGGGTGTTTGGGATGGGGGAGTGGCCAGGACCTCCCACCAAGAGTTCAGCAATAGGGCGATCATAGGAGATGCCGCACATAGCTTGAGTCCCCACGCCACTATGGTACTTGGCACCCTTATTGCGACCGGGATAAAGGAAAGGGCCAGGGGAGTGGCCTTTATGGCCAATGCCACCACCAACGATTGGACCCGTGACAAACTTGAAGTGGCCGAGGCCGCAGCCAATGGATTGTTGCTTTCCAATCATTCCTATGGGATCGAGAGCGAGCGGGTGCCAGATTGGTACTTTGGATCCTATATCAAGGTATCCCAAGACTGGGACAAGATCATGTTCAACGCACCTTATTATTTAATGGTGACCGCTGCGGGAAATTCACAAAAAATGGGGCACAATAGCGCTCCGATCCACGGAACATCTGCTCAGGGATTTGACCTGATGTTGGGTTTTGCCGCGTCAAAGAATGGCATTACCGTTTCGGCGGTGGATACCGAAATTGATTCCCAAGGAAATATCAGCTCCGCTTCAGTAGCAAATTACAGCAGCTTCGGACCTATGGATGATGGTCGGATAAAGCCGGACATCGCTGGCGGGGGTAATGGAATTTATGCACCCAACTCTACTACCAATACCAGTTATGATACCTCCTCGGGAACATCCTTGGCTACCCCCGGTATCACGGGATCGATGTTGTTGCTACAGGAATACTACGAGCGTCTGAACGGAAATTTTATGAAGGCGGCAACACTTAAGGGAATTGTGCTGCATACGGCAGATGATGTGGCCGCGGATGGACCCGATTACAAAATGGGATGGGGCGTGATGAACTCCAAAAAAGGGGCGGAACTGATTGCAGGAAGGGACTATACTTCACTTATAAAGGAAGATACTTTGATAATGGATGGGTCTAAGACCTTTACCGTCATCGCATCTGGCAAGCAACCACTGATCGCTTCGATATCCTGGACCGATCCGGCCTCCGATCATGTCAACAAAGGAGAAGTGAACGACCTTACACCTGCCCTTGTAAATGACTTGGATATACGGGTGTATAAGGATGGCCGTGAATATCTTCCGTGGAAACTGAGTGCTGCCAATGCCACTTCAGCGGCCACAAGAGGGGACAATAGGGTAGATCCTTTTGAAAGGATAGATATTGAAGGGGCATCTGGAACCTATACCATTGTGGTTACACATAAGGGCCAGTTGCTGGAGGGTACCCAAAATTTTTCGTTGATCGTCTCCGGAATAAAAATGAACGATTGTAATGTTACCGCGCCGATTGGTGCAACCTTTGGCTCCGTAACCGATACATCCGTAGAAATTGGATGGGAGGCACAGCAGGATGCACTTTTTGAAGTCAGCTACAGGGACATGACCACCGAAACTTGGAAAACCGAATACACCTATGAATCCGAACTTTTAATAGGTGATCTAAAAATCGGATCAAAATATGAAGTCCGTTTACGAACCTATTGCAGTGAGAACATAGCCTCGGAACAGTCGGAAGGCCTAGAGTTCATATTTAACGGCTTGCAGACGGATGTGGAAGAAGAAAATCTGACATATGGGGAATTCTCCGCGGATACGCCTTTACATTTTTCGATCTATCCCAATCCGGCCGCTGAAAGGATCAGTTTTAACGGGATAAAGGGCGGAAATGCCAAGTACGCCATTTTGACCACAACGGGGCTTACGGTCAAGACAGGGGATGCCAACGGCAGTGAGATCGATGTTACATCCTTGGCATCCGGCTTGTACATTCTTTCGGTACAAGATCTACAGGGGGTCAGTAGTACCCGTTTTTATAAGGATTAGACCTTTATGATTTCCCCTTCCTCCAAAAGAGGTTCATTGCGGAGGCGTAACATGACCTGTACAGTTGTGACCACATCGAGTTCGCAATAGGTGATGATTCTATCCACATCCGAATCTTTGTAGTATACATCCTTTACCATACTTCCATCGATATCCTCCTTGGGGGAGGGAATGCCCAGGACATGGGCCATCAGCTTTAAAGAGGTATAATGTTTATAGTCCCCAAATTTCCATAGCTCCATGGTGTCCAAATGGGGAATTTCCCAAGGTTTTTTTCCGAAAAGGTCCAGTTTGGAAGGGAGCAAAATGCCATTAATGATCATTCGCCTAGCGATGTACGGAAAATCAAACTCCTTTGAATTATGGCCGCACAAAAGGTATTTTGGGTGGGCGAAATAGGAATCCAAAAGTGCCTTGAATTCCTTTAACAGTATAAGCTCTGTGCCGTGAAAACTGGTTACCCTTAATGAACGGGTATCCCCTTTCATCTTAAAATAGCCCACGGAGATACAGATGATCTTTCCGAATTCGGCCCATATGCCGGCCCTTTCATAAAATTCCTCCGCCGTTTGTTCCTCTTTTCGCTGGTACTGTGATTTCTGTTCCCAAAGCATCCTTTCACTTTCATCCAGTTCATGGAAATGTTCCCGTTGCGGAACGGTCTCTATATCCAAAAATAAAATGTTTGCAAGGTCTATTTTATGTAACATCTACCTCCTTTTTAAAAATAACAATATGGCCGCATTGTTCAGCACGACCGAATCCGCCTTTTGGTAAAAGTCGAGCTCTGTAAATACAAGCCTTATATACAGGCTGTCATTTTCTTTTGTCAGCTGCAGGGTTTCCGTATCCAACGTATTTAGGTCGGGATATTGGCCCAGGGACATCAATTTTTTATGTAAGGGAATGGAGAGGGCAGGTGGGCCGTTCCTTTTTTCAACTAGTATAAGTTCGTTCGGAATTTTATGGAATTCAATATGGTATTTCCCTATTTTTCCGACCTCCCGGTCAACCTGATTGGTCCTAAAATAAGAGAAATGTTCAAAACCTGGAATGCTGTCGCTATAGGAATTTCCGGCTGGGCCATAATAATGGTGGTAATTTCGGTCCCATTCGGAAGCGGTACCATTTTTATCCAATGAAATCCTTAAGGAATCCAGGACCTTTTCGTGGTGTAAATAATTGGATTCCGTCCATGAACCTTTCAAAGCCTGTTCAAAATTGATGCCTACTACGCCATCCAGACGCGAAAGTGAGCCCCGTTCGTATAAATAATGCAATATAGATCTTAGCCGTCCATAGGAGTCCGCTGTTGCACGAAGGTCGTTGTTCCTTACCGTTGCATAAATTTTGGAAAATTGAGCCGTCTGACTTGCCTTTGATATGTTAAAGGCCCCCCATGGACCAAAAGAGGCCGAGAGGGCGAGCAAAAAAAGGGAGATTGGCAGCACCCGAAGGTCTTTTTTTGAGGCAACCAAGAAATAGAGTGTATTTCCCAAAATCCATAGTGCGAGGATAAGAACGAAATACCTGTTCTCCGTAATCCCATAGTCCAATATCCTTCTAAGGATGGCAAGGAAGAGTAGCGCGATCAAAGGGCACATGAGCAGGTGGAACCAAGGATGGAAGTTTTTGAAAAAACCATTTTGATTACTTTTTTGAAGCGGTAATAAAAGGGCCTGCAGTGTAAATCCCAATAAGGCCAATATGATGACAAGATTGGATACCCAGCCTCTGGGGAGTTCCCAGGCCATTATAATTTTGAATCCATAGGCATATAAGATCACTAAGTAGAGCATGGACAGGGGAACCAGGATATATTTGGTCATTACTTCCATGGGCTTTCCAAATGTTACGGGGCTGGAATCGGTAAGGGTTTTAGGAAAATCGGATAGGAAGATCCAAGTATTGGCAACACCCATACAGAGAATGAACAATTGCCCATATCTTTTGGAATCTAGTTGGTGGTCGAACAGAAATTTAATGGCCATGAGCGCTAGAACAAGGCCCAAATAAAGGATGGCCGTAAAGAGCAGGCTTCTTCCGATCGCGGTCCCTACATTTCCCAAATACCGCCAATGGGCTTCGTTGTCCCTATTTTGCAGAAATGGTGAAAAGAGGATAAAGAGATGTCCAGAAAGCAGAAATAAAAAAAAACGGATCATGTATGTGGGATCGGCTCCGTACGGGGTGGGTGGTGGTAAATGGTAATGGAACAGTCCCAATAACAGTAAAAGACATCCCTTGGTCCATAACAATCTTTTGGTGTTGTTGGTGCGTTCCAGTAATAACTGTAGGCCTATGAGCCAGCTTGTCCCCAAGATGAGTGTCAAAAGGGTGTTTTTATGTTCCTGAAATAGGGAGGAGGAATCCATTTCCACAACATACACACAAAAGAACGATCCCAAAAAAACCCAGCCCATTACCACAGGAAACCTGTTAAAAGTACTCCGTGCCTTGACGGATATTTTTTTTATGCTGGAGAGGATCATTCACAAGCCGCTTAAACGGGTTCGTTATTAAAAATACAACAAAATATGTAAAGGGAATAGTAGGCTCTATTCCTAATTGACATTGAAAAGGGATTATTCCATAAAGTACTGTTGCGTTTAAGCGAGAAAGGGAATGGACCGGACGGTCTGTATTTATCATTGTGCGTTTTCGAAAAGGGCGCAAATACGGGTCGATAGGATGGATTATGGCGTTGAACTACAAAATCCGACTTGGTCTTTTTATAAAACCGACCGGATGGTCGGAATCAATCGAATAAAGATTGTTGTTTCCAGGGATTTTCGTGGTCCAGTAACCATTGTTTTCGCATAAGGCCCCCTGCATAGCCCGTAAGCGACCCATCACTGCCTATCACCCTATGGCAGGGCACGACGATCCATAACGGATTTTTGCCATTCGCTGCGGCCACCGCCCTGATGGCCTTTGGGTCGCCCAATTTTTTGGAGAGGTCCATGTAGGAAACTGTTTTCCCGAAAGGAATCGTAAGCAGTTCTTTCCAAACCTTTTTTTGGAATTCAGTGCCTTCTGGATTGAGCGAAAGGCTGAAGGTTTGTCGCCTACCATCAAAATATTCCCGGAGTTGATATGCGGCATCCTCAAGCACCTCTGGGAGGATGTCTGTTGGTGGCACTGCTGCATCCAGTACCGAAATACTGGAGAGACCTTCCCGATCGCCGGTCAGTTGGGCCGTTCCCAAGGGAGTCTGTACAAAGGCAGTTTCCATTTAGTCTTCAAGGGAGTCCTTTATGATACCAAGTCTCTTTGCCCGGTTCTCCCAATTTTTGCGGGCCAGCTGTTGGAGGTTCTCTACATTGTCGCTCTCATCCATGATTTCAAGACCCAGTAATGTTTCAATTACATCTTCCATGGTAACAATACCACTAACGGATCCATATTCATCCACTACCAATGCTATATGGGCCCTTTGGGAGATAAATTTTTCAAAAAGTTGGGGAATGGGTTTGTTCCTATCGGTAACCAATATCTCCCTTTTTATATCGGAAAGGGGAATGTCACCATTATTATTGACCATTTCTTCCAGTACTATATCCTTAAGGACAAAACCCGTAATATTATCCACCCCATCGCTATAAACGGGTATCCTGGAAAAACGAAGTCGTCTATTGGCCTCGAAGAAGTCTTTTATGGTCATGCTCTCGGGTGCTGTTTTCATCACGGTCCTTGGGGTCATCACGTCCTTTACCCAGATTTCGTCAAATTGTAGCAGGTTTTTTATGATGGTGGATTCCGACTTTTGGAAAACCCCCTCTTCATGGGCGATATCGGCCATGGCCGTAAAATCTTCCCGACTAAGGACACTTCCCAAATGCTCCTTGGCGCCTACCAATCTTGTAAATAGTTGTAGCACCCATAAGAGACCGGTCCATTTGAATACCACCACCAGTAAACGAAGAATTTTTGCGGTAATATTGGCCAATTGTTTCCAATAGGAGGCACCTATTGTCTTGGGAATGATTTCGGAAGCGACCAAGATCAGAATGGTCATGACGGTAGAAACAAGACCGATCATCGTATCCTCGGTAAAGGGCAGTCCAAAAATCGTTCGTGGCTCCGAACCGTATAAAGCGGCATAGGCCACCTTTGCCTGAACGCCTACCAAAATAGCACCTACCGTATGGGCAATGGTATTAAGTGTCAAAATGGCGATCAGTGGTTTGTCCACATCCTTTTTGAGTTCTTCTAGGAGCAGGGAGAATTTTTTGCCTTCCTTCTTTTTAACATTTATAAAGGTAGGGTTGATGCTCAAAAGTACCGCTTCCAAGATGGAGCAGCTAAAGGAGATCAATATGGAGATAAATGCATATAATAGTAAAAGTCCCATAGGTTTTGAAAATTCTAAGGTATGAAAAAATGTGTAAGCGGCATCCCAAGAGGCGGTCGGATATTATTCAAGAAAGACTTGCTGAAGTGCCTGTCTGATGCGCAAACTGTAAAGGGACCTGTGGTCCCTACTGGGGTATACCCTATTGGAAAGGAAAATAAATACCATTTGGTTTTTTGGGTCTGCCCATACCATTGTTCCCGTAAATCCGGTGTGTCCAAAACTTTCGGGGCTCACCCCAGGAGCTGGGTAGGCTTCGGATAGTTCCAATTCGGAATTGTTCAGAAGGGGCTTATCAAAGCCCAGTCCCCTATAATTGTCGTTCTCCGGGTATTGTACCCTGGTAAATTCCTTTAACGTATTCTCCAATATATAGCGCTTTCCACCGTAAGTACCGTAATTCAGGTACATCTGCATCATTTTGGCGACGTCCTCAGCATTTCCAAAGAGTCCTGCATTTCCCGAAACCCCTCCAAGAAGAGCGGCATTTTCATCATGGACCCAACCCGTTACAAGGGCTTTCCTGAAGAGGGTATCAATTTCAGTGGGAACGGCAGAATTGTTCAATTTTTTTAACAATGGGGTAAAGCGTAGCGTTTTTGCCCCAATTGGCCCGTAAAAAGTTTCCTCCAGATAGGTTTCATAATCCTCCCCCGTTAAATTTTCTATGATTTGCGGGAATAACAGAAATGCCAGTCCGGAATATTTGTATTTCTTGTCCTCCGAAACCTCCGATCGATTTATATGGCGGTACATTTTTCTATTAAAGCGATTTTTTATGAAGAGATTGTCATAAGCTTGTTTGTTAAAGCGTCGTTTGGAACTGCTTTTGATAAACCTTTTTTTGGGACGGCCCTCACGCATGGCCTCCGATAAAAAGACGATATAAGGTTCTAGGCCGGCTTGATGACTGAGTATTTGCCGGAGCGTTAGGTCTTTTTTCCCCTTTCTACGGCCCCAAGGTTTCCAATAGGTGCTGAAGGGTACATCCAAATGGAGTTTTCCCTCATCGTATAGTTTCATAATGGCAGGTAAGGGACCCAATATTTTTGTGACGGAAGCCAGGTCATAAACATCGGATAGCACAACCGGGCGGATGCTATCATACGTATGATGGCCAAATGCTTTGTGAAAAATAATAGTATCGTTTTGTGCCACCAAAAGCTGAGCTCCAGGGAACGATTTATTTGTTATACCGATTGTTATAATACTATCGATCGTTTCAGAACGTCTTTTATTAATTGAATCTTTAATTCCGGTAATGGGGTTCAAACCATTTTCTTTCAGGTATTTATTTTCACTATTTTGGGACTGTGCTATCCAACAGACCAAAAATAGACCGGAAAGTATAAATTGACTTCTAATTTTCATGATATTAAAATTACCACCCTATGTATTTAGGAGGTTCCACATTGTTAAGGTTAAGGTAAACGATCAATTGCCCTCTGTGGTGGGTAACATGGTCCTGCAGTAGGTTCAACATCTGTAATTTTGTCTTTTCTCCGGCAAAAAATTCCACAGGGGTATTCAGCTCTTGTGGTGGAAAGGCCTTTACCGCTTCCGAAACTAGGTCGAATGCCTCCGTTAAATTGGTAATGGTCTGTTCCTTTACATTGCGATCGATGACAATGGTACCTTCCTTCTTGTTAAAATAACTGTTTCCCAACCATTCCATGTTTTGTTGAATGTGCTGTAGCTGTTCCTTAAAGCTCATTTCACGTTCGGTGGGCTTATAGTCGTATTTTTCGACGGGCATGGCCCGGGCGACTTCGATGAGGTAATTTTTTGAGTGCTCCCATTTCTCTAGAAAGTTGGGAATCGTTTGGTCCTGGGCGTACGTTCCGATGGACAATAGAAGGGCAAGCAGACTTATATATTTTTTCATGATCGGTCCCATATATTGAAATAGTCGGCAAAATAACCAAAAAAGTCATTGAAGGCGATCTTCAATGACTTTTTTGTTGTGTTTATACAAATTACCGTTAAATGGCCATCATTTGGAACTGTTGAACCGTAATCCGCCCTCGCACCATATGGGACTTTGTTGTGAATGGTGCAAAGAAACGTATGTGGTCGGTGCTATTTAACGCCCATGCTCCAATACCTTCCCAAGGTAATCAATGCAATTCCGAGAAATCCGAGTATTTTTTTCATGATTTTCATAACCGTAAGACTTTTATAAGTTCCATTATAGGTCAAAGGTAGTATCGAAAACCCTGCTATACCACTCCTGAATGTTCAGATCAATGTGCTATTTTACCCCAAATCAAAATGAAATCTATGATTGTAATAATTTTGCGGCATCCTTGGCGAAATAACTGGCAATGATGTTGGCTCCTGCCCTTTTAATGGCCAGTAGTTGTTCCATCATCACGGCATCATGGTCCAGCCATCCTTTTTCCGCTGCCGCCTTCACCATAGCGTACTCGCCGGAAACCTGATAGACGGCGACCGGGACATTGACGGAATCTTTTATTTCCCGTACAATGTCCAGATAACAAAGGCCTGGTTTGATCATCACGATATCGGCACCCTCTTCTATGTCCATAGCGGTCTCCCTAATGGCCTCAGATCGGTTGGCGGGATCCATTTGATAGGTCTTCTTATCCCCGAAACCTGGTGCGGAATCAAGGGCATCACGGAAGGGCCCGTAGAAGGCACTTGCATATTTGGCACTATAGCTCATAATGCCCGTATCGGTAAAGCCCTCGTCTTCCAGTAGTTCCCGTATGGAGAATATCCTACCGTCCATCATATCACTGGGCGCTACAAAATCGGCCCCGGCCTTGGCATGGGAAAGGGCCATTTCGGAAAGTACTTCCACAGTGGCGTCATTAAGGATTTTCCCGTTCTCTACCAAACCATCATGCCCGTAAGAGGAATAGGGGTCCAATGCCACATCGGTCATGACGACCATTTCTGGATATTTTTCTTTTACCCTTTTTACCGCACGCTGCATTAGGCCGTTGGGATTGAGCGCCTCCGTGCCCTTATTGTCCTTTAGGTTGTCAGGTACTTTTACGAACAGGAGAACCGAGCGAAGTCCCAATGCCCACAGTTCGGACACTTCCTTTTCCAAAAGGTCGAGACTGAACCGATAATAATTGGGCATGGAGGCTATCTCCTCTTTTATACCCGTTCCCTCTACCACAAAAAGGGGCACAAGAAAATCGTTCGGTGAAAGGATGTTTTCGCGAACCAATGACCTGAGGGTCTCGGTTGTCCGTAGACGTCTATTTCTTCTTAATGGGTACATGTATATTTTTTTTTAATATTTAACGCGTTAACTAAGATTTATGATGCACTGATTGTATCTACCTATTTCGGCCAATGCCTCCGTTTTAGGTCCATTGTTTGGGCGACCGAAGGACCTCTATTAGCCGCGCTTCCTCACTCCCTTGCGGTGGATGGTGGTCATACACCCATTGCACCTTCGGCGGGAGGCTCATCAAGATGCTTTCGATGCGGCCATTGGTCCGTAGGCCAAAAAGCGTACCCTTGTCGTGTACTAGGTTGAACTCCACATAACGTCCCCGACGTATCTCTTGCCAAGTACGTTGTTCCGCAGTGAATGGAAGATCCTTTCTTTTTGTAACGATTGGTATATAAGCTTCCAAAAAGCTGTTGCCCACGGTAGAAACAAAATTGAACCACTGATCCATCCCTCTATTTTCGGTGGCTTTGCAATAGTCAAAAAAGAGCCCCCCTATTCCCCTTGCCTCTTCCCTATGTGCATTCCAAAAATAGTGGTCGCATTTTTGCTTGAACTGCGGATAAAAATCCGGATCATGGGCGTCACAGGCTTTTTTACAGGTCCTGTGGAAGTGTATTGCATCCTCATCGAACAAATAATAGGGTGTAAGGTCCTGTCCGCCCCCAAACCACTGGTCCACAAGTTTTCCTTGGGCATCGTACATTTCAAAATACCGCCAGTTGGCATGTACGGTGGGAACCATGGGATTGGTCGGGTGCAGTACCAAACTTAGCCCACAGGCAAAAAAATCGGCATCGGTGACCCCAAAATAGGTCTGCATACTCTCGGGAAGGGCACCATGTACTTTGGAAATGTTCACTCCCCCTTTTTCAAATACCCTTCCATTTTCGATAACCCGTGAGCGGCCGCCCCCCCCTTCGGCCCTTTCCCAAAGATCCTCCTTAAATTTTGCCTTTCCGTCCTCTTGTTCCAGCGACTGTGTGATACGGTCCTGCAAATTTACGATATAGTTGTAGAATAGCTCTTTCATCTTACTGGTATGGCACTTCCACAATGATGGTGGAAATTATCATAATTAGCTTTTTTGAATATCGGCATCCTTGCTTTTGTATTCCTTGACCGCTTCCACAAAGGCGCGGGCATTGTCCAAGGGTATGTTTGGCAGGATTCCATGGCCAAGATTTACGATGTACCTGTCCTTTCCAAACTCATCGATCATTTCGGTGACCATCTTTTTTATTTCGGATGGTGGGGATAATAGGCGTGAGGGATCGAAATTGCCCTGAAGGGTAATTTTCCCCCCGGTAAGGTAACGTGCGTTGTGCGGGGAACAGGTCCAATCGATTCCCAGGGCGGCGGCTCCCGACTTGGACATTCCTTCCAATGCGAACCAACATCCCTTCCCAAAAGCGATCACGGGGGTAATATCCTTCAATGCGTCGATGATCTGTTGTATATAATACCAAGAGAATGCCTGATAATCGGTAGGGGATAGCATTCCGCCCCAAGAATCGAAAACCTGTACGGCGTTTACTCCCGCGGCCACTTTTGCCTTGAGATAGGCAATGGTGGTGTCGGTTATCTTTTGCAATAGCGCATGTGCAACCAATGGTTGGGTAAAGCAGAGTTCTTTGGCCTTGTCGAAGTTTTTGCTCCCCTGCCCCTGTACGCAATAGCACAGTATGGTCCATGGAGAACCTGCAAAGCCTATAAGGGGAATACTGTCGTTCAGTTTTTCCTTGGTCATTTTTATGGCCTCCATCACATATCCCAGGGAATCTTGGACATCGGGGACCAAGACCTTTTCCAGATCTTTTTCGGTACGGATGGGGCGGGGCAGGTAGGGACCAAAATTGGATTTCATTTCCACTTCGATGTTCATGGCCTGAGGGACTACCAAAATGTCGGAGAAGAGGATGGCAGCATCCATGCCAAACCTTCTAATGGGCTGTACGGTAATCTCGGAAGCCAGTTCCGGAGTTTGACATCTGGTAAAGAAGTCGTATTTTTCCTTTAATGCCATAAATTCTGGAAGGTACCTTCCCGCTTGGCGCATCATCCATACTGGGGGCCTTTCCACTGTTTCCCCTTTTAATGCCCTTAGGAACAAATCGTTGTTTAATATCATAGCTGTTATATTGTTGTTGTCCGGAAATTATCCAAGACCGTTTATATTCATTTTTTTGATGACTTGCACCAATACGTTTTCAATGCTGGGCCTGTTGGCCACTATTACCGAGCCCGTATATTCCCGTGCCACCGCTCCCGTGGTATCGCCAATACAGAATGCCGTGGTAAAGGCCAGGGTATTTAAGGAGGCATGGCTAACAACGGCAGAAGGGCTAAAAAACAGTACTCCATTGAATTTCCTATCGAACTTTTTGGGACAAAGTCGGGTTTTATATACCTGCAGTTCCTTGAATGCAACGGAATGCTGTTTCAATATGGTAGGCAGTTCATCCCTCCTTTTATCGCCACATAGAAACAGAAAGTTCCTATTGGAATGTTTGTCCACCAATTTCTTGGCGAGTTCCGAAGCTTTATCACCGCTTTCCACCACTTCTAGATGTTGCTTTTCTAACATGGCCCTTGTTTTTTCGCCCACGCAATAGATACGATAGTCGGATCTTTTTTGGGTCTTTGGATGCGCCAGCTTATCCAAAAAGGCATTTACGGCATTTTTGCTGCTGAGAATGATATCCAATGCCCCTTTTTCCAGATCAAAATCCATCATGCTGACCTGTATGGCATCGTATTCCACTAAGCCCACATTGGCATTGGTCAATAGCGATCGCTGCGGGAGGGTCAGTATTTTAGTCGATAGAACTGTCATGTATCTTGTTCAGGTAATTCTTGATATCGCTGTCCTTTCCAAATACCACCAATACATCCTCCTCCTCCAATACGGTATCGGGTTTTGGCGTCCCCAACACCACATCTTTCATATAACTATGGCCCAAAATATTTTTTTGTTTCTGTTTGCGGATGATGGTGATGATGTTCAGTTGGGTATTTTTTCTAAAATTGGACTCCAAAATGGTCTTGCCCACAAGATCTTGTAGGAGGGCCACCTCGGAAACAAGATAGTCCTTATCTATTTCAAAATTATCTATACTGCCCTTTAGGTTTATTTTTTTGGTAAACCGTTCGGCATATTCCCTTTCCGGATGTACGATCATATCCACTCCCATGGCGTTGAGGATGGTATCTTCCACTGCTGAGGAAGCCCTTGCTATTATTTTGGCGGTGGTAAGTTTTTTGACAATGGCGGTACTAAGAATTGCCGCTCCGTTGCGGTCCCCTATGGCAATGATCACCATATCGGTATTTTTCATGGGAAGGGAGGCGTAGGCATTTTCATTACGGGCGTCAAAGGAAATGGCGTGGGCCACCTTGTTTTTCACCTGTTCGATCTTTTCCATATCCATATCGGCCGCAATTACCTCATTACCGGTATCCGAGAGGTTGACCGCCAACGACATTCCAAAATTTCCCAAACCTATAATAATAATTTTCATGAGCAGCTTGTTTTAGTTGATCAAAATATTTTCTTCAGGATATTTATAGGTCGATTGATCCACTGTTTTTAACAGACCGATCATCAGGTTCA
Organism: uncultured Sediminicola sp.; assembly: GCA_963974715.1. Classification (GTDB taxonomy): domain Bacteria; phylum Bacteroidota; class Bacteroidia; order Flavobacteriales; family Flavobacteriaceae; genus Sediminicola. The sequence goes on from CAXBDK010000001.1 coordinate 299,262, forward strand.
AAAGGCCGATCCTGCCTAGGAACATCAAAAGGATTATGACATATTTACTGTATTCCGATAGGTCGGCGGTAATACCCATGGAGAGGCCAACGGTACTATAAGCGGAAAAGACCTCGAAGGCAATCTGTATCAAAGAAAATTCCGGGTTGAAGATAAGCAATAACAATATACCTGCCCCGATGCAGATCAGGGAAATGGAAATGATCGCAAAGGCCCTGCCAATGGCTTCTGGCGCCACCCTTCTTGTTCCGATCTCTATATGTTTATGGTCCCTGGCCACGGCGAACACGTTCAGGGTAGCCAAGGCGAAGGTAGTGGTCTTGATACCTCCCCCTGTTGAAGCGGGCGAGGCCCCAACCCACATCAAAAAGATCATAAAAAGGATGCCCGGAATGGTAAAATTTTCCATATCCACCGTATTGAATCCAGCCGTCCTGGCCGTGACCGATGAGAAAAGGGCGGTCGTGAACTTTCCGAACGGGGTGCTGTGTTCCGTAAGGTTGGTGTCCTGTTCGGAAATGAGAAAGAAGGCGGTCCCGGCAACGATCAAGATCGTGGAAGTTACCAATACTATTTTTGTGTTCAAAAGTATGACACGTGAAATAAAGATTTTGTTGTTGGGACGAAAAAGGTTTGTGATGAACCTTTTCACATATTGAATAATGTTATAAGCAATATGATATCCCAACCCCCCGAAGACGATAAGGCCCATGATCGCCCATTGCATAAAATAGTTAAAACGGAGATCAACATCAAATAGGCCAAGGGAACTAAGGGAAAAACCTGCGTTGCAGTAAGCCGAAATAGCATGGAAAATGGCAAAAAAGCCATCGTTTTTAATACTTTCGGTATCGGAAATGGCCGCATAAATGAACAAGGCCCCTATGCCCTCGATAAAAAGGGAGAACAGTACGATCTGCAATACGCGCTGCATTACGCCCCCTAAGTGCTCGTGCCCCAGGATATCGCGCATATAAAGACTTTCCCTAAAAGAGGAGCCCGATTTAAAAAAGTACGCAAAAAAGGAAGTAAAGGTCAACATTCCCAAGCCCCCTATCTGAAAAAGGACCATTATTACCGTTTGTCCAAAGGGGGTAAAGTCCAATGCGGTATCCACTACGATCAGCCCTGTTACCGCGGTGGCACTCGTTGCCGTAAACAGTGCATCCACAAAGCTTATGCCGTGGGTGGTGGCACTGGGGAGCATAAGCAAAAAAGTGCCCGCCAAGGCTATAAGCCCAAAACTGCCCACAAAAAGAATGGCGGGGTTAAAATAGAGACTGTAAATCTTCCGTACCAAAAAGGAGAGTCGAGAGAAAAAGTAGAATAACAATCCGTATTCTATAATATGCCTGCTATGGAAAAAACTGTCCATAAAAGACCGTTCATAATCGGCAAGGATGATGATGAGCTCCAGAACAATAAGAAAACAGAGGAAAAATAAATTGATTTTAGAGCTGCTATTGCCGATATTCCTTTTGCGGTACCTAGCGTACCTATAGCTGTTAAAGGCGATCAGGGCGAAGACCAGGGCCGGCAAAACGATGAGTTTATACTGCCTAAAATCCTTGAAATCCTTGAAACCGAAATCGAAGATCAGAAAGACGATCAGGCCTATATCAAGAAAGAGTATGGCAAGACTGGAAAGTTTGATACGGTTCCACATGTTTACCGTTTTATAATGTCCATGATTTCAGCGCCACCGTTTTCAAGGATCTCCATGGCACAGGCCTTACCAAAATCAAGGGGATCGGTCACCGGGCCGCTCTTGACAATTTCCTTGTGCCGTGTACCGTCCAAGGAGCACAGGTTTCCCTTAAAATGCAGGACGTTATCGACTATCGAGGCAAGTGCGCCAATAGGGGCGGTACAACCTCCCTCCAAGGTCTTTAAAAACGCCCTTTCCACTGCGGTGCAAAGTTCCGTTTCCGAATGGTTCAGGGGGGATAGGGCCTCTCGGGAATAGGTATCCCTCTCCATGGCCACTACCACCATGGCCCCTTGCGCTGGGGCGGGTACCATCCAGTCCAACCGAAGATGATCTGTTGGCAATAAAGCGATACGCTCTAGGCCGGCCGCCGCAAAGATGGCGCCGTTCCAATCGTTTTGCTTAAGTTTTTGGAGCCGGGTATTTACGTTTCCCCTGAGATCGGTTACACTGTGCTTGGGGTACCGCTGAAGCCACTGCGCCTTTCTTCGGAGGCTTCCGGTAGCAATGGTTCCCTCCCCTTCCAAGAAATCCAACCCTTTGTGAAGGAGTATATCCTCCGTTCTTGCCCTTTTTAACACCGCCGCCTGGACAATCCCCATTGGAAGTGAGGTAGGGACATCCTTCATGGAATGCACCGCAATGTCCACCTTTCCGCTGAGCATCGCAATATCCAATGTTTTGGTAAAAATTCCTGTAATTCCCAGTTCGTAGAGCGGCTTGTCCAGCACTAGGTCCCCTTCCGATTTGATGGGCACAAGAACCGCACTATGGCCTAGGGCCATCAATCTTTCCTTAACGGTGTTTGCCTGCCATAATGCCAATTCACTATCGCGGGTACCTATTCGGATGGTCTTGCTCATTTCGACTCTACTTGTAATTGGAATACTTTTTGGATCAGTTCCAGGCTGGTATCCGCATCAACGTCATTTCCCTTTAGATGGTTGGCAAATTGTGTGGTGATCTTTTGAATGATCCGGTCGGAAATTATTTCGGCCTGTATGGAATTGTAATCGGTTATTTTCCGGCTCTGAAAATCAAGCTCCTGCTCTTTCATGGTCTTGAGCTTCTTTTTGAGCGCCTTTATCACAGGGGCGAATTTTCTCGTTTCCAACCATTTGATAAATTCATGTTTTGTTTCCTCGATGATTTCTTCCGCTTGGGGGATGGAGCGTTTCCGCCGTTCAAGAGTATCATCGGTCATCTGGGAAAGATGGTCCAGATGGATCAGGGTCACATTGTCAAGTTCCGCTACATTGTCCGATACATTTTTTGGAATGGAAAGATCCAAGATCAATAACGGTTTTTTGGTGTATATCAATTCCTTGGATATGGTGGGGGTTTGGGCACCGGTGGCAACCACGAGTACATCGGTGGTCCTGATCTCTGTCTGGAGGTCACCATAGTCCTTTACCACAAGATTAAACTTCCCGGCAATTTTTTCGGCCTTGTCCTTGGTGCGGTTGATCAGGGTAATATGGGTGTTTTTAGTATGTTTGATGAGATTTTCACAGGTGTTCCTTCCAATTTTTCCGGTCCCGAACAAGAGGATGTTCTTTTCCGAAATATTGGGCACGTTGTTGATAATGTACTGTACGGAAGCAAAAGCGACCGAAGTGGCCCCGGACGAGATATCCGTTTCATTTTTGATCCGCTTGCTGGCCTGTATGACGGAATTGCACAACCGCTCCAAAAATGGATTGGCCAGGTCAAATTTTTTGGATCTGGAAAAACCTTGCTTTAATTGACTGATAATTTCAAAATCGCCCAAGATCTGGCTGTCTAGACCTGTGCCTACCCTAAATAGATGGCTAATGGCATCATTGTTCTTATAAACGTATGCAACTTCCTGGAATTCCTCTACGGTGCCCTGTGTGTTGTCACATAGTAATTTGATCAATTGAAAGGGATGTTGGGCAAATCCGTGCAGTTCCGTACGGTTACAGGTAGAAGTGACCAATAGACCATCTATGTCCTGGTCCTTGGCCTGTTGCAATAAATTTTCCATCGCACACTCCTCCAAACTGAACTTGCCCCGCACTTCCGCATCCGCCTTTTTATAGTTCAGGCCTATGGTGTAAAAAGAGTTGTGTTTGGATATATGGTAATTCTTCATATATTCCTTTCAATCGGCCACAAAATTAAATGTAGGACATCGATAAAAATAACGCTTGCGGAACAATTAATGTCGGTAGGGGTTTTTTGGCGTCATTTTAGGACTAAATTACTGGTTTTGTGTTATTTTTGCTGGGTTGACAGCTGATTGTCGGGCGCTAATTTAGAATGCATCTAAATAGAATTTAAAAATTCTTATCATCCATGGAAATAGAAAATATCGCTGAAGGTTCTTTTGGGGAAGTGTTTTTGGAACAGGGTTTTTATGTCCTTAAAATCCAGAACGATACCGCTCAGGTGCAAAAGGTTATCAGGGAAATAGACAGCTCGTACATACAGTTCCATTTCTGCTTAAAGGGCAACGCCAAATTTATTTTTAACGAGGGCAGATATGCGTTGGAAGTTTCCGAGGAAAACTCCCTTTTGTTATATAATACCCAAATGGACCTACCGCTTAATTTGGAGCTGAACCCGAACTCCTGGATGGTTTCCGTAATAATGACGATCCGTAAGTTTCATTCCCTATTTTCAAGGGAGGCCAATTATATACCCTTCCTGAGTCCGGAGAACAAGGACCGAAAATATTACACACAGGAGACCGTTACTCCCGCCATCGCCGTAATCTTGAGCCAAATGATGAACTATCACCTTCACCATTCCGTAAAGGAACTCTACATTAAGGGAAAGGTATACGAGCTTTTGGCCCTTTACTTTAACAGAAGCGAGGATGCAGACGTGGAGCAATGTCCATTTCTGGTGGATGAGGATAACATAAAAAGGATCCGGAAGGCCAAGGAAATCATTATTTCACGAATGGCGGAGCCTCCCACCCTTGCTGAACTTTCGGAGGAGATCGGATTGAGCCTTAAAAAATTAAAGGAAGGCTTTAAACAGATCTATGGGGATAGCGTATATAGTTTTTTGTTCGATTACAAAATGGAATACGCTCGCAAAATGTTGGAATCTGGCATGCACAATGTAAATGAAGTGGGTTTAAAGGTAGGTTATAGCACAGCGAGCCATTTTATTGCCGCCTTTAAGAAAAAATATGCGACCACCCCTAAAAAATATTTGATGGCACTGGCCAATGGATGATTCCCAAGTTTATGAACTGGTTCAAACTTTTTGGATTGTAGGGAAAATTATGGGCTTTGCGACCTGATGAAGGATTTGTTGGGTTGTATCCGCCTTAGGCGGACAGAACGATAAGTTCTACTAAAAAGTGGTATTAAACCTTAAAAAATCATAATATTTAGTGAAGATCGGCCGGTTTGGATGGGTTTCTCGATGAAATGAACGATCTTTATGGCTGACTCAATATTATAAACCTTATGAAATCATTTTTTATACTTATAGTCGTTTTAGCGGTCGGGACCCTGTCCCAAAGTTGTGCCGGTTCCAAAATAGATCAGCAGGTTATCCTACATGAAGAACCGCCACTTTCACAGTCCAGACCCGTACAGGCGCCGGTGGACGATTCCAACCGACCTTAGTTTAGGGACGTTCTAATATACTGCTGGAACTCGATTCCCCATTTTTAGCGCCGGTCATAGTAAGGGTCAGTGTAGTAGGCGTTTTTTTATAAGGGCCTTCCCACCATTATTCCCGTGTTTGATTTAATCAGTCTAAGATAGTCCACCAATGGAAGTTTTGTTACCTCTACTTTCATGGAGGAGGTAGAGGCGTGCAATAGATGGATGCGGCCATCACTTTCCCTACTGGCAATTCCGGTATGGGTAACGTCCAAGCCTTTTATGGAAGTGGTCAGCGCAATGATATCCCCCGTTTTTATCAAATGCTCATTTGCCGCTATCCGATCTTGGGGCAACAAACAGAGAGGTTGTTGGTATAGGGCAGATTCCGTTTTTCGGATGTGATCAAAATTTTTGTCATCCCTTAAAAAAGGATAGAGATCCCTGTGGGTTCCCATAAAATTAATTTCTTTCGTCCGTAACTCGCTTCCCATCATTTCTCGGGTAATATCTTTGATCAATCCTTTTTTTTCGTTGTTGGCCATCCAATAGGAAAAGTAATGCAATCGCGAGGCATACCCGTCAAGCTTCCCATCTTCATATCGGATTTCCTCCAAATTATCCAAAAAGTCCGCTATCCCGCCCTTTCCTTCCCTGACAAGTTTACCGAATGCCAGCACATTTTCCACAAATGTGGTACAATCCAACCCGTGTAGGTTGATCACGAGCGATTCGGTCTGTCCCACCTCCAAGGTCTTGGCCACATAGGGGATATCAATAAATGTCTTGCCAATGATGCCCAGGCTATCTCCATAATCCTTGGCATCCTTTATGGGATCCAGCTGGGCCATTTTTTCATAAAAGGCAATGGAATCCATCTTGGTGCAGACAATACTTTGCGAATGTCCCACCTTTGCCGTAAGCATCACAACCAAATATAGCGTAGTTCTTATCATCCGTTTACATTGAAAATTGACCAAAACTGCCATATTGATATGGCCTGTACAAGATACTGCGGGGCCTGTTGCGCAGTATAAATTCTTCGGTTGCCAAGCGGATCGTTTCCAGTTCGGTATCCGTGTCCTCAATGGTCATTCCCTTACTGCAATAATAGGGCTCTCCAACTGAATCCCCATCTTTTTCAAAAACGACCACATACATTTTAAACTGTTGTCCGAAGTCTTGTTCTTCCCGCACCTTGTAATAATACGCCATATATTTTTCTTGGCGGTATTCCACTTCTTTTTCCGCTACAAAGATCGGCGGATTTTCCAGTTCGCCCTCCTGTTCGATTAGATAACCTTCCGCCAGAAGTCGAGCTGTACCATAGGCCTTGGGAAAGAGCTCAAGTTCCCCCTGTTTTTTTAGGCTTCTATAAAGAATGGCCCTACTGTTTCCCTTTGCCGCAAGCGAATCGATCATTCCTTGGGGGATATCCATTTTGGAAGCTGTTGACAAGGATACATAAAGCGTCCTTATTTTAGGATCGCCGCTCAATAACAGCCGATCAAAAAATAGGGCCACCTCCTTCTCCCGAATAAAGGGATGGAGCAATATCATATAATCCATTAAAATGGGGACGTTAAGGATGCGCTGGGCACTTGTAATATGGGATTGGGACATTGTATTGCCCGTCTGTCCCAAATGCCTTTTAAGTTGCAATTTGGCATCGTTCAGGATCTGCTTCCTGAATTTTTTATAGATTTTTGGCTTTACGAGCCCATCGGAACGCAAATTGGCCAAAATTGAGAATATGGTTCCCTTGTACTCCTCAATACCACTGTAATCCAAGATTTCGGGATATAGTTTTTTAGCAAGGGCGAGACTGTCCATATAAGGCTTAAAAATAGCATGGATTTCCAGATTATTGGAGACTAGTGGTAGGTCTTTGGACATCAGTTCCAACAAGAGTGCCGTAGAGGAAGCGTCCTTTTTTTTGGCGATTGCCTGTAGTATTTTGCCCTGGGCCGACGAATTGCCATAGGAGCGTTCATAAAATTCCCTAAAGAACGAAAAGACCCTGGGATCTTTCATCTGTCCCATTTTCTGTATAAGGTGCGACTGTATGTTTTTTTGGTCATCCTTAAAATCAAATTCGGAAACGTAATGGGTAAGGGAGTCCAAATGTGAGGGCTTGAACAATAAAAACCTAAATCCGTCCTGTATGATGCTGTCGTTGGACCTAAGGGCAGCGAAGAAATCGGGTACTTTGTCTTCCAAAAAACCACGGCCCACGACCGTATCCATAGGCTTAAAATTATCAAAAAAGGCATTGACGAATTCGGTGGGTCTTGAAAGGGTATCCACGGCTGCCTTGATTTCGTACAAAAGCCCACCTTTGGCAATGTTCTTGACCAATATGCCACGTACACTGGCAGTATCGGCCAAACTAAAGTTAAGTTCATGGTACCCGCCAGGGGAGACGGTCCTTTTTTCGTTTATGATCAGGAACTTCCCGTTTGCGTGGATTTTTTTGCGAAGGGACCATACCGAATCGATACTGGGGAACATCAAATAATCATGGGCCTTGCTTACCTCCACGGAGATCGCTTCGTCGTTGTTGTTCCAATAAATGGACTTTTTATTATATGGGGCGTAGGTTTTGGGCCTGTTCTTGGCGGAAAAATAATTATTGCTGTTTTCCACAAATTTGGGAGGGGAGGCGGTACTGACGGTGCTGAAGTACATGGCGGTATCCCGGATCCTTTCAAAGGTCTTGGAATATTGGGGCGACTTGATCTTAAAGGACTCGAAAAACGACTTTGCACGATTTCCGTCCGAAGTTAGGGCACCCAATAAAAAGTAATCCCCGCGGCTTATAAGGGTTTTTAGATGTAGTTCCTTTCCCTGCCCTTTGTTGAAAAGGGCATGGGAGGTAAGTGAGAGGCCGTTGATCGGGTCGTAAACGGGATTTAATTGCAGGTCTTGATAAAAACGTTTTTGGATCTGTTTTAGCTCAAAACTGTCTTCCTCTATAAAATTGAAGTCGTTGAGCGTGGCCTTTTTTAGAAAATAATAACTTTTGGTCCCTTCATCGTACCCTTCAATGATCCTGTTGCCGTTCCGGAATTTGTTCGGAAACGTATGAAGGGACGGCATGGCTACCTCAAAATCCTCATATCCCGATGTCAGGATTTCCTCACCATATGTCACGTCCTTGAAATGGATGCTGTTAAAAATGGTATCGGAATGGGTGGTAACATAGTTTCCTTCCCCGCTCATTTTAAAAATGATGATTTCCAGTGGCGTCACGTAGATGTGATAACGTTGATGGTCCCCGTTCTTTAATTGGTTCTTTACATCAAGTCCCGGGAATCCGTTCTTGTTTAGGGGTTTCTTCTCCAATATTTTGCCCGGGATATTTTCAAATAAAAACTTGTCTATGTCCTCAATGGTAAACAGGGCATCTTTTTTTAGATGGGAAAAAGTGGGGATCCGATTGATCATTATATAGCTCCCATTGGTGAGGTCGGGGGAGATATACGTGGTGTTGACGTATTCCGAAATAGGGTATAGTTTTGAGGGTAACAGCAAGGAAAAGAAATTGTCGTCCGGACTTTGTTGGCCATAATCGTTTTCCAACACCTTGGTTTCAAATTCCTCCTTTAGTTCCCGCCCTTTTGAGGTGGCCCGGGAGGTGAGTGGGCGAACATTGTAGCCTTTCAGTCGCAAGAGGGAGATCACTCCCTTTTCCCCAGGTAAGTGCGCGGCCCCGATACCTGTGAACACTTTGGAGCCTTGCATGATGGAGTCCAATTTTTCTACCATATTGCGATTGCGCAGGTATAGCATATTTTTGAGGTAATGCTGACTGTAGGTTGCCTTGTCTATACTGTCGATTAGATTCAGGTTGCGATCTCTATAGGCATCCTGCAGCATCACCATGGGATCTTCCTGTTGCATCCTTTTCTGGAGCCACTCATCCGGTTTTGGTTTTAATGCATTTAAACTGGCCCTTCCCACTAGGGCAGTGGATTCTCCAAGATCTTCCAGGGCAACGATCGGTTTGTTCAATTTTTTTCCCGCCTGGTAGATGAACATGTCGAGATAGGTCTCCTCCTCAAAGTTTTGGGAATAATCGTCCGTTCGGTATAAAATATTGTTGACGACCCGATCTTCAAAGGCTAAATAGGATCCAATTTCTTCTTTTTTTGGATTTTTGACCAGAAAAGGATATACATAAAATCCTTTGGGACTAAACCCCGTATTCCTGCCATATCCTGAATTTTCCAAATTTTCGGCCTCCTCCAGCCAAGTGCCGGGATCGGATTCCAGCGCTACGATTTCACTTTCGTGAAGCGCTTCATAAAAGACATCGTCCAACCGAAAGGCTATTTTTTTGCTCACGTGCATGGTGCCATAGAGATAGGAACTTTGTTCCATTCCATTACCGGAAATCTCCCAAAGAAGGCTTTTCTTTTCTTGGGCAAATCCCACCAGGGTAAAAAAGAATAGGGGAAGGCCAATATGAAATCGCATGTAGATAAGCTATTTTTTAATAAATGTGCTTCAAAAATAGACAGGAATAAAAGCCAGGAAACTATTTAACGTTTTAATTTTTGCAATGGTATATGGCAAGGACATTTTTTTGCGGAATTGTCTATTTTTCACTTGTTTTTTCCGCTTCCTGATTTTTGAGGTACAGACGGGTATGGGGCAGGCTTTCGGGATGGTTTTCCTGCAGATATGTAATCAACTTTTCCCGCACCAACACCCGCAGGTCCCAAGCGGTGGGAGAATCGTGCGCACTCATGAGGGCCCTTATTTCCACGCTTCGCTCCTTTGCATCCGTTACTTGCAGTACATTTACCTTACCGTCCCAAAGCTCCGTGCTTTCCAGGATCCTTGTCAATTCTTCCCGAAGTTTGTCAAATGGCACATGATAATCGGTATGGATAAAAACGGTGCCCAGAATTTCGGAAGTGGTCTTGGTCCAGTTCTGAAATGGGGTCTCGATAAAGTAGGTAGTGGGTAGGACAAGACGTCTTTTGTCCCAGATGTTGACAACCACGTAGGTAAGGGTGATCTCTTCTATCCGCCCCCATTCCCCTTCCACGATGACCACATCGTCCAATTTTATGGGCTGGGTTATGGCTATCTGGATACCTGCCAGAATGGTACCTATCATTTTTTGGGCGGATAGCCCTATGATGATCCCGGCAACCCCGGCAGAGGCGAATAGGCTCACCCCGAATTCCCGTATCCCTTCAAAGCTCATTAGTGCAGCCCCAATGGCCAGGATGATGACAAGGACAATAAAGATCCTCTCCAAGATATTGAACTGGGTATATATTTTTCGGGCCCGTAGATTATCGGCGGCGCTCACATCGTAATTGTTCACGATTATCCGTTTACTGATTTTTATGGCAATCAATAGGAACCAGGTAATGGAAAATATGATGAGCAAGGTGCTCGTTTTTTTGAGGAAATAAGTAAAACCGTCCATCCCCAGTAACTCGTGCATGGGTTCCGATCGGATCAGAAAAGAAAAGAAAAGCAGAAATAAAGGGATGGATACCCTCTTGACAGTGTCCCGTGGAATCAAATACCGGGGGTTCCTTCCCAATTTTCCAAGGATAAAGGTGGTAATGCCATATAGGAATGCCAATAATACTAAGGTTCCCAATGCATATAACGTGGTTTGGTTCCCCACTTCATTTATAAGGTTTTCCATAGTATATTAATTTTGAGACGTCCGACCCTTAACTTACTAAAAACATTGCACAGGAAAAAGGGGAAGGCCGTAAAATTGGATTTTTCTATTGTGTTATTGGCAAAGTAATGGATCCCAATAAAACAAAGTCCCGTCAGTTGTGTTATTTTTGTCGCAAAAAAGAAAATGAACCCCTCCAAACTATTTTTATCGGAGTCGGAAATCCGAAAGTTTGATCAGGTTCCATAAAATCGCTACATGAAAGGAGTATTGTTCGTGAATCTAGGGTCTCCAGACAGTCCCACACCAAAAGATGTCAAACCTTATCTGGACGAATTTTTAATGGATGAAAGGGTGATAGACGTCCCAAACTGGCTTCGGAACATTATTGTCAGGGGCATCATTCTTCGGACAAGGCCCAAAAAATCGGCCAAGGCCTATCAAAAAATATGGTGGGAAGAGGGATCGCCTTTGATCGTAATTTCGGAACGTTTTGCGGATAAGGTAAAACAACAGCTGCAGATCCCTGTTGCACTGGGGATGCGCTATGGATCCATGACCATCAAAAAAGCGTTACAGGACCTACATGATAAGGGCGTGGACCAGGTACTATTGGTACCCCTATATCCCCATTATGCCATGTCGTCCTTTGAAACGGTGGTCGTGAAGGCCATGGAGGAGCAACAGGCCCACTTTCCGGGAATGCAAATTACCACCCTTCCGGCTTTTTATGGGAACGATGGTTATATAAAAGTGTTGTCCGAGAGTATTGCGGCAGGATTAAAGGATTTTGAATACGATCACCTTCTTTTTTCCTACCACGGTATTCCCGAAAGGCATATCAGGAAATCGGACCCCACCAAATTCCATTGTAAAATAGATGGAAGCTGCTGCCAGACCAATTCGGTGGCGCACCATAGTTGTTACAGGCATCAGTGTTATGAAATGACCAGAAAGGTGAAACAGTACCTCGGCCTGCCGGATGATAAGGTGGGACTTTCCTTTCAATCAAGGCTTCCGAACGACCCCTGGTTAAAACCGTATACCGATTTCGAATTTGAACGGCTTCCCAAAGAAGGCAAAAAAAGACTTGCGGTGGTCACCCCTGCTTTTGTGGCGGACTGCCTGGAAACCTTGGAGGAAATTGCCATGGAAGGAAAACACCAGTTTTTGGAGGCAGGAGGGGAAACCTATAAACATATCCCCTGTTTGAACGATAGTGCGGATTGGGTGGCACTGATGGTAAAATGGGTCACTAACTGGGAGGCCCAGGAAACGCTTCCCGTATAATGGCCAACGTCTCGTCGGTACAATTGGGCACGGAACCTATTGGGAAACTCCTTATAAAACAGGCTGTTCCCGCATCCATAGGTATTTTGGTGATGTCCTTAAATGTACTGGTGGACTCCATTTTTGTGGGTAATTGGATCGGCTCCATTGCCATCGCCGCAATAAACGTGGTTTTGCCCGTTTCCTTTTTTATAGGTGCCTTGGGAATGTCCATTGGCATTGGCGGATCCAGTATTATTTCCAGGGCATTGGGTGGCAACGACAGGGAAAAGGCCATTAGGGTTTTTGGGAATCAGGTCACGCTTACCTTTTTGATCTCCGTGTCCATGGTCATTTTGGGCCTTTTTTTTATGGATACCCTCATTCCCGCATTTGGAGGAAAGGGAGATATCTTTGGTCCGGCCAAAGTATATTATACCATTGTGCTCTATGGGGTACCCTTTTTGGCGTTCTGTATGATGGGGAATACGGTGATCAGGGCCGAGGGCAAGCCTAAATTTGCCATGGTGGCCATGATCATTCCATCGGTGGGAAACCTTCTTATGGATTACATTTTTATCTATGTCTTTGATTGGGGAATGGCCGGTGCGGCCTGGGCCACTACTATAGGATATGTAATGTGTTTTGGGTATGTGCTCTATTTTTTCCTGTCCAAAAATTCGGAACTGAAAATCTCGTGGTCCCATTTTGGACTGGAACGTCGCCTCCTAAGTGAAATAGGTTCCCTAGGGTTTGTGACCATGGCAAGGCAGGCCGTGGTAAGCATCATTTATTTGATCATGAACAACGTCCTCTACAACTTGGGGGGAGAGGCCATGGTTGCGGTATATGCAATTATTGGACGTATGCTGATGTTTGCACTTTTTCCCGTTTTTGGGATGACCCAGGGCTTTTTGCCCATTGCGGGGTTCAATTATGGGGCAAAACAGTATCCAAGGGTTAAAAAGGCCATTTATACGGCCATTTCCTATGCCGCCATCTTGGCGACCCTTGTTTTTGCCGGACTAATGATCTTTCCAGCTGAAATTGCATCCCTGTTCTTGGGAAGCGGGCCCCAGCTCACAGCCGAGGAAATTGCCATAAATACCTTTGTGCTGGAGAAAACGCCAACTGCCATGCGCTGGGTATTTGCCGCCACACCGATCATTGCCCTACAATTGATTGGGGCCGCCTATTTTCAGGCAGTAGGAAAGGCTGTGCCAGCCTTACTGCTGACACTTACGCGCCAAGGTTTTTTCTTTATTCCCATGGTACTTGTGCTCCCTCACTTTTTTGGGGAATTGGGGGTGTGGATCTCCTTTCCCATTGCCGACGTATTGGCAACCATAGTGACCGGATATTTTTTAAAAAAGTCCATTGATGCGGATTTGGTCAAAGGAAACCGACCTTTTGCAGATCAGTAATTTTACGCACTAAGTGGGATTCGGTATGCCCAGACGTTTGCGTCCGAACGTTTAATTTTTCACACTATTTGCCCTAACTTATTCTGCCATCCTAGGTAGCTGTAAACAACCTATTGATGTTTTATTTGGTTACGCTGCACGTAATCGAGGATTCCATATTTTTAACGGGGCTAATTCCCACATTTTGAAATCTTGGCAATACGGTTGGTTTTTGTTTTCAAGTTCGTCGGTACAAATACTTTTTATCCATACTTTTAAGCGACTAATTAAAGACCAACTCAAATGAAACCAATTTTGACCAGGATCGGCATTTCCTTGCTGATCGTTTTTTTGCTGCCCTTTGCCCTTGCTGCCCAGAAGAGGAAAAACACTCCCAATTCTGATGCCAAATATCCAGAAGTACTGTATTCCAGTTTGGAGTACCGTTTGATAGGACCGTTTCGCGGTGGCCGCTCGGCCGCTGTGACCGGAGTACCGGGCCAACCCAATCTGTTCTACTTTGGTGCAACGGGTGGTGGGGTCTGGAAAACGACCAATGGGGGCCGGGAATGGGAAAATATCTCCGATGGATATTTCGGGGGCAGTATTGGGGCAGTGGAAGTGGCCAAAAGCGACCCCAATGTGATCTATGTAGGTGGGGGCGAAAAAACACTTAGGGGCAATGTCTCCTCTGGATATGGTATCTGGAAATCGGAGGATGCGGGAAAGACCTGGACTTCGTCCGGCCTTAAGGATAGCCGACATGTGCCTAGAATAAGGATTCACCCAACGGACCATAATATTGTGTATGCCGCGGTACTGGGAAATATTTATGCGCCTTCCGATAATAGGGGCGTTTATAAGAGTATCGATGGTGGCGAGAGCTGGACGAAGACCCTTTTTGTAAATGCACAATCCGGTGCCGTTGACCTCATTATAGATCCCAATAACCCCCGAATACTGTACGCTTCCACATGGCGTGCACAGCGTACCCCCTATAGCTTGAGCAGCGGAGGGGAAGGTTCTGCAGTATGGAAAAGTACCGATAGTGGCGATACATGGACGGAAATCTCCACCAATGAAGGGTTCCCAAAGGATACCCTTGGAATAATCGGGGTGACCGTTTCCCCCAAAAACTCCAATAGGGTTTGGGCAATGGTGGAAAACAAGGCCAAGGGCGGACTCTATAGAAGCGACGATGGCGGAAAAAAATGGATTTTGGTGAACGATGACCGCAAGCTGCGCCAAAGGGCCTGGTACTACACCAGATTGTATGCAGATACGGAAGATCAGGAGGTGGTATATGTTCTGAACGTCAACTACCATAAATCTACCGATGGGGGTAAAAGTTTTACCGATTTTGAAGCTCCCCATGGCGATCATCACGACCTATGGATCGCTCCGGAGGATTCCAATAGGATGATCATTGGCGATGATGGGGGCGCCCAAATATCCTATGATGCCGGGGAAACCTGGAGTACCTATTACAACCAGCCCACGGCCCAATTCTACCGACTTACGACCGATAATGATTTTCCATATCGCATATATGCGGCCCAACAGGACAATTCCACCATACGTATACGGCACCGCAGTGACGGATACAGTATAGGTGAGGATGACTGGGAGGAGACCGCAGGTGGCGAATCGGCCCATATTGCCGTCGATCCTACCAATGATGATTTGGTTTACGGAGGTAGTTATGATGGGTTCCTTACCCGTGTAAACCATGAAACCGGCACCGTTAGGGGAATAAATGTTTGGCCGGACAATCCTATGGGTTACGGGGCGGAAGGCATGAAATATCGGTTTCAGTGGAATTTTCCCATCCTCTTTAGCAGGCACGATCCCAAAAAACTTTATACGTTCTCAAACCATGTGCACCTAACTGAAAATGAGGGGCAAAGTTGGACGCTTTTAAGTGGTGACCTTACCCGAAACGACCCGGCCAAACTCGGATCCAGTGGAGGTCCCATTACCCAGGACAATACAAGTGTGGAGTATTATTGCACCATATTTGCCGCCAATGAAAGTCCGCTTAAGGAAGGCCTGCTTTGGGTAGGAAGTGATGACGGATTGATCCACGTGTCCAAAGATGGTGGACAAAATTGGGAAAACGTGACCCCTACCGGCATGCCGGAGTGGTCCATGGTAAACAGTATCGACCCCTCAAATTTTGATGAAGGCACCTGTTATGTGGCCGCAACAAGGTACAAACTGGGCGATTTTGCCCCGTATCTTTATAAGACCACCGATTATGGAAAGACATGGACCAAGATCACCAATGGTATTGCATCGGAACATTTTACCAGGGTGGTAAGGGAAGACCCCAAAAGAAAGGGGCTGTTGTATGCCGGAACGGAGACAGGAATGTATATCTCATTTAATAACGGCGAAAATTGGAAACCCTTCCAGTTAAACCTGCCCATTGTACCCATCACCGATCTGGCGATAAAGGACAATAACCTGATCGTTGCCACTCAGGGCCGCAGTATCTGGATCATTGATGACCTTGGGGTACTGCATCAGTTGGACGACAACAAAAAAGTAGGGGAGCCCATCCTATTTAAACCAAAGGATTCCTACAGGACCAAAGGAGGAACGGCAAGAACCCCTTCCAAATTGGCGGGCCAAAACCACGCAAATGGGGTCATTGCACATTTCTATTTGCCCCAATTAGAGGAAAAAGATAGCATATCACTTACATTTACTTCCGTGGCAGGGGATACACTCGGAAATTTCAGCACTTCCTCAAAGAAAAAAGAAAACAAACTAGAGGTAAAAAAAGGAGGGAATACCTTTGTATGGAACACTAGGGGCAAGGGGGCCGAAAAATTGGACGGAATGATTCTTTGGTGGGCAAATTTGGACGGTCCCAAGGCGGTTCCAGGACAATATAAGGTCCATTTAAATGTTAATGGATCGGTACTGTCCGAGCAGTTTAACATCTTGGCAGATCCAAGGGCAGAGGCGAACGTGGACGATATGAAGGAACAATATGAATTTGTGGAGGCCGTTAACAAGACAGTGGACAGGGCCCATCAATCCATTAAGAAAATTAGGAAGATCAGTTTGCAGTTGGAAAGCTTTTCCAAACAGTACAAGGAGAACGAAGCTACCAAGGAACTCGTGGAAAAGGCAACAAAGATGAAGGATGATTTTGAACGGATCGAAAAGGCCCTTTATCAGACCCAGAACAAAAGTGGGCAGGATCCACTTAACTTTCCAATCAGGCTCACCAATAAATTAGGGCATCTGAACAGTTTGGTAACCATGGACGATTTTGCTCCCACAGAGCAGGATAAAGCTGTCAAGAAGGAACTTACCATGGCCATCGAGAAGGAATTACAGGTATTCGATACGTTGGTGGATAAGGAGATAGGCGAATTCAATAAGGCTTTTAACAAGTTGAACCTGAACTATCTCTTCTTGGAATAGATATCCCCAAATGTAACAATATGCGTTTTTCCAACGACGATCTTTAACCGACCACCTGCCATGAAAAAGCTTCTTTTTTTATTCATTTGTTTGCTGCCCATTATGAAAGCGCTTGGTCAAAGCGTGGACTCCTATTTTCAGCCAATGAAATTTAGGAACATCGGCCCCTTCCGGGGAGGGAGATCGGTTTCCGCTTCCGGGGTCGTGGGCGATCCCCTTACCTATTATATGGGTACAACGGGAGGTGGATTGTGGAAGACGGCGAACGGGGGACAACAATGGGATAATATTTCGGACGGATTTTTTGGTATGGGCTCCGTTGGGGCCGTCTCGGTTGCCGCTTCTGACCCCAATATTGTTTACTGTGGTATGGGGGAACATGCCCCACGCGGTGTTATGACCTCATATGGGGACGGGGTCTACAAATCGCTTGATGCCGGAAGGACATGGAAAAAAATGGGACTGGAAGGTACCCAACATATATCCCGGATCGTGATCCATCCCAAAGATCCCAATATTTTGTTGGTTGCCGCACAGGGCGCCTTATATGGGCCCAATAAGGACAGGGGCATTTATAAATCGGTCGATGGGGGGGAGACGTGGAAAAACGTTCTTTTTGTAAATGAACTTACAGGCTGCGCCGAACTATCCATGGACCCCAATTTTCCTGAAATCCTGTATGCTGCCATGTGGGAACACCAGCGGTTGCCAAACAAGGTGATCAGCGGGGGTGAAGGAAGCGGCCTTTACAAATCCACGGATGGGGGCAATAGTTGGTTCAAGATACACAAAGGCCTTCCAACGGAATTGGGCAAAATGGCGATCAGTGTAAGCCCTGCAAATTCCAATAAGGTATATGCAGTGGTGGAAAGTGATTCCAATAAGGAACAGGGAGGGCTGTTCGTTTCCGAAAATGCGGGCAGCTCTTGGGAAAGGATAAGTGGGGATCATCGCTTGGTTCAGAGGGCCTGGTACTATACAGAGGTGTTTGCAGATCCCTTGGACGAGAATACGGTATATGTGCTCAGTGCCCCCGCGCTGAGGTCCATAGATGGCGGTAGTACATGGGAGACATTGTCCGGCACCCATGGGGACTACCACGACCTGTGGATAAATCCCTCCAATTCCAAGAATATGGTGATCGCCGATGATGGGGGGGCGGCCATTACCTTCGATTATGGAAAAACATGGTCCCAACAGAACAATATGCCAACGGCGCAAATGTATCGGATTGCGGTGGATAGTCTTTTTCCTTATAATATTTATGGGGGACAACAGGATAATACCTCTCTGAAAATTGCGAATATGTCCTTGGGAAGGGGGGAGATCACGGAACAGGACTGGACCTATTCGGCAGGAGGGGAAAGTGCTTTTTTGGCTTTTGATCCGAACGACCCACGGTATGTATTGGGCGGGAGTTATTTGGGAACCATAGAAGTCTTGGACATGCAGTCCAAAGCCTCCACAAAGATCATGGCCGCCCCTCATCAATACCTTGGAAGGGAGGCGCGCGATATGGAATACCTTTTTAACTGGAACGCCCCTATTATTGGGTCCAAGCACGAACCTGGCACCTATTATCATTGTGCACAATTGGTACTGCGCACCCGCGATATGGGCATTACGTGGGAGGAGGTGTCGCCCGATCTTACGAGGAACATGGACGAAAAACAAGGAAAGGGAGGGGGGCCCTATACCAATGAGGCAGTAGGGGCGGAAAATTATGGCACTATTGCCTATATGGTTGAATCGCCCCACGAAAAAGGGGTTTTTTGGACGGGGAGCGATGACGGATTTGTGCATATCACCAAAAATGGCGGGGGAAGCTGGGAGAATGTAACCCCTAAAGGACTGGGGGAATCTCTGGTGAACGCTATAGAGGTTTCGCCCCATGACCCCGCTACGGCCTATTTGGCAACGACCCGATATAAATTTAACGATTATGTCCCGGCGCTTTTTAAGACCACCGACTACGGGAAAAACTGGACGAACATAAGTTCCGGTATTCCCTATGGTAGTTTTACCAGGGTGGTCCGTGAAGATCCCGCCCGCAAGGACTTACTGTACGCAGGTACGGAAAAGGGAATGTACATTTCCTACGATGGAGGAAAAGCTTGGCAGTCCTTTCAACTTAATTTGCCGATAACGCCCATTACAGATCTTATGATCCATCAAGGCAATTTAATCGTGGCCACTTCGGGAAGGTCTTTCTGGATCTTGGACGATTTAAACGCCCTGCAACAGTACGATACTTCCAAAAAAGGTGTCAGACTACTAAAACCCTCCCAAGCACTGAACGGATCTTGGGGGAGCCCCCTTAGTGAAAATTCGGAGGGATTTGACGGTACTGATCCTTTTAACGGAGTAAACCCCGCAAATGGACTGGTGGTATATTATGAACTGCCGAAACTGGCCGATAGCCTTCGGATAAGCCTTGAGATTTTGGACGCCAACGGGAATGTAGTAAATCGGTTTGGCTCTGAAAAGGACACTACGTACAGGGAATACGGGGGAGCTCCGCCCCCTGCTCCCGTTATTGGCAAAAATGAGGGCCTGAACCGTTTTGTTTGGGATTTGAGGACGGAAACATTACCGGGAATTCCAGATGTTTATATAGAGGCCGACTTTAGGGGGCATATGGTTCCACCCGGCAGTTACACGCTGCGGTTGATCACACCGGAACAGACCGTCTCGGAACGATGCACCATTTTGGAGGTCCCCTCCTATGCCACCGATCCGGGTCAGTATGAAACCTTTGATGTATTTATGAAGGAGATGGAAGGGAACCTGACGGAAATGCACCAAATGGTAAACCGTCTCTTTAAGATGAAAAATCGGATAAGGACGATCATAGCGGACCTACCAAAAGGACCATTACAGGAAAAGGGGCAAAAATTGTTAGGGGAACTGGAGGCATGGGACAATGAAATGGTACAACGAAAGTCCAAGGCGTACGATGATGTGGAAAACTTCCCCAACCGCTTCTCGGCAGAATATCTTTTCCTGATGAACCAGACAAGCAGCGACATACAGCGACTTAACCAGCCTTCCCGTGACCGCAGGATTACCTTGGATGCCAAGTGGAACGTTTTAAGGGAACGGGGCATTGCCTTTATCGAACTGGAAATTCCAAATTTCAACAAGGAACTATGGGCAGCGGGCATAGGGGCCATACCAATGGGATATTAAACGGGAATATGGATTGGGGATGACACCCCTTTTGGGTATCTTTGGAAGATGGAACACTCTCTAAGGAACTGGCAATGCAGGATTATTATCTCTATATAAAATCACTTCATCTCATATTCGTTGTTACTTGGTTTGCAGGGCTGTTCTATATTCCCAGGTTGTTCATCTACCATATTGAAGCTTTGGACAAGCCTTCGCCGGATAGAGGGATATTATCGCAACAGTTTAAGGTAATGGCCAAACGATTGTGGTATATCATTACTTGGCCTTCGGCCGTGCTGACAATCGTATTTGCCATTTGGCTTTTGATTTTGAGGCCATTTTGGCTGGAGCAGACATGGATGCAGTTGAAATTGGGATTTGTGTTTCTTTTGATCATATACCATTTAAGGACGCATGTTATTTTTAAGCAACTTCAGGAAGACCGCTGCAAACTGACCTCCAATTTTATGAGGATCTGGAACGAAGGCGCTACCCTTATCCTCTTTGCAATTATATTCCTCGTAATCCTTAAAAATACTTTCAGCTGGATCTTTGGCCTGATCGGTCTACTACTATTGGGAATACTGCTTATGCTGGGAATCAGATTGTACAAACGGATCCGGAAACGAACTGTCAAAAATGTTGACCGGTAAACAATAGCGGCGTTTTGGCGCAATAATTGCTATCTTTAGTGTTAAAATCGATTTTTCTTGTTCACAAAGCTGTCATTGCGTTCCAGAATTTTTATCGCTATGATATTATTGGTGCTTTTGGCATCGGTCTTAATAGCGGGGGTTACCATATACCAGTACAGTGAGCAATCTAGGGACTACCATACGGATCGTCTTGAACGGAAAGAAGAGCAGATCAAACAAAGTATCGTCTACACCCTTCAGCGGACCACCTATCCCGTTAATTCGGAAAACCTACATTTGATCTTTCGGGACGAGATCTATCAGATCGCCGATGTCCAGAACGTAAACTTTAATATTTATGATCTGGACGGGCAGCTCATCAAAAGCAGTAGGCCGAAATTTGAGAACGATTCCATTTCCAGTTGCCTGCATCCGGAAGTCCTGCAAAGGTTGGCGTCCAGTGTAAATGAAAGGTATGTGGAGGAAAAGGCGACCGCAGGCTATCAGTACCAAGCGTCCTATACCTACATTACCGATAATCGATTTAAGCCGATCGGTATACTGAACCTTCCCTATTTTGAGGACAATTCCTTTTATGATATGGAACTGAGGGAGTTGTTGATGCGATTGTCGGGCGTTTATATCTTTATGCTGTTCATAGCCGTTGCGCTGGCCTATTTTATTTCCAAATACATCACCCGGTCGCTGAAGACCATCTCGGATAGGCTAAACCAGACCAATTTCACCAACAGGAACGAAAAGATCTTGGTGGATAATCCAACAGAGGAAATAGGTAAATTGATCAGTTCATATAATGCTATGATCGATGAACTGGAACTGAGCGCCGAAAAGCTGGCGCGCAGTGAACGGGAACAGGCGTGGCGGGAAATGGCGAAGCAGGTGGCGCACGAGATCAAGAATCCGTTAACGCCCATGCGTCTCAACGTACAGAGCTTTGAGCGCAAATTTGATCCCGCCGATCCCGAGATACGCAATAAAGTGGACGACTTTTCCAAGACCATTATCCAACAGATAGATACGCTCAGCAATATTGCCTCGGCCTTTTCCAGTTTTGCACATATGCCCGCCCAGCAGAACGAAACATTGAACGTTGTCCAAATAGTAAAATTGGCAGTTGAAATATTTAATGAGGAGTATATACATTTTACATCCGATAAACCTGAGATTATTGCCAAATTAGACCGTACACAGTTGATCCGTGTCATTACCAACTTGGTGAAAAATGCGATGCAGGCCATTCCCGATTCCACCACCCCGAAAATTTTGGTCTCGGTGGCCTCTGAGGGGGATTTTGTGAAAATATTGGTGGCGGATAATGGCCTTGGCATAGACGAACCCCTAAGACATAGGATCTTTGAACCCAAATTCACCACCAAGACCAGTGGTATGGGCCTTGGGCTGGGTATGGTAAAGAACATTGTGGAAAATTATGGAGGCAGTATCGACTTTAGCTCCAAACGGGGGAAAGGGACCGTCTTCACCATTAAATTCCCTAAGGAAACATAATTTCTCACTTAATAAATTTTAAAAATTCACGTGTAACATTATTAAGAACAAGAATGGCATATAACAATATTGTGATCGCAGAAAGGGATAACATGGCCTTGGTGACAGTCGACCGACCCACCAAACTGAATGCCCTTAATATGGAGACCATTTCGGAACTTCACCAGGTACTAAAGAAATTGGACAAAGACCCCACCATTAAATGTATCGTTATTACAGGCAGTGGGGACAAGGCTTTTGTGGCCGGGGCGGACATAGCGGAATTTGCGCATTTCAGCGAAAAGCAAGGGACAAAACTGTCGGCCAAGGGGCAGGAGCGCCTTTTCACGTTCTTGGAGAACCTCTCCACCCCTGTAATTGCCGCCATAAACGGATTTGCATTGGGCGGGGGATTGGAATTGGCGATGGCCTGCCATATTAGGGTCGCCAGTGAAAATGCAAAAATGGGACTTCCCGAGGTTTCCCTAGGGGTCATTCCAGGATATGGGGGAACACAGCGGTTGCCCCAACTAGTGGGCAAGGGAATTGCGTTGGAAATGATCGCCACGGCGGCCATGATCGATGCCCAGAAGGCCCTTGCGCACGGTCTGGTAAACTACGTGGTTCCACAAGAGGAATTATTGCCCCTTTGTGAAAACCTTGCGCGCAGGATATCGAATAATTCCCCAGTTGCCATTTCCTATGCAATAAAAGCGGTAAATGCTGGTTTTAGAAATGATATGGACGGTTATCAAATGGAGATCAAAGCTTTTGGAAAGTGTTTTGGTACGGCCGATTTTAAAGAAGGGACCACTGCCTTCCTAGAAAAACGAAAGGCCGATTTTCCGGGAGAATAACCGCCGCCAACCATTCTTTTATGAAGACCAAGATCAGTACGCTCCTTTTATTGGCCACTTTTTTATTGTTAAAAAGTCAAGAGATGCCGATTTCCTACGCATTTGGGGAAAAATATAACGACCGATATAAATATTCCAATCTTTTGACCATAATCCCGGACGGCCAAGGGGGATCCATTTTGGTAAGATCTTATTATACAGGGCTCATTCTTAAACCTAAAGGTTACTTTTTGGAGCACTATAATAAAAATCTGGAACTGGTCTCGGAGTACAACTATAAAATTATGGACGTCGATCTTGTGAATGGGTATCTTATAAACGGTAAGTTGAATTTACTGTTCCTTGAATATAACCAACAGTCGGGTTCATATGATTATACCCTTCACAGAAGCGATCTTTCCGCTATGGATTTTGAGAGACAGGTAGTTCTCACCATCCCCTCTGCCCCAGTGGAGAGTCCGTTGGACAAGAACTATTATAACCGGAACTTCTCATCGGGATTTACCACTTCCGTATTCTTTAACCCGGAAAGAACTGCATTTGCGGTTAGCGCCCATTTTAAGAAGGGAAAGGACAACCGGCACTTTATCCACCTGTTCAACGATAAGGGGGAGCGGTTGAAGGAACTGGATTTTTCCGCGGAAATCGAGGAAAAAAACTATGCTTTTGAGGATATGGTGGTATCGGATGATCTTAAGGATCTCTATCTTATCGGGAAGGCCTACTACAAAAAGAAACGGTTCGCCATTACCGACCGCAAATTCCAATATGAAGTTCTGAACATTTCCGTCGACGGTTCAAAAACGCAGACCTTTGATGAAAACGACAAATATTCCGAGGCCCTAAAACCCATTTTAATGGATGGGCGGCTCCTTTTTGTGGGCTTTTATGCCGACCGAAAGGACAACCGCTACAATGGGCTTGCCTATTTTGAACTAAATCCCTCCTCCCTGGAGATCATATCCAAAAAATACCACCCATTTTCACAACAGTTCATGACCGACAAATTTGGTAAGGAAGATGATAGGGACATTAAAAACCTGGTGTTTAAAAGTGTGGGCATAACTGCCAATAAGGAGATACTTTATAATGCAGAGGAATATTTTGTCACCTCAAGTGTGCAACAGGATGTCAGCGGATCAAGGCTGCATATAGATAGGTACCATTACAATGATATTGTAAGTGCTAAATTGGATGCCTCAGGAGAAATGCGCTGGGTGAGGAACATTAACAAATCGGAAGTGACCCAAAATGATGCGGCCTATGCCTCTTATAGTTCCCTTACCTTGGGCGACAAGACTTATTTTTTTATCAGTACCGCTAGTGAAAACCCGCAGCAACTGGGAAATGACCGAATCATCTTTAGGCAAGGTTATAGCAGGAACAGGAACGTTTTTCTTATTGAACTGGATGCCGAGGGCAATATGCACTATGAAAAGGTGCTTGACGACCAAGAGGCGCGATTGCCCTTGATGGTATCCATACCCTTGCACGATCCCAAGGGCAACAACATGCTGTTCTACGCCAAAAGGGGCTCCAAGAAACAGTTGGTGCGGATCGACTTCGATCCGAACTAAAATGGTATTAAGGGATTTAGGATGCATTGTCCCTTTTAGGGCGACACCTTTGGGATCAATTATCAACAATAGGTGTTAAACTGGTACAAGCTATTTTTTATTATTGGAATATATCCATAAATTTGGATATATTCCAATATCTATGAAAAATGATTATTTGAAGGGAAGGGGAGCACAGGCCAACGTACCCAATAGGTTCCTGTCCAATGTCCACGAGCATAGGGATGATTTTCTGGAATTTTGCCGATTGGAGGGGGAAGAGTTTGAGAGCAACAGGACGCGATACGTTCCGGTATTTCCAAAAACCATCGTAAATAAGGTCGACAGTCCTGATGTGGGGATGCAGTATTCCATGAATCCGTATCAGGGCTGTGAACATGGGTGTATTTACTGTTATGCCCGTAATTCACATGAATATTGGGGTTTTGGCGCAGGGTTGGATTTTGAAAGGGTGATCCTTATTAAGCAGGATGCGCCGCGTCTTTTGGAAGAGATCCTAAAAAGGAAAAAATGGGTAGCAAAGACCATTGTGCTGTCGGGCAATACGGACTGTTATCAGCCAGCGGAACAAAAGTTTAAGATTACAAGGGCCTGTCTGGAGCTATTTCTGAAATACCGGCATCCTGTTGGTATCATTACCAAAAATTCATTGATCCTTAGGGATCTTGACATTCTTGTCCAACTCGCGGCCCAGCATCTTATAGGGGTCAATATATCCATAACCTCGCTATCGGAAGAAACTCGCCGGATTTTGGAACCCAGAACTGCCACCATTAAGAAGCGATTGGAGACCATTAGAATTTTATCCGCCAATAATGTGCCCGTAAATGCCATGTTGGCACCTATAATTCCAGGAATCAATAGCCATGAGATCCTTCAATTGGCCAAGGCCGTAGCGACCAATGGGGCATTGTCTTTTGGTCATACTGTAGTGCGTTTGAACGGTGCCATTGGACAGATTTTTACCGAATGGATTCACAAGGCCCTTCCGGACAGGGCTGAAAAGGTGCTGCATCAGATTGCGGAATGCCATGGAGGTTCCCTGAACGATAGTAGATTTGGAACCCGACAACGGGGGGAAGGGGTAATTGCTCAACAGATAAACGACATGGTACGGCTGGCACGGCGCACCTATTTTAAGGACCGGGTATTTCCTCCCTTAAACCATTCCCTCTATGAAGCGGTTAAGGCGGGAATGTGCGGCGATGGTCACGGACAAATGAGTTTGTTCCCATAAAACCATTTGTAGAGCCCATATTTCGCCATAGAAGCCCAAGTTATGGTGACGGACTTCGTTAAGGCCGGCATTATGTTAAACCGGCCCGTTTATTGAAAAAAAACCTATATCTTAATTTTTGGAAACTTTAAATGGAGTTAATATGGGACTTTTTAATAAACTTCTGGGCAATGCAAGTGGGATTTCTTCGGAAAAGCTGAACGACAAATATGGGATGCTTCTAACGGACCATGAACAGGTTGAATTGGGTTTTACCCTTTTTAGGGACGTTTTTATGTTCACCAACAAAAGATTGATACTGATCGATGTCCAAGGGATTACCGGAAGTAAAACGTCTTTCCTGTCCCTTCCCTACAAGAGCATTTCCAGATTTTCACTGGAAACCGCTGGTATATTTGATCTTGATGCCGAGCTTAAGATTTGGATTTCCAGTGAGGATATTCCAAGTGTCAGCAAAAAATTCAATAAGAGCATCAATGTTTACGAAGTACAAAAATATTTAGCGGGAAAGGTATTGTAAGGATGTAAAAAAGCCCGTCATTATAAATCATTGACGGGCTTTTTTCATTTCGATCAGGTCATTATAGCTCCCATCCTTGACGGTAGTTGCCCTTAACCCATTCATTTGCCTTTTCGTAGTTGGTGACGCGCATATTGGCCCCGTCCCACAAAATTTTGCGTCTTCCGGGATAGTCGAACGGTTCCCAGTCTCCTATTTGTTTGCCTTCTTTGAGTTCTTTGTACTGATAGGCCTTTATGGCCAAGTTCCCCATCAGCACTGCTTCAGTCAATGGTCCCGACTTGGCAAAGTTGGAGGAAGTTTCCGTACCCGTAAGGCATCCTTCCACCCAATTTCGCTGATGGCCCTCCGTACTTCCCTCTATTCTTTTAAGGGTGGGGGCAGGCGGGGTAAAGCCCACCATTTTATCGGAAGGCAACAAGCGGGCGTTTCTGGAATAGGTATCACATACCAAAATTCCCTTGGTCCCATAAAAGATGGTTCCTCCACCACTGTCACCAATGGTTTCCCCGTCTTTTAGTTCATCCGGAAGATCTGGTTTGAGTCCGCCGTCATACCAGTTCAGCGCTATATCTCCATGGGTCTCGGTATTGAACTTTAGGCGGACGACGGAAGAAGGTGGACAGGAGGCGCTGTAATCCGCTTCCACAAAATCCCCTACCCATACGGTGGTGCAACTGGCCTCGGCTTCGGTGGGATATCCCAAGTCCAAGGTGCTGAAAGGGGTCTCCATAATATGGCAGCCCATATCGCCCAATGCTCCGGTGCCAAAATCCCACCATCCCCTCCACTTAAAGGGAAGATAGGCGGAATTGTAATCCCGCATCGATGCAGGGCCCAGCCAAAGGTCCCAGTCCAGCTCCTTTGGTATGGGTTCTTTTCCGACCGGGATCTGGACTCCTTGGGGCCACACCGGACGGTTGGTCCAACAATCCACTTTTTCTATTTGTCCGATGACGCCCGAAGCGATCCATTCCTTGGCCTGCCTGCTTCCATCACTGGAGGCACCTTGGTTTCCCATTTGGGTAACGATACCGTTCTCCTTGGCCACTTGGGTCATTATACGCGCTTCATTGATATTGTGCGTAAGCGGTTTTTCCACATAGGCATGTTTCTTTGCCCTCATAAAAGGGAGGGAGATCGTCGCATGGGTATGGTCGGGAGTGGCCACCATTATGGCATCTATATCCTTCAGGTGCTTGTCATAGACCTTTCTATAATCCTTGTACCGTTTCGCATTTGGATAAAGGGCGTAACTTTCCTGGGCCCTGCGGTCGTCCACATCGCATAGTGCCACAAATTTCACTTTTTCGGTGGCCATTAGGCCCGTCATTACCTGTGCGCCCCTACCTCCAACGCCAAATGCTGCCACATAGAGCGTATCACTTGGCGGAACATGGTTTTTGCCCAATACAAAACTGGGTACAATGGAGAAAGCGGCGGAAGTCGCCGCTACGTTCTGAATAAATTTTCTTCTTTGCATTTATAAATTGGATTGTATATTTCCGTTGGAAGTTACAAAAAAAATAAAGCTGGAAATATGGATCTGCTAATTTTTCATGGGGCTTTTGATCAAATCCCCAATTTTAGAGGTCGCCGTTCCATTCCCCGTAAAATTGTTTCAAATAATCCAACATAAATACATGCCTTGCCTCCGCAAGTTTTTTTCCGCTTTCCGTATGCATCCTATCTTTTAACAACAGCAGCTTTTCGTAAAAATGGTTTATAGTGGGACCTTGGGAGTTTTTGTATTGGGTTTTGGTCATTTTCGGATTGGGAGGGATGTCCGGATTGTGGAGTTCCCTATTTTTATATCCCCCGTAGTTGAACGCTCTGGCAATTCCAACAGCCCCCATTGCATCCAGACGGTCCGCATCCCGTACCACTGCCAGTTCTTGGGAAAAGAAAATTTCGCCCGTTGTATCCAGACTGGATTTATAGGAAATGTATTTAACGATGTTTACAACGTGTGCCACCACTTCGGGAGCTACTTGCAACGAATTTAAGAAGTTGGCGGTCATGGCAGGTCCCAATTCCTCATCCCCCCCGTGGAATTTGGAATCTGCAATATCGTGCAGTAGCGCTCCCAGGCTTACCACCAATAGGTCTACCTCTTCATCCTTGGCAATGCGCAGGGTATTTTTAAAGACCCGTTGTATATGGAACCAGTCGTGCCCTCCCTCGGCACCCTTTAAGGTTTCCCGCACAAAGGCGATCGTCTCTTCTATAAGTTCCGTATCGGTCATTTAAATGAGTTTAATCCTGAAACGATCTTTTCTTCCACGTTGGCGATCAATCCGTCCGCATCCCCGCCAATTGTCATGGGGCCATGCACTTGTAAGGTCATATGGGTGCCGATTCCATTTGGAAATTTACCGTATCGCAGAAGTTTCCAAGAGTTGTTTATGGTTATGGGGACCACTACGGCACTGGGAGCATGTTTCATCAATATTTTAAGACCTGTGACCTGGAACTTTTTAGGGTGCCCGGTTTTGCTACGGGTGCCTTCTGGAAAGATTACCGCACTCCGCTTTGTGGCCTCTATGTATTTTCCCAGTTTGGCAATTTCGCCTAGGGCCTGCCTGCTGTCTTTTCTATCGATCAGCACCGAGCCTCCATGTCTTAGGTTGAACGATACACTGGGAATGCCCTTGCCCAGTTCTTTTTTGCTCACAAATTTTGGATGGTGTTTCCTGAAATACCAAATTAATGGGGGGATATCATGAAGGCTCTGGTGGTTGGCCACAATGATCAATGGTCTATCCGTTGGAAGTTTATATACATTGGTAAAGGTGTAGGTAGTACCGAGAATATGGGTACAGCGAATCAGCGTCAGGTTCAAAAGGCTTACACTTCTTTTTAAGGCGCTGTACCCGAAAAGATTATAGGAAATCCATTGGATGGGATGGAATATCAACAGGGTGAGCCCAAATGATATCTGGTACAGGATGGAAAGGGGATAGGCCAAAAGTTTTTGCATGTTACAAAAATAAAAAGGGAAACCATGTACGCCATGTTTTCCCTTTTTATTTTTTATGTGGAAGGATTTTTATCGGTCCGTACACATTTTTGTCGTTTAAGGGGAAAACTTTGGTTTTCAAAATCCCCAAAAGTCTACTCCTATAATCTTGCCGGCGTGATTTTTCCTCGAATCAACAGAATTCGTTATAGGCTTCCATCAAATTTTCCGCGATCATTTCGGCGGGCCTTCCTTCAATGTGATGGCGTTCGATCATATGTACCAATTCCCCATTCTTAAAAAGTGCCATACTGGGCGATGATGGGGGAAATGGAACCATAAGGCCCCTTGCCGCATTCACGGCCTCGGTATCCACGCCCGCAAAAACCGTAACCAGATGGTCGGGTTTTTTGGCGCCCCTTAGGCTCATTTTGGCCGCTGGCCTTGCATTGGCAGCTGCACAGCCACAAACGGAGTTGACCACTACCAGGGTCACTCCCTCTTGGTTGATGGCCGTTTCAACAGCTTCAGCGGTATATAATTCTTCAAATCCGGCGGAGGCCAGATCATCTCTCATTGGTTTAACTAATTCTGCAGGATACATAGTCTAATTTTTAATGATTTAGATATTTTACAAAGGTAACCAATTTGTGGCACTTATGCAGAACGACTTAACGTTTCCTTGGCTGTTCATTTAGCGGTTAAAATGATATCTTTGGCAAAATTTGTTTTGGATATGATTAAATGGTTCGCTGCCATTCTGGGATATTTTTTTCTCCGTTTTCCCGGGGCCATCGTTGGATTTTTATTGGGGAGTTTTATAGATAGCATGACCAGTGGTGACAGTAGGGCGCGTACTATTTTCAGTGGGGCGTCGGAAAGGGTGTCGCCGGCCGATTTCGAACTGCACTTGCTCTCGCTCTGCTCCCTGGTCATCAAGGCCGATGGAAACGTCAGTCAACGTGAACTGGACTATGTTAGACAATATTTTGTGGGGGCATATGGGAAGGAAAGGGCCAATGCCATCTTTAGGACCTTTAACGAGGTCATTAAAAAAAGGGAGATATCCGCACAGAATATATGCGAATTCCTGAACCAGCGCACCAGATACGAGGTTAGGCTACAGTTGTTACATTTCCTCTTTGGCATCGCAGGAGCGGATGGAAGCATCAGCCCCTTGGAAATCGAGAAAATAAAGGAAATTGCCTCTTACCTAAAAGTGGGCTCGGTAGATTTTGACAGCATAATGGCCATGTTTGTCAAATCGGCGGATACTGCCTATAAAATTTTGGAGATAGATAGGACGGCTACGGACGAGGACGTTAAAAAGGCATACCGTACCATGGCAAAAAAATACCATCCCGATAGGGTGAATACCCAGAATGAGGCCATTAAAAAAGGGGCCGAAGAAAAATTTAAGGAGGTCCAGAAAGCCTATGAGACCATTCAAAGGGAAAGGGGGCTTTAAGTTCCTGCTTTTGGAATACCAATGGAATTGTCGATCGTTTGTTAATTAGATTTTACTGAAGATTATGGAAACTTTCTGGTTTTACATCCAAATGGGCCTGGACCACGTGTTAGATCTTTCGGCATATGATCATATCCTGTTCCTTTCGGCCCTAGCGGTTCCCTTTACTTTCAGGAGCTGGAAGAAGGTATTGTTGTTGGCCACTGTCTTTACAATTGCCCATTGCCTTTCATTGGCCCTTTCGGCCTATAAGGTGCTTACGGTAAACGTTGCGCTGATAGAGTTTTTGATTCCCGTCACCATTTTGTTCACTGCCGCCTTCGATCTTTTCTATGCCCGTAAGGAATTTGAACAGAGGAGGATCGCCCCGCATTTGGTGGCTACGGCCTTTTTTGGATTGATCCATGGATTTGGATTTTCAAACTATTTTAAGATGCTGATGGCAGGGGAGGAACGGAAGCTTGTGCCACTTTTGGGATTTGCCACGGGGATAGAGCTGTCACAGATTCTGATAATAATCGGTGTGTTGCTACTTTCTTATTTGGCCGTGTCCATTGTTAAGATCAAGAAATGGATTTTTGTCACCATAGCCGCGATTGCTATTATATTGATAGTGCTGCCCATGTTGGCCAACACCTATCCATGGTAGTTTTCGATTATTATGGAGCTACTGTTGTAAAGGTGCCCCAAAGCGGGTATATTAGTATTAATTTTCCAGTATGTTTTGGGGTGTATGGATAATAGTAAAATGATGGAAGAGAGCAAACAAAGAAAATATGATGAGGCCTACTTGCGTATGGCTCGGGAATGGGGGAAATTATCATATTGTAAGCGCAAACAAGTAGGGGCCATCATCGTTAGGGACAGAATGATCATCTCCGATGGGTACAATGGAACGCCCACAGGATTTGAAAATACCTGTGAGGATGAGGAAGGGACTACAAAATGGTACGTGCTGCACGCCGAGGCAAACGCGATATCCAAGGTTGCGGCATCTACCCAGTCCTGTGAAGGGGCCACACTTTACATTACCCTTTCGCCCTGTAGGGAATGCAGTAAGCTAATCCATCAGTCAGGCATTAAAAGGGTGGTTTACCAGACGGCCTATAAGGACGACTCGGG
This sequence comes from uncultured Sediminicola sp., assembly GCA_963974715.1. GTDB lineage: Bacteria > Bacteroidota > Bacteroidia > Flavobacteriales > Flavobacteriaceae > Sediminicola. Next base: position 331,372 of record CAXBDK010000001.1, read on the forward strand.
GCTACAGTTTTTAAGGAAGGCAGGGGTGGCAGTGCTACATATGCCGGTTTCGATCGCCGAACCGATCGCTGTCCCTGATACTAAAATAAGAACAGGTGAAAAGTAGATACAACTATATTTGGCCGGCGGTGATCGCACTGGCACTGGCCATAGGGATTTTGATCGGGGGGAAGTTGGACTTTAACGATTCCCCGGAAAGATTGTTTACCACCAATTCAAAAAAGGACAAGCTCAACAGATTGATCGATTATATCGACTATGAATATGTAGACGATGTAAATACCGATAGTATCGTAGATGTTACCGTTAACAATATTTTGGATAAACTGGACCCCCATTCGGTATATATTCCCAAATCTGAGATGGAAAAGGTATCGGAAAACATGAAAGGCGATTTTGTGGGTATCGGGGTAAATTTCTATATGTACCGGGATACCATAGCCGTGACCCGTACGGTGGAAGGCGGGCCCAGCGACCGAAAGGGACTTCAGGCCGGGGACCGGATCTTGATCGCCGACGGGGATACCCTTTATGGAAAGGATCTTCCCAATGATGACATTGTGCACAAACTTAAGGGAAAGGAAGGATCTTCGGTAAAACTTACCATTTTAAGGAAAAAAGAGAATAAGACCTTCCAAGTAACCGTAAAAAGGGATGTTGTGCCCATAAAAAGTGTCGATGCCCATTATATGCTCACTTCCGATATGGGTTACATCAAGTTGAACCGTTTTGCAGAATCCTCTTACAGGGAGTTTAAGACCGCCCTTACCGCCCTTCAAAAGCAGGGCGCCACCAAACTCATCTTGGATCTTAGGGACAATCCAGGGGGATACATGGGAATAGCCGAGCAGATTGCCGACGAGTTCCTGTCCGATGGAAAGCTGATACTGTTCACCAAAAATAAAAAAGGGAGGATCGATAAGTCGTTTGCTACCAAAAAGGGCGATTTTGAAAACAGGCCTATTTATGTACTGATCAATGAACGTTCCGCCTCAGCAAGCGAAATCATTGCCGGAGCGTTACAGGACAACGATCTTGGCACCATCGTAGGCCGTCGATCTTTTGGAAAGGGATTGGTGCAGCGGGAAATGGAATTGGGGGACGGCTCTGCGGTAAGACTTACCATTTCACGGTATTATACCCCCACGGGAAGATCCATCCAAAAGGACTATACAAACGGTACCAAGGATTATTACCAAAAGTTTACGGATCGGTACCACAATGGGGAACTGATGTCCGTGGACAGTATAAAGGTAGCCGATTCCCTTACTTTTAGAACACCAAAGGGCAAGCTGGTCTACGGGGGTGGCGGTATTATTCCGGATGTCTTTGTACCCATTGGATCTAATGAACTGGAAGCGGTGGAGTCATTGGAAGGCTCGGGCTTCATTTCCAGGTTTATCTTTGAACACCTGGAAAGGGATCGAAATAGGTACGCCCATTTTGACAAAGCCACATTTGTCCGGGAATACAAAGTGGATGATCTTCTTTTTGAAGAGTTCATCAATTATGCAGAAAGATCTTTTATAGTTAAGAACCTTCGTCTGGGCTACTATGACATGCAGGAAAAAATAAAGCTGTACTTAAAGGCCTCTTTGGCGGAGCAGTTATTTGATTCCAATATTTATTCCAAAATAAAGGCCGGAGGCGATAGTATGTTGGAGAAAGTAATGGAACTGGACAGCACCAATATAAAAATCCCAAAACAACCGGTTTTTAAGGAGCGGGATTAATTTTCCTCCACTTTTTTTTGGATCTTTTTGGAAGCCATAAAGATCAATAATAGGACAACGGCACAAAGTGAGGCCACTATGCCGATAATGGCAATGATGCTATCGCCCGCCAAGGGAGCTTCAAAATCGATCAGGGTAACGTTGTAGGCGATCAACGCTATGGCAATAAAAATAAGTATCAAGGCGACTATTCTGTTCATAATGGTAAATATTTTATGGCTCACTTTCTGAGGTTACAAAGTGATGGATTATTGGCCGTAAAAGTCCTCGTGGATCGGTCGAAATCTTTGCTTTCCATGAAAACCAAAAGGTACGATTTTTTAGAATAATTGGTTAATATTGCTCGCGAACAGTTTTACGGCAATGGCCAATAGGATGACCCCAAAGACTTTTCTGATAACCCCAAGGCCATTTTTCCCCAAGACCCGCTCAATTTTCTTGGAAGATTTTAAAACGATATATACAAAGATGATATTGACCACTATGGCCACTATGATATTCTCTACATGGTATTCGGACCGCAAGGAAAGAAGGGTGGTAATGGTGCCCGCCCCGGCAATAAGGGGAAAGGCAATGGGGACAATGGAAGCGGTTTCCGGAACATCATCCTTATACAGGGATATGCCCAAGATCATCTCGATCGCCAAAAAGAAAATAATAAAGGATCCGGCAACTGCAAAGGAATTGACATCTATACCGATCAATTTTAGGATTTCCTCCCCGATGAACAGAAAGGAAACCATAATAAATGCCGCCACAATGGAGGCTTTGCCGGACTGGAGATGGCCTACCTTGTTGCGAAGGCTTATGATGACCGGGATACTGCCGATTATATCGATTACCGCAAAAAGGACCATGCTGGCCGTGGCTATTTCCTTAAAATTGAACTGCATCGGGGTTACTTTTATTACGCGGCAAATTTACGTTTTAATCTGTGGTTTTGGATGGCCCCCAGACAAAATATATCCATTTCATTATTACGGAAAGTTTAAAATGTTTCAGGGCTAATAAAGTATCTTTGCCACTTATTATGAAATAATATGTTCCAATTGGGAAAAACCTTGGTCTCCGAGGAGATCATAGAAAAGGATTTTGTGTGCAACCTGAATGCCTGTAAGGGTGCTTGTTGTGTGGACGGGGACGCAGGTGCTCCGTTGGAGGATAGGGAAACCGAAATTCTGGTGGATATATATAGCAAGGTAAAACCTTTTTTAAGACAGGAAGGTATAGCTGTAATAGAAAATGAAGGGGCTTTTGTAAAAGGTGATGATGGGGAATGGGAAACCCCCTTGGTAAACGGAAGTGAATGCGCCTATGTGGTCTATTCACCGGAAGGCATTACCAAATGTGGGCTTGAAGAAGCGTACAATCAAGGTGCCACTAAATGGAAAAAACCGCTTTCCTGTCATCTGTATCCCATTAGGATCAGGGAGTATTCCCAGTTTACGGCCGTTAACTACCACAAATGGGAAATCTGCGATCCGGCCTGTAGCTTGGGCAAGGAGCTACAGGTGCCCATATATAAATTTGTTAAGGAGGCCCTTATAAGGAAATTTGGCAAAAAATGGTATGCCTCTTTGGAAGAAGTGGCCGATGACCTTGCTAAATAGTGGGGATACGTAATTCTACCCTGGTGCCACAGGGATTATAACTGGAATCGTAAAGGTCCACAATGGCCACGTTAAAGGAATTCTGGTAATCCTTGGAAAAGTTCGCCAATCGTTCCTTTGTGATATCGATACCGATCGATTTCCGTTTTAGGACCTTGCCCTCCTTTATCCGTTCCGCCGTTTCCCTTCCAACGCCATTGTCCGAAATACTGATATTGGTAAAATATTCGTTTTCCCGACTCACCGTAAGCTGAATTTTTTTCTGGCCTTCCTTGGAAGAAAGCCCGTGCCATAGGGCATTTTCCAAGAAGGGCTGTAGGATAAGGGAGGGAATCTTTATGGTATGGACATCAATATTCTCTTCGATGACCACCTCAAAGATGATTTCGTTGGAAAACCGTATATTTTCAATGTTCATGTAAAGTTCCACTGTCTCCAGTTCCTCTGCCAATGAAATTTCCTTTAGGGATGAGGCCTCCAATATTTTCCGTACCAATTTGGAGAACTTGTTCAGATAATGGACCGCATTCTTTTTTTCGTTGTTGATGATGTAAAGCTTTATGGAATTGAGGGAGTTGAACAGAAAATGTGGGTTCATCTGACTCCGTAACATGGTCTGTTCCAATGTTAAAAGCTGTTTTTCGTTCTTTAATTGATATTGATGGTACAGGATATACATGATGCCCGCCAATAGTGCCAGCGCAATTCCGCTTATAAGAAGGGTGGTCTGGTTCTTGCGAAGTTTTAACTTCACAATTTCATTTTCCTTTGCCAATACTTCGATCTGGTTGTTCTTTTTCTCCGTATCATATCGGATGATCATATCGTTTACGTACCTCAGGTTTCGTTCGTTGGTGATCTCTTCCAAAAAAGCCTCGGCTTTTTTGGAATATTCCAAGGCGGTCCTATAGTCCTCCTTGTTCTGGTAGAGATCGGAAAGGTATTGGTAGCCCAAGGAAATATTGCTGGGCATGTCATGGAGCTGGGAGAGTTCCAGGCCTTCCAACAATTTTTTTTCCGCCTCGTCATAATTTCCCAACTTCATAAGGGCCCTACCGTAATTGAGCTTTACCCACGAAGAGATGTGTATGTCCCCCAAGGCTTCCGAAGGTTTTTCTATGGAGCTTAATAGTTCAAGTGCCTTATCGCTCTTATTTTGTTTTATGTACACTTGGGCTATGCTGTTTTTGCAGATGACCTTCCCAATGGCGGAATTGATCTCTTCGTTATAGGCCAAGGAGGTGCGGTAGCTGTGAAGTGCCTCTGTAAGTTCTCCTTGGGCTTCCTGTGCCTCCCCAATATTCTGGTGGTTTATGGCCAGCCCTAAGGTGTTGCCCAGTTCCTTTTCCAGTTTCATTGATTTTCTGAACTGGGCAATTGCCAGATCATATTGGTTTAAAACATGGTACAGGTTGCCAATACTGTTAAGGGAAACATTGATGCTCCGTTTCAATCCATCGGACGGATTTGCTACGGACTCGGCCAGTTCCAAGGCTTCCTGATTGTAGTCCAGGGCCGTTTTAATGGCATCCTTTTTTCTATAGGCCACCCCCAACATATTAAGACTGAAGACCCTGAACTCCAAATTTTCCGCTTTTTCAGCGGCATCAAGGGCCTTTTGGTGAAGGGCTATGGCCTTGGTAAAATAGGAGATGTTGCGGTATTTGGTCCCCAATTGGTTGTAGCCGTAGGATGCCCCGTCATAATAGCCATCTTCCAGGCTGCGATCGGTAAAGTAGCGCATGAGCAGGGTATCCCTTCGATTGGCCTTTAAAATACCATCCAGTTCCTGGTAGGTCTTTGGGGCGTCTTTTATTATGCTGTCCGTAGTTAGCATAAATGACTGGGGGATTTCCTGTGCCCTGCATGGGAGAGCCATCAAAAAAAGAAGAGGGGCAAAAAGAGACCACTTTTGGGTAAAAATTGCAGTAATAGTGCTCAAAGTGGGTTTTTTTGCCATAGTTCGGAGCGGAATTGGTTAAAGCAGATCCAGAAAATCTGATTTTTTTTGACGGGAAACGGGAATCTTATGATTTGATTGCAGTACCACATATCCATCGGTCTTTAAAAATTCCTTGATTTTGTTAAGGTTGATGATATAGGAGTTGTGCACCCGGAAAAAAGAGTCCCTGGGCAAGAGCTCGTTTACTTCCTTTAGCTTTTTGGTGAGCACGATCTTTTGGCCGTCAATTAAAAACAGGGTGGTGTAATTGCCGTCCGACTCAGCGTACAGAATTTCATCGTTTTCCAAAAAAAGTAGTTTTCCGTCCGTGTTGATGGTAATTTTTTTCTGAATGGAGTTTGAGTTGAAGTTCAGCAAGATCTTCTCCAATCTTTCGGAACTGTAATTTTTTGAATTGAATTTTTTTATCTTAACAATGGTCTCGTTCAGATCGTCCGTATCTATCGGCTTTAATAGATAATCTATGGCATCGTTTTTAAGGGCCTTTATGGCATACTGGTTATAGGCCGTGGTGATCACTACCGGAAAATTTTTATTGGTAAGTTTTTGGATGAATTGAAATCCGTCCATAGTGGGCATCTCTATATCCAAAAATAGACAGTCAGGGGTATTTTTCTCCAAATAGGAAAGCGCTTCAAAGGGATCGGTAAAGGATGCGATCACTTTGATCTCATGGCTAAAATTGGTGAGTTCCCAAGTAAGGCTCTGAAGGGCCTTTATTTCATCGTCTACTATTACTGCTTCCAACATAATGTTTGCGCTACTTGATTTACAACATCTTCTAAAATTAAACAAATTTAGATCTCTAAAAAGGCCCCTTTATAAAATATGTATTAGTGGATGTTATTAAGGTATGAAATACACATATATACTTAAAAACGGTCCGGAAATGGTTTTTTACTAGTTATGTAGCCAGAGTATTACAGCGGATCTGGGATTTTACCAGGGCATTTTTGCGGTTCGACCGAAGTTTTTGACCGCTTGCGGAATCGGAAAAAGTGCTTTTTGCAATTCATACAAAATTGGGCACCAACTATACAAATCGGCCCAAGGGCACCTACTTGATCCCCTAAATTCGTCCTGCCGCTATGTTGGCAAGGCATCCCTTTACCAAGATGCCAAATGATCAACTATAAAACCAACAATATGGGATCAAAATACTTCCTTACCATACTTGCCATTTTTTGCCTGCTCCAATCTCCCTTGCAGGCACAGTTTCTCAAAAAATTAAAGAATAAGGTCGAAAAGGCGGCAGAGGAGACCGTTTTGAACAAGGCCGATAAGAAAACGAGAAAGGAAACGGGAAAAGTATTGGACACTACCATAGATGGGGAAGAAAAAGAGGAAGGCTCCAAAGGGGGCAGTTCCACGGGGCCCGTCGCCGGTGATTCCGGTGAAGTCGGGCAACAGGGCACCGGTACTTCGGATTTGCCAAAGGGGGTAGCTGCATATTCCAAGTTTGATTTTGAAGCGGGCGAGACCGTTATTTCGTACGAGGATTTCAGTAATGACGCCATAGGCGACCTTCCTGCAAGATGGAACAGCTCCAGCTCGGCGGAAGTGGTGACCTTGGGCAACGTACCAGGGAAATGGGTCAAGTTCTCACAGGGTAATGGTTCGTTCGTGCCCGAGTTTATAAAGGAGTTTCCGGAAAATTTTACACTGGAATATGATCTGGTGTTCGATTATGACCAACAGGTATATGCCTATACCCGTAATTTTTATGTCAACGTTTCGGATGTGGAAAACCCGGGATACCAGATGGGCGATTATTCACCAGGACGAAATGGCGCCTATTTCGTGGTCAAAGGAGGAATAGGTCAGAACGGGGATCTAGGGTTCGTAAAATATGCCTCCGATAGCAAGCTCAATATTTCAAGTGATAAAGAAGTCCCCGAACTTATAAAAGGTATGGGGCGAGGAAAAGTGCTTCACATTTCCATGTGGAGACAGGGAACCAGGTTAAGGATCTACTTTAATGAGGGGAAGGCCTTCGATATACCCCGTGCATTTGAACCTGGCGTTGTACTGAACGGTCTACGGTTTTTTTCCCAACTGTCGGAGCCGGACTCCTATTATTATCTCGGGAATATAAGATACGCCGTGGGCAAGGCCGATATGCGAAGCAAATTGGTTTCCGAGGGAAAATTGGTGACATACGGCATAACTTTCGATAAGGGGAAGGCCGATGTGAAATCGGAGTCCTATGGGGTACTCAAGAGTATATCCGAAGTGCTCAAGGAAAATGCAGCGATGAAGGTCAAAATTGTGGGCCATACCGATGCCGATGGGGATGCGGATTCGAACTTGGCACTTTCAAAGGCAAGGGCCGACGCCGTGAGCAAATTCTTGGTGGGCAATTTTAGCGTTAGCCCTTCCCAGTTGGTTACGGACGGCAAAGGCGAAAGCCAGTTGCTACGTGAAGGGAACAGCCCGGACGCTCATGCGCTCAACAGAAGGGTGGAGTTTTTAAAACAATAGAAAGGTCCCATTTTTAAATTAATTAAGACGATGCAAAAGTGTTTTTTCATGTTTTTCATATTGGTGGCAATGTTGGTCGTTGCCAGGACGGTATACGAAAATGAGGCGGCTGATGTGGATTTCGCCACCACGCATGGGAAGGATAGCCTGAACAGGGAGGGAAATACGGCTCCTTTAATGGATGAAATGGCAATGGGGCAATCGCCCGTGAAAAAACAATAATTCAAAAAATATGTTCACATCCTATAATACACTTCGTTTTCTCCGCATTTGTCCTTGGGCACTTTTACCCTTGCTGTTGATTTCCAACAGCGCACTTTTGGGGGATTTTAAGGGAATGCATGGTTTTGATGGGAACAGCTCCCTAATGGCAACGGGCGATTATTCAAATGAACTAAATGGGGAGGTCAGTTTTGAAACTTCCATTGCGACCTCTTCGGACAACGGCAGGTTTTTTACGTTGCAATTGGACCTCTCCTCAAAAGGAAGCGAAGAAGGACAGGACGACTTCGGATTTTTGATCTCCCATAAAATGGGGTCCGAAAAATTGGGGGTGGGCACTTTTCAAGTGGTCCCCGAACCTGAAGGTTTTATAAACCAGTTCAACGGGGTATTCGGTTTTGCCAATATTCGGTCCTTGGGAGAAGTTCCTTTTTTTGCCGAAAATGGCAGTATAACCATTTTTTATGTGGATAAGGGAACGGCAATTGGGGCCATCGCAGTGAACCTTCGTAACGCCGAGGGGAAACATGTTAAGGTCGTTGGGAATTTTAAAGCACATCGGTCCGTGAATATGGACCCTAATATGGAATTGGTGGGTTTATGAAGCTGTCAGGCCGCAATTACGGTCATAGAAGGTGCTTTGCACCGTTCTCCCCATTGGAGGACTACTATTGGAACCCATCGCCAACGGTGTTGGTTATGGATATTTGCTTGGTTAATAGGTTTCGGGGGAACTACCTAAATCAGCATAATCCTATGTAGTGCGGTTAATTCCGGTCCATTGGGCAGACCGTAAGGTTTGGCAGTATCATTATTCAAAGGGCAGCGGGCGACCGTCTGCCCTTTTTTAAACCAAGAAGTCTATTTTTATATACTTTTTGGTTTAATTTCCCCTTTTGATTTTTCGGAAGGTCGGCCAGAATACCAAAGCTCCAAAACCTTATTTCCCAAAAGGCAACAAACATCACTTGGGAGGGCAGATTTCAACAGATGGTGTTAAAAACTTTGTAATTTAAAAGACCCCCGCCCCTTCATTTATTGGTTTCATTTTCCAATCTTTGTTTGTTCCAGGACAAGGGGGACATTCACCCCGATTCACAATAATAAAAATCAGAAAATACTATGTCAGCAGCGGTAGAGCCCATTTTACAGGAGAACAAGAACAGATTTGTAATTTTCCCCATCGAGCACCATGATCTTTGGGAATGGTACAAAAAATGTGAGGCCTGTTTTTGGACCGCTGAGGAAATTGACCTGCACCAGGATGCAAACGATTGGAACAACAAGCTGAACGATGACGAACGCTATTTTATAAAGCATATTCTCGCCTTCTTTGCGGCATCCGATGGCATTGTAAACGAAAACCTTGCCGAAAATTTTGTAAACGAGGTACAATATTCGGAAGCAAAATTTTTCTATGGGTTCCAGATAATGATGGAGAACATCCATTCCGAGACCTATTCCCTGTTGATCGACTCCTACGTAAAGGATGAAAAGGAAAAAAATCTCCTTTTTCAGGCAATCGATAATTTCCCTGCCATTAAGAAAAAAGCCGATTGGGCCCTTAAGTGGATAGAATCCCCCAGTTTTGCCGAACGTTTGATCGCCTTTGCCGCAGTAGAGGGAATCTTCTTTTCCGGTGCCTTCTGTTCCATCTTTTGGTTAAAGAAACGTGGGCTGATGCCCGGACTTACCTTCTCAAATGAGCTTATTTCCAGGGATGAGGGCATGCATTGCGATTATGCCGTACATCTGCACAACCACCACTTGGTAAAAAAAGTGGCCAAGGAACGTATCACGGAGATCATCGTGGATGCACTGAACATAGAACGGGAATTTATAACCGAATCGCTTCCGGCCAGTCTTATTGGGATGAACGCCAAGTTGATGACACAGTATTTGGAGTTCGTAGCGGATCGATTACTGGTCGAACTGGGCTGTGATAGGGTCTATAATTCCACCAATCCGTTCGACTTTATGGATATGATATCGTTACAGGGCAAGACCAACTTCTTTGAAAAACGCGTTTCCGAATATCAAAAAGCGGGTGTCCTGAACAAGGAAAAGGATAGCGATACCAAAAAACTGAGTTTCGACGCAGATTTTTGATCGGGGCGTTTCCCTGGCCCGTACAGGTAAAATTAATATATAAAATCAAATAACCTTCCCCTTTTGTGGGAAGGGGATATTGGGACCTTTACACTTGGCGGTGCCAAGTGGGGAAAGGCCATTTTAAATCATCTAAAAAATTGTAGCAAATGTTTGTAGTTAAAAGAGACGGAAGAAAAGAGCCGATGATGTTCGACAAGATCACGGCCAGGGTTAGAAAACTGTGTTATGGCTTAAATGCCCTTGTGGACCCCGTAAAGGTCGCCGTACGCGTAATAGAGGGGCTTTATGATGGGGTGACTACCTCTGAGCTGGATAATTTGGCAGCGGAAATAGCTGCCACTATGACCACTACGCATCCCGACTATGCGCGTCTTGCAGCGCGTATTTCGGTCTCCAACCTTCATAAGAATACCAAAAAGTCCTTTTCGGATACTATGAAGGACCTCTATGAATACGTGAACCCACGTACGGGAAAAAACGCTCCGTTACTTTCCGACGAAGTATTCGAGGTAATTGAGAAGAATGCCGCACTTCTGGACTCCACCATTATTTATAACCGTGATTTTGGCTACGATTATTTCGGTTTTAAAACCTTGGAGCGCTCTTACCTTCTTAAACTGAACGGCAAAATTGCGGAGCGTCCACAGCATATGCTGATGAGGGTGGCCATAGGGATCCATTTGAACGATCTGGATGCGGCCCTGGAGACCTATGAGCTGATGTCCAAAAAGTACTTTACCCATGCTACTCCCACGCTTTTCAATGCCGGAATGCCAAAGCCTCAAATGTCCTCCTGTTTTCTGTTGGCAATGAAGGACGACAGTATCGATGGCATTTACGATACGCTTAAGCAGACCGCCAAAATTTCACAGTCGGCCGGGGGTATTGGTCTGTCAATACACAATGTAAGGGCCACAGGTTCCTATATTGCGGGCACCAACGGAACTTCCAATGGGATCGTCCCCATGTTACAGGTATTCAACGATACGGCAAGGTATGTGGATCAGGGAGGTGGGAAACGTAAGGGTAGTTTTGCCATTTACGTGGAACCATGGCATGCCGACATATTCGATTTTCTGGACCTGAAGAAAAACCATGGGAAAGAAGAGATGCGCGCCAGGGACCTTTTTTACGCCATGTGGATTCCAGATCTGTTCATGAAAAGGGTAGAGGCGAACGAAGATTGGACCTTGATGTGCCCCAATGAATGCCCTGGACTTTTTGACAACCACAGCGAGGCCTTCGAGAAAATTTATTTGGAATATGAGGCCCTTGGCAAGGGAAGGAGATCGGTAAAGGCAAGGGAGCTATGGGAAAAAATACTGGAATCACAAATAGAGACCGGTACGCCCTATATGCTTTACAAGGATGCTGCCAACCGCAAGAGCAACCAAAAGAACTTGGGGACCATTCGGTCTTCCAACCTTTGTACCGAGATAATGGAGTATACCTCCCCGGATGAGGTAGCGGTCTGTAATTTGGCCTCCATAGCATTGCCCATGTTCATAAAGAACGGGGAATTTGATCATAAGGAACTTTTTAGGGTCACCAAACGGGTCACCAAAAACCTGAACCGCGTAATCGATAGGAACTATTATCCGATTCCGGAGGCCGAGAATTCAAACAAAAGGCATAGGCCCGTGGGACTTGGGGTGCAGGGACTGGCCGATGCCTTTATAATGCTTCGCTTGCCCTTTACCAGCGACGAGGCAAAAAAATTGAACCAAGAGATTTTTGAGACGCTTTACTTTGCGGCCGTAACCGCTTCCATGGAACAGGCCATGGAAGAAGGTCCATATTCCTCCTACAAGGGCTCGCCCATTTCCAAGGGTGAATTCCAGCATAATCTTTGGGGTATAAAGGATGAAGAACTTTCAGGAAGGTGGGACTGGGAAAAACTTCGCAGTGACGTGATGAAAAATGGGGTACGCAATTCCTTATTGGTGGCCCCTATGCCTACCGCTTCCACTTCCCAGATTTTGGGGAACAATGAATGTTTTGAGCCTTATACTTCCAATATCTATACCCGTAGGGTGCTCTCTGGGGAATTTATAGTGGTAAACAAACATCTGTTGGAGGATTTGGTCAACTTGGGCCTTTGGAACGAAAACCTGAAACAAGAGCTGATGAGGGCCAATGGATCTGTTCAGCACATAGAGGGAATCCCAGAGGATATAAAAGAGCTTTACAAGACCGTTTGGGAACTCAGCATGAAGGATATTATAGATATGGCCAGACATAGGGGCTATTTTATAGACCAGAGCCAATCCCTTAACCTCTTTATGGAAAATGCCAACTACGCAAAACTGACTTCCATGCACTTTTATGCTTGGAAAAGCGGCTTAAAGACGGGAATGTATTATTTGAGGACCAAAGCTGCCGTGGATGCGATCAAATTTACCTTGGACAACAGGAAGAAAGAGCAACCTGTCCTAGAGGAGGCCATGGGGGCAACCTCCGTTACCATCCCGGAGGTAAAGCCGTCCGCCTCCATTAGTTCGATTGCCATTAAGGAAGAAGTGGATGTGAAGCCTATGTCCCCTGCCGAAATGAAGGCTTTGATAGCCCAGGCAAAGGCCAATGAAGGGGAAGATGACTGTCTGATGTGCGGGTCTTAAGAACCCACAATTACCATTATAAGAAAACACCTCGGGAAGCATCCATTTGGAGTGCTGTTCCCGAGGTGTTTTGTCTTTGGGCCATGGGGACCATTCACCGGGTCTTGGTATAGATATAGATAAGCCTTGCCGTAACGAGCAGTCCACCATATACCCCTAGTAAAAAAAGATAATGTTCCATATTATATTGGACGGGGACAGTGGCTCAATCTTTCTAAAAGAAACGTTAACGGCACAGCCAAATTATTGTTAAACAGGCCTATACGGACCAGCTGATGCCATAAAACTAAGGTTAGAGGAAATTATCCACCTCCTTATAGGCATCGATCACCGCTTGTTCCCCTGCTTTATCCGGTCTGGAATTGCCGTGTTCCATCCCTAAAATCCCTTTATATCCTTTTCCATGGATATATTTAAATACGTTTTTATAATTTATTTCCCCTGTAGTTGGCTCGTTCCGTCCTGGATTGTCCCCGATCTGTATATACGCGATCTCATCCCAAGAGGCTTCCATATTTGGTATTAGGTTTCCTTCCTGGATCTGCTGATGGTAAATGTCGAATAGTATCTTGCACGAAGGGGAATCCACCGCTTTACAGATTTCATAGGCTTGTGGAGAATCGGTCAGGAAAAGGCCTGGATGGTTATAAAAATTTAGCGGTTCCAAGACCATAACTATGCCATGGGGCTCTAAAATTGCGGCTGCTTGCTTAAGCGATTCAACCACGTTGGCCGTTTGATAGCCCATTCTGAGGCCCATATCAACATGTCCTGGCACAACCGTCACCCACTTGGCGTTGACCCGTTTGGCCACCTCAACGGCCGCTTTGATCTCCCATAGGAACTCTTGTCGTTTTTCCTTATTGCCGGATGTTAGGTTGGGCTCCTTCCAATAAATGGTGTGCGCTACAAAAACACCCATCCCAATACCCCGCTCTTTCATCGTATCGGCCATTTTTTGCTGCAGTTGCAGGTCCCTTCCCATCATGCCATTGTCCTCCAAGGCGGTAAACCCTTGATCGGCCATAAAATGCAACTGGGCAATGGGGTCTTCGCCCGCATGCTTCTGGAACATTCCAAGATGGGGGGCGTATTTGAGATTGAATGTGTGTTTGTCCGTTGTTGCCCTGGGAGATGCCCCAAAGGCAAAAGCCCCTCCCATAGAGATGATTCCACTGGAAAGGGCTGTTTGTTGAATAAAGTTTCTTCTTTTCAAGAGGTTCGTATTAAATGGACCAAGCTTTTCCACCGGTCAGTTCCTGTAAGTCCCCACAGCCAATATATTCCCCTGGCACGGGCAAATAGGCCAATACCTCTTCCCCTACGTATTCGGAATTTTTATAGGCCCATATGGTAAGTTCCCTTAAATTGGTAGCAAACGCAAAATGGGAGGTCTCGTCATCCAATTCGGCCGCCTCACCTTTTTCAATGGCTTCTTGGTAGGAAGTAATCAACTTGAACTTTTCGGTCTGCTCCGCCTTTTTGTAACTAAGGGCATGGGCCAGTACGGGTTCCAGATCTTCGCTCGTAAGATCGGCGATGCCCTCCTTTCCCGAATCCTTAACGGCCCTTGCCAAAAACTTGTCCATGGTCATTTTGAACAGGTCCCGTTGGCGCAGGTCCATGGCCTCATTGGCAAAACGGTCTATAAATAGGTGCACGTTCACTTCCGAAGCCGAAGGAGTGTCGGTTTTTGGCAGGATAATATCTACCAGGTTCTTTAATGCGGCACCTTCTTCCTTGGAAAGGTAATCCGGGGTCCACTCCATTTTTGGCTGTCCCTTACAGCTTTGTACGATACTCACCAAAGTTGGAACGGCCACCACATATCCAAATGAAAGGCCTATATTTTTAAGTGCTAATCTTCTATCCATTATACATTTCCTTTTTTAAGTTCTTGGGCCGCATGGTTGGCCGCCCGTGCTGTAAATGCCATGTAGGTAAGGGATGGGTTTACACAACTGGCAGAGGTCATAAAGGCACCATCGGTCACATAAACATTGGGAACCGCATGTACCTGGTTGTTTCCGTTCAGAACGGATGTTTTGGGATCCCGTCCCATACGGGCCGTTCCCATTTCATGGATTCCGAGCCCAAGTGCGCCCGGTCTGTCATAGGGCTCAACCTCCTTGAATCCGGCTTTCTCCAACATCTCTACGGCCTGTTGTTTGATGTCTTGCCTCATCTTCCATTCGTTTTCCTTGAATTCGGCATCAAAGGTGACCGTGGGGAGTCCCCATCCGTCCAGATTGTCATAATCTAGTGTCATCCTGTTTTCTTCATAGGGCAATACTTCCCCAAAACCTTGAATGCCAAAACTCCAGCCACCTGGTTTTAGGATTTCTTGTTTCAGTTCCTTTCCGTATGAGGTTTCGGCAATGCTCTCTTCCCAATTCCCGCGGGAAGCACCTCCTTGGTAGCCATATCCCCTGATAAATTCTTTTTGGTCAGAATCCCCGCCCAAGTTCCTAAAACGCGGGATATAGACACCATTGGGTTTTCGTCCCTTGTAATATTTATCCTCAAAGCCATCGAATTTTCCTGAAGCGCCCACCCCCAAGTGGTGGTCCATAATGTTCCTTCCCAATTGGTCCGAATCATTGCCAAGACCATTGGGGAACCGATCCGATTTTGAATTCAGCAAAATGGCGGTGGAGGCCATACTGGAAGCACATAAAAAGATGACCTTGGCATTGAATACAAGCTCTTCTTTGGTCACCCGATCTATGACCTTTACTCCAGAAGCTTTTTTGGTCTCCGGATCGTAGAGTACCTCGGCAACGATCGAATCGGGCCTTAGGGTAAGGTTGCCGGTACGTTCCGCTGCGGGCAAGGTAGAGGACTGACTGCTGAAATAAGCCCCAAAAGGACATCCCCTTATACAACGGTTCCTGTACTGGCACTTGCTCCTGCCATCAAATTCCTTGTTTCCGGTAAGGTGAGCCACCCTTCCGGCGGTCACTACCCTTCCGTTAAAGTTCTCCGAAACTTTTTCGCGGAAAACCTGTTCTACACAATTCAGCTCCATCATGGGCAAAAACTGTCCATCGGGCAATTGGGACAGTCCAAGGTTTTCACCGGAAACGCCGATATAAGATTCCACTTTATCGTACCAAGGGGCAATATCCTTGTAACGCACTGGCCAATCTACCGCAATACCATCTTTTTTATTGGCCTCAAAATCCAGATCGCTCCAACGGTAGCTATGTCGCCCCCACATTATGGAACGGCCGCCCACATGATACCCGCGCATCCAGTCGAAGCGTTTTATCTCGTTATAGGGATGTACAAGATCGTTTACGAACCAGTTGTTGCTGGCCGCATGCGTAGTGTATCCGGTGCGTGCCTGTTTTAACTGTTTCTCCTGATCTTCCCTGGATAACTTGCCGTTGTTCGGGAAGTCCCATTCATCCATATTGGCGGTTTTGTAGTCCTCAATATGTTTTACCATTCTACCACGCTCCAGAACAAGGGTCTTGAGCCCGTTCTCACATAATTCCTTAGCGGCCCATCCTCCGCTAATGCCCGTCCCTACGACAATAGCGTCATAGGAATCCTGTTCTTCATTGTAATAAAATTTACTCATCTATTGAATTGTTTATTTCATAAATTTATTAAATATAAAATTAATTTTCTACATTTAAACGCTAATATTATTAGGGTACTCGCACTATAACGTTATAGTGGGCGTATAATTTTGAAAATAACATAATTACAAAAATGAAAAAAAGTAACCTATTCAAAATCGCTGCCCTTTCGGGAGCGGCCGTTTTACTTATGCTTACCGAATCCTGTAAGGATGCAAAGAAGGCAGAAACCGCAACACCTGTGGAAACGGAAACGGTGGCGGCCACGGCCGAGCCTTTTTTTGAGCTTTCCCTGGCGCAATGGTCCCTTCATAAAATGATATTGGATGATGGGGTGGATCCGTACTCCTTTGCCGAAAAGGCCAAAGGATGGGGGTTTGACGGACTTGAATATGTGAGCCAACTGTACAAGGACTTGGAAAAAGCCGATTATTCACCTGAGTCCATGGCCGCTTTTGTTGAAAAATGCAATGCCGAAAGTAAAAAACACGGTCTTAAAAACGTCCTGATCATGGTGGATAGACAGGGCGATCTGGCCACTTCAAATGCCAGCGATAGAAAAAAGGCGGTTGAAAACCATTATAAATGGGTAGATGCCGCGGCCGCAATGGGCTGTACTTCCATCAGGGTAAACTTGAACGGTAGCGATGATGCGGAGCAGTGGACCGCAAATGCCGTGGACGGGCTGACCCAATTGGCGACCTACGCCAAGGAAAAAAATATCAATGTAATTGTGGAAAATCATGGGGGCCTATCCTCCGATGGTGCCAAACTGGCCGCTGTAATGGAGAAAGTGGGAATGGAAAATTGTGGGACACTTCCAGATTTTGGCAATTTTTGCATTACCCGTGAGGCCAATGGCTGCGCTGAGGAATACGATAAATATAAAGGTATAAAGGAACTCATGCCCTACGCCAAAGGGGTAAGTGCAAAATCGCACGATTTCGATAGTGAGGGCAATGAAACGGATATCGATTATGTAAGGGTGCTGCAACTGGTAAAGGATGCTGGATATGACGGATACATCGGTGTTGAATACGAGGGAAGTGTCCTAGGGGAGGAAGCGGGTATCCTGGCCACAAAGGAACTACTTTTAAAAGCGGCCAAAGAGGTGGAATAATCATAAGGTAGTATGCATCGTTTCTTTAATGAGTTGTTCGATTATAATTTCTACTGTAATAGAAAGTTGATAGAGGCCTGTAACCTTATGGAAAAGGTGCCCGATAGGTCCGTGACCCTTTTCAGCCATATTTTGGACGCACACCATATTTGGAATGCCCGAATGTCCAACAGAACACCGGAATATGCGGTATGGCAATTACAGGATTTAAGGGATTGGGCAAATATCCACTATGAAAACCAACGGAACAGCTTTGATATCATTACCAATGCGGACGACTTGGGAAAAAGGGTGGAATACGAAAATAGTCAGGGTAGACGATACACCAACAATCTTCAGGACATGCTTTTCCACATTATAAACCACTCTACCCATCATAGGGCGCAAATTGCGGTAGATTTCAGGCAAAACGGTCTGGAACCGATCCCTATGGATTTCACTTTGTATAAACGTTAATGGAATTGGTTACATGAAGGCAAAGATACAGGTACAACTTTCCATGATGATGTTTTTGGAATTTTTCATTTGGGGCGGATGGTTCGTTACCTTGGGGACTTTTTTGGGAAATAACGTACAAGCGAACGCCGGCGAGATCGGGATGGCGTTCTCCACCCAATCTTGGGGGGCCATCATTGCGCCCTTTATCATAGGTCTCATAGCCGACAGGTATTTTAATGCAGAGCGCATTTTGGGCATCCTCCATCTTTTGGGGGCTGGGTTTCTTTATATGATGTACGGGGCAACCGAATTTGCTGCCTTCTATCCCTATGTATTGGGCTATATGATACTGTACATGCCCACCTTGGCCCTGGTAAATTCGGTCTCTTTTAACCAGATGACCAATCCCACAAAACAATTTTCCCTGGTACGGGTATTCGGTACCGCTGGTTGGATCGTGGCAGGGTTGCTTATATCCTACCTCTTCCATTGGGATTCGGATACCGGTATTGCCAATGGGATGCTCAAGAACACTTTTTTGATGACGGCCATTGCATCTGCGGTCTTGGGACTTTTTAGTTTTACACTGCCGGCCACCCCGCCCAAAGCCAATAGGGCCGAAAAGATTGCCCTCGCCGATATCTTTGGGCTGGATGCACTTAAACTACTGGCCAATCGGAATTTTCTCATCTTCTTCATCGCCTCCATATTGATCTGCATTCCCTTGGCATTCTATTATCAGAACGCCAACCCTTTTTTGGTAGAGGTGGGAATGGACAATCCAACGGGAAAAATGACCCTTGGCCAAGGGTCGGAATTGCTTTTCATGTTGTTATTGCCTTTCTTTTTTAATAGATTTGGCTTTAAGAATACCATTATGGTCGCCATGTTGGCCTGGACGGTACGATATGTGCTTTTCGCTTTGGGCGATGGTGGTGAAATGACCTTTTTGCTGCTCATGGGAATAGCACTTCATGGGATCTGTTACGACTTTTTCTTTGTGTCAGGGCAGATCTATACCGATAGCAAGGCGGGGGAGAAATACAAAAGTGCCGCCCAAGGGCTGATCACGCTGGCTACCTACGGCGTGGGGATGCTAGTAGGTTTTTGGATAGCGGGCAAGATTACCGATATCTATGCCCAAAATGACGGGACACACTTATGGGGTTCCATATGGAGCTATCCAGCGGGCTTTGCTTTTGTGGTACTGTTGTTTTTTGCCCTATTTTTTAAAAACGAAAAAATTACTTATACACCTTAAAACCAATACTATCCACAAATAAATTTATTATGAAAGAAGTAAATAGGAAACAGATATTTTTGGCAGCATGTATCGCCTTGGTGGTGACCTCCATGACCTTTGCGATCCGCGCCGGGATCCTTTCCCAATTGGGGACCGATTTTGGTCTTTCCGACACCCAGCTGGGCTATGTGAACGGGATGGCATTTTTAGGGTTTCCCCTCGCCATGATCTTGGGCGGTCTGTTGTACAACAGTCTTGGAGCCAGAAAATTGATGATCATCGCCTTTGCTTGCCACCTTCTTGGACTGGTCCTTACCATTTATGCGGGCGGGTTCTGGACCTTGCTCATCTCTACCTTCTTTATCGGCTTTGCCAATGGATCTGTGGAGGCGGCCTGTAATCCTATGATCGCGGATATGTTCACGAGCAATAGGACCGCTATGCTGAACAAGTTCCATGTGTGGTTTCCCGGGGGGATCGTAATCGGATCCCTAGTGTCCAAATTTATGACCGATTTTGACATGGGCTGGCAACTGCAGATCGCTGTAATGTTACTGCCCACCTTGATCTATGGATATTTGTTCTTTAAGCAGAAATTTCCGGAGAGCGAGCATATGGAAACAAATACTTCCTTGAACATTAAAGCGCTCCTCGATCCCTTGTTCCTGTTCATTGCGGCCTGTATGACCCTTACCGCCATTTCGGAATTCGGACCTCAGCAATGGGTAGAAAAAATCTTGGGGAATTCTGGGGCCAACCCTATGTTGGTCTTGGCCATGGTTACGGGAATTATGGCAGTGGGCCGGTACTTTGCAGGTCCTATAATACATAAACTCAATCCTACCGGGGTTTTGTGGATGTCCGCCATCATCACTACCTTGGCCGTATATTCCATGAGCATTGCAGATGGATCCATGATTTATTTTGCGGCGATCCTCTTTGCCTTGGGGGTCTGTTATTTCTGGCCTACCATGATCGGATTTACATCGGAATATCTGCCCAAAACAGGGGCGCTTGGCATGTCACTTGTAGGGGGCGCCGGCATGTTCGCCACCTCCATTTGGCAGCCTATTATAGGCTCATGGCTGGATGCCGAAAAACAGACAGCACTGTCCAGTGGGCTTGCGCAGGATGCAGCCGAACTGGTGGCCGGTAAGGCTACGTTGGGGTATATGGTCTTTTTCCCCTTATCTTTGGTGGTGCTGTTCGGGATCTTGTTCATGATGCGAAAGAAATTGGACGGAAGAAGGGTGCCCCAAAAACATGAAAGCGGGGCATTGGTTTAAATAAGTACGGAAATAAATATAAATTTAACAAATGGGTAAAAAGATTAGATTAGGAATTTTAGGAGGGGGAGGGGATTCCCTTATCGGTGTCCTTCACAGGGTCGCCTCCTTTATAAATGACAATTATGAAATTGTAGGGGCGGTTTTTAATCCCGACTTGGATGAAAGTCTGGCCTTCGCCAAAAAGATAGATATTCCAACGGACCGCATATATAAGGATTTTGAAACCTTGGTAGCGGAAGAACTGAAACTACCTGAAGATGAGAGGATTCAGGTATGTTCCATCTTGACACCCAATTTTTTGCACTTTCCGATGGCAAAAAAATTGTTGGAGAACGGGTTCAACGTTATCTGTGAAAAACCGATGACCACAACCTATGAGGAGGCAAAGATATTACAGGCTACCTTGGAGAGGTCCGGTACCGTTTTTGCGGTAACACATACCTATACCGGGTATCCAATGGTGCGGCAGATGCGGGAAATGATCAAAGAAGGAAAACTTGGCAAGATCCATAAAGTGGATGCCCAGTACTATCAAGGTTGGATCAACCCCATTATACACGATAAGCAAAAAAGGAGCACTACTTGGCGATTGGATCCCGAGAAAGCGGGCATCAGTTGCTGTATCGGCGATATCGGGGTGCATGCCTTCAATATGATAGAATTTACGACAGGTCTTAAGATAGAACGTATCCTGGCCGATCTGAATTACCTGTACGCCGATAACAAAATGGATATCGACGGTACCGTTTTGATACGGATGGACGGCAATGCCAAAGGGGTGATCCGGTCCAGCCAAATCGCCACAGGGGAGGAAAACGGGCTCAGTATTGCCATTTATGGGGATAAAGGAGGCTTGCGATGGGAACAGGAAAATCCCAATTATTTATATGTTCTGGATGATAACGCGCCCTTACAGGTTTACAAACCCGGCCATGCCTACAATTCCAAGCTATCTTTGGACGGCACCAAACTTCCGCCAGGGCATCCAGAGGGCATTTTTGATGCCATGGCAAATATCTACTTGGGAGTGGCGCGCGCCATTAGGGGCGAAGAATACAACTCAGGGGAATTTCCCACAATGAAGGACGGGGTACGCGGACTGAACTTTATTGAGAGTTCGGTAGCCTCGCACCAGCAGGGAAATATTTGGCTGGAACTGGAATAGCTCAAGATTGTTTCCGGCGCCAATTGGGATCTATGATGCTCGAACGCTTGTTTAGAAGTGTTGGTTTAATATAAAAGGCCGCTTTTTGCGGCCTTTATTCTTGGAAGACCTTTTTGAAATGTTCACAGACCACGATCATACTTTCATTGGGCCTTCGGTCAAAGGTGGCCAATTCCCTTTCGAACCTGTTCCAGTGGGCCGTTTTCCATGCATCAAGACTTTTGTATCCCTCCTGAAGGGCAAATGCCTCCCGGATACTAAAAAAAGGCACAAGTTTAACGGAAGTGGTTTCAACGATGCAAAAAGGTTCTCCCTTAAAATTACAGATTACACTATGTTCCCTTATTTTGGGCAGTGGTCTGTTCTGGAGCTGAAGGAGCAACAGTGCGAGGGAGGTAGAATTTTTTGTGCCGTTCAGTACTTGTTCAACGGCCGTATCGGCACCGTTTTGATTATCCCAGAGCACTACTTCATTTGGGACGGTGGAACCGATAGGGTTTGTGGCCGTAAAATGGGCCCACATGGTTTCAGAAGATCTGTTTTTCATAGTAAAGGGTAACTTGGGAAAATGCCATTCTTTTCATCGCTCCCCAATAAGGCTTCATGTAGGCAAGTGGCCGGCAGGTCCAATACAAAGGGTTTCCAGGCGGTCGGCCTTATAATTTTTCCGGTTCCTTTAGCGAACGCATCCATTTTTTGGGGATTGATTAATGACCATATTATGGTCGAATTATATAAGTTATTCCTATATTTATCATTTGGCATATAAAAACAACGTTCATAGGCTAAATATAGTATTATATTATTTAAATCCTTCATAAAACTTGGAGGGCATTGCTTCAACTAAATGAAAAAAGTACAATGAGAACAATTAAAGGACCGGCAATTTTTCTAGCCCAGTTTGTGGACAAAACCGCACCTTTCAACTCGCTCGACGGAATGTGCAAATGGGCTTCCGATCTTGGCTACAAAGGTATACAGATCCCAACTTGGGAACATTTTCTGATCGATTTGGACAAGGCGGCCGATAGTCAGGACTACTGCGATGAACTTAAAGGGAAAATCAATTCGTACGGACTGGAGATAACCGAACTTTCCACCCATTTACAGGGTCAACTGGTAGCGGTGAACCCCGCCTATGACCTGATGTTCGACAATTTTGCCCCGGAAAAGGTAAAAAACAATCCCAAAGCAAGGACCGAATGGGCGGTGGAAACCGTTAAAAAGGCAGCTACGGCCAGCAGACGTCTTGGATTGAAGGCCCATGCAACCTTTTCGGGCGCCCTTTTGTGGCATACCATGCACCCGTGGCCTCAAAGGCCTGCCGGACTTGTGGAAATGGGCTTTCAAGAGCTTGCCAAAAGATGGATGCCCATTTTGGATCATTTCGATAGGGAAGGGGTGGATGTCTGTTATGAGATCCATCCGGGCGAGGACCTGCACGATGGGGACACTTTTGAGCGCTTTCTAAAGGCAACCGGTAATCATAAAAGGGTCAACATTTTATACGATCCCAGTCATTTTGTACTTCAGCAATTGGATTACATCACGTATATAGACCACTACCATGAATTTATCAAATCCTTCCACGTAAAGGATTCTGAATTCAACCCGACCGGGAAAAAGGGTGCTTTTGGAGGGTATAACGATTGGGGTGATCGCGCTGGAAGGTATCGTTCCCTTGGCGATGGCCAGATAGATTTTAAGACCATCTTTTCCAAACTTACCCAATATGGCTGCGATGTCTGGGCGGTAATGGAATGGGAATGCTGTATAAAAAGTCCGGAACAAGGGGCAAGGGAAGGTGCCGTGTTCATTCAAGACCATATTATAGAGGCCACCCAGAAAACCTTTGATGATTTTGCAGGGGCCGAAATAGATGAGACCGTCCTTAAAAAAATATTGGGAATATAGACACTAACTTAAATGGAATTTATATGAAACAGTTTTTATTGGTAATGGTACTGGCCCTATTGGGCATGGGCTGTAAGGAAAGGAAAAACGAAGCCGCTACGGACCATTCCGCCGCTATGGAAAATACAGACACGGCCATGGGCAGTTCCGAGGAAGGGGAATGGACCGTATTGTTTGACGGTACTTCCCTGGATGGTTGGCATGGCTACCTGCAGGATAGCGTACCGGAGGAATGGTCCGTGGAGGACGGAGCAATGGTGTTCCATCCTTCCGAGGATAAACATGGGGCTTCCAATCTGGTGACCGATAAGGAATACACCGATTTTGTACTTTCATTGGACTGGAAAATTTCCGAAGCTGGGAACAGCGGAATCCTTTGGGGCGTCGTAGAGGATGAAAAATACCGCCAGCCCTATCAGACAGGTCCGGAAATTCAGATCTTGGACGATGAGAAACATCCCGATTCCAAAGCGGGGCCGACCCATCAGGCTGGGGCCCTTTATGATATGGTTCCGCCCTCACAAAAAACGGTGCGTCCGGTAGGGGAATGGAATACCTGTGTCATTACCATCAACCACAAAACAAATGAAGGGAAAGTTTCCCTGAACGGGAAAGAGGTAGTACAGTTCCCGGTCAATGGTGATGGTTGGCAACAAATGGTGGCCAAATCCAAATTTGCCGATTGGGAAGCCTTTGGAAAGTTCCCTACGGGCAAGATCGCCCTTCAGGACCATGGGAACATGGTTTCCTTTAAGAACATAAAAATTAAGGAACTCTAACAAAAAACTTCGGCAGTACATAGCGGAACATAACTTCCCTTCCGCTTCCAGCGCTGCCCAATCAAATGATCTAACATGAGAAATTTATATTTTTTGGCCCTTTTACTACTCGTATTTTCATGCAAGGAGAAAGTTGAAGTGGAACCTTTGAAAGAAAAAAGTATGGAATCCGATGAAATCGTCCATGAGGAATATACGGGAAAGGAACCCACCACCCCCGAAGAGACCGAATTTTATGAGCCGGTACCACCGGTAGTAGACCCTGGAAAATCCCCTATGGATCCACCAAGTGATGCCGTAGTACTATTTGACGGGAAAAATTTTGATCAATGGGTCGCTGCCAAAGACAGTACGGAAGCAAAATGGACATTGAACGATGATGGCAGCATGACCGTTAAGGACAGGGCCGGCGATATTCAGACCAAGGATAATTACGGGAGCGTACAGTTGCACATTGAATGGAAATCCCCTGCAGAGGTCGAAGGGGAAGGACAGCATAGGGGCAACAGCGGTGTTTTTCTTCAAGGACTTTATGAAGTACAGGTGCTGGACAACAACGACAACGATACCTATGTAAACGGTCAGGTGGGATCCATCTATAAACAACATGTGCCGTTGGTTAAGGCCTCGGTGCCCACAGGGGAGTGGAACGTTTACGATATTATTTTCCATCAGCCCGTTTTCAATGCCGAAGGTAAAAAGATCAAATCCGGAACCCTTACCCTCATACACAATGGGGTGTTGGTACAGGACCATGTAGAGCTTAAGGGTACCACGCCCTATATCGGTTGGCCCAAAAATGATGCGCATGGCCCAGGACCCATCCGTTTACAGGACCATGGGGATAATAGTAGGGTGAGTTTTCGGAATATCTGGCTGCGGGAGTTATAAATACCTGTTGCTTTAACGACTTGGTATTGAGCGTGCACTGCGTGCGAAATTTGAAGGGCAGATAGTTTGGTATCCTGATGCTGAACAGATTGCAGTTGGAAAATTTTTCAAGGGCCTTTTTCCCGCAAGAGTTGGTCAGTCGCATTGTATTAGGGGATAATGACCAAAAATAATAAATAGTGGCGGACGGGGCCCGCCACCATTTATACCAAATCTTACATGGTGGCTTACGTTAAGAGGTAATATTTGGAAATTCCCGGATTTTTGACGCGTTCCGGGCCAAACATGAAATTTAATTACCTTTGCCAAAATTTAAAAATTCTATGATTCAATCCATGACAGGATTTGGGAAGCATGTGGTGCAGCTGCCCTCCAAAAAGATTACCATTGAGATCAAATCCTTGAACAGCAAGAGTCTCGACCTGAACGCAAGGATTCCTTCGGCTTACAGGGAAAAGGAATTGGAGATCAGAAAGATCATCGCGGCTTCATTGGAAAGGGGCAAAGTGGATTTTGGACTTTTTATGGAAGTGAACGGGGATGCCGCGTCCAGCATGGTCAACGAAGGGATCGTAAGGGCCTATATGGCACAATTGCGGGCCATTGCCGGTGGTGATGACATACGGTTGCTCGAGATGGCCGTCCGTTTACCGGATGCCCTTAAAACAGAAAGGGATGATATTGATGATGATGAATACGAAGCGATCTTAGTGGCCATTCAACATGCCCTTGTTGAGATAAACAGTTTTCGCTCCGAGGAGGGACGGATGTTGGAGAAAGATTTTTTAGAGAGGATAAATATTCTTCACGGCCTCCTAAATGCCGTGGGAAGTATGGATAAAGATCGTTTGGCAACAATTCGGGAAAGGCTGCAAAAAGCAGTATCCGACCTAAAAGTGGAGCTGGACTCGAATAGATTTGAACAGGAATTGATCTATTATCTGGAGAAATACGATATTACGGAAGAAAAGGTCCGCTTGGCCAATCACCTCGATTATTTTAGCACTACCCTTAAGTCGGAGGGATCCAACGGCAAAAAACTTGGCTTTATAAGTCAGGAAATTGGAAGGGAGATCAATACCATTGGTTCCAAGGCAAATTTTGCGCCCATGCAGCAATTAGTGGTTCAGATGAAGGACGAACTGGAAAAGATCAAGGAACAGATGTTAAACGTACTTTAATGCAGCAAGGAAAACTGATTATCTTCTCGGCCCCTTCAGGAAGTGGAAAGACTACCATTACCAGGTTCTTGTTGGACCGACCTGAACTGAACCTCGCTTTTTCGGTATCTGCTACCTCCCGGCCAAGACGGGGGAAGGAAAAACAAGGGGAGCACTATTATTTTATGTCCATTTCCGAGTTTAAGAACCATATAAAAAATGATGATTTTCTGGAATGGGAGGAGGTATACAGGGATAATTTTTACGGCACCCTTAAAAGTGAGGTAGAACGTCTTTGGGCCATGGGCAAAAATGTGATCTTTGACATAGATGTGGTGGGGGGACTCCGTATAAAAAAGAAGTTTCCTGAAAATACTTTGGCCGTATTTGTAAAACCGCCCAGTGTGGACGAACTGAAGATCCGGCTAAAAAAGCGGAGTACCGAGAGCGATGATAAAATAAACATGCGCATTGCAAAGGCATCGGTTGAACTGGCCACCGCTCCGCAGTTCGATAAGATCATCAAAAATTATGAATTGGAAACCGCCCTTCAGGAAGCCTATACCTTAGTGGCCGACTTTTTGGGGGTGGAGAAATAGCGGGCTTTTATTGCGTCGCACCTAATGGCAATGAAGAAAACGGGACTATTTTTCGGCACCTTTAATCCCATCCATATCGGTCATTTGGTGATTGCCAACCATATGGCGGAGTTTTCGGACCTGGATGAAGTTTGGTTGGTGATCACTCCACAAAGTCCCTTTAAGGTCAAGAAAACCCTTCTGGCCGATCATCACAGGTACCAATTGGTCTACGAGGCTACAAAGGAATATCCAAAACTGATGCCCAGTAAGGTTGAATTTGACCTGCCCCGGCCCAATTATACCATCAATACCCTGCTACACTTGGAGGAGATGTACGGGGAGTCGCACCAGTTTTCGCTGATAATGGGAATGGACAACCTCCATGGGTTCCACAAATGGAAAAATCATGAAGCCATTCTGGAATCCCACAAACTTTATGTATATCCAAGGATATTTGATCAGGGGGAAGGGCATAGGTTTCAGGGACATGGAAATATTGTAATCATCGATGCCCCCATTATGGAAATTTCCGCCACTTTTATCCGGAAAGAACATAAGTTGGGTAAAAATATCCGGCCCTTGTTGCCGGAAAATGTCTGGAAATATATGGACGAGATGAATTTTTACCGTTGAGCGATCAAGCGCACCCTAAAGAAAACGTCCTGTTTCGTCCAATTTGACCTTTTGGGTCTTTTTTCCCTTTATTAGGGTAACCTTAAAGGTACGGTTAACGCCTTTTTTATTGTTGTATTCAATTAGATAGACATCCTCCACTGCCTCCCAGCCCTTGTAGCGCTTTTTAAGGGCAGTTTCCACCTCCTTGGGCAGCTGCAGGTCCTTAAAGCGCTCTATGGTCTTTATGATGTTCCCTTCCTCATCGTATACGGCCACTATTTTTCCCTCGGGAATATAAAAGGAAACGGTATAAAAAGGATAATCGTCCTCATAGAGCTCCGATTGGGTCACGTCGTAGGCGGCGACCTTTCGTTTCAGTAATTTTACGGGAATGGGTATTTCTTCCGCATCCGTACTGCTAAGGTATTTATAGTTGACGGCTGTGACCACCACTTCCGATAGTTCTTCCGTACGGGTTTCCTGAGAAAGGACCATACTCGGCAGGAAAAGGATCAAAAGGAGATGGGGTATTTTTTTCATCGGACAGTTTTACCCACTAAGTGGGATTTATTATGCTCGGACGCCTGTCCGCCAAATGCGGAAGCGGGCTTGCGCCGAAATGTTATTTGGCTTTTGTCAAATGCCCAGCGGGCTCGTTGACGTTATAAAAATAGTGGATTCCCGAATTAAAAACTATTAAGGCCGCCCTTTTTCGCCAAGAAGATGGTGTATCAATGATTTCAATAACATGTAAAATAAAAAAACACTGTAAAACATTCGGTCCACAGTGTTTTTCCCTTTCTTTCTTTTAATCGTTATTTCTGTTCCAGTTTTGCAGGCTTCACACTGCTATCGTGCTCTTTGTAGTACAGCTCCAGTAAATTGGTGACCGAAGTGATAAGGTCCTTGGTCTCCAATAAGAGCGTGAAATAAAGTGTGGTGTTCTTGGGGCTCGATTCCTCAGAACGGGTCCTTTCCACTTGTTTTTCGATCCGGATGGAAACAAAGTCCAACAATTCCTGCTTGGAACTTAACAATATTCCTATTTTTTCAAAGGAACGTGTGTCGAAGGCCACCTCGGTCTCATCAAAAAGCTTCTCCAGTTTCTGGTCTATTTCCCTCAGCTCCTTTATCTGGTTGTACCTTAATTTTTTGTGATTGTTGTTGATATGCTTATGGCTGATCTTGGTAATGTACTCCAATGACTGCGCCATATCCTGTAGGAACCCTAATATGTTGATATAGAAGTTACTGGCCTGTACACTGGGCTCATCAAGGTTTTTGATAAAATAAAATATATGGTCCCGTAGGGAATCGATCTCATTTGAAAGTTTTACCACGTTCTTTTTGCTCTTCTTCAACTGGTCCAAGTCTTGTTTTGCAAGTCCGGTAATGGCGGTGGTGTAGATTTTATTGCTCCTCTTTACCACATTGGAAATGTTCTTGGCACTTTCGGCGATCACCCCTTGGGTAGAGCTGCTCTCCGCTTTTCGAAGACTGTCCTCCGCCTCGATTTCCTTACTCTTTTTATTGTGACTGATATAATTTCGGACCAATAGAAGAATGGCGACGAACAATAAGATCATGATTGCGGTAGTGCCCCCGAGATTGATCAAATAGGCCATTACGGCTGCGGCAACAAAGGCTACAATGGCCGTAAAGAACCATCCACCGATCACGTTCAGCACGCCCGCCACCCGGTAAACGGCACTTTCTGCCCCCCAAGCCCTGTCGGATAGGGAAGTACCCATGGCGACCATAAAGGTCACATAGGTGGTGGACAAAGGCAGCTTTAGGGAAGTGGCCAAAGATATAAGTATTCCCGCAACCATTAGGTTTACGGCAGCACGGACCACATCAAAGGCAGGCATCTCATAGGTCTTGTCCCTGGGAAGGGCTATGACGGGCCTTTCGAATTTGGTATCTATCTGTTTTTTAAGTCGGTCGGGCAAAAGGCCGTTCAATGCCTGGGAGGCACCAATGGACATCCTAACAATGCTTCTGGATAGAAAATTTGGCTGGAAACGTTCCTTGGACTCCCCTTCCCGCGACAGGTTGATCTCGGTCTGGGTCACGTATCGTGCCTTTTTTGAGAACCACAGCGTAAGCACCATTACAATTCCCGATATCAGGAGCATCAAGGTGGGCGTTGTTACCTCCGTGGACAAGACCTCCATACTGAATTCGGTGGCAGGTATCCCAGAGGCGTTCCATGCCTCATACGACTGCCAAGCTGCGATGGGGACGCCTATAAAGTTCACAAGATCGTTTCCCGCAAAGGCCAGGGCAAGCGCAAAGGTTCCGGCGATGATGATCAGTTTGTACACATTGTTCGTGGAAAAGGAAGTCACGGCAAAGGAAAGCGCTGTCCAGACCGCAAAACTGCCAAAGATGATCAGGGCGGTACTGTTCTGGATAAATTCAATGGCTGCTTCGTTTAGGAATGAAGATCCTTGTAACCCCTTGATGATGATAAAATAACTGATACCCGTAAGGGCCACGCCTCCGAAGACCGCACTCTTCCATTTGGCCTTTTTATTGAAATCATAGGAAAGTAGGATACGCGAAAAATACTGTACGATGGCCCCGACCGTAAAGGATATCGCGACCGATAGCAAAATGCCCACGATGATCTCAGTGGCTTTGGAGGTGTTTATATAATTTCCCAGATCAAAGAGACTGCCCCCATCGGAAAGCAGTTTAATGGCTGCCATGGCGACGGCGGCGCCCAAGAGTTCGAATACGATGGACACCGTGGTGGAGGTGGGCATTCCAAGCGTATTGAAGAAATCCAACAGCAAGATGTCCGTGATCATGACGGCCATAAAAATGATCATGATCTCGGCGAACATAAACTCGCTCGGATTAAAAATGCCCTTTCGGGCCACCTCCATCATTCCGCTGGAGAAAATGGCCCCGATGGCAATTCCCAAACTGGCCACGATCATAATGGTCCTAAAGGAGATGGCCTTGGAACCGATGGCGGAATTTAAGAAGTTCACCGCATCGTTACTCACCCCAACAACAAGATCGGCTACCGCAAGCACCAGTAGGGCGATGATCATCAAGAAATAAATATTGTCCATATATATTTAAAATAGTGTGCAAATATCATAAGTAAGCTGCTGCACAGTGTTATCTAAAGGTTATGTTTTTACTAGAAATGTATCTCAAATTGCAGTCGGTACATAAGCTCATCTTCTTCATTGTCAACAGAAAGATAACTTAAATCTGTCTGTACTTTTAACTTGTGTCCCACTAAATATTTGGAGATCCCAAAGGTGTACTGTGTCTCGTCCCCGTTACCCACTGCCTCATCGTCCCACGAAATATGGGTCTGCCGCATGGATACTTCCCAATTGTTGTCAAAAAGATAGCCTGCCTGAAGGTTGCTACCACTTCCTTCCTGTACCACATCCCCGGTTTCTGTGCCGTCCGAATTTTTGGCAATGGGATCATCTGCATTCCGAAGGGCATATTCGCCCATTAGGGAAAACCCCCTGTATTTGAACATGAGGTCGGCCAATAGGGTGTTGATGGTGGTCTCGTAAAATCCACTGTCCGTCTCCATATAGTCACCTTGGTTGCTACGGGTCTTTACGGCATCTTGGTTACTGTCGAACGTAGCGGAGAGCATCAGTTTTGGATGTGGTTCCCTTTCCAGATCACTGCCAAGATATTCACCCTTAAAGGCACCGAACGGCAAAATTTCCAATCGGCCCGTAAACTGGTGGCCGCCAAGGTTGCCGGTTACGATATTCCTGCCCTCCCCTTGGGATATGGCCAATTTTTCCCGTATGAGAAAGGTGGGTCCCACAAACATTTCATGCCGTAGCTGCAGGCCAATATCGCGGTCTATCGTAAAATAGCGGTTTAAAAGGGACCTGTCCACTTGCTGTAGATTGCCAGAGGAAATGACACGCTCAATATTACCGGGAAGTTTGGTCTGGCCCGCCCAAATTTCCACATTTTTTATGGGATGCCACATGACCACCGCATCCAAGAGGTACCTAGGGGAATTACCGGTAAATTCGGAAGTGCCCGACATATCCCTATTGGAGAGCCCCAACTCTACCTTATAACGCAATTTTGGGGACAAAGCAAAACCATCGAATTTTAAACGGGAACGTCGGATGGAGAAGTTGGACTGCATGGATGCATTGTCCTGCCACTGAAAAGTGGATAAAAATTGGAACCGCAGTCCCACATCCATGCTCCAGGTACTGTCCTTCCCTATAATATTTAAGATGCCATTTCCAAATCGGGGCCCCGGCGTTTTTTGGGCATACCCCATTGATGTGAAAAATAAAGCAAGCCCAAGGCGGGCCAACTTGTGGAATTTCATGCGAAAATTGGTTTTTGTCGGGTGCAAAATACCAATTTAAAAGGAAACGGCAGGGTTTCCAAAGGGACTAAATATAAAAGATAAAGCTACCTCGGAAAGAGGTAGCTCCACGGATTCAAAACTTATAGTCGACAAAAACCAATAAATCGAGCAATCCTTTTTTATCTAATAAGATGACTTCAAATAAAGTCTTTGAAAATGAACGGAAAGTAATCTTAAGATTAAATAATTATTAAAATTCAGATGTAAAGGCCATATGCACATCGGTTATTTTGCTAGGGCAAAAATCATTTATAATGTATCTTGCAACCCAAAATTCCAGTTTATGAAATGGGAACAACTACTATCATTGAAACGTCATGGGGATAATTTTAAGAGGTTACGCTCCGAACAGGATGAAACCCGCCTGGGTTTTGAGGTGGACTATGATAGGGTGATCTTTTCCGCTGCGTTTAGAAGTTTACAGGACAAGACACAAGTGATCCCACTTTCCAGAACGGATTTTGTCCATACCCGCCTTACACACAGTCTGGAGGTTTCCGTAGTGGGCAGGAGTTTGGGGAGGATCGCCGGAAAAAAAATATTGGAACAGCATCCCTATCTCTCGGAGGTACATGGTTATCGTTTCAACGATTTTGGAGCCATTGTGGCCGCGGCGGCCCTGGCACACGATATTGGAAACCCTCCTTTTGGCCATAGCGGCGAAAAGGCCATAGGGGAGTATTTTAAAAATGGCAACGGGAAACAGTTGCGATCCCTTCTGTCCGATAAGGAATATCGGGACCTGATCGATTTTGAAGGCAATGCGAACGGGTTCAAGTTATTGACGGGATCCAGGGAAGGGGTAAATGGCGGATTGCGGTTGAGTTACGCAACCCTGGGGGCTTTCATGAAATACCCAAAGGAATCCCTGCCCAAAAAACCGACCGACCATATCGCCGATAAAAAATTCGGTTTCTTTCAAACGGAAAAAATGTTCTTCACGGAGGTGGCAAATGAACTGGGGCTGGACCCTAGCCGTACAGGGGCGGATATCTCGTATGTTCGGCACCCACTTACATTCCTGGTGGAAGCTGCAGATGATATCTGTTATACCATCATCGATTTTGAGGATGGTATTAATCTTGGGCTTATCCCTGAGGATTTTGCCCTGGAATATCTGATAAAGTTGGTGAAGGATACCATCAACACCAAAAAATATAATGGAATGGCCCATATGGAGGATAGGTTGAGCTATTTAAGGGCCCTGGCCATCAATACCTTGATAGAGGATGCCATTACCACCTTTGTTGCCCATGAGGATGAGATCCTTAAAGGTGGGTTTACCACTTCCCTTATGGATAGGAGCAAATACAAGGCACAGATCGGCGATATCCTTCAACTGAGCCGGGAAAAGGTATATCGATCCCAAGAGGTATTGGAAAAGGAAATTGCAGGCTATCGCATTATTTCAGATTTGTTGGAAGTGTACACCACCGCCCTCTTAAGGGATCGCGATGATCGGGCGTCCAATTATGACACGCTTTTGCTGCGTACACTGCCAGCTTTCTATGCCAAAACAAAGGATGTGCCCGTTTACCAACTGCTGCTCAACTGCTGTTGTTATGTGGCAAGCCTATCGGACAGCGGCGCGGTGCATATCCATAATAAGATCATGGGCAGGCAGATCTAAAAATTGTAGGCGACCCCTATACTGAGCAATTGTTTGAACTGAATCTTGGAATCCCCGGGATCCAGTACACTTCCGTCCTCTGCGATCACTTCATCAAACTTGATATCGTCATCAAAAATAAGTTGGGTTCCAATGGTAGCGTTCATGTATTTGTTCACTATAAGTTTTATGTTCAGTTCCCAGTCCACATCCACATTTCCAAAACTGCGCAGGTAATCCGTATACAGGTTTATCCTGTGGTTGAGCAGTACATTTTCATAAATGGGGGTCTCCCAAGTATTGGTGATCAGGAAACCCAGTTCCACAAAGATGTTCTCCCCAGGGGTGATGGTATTGCCGTCTGCGTCCAAAACCGCCTTCTTTACCCCGAACGCCCCTTGGTCGGCCAGGTTTTGATCTAGGACAAAGGTGGCCTTTTGGGTGAGGGGCGAAATATAGAGATTAAATTTTTTGCCCTCGGGAATATAGGAGGTTCCCGCACCCAAAAACAGATAACCCGGGGACATGAACCTTGATATGGGCGTATCCCTGTTGGGATACTGATACCCGTTGGAAAATTGGGTGTTGAAGTTTGCCTTTACCGAATAATACCAATTACTGATGGTATCGCGGCGATAGCCAAAGGTAGAGTTCAGCCGGATCACATCTTCGGTCTTCCGAAGTTTGCGCCCCTCCTGTGCATTGATCCCATATCGAAGCTCCACATCGTTTTCCCAAGAGATGTACCTAAATTTATAATTGCGGACCAACTTCAGGTTGCCGGCGGCGGAAATGGAATTGTCACCACCCGCTTTCCAGTTCACAAAGGCCACTTCGTTAAAATTCAGTCCTATCACGTTTTCCTTGTGCCAAAAGGAGGGAACTCGGAACCGGCTGAATTCGTCCGTTCTGGACTTTGTCTTTTTAAAGGAGACCACAGGGTTTGTAAGGTTGACGCTTCTGGGAACGTTTTTTATCCGGTTCTGTAATGCCCGTATCACAATGGTGTCCACCGCAGTGGTATCAATGGTTATGGTGTCCGTTTCCTGTTCCATGGGAATGGTATCTGGAGGGATGGTATCACGTGGAATAGTGTCTTGTGCGGATAGGGTGTAAAGCGATAACAACAGCGCTAAAAAGGTAAAAATGGGTCTAGGGGTGGCGTGGCCCTGTTCAAGAAATTTCATTAAGGTAATTTTTTAGGGATAAAACATCTATTTTGGCAAGATTGTGCAATTCATCCGTGGTACCGTGGGGAATAAAGTGGTCCCCGATTCCAAATATCTTTATGGAATTTCGGTAGCGATGGGTATTGGCAAATTCCAAAATGGCGGTGCCGAACCCACCGATCTTGCTTCCGTCCTCAACGGTGACCAAGTATTCGTAGGACTGGAAAATTTCATGTAAGAGGGGTTCGTCCAATGGTTTGATGAACCGCATATTATAATGGCCGACTAAGGTTTTATAGCTTAACTGCCCGATCATTTCGTAAATACCGTTTCCAATTGGTCCGACCGACAGCACTGCAATTTTTGTGCCTTTCTTTAATTCGAGCGACTTTCCAATGGGAATCTTTTCAAATGGCGACCTCCAATCCAATGTCATGCCCCGCCCCCTTGGGTACCTGATCGCAATAGGCCCCTCCAGTCCCAATTGGGCCGTATACATGATGTTTCTCAGCTCCCTTTCGTTCATGGGCGAAAAGAGTATCATGTTGGGGATACACCTAAGAAAGGCAATGTCGAACACCCCATGGTGCGTGGGTCCATCGGCGCCCACCAAGCCCGCCCTATCCAAACAGAAGATTACGGGCAGTTTCTGTAGGGCCACATCATGGATCAATTGATCGTATGCACGTTGCAGGAAGGTGGAATAGATATTACAGAAGGGAACAAGTCCGTCGGCGGCCATTCCCGCTGCCATGGTCACGGCATGTTGCTCCGCAATGCCCACATCAAATGCCCTATCGGGAATCGCTTCCATCATAAATGTAAGGGAACTTCCAGTGGGCATGGCCGGGGTGATCCCGATAATACGATCGTTGGCAAGGGCCAGTTCCACTAAGGTATGGCCAAATACATCCTGGTATTTGGGAGCACCTGTCGGGCCCGACTTCGGAAACAGATCTCCTGTAAGCCTATCGAACTTTCCGGGGGCATGGTAGACTACCTGGTTTTCCTCCGCCTGTTTAAGCCCTTTCCCCTTAGTGGTGATCACATGCAACAATTTTGGGCCTTCCACTTGGCGGAGCCGTTGTAAAATGGGGATAAGGGCCTGTAGATCATGTCCATCAACAGGGCCAAAATAATTAAAATTTAGGCATTCAAAAAGGTTCTCTTCCTTGGCGGTCCCCTTTTTAACGTTTGTGAGGTATTTTTTAAGCGCCCCGACACTTGGGTCGATCCCTATGGCGTTGTCGTTCAGCACGATCAAGACGTTGCAGTCGGTTATTCCGGCGTGGTTAAGGCCTTCAAAGGCCATCCCGCTCGCAATGGAGGCATCGCCCACCACTGCAATATGCTGTTTGGTCCGTTCGTTGCGCAACCTGGCCGCAATGGCCATTCCCAAAATGGCAGAAATTGCCGTAGAGCTGTGTCCCGTTCCAAAGGGATCATATGGACTTTCTTCCCTTTTCGGAAACCCGCTCAGGCCGCCCAATTGCCTGTTGGTCTCAAAGAGGTGTTTTCTACCGGTAAGGATCTTGTGCACATAGGCTTGGTGCCCTACATCCCATATCAATTTGTCGTTGGGCGTATCAAATACGAAATGCAGGGCCATGGTAAGTTCCACCACGCCCAAACTTGCTCCCAAATGACCCTCTTTGCTGGCTACCACGTCCAGGATAAAGTCCCGTAGCTGTTGGGCAAGCTGTGGAAGTACGTTGGGATCTAACCTTCGTAGGTCTTCCGGACCCTCTATTTTTTCCAAGTATTCCATTACAGGGCACAAATGTACGGTAAATTCAATTTTCCCCGAGACCGTAAAAGAAACTGCTTTTAACTTTTTTTGGGGCTGGTACAAAGAGGGAATATTTTGTTGCAAATTTTTGTTTTTTGGACCTAAGGCCCTTAATGGGAAAGCGGACACAATTTAATCCTTACATTTGGCTCATGGATCTGCAATTGGACGATGCCCATTTTATGAAAATGGCCCTTCAGGAGGCCCGGACCGCCTATGAAAAAAACGAAATTCCCGTAGGGGCGGTCATAGTGGTGGAAAATAGGATCATTGCCAGGGCCCACAACCTTACCGAGCGGTTGCGGGATGTGACCGCCCATGCCGAAATGCAGGCCATTACCTCCGCAAGTAATTTTTTGGGTGGCAAGTACCTTCATAACTGCACCCTGTACGTTACCTTGGAACCTTGCCAGATGTGTGCGGGAGCCCTTTATTGGAGCCAATTGTCCAGGATCGTCTTTGGGGCGGAGGACCGTGATAGGGGCTTTAGGACCATGGGCACCAAATTGCATCCCAAAACCACGGTTATGGGGGGAATAATGGAGGCCGAGGCATCTGCACTGCTAAAGCGATTTTTTCTTGCTCGGAGGAACGGGAACTAAATCCGGTATCGATTGTTGCTTGGAAAAGGGGGATCTATCGATCGCTGGGGAGAGATCTACTTCTTACGGGGCCTATCCTTGGTCTTTGCCTGCATTTTTCGGATATTTTCCTCTGTCAGCATATAATCCTTCATCTTTTTTCCCTTGCTTTCCTTGATGAGAAACAGCGGCATGGCCAGTAAAAAGATGCCCACGGTGCCAAAACCGATACATTTATGGGCAAAAACGGGTTCCTCCTCCAAGATTATGAATCCGTACACAATGCTTGCAAATGAGGCAAGGAGAATGGCAATAATGATATGTTTGGTCTTCATGGTGCTATTGGGTAAAGTTGATCAACTTTCTTCTATAGGCCGTCAGTAATTTGGATTTGGAGATAAACCCATGGTATTTTCCATTTTTCAGAACGGGCAAG
The DNA here is from genome assembly GCA_963974715.1 of uncultured Sediminicola sp. Taxonomy (GTDB): domain Bacteria; phylum Bacteroidota; class Bacteroidia; order Flavobacteriales; family Flavobacteriaceae; genus Sediminicola. The sequence continues at coordinate 368,864 of CAXBDK010000001.1, forward strand.
TTCCACGCACCGCTGTCCTGGAATTTCTGCATGATATCGGTCATCTTGTCCCGCTCCAAACTGATGGTCTCTGGGGGCGGGTGCATCACATCCCGGGCCCGTACCTCTTTGTAAAGGGTCTGATCGAACATGATGGGCCTGATATCGTCCAGAAGCACGATTCCCAGCAGCTCGTTATTGGTGCGATCGATGACGGGGAAAATATTCCTGCTCGATTTTACCACCGCCTGGTGAACGATATCCCCAAGTTCCATCTCTGGATATAGGGGAATAAAATTATCCTCGATCACCTTGTCGATATCCATAAAAGTCAATACCGCATGATCTTTGTTATGGGTGATCAGCTCTCCCTTTCTTCCCAGTTCCATGTTGTAGACCGAATGGGGATGTACATATTTGGTAATTGAATAGGAGAGTGCGGCAGTGATCATTAGGGGGATGAACAGTTCATAGCCCCCCGTAAGTTCGGCTATAAGGAAGATGGCCGTGAGCGGGGCATGCAGTACGCCGGCCATAAGCCCTGCCATTCCCACAAGGGTAAAATTGCTTTCGGATACCTGTATGTTGAAAAGGTTCAATTGATTGATGATCTTAGCGATACAGTTTCCCATAATACTGCCCATAAAAAGGGTAGGCGCAAATATGCCCCCAACGCCCCCGGCGCCAAAGGTAAGCGCACTGGCGATGATCTTAAATACCACCAGACCGGCCAACAGGGCGATCACGTACCACATATTGGAAAGGTCCAGGCCAAAAAGATTGTTTTCCAATACTTTTTCCGGATGTCCCTTGATCAAATTGTTAATTACCTCAAACCCTTCCCCGTACAAGGGAGGTACCAGATATATCAGTATTCCCAAGAGCGATCCCCCGATCAATAGCCGTTTGATGGGAGAGCCTACTTTGTCGAACAGTTTTTGCACCCTGTCATAGACCTCCGTAAAGTAGATGGAGGTAAGCCCCCCGGTGATGCCCAATACGATAAAGAACGGAATGTCCGCGATCTTAAAACCATCCTCGATCCGAAAGGGCAGTAGAATGTCGTTTCCGAAGAAGAAGTAGGAAGTTATGATCGCCGAAATGGAAGCGAGCAATAGCGGTAGGAGGGAGGCAATCGTAAGGTCCAGGCTAAAGACTTCTATGGCAAAGATGATGGCGGCTATGGGAGCCTTAAAAATGGAGGACAGGGCACCCGCCGCGGCACAACCGATCAATAGGTTGCGGTTGGATTGGTTCATGTGGAAAAGCCTGGCAATATTGGAACTGATCGCCGCCCCGGTGGATACCGTTGGCCCTTCCAGTCCCACCGAACCCCCGAACCCCACGGTAATGGGAGCGGTCAAAATGGACCCTACCATCTGGTACTGCCGTATGATTCCCTTGCGCTTGGAAATGGCATAAAGGGTAGAGGGAATGCCATGGCTTACCTTGTTACGGACAATATAGGTGATGATCAGATATACCAGGGCAAGCCCGATCAAGGGGAAGACAAAATAAAAGGCCTGATGATAAAATTTGACCAATTTCCCTTCGAGAAGGTGTTGGAAAAAGTGGGTCAGGTTTTTTAAGATCACCGCTCCCACCCCTGAGGTAAACCCCACCAGTACACTCAATATGTACACAAATTGGCGTTGGGAGATATGCTTGGCCCTCCATATCAAAAACTTCGTGAGTACCGATCTGTTTTCCAAATTGTGGTATATGGGGGCCGACCTTGGCGGTCGGCCTGGTTAAGGCTTTAGGTTCAGTTGAAGGTGCAGTTCCTGTAACTGTTTAGGGTCGATGGGGGCCGGGGCGTCTATCATAACGTCCCTGCCACTGTTGTTTTTTGGGAAGGCGATAAAATCCCGAATGGTCTCCTGTCCACCCAAAATGGCCACCAGCCTGTCCAATCCAAATGCCAGTCCGCCATGTGGTGGGGCACCGTATTGGAAGGCATCCATTAAAAAGCCAAATTGTTCCCTTGCCTCTTTTTGGGAAAATCCCAAGTGCCTGAACATGGTGGCCTGCATTTCCTTATCGTGTATCCGTATGGAGCCTCCACCGATCTCGTTCCCGTTAAGTACCAGATCGTATGCATTGGCCCTCACCGCACCGGGGTCTGTATCCAATAGTTCCAATTGACCAGGTTTGGGCGAAGTAAAGGGGTGGTGCATGGCATGGTAATGCCCTGTTTCTTCATCCAGCTCCAACAGGGGAAAGTCTACCACCCATAAAGGGGCGAATTCGTTATTTTTACGAAGTCCCAAGCGTTGTGCAAGCTCCATCCTAAGGGCGCTTAACTGTGTTCTTGTCCTAAAGGCCTCCCCGGCAAGCACGCAGATCAGGTCGCCCGGTTTTGCGTCGGTAACCTTGGCCCATTGCAAGAGGTCCGATTCGTCATAAAATTTGTCCACCGTGGATTTTAGGGTGCCATCTTCGTTATACTTTACGTACACCATCCCCTTGGCGCCTATCTGGGGCCTTTTTACCCAATCAACCAAGGCGTCCAGCTCCTTTCGGGTATAGGTCGCCGCTCCCGGTACTGCAATGCCCACCACCAGTTCCGCTTCGTTGAAAAGGGCAAAATCTTTTTGCTGGGCAACGGAATTCAGTTCCCCGAACTCCATTCCAAAACGGATATCCGGCTTGTCGTTGCCATAGGTGGCCATGGCGTGGTCGTAGGTCATTCTGGGGAAACTGCCTATTTTCACACCCTTTACCGTTTGTAACAGGTGTCTTGTAAGCCCCTCGAAAACGTTGAGTATATCCTCTTGTTCCACAAAGGCCATTTCACAATCTATTTGGGTGAATTCCGGCTGTCGATCGGCCCTTAGGTCTTCATCCCTAAAACACTTCACGATCTGGAAATACTTGTCCATTCCCCCCACCATCAACAATTGCTTAAAGGTCTGTGGGGATTGGGGAAGGGCATAAAACTGCCCTTGGTTCATTCGGCTGGGCACTACAAAGTCCCTTGCCCCCTCAGGGGTGGATTTTATCAAATAGGGGGTCTCCACTTCTATAAACCCCTGGTCGGAGAGGTATTTCCGTACCTCCATGGCCACTTTGTGCCGAAAGATCAGGTTGTTCTTTACAGGATTTCTTCTAATATCCAGATAGCGGTATTTCATACGGATATCCTCGCCCCCGTCGGTCTGGTCCTCAATGGTAAAAGGAGGGAGCAGCGATTTGTTGAGGATGAGCAGTTCCGAAACCAGTACCTCTATGTCGCCAGTTGGCATATGGGGGTTTTTGGAAGAGCGTTCCACTACTTTCCCCTTGATCTGTAAAACATATTCGCGTCCAAGGGAACGGGCCTGTTCCATGATTTCCTTGGAGGTGCGTTCCCCATCAAAGATCAATTGGGTAATTCCATAACGGTCCCTAAGGTCGATCCATATCATAAACCCTTTGTCCCGTACGGTCTGCACCCACCCGGAAAGGGTAACTTCCTTTTGGATATCCAACGCCCTTAAATCCCCACAGGTCTGACTTCTATACATTTGTTTTTGGTGTATTTGATCCGCAAATGTAAGAAGTATAGCGATAAGCTGAAACATCTGGACCGCTTTAAAAAATAAAATCGGAAAAGCCTGTGGCCGATAAGGGAGCTTAACGCAAATCTTTTATCCCAAATATACTGTACATCGTTCCATTTTGGGCACAATTAATCCCAATGTTAATTTAATGTAAATTAAATGTTACTTCAATGTTGTGTTATCGTAAATTATTTGTAACTTTATTTTATGATAGCGGAAAAGAACAAAATTAATCCCAAATAGTTATGAAAAAGATAGTTTTTATTTTTGCAGTGATATGTTCGGTAGGCCTGTACGCACAAGCACCGGAACCGGTGTTCGAAAAGGACGGGGACTTGGTAAAGGCCACTTATTTCCATGAAAACGGGGAAGTGGAACAGACCGGACATTTTTTAAACGGTAAATTGGAAGGAAAATGGACCATGTTCAACGAGAAGGGCGATAAGATTGCCATGGGCTCTTACGAACAGGGACAAAAAGCGGGGAAATGGTTTTTTTGGAAAGCCGATGGCCTACAGGAAGTCGACTTTAACAATAACCGTATTGCGACCGTAACCAAGTGGAACAGTACCGGCACCGTAGTGGTTCAGAACAAATAATCCTTAGATAGTAAGGAAGAAAACACCCGATGGCCCAGGTCATCGGGTTTTTTTATGCTTAAACGTACAATTACAGTAAGGCCATTATAAATTCCCTTGTGGGACAGTAGCATTCCATTACCAATTACCCCGGAAATTTCATTACTATTTCCTTATTCCTATTTTTTCATTTCAGATCGTACGGATCGTATCCAAGTCTTGTGCAACCGTAAAAGTTCATCCAATTTTTCAGGATCTGTTTCCGAAAGATTATTTTTTTCACTGATATCCTTGTCCAAATTGATAAGGAATAATTTCTCCAGATTACTTTTCTCCCCTCTTCCAAGCGGCTCCTGTACGTTGCCTATGAGCTTCCACGGGCCTTTTCGGACCGCCCATTGGGCGGTTTGGTCATCATAGTCGCCAAACTGCCAATGCACCACCTTATGCGGGGATTCTTTTTTGTCATCCAATATAACGGGCATTAAACTTGCCCCGTCTATTTTATCCACACCCTTGGAATGGGTCAATTCGGCAACGGTAGCGAACCAATCCATCTCCATGGCAAGCTGTTCCCGGACCTGATCGGCTGGAATGACACCCGGATAGCGAATGATAGCGGGTACGCGGATACCCCCTTCGAACAGACTGAACTTGCTTCCCCTATAGTCCCCCGCATTTCCTCCGCCCCAAAAGGCGCGCTCTTCGCGCGAATGTCCATGGTCCGACTGAAAAATGACTATGGTGTTATCGCTGAGGCCCAACTCGTCCAGATAATCCAGTACATTGCCAATTTTTTCATCGGTGTTGGAGACAAAAGCGGCATATTCCTTTCTGGGGGTGGGAAGGTCCTTATAATGGTCCAGCCACTTTTTGGTTCCTTGATAGGGGTAATGCGGAGCGTTAAAGGCCCAATAGATGAAAAAGGGTTCGTTCCTTTTCTTATCGATCAGCTGTTTTATCTCTTCCACCATCAGATCGCTAAAGTGTTCCCCGGAATAGTATACCTCCTCTGAATTTCTGTAGAGATCATGTTTGTTGGGGCCGTCCCAATAAAAGGTATGGGAATAATTGTCGATACACCCGCGCTGGTGTCCGAAGAAATAATCGAACCCCTGCCCATTGGGCAAATTTTCCTCACGGTGCCCCAGATGCCATTTGCCGATCAGGGCGGTATGATACCCATTGCCCTTCAGCATTTCGGCCATGGTGACCTGCCCGGTGGGCAGACCGAACAGTCCGTATTCCTCGGCTCGCTCCGGAATGGGGACGTTCCCTTCCAGACCGGCACGTAGATTTGTCTTACCTGTCAAAAGCGCCGCACGTGACGGGGAACAGACCGGAGCCCCGGCATAGAACTGGGTAAACCGCACGCCCTCCTTTGCCAGTCGGTCCATATTGGGCGTCAGTAGATCGGTGGCACCATAACAGTTAAGATCTATGGAGCCTTGGTCATCTGTCATGATAACGATTACATTGGGTTTTTTTTTGACCGGGGCCTGGGAAAAAACCGATAAAGACAGGAAAAAAAATAATATCCTTATTCCAAAATGAAATGATCTGTTGAATGTTGTCATTGTATTCTTATAAATTAATGTGGGCTCGCCGTTTTATGGGAATCTAGGAAACTATTTACAATGGAAGGAAGGATCGTCCAAACCTAGTGCTTCTATTGCGTTCCATTAGTGGGTCGCAACCTTAGAATTTTTTCCATCTTCCTGCCTTTTGCCAACTCATCCACCAATTTATCCAGATAACGGACTTTTTGGGTCAACGGATTCTCCAATTCCTCCACGCGATAACCACATATCACGCCCGTAATAAGATGGGCATTGGGGTGTAAGGTAGCGTTCTGAAAGAAGGTTTCAAAAGTTGCCTTTTTCTCGATCAGGTCGTGCAACTGATGCTGATCGAATCCGGTGAGCCAAGTGATCACCTGTTGTAATTCTTCTTCGGTCCGGCCTTTCTTTTCCACTTTTGCCACGTACATGGGGTAGACCGAAGCAAAGGTCAGTTTTGCAATACGCTGATTGTGTATATCCGTAGTTTTCATGGTATCCTTTCATTAATTGCAGGCAGAAATTACCAAATTTTTTTGTATGGCCCATACAACCCCTTAATTTTTACCTATCCCATTACTTTATTAAAGCTGCAGTACATATTAACGACTCGGTCATTACACCCTTTATGGACCTAAACGTTTTCATGGTCGTTTAGATCGGAAAGCATTTTTTCCGTTTTGTCCAGCACCCTGTTATAGGACCTCAGTACCCAAAGGGAAAATAGTAGGAAAAATGCAATGGAGGAGGGGAAGATCAAGGTCCAAAAGTTGGGCACTTCGTTAATATCGACGCCTCGGATGGCGGATAATACAGGAATCCCGATCAGTAAAAGAAAAAATCCTAGGGAAGCGTTCAACCGCTGTAATTTCTGGAACAGGAGCTTTCGTTTTCCAAAATCATAAATGGCTTCCTTATGGGTTTTGGCGGCAATGTTCGAATTTTTCAAGGCCCTAAGAGATCTCAAGGAAATAATGGGTAAAATACATAGCAATGAAATTACGATCAGGGCCAAGATTTGCGTGGGCATTCCGTTTATTTTTGAAATGTTCCATAGTAAATAGACCGCTGCCAGATAACATATTACACTTCCGATGTATTCTGAATAACCAATTTTGTTTAGTTTGGATACATAGTTTTGTTGTGTCATTTTTGAGATGAGTTCGGTGTTAGAAATTTCTTGTTCCGTAATTCTTTTGCCCAGTTGGTTCCAGGTACGTTGCATGTCTTCCATTTCCATATTATAGTTTTTTAAGTGTTTAGACCGACTTGTCGATATGTATGATGTTCCGAGCCTCCTTTGGTTTTCCAATGGGAGCGGACGGGCCTATTTCGATATGGTGTTAAAGTGGTGCCATTTTTTCTGTTGGACTTGTTCCAAGGTTGCCGACTCACTAGGTGAGATGTAGTGTGCTCCGACGCCTGCCCGCCACCGGCAGGCTTGGGCCAACCATTAGTTTTGTTTCTGTCCATATACCTCACGAGCTTCCTTAGTTGTTGACTTTAATTTTTCTCTGATCCGTGAGATCCTTGTTCCCACATTGCTGACCGTTATGCCTATCACCGCTGCAATTTCTTGATGGCTTTTACCTTCAAGGTATAGGAGAATGATCCCCTTGTCCAACAGATTTAGTTTTTGGATATGCCAATAGAGCAATTGTATCCTTTCCTCTTCCGTTCGATCAATTTCTTCCGCAATCCCTTCACTTTCCTTTTTGAGCGAAATGGTATCCACTTTTCTCTTGCTTACTTTTAAATAATAGATTGCCGTATTGAGGGCCACCCTGTACATCCAAGTAGTCAATTTCGCCTGTTCACTGAAGGTGTCAAAGGATTTCCATAGCTGAAAGACAATTTCTTGGTACAGGTCTTCCCTATCTTGTTTGCTATTCGTATAAAGCGATGCCACTTTAAAAATCAACGCTCCATTCTCATTGATAACTTTCCCGAACCGTTCTTTTTTGCCCATTGAATGTGAAACTACAACTCATTAGTGTTCTAAAATCCGAATAAATCACATTTAAAGTTTTTTTATGGGAAGAAAAGAATTTCAGGACTTTGGCGGCAGGTCTAACGATAGCAACCAAGACAGCATGAAGTACTGCGCAACTTCCCTGTGGGGACTGGGAACAATACCCTTGAAGGCAAAAAGGCATATGGCCTAAGAGAAAGGGACTTTATCGGTTAAAGCTCAGGATAAAAGTAGTGCCAAGGTTGGGGCGCGAATCCACAGTGATGGTGCAATCGATGGCTTTGGCCAGATCGCGGATGAGGTGCAGCCCCAAGCCAGATTTGATACCGACGACCTCTCTATCGTCATAGAGCGCCTTGAACTGATCTTGGGCGGCACCAGGTCCATTATCGGTGATGGACAGGTGGGGCAGACCGTTTTCTTGCCAGGCTTTCCAAATGATCTGCGGGTCCTTGGTGGTGGTAAATATGTTTATGGCATTGCTGGTCAGGTTCCTAACAATGGTCTTAAGGTAATTTTCATCCGTAAAAATTTCGATGGAGTCAGGATTGTGATATTCGAACAGAATATTTTGATACCCTGAAAATACTTTTTTGGTGTCCTCGAATAATTGGCCTACAGCTACTTTTGTGGGTTCTGGTCTAAAATTTTCCATTTGCCCTTTGCTCCACAGCAAAATGTCCTCCATGGAAGACAGCAGGTTTTCGGCACCTGAGATGGTCTTGGACTGCATCCGTTTTTTGGTGGCATCATCCAACATTTCCGGGTTGTCCTTTTGTAGGTGCAAAAAATGGATCAGGTTGGCGACCGGACTCCGCAGATCATGGTTAAGAATGGAAAAAAAGCGGGTTTTTATTTTATTGGCATGATCCAGTTCGGTATTCAAAAGTTGCAGTTTTTGGTTTGTCCTTTGCCTATTTTTACTTTGGTAAAAGAGCATTGCTCCAATGATTCCCAAAAGTAGTATACCACCTATATAGAACCATTTTTGTCTCTCCTTGGTCCGTAAGATGAGTCTGTTGATCAGTAATTCCTTGTCGCGCAGCGCTATTTCCTTTTGGGATTCGAGTGCGGCTATCTTGTTTTTGTTTTCTTGGGAAAAGATGGAATCATAGAGTACAAGATTTTCACTTAAATAATAGTAGGCGCTATCGTTCACTTTTTCAATGGCATACAGTTTGGAGAGCAGCCCGTAAGCATGAATGAGGTTCTGTCCTATATTGGATGATCTTGAAATTTTTATCGACCTATGAAGGAGTGTTTTGGTTTCATCCATAAGTTCACTTGGGGACATATTGTGTCCTGAAGTTTTTAATAGGGAGTCCTGTTGTAATACGGCGAGATTGTTTTCGGCCAGGGACATTAAATTACTGATGGCAAGTAAAAAGGTCGGGTCTTGCCTGTCCCAGATTTCTTTTGATCTTAAATGCAGCTGCCTTTTTTTTGAAAGATCGGGTTCTATATCGGCTAAATGGTTTAAAATGGTCGCTTTTTGGATGGTTTCGTCCAAGGGGTTGAACTGAAGGGCTTTGTTAAAGAGCCGCAGAGCTTTTGAACGCTCATTTTTTTTGATGGATATGAGCCCTAACTGGTCATAACTGGTTGAAATATTAATGGAGTCGTTGTTTTCGATCGAACTGGCCAACGCCTTTTTTGCATAGGTCTCGGCCATTCTTAAATTTTCTTCCTTTGCAAAAGCGATACTCAGGTTGTTATAGAGCAATGGCCCTTCGGAAGGTAAACTTGTAATGGTTTCCAGCGCCTTTAAATAATGCTCAATGGCGAGGGCATGATTACTGGTATTGTTATGGAACGATCCAATATCGATATTGAAAATGGTGAGCCCTTTCTCCCATTTCATTTTTGTGGCCACGGTCAGCCCCTTTTTTGCGTACGCAATGGCCTTATCTGGTTCTTCGTATTGTAAAATAGTATATAAGCTCCTATAAATACGGGCTTTTACAGTGTCGTTCGATGCTTTTGGGAGTTCGCCCAATAATGAATCGACTTCCTTTTGCAACGTTTGGGCCCCACTGTTTGTAAAACCGATCAATGCGATATATAGGCAAATGCACCATTTCATAAAAACCCAATTTGCTCCTTATAACTCCGTCCCACCGGAAGGCTCATATTGTTATTGAGTACAATTTCATTGGCGCCGATTTTTTGAACAAAATGTTTTTGAATGGCAAAACTCCTATGGATCCTTATAAACGACTGAAAATGGTCTTCCTTCAGCAGGTTCCCTATGCTGGACAATACACAATGGCGCTTTTGGGGCGTTACCAAAAGGGTATAGTCCTTTAAGGCTTCCAAATATAAAATTTCATGGAGCTTGATCTTGGTCTGTTCATGGCCTTCCTTGATGTATATGGTATCGCCACCAATGCTGGATTCAAAGAACGAGGCTTTGGTCTTCAGTTCCATAAATGCCGATATACGGTCCATGGTCTTTGCAAACCGCTCAAATTTCAAAGGTTTGATGATAAAGTCCAAAGTGTCGAGCTCAAAACTTTCAACAGCGTGTTCCGGATGTGCGGTAATGAAAATGCATACCGGTACTGTACTTGTTTTTTGACGCAGTTCCAAGCCGGATAGACCTGGCATATCAATGTCCAAAAACAGGACGGTTACCGGGTGGGATTCCAAAAACCTAAGGGCCTCCGAGGAAGATCCAAATGTTGCCAGCAACTGTAGATTGGGAAACCGTTTTACAAAAGAGACCACCATCAATCGGTCTATTTCGTCATCGTCAACAATGATACACGAAAATGGGTTCATTTGTTAAGCCTTGTTTATTAGCGGATTGTGGGGTCTATTCAAATATACTGCTTTTTGTTTATTGAAAGTTATTTATGCCCATTGACTTTACCCTCGGAACAATGGCCAAGCACCCGGCCATTTTCCCGTACCCTGCCCATTTCGGACCCTATGTTGATGTCCTTGCCATTAAAGCCCCACCGCCCACGTATAGATCGATCTCTCCACAATGTGCCCCTAATGATGAACGGACTTCTTATTCGTGTCATAATAGTTCATTTTAAGTTTTACCAAAGTGGCAGAAAAATAGAAATATCTCTATATCTATATTATACCTATACCGTACCTATACCGTACCTATGCCGTATGTATGCCGTATCTATATCGTAAATATGATGTGTCTAAAGTGAATCCATAGCGTATCCACTACAGATAAAAGCGTTTAAAAATACTTATATGAAAGGCCCACAGAAGGAAGTAATCATCGCACGGGTATAGCTTTAAGGCCCTCTATTGTGAACGCTTCTTTCGATATAGGGGCAAAGGTCCTCCGGTACCAAGATATTCGGCCGTGGGGTCGGTGGCCATAACCTGGGTGTCGGCCAAAACAGGCTTACGCCTTTGATCGGGCAACAGGTTTTACTTGGATGTTTAATGTGGTACTTTCCATATTTTCTCGTAATCGGCTGTGAAATTGTGCATGATAAATTGATCTATAGACACTTCAGTTTGCTTCTATCCAGCAGTTTGCACAACTTTTTTGCTCTAAATCAAAATGCACAACGGGTTATTTTATCTATTTAAAAGGTTGTTGGTCTATTGATGGTTTTTATTGAAACATGAAACCATCACTTTTGAACTTATTAATATTTAAAGCTTAATCAGTTATAGGCAAGCTAAAACACTGTAAATTAATGAAATATGTTGACAAGCACTTTTGCAACTCATGACACTGCGAAAAAAAGGAATAAATATAAATTTCATAAAATGAATAAAATAAATTCTTCTAACATTAGTTGCATTGGCAAGCGGCGTTCTGTTTTCCAATATTTATACATCGATGGTCATTGCAGTTGCCACAAATAGCTGCAAAATGCTGGAAGGAACCCTATGACAATCATACGGACTTATAAATCTTAAAAATACAATCATATGAAATTCGGACAATTGCTTATCGGACTTTTACTTGGAGGACTGTTTGGCTTTGGTTTGACAAAATATTTTGACAAGACCAAGCTGCAAGCTAACAATACCAATACAGAAACAATTGATAATTCCTTATCTTCCGTAAAGTGGACATGGCCCGACAGTTTGGATGCCGTAAAAGCAGCACCAGACAATCATAAAGTAGTGTATGAAGATGCTAACGTCAGAGTTTTGTCGGTAATTCTCGACGCAAAAAAATCAGAGCCAATTCATACCCATCAATGGAAAAGCATTATGTGGATTGCAAAGCCAATCGTTCCTTGTCAAATAAATACTTATAAGAAAGACGAAAATGAAATTCTGATAGAGTCAGACAGTTTGATAATTGAAGAAATGCCTATTGACATCGGTCAGTTCATAAATCCGGAAGGACCAACTTCCATTACAAATTTAAGTTCTGAAAATGGTGTTGCATACCGAGTAGAGTTCAAGAAAGACTTCAAACCATAGCCCTTGGGTTAAACACGTCTTGACAAAATGGCTGCTGCCAGCAAAATATTACCAAAAGAGTAGTTGAACGGCTATGATTGGAGACTTGAACAAGCTTCAACTTCTGCTCTTCAATTGAACTTTAGTATTAAAAGCGTTAGCCTTCGGCAACACTCAACAACACTTTTTATTGGTAACCAAGCATACACGTACGATAACACTTAGGACGAAGTAGGATATCTTATAAAGATTGATGTTGATAACGCTTCTATTGATTATTTCTTCTCTGAATGACATTCTAATTGTTGGAAATAAAAACTGTTTTGACATAGCTTATTTTCAAACAATAACTTTCATTCATCTATTTAAACTGTTGTCGGTCTATTGGTGATTTCCCCAGACGCATTATTCCATCAACTTTGACTTTTCGATACCTAAATCATCAAATTATGAAAAATTTTATCCACCCGTTCGCTTTATTCCTGTGTATTGGCTGCATGTGTTCATGCTCAAAAGATGATGATGGATCAGAAGCACCGATCGAAATTCCAGCCGATCAAAAATTGTTGGGCAGTGTCGAGGGTTCAGGAGCACTGAATTTTGATGCGTCCTTCGAATACAATCCGGACAAAACCGTTGATCACCTAAACATTGCATCAGCATTTTTATTTGATTTTTCGTATATAAGTGACCGTATAGCATCCATTGAATTGGCTGCTGGAGGGGAATTGAGGAAATACGCATTTGCGTATTCCGCAGAAGGTAGGGTGACCTCATATAGTATGGACGAAGTGCTCATTCCGGTAGATTACGACCCCATCGATAATGCCTATCATTATCTAGACCAATATGACCGGGAGGTAACCATCTCCCTGACTTCGGAGGGCGACATCAGGCAATATTCGATTATGGATAACGTATCGGGCGATAGAGAGAGTGCGGTGTTGGATTATGACGAGAATGGGAAAGGATCTATGGCGAACGCAAATGCGATTTCGCTGCACCTAGGGATCGTTCTTGGAAGTCCAGATGCGGTATTTTACATCTATCCATTTACAAAACGACCGGTACGATATTTAAGTACTTCCGATGTCTTTAGCGTAGTATTCGAAAATGTTTATGATGGCCAAGACTTTGTAATTTCTACAAGTATGGTCGTTAATGGGGAAGAAGCAAGCAATGGGGGCACCTCTGCCTTCAATTATATCGCTCTTGAATGATATATTCAAAAAAGCGTATGTGGAAGTATTTATAAGGGCAATTATCAACTATTTCCGGTACAAAATCAAACGACTTTAATCTAAAAATTATGAAAATAGCTTTGTTCATTTGTTTCCTGTTCGTTGTTACGGTTCAGTCCCAGATTAAGATCAGCGATAAAAAGCTCGGTAAAGAGGCCATTGCTGTCAACAAGACCATCATCTTGAATCCGCCCACTTTTTTCATGCCCAAAACCATTGAAAACGTTGACAAGCCGTTATCATTTTTTGGAAAAGCCCACCCCGGTGCTGCCGTAACCTTTATGATCACGCCCATTTCCAACGGTGGCAGTAAAAAACCGGTACTGGTGGCCGGAGGAAGTCAAAACCCCTATGAAATGCAGACCTATAATGTAACGGCCAATGAAAAAGGTGGCTGGTCGGTCAAGGGCGTTATGGTGAAATTTCGGGAAGGCGCAAAAAATAGGAGGGTCGAGATAATCATGGCCCAAAAACTCAATAACAGCACTTCTAAAATGAAAGCGGTGAATTTCCAACTGAAGGACGAACCGATCTTGATGGTGATGGAAAAAGTGAAATTCAAGAACAGTGTTCTTACGATCAGGTTGGAGAGCATTTCGAACAATGATGCCCAAAAGGCCATAAAATTGGGCATAAGCCAATGGACCGATGTTTGGGCGAACAACACATCCCTGGCCGACCGCAACAACCAGAACAATGAAATTGTTTGTTGGTGGGACGGTATTTGTAAACAACCTAGATTGTTTACCGGAACGACCTCCGTGGGCAATAGCCGCTCCTACATCATCACGCCACAGGCAATGACCAATACGCAATCACCGCCCACCATTGACATCTGGACCAAGTACATTGCCAACTATCCAGTATCCAAAGAAGATTTGGAAGTGAAGAATTTTGTGGCACCCCACACCCTGTTTTTCAAGAAAACGGTGAGTCAATTGGATGTCAACGGGTTCCAGCATGATAAAATACCAATAAAGGAAGTTCAGGAAAAGGGGGGCACCTTGTACAAGGACATACAGGTCAACTTCAACGACCAGGTCATCACCATGAAATATAAAATAACCTTGGTGGCAGAAAAATAATCGTGTTTACCCTTTATAACGTCTGTCTATTTAAAAGGTGATCGGTCTATTAATGGTTTTTAATGTAAGTACGAACCATGAATTTTGAAAGCAAATAGGTAAAAGCTCCAAATTATGAAAAATCACTTTAAAGTATTTAATACGTTAATGCTTGCCATAGCATTGGTTTCATGTTCAAGTGATGACGGATCTGGTATTGACAATGCCAATAAGCTTATAATATCGGCCTCGACAACGGATGTAGCGGTTGGGGACCCAATTACTTTTGAGGTAACATTAAATGGAGACCCGGTACCGGAATCGGAGATTTATATAAATGGGGAAAGTGTTGTCGGTCCTGAACATACCTTCCTTGATAAGGGAAGTTACAATATTGTAGCAAAAATGGCGGGGAGCTTGGACAGTGAGGAACTTACCGTTTCTGTGTACAAAGTGGATGTGTACGTGGCAGGAAGAGAACATAACGGTGCGCAATATCAAGCAAAATATTGGACAAATGGAATTGAAACTGTGCTGACGAATGGCGATCAGGACGCTCGTGCCCAATCTGTTTTCGTATCGGAAAACGTGGTATATGTTGCGGGAATTGAATTCGACGGCTCCAACAATGTGGCAAAGTACTGGAGGAACGGCACGGAGATACTACTGACCAATGATGGCCTTACGGCCAATGCAAACTCCGTTTTTGTATCCGATGGGGATGTGTATGTAGCGGGAAGCGAGAACAGCAGTATAGCCTCTATGGCAAAATATTGGAAGAACGGCAAGGAAATAATGTTGACAGATGGAAGCCAAGCGGCCCAAACCAGTTCCATTTTTGTGTCCGGAGAAGACGTGTACGTCGCGGGAAATGAGAAGAACGGCTCAAAATATGTGGCAAAATATTGGAAGAACGGTGCTGAAATAGTGTTGACCGATGGCGCCCAGCAGGCATATGCCGAGTCTATTGTTGTGTCGGGCGGCATTGTCCATGTTGCCGGGCGGGAGAACAATGGGTCTTATAATGTGGCCAAATACTGGAAGAACAACGTAGGGGTAGCACTTACGGATGGCAGTCAACCTTCCATTGCCAATGCTGTCTTTGTGTCCGGGGAAGATGTATATGTGGCCGGGCATGAATCCAACGGCTCAAATTATGTGGTAAAATATTGGAAAAATGGGGATGAGGTGGTACTGACCGATGGGAGCCAAAATGCATATGCTACCTCACTCTTCGTACTTGGTGATGATGTCTATATCTCTGGCTATGAGGAGTCAGGTTTAAACTTTGTGGCAAAATATTGGAAAAATGGTGAGGAAATAGTATTGACCGATGGAAACCAAAGAGCCTCCGCTAGATCCATTTATGTGGCAAAAAGCTATTAGCGCGGATGGAGACTGTAATGGGAAGCCTCAACATAATGCTTCTTTTACGGGCAATAGTCCGGGAGAGCAATACCAATCATTAAGGAATCGAAATCCAAGCTAAAAGAATCCGTATGGAAAAAAAACAGGGTTATATCATCATTGGTATAATGGTCATTCTGATGATCACGCTAATAGGATTTTTCAAGCCCTATTTTAGCAAGATGCCCACATTTGAGAATGTTCATTTAGTGACCCATTTCCATTTGGTGGCATTTTTGTGCTGGTTTGTGGTATTGATTTGGCAACCCATTCTGATCCGTCAAAAAAAGTTTGAAACGCACAAAAAAGTCGGCCGGTTGACCTATTTTCTAGTGCCGATTCTTTTTGTGACCATTGTGCTGATGGTACGTGACCAACTCACGTATTATGACCCATCCAAATCCAATGAAAGTGTGTATATCAATATGCTTGGGGGTTCCTTGTCAGGACTTTCTTTTATTGTTTATTATACAATTGCGATGCTAAAAAGCAAAAACACCCGATGGCATGTTGCTTTTATAATTGCCTCATCATTGGTATTATTGAATCCAGGTTTGGGGAGAATGGTAGCTGTTTTAACGGATCGACAAACGGGATTGCTAGCCATGATCATAACACCTTACATTGTAATAATTGGCATCATTTTGTATGAAAAATTAAAACTGAAACGCCCCATTTTCAAAAATCCATTTGCTCTGGTTTTTTTAATGTTCATAATGGAATTATTCCTATTTATAATCATCGCAGGTTCAAAATTTTGGCCAAAATTTATCGATAAACTGGCCTTAGCGCATTAACTTAAAAATCATAAAGATGTTTAAAAATCCCATATTACTTGATAACTACAATTCAAATTTCATGTTCAAAAGATGATAACCCATCAAATAATGGTATATGTGAAAATACGTTTCTTTATAAAAAAAATACTTTGCAGATTACCAGTGTCGAAATCAGGGAAATGAATAATTTCAAAACAGAATATTTGATAAGAACGGACCATGATGTAATATTCTTTATTTCCAATATAGAGCTACTGAATATCAAAATACATCACATGGCAATATCACATACACTGTAGACAGCCCGTTATATTTAGAAGAGACGGTGTTTCCGAATTTTAGCGTGAGGGGATATATGTATGATAATAGCTCTTTCCAACACTTTAGATTGATTGATGGAAAAGTGAGGGTAAACCACGAGAACAATGGCATTCTAAAAATGCATTTGGATGAACTTACTGTCAAGGAATGGGAGACAGAGGAGCAATTTAATATTAGCACTTTCATTAATCTGCCCATTGAATAATAATTTTATAAACGACCCCTATGAAACTTCTTATTTTAAATTTGATGATGTTTGCTGTATGTAATTCCACTCTGGCCCAAAACCGGTGGTTTGAAACCTATACCGATTCTACGGCGCTGGTAAAGGACGCCCACGCTATTTCTAGTTTATTTATTGCCGACATCAAAAAAATTCGTCCGGAGTTCCGGTTTGAAGGGAAAACGATGCTCGATACCAGCCCTGCCCTGATCTATTATGGCCTCGACGGCAACATACATTTACCGTTGTGGGAACAGGTATTGCCGCAGCTCAAGGATTTTTTTAAGGAAATAACGGGCAGTGAGGCCGAAGGCAAGCGAATGTTCGGTCTCTTTTTCAACGGGTTTTATCTGCCCCACGAACTGGGGCACGCCTTACAGGAAAAGACAGAAGGAAGTTTGGAACCATCTTACGATTCGGAATATTTAGCGAATACGATTGCCGTGCTTTGGTTAAGGAAACATGGTTATCAAAAGGAATTGGAACAATGTTATGACTTTGCCAAGAGCATGGAGGATACACTTACGGACCCAGTTCCTCAAGGAGTGGACATAGAGGATTTTTTTACCGAAAATTACGGGCAGGCAGCGCAAAACCCGTATGTCTATGGTTATATGCAGTTCAAACAGTTTGTACAGGTCTATGAGGACAGTTCCCTGCCCGATTTTGATACCTTTATTGCCAAATACCCCAAACGCTCAGATCGAAAAAAAGTCTGGACCAATGGTGTTTAAAAACTCAGAATAAAAAAACAGGACAGTAATTGATACTGCCCTGTTTAATGTATATCAGGTCTTTATCGGAATGCCGGTTAGGACGCTGTCTTTTTGCCGAAATTTCGGATACGGATCTTTAATCTGTAAACGATAAAGAACAGTACGGGGACCAGTATCAGGGTCAGGAAGGTGGCCACTATCAAACCGTAGATTACCGTCCAGGCCAAAGGCCCCCAAAAGATTACGTTGTCCCCCCCTATATAGATCTTGGGATCGAACTCTGAAAATAAGGAGAAGAAATCGATGTTCAATCCTATGGCCAAGGGTATGAGTCCCAGTACGGTGGTGATGGCCGTCAGCAGAACGGGCCGCAACCTTGCCTTTCCACTTCGCACAATGGTATCCCGTACATCGTCCCTGCTCAGCAGGTCGCGATCTTCAAGGTCCAGTTTTACCTTTTTCCTATCTATAAGGATCTGCATATAATCCAATAGCACCACCCCGTTGTTCACGACGATCCCCGCCAAGGAAATGATCCCCATCATGGTCATCATGATCACAAAGGGTTTTCCGGTAATGATCAATCCACCAAATACCCCGATAAAACTGAGGAAGATGGCCAGCATGATGATCATTGGTTTGCTGATGCCCCCAAATTGGAATATCAGTATCAACAATATCAGGCCCAGTCCCGAAAAGAAGGCGCCTACCAAGAAGGTCATCTGCTTGTTCTGTTCCTCTAACTGACCTGTATAATCGATCTGAACTTCCTTGGGCATTCCCTTGTAGTTCTTCATCTCGTTCTGTATTTGGGCCACGATCGCCCCGGCATCGGTAAAACCTGGTTCCAGACCTGAATAAACGGTTACCACCCGTTTTCCGTCCCTGTGCTTGATGGCACTAAAGGAGGAGGTATTGCTCTGTGTGGCCACAGCTGAAACGGGAATCTCCTTTATCCTGCCACTGGCGGGATCCCGGAAAATGATGTTTTGGTTAAAGAGGGCACTTTTGTCGTACCGGATATCTTCGTTAAAACGAACGTTGATGTCGTAATCGTCGCCGTCCTCTTTATAGATGCCGGCTTTTTCACCAAAGAGCGACCGCCGCAATTGGGATCCTACCTGCCCTACGGACACGCCCAAAGCTCCGGACTTTTCCCTGTCCACCACCACTTGCATGGAGGGCTTTCCTTTGTTCACATCAATTTTCAGTTCCTCGATCCCGGCAATGTTCTTGGAATTGATAAAATTCCGCATATCCTCTGCCGTATTTATCAGCACATCGTAATCCTTGCCCTGAAGCTCCACGTTAATGGGATACCCGGCCGGAGGCCCAGCGGCATCCTTTTCCACGGAAATGGCCACCCCGGGGTATATTCCTTTTAAGGATTCCTGGATGTCCTTCCGTAATTCTTCAGAATCCCTTCCCCCACGGTATTTAAATTCCTGCATGGAGAGGGTAAGCTTGCCCCTATGGGGCATCTCGGCGGAGGAACCACCATCGGTCTGCGGATTGCCCGCACCTTCACCTACCTGGCTTACGGCCGATTCCACCAAATAATTTTTGCCCGTCTCCTGGTTTACATACTTTTCTTGGTCTATAACGGCATAGACCCTGTTTTCAATAGCCTGCGTAAGCTCGTTGGTCTTCTCTATCGACGTTCCCTGTGGGTATTCTATATAGACATAGATCTCATTGGGAATACTATCGGGAAAGAACTCTATTTTGGTCCTTTGTGAGCCTACTGACATACCGAAGAAAACAAAGGAAAGGATCAGCATTAATACGGTGCTTCCAAAGTACCAGTAAACATTGGCCCCCCTAAGGGCATGTATTAGCCTTCGTTCGTACCAGTTTTCAAGGCGTACCATCGTATTTTTCTGGAAGCGGATCGCCCATTTCTTTAAAAAATATTTATACACCCAGAACAGAATGGCCGTCAGGATCATTAAGGAGCCCAAGCCCCTCATGGCCCCCCCGAAAATTAGGATAAAAACTCCAAATCCACCCAATATGATGCTCAATCGAATCAGTTGTTTACGGGTCAGTTCCTTGTCCGATATGTCCATAAAATTGGAGACCAACATGGAGTTCATAAAGATGGCCACAAAGAGGGAAGAACCCAACACTACAGAAAGTGTAATGGGGAAATAGATCATAAACTGCCCAAAAATCCCTGGCCAAAGGCCCAAGGGTACAAAGGCAGCGACGGTGGTAAGGGTGGAAATGATGATCGGGATGGCAATCTCCCCTATCCCTTTTTTGGCCGCTTCGGTACGGGACATGCCCTCATCCATCAACCTGTATACGTTTTCCACCACTACAATACCGTTGTCCACCAGCATTCCCAGTCCCATGATCATTCCAAAAAGTATCATGGTGTTCAGGGTATAGCCCAAAAGGGACAATATCATAAAGGACATGAACATGGACATGGGGATGGCAAAACCTACAAAGAGGGCGTTTCGGAACCCCAGAAAGAACATGAGCACCGTTACCACTAAAATGATCCCAAAGATGATGTTGTTTACCAGATCGTCCACTTGGTTCAGGGTACGGTCCGACGAATCGTTGGCAACGGATATATGAAGATCGGCAGGGAAGTAGTCCCGCTGTGCCGTTTTGATCATTTTCTTGATCTTGTCCGAAGCCTCGATCGTATTTTTCCCCGCACGTTTTTTAACATCCAACATCACTACACTTTCCCCAAATTCACGGGCGTAGGTGGTCTTGTCCTCTTCCGTAAAGGAAACCGTGGCGATATCCTTAAGGTATACCGTGTTGTTGTTTTCCGACTTTACAACGAAGTCCTCCAGCAGTTTTGGGTCTTCCACCTCACCAAGGATACGGATGGTACGCCGCTGTCCACTGGTCTTCAGATTACCGGCGGACATAGTAACGTTGCCGTTTACAATGCTGTTCAGTACATCGTCAAAACTCACCTTGGCCGCCATCATCTTATAGATGTCCACGGCAACTTCCACTTCCTTTTCCTGTGCACCGCGGATGTCGGCCTGTTTGATTTCTGGCAGGTCCTCGATCTCATCCTGCATGTACTCGGCAAATTCCTTTAATTTTTCCACGGGGTAATCGCCCGTAAAATTGATGTTCATGATGGGGAACTGCTCGGAAAGATTGAGGTCGAACACATTGGGATCTACCTTGGCATTATTGAAAATGGGCCAATCCTCCGTAGCCTTTTCACTGTCCACCTCGTCCTTAACCTTTTGCTTGGCAGCCTCTACCGTAATCTCCTCGTCAAACTCGACCGTAATGATGGAATAATCTTCTTGGGAAGTAGAGGTTATCTCCACCAAATTGGAAACGTTTTTTAACTTGTCTTCCAAGGGATCGGTGATCAAACGCTCAATATCCTCGGCGGTGTTTCCCGGATAGAGGGTACTGATGTAGATCTTCGTCTCCTTAATTTCGGGAAAATCTTCCCTTGGCATGGCAAAATAGGCCGAGAGGCCCAACCATAAAAAGAGACCGATCATTACATAGACCACCGATGGGTTGTCTATGGCCCATGAGGACAGTCCAAACTCCTTATCAGCGTTTTTCTTTTGTTTGCTCATGGATCTATTGGTTTATTATTTTTACTTTTTGGCCATCCTTTACACTTCTGGCCCCTTCTTTAACTACCAAACTTCCGTCCGAAATACCTGAGAGTACCTCTATGACACCACCTTGGGTCTTTCCGGTCTTAATGATGGTCCTCTTTACCTCGGCTTCCATATCCTCCCCGGTAGGATGGGCAACATATGCATATTGTTCCCCCTCCGCATTTTCTGAGATCACGCTCTGTGGCAAAAGGATGGCCTTGGGATTGGTGTAGTCGTTCAGGCGCACTTTTGCGGTAAGGTTTGGCTTAATGGTCCCGTTCTTGTTGGGAACGGCCACTTCCACACTAAAAGATCGGTTGTTGGGATTGATAAAATTCCCGGTCTGCCTTACTTCTGTGGTGACACTATCTCCCAATACTGGAAAATAGACCTTGGCCTGCTTGCCTTTGGTAATGTCGCCCAAATAGGTTTCCGGCACCTCTACCTCTATGTACATATCGGAAAGGTTTACAATGCGGAACACCTCCGAACCTGCCCCTGGTGCCACTACGGTTCCCTGGTCTTTGATCACATCGTCGATAATGCCCGCAAACGGTGCCCTGATGGAGGATTTTCCCAGTTGGCTCTCATATTGTTTTACGGCATTTTCTTGGGCCTCGTAATTGGTCTTCGCCTGCAGGTACTGGATTTCTGACCCTATGTTCTGGTCCCATAACTTCTTTTGGCGCTCAAAGGTGGTCTTGCTCAGCTCCGCTTGGGTCTTTAATTGTGCCAGCTGACTGGACATCCCCCCGTCGTCTATAGTGGCCAAAAGCTGGCCCTTGCTTACTTGTTGACCATCTTTTACGTATACCTTCACCAAGGTTCCCGACATCTCAGGATATATGAGCACGTTCTGTTTTGTCCTTACATCGCCCTGCAGCTCCAAATAATGTACAAATTCCTCAGAATTTGCCTCAACCGTGGTCACTAAGGGTAGTTTTTCGTTGCCCTTGAAGGTGGCAATGGCCGAATCCAATAACTGGAGATCTCCCTCTAGGGATTTTTGCTGGTCCGATAGTTCGGTGCGTTTGGCCCTAAGGGAGTTCAGGTCGCGCTCGGCAATTAGTTCTTCCACGGATTGCTGATTACCGCCCCCACACGAAGAAGCGACGATCAATACTATAAATGGGAAAATTATTTTTTTCATTGTGGGATAATTATGGGTTGCTTTTTTTTGATGGTTGCGTTCAATTGTTGATGATGGTCTCAAGGGCGGTCTTTTTGTTTATTACATCTACCATGGACTGAAGGTATTCCTGCTGGGCGGTATAGAGTTGTGTCTGTGCCTGTCTCAGTTCGAAACTGGTGGCCAATCCTTCAAAGTACTTTACTTGGTTCTTCTCCTCTATACGTTCCGCCAGTCCCAGGTTTTCCTTGGAGGTATTGTATTGTTCTATGGAGAAAAGGAATTCGCTCTTGGCGTTCTCCAATTGTAAGCGGATATTTTCCTTGGCCTCTTCCAGCTGGGTCTTGGCCTTTTCAAGTGCAATTTTGGCGCGTTGGGTAGTGGCCGTCCTTTTAAAGGAACTGAAAATGGGAATGCTGAGGTCGAAGCCCATAATGGAGGAATCGAACCACTGTTCGTCCCCGCTAAGGAAATTAAAAGTATCGCTATAGGCGGTAGAACCGTAGTTGATAAAGGCATTAAGGGTAGGGAGTGCCCTGCTCTTGGCCAGTTTCAGTTCGTAAAACCGTTGTTCGTTCAGGTTGAATGCCAGTTTATAATCAATATTGTTCTCCATTATAAATTCCTCTTCCAGTAGGCCCATGTCCATTTCCTTTTGGGTAAGGTCGTCCAGGTTTTCCGTCAGCTGGGTCGGGGTCTCCACTTCAAGCCCCATGACCAGGTTCAGCATCTGAAGGGTGATCTTTTCCAATCTACGGGCATTGCTCAGCTGGTTTTCCACTGAGGAAAGGGTAATCTGTAACTGGTCAACACTTTCCTCGTCCCCCAGACCGTTTTCGTAGATTTTTTTTGTTTCATAAAGATTTTTTTCCAGGACCGACAGGTTGTTTTCAAAAATGGCGACACTTTCCTTGGCCAATAGTACGTTGCCATAGGCTTCCACTACGGCCATGCGCACGTCAAGATCGGTCTTTTCCTTGTTGTTCGCACTGTAACTGATAAACGCCTTGGTGGCCTGTACCCCTACGATGTAGGACCCATCAAAAATTTGTTGGGAGAGGGTGGCCGTGGCACTGGCGGTATGTTGCTGGCCGAATACAATGGGGATAAAGGTACCGGGCTCCCCACCGGCAAACTCCCCGGGTATCAGGGAAACGGGCTGTTTTAACTGGTTCTGGTAACTTACTGCCCCGGTTACTTGTGGAAGACCGTCCGCAATGGTTTCCCATTTTTGTTTTTGGGCGTCCACAATGTCCCTATCGGCGTTGATCACGCTGTAGTTGTTTTTAAGGGCATAGGCTATGGCCCCGTCCAGCGAAAAGCTGGGCAAGGTATCCTGCGCAAGGCCGGTTGCGAGGAATAGCAGGGCAAAGGGTATTAAAATTAGGTGTTTCATGTATTTATTCGTGATTTGAGTTGATCAATGTATTTAAAATGGTCCTTCCTTTGGGTGTTACGATTCCCCTTAGATGATATTCCAAATAATCTTCCATTAAGGTCTTGATGGGAAACGGCTCCGTTGGAAAAAGGGCCTGGTTCTTTAAACTGGTGATGCCCGAAAAATAGATCCTTGAAATAAAATCCATATTGAGGTTTTCTCTGTATATGCCCTCACCGACCCCTTTTTTTAGATTTTCAAGAACGCAGGACTGCATGGTTTCAAACTGCTTGCTACGCAGACAACTGAATATTTTGGGATAGTATTTTTGCAGCTGATATTCGGTGGAGGCCCTTTCGTTGTGCAGGAACACCATCACCATCTTCTTGATGTCGTACAGTTCCTCGATAGGGTTTTTGTGTTGGTCCCGTATACACTGTATGCCATCCACGATCTTGTTGAAGAGCTGTAGTGTACTTTCTTCCACCAATTCGGTCTTGTTCTTAAAATGTAGGTATATGGTCTTTTTGGAAATACCCATTTCATTGGCGATATCGTCCATTGTGACACTCTTAAAACCGAGTTTGATAAAGAGTTCCGTGGCCTGTTCTACAATTTTTTCCTTCATAATCGATGCAAATATAATCACGGAAACTTTAAAAACAATAAAAGTTTCCAAAGTTTTACACCTTGAATGTGATTTTAATGTTAGGCCGGAGTTAACAAAATTGTTTTTCGGCCATTTTCTCCATAATGGGTAGCGTGTAGATTATGGCCAAGTATGGTAGGGGACATGATCATTACGGGAAAGGGGAAGATCATGGATTGCGAGCGAGGGAGCCCGAAAGTATAAAAAACGGAACAGTTCGATTTCTTGGTGTATTTTTGAAAAAAAAAGACCGGATGCAGACCATTGATCAATACCGTAGCACCTTTGTTTCCTATTTGGAGGCAAAGATCCGTACCAGGGAACCCGAGAACCTCTATGCGCCCATGACCTATATTTTGGGACTTGGGGGCAAGCGGCTGCGCCCCGTCCTTACCTTGATGACGGCCGAAATCTTTGGGTCCGATCCAAAAAAAGCCTTGGATGCGGCATTGGCGGTGGAGGTGTTCCATAACTTTTCCTTGGTCCATGACGATATAATGGATGCGGCACCCTTGCGCAGGGGAGCGCCCACTGTACATCAAAAATGGGATATCAACACCGGCATCCTTTCGGGCGATGCAATGCTCATCAGTGCCATACAGTATTTTGAGACCTATGAAGGGGAGGTGTACAGAAGATTGCTGAAACTCTTCGGTAAGACGGCCTTGCAGGTATGCGAAGGACAGCAGTACGATGTGGATTTTGAGGAGCGGGACGATGTGACCCTATCGGAATATATACGTATGATCGAATATAAGACGGCCGTTTTGGTGGCCGCGGCCATGAAGATGGGGGCCATTATAGCCCAGGCCCCCGATGCCTCCCAAGAGGCGATATACGATTTTGGGCGGTACCTGGGCATAGCGTTCCAATTGCAGGACGATTACCTGGACGCCTTTGGGGATCCAGAAACTTTTGGCAAGCAGGTAGGGGGCGATATCATCGAGAACAAGAAAACCTTTCTGTACCTTCGATCTAGGGAATTGGCTACCCAGGTACAGGCCAGGGAGCTATCCCATCTATTTTCCATCCAGCCCAGTGATCCCTTGGCCAAAATAGTGACCGTAAAGGAGATATTTGTGGAAAGTGGGGCCGCATCCGAGGCCGTTCAAGAAATGGCAAGGTATACCAACCTGGCCTTTGGGGTATTGGAAGGGCTTCCGATAACGGACGATAAAAAGGACCTTCTCCAAAAATTTGGGGAGCGGTTAATGACCCGTAGCCGGTAATGGCACTTCTTCCTTAAGGCTCGATAGATATTCGATCAAGTCCCTCAGTTCCCTTTTGGTGATCATCATGCCCATTGGGGGCATTCCGGAGGGCATGTTTTCCCGTTTCGCTATTCTAGAGGTGGCGATCATCATCGGTTCGGCGTCCGTGGTGCGCAGGCGCAGCTCATTCTTGTCCTCCGCTTCCAATAGGCCCCTTACCACCTGTCCGTTTTTCAGGGTCAGTGCCACACTGCCATAACCGGGTGCCAAACGTGCATTGGGATGTATGAGCGATTCCAAAATCTCTTCCCTGGAAAGCACTTTCCCAATATTGTCCAGCGCGGGGCCTACCTTGCCACCCGCCCCGCCCACGGAATGGCAACGTACGCATTGGGCCGTTGGATTATTGTTGAACACCGTCATGCCTTGGTACCATCGCCCCCCATATAGGGTCTCCTTGTAGGCTTCCTTTCCATCGCGTGCCGCCACTTTTTCTATTTGGGCCATTAAACTGGAATCTTTGGAGGCCTCTACCGCTTCTATCAGGTCCAAGGTGACACTGGGCGGGAGTCGGTTCCTTCTCGCTTTTCTGATCAATTCCTCCAGCACATCCCCACTTTTGCTAACCGGCATTTCCCCTAGCACCGAAAGCACTTCCTGTTGTTCCTCGGTGGAACCGTTTTTAAAGATAGGGTCTATGAGGTCGGGGAGGGTTTCCTTGGAAATGTCCAATTTATCGATAAGGCCCACCGCAACCGCGCGTACGTCCCGATCGGAATCGCCCATGGATTTTTTGATCACCGCTTCCATTTCAGGATAGTTCAGTTGCGCAAGTGACTGTAGGATGGTGGCCCTCACCCTGGCAGAAGGATGTTGGTCCATGATCTTGCGCAGTGCCATTGCTTGGTCGGACATCCCCAGAGATCCTATGATCTGGGTGGTCCCGATCAAGATAGCGGGATTCGCATCGTTCAGGAAAGCGGGGATATCCTTTTCCATCTTCTCAAGTAGCATAGAGGGATCTCTCGTTACTTCGCCCCTGTACCGTCCATCCACCCGGTCCAACACCGAAGGGGAAGACCAACTGCCCAAGGCTGCCAACGCTTCGCCACGCAGGGCAGCGGGGGCCCTGTTTCTTTTGGCAAAGTCGATAAGTAGGTCCAGTTCCTTTTCCCCACCTACCCTTAGGGCCGCATTGATCGCCCTGCGCAATAAGGGCTCGGAAGAAAAACGATTTTCCTGTAGGGTAGCGGCCAAGGCGGGAAGGCCCGATTCGATGGACCAGTCATCGTTGATGGCGCGGGCCGCTTCCGTAACGACATATTCGTCGGCATCGTTCAGGAATTTTGCCACCTCTGGGTGCTGCAATCTGCGCAGCACCAAAACGGCCGCGATACGAAGGCTACGATGCGGACTGTCGACAAGGTCGATAATGGGTGCCGTCTCCCCGATACGGGAAAGGGCCAATACCGCCGCATGCCGGATGTAAAGATCTTTATCGGCATTGGAGGAGATAAGGTCCAACAGGGGTTGGACCGCTTCTTTATGCTGAATTCTACCAAGTGCTTGGGCCGCAAAAAACTGTACCCTCGCATTCGGATGCTGCAACAGCGGCACATAATTCCCAGCTGCTTCCGAATATCTTACATCTCCAAGGGTCTTTAACGCCTGGGCAATTATTTCGGGATCTTGATCGTTCAAAAGTGCTACCAATGGTTCGGCGCGGTCCAGGTCCTTGGCGGCCATTTGGCCGATGCCCCAAATGGCATGGATACGGGCCAATTGGTCCACCTCTTCTTCCAAAACATTTTTAAGGGCCCTATATGCCCAAAAGCCTTCTGACGCCAATTGGAACTGGGCCTTTTGGCGAATGCGCATATCCGGGTAGCGAAGCAGGTCCGTGAGTTCGGAATTGGAAAGTTCTTCATAGTCCACCGTCATCAGACGCTCCGTTTCCCGTCGCTGTTCCTCCATATCGTTCTTTTCCCCGGTCACATCCAATTTCCATACCCTTCCATAATTTTTGGTATCCCAACCGTTGATCCAATCCGCTAGGTAAAGGGCCCCATCCGGAGCAAAGCGTATGCCCGTGGGCAATACCCCGCTCAGAATATCCTTTTCATCGCCCAGAACAAAGGAGGCCCCCTCCGGTTCCAGTCCAAATGACCATATATGGGAAAGACTTGGATCCCCTACGAATTCCACCAAGAAAAACTTGTTCAGCCAATCCTTGCCAAGGGCGGTTCCGGGATTATAGGCCATGCCGGTGGGACCGTTGTGAAAGTTCATTATTGGGGGAATGATATGGGCCGCCTGTCCCTCCCAGCGGGGCAGGTAAAATTTTTCGTCCATCCACACCTTGTAACCGTTGTTCTTGGGATCTGTATATTTTCCATATTGCCAATTGGCCCTCCATCCGGCATCGGAACCTTCCACAATATGCACCAATCGTTCACTTTCGCCACGGTGGTCCCCATCATTGTCCGAGGATATGATGTTGCCGTATTCGTCAAAGACAAATTCGTGGGTATTCCGAAGCCCTGCGGCAAATACTTCAAAATCGCTCCCATCGGGATTTGAGCGTACGATCACGCCCTGATTGGGATATTTGTGCTGCACCCCTTCCACGGTGGTGATATTGGCGCCGATATCGCCGATGCCCCAATATATCTTTCCGTCGGGACCTTCAATGGCACCGGACATGCCGTGCCCGCTAAATCCTATGTGGACCGCAAATCCATGGGCTATGGAGGTCTTGGTATCCAGCACCCCATCTTCATTGGTGTCGGTAACCCGCCACATATCAGGTCCCACCCCTACAAAAACATCATTTTTACGGACCAGAAGGGCTCCCGCCACGTCGGTGACCTCATCATTGAAATCGCTTAATATCCGTTTGGAAACATCGGCCATACCGTCGCCATTTTCGTCTTCCAACATCCATATTTCCTCCTTCTCCACTGCAAGATCGCGCCAGTCGTGGATCGAATCATTGTTGAGGTCCTCCAACCATTCATTTTCTGAACTGAGCTCTTCAGCAAAGGTCTCGTGTAAAAATGCCCTTCTATCCTCCACCGATTGCAGGGAAATGGAAGGGGTCATCCATTCCCGAAAGCCCCTGATATCGAACTCGGAATTTTTTTGACGATTGGTACGTGTAAGGTACACCCTGCCGTAGTCGTCGATCGACATGGCAACGGGGTCCGGGGCCAAGGAATCCGTGGCCCATAGGGAAAGTTGCAACCCTTCATATAGTTGGATAGAGGTCTTTTCTTCGGTTTCCACCGCCCTTTCCAGGACCGTGAGCGAATCCTCGCGAATGGTCATGGGAATTTCCTTGGGGAGCTCCGGTTTCTTTTGGCAAGAATCAAAAAGAATACATAGGGTAAGAAAAAACAAGAATTGGGGCAAATAAGAAACTGTTTTCATGAATTGGAAACTACGGTGTTATTTGGTCTGCATCAAAATGAGTGTAAAAAGTACGGTTATTAATGTAAACTGAAAAATCCAGCCTGTAAAAAAATAAAAATTAAATGGGCATGCCAAGATAAAAGACAGAAAATTAGGGGGCCGACACGAAAAAGTTATTTTTTGTGATTTAGCATAATAGGAGGTACCCGCTTTAAAGGGTAGTACCTTTTTAAACCACTTTTTCGGCAATGGGACCGTTGTTATTAGGAAAAGGGAATTAAGCGTTTACAAAGGGCCTTTATAAAATCCCATTTGGGACAGGCAGCAATAATTTTGATGTCCTCCCAAATACTGCTTTCCTCGTCCAAAAACTTTAGGATGTCACGGGGGTCCCTCCTTTCAAAAAGTTGTCCGAATATGGCCTGGCCCCGGGAATTGTGCGAAGCCAGAATGTCAAGCAACAGCAGGTCATAGAACCAAAAGCGGTCTTTTTTTACAAAACGGTCCAAGGGAAGGTCCTTTTTCAGATGGGCCAAGAGCTGTTGTGTTTTTGTATGGCTGCGTTTAAAAGTATAACCGGAACTGGGTTTTGCCCAACCACCTGCCAATCCGATATGCAGCAGGTTGTTATGGTTGTGGACATTGGAATCGAAGCAACTCATCGGAATGCTTCCCCTTTCCCGTTCCGTAATCGTATAATCCCCCGATCCCAGATAGGTTTTCAAATAGGAATCAATGGCCACCCCGTACGCTGTTTCGGGCAACAGTGTTTTAGAGAATAAGGTATATTCCACAAGTGCGCTATGTTCGGAAAAAGGAAGGACGTACATAAAGCGCGTATTGCCCAACTGGGGGACCGAAAAATCCATAAAGGTGGCCATGTCGGTCGTAAATACCGGATTTTCTGTGGTCACCGTCCACCCTATAAAATGCTGTTGCAGCACGGGATAGTTCTTTTGGGACCGCAATATTTTATAATCGAAGATACTGTTGAAGACCTTTTTCCCCGTATGCGGGCCTTGATCCGTTACCACCGTTACCACCCCTTCCTTATCCGACATCCCCAGGACGGTTTCCTGAAGAAGATCTACCTTCGGATGGGTGCGTATCCGTCCCAGATATTCTTGGTAAAAGTCGATTCCCCGCACCATTTTATAGGTATAGGGAGTTATGTTTTGATGTAATTGTGAACTCCCGGTACCGATGTGTATACGCTCCCAGGATTTGTGGACAATGCCATCGAACTTCCCAACACCCTGTTCCCAGAAACACCAAGTTCGGTCGTTCTGCGTCTTTAGCTCCTTATCCAACAGAAGGATACGGGCATCTGAGAAGTGCGGATCCGCTATCAAGGCGTCCACAAGCATTAAGCCCGAGGCCCCGGCCCCAATAATTATAAAGTCGTAGATCATTTGGTGTTGGATCAAGGGATATATCAGAACCCCTTTTCCATCAAAAATACAAATAATAATGCGCAGATGAAGCACAGGTCGCATAAGGCCGAACCACCATTTTCAAAACCATTGACCACGTACCTTTTTAACCCTTCGGAAAACCTTTTGTTTTTTACTGATTAATTATGCAGTGGCTTGCTGATAAGGCGACTTGGATGGTCTACCTATACGGGGACGTACAACTTTCATCATTCCTCCAAAATCCCCACCAACTGCTTTGCGTCCAAAAATTGAAAATAGCGTGCAGTGGCCTTAAAATTTACATCAAATAGGATGATGGCCGGCAAAGAAAAGGGCTTATTCTTTCTACTCGCCAAAAGAAGCGGAATCTCGTGTACGGGATTTCTCTTGCCATGGTTTTTATTGACATACATACGTTCTCCGAACCGAATGCTATCCCTACTTTCCACATCCATTTTTACGGTATGGTACCCTTTATTCAGGAGGTGTACCACTTCTGGGTCCGTAAAGGTATTGCGTTCCATTTTTTTACAGGGCGCACACCAGTCGGCATGGAAATAGACCAGTACCTTCTTAGGGTCGCCCATGCGTAGGGAATCATGCAGTTGTGCGAAAGAAAGCCATTGGATCGCTTTATTTTCCTGACCTTGCGCATGACCGCTGTTCAAAAGTGCAAAGCAGATAAAAAGACAGCTAATGATAGAGCGTTCCATATCAATTTGATGTGAGTCGGATACCGATAAAAATGGTCCGTGGCGCCGACGGTCCATACACATAATTACTGTCCCTGTTCTTGCCAAGATCAAAATCGTCCTGGTAGGAATCCGTTATATTTTTTACGCCCCCAAAAAATTCGAGATCTGTATTTAATGTTTCCAAGGTCACTGTGTGTCCCAAACGCAGGCTCAATTCCGTAAAGGGGTCACTTTTTTGGTATGTATCCTCGGCCTGTCCCGTATTTGGCCCCCCAAAATGTGCCAGCTCCATGGTGCCCGTATGCACCAGATTGGCGTTTAGGCTCCAATTTTTAGTAGGCGTATAGCTAAGGGTGGCATAGCCATAGGTATTGGGAGTTCGGAGAAAGGCTCGTTTGGGTTGAAGGCCCGCAATGGTTTCAACGGGTTGGCCATATTCGCTGGATTGCAGGGTGAGCCCACCATCCAGCTGCAGCACGTAATCGAAGTTCGCCCTAGCTTCCACCGTTATTCCCTTTACGATGGCCCCGCTACCGTTGCGCTTTTCAAAACGCTCCCCAAAGTCATCCGTACCTAGGGGGAAAAGGAAAAATGCATCGTTTAAATGGGTATAAAATCCCTCTAGGGTAAACCCGGCAATAAAATGCTCCCGTGCCCGATCAAAATTCAGGGAGGCCGTCAAGCTGTTGGACCTTTCCTCTTGCAGTCCGTCGGCTAGGGATACACGAGAAACCCCTCCACCTGCAAAGGCAATATGGAGGTCGGTATCAAATGCTTGGGGCGCCCTAAAGCCCGTTCCCCATCCTAGGCGCAGTTGGGTCTCGGGAGTCCATTTGTACAATAACGATAGGCGGGGACTGAAAATTACATGATCTACCAAATTGTGTCGGTCCAACCGAAACCCAGAGAGAAAATTGAGGTTCGGAAGCAGGTCCCAATCATTTTGAAAATAGGCCCCTGCGTTTCTGGTGGTCTGGTCGATGGTGTAGTTATATGCCGGAATGACATCCAGCACAGCGTCGTATACGTATTCTGCCCCTGCCGTCCATACCGTCCTTCCGCCCAAGAAGCGGGCTGGGCGGTGGTTGAATTGTACACCGCCCTGATGGGTGCTAACGGCCGAGCTTCCATAGGGGGGGGTTGCGAGAAAATCCGCCAGTTCCTGTCCCCCGTCCGGTAGTATTCCGGTGTAATGGTCGCGATCGGTACGCTGCCCCCCGTAGTAGAGGATGAGCGAACTTTTATCTTCGTTAAAATTGATCTGGTAGTCCAGACTGCCCATTAATATGTTGTGGGTGCGTTCTTCCGACTGTTGGGCGAGGTGCGGGGGACCGTCGACCAATTCCCCTCCGTACCTATATTCGTCAATGCTGCTGATACTCGCTTCCAGTTTCTGGTTTTCCCTGGGAAGCTGAAAAAAATTGATGCCAAAGGAATTGTTTTTTAATTGTGGCAATTCGGAAAAGAGGTCCCCGTTGGCATCGTAGGCGTCGCGTTCACGATGGTTGACAAAAAAGGTAGCTCCCGCATTGCCCTTTTCGTTGACTACGGTGGCATTTCCCAAAAGGATGGCATCATTGGTGCCTCCCCCTATAAATTGATGTGTGTAGCTCATACCATAGCTATTTTTGACGGGAATTTTGGTGATCACGTTTACGGTACCCCCTATGGCACTGGAACCGTAGAGCGCCGAGACACCTCCGCGTACCACCTCGATCCGTTCGATCATGTTGACAGGAAGTTGTTCCAGTCCGTAGAGCCCTGTTAGGGGACTGAATATAGGCCTCCCATTGATAAGGATCTGGGAATAGCCGCCCTGCAGCCCGTTCATGCGCAGTTGGGTGTAGTTACAGGTCTGGCAGTCGGTCTCTACCCGTAATCCCGGTTGAAAACGCAGTCCCTCCGAAAGGTTGGTGGCCACCACCTTGTCCAAGGTCTTGCTGCTGATGAGGTTGACGATCACCGGCGAATCCGTCCGTCTTTTTTCCGTTCTGGTGCCGGTCACCACCACCTGTTCAAGGTCCATTACATCTTCCTGTAGACGAAAGTCAATGGTAAATGTTTCTTGGGAGGTCACTTCAATTTGTCGCTCTTGGGGCTGGAACCCGATGGCACTGCACCTTAGGATATCCACCCCTGTAGGAACGCTTGTCCTATATTCCCCGTTCCCATCGGTAGCACCTCCATAGGTAGTGCCCAGAATCGTAATGCTGGCCAATACAGGGTTTCCGTTTCGGTCGGTCACCTTTCCCTGTACCTGCCCATTCTGGGAGAAGAGGGCCAAGGGAATAAAAAACCAACAGCGAAGCATTAATTCTTTCATGGCATGAAAATTAAATTTAGACAAATCTAAAAATTTGTTTTTAGAAATAAAAATGTATTTTTGTCAAAACGGAAAATGATGACGCGTTCCGAGGAAAATTATATAAAGACCATTTTTCATATTGGTAGGCAGGGTACCGAAGCGGTATCCACCAATGCCATTGCCGAACTGATGGAGACCAAGCCTTCTTCCGTCACGGACATGTTAAAGAAGCTCTCCGAAAAGGACTTGGTAAACTACAAACGTTACCAAGGGGTTTCCCTGACCGAACTTGGATCCAGGACCGCACTAGGGATTATCAGGAAACATCGGTTATGGGAGGTCTTTTTGGTGGACAAACTGGAATTTACTTGGGACGAGGTGCACGAAGTGGCCGAACAATTGGAGCATATAAAGAGCGACAAGCTGATCGATCGGCTGGACAAATTGCTGGACTACCCGAAATTTGATCCCCATGGAGATCCCATTCCCGATCGGCACGGGGAATTTAAGGAGCGCGACCGGAAGCTGTTGAGCGAGGTCCCAATGGGGACCACTGGGATCTGTGTGGGCGTAAAGGATTCCTCGGCCATGTTCCTTAAGTTTCTGGACCGTCACCACATTGCACTTGGCAACCAGATCAAGGTGTTGGAGATAGAGGAATTCGACAATTCACTACAAGTGGAAATAGGGGGAAGGGACCTCCAGATCTCCCACCTGATCGCTTCCAATCTCTACATAAAACTAAGCGGCAGCTAAAAAGGGCAACGTAAAAAATAGCATATATGGATGGTGTAATTTCGTATTTGGAATCTATAGACCCCGTTTTGGCGGCATTGTACGCCTCCCTCTTCACTTGGGGCCTTACTGCGGCAGGGGCCGCCCTGGTATTTCTTTTTAAGGGCATGAACCGGGCCCTGTTGGACGGCATGTTGGGCTTTACGGGCGGAGTGATGGTAGCTGCCAGTTTTTGGAGCCTTTTGGCACCTGGGATCGAAATGAGCCCTGGTGAAGGTTTTGTAAAGGTGATCCCGGCCGCTGTTGGTTTTTTGTTGGGAGCCTCTTTTCTTTTTGGGCTGGACAAGATCCTGCCCCATTTGCACATCAATTTTAAGGAAACCGATAAGGAAGGTCTAAAAACGCCCTGGCACCGTACCACCTTGCTCACCCTGGCCATCACCTTGCACAATATTCCCGAGGGATTGGCGGTAGGGGTATTGTTCGGAGGGGTGGCGGCCGGCTTCGACGGGGCCACCATAGGGGGTGCCGTGGCTCTTGCCCTGGGTATCGGGCTTCAGAATTTTCCCGAGGGTTTTGCCGTGGCCATGCCTTTGAGAAGGCAGGGACTCAGTAGGAGAAAGAGTTTTATGTACGGACAGGCCTCCGCCTTGGTAGAGCCCATTGCCGCAGTGCTCGGGGCCTGGGCGGTGCTTACCTTTCAACCGATCCTACCTTACGCCCTCTCCTTTGCGGCTGGGGCCATGATCTTTGTAGTGGTGGAAGAAGTGATTCCCGAGACCCAACAGGACAACCACACCGATATTGCCGTTATGGGCTTTATCGGGGGCTTTATTGTGATGATGACGTTGGATGTTGGACTTGGGTAGGGCAGGGGGCCATTTGCTGCAGTCGCACTTATTGATTAGCTTTAACGCCGGTTTGAGATCAAATTTCGGATGAATATGGGTAAAGCTAAGGGAATTGGAAAAAAACATTGGTTTTGGAACCTGATTATCGTACTTACCATAGTGGTGGTCCTTGTAGCCTTTATGGCCCATTACAAGAACTGGACCCGGATCAATCCCGACAGCATCGAGATATTATCGGGAATCTACCATACAGAACTGCACTATTCCGAAATCGATAGTGTGCTAATGGTACCCAAAATACCCTCTCTGGAAAGGGTAAACGGTTTTTCGGCCTTTCAAAAGGAAAAAGGCGTCTTCAGGGATTCGCTCTCGGATACCGAAGTATATATTTATGTGGATAGGCTCTCACAATCGAAGATCAAACTGGTCTATCAAGATTCGTTAAAGGTCTTCCTTAACTTTGCCGATAGTACTGAAACGGCATTGATGTACCAATTCCTTTCCAATAAGATCAATCCCTTGGAAGGGGAGACCGGGCAAAAATAGCGTCTTCCCCACCAAGACCGGCCGAAAGTCCCAATTCCAAGCTTTCGAAATTCTTTTCTAGTGTCTGCCCTACTTGTCTATATTTGCACCCATGTATGCAATTAAGTATTTGTTTTTGTTGATCCCATGTTGGGCCATATGCCAGAACACCCTTTCCATTGAGGTAAAAGGGGCCGATTCCGATCAGGGCAAGATCCATGTGGCGCTCTATAAAGATGCAAAGGGGTTTTTAAAGTTCGACAAATATTTTAGAAATGGCAGTATCGCTGCCGATTCTTCCTATCATACCCTTCGGTGGTCGGACCTGCCCAATGGACGGTATGCCATCGCCATCTTTCACGACACCAACGACAATGAAAAGTTGGACACCAACTGGTTGGGCATTCCCAAGGAAGCCGTTGCCTTTTCCAAGGGGAGGATGAAAACCTTCGGCCCCCCTAATTTTGAGGAATGCGCCTTTAACGTCCTTGGTGATACAACGGTACAGATTGCCTTTCCGTAGCGGGATTACGACCCCCATATGGAAGTAACCTTTGGCAACTTTACGTGAAGCTATTGTAGCTAGTTGCCCTGTACCCCCGAACGGTCTAATCCGAAATATTTTTAGTTCTTGGATAGTACCCTTGTGAGCTTGTCTACCTGAAATCCGAAAAAAACTTGTAAATATCATGTGAATAAATTTACTTTGTATTTAAAAGTACTTTCAATGAAAGAAAAATACCTTGCGGACCTTAAGGATATCAAGGACATCATGGACCGCTCTTCCCGATTTATATCCCTTAGTGGCCGCTCCGGAATTGCTGCGGGCATCATCGCCCTTGTAGGAGCTTACCTAGCGTATACCATTGTTTTTGCCAATCAGGACTATATGGGCTACCACAGTTCGGTCCTTACGGGGGGAAGCCTTTCCCAACTACTGCTGATTGCCGTGGGCACCTTGGTACTGGCCGTGGGCACCGGTATCTATTTTACGACCCAAAAGACCAAAAAACAAAAACAGAAAATCTGGGACCACCAGACCAAACGGTTGCTGCTGAATCTCCTGATTCCCCTCGCAACTGGTGGGATCCTTTGCTGTATGCTACTACTTAAAGGGTATGTGGGACTGGTGGCACCCCTGACGCTTATATTTTACGGACTTGCTCTGGTAAATGCCAGTAAGTACACCCTTAAGGAAGTGCGGAGCTTGGGTCTCCTGGAAATCCTATTAGGTCTCTTATCGGTACAGTTTATTGGTTATGGACTGATTTTTTGGGCCTTTGGGTTTGGCATGCTGCATATTGTGTACGGAACTGTCATGGAATTCAAATACAAGCCGTGAAGGAGCTGCTGAAAAACTTGGACAAGGCCTTTGAGAACAAGATCCGTCTGGGCATCATGTCGGCCTTGGTCGTCAATGATTTTCTCGACTTCAACACCCTTAAGGACCTGTTGGACGTTACCGATGGCAACTTGGCAAGTCACCTAAAATCCCTTGAAAAAAAGAAATACATCTATTATGAAAAGGAATTCCTAAACCGAAAGCCCAACACAAAATATTTTGCCACCGAGAGCGGCACCGAAGCCTTTAAAAAACATATCAATGCCATTGAACAATTGCTCGGCAAATAATTCTTTTGGAATGTTGCATTGTATGTTCCCTACGTACGTACCCAATTGTTTTGGATTTTACGCCGTGCCTTGCAAGCTAACTTCGGGTATGTATACAATCCCTAAAAAAATTTACCCATTAACTTTGAAAAACAAAGTACTTTAAAACTAGAATTATGAATACAGAAAACAGTCCCTTCGAAAAGATCAACAACCTGATCAAAAATTCCGTTACCCTTAAACTGATCACCATTACCATCCTAATGCTGTTATTGCTCATTCCCGCATCCATGATCCAATCGCTGATCCAAGAACGCGAAAAATTGAAGGAGTCGACCACTGCTGAGGTCAGTTCCAAATGGGCCGAGGCCCAACAGATCAATGGCCCCATCCTGACAGTTCCCTTGATATATGAATACGAAGAAGGCGATAAAAAAATAGCGGTCACCAAATACTGGCAGATCCTTCCCGGCCAACTGTCGATTGATGGCAAGGTACTACCCGAAAAACTGAAGCGGGGCATATATGAGGTGGTGGTCTATCGCTCCAATCTGGATATTTCGGGCGATTTTAAGATCGAAGGGTCCCCGGATCCCCAAAATCTTAGGGAAATTCAATACGACCGGGCCTTTCTCACCATCGGAATCTCCGATCTGCGGGGCATCAAAAACCAGATCGGCCTTCGCTGGGAAGGGGAAAACCTCCCGGTGAGGCCAGGTTCCAAGTTGGGCGAGCTAATCTATTCGGGCATTACCATAGACCTGCCCGACCTCTCGAATTCCCTGACCAAAACAATCCCTTTTGATTTTTCAATGGACCTACAGGGCAGTAAAACCCTTTCCTTTATCCCCCTAGGGGCCACTACCAATGTTTCCCTTCGCTCCCCTTGGCAGTCGCCTTCCTTTAACGGTAATTTTCTGCCCGATGCACGGCATTTGGATGAAAAGGGGTTTACCGCCTCTTGGTCCGTCCTACAGCTTAACCGTAATTTTGCCCAATCCTGGGTCGGTTCGGGCAACAAACAACATCTTCAGGAATCGGCCTTTGGTGTGGACCTTATCCTTCCGTTGGACGATTACCAAAAATCCTTCAGATCGGCCAAGTATGCGGTCATGACCATTGCCCTCACCTTTTTGATCTTTTTCTTGGTGGAAATCCTGGGTAAAAGAAAGATCCACCCATTCCAATATGCCTTGGTGGGACTCGCTCTGTGCCTTTTCTATACCCTCTTGGTATCCATTTCCGAACATGCCGATTTTAACATTGCCTATTTGGTATCCACCGCCGCTATTGTGGCCATGATCGGCCTTTATTCCATAAGCGTGTTCAAGAAGATGAAACGTTCCCTTTTGTTGCTCACGGTATTGTTCGGTATCTACGGCTTTATGTTCGTTACCCTGCAATTGTCCGACTATGCATTGTTGATGGGCAGTTTGGGGCTTACCATTATTCTGGGACTCACCATGTACTTTACCCGGAATGTCAACTGGTATACATTGCAGATAGGGACCGAATAAACAAATTGACCTATATTGCTTATTGGCAACCATATTATACAAACTGTCCGCGGTACTTCCGAAGGGCAGTTTGTGTTTTTATGGCTCCAATACGGTAACCGTTTGTACGAACTTGGCGTCCCATGGCAATAATCCCTTACCATGGCAACACCCTTTTTTAAACTATGTGGCCTTCTTTCGGCCCTTGCATTTGTGTACATATCTACCCCGCAAGTATCCGACCCGCAGACCGCCCATGATCGAAAATATCCCGATATCGCTTCCTCCCTGGCCAGGGAACTTGGCGCCATTTATAGGGAGCGGCAACTCTATGGCGATTTCGGACTGGCCATTGTGGATGAAAAGGGACTTGTCCGTTCCGTGCTCCTGAACAGGGATCTTTTGGAGGGGAATCCTTCCATCCTTTCAAATGATTCGCCTATCTACATCGCGTCCCATACGAAATCCTTTACGGCCACCCTTCTAAAAATCTTGGAAGAAAAGGGAAAATTGGACCTGAATGCCTCCTTGTTCACCTACCTTCCGGAATTGCACTATCTGGACAGTGTGGATACCCAAAAAATAACCATCAAGTCGCTCTTAAACCATACCCATGGGACCTTTGGAACCCGTTTTGCGTATAAAACGGCCTTTTTGGGCTATAAGGGGGGGAACGACGAACTTATAAACGACCTAAACACTGATTTTAAGTACGATCCGTCCCATGTTTTCCGATATTCCAACGTGGGTCCCATTATTGCGGCCTTGGTAGCTGAGCGGGCCACCGGAAATTCATGGAAGGAAGAAATGGGGAAAGAACTGTTCGGCCCATTGGAAATGGTCAATAGCAGTGCCAAGGTGTCCGACTATCCGCCACATTCGGTCAGGCCGTCCGTTACCACCACCTCGGAAAGAGGGATCGTGCATACGGGGTTCTATAAAGAAGACATTACCATGCACGCTTCCGGGGGCATTATTTCCTCCCTAGCCGATCTTTCAAAATGGTTAAGTGCCAATATTCGCCAAGAT
This sequence comes from uncultured Sediminicola sp., assembly GCA_963974715.1. GTDB lineage: Bacteria > Bacteroidota > Bacteroidia > Flavobacteriales > Flavobacteriaceae > Sediminicola. Next base: position 408,685 of record CAXBDK010000001.1, read on the forward strand.
GACGGTATCCTATCCAAAACGGCTTGGAAAGAATTGCATAACGTCACTACTGATCAGGACAAGGATTATTTCACCTATCACCGTTACGGTTATAGCCTAGGGTGGGATTTGGCCGAATACCAGGGCGATACCCTCCTGACCCGATTCGGCGGACTGGCGGGCATAAGTTTCCATATTTCCTTCATGCCCCGGAGAAAAATGGGCATTATTGCCTTTTCGACCGATAATAGGGCGTATAACCTACCCCACCTAATGGCCGATTATGCTTACAACCAATTAAATTCCAAAGTTGCCGATAGCCTCTTTAAAGCTGAAAAGCAACTTTTTGAAAAGAGCTTCGAGCTGGAAGACAACATCGTTTACCCAAAGAAGTCGGACCTATGGCAAATTAGCCCCGAAAATGATCGGTATTTGGGCCTTTATCAAAATTCCTCCGGATGGCCCCACATTAAAATCGGGAAAAATAACGATCGTTATACCTTAAAGTGGGGCGTGCTGCAAGGGGACATACATACGGGGGAAGATGCCCAAACTGCCTCCTTGGGCGTGTTCGACAGAAATTTTACCATTAAAAACGACACCCTGATCACAGGCTCCCTGATCTATGTAAAAAAGAAGTAGGAAGCCCGCTCAAACTGTTAGCGCTTAAGGGATTTTAACAACCGTAGTTCCTTGCGTATATCGTTGCCTATATAACATCCCAAAACCACCAATGAGATCAGCCCGGATATTAGTACGTAAAGATAAAATCCGGGCGACAGACCGACCTTAAAATAAGGTAAAAGAACAATAAATTGCCAGATATAGGTCCCATAGAATACGGGCGTGGCAACTAGGTTTACGGCAGTTCTAAAACTGTGGTACCTTCCCGCTCTTTTACGGAATAGATCCACGGTTTCACTATAGCCCAATTTTTGCAGCCATACCATGCTCACAACTTCCAAAACTATCCTTAGGGCAAGTACCCCGATCATAATGGCCAGTGGAAGGGCCACTTCCAACATGTCCTGTGCGGAAATATAAAAGAAAAAGAATGTCAGTATAAATATGGTGAGTCCCAATACAAGCTGTGTGATACGTAACTTCTTTTTCAGAAATCTCGATTTTTTCACCATGCTTTCCCAGGACATATCGGGAGCGTCCAATGGTTGGGTCCGATATAATTTTTTAAAATCTTCGTAATTGCTCATTGTTGGCACATTTAGATAGTATATTTTTAATGCGATGTACCCTCGTACGGATCGCTTCATGGGTCATTCCCATGATCGATGCGATCTCGTTCTGGGGCAGGTCTTGCAGTTCCAATAGTATGATGCTGCGGTCTTTTTCCCCGAGTTGATCGATACATTCGTACATGGCGCGGAACTGCATTTCAATTTCATCGGAATGCTGATCGATTTCGGTAGGTGCGTTGGTGTAAATGGTCAATTTTTTTTTGGAACGGATAAACATCAAGCAGGTATTCACTGCAATTCTGTAGACCCATGTACCAATATTTGAATCGCCCTTAAAAGTGTGGATATTGTTCCAGACCTTTACGAATACATCCTGCACAAGATCATTTGCCTGTTCTTTATCGCCTTTGACATAGCCCAGCACCAACCGCATCACTTTGGAAGCGTGTTCTTGGTAGATCGTTTCGAACAATTTTTCCTTTGTCATTTGTTTGTCAATTCCTCGATCAGCATCCCATTAAACCATTCCGGTCTATCGAACATTATCAAGTGGGCAGAATCTTCCGCTAAAATCAACGTATAGTCCTGTAAGTTGCCAAACTGGTTTTCTATAGTGTTTTTCACGGTTTGTATTCCATAAGGTTCGGTAGCGGCAAAGACGGTGACCGGTGTTCGAATCCTTCCAAGTGCCTTCCTAAGGTCTAATTTGAGGAGATCGGTATACCCATATAAGTAAGTTTTTCGATCTGCTTTTTCCATCCACTCCACGATCTGTGGTTTCTTTTCTTCCCTTAATGTCATTCCATTTGCGAACTGTGCGGCCATGCCCATAAATTGTTCGTCGGTCATTGCTAAGGCCTGCTGGTTATATGGAGTGTCATAACCAAAATCGGAAGGGTTGTAATCGCGAAACATCAAGGCGCCCATTGCAGGAAGGCCATCCACTGAAATCACTTTTGAAAACATCATGGGATTGTCGGCCGCCAACCATAATCCTAGGGTTCCACCCATGCTGTGGCCCACAAATTTGGGTTTCTGTAAACCTTTGTCCCTGATATAATTTTCCATTCCCTTTTTTATTTGTGGCAACCATGGAAAATCCACCGGTTTTACACCCCCAAAACCGGCCAACGTAAAAACGTGCAGTTCATATTCTTTACGGAGGGTTTCAACAGTCGTTTCCCAAACCTCCCCGGGACACGAAAACCCGGGAACGAACAATATAGGCTCTCCTGAACCATAAACGGTAACCTCAAAAGGGTACTTTTGCGAATAGGTTGTTTGTGGTCCACAAAAAAGCCCTATTAATAAGGTAATACATAAATTTTTCATTTCTTGATTATTTTAAATTTATCCTTTTGATGCAGAAAAATAAGAATGTTACATGGTCTGTTCGTTTTTTTTTAGCCTTTAAAATGGAGAAAGACCTCCTATGGCACTTCCACTATCAATATGTTTACATCTTTCAACTTTTATAGGTAACAAAAGATCCACACATAAATTCCTACCTATTATACAGAAAAAGATCTTTAAGGAGGGATATTGGTTAATTTGGTGTTCCCAAAGGCCGAATAGCGTATGGGCCGAGATTATCCAAATCCCACTAATTATGAAAAAACTATTCTTCCTGTCCCTTTTACTATTGTTCACAAGACCCACTTTTTCGCAGGACAACTGGTTTATGACCTATACGGATTCCATTATGCTGGTTGCCGATGCCAAAAAAATCTCGGAAGCATTTATTGGAGATATCCATAAAATTGCTCCTGACCTGAACTTTGGGCCCCATACGGTGCTGAATACCACCCCCGCCATGATCTATTATGAAAACAAGACGGTTAACCTTCCCTTATGGGAACAACTGCCGCCACCGTTGGTAGACTTCCTGTACGAGGTATCGGGAGGGGAATCGGAAGGGAAGGAAGTTTTTGGCCTTTTTTTCAATGGGTTCTATCTTCCCCATGAATTGGGGCACGCCCTTCAGGATAGGGCGGAACAGGGACTTGCAGGATCTTATAAAAACGAGTATTTTGCCAATACCGTGGCCATGCTCTGGTGGCGTAAGGAAGGTAGACAGGATGCGCTGGAGCAGTGCTATGGATACGCCAAAAAAATGCTTGCTACCCTGCCCGATCCGGTACCGGAGGGTACGACGGCGAACGCATTCTTTACGGAGCATTATGGGGAGGCCTTGCAGAACCCCTATGTTTATGGATTTATGCAGTTTAGTCAGTTTGTGGATATATATGGGGATAGCTCCCTGCCTGAATTCGATGCTTTTATAAGGACCTATCTGGGAAAAAACTGACCTTGTAATTGGCCAGCCTTCTGGCCCGAGAACTACTTGGGAAGCATACACAAAGTTTAGCAAAACTACCTTCCGAACATGTTCAATTCGGGCTTTTGCAGCTATGCCCCCAACAAATGGAACCTTAATTCGGGAAAATTCCATATGATCATGTAATTTTAGAAAGGGAATGTTTGTGCGTTCTTAATTTTAAAAACAATGGTCGATGATTTTCAGATTTTTTAATGTCCTCTTATTTCTGGGCGTGTGTTGCCTTTCCACTGCCCAGGGAAAGAAGATGTGCATTACCGTGGATGACCTTCCTACGGTAACCTATGGTATGGACGAGCCGGACTTTCAGAGGGAGCTTGCCCAAGGTTTGGTAGACGTCTTTGTCCGCCACCACATACCCGCCATAGGATATGTAAACGAAAGCAAATTATACGAAAATGGGACCTTGGTTCCAGAGAGGACCCAATTGTTGGAAATGTGGCTAAAGAACGGACTGGAACTTGGAAACCATACCTATTCGCACCATAACTATCATGAAGTTTCTTTTGATACCTATACCCAAGATATCCTGCAAGGGGAAAAGGTGATAAAAAGGCTCGCCAAGCAATATAATTCCGACATCCGCTACTTCAGGCATCCCTATCTAAGGTCGGGAAAGACCAGATCACAGACCGATTCCTTAAAGATCTTTCTAAAACAGCATAATTATATCCCGGCACCGGTCACCATAGACAATGAGGACTACCTGTTCGCAAAGGCCTATGGTACGGCCCATAAAAGGGGGGACAAAACCTTGATGGACAGCATAGGGAAGGCCTATGTGGATTATATGGAACGCAAATTGGTGTTCTACGAGCGACTCTCACAGGAACTTTTTGCTAGGCCAATGGACCAGACCCTGCTTATCCATGCCAGCCTGTTGAATGCCCATTTTCTGGAGGATCTTGTAAACATGTATCTGGAACATGGGTATTCCTTCGTTTCCCAAACGGCGATATTGGAAGACCCGGCCTATACCGAAAAGGAAAGCAAATTTGGCGATTGGGGCATTTCTTGGATAGACCGATGGGCGCTCTCCAAAGGAAAGACAGGGACATTTTTTAAAGGGGATCCGGAAACCCCTGCTTTTGTAATGGAACTGAACAGATAGATGAAGGACAATTTTTCCACCAACTCGGACCATTATAGGGACTTTAGGCCCAGCTATCCCCTAGGCCTTTTCGAATTTGTGTACGCTAAATTGGGGGCATTTGAAAATGCGTGGGATTGTGGTTGTGGCAATGGACAGCTCACGGAAATATTGCGAAAACGGTTCGGACAGGTATTTGCAACGGATATCAGTGCCTCCCAGTTGGACCATGCTCCACGGTTCACAAACGTACAGTATTCCCTACAACCCGCAGAGAATACCAACTTCCCCAATAACCACTTTGATCTTATTACGGTGGGGCAGGCCATCCATTGGTTCCAGTTTGGGGAATTCTATAAAGAGGTGCGACGCACGGCAAAAAAGGGGGCATTATTGGTAATCGTAGGTTATGGAAAATTGAATATCAATGCCCAAGTCGATGAAACGATCAATAAACTTTATTCCGAAATATTAGATGGGTATTGGGATCCCGAACGTAGGTACATAGATGAAATGTACACCACAATCCCATTACCATTTGATGAAATTAGCTCCCCTTGCTTTGAAAATTCTTATATGTGGACCATGGAACACTTATTGGGATACCTACGAACCTGGTCGGCCGTGAAACATTATCGGAACAGGCAAGGGGTGGATCCGGTATCATTGATCTCGGAAAGTTTGGCACTACAGTGGAAAGACGCGGACATCAAAAAAGTAGAATTTCCATTGTTGTTAAGGATAGGAAAGGTATAGGGCCAGTGATGATGCCCAAAGTAACATTACCCTGAACAGAATAACGGTGGATATTTTGAAGCTGACCTTAATCTATTCACCATTGATGAGGAGAAATTTTATTCCGAATATCAATATACGGAAAGAATATGGACATCTTACAATAATTTGTCGCAAACGGCCCCCGTTAGTGACGTTTTTATACATATCCTCTTTTAGGATTAATCCCGAGATTTGTAATGGTTCATACAAACACAATCTTAAATCTCAGAATATGAAAACGTTGACAAATGAAATTACCGTAAAAACAGAGGTGGATTCCCCAATTGAAAAAGTGTGGGATTATTGGAACGCCCCGGAACATATCGTAAAATGGAACAGCCCCTCACCGGATTGGCATTCCCCAAAAGCCCAACAGGATGTAAGGCCCGGGGGAAGATTCCTTGTAAGGATGGAGGCCAAGGATGGGAGTTTTGGGTTCGATTTTGAAGGGGTGTACGATGAAGTGGTACCGCACCAAAAAATAACGTACACCCTAGGTGATGGACGCAAGGTAAAGATATTGTTCGCCTCAAAGGGAACAACTACCATCATTACCGAAACCTTTGATGCCGAGGGCGAAAATTCCTTGGAAATGCAACAACAGGGATGGCAGGCAATACTGGACAATTTTAAAAATTACACCGAAACCCATTAAAGTCGCCCGTTATGATAAAGCCAATATCCCCTTGTCTGTGGTTTAACGGAGAGGCAAAGTCGGCCGCAGAACTGTATTGTTCCGTTTTCAACAATTCCATCATTACCGTTGATACACCCATGGTAGTGACCTTTCAGCTCAACGGTCAGCGCTTTATGGGCCTCAATGGAGGGCCTTCCCATACCATAAACCCTTCCATTTCCTTTTTTGTGGTCTGTGATACCAAAGAGGAACTGGATGCCGCTTGGAAGGAACTTTCCATCAATGGTTCGGTAATGATGCCCTTGGATTCCTATCCATGGAGCGAACGGTATGGATGGGTGGCCGATCGCTTCGGGGTAAACTGGCAGTTATCCTTGGGCAAACTGGCCGAAGTGGGACAAAAATTCACGCCTACCCTGATGTTCGTGGGGGTACAACAGGGAAAGGCAAGAGAAGCGATCGATTTTTATACTACGGTGTTCGACCGATCTGAAATTGTGGGGATACTTCCCTACGCCGAATCGGATCCCGATGTTACCGGTACGATCAAACATGCACAGTTTAAATTGAATGGGGATGTTTTTATGGCCATGGACAGTTCCGCTGCCCATGACTTCCAGTTCGATGAAGGAATTTCCTTGGTAGTGGAATGTGACACCCAAGAAGAAATCGACCGATATTGGAATGCCCTTCTCCAAAACGGGGGCCGGGAAGATCAATGTGGATGGCTAAAGGATCAATTTGGAGTGTCGTGGCAGATCGTACCATCCATTCTGGCCAAATTGATGTCCGATCCCGGAAAAGCCCCAAAGGTCATGGCTGCTTTATTAAAAATGAAAAAATTTGATATTGGACAGTTGATCACTGCCTCGGAAAGTCAACAACCTCTGAGCAAGCTGGAGGAAAACTAAAATAACCGCCAGAGGCGGGCAGACGTGAGAGCATCATAAATATAACTTAGTGAGTTAACAATCTTCCCCAATTTGGAAACCAATGGCCAAAGCGACCCATATTAACGATTCTGACACGGTAACGGCCCACCTTAAAGGGATGGACGGCCCTTTGCGGTCATTGGTGGAAGCGATACGGAAATTGGTGCTCGAGTCAGATAACCTTATAGGCGAACATATTAAATGGAATTCGCCGGCCTTTTTTTTTAAAGGACCAATGGCAGATTTCGACCCCAAGACTTATCAGCGGGACCTGCTGGTCATTCACTTGAGAAAGGGGTTTCCACTTTTAGTTTTCCCAAGGGGCGCTTTTATGGAAGATATTACCGGCCTGCTGGTCGGCGACTATTCCGACGGAAGAAGGATGTTGCCCTTAAAAAGTATGGAAGACCTATCGGACAAGGCATCTCGTTTACAGGAGTTGATTCGACACTGGGCGGCACAACAGAGGAAATAATATCTATATTTTAATGTAACCAGTTCTTAAAACAATAACCATGAAAAAAACAAAAATTCTATTTTGGACCACGACGGGCATTTTATTTATATTTTTTGGGGTAATGCCAGCCCTTACCGGCCATACTGAAATGGCCAAGGAAGGGATACGCCATTTGGGCTACCCCGATTATTTTGGGGTTGTCCTAACAATCTTTAAAATCTTGGGATCTCTTGTTCTTATTATTCCCCAAGTTCCCAAAAGGCTTAAGGAGTGGGCGTATGCCGGATTCACCTTCGACATCGTTTTTGCCTTTATAAGCAATTGGGCAGTGGATGGACCTACCATGGGCCTACTGTTTCCAGTAGTGATCTTGGCCATTTTAATCATTTCCTACAGAAGTTTCCACCAACTAGCCACTATAGATGAAAAAAGAACGGTTATCGGACATTGATTCCTATATTGCATCTTTTCCCGCGGACGTTCGGGAAAAGTTACAGAAAATCAGGGAAACAGTACAAAAAGCCGCTCCTGGGGCAAGTGAAAAAATCAGTTATGCCATGCCTACCTTTATTTTGGACGGTAACCTGGTTCACTTTGCCGCCTTTAAAAACCATATTGGGTGGTATCCCACACCCTCGGCTATTTTGGAATTCCAAGAGGAACTTTCCGGTTACCGGAATGCAAAGGGCTCGGTCCAATTTCCTCTGGACAGGCCCGTTCCGGTGAAGTTGATCTCCAAAATGGTCCGGTTTAGGGTGGAAGAGAACCTCCAAAAAGCATTGGCCCGAAAGAAAGGTAAATCTCTTATAAAACCATGGCAATCGGAACTTTCAGCTCCCGCCATACGGGCCTTGGAGCAACACGGGATAACTACTCTTACCGCCCTTTCCCGTTACAGCGAAAAAGAAATCCTGGCCCTGCACGGAATAGGAAAGACCGCTTTGCCAAAGTTGCGAATGGCACTGTCCGGGGAGGGTCGCTCTTTTAAGGGGGCATAGAAAATCCGGTGAAGGGTATAAGGCCTGGTTGTCCAGGTCTTCCCTATATTGAAGGTTCCCTTTGAGGTTTTGCGGAACTATTAAAAGGGTAGGGGGCGCGGGATGATCGCGATTAAAGCTATGTAAATCATTGCCATAGGAAAATTCCGACAAAAATTTTATATCTTAAGGCGTGTTATTTGCAACCAACACCGCCCGCCCATGGAGAAGAAATGTCCCGAATGTGGGGAGAAGATCATAGGACGCAAGGATAAAAGGTTTTGCTCGGATTACTGCAGAAATACGTTTAACAATAATCTGAACAAGGATACCAAGAACCTGATTCGGAACATACATAACAGGCTCCGGAAAAATCATCGGGTGCTGGAAAGTTTTCCTTTAAAAGAAGGCAAAACAAAGACCCTTAAGACCAAATTGTTGGATAAGGGTTTCGATTTTGAGTATTTTACCCATATATATACCACCCAAAAGGGAACGGTCTATTATTTTGTGTACGACATGGGATACCTGCCCTTGGAGAACGAGTTTTATATGATCGTTAAAAGGGAATAAGGTTCCTTAAAGATAGATCTGCAAGTCCGATCATTTGTAGTTATGGCCGGTAAGTTTTAAGGCAGCTATCACAATATCCTTTCTACTTATTTGCCCTACCAAAAGACCATTCTGTAAAACGGGCAATCTTCTGCGGTTATAGCGGACAAAAATCCCGGCAGCATCAAAAATACTGATATCGTGGGGGATGGTCTGCACTTCCGTTGTCATATATTTCTCAACGCTCTTGTCCAATATCGGCATATTGAAATACCGACTTTCGGAAATCTGCTTCATACAGTCGGCCTCGGAGATGATACCCACCAAGAACCCGTTGTTGTCCAAGACCGGACCACCAGATATGTGGTTCTTCGCAAAAAGTTCCATCACCTGTAATATGGACTGGTCCGGACGGAAGGTCACCAATTTCTTGGTCATATAATCCGCTACCAAAATGGGCGCATGGTACTCCTTTTTTAGGACCTCCCGGGCGCCTTGAAAACTTTTGATTCCCATAAAGTTTGTTTTTAGGTTAATTTGAAATATACTCAATTTTAGGTTATTACGCAATAAATTAACGCACAGAGTGATCAATTAATAAAATAGTATCCAATATATTATGTCTTTGTGATTTTAAATTTTTGCAAAGTCCCATATATCAAAGGAATTTCACTTTGGGCATAAGAATTAAAAGGTCCAATATTGAATAAAATGGATTTCCCAGTGGATTTTCATACTTTTAAGGAACAATGAACCACCATGAAAAACCTAGTTACCGTCATTACCCTCTTTGCACTTGGCCTTGCCATATACTGGGGTTTCCGCGCTTCCATGCCTATTTATGAAGAAGATAGTAAGGCCCCTGCAACCTCCTTTTCCACGGACCGTGCCATGGAACATGTTAAAAATATTTCCAAGGAACCCCATGCCGTTGGGTTTACAGGGCATCAAAAGGTGCAGGATTATATCGTTTCCGAACTGCGTGCCATGGGCTTGGAAACCAGTCTGCAGCAAGGGTATACCGCCGGCGACTGGGCCAATCTCAGTAAGGCCACCAACATACTCGCACGGATAAAGGGTACCCAACCTGGAAAGGCACTGTTGCTGCTGTCCCATTATGATAGCGCACCACATTCTTCTATGGGCGCCAGCGATGCCGGTAGTGGGGTGGCGACTATCCTAGAAGGCCTTAGGGCCTTTATGGCCCAAAAGGGAACCCACCGCAACGATATTATGATCCTTATGTCCGATGCGGAGGAATTGGGCCTCAACGGGGCAGATCTTTTTGTGGACCGGCATCCTTGGGCCAAGGAAGTGGGGCTGGTACTGAACTTTGAGGCAAGGGGCAGTGGGGGCCCCAGTTACATGCTTATCGAGACCAATAGGGGGAACGGTAACCTGATCAAGGAATTTGTGGCGGCCCAACCGGCATATCCCGTGGCCAATTCCCTGGTGTACAGCATCTATAAAATGCTGCCGAACGATACCGATCTGACGGTGTTCAGGGAAGACAGGGATATTGAGGGACTAAATTTCGCCTTTATCGATGACCATTTTGACTACCATACCGCACGGGATACGTACGACCGACTGGACAAAAATACCCTTGCCCATCAAGGTAGCTACCTTATGCCTTTGCTAAGCCATTTTTCTAACGCCGATCTCTCCCGTTTGAAAAGTCTGGACGACCGTATTTATTTCAACGTACCCTTTTTTAAGCTGGTATCCTATCCTTTCGAATGGATCTGGCCGATGTTCGGCCTTGCGATAGTTTTATTTGTAGTGTTCCTGACATACGGTTTTCGTAAACGAACGCTGTCCCTAAAGGAAATTTTAAAAGGTTTCCTTCCGCTGCTATTGGCCCTGCTGATCAACGGTATCATCGGGTTTTATTCATGGACGGCATTGAAGTGGATATACCCGCAGTACAAGGATATGTTGCACGGCTTTACCTATAATGGTTACCTCTATATCGCTGCTTTTGTGGGATTGTCCATCGCAATCTGCTTTTTGGTATACCATCGTTTTGGAAGGTTGGGGGCTGCCAATCTGTTGGTCCCCCCCCTGTTTGTTTGGTTGCTGATCTGTGGGGCCGTTTCTGCCCTGCTTCCCGGAGCCGCATTTTTTACGGTGCCCCTTTTGGCATTTTTGGCCAGTTTTTTTATACTGTTGGTCCAGCGGGAGCCCAATCCGTTTCTGTTGTTGTTCCTTGCGTTGCCGGCGCTATGGATCTACAGTCCCTTTATAAAGATGTTCCCCGTGGGATTGGGACTGAAAATGATGGTGGCCGCCACTTTGTTGACCACCCTTACCTTCTTTTTGCTACTGCCCATTTTTGGACAGTATACTTCAAAAGGCCGTCTGTCCCTGTTAGGCTTTTTGGTCTTTGTCCTCTTTATGATGGGGGCCCACTTAAATTCCGGGTTTTCTGTGGAAAATGCACGGCCCAATAGCCTGTTGTACGTATACGATTCCGATAAAAATTCGGCACAATGGGCCACCTATGACACGCAGGTCGATTCTTGGAACCGACCTTATTTTGGGGAGGGGAAAGAAAGTATGGAAGCAGGGAGCGAGCATATTTTGGGAAGCAAATACGGGACCCCCATCACCTTCGTGGCGCCGGCACCCCTAAAAAAAATGAAGTCGCCCCTAGTGGAAAAGACCCAAGATACCATATTAGGGGACAGTCGCCACCTTACCGTCTGCATTACCCCGCAGCGAAAGGTAAACCGACTGGAAGTCTTCGTAAACGATGTGCCCCTCACTTCGGCCATTGTAAACGGTATCCCGCTCTCCGATTTTTACCTGCAGGGGCCCAGGAACGGGAAGTTGGTGACCCATTTTATAAGTGATAACGATTATACCGAACTGGAAATAACATTTCCCAAAGAAAAGAAATTGGAACTTACCCTCTATGAGGCTTCGAACGACCTGCTGAGCAATCCGCTGTTTGCCGTTCCAGAAAGGCCAAGTAATGCCATACCCATGCCGTTTGTCCTAAACGATGCCGTAGTAACCAGAAAAACGGTCCTCTATTGAAAGCGCACATTGGTATTATGGGCTGTGGATGGTTGGGTACCCCTTTGGCCCAGGCCCTATTGGCCGATGGGCATTCGGTAAGGGGCACCACTACCTCCCCTGATAAATTGGAGTCCTTGGGCCAACTGGGCATTGTTCCATATATGGTGGCCCTTACCGAGAAAGGAGTGGAGGGCCCCATAAGTGATTTTTTGGAAGATTTGGATATCCTGATCATCAATGTCCCTCCAAAATTCCGGGGGGATCATAAGGAAAATTACGTACGCAAAATACAATTTGTACTGGCGTCCGCCAACACCGCTGAAATTGGCAGGATAATCTTTGTGGGCAGCACCTCGGTATATGGAGGGGCAAGTGGCGAGGTTACTGAAGATACTTTACCCCTTCCCGATACGGAGTCCGGAAGACAGCTGTTGGCCGCGGAGAAGTCGTTTTCCGAATACCCGAAATTCCGTACCGTTATTTTAAGGATGGCGGGCCTTATTGGTCCCGACCGCCATCCGGTCACCAGCCTTTCCGGTAAAATGGGACTGTCCAATGGGAACGATCCCATCAACCTGGTCCATCTGTTCGATTGCATTGAAATTATAAGGGTGCTCATAGATCTTGACCAATGGGACAGTACCTATAATGTGGTATACCCCTTTCATCCTCCCAAGGCGGAATACTATGCGAAGGAAGCCCTTAAAAGGGGATTGCCTCCCCCGCAATATTTAGATGGCAAGGGGAAGGTAGGGAAGATGGTAACTTCCATCAAAACCTTAAATGGGGAACCTTTTCGGTATAGGACGTCCATTGAAGGCCAATAAAGAGATTCCCATATATTAGCCGGCCATACTTTTAAGGATTTCCAAAGTTTTTTACCATCAGCTCAATTCTCTCCTTCCGTGGGGGGAACCTGAGCTGGCATAAAACTGATACCCTCCATGGTCCACCGCTCTTTTAATTCCCGAAGGGACGCTTGGAACCTTTCAAAATCCTTATTTTCCCTATTTGTCCACCCAACCTCGGCATAGGCCGCCAATCTTGGAAAGATCTGCTTTTCCAGCTTTTTCTTGGTAGGGAGCCATTCCGTCCACATCTGGGCACCGGTTCCCAAGATACGGGAATGGTATTTTGGGTCCAATCCCTTCGGAACGGGGTCAAAGGAATAGGCCGTAGACAATGGGATCCTTTCATAGGTATAATCCAAATAGGTGTCCCAATGATTTGAGTTCACCACGTCATAGCCCGCTTGGACGGTAGTGTTTATCAATTCCAGATCGCCCTTCCAAAAATGGACAATGGCCGATTTCGCCAATTTTTGTTCGGTCTTAACGGTATTTTCCGTGCGTTCCCCATGTATGTCATCTCCCATTATTTCGTTCCACCCCATCATACGTTTGCCCTTGCCATCTATAAAATTTGAAATTTTGTTGGTAAAATAGATCTGTAGGTCTACGGGTGAGCGAAGCTGTTGTTCCTTCATAAAGGACTGGACCGTGCTTGATTTTTCCCATGGTCCGAAGTTCACCTCGTCCCCTCCTATATGTACGATCTCTCCCGGAAAGAGGGCGATTACCTCCGTTAGGACATCTTTGAGGAATCGCACCACCTTTGGATCTGCTATATTATAGGAATCCGGTAATTTTCCAAAAGTAACCGACACCTCTTTGGTGGTGCCAAGGGAGCCTAACCACGGATAAGCGGCAATGGCCGCGGTTGCGTGCCCCGGCATCTCTATTTCGGGAACAACGTTGATATGCCTATCGGCAGCATATTTTAAGATATCCCTTATTTCAGCTTGGGTATAAAATCCCTTATGTGGTTCGCCGGTCCTTTCTTCGCTTTTTCGGGCAGCTTGGGTGTCAGAGCGCACAGACCCTACCGTTGTCAGTTTCGGGTATTTTTTGATCTCGATCCGCCATCCCTGATCGTCGGTAAGATGCCAATGGAAGGTATTCATCTTTAAAAGGGCCATCTGATCGAGGAGTCTTTTTACCTCCGTGGCCCCCTGAAAGTGCCTGGACTCGTCCAACATAAAGGCACGCCACGGAAAACGGGGTTTATCCATTATCTTTAAAGCGGGGACCGTTATGGATTTTTTGGTGGTGCCATATTCAAAGTCGGTGGGCAAAAGCTGTCTCATGGACTGAATTCCATAGAAGATGCCGGTATCGCCGGCCGCTTTTAGGATGATTTCCCCATTCCCTATATCAAGCATATATCCTTCGTTGCCAAGGGTATCCGATAATCGCTTATCCAACAGTAGGGTGATGCCCTTTCCCGTAGCATTTATTTTGGGCTTTTTTCCAAATCCTTTTTCCAACAGCCGGGCCAAATAGTGCGCTTCCATCATATTATCGGGGGCAATGATGGTGATATCAGCTTTTAGTTCGAATGTCCCTTTCCCATATTCCAACGAGGTAGGCCTTGGAATTATGGGCGCCCCTTCCGCAGCATGTCCAACATATAAGGTAATGATAAGAAGTAGGTATAATAAACGTGTTTGTTTCATGGGTATACTTTTTATGATCGTTCTTTAAAAAATTGTCCAATGGCCCCGGCCCCCGCCCTGATCTATAGGCTGTACACAATTTTGCCCGATTTTACGGTGTGGATAATTTCAATTTTATCACCGTTGCGTTCAAACAGCAGGAAATCGGCCTTATTGTTTTTGGCTAGGTCGTTTACGGGCACTTTTTGCAACAGTTCCATAGGTTTTAGGGAGGCCATGTCCAAGGCCTCGTCAACCCGTGCCAAGCCCCGGTTTATCAAATGGTCCACACACTCTAAAAGGGAACGGGCCGAACCGGCCAAGAGTCCGGGACTGTCCTTTAGGAACAGTCGGCCGGTATCGTCCAGTTCAATCTCCCCCCCGATATGGCTTTGGTAGGGGCCCGGGGGCATTCCCGCAAATTTGGTGGAGTCGCTGACCAATATGCTTTTTCCCGACTTTACCTTTAGAAAGACCTTTAGGACGGAATCGGGTAAATGGAACCCATCCGCAATAAGGGTCGCCCATAGATGCTCTTGGGCCAGTTGTTCCCATATATAGTTAGGATGGCGCGGTAACATAAGATGGGCCGCGTTTCCCAAGTGGGTGGAACACTTGGCGCCCGCCGCTACGGCCTCGGCAATCCGCTCCGGGGCAGCAGAGGTATGGCCTATGGAGACCGTTACACCGGAGGCGACACATTGTTTTATAAAGGCAATGGAGCCGGGCCATTCGGGGGAAAGTGTTATCAATTTGATCCAGCCCTCCGCTTCTTTTTGCCATTCGCAAAAAAGTGCCCAATCCGGTGCTTTTATATGTTCCGGCGGATGCGCGCCACGCGGTCCTTCTTCCTTTGATAAAAATGGTCCTTCCAAGTGAATGCCGCCTATGGAATCGTTTATGATAACATCCCTACAGGCCTGGACAATGGTTTTAATGGCCGAGGTTATATTGGCATCACTGTTGGTGATCAGGGTGGGATAATAGGAGGTGGTTCCGGCCTCCCACAAAGAGTGGGTCATGGCCACCACATCTTCTTTTTTTAATCCCGCCTCGTTAAAATCGATTCCTTTGAACCCGTTTATCTGAAGGTCCACCAGACCGGGAGCGATATGGTTTCGGGGAATGCCTATCTCTTTATGTCTTATTTCGGTGATGCGCCCATCGCCGACCTGTACTTCAATAGGTTGCCCTGTTCTGTAGTGTATCCCTTCAAAAATTTCTTGCATCCCCATAAATTAGTGGTTCCTGTCCAGGTTTAGATGTAGTTCGGTAACGCTGCTGGGCACTGGCAATTTATTTAAAAAACCATATACCACAAAAAACAGGAAGGAAACCAAAGTGGGCGCCCCTATTTCCAAGGCCAGGGAAGATACCGGCAGCAATTTGAGCAGCACAAAGGTTGCCAAGCCCCCAATGATGGAGATGACCGCGGCGGTCCCGTTGCTCCTATTGAAAATAGGCAACAAGCCTAGGATCATGGGAATGGCAATGGGTCCCAACAAGGCTGCGAACCAAGAGATGAGCAGTCCAAAGACACCGCCGAAATAACTGGAATTCAATGCAGTGACAATAGTGAGGATGGTAAAGCAAAAGGTGGTGATACGGGCCAATCTTAGGGTTTTTTTACTTGAAAATGATCTTATGGAAGGAAATAGCACGGGTAGTATATCACGACTGATCACTGCGGATACCGTATTGGAATCGGATGCGGTCATGGACAGGGTGTTGGCAAAAAGGGAGGCAAGCACCAGCCCCACCAATCCAGTGGGCAAAAATTCCTTTACCATTATCCCATAACTGAGGGTGGGATCGTTGAGGTTTTCAAGAAATAGGGGCGCCGCGAACATGGGATAGAGCAATACCAAGGGCCATACAAAATACAACAGCGAGGACAACAGTGCCGCCTTTTTGGCCACCTTGCCCGAAGAGGAGGAAATAAAGCGGGTAGCCAGGTTCCAGGTTCCCCCGCTATAACTAAAGAAATTAATGACCAACATCACCAAAGCAAAGAATATGGTATAAGGGTCATTGAACAGACCTGAGTTCTCGGTGGGCAGTCTGTCCCACATGGTGAATACGCCCTCCAGTCCATCGTCTAAATTTATAATGATCATTGCGAACATGGTGAGCCCTGCGAGCAATTGGACCAAAAATTGGGCAAAGTCGTTCCATACATCGGCCCAAAGTCCGCCAATGGTAATATAGGTAAGGGATATACATCCCACCAAAAGGATGCCCACCGTGATGGAGGTGCCGCTGAAGACATTGAGCAGCACCGCAATGGCCGCCAATTTTCCTCCCGTATCGAACACCTTTATGATGGCCCCGGACCAAGCTATTAACTGTTGGGTGGTTAGATTGTACCGTAGCAGCAAGTATTCTGTGGGCGACTGGATTCCCGAATACAATCGCAAGCGGGACCATCTTGGCGCAATGTAAAAAGCGGCGATCAATGTGGCCAGTCCCACCGTAAATGCCCACCATACATATAAGGTAAATCCGTGGGTATAGGCAATGCCCGCATAAGCTACAAATACCGCACCGCTATAACCCGATACATGGTGCGAGATCCCGGATAACCACCAAGGTAATTTTCCCCCGGCCGTATAGAAATCCGCAGCATCCCCCACCCGAAAGTAGGCCCATAGCCCAATGCACAAAAGCATCAAGAAATAGACCGACAGTACTATCCAATCCAGTAATTCCATACAAACAGGGGTTTATTTTATTTTGGTCAGACGTTCGTAAAGTACCTTTACGGGCAGTATCCGTATATGGTTTTGTTCCTGTAATTCCGAATCGTATAGGAATCCCTGGTTCAGTTCCAGAAATCTCCTGTCCAATTTTTTGGCGTCCTGCATTATTCCTTCCAGCTTTTTTATGAGCTCCGGCGCTTGGGAAACTGTAAAATCAGGAGCGTTGTAGGCCGCTTCCACTTCCTTAAAATCCAAGTAGTGCATGCGCAGATCGGCCATCAATTTAAAATGGGCCAATTCCCTTTGGTTATCCGACGCCCTTACTTGTGCAAGCTTGTCCCTTATCTGACCATAATTTTGTTTCATTTCCGAAATACTTGCGCTTTTTACGGGCTTGGTGTTTTCGATAAGTTCCGGGGGAAAGGATAAAAAATCCCAAATCGCTTGGGCCCCATCATTATCCAGGGAAAACCTTTCCATGGAATATCGAAGCACAAATGCCTTTGGGTCCAACGGTTCTTTGGACCGTAGGGCATGGGCGAAACTGGCCATTAAGATCCGGAAGCCGGACATGGGGTAATTGTTCCTTATCTGCTGCATGTCCATAACGCTATAGCCCACATCCCATGTAAACCCATAGAGCCCGGAAGTGGACCAAGAGGTCATGATCATGCCCTTGTAACCGGCATTACGGGCATAGGGGATAAATTGCTGTTGGTTCTTAAAATGGGTGGGCCAATCGGTAAGGTACCAATTATCGGGATGGCTTCTAATGGACGGGGCGCCCCAAAACGCGAATCCCATATCCTGGAGCCCTTTTATATCGCCAAAATGGTCTATTTTCCATCCATAGTTCCAATCCACAAAGATGGTTTCCTGGGGCAGTTCCGAGGCCGCCTCTGGATACTTAAGAATAATATCCGCCCACATTACCGGTTTTTTCCCCAACGAGATCACGATGTCCGCGATCATTTTCATATGGTCTACGAACAATTTGGATTTTCCTTCTTCCTTTACCTTTGCGGCGCATGGTTCGCAATGACCCAGTAAATACGTTTCGTCCCCCCCGATATGGATATAATCGGAATTGTGCATTGCGGCCATATCGGTGAACAGATCGGAAAAAAGTGCCTTGCTTTCCTCCGTTTTCATCGGGCATAATTGGGATATGTCCTTTCGATCCTCCTTAAGATGGCTATATCTCGGATTCCGCAAAATATATTCCAAATGTCCAAGACTTTGTTGTAGGGGAACGACCTTAATGCCCAATTTGTCACAGTAGGCGATAAAGTCTTCCACTTCCTCACGGGAATAGGAGAGCTCATTTGAAATGGTGGCATGTTTTTGGAAGGGATAGGTGCCTTCCCATTCCATTATAAGGGTATTCATCCCCAGTCCGGCAAGCTCATCGGCAAATTCCTTTAGGGCCTTTGGGGTCATGACCTGAATCCGCATGTCCAAATGGAAGCCCTTGGATGGAAATTCTGCATTTTCGCCGGATACCTGTGCCCGTAGATGGGATGCCGGATTTCCCATCAGCCAAATGGCCAAGAACATATTGAATAGAGATCTATAACCCATTTTTTTTGTTTTAAGCATTTTGTTCGATCTTGGCTACATGACGGTAGGCTTTGTCATCAAAATAATAATGGCAATTGGGGTGCGTTGTTAGGATGGAGGCGGGGCAAGTGGTACTTACCGGCCCCATAAGGGTGTTCTTTACCGCCAAACTCTTGTTTTCGCCCACGACGACACAGAATAGGTTTGCCCCGTTCATCAAGGTGGGAACGGTAAGGGTAAGGGCCCTTTTTGGTACTTGCCCCAAGGTCTCGAAACAAAGGTCGTTTACCTGTTGTGTACGGCACTCCTCATCCAGTTCCACCACCTTAAGGGTTTGCGGATCCTCAAAATCGGCCACCGGTGGATCGTTAAAGGCAATATGGCCGTTCTCCCCTATTCCCAAACAGACAATATCAATGGGCCCCTCCTTTATCAATGACGAATATCGTTGGATTTCCGTTTGTGCATCGGAATGGGGGTCGATGGTAAAGGCCCTTTTTAGGGGGACCTTGTTAAAAAGGTTGGTTTCAAGGTATTTTGAGAACAACTGGGGAGCTCCTTTCGGAAGGTCCAGATATTCGTCCATATTAAAGGCCGTTATCCTGTCCCACTCTATGGCCGTGGACGCAGCCAAATAGTCCAGCATGGTGTCCTGCGATGGGGCGGCGGCAAAAATGATCCTTATCGAATCCTGCTCCCGCTGTAATTTCACAATGCAGGTTTCTATTGCTTTCCCTGCTTCCGTACCCGTTGAAAGGGGTGTGGGGAGGACGTGGATCTTGTTTTGAAAATCTGACATTCGTTTTTTAATTTGTATTGGGTACTCTTAAATTAAGTTTTTTATTCGTTTGGCGCACTATTCCCTTTGGTTCCTCAAAAACCGCAACGAACCCTTCACCTTCCCCTGCTCAGAGTATTTCCACTCGGTCTATGATCATCTCGGCTTCCTTTTGATCGGTAGGGGGATTTCCCCTGAACAGCCAAAGGTTTATTTTTAACCGTTCGTTGCTATCGGGCGGTACGTCATCCCCGGTATAGGTCCATGTACCGATTACGGCTTCCGCTAAGGGGTCCAAGGTATGGCCCCTATAACTGGCGAACTCGATCTTTTCCGGTTGCCAGTCGAACATATGGGTCGACTCCCCACTGTTCGGTCCAAGGTCATAGCGGACCTTATTGCCCGTTTCATGGGAGGGCTGTACGGCAAATTGCGAATTTTCACTTGCGGGATCTGCCCATCTGGAAAACTCGATATCGATTTCTTCGGTATCGTTCATATAGGTAAACAGGCCGCCCACCACGTTTGGGTCCAAAAGCCCCACTTCGCTTCCTACGTAAAAAACATATTTGTTATAGCCAAGCGAGCGGCGCAGGGAAATTCCCGAACAGTACCAAGAACCTCCCTTTTGTACGATCTTTAGATGTAAGCGCCCATCATCGTCCACCCAAACGTTTTCCTCGGAATCGGAGACATAATTGGGTCCCGGTCCCTCCTTCCCGTCATCCGAGGCGCGGACCACCCATTCATGGCCCGAAAAATTTATGATCCTCGTTTGTTGCCGTACGGGCAGTTCTTCGTTATCCTGCGCCTTTGAGCAGGAATAGGAGACCAGCACCAACATACATACAAATACGTTTAAGGATATGGGCCGCACAGGGGTACGGAGGGGTGGTAACTTCATTTTTTTGCTCATAGTCAGGGTATCTCATTATTGAATGGCGATGTCCACATTAAAGGGCCCTACACTTGAACCTACCCTATCCCGGGCGGACAGGGTTACAAGATCGGTCGTGCCGGAGCCATCGTTTATGTACAAAAGGTTCATCACGTTTATATCCAATTGGGTCAACCGATCTCCCACTTGTAGGATACTCGCCCCTTTTACCAACCAACCATGCTGTGGTACGGCTTCCACGGTATAGATGATATCCCCGGCCGCTGCCCCTGTTAGTTCAAGCACACTGCTGTTCCATGCGAATGCCCCTTCCCTTGCTACCGTAAAGCCCGAATTGGATTCGAATTCCAGAAAACTGTTTCCGGAGGCGATCGTAGCGATCAACATTGGGGGGTTCAGATTGGCGTTTTCCTTGGATCCGAACTCGTTCGTCTCATCACCCGTAGCTTCCCCGTCCAACATCAGGGCAATCCTTCCCAAGGTTTCCTGTTCATTGAAGAAGTCGGTAATATTAAAGTTGAAGGCGCTCACTTTGGAGGTGGTCACACTGGCTATGGCCGGAGCGTCGGGAAAGGTCGCACTGTTCCAAGTGAGCCCCATTTCCGTCCAAGTAGTATCGGGAACATTATAGAGGTCCAGGCTAAGCCCCCTACCATGCGTAAACTGTATGGCCACTTCCAGTTGCAGGTCGGTGATCACCCCTTCTTGATCAAACTCGTTGAGATCGAACATCAAAAATGCCTTTCTATCATAGTCCCCATTGTCCGTTACATTTTTAACCTTTAAAAGCGGATCTGCGCCAAAATTGGCCCCGGACTGTATGCCCCCATTTATAAAGGTATCGTAAAGGGGAAAAATGGTGTCGGTCTTAATGGAGGGGTCGGGCACATTAAGGTCCCCTGAGGGGGCGGAAAAATAGACTATGGAATTTACCACGTGCAGGGCGCCGTTAAGGGGCTCTAAATTGGAGGTCGTAATTTCCCATTGTTTGTTGGTGCCTTCATTGATCAGGCCTATAAAACTACTGTTGTGCGACAAATAGATGATCTGCCCGTTTTCCGTTTCATAGGGGAGTGGCCTGTTGTTGTCCATCAAGGCCGGATCGCTGAACAGCACTACCCCGTTGGCAATATGGTAGTTTAGGGCATTCCGCAATATGGGAACGGGAACATCTTCCAACGCTGCATAGGAGTTGGTCTCCAGGTATTCCATAAAAGCGCTGTTGGTGGGGGCTATAAAGGTCTTTTCCCCACTATTTTTGTATATGTCCTCCAGGCCCGCAAGGGTGATGGCCCTTTCCAGGAGCGCCAGCGAATCATGCTGTTGAATGTATTCAAAGGCGGAGATGCCCAGTTCCCCGGTGATGCCCGCTTCCTTGTACCTAAAATCCTCCTGGATCTCACAACCGAGGAATACGGTAAGGGATGCCGCAAGGAAGGCAACATATATAGAGTGTGCTGTGATGCTGTTATTTTTCATACTATGTGGTTTTTGGTATTAAATGAAGTCATTCCTTTAATAGAAGGAGTTCTGTTCAAGGCTGGGGTTTCTGTTAAGGGCATCCTCATGTATGGGCCATACCAAGTTGGCCTCATCGCTCAGGCCATTGATGGGGTTCATTACCTCAATGGCCTTTCCCGTCCGTACCAGATCGAACCAGCGATGTCCTTCGTACGACAGTTCAATGGACCGTTCATGTAAAATGGCCGATTCCACATCGCCGTACAGGTCCGTGGCCCCAGCGGCATCTATTGCGGCCAATCCGGCCCTTTCCCTGATCAGGTTCAGCAACCGTACCGCTTCTTCGGTCTCCCCAAGCTGGTTGTGTGCCTCTGCCTTTAAGAGTATGATATCGGCCAACCGTAGCATAACGATATTGTTGGCCGAAGGGTCCGGACTTTCATCGCTGAACCCTTGGCCAAAGAATTTCCATATTTTTCTGGGCTGTTCCTCTGCCACATCATAGATCAGATCTTGTCTAAGGTCCCCTTCCTCAAAGGAATTCCTAAAGGGTTCGCTTGGGAAATAGTCGCTGTCCGATCCCAGGGCGTACAGAACGCGTAAAAAATTGGTCTGTGTTTCGTTATACCCGATCTCAAAGATGCTTTCGTTGGAAAATCCCATGGTGAATATTTTGGACCAATCCGTGATCGGCACTAGGGAGTACAGGCTGTTTTCGAGCACCTTATCGGCTGCCGTAACGGCATTGCCGTAATCTCCCCGCCACATATACAACTGCGTCAACAAGGCATTGGCACCCCCTTGGGTGATCAATACCCTGTCCCGTTCCCCTCCAAAGCTGTCACGGCAGTTCGCTGCGGCAAAGATGAGATCGGCCTCTACTTGATCAAGTACCGTTTCCTTGTCCGTCTTGGCGATGAACAGTTCCTGTTCCACACTTTCGTAGGGTTCCAAGATCAGCGGGACATCGCCCCATACCCGAACCGCATAAAAATAGGAAAGGGCGCGCAAGGCCCTTGCCTGTCCCACCAGTTGGTTCCCAAATTCGCTCTCGCCCTCAAAAACGCCCGGCACATATTTGATGGCGTAATTGGCGCGACTGATCGTTTCATATAGGTTGTTCCAACTGGCCGAGCTGATGGTCATGTTAAGCGTATTCTGACTTAGGGCAAGGGGATCGCCGGAATGGTTGGTGCCCACGTTGTCCGCCCTTCCCTCGCCCCAAAAGGCAAAATTTCGCGAGAAGGTGGATTGGACCGCATTATAGATGCCATTAACGCCTGCTTGGGCATCGCTGGAGGTCCGATAAAAACCTTGTGCCGAAAAATTGCTGATCGGGTCCTTGTCCAGGATATCCTCTGCGCAGGAAAAGGTTCCCAAGAGTACGGTTGCTACAAATATTTTTTTGATATTTTTCATGATCGTCATTTTTTAAAATCCAAAATTCACACCCATCATAATGGTTCGGCTTTGGGGATAGGACCCCTCGTCCACCCCGGAGCGGAGTCCGCTATAGGAATTGACATCGGGATCGAACCCGGTGTACTTGGTCCATGTTATCAGATTGGTGGCCGTGATGTGCGCATCCAATCGGGTCAAACCAAAAGGACTTATAAACTCTGTGGGAACGCTATAACGGAAGCTAAGGTTCTTCAATTTTATATAGGAACCGTCCTCTACCCAACGGCTCTGTACCCGGCTATCCGATTGCATGGGGTCGTCCCTTACCGGTTTGGGAAAATCGGTGATATCCCCCGGGTTGCGCCATCTATCCAGCGCATCGGTGGAGAGGTTGTTGTAGCGGACCACCGAATTTCGTTGGTGGTTGATCTCGCTATAGATTTCATTTCCGTACGAGAACTGGAAGAAGAGGCTTAGACTGAAATCCTTATAGACAAAATCGTTGTTGATCCCCCCGAAGAAGTCGGGCTGTGCGTCCCCTATTACCTGACGGTCGTCCTCGTCTATGATGTTGTCGCCGTTCAGGTCGTTCCAGATGGGCTCCCCGCCTTCGAATGCCTCCCCCAGGGCGCCGTTCGTAATGCCGTTCACATTGTCCTCGTCCCTGGCGTACACGCCCTCGAACTTCCAGCCGTAAAAGGTGCCGATCGGCAATCCCTCTTTTAGGATGTGGTAGGTCCCGTTCTGTATATATCCATTGGTAAGCAGGTTTTCGGGTAGTTCCTTGACCTTGTTTTTATTGGAACTGATGTTGAAACTGGTGTTCCATTTAAAATCCCCCACCAGATTACGGGTACTCACCGATAGTTCCACACCTTTGTTCTCTATACTCCCGATGTTTTGGGTAATATAGGCAAAGCCGGTGGTCCTTGGGATGGGAACGTTGTAGAGCAGGTCATTGGTCTCCTTAACATAATAATCGGCGTTTAGGGTGAGCCTATTGTTCCAAAGCGAAAAATCGAGACCTGCATTGTACTGTGTGGTGGTTTCCCAGGTAAGCCCCGAATTGGGCATAACGGACGGGGCCGCCCCCGAATAATCCAGGTAATTGGTGCCCACTGCAAATTCCCCTTGGGATGTATAGTCGCCAATGGCCTCATTTCCTGTTTGTCCGATACTGAAACGCAGTTTGGCATC
Organism: uncultured Sediminicola sp.; assembly: GCA_963974715.1. Lineage (GTDB taxonomy): Bacteria > Bacteroidota > Bacteroidia > Flavobacteriales > Flavobacteriaceae > Sediminicola. Next base: position 433,132 of record CAXBDK010000001.1, read on the forward strand.
GTTGAGCACTTCTAGGTTTTCGAACAAGGCTTCATCCGAAAATCGCCAAGCGGCCGAAGCGGAGGGGAAGTACCCGAAACGTTTGTCCTCCCCAAAACGAGACGATCCATCGGCCCTTAGATTGGCCTCGAAGAGGTACCTGCCCTTATAATCATAGGAAAGCCTTCCAAAATAGGACATCATGGAATGTTCCGTGGCAATGTTCACCTCTTGGTTGGAAATGGTCCCGGCGCCGTTGAGGGTGCGTATGTTATCACTAGAAAAGTACATGCCGTCCAGTCCCGTGCGTTCGTAGGACCAGTTCTGAAAACTGAACCCTGCCAGCGCTCCCAGGTTATGGTTGCCAAGTTGTTTTTGAAAGGTCAGATAATTTTCGTTGCCCCATGTGAGGTTGTTGATGGCCCTAACGGAACCCGAATTATATCCTTCCCGGTAGTCCAAAGAGGAGGGCAGGAACTGGTCCTCCTTCATGGATACGAAGTCCAGGTTGAGGTTCCCCCGAAATTTGAGCCCTTCAAGGAATTCGTACTCCAGGTATTGGTTCCCTATGATGCGGTTGCTCTTGTTCCTGAACGTTGCCAGTTCCGCCAGGCCCACGGGGTTCCTTTTTCCGAACTGGTATCCGTTAAGGGATCCATCGGGCAGGTACATGGCATAGGAGGGAGGGCGGATCAACAGTTCGCGCACGATGCTGAGGTTTCCCGTGCCCCCGGCGTTGATCCGGTCGTTCACGGCATTGGTATAGGAAATGCTCTGTCCCACGGTCAGTCTGTCCGATACGTCAAAGTCGATATTTAAGCGGGAGGTGACCCTTTTGTAATTGTTGTTAAGGATGATCCCGTCCTGGTCCAGGAAGGAGGAGCTCCATGCATACCGCATGCCCTCGGACCCGCCCAAGATGGAAAGGTCTACCTTGTACTGGGTGGCGGCGCGCAACAGTTCCTCCTGCCAGTCCACATCCCCGTTGTTCTGGGGGTTCAGGGAATCCAGCACGGCGGCAATGGGCGCTACGGGATTGTCCATGTTCTTATAGGAGTCTATGATGACCTCCCGGTACTGACTGGCGTTCAGCACACTGAGTTTTCGGGTAATTTCGCTTATTCCGCTGTTATAGCTCAGGTTTACCTGGGACTTGCCCGCCTTTCCCCTTTTGGTGGTGATCATGACCACCCCATTGGCGGCCCTGGAACCATAAATGGCGGTAGAGGCGGCATCCTTAAGGACTTCAATGGATTCGATATCGTTCGGATTGATATCCGCCAACGGGTTCAGTCCAAAGTTTTCGGTTCCGTTCAGGGAGGAAAGGGAGTTGGACTCAATGGGCACCCCATCCACAATATAAAGGGGCGAGTTACCGGAGTTGAGGGAAGAATTTCCCCTGACCTGTATGCTCATTCCCCCTCCGGGCGCACCGGAATTGGAGGTTACCTGTACGCCTGCGGCCCTACCCTGTAATATGGACACGGGGTCCTGTAGGGTGGTCTGTGCAATTTCCTCGCTGGAGACCGAGGTAATGGCCCCGGTAACGTCCCGTTTCTTTTTACGGCCGTAGGCCACCACCACAAATTCGTCCAGTTCGTTTGCCGAAGCGATCATGGGGACGTTAATGGTAGTCTGTGTCCCCACCCGTACTTCTTCGGTACCGTATCCCATGGAGGAGAATTCCAGGAGGGCATTTGGGGAGCTTACCTGAATGGAATATTCTCCGTCCATATTGGAAGAGACGCCATTTGTGGTGCCCTTTTCGATCACATTCACCCCAAAAAGGGGCTCTCCGCTGTCGCTGTCCGTAATTTTCCCGGTCACCGTGGCTTGTTGTGGGTAGACCATAAGGGTGTGGAAGAGCAGGATCACGAAAGGGACCAGCATGCGGGACCTTCCAAAATTGAGAAGATCGAATTCCTTTTTGTTGTTCATAAATTGAGTGTTAGCGGGTTATTAATTCAATTAAAAATCGGTCTGGGCGCTAAATGTAAAAATAATTATCAGTTAGTGCAAACGTTTGCACAATAATTCTTAAATAAATTAACATTTGCCCGTTATTATTAGGGGATATATTCCTATTTTTACAGGCCTGATTCAGGTATATCGTTATTCTGTAGCTATTTATACAAAACTATTTTTTGGTTAATTGTTTGCAAACGTTTGTTGAACACCTATCATGAAGAACCCTAGGATCACCCTTAAAGATTTGGCCAAGGAGTTAAATGTGGCCCCTTCCACCATTTCGCGCGCCTTGGACGACCATCCCGGCATCAGCAAGGCCACAAAGGAAAAAGTGCAGAAGAAGGCGGAGGAACTTGGGTTTACGCTCAATTCCATCGCTTCCAGTTTTAGAAAGAAAAAGACCCATACCATTGGGGTGATCGTGCCCCGTATAGATGTGCACTTCCATTCGCTCGTCATCAGCGGCATAGAGGAGTTTGCCTATAAGACGGGCTATAATGTCACCATCTTCCAGTCCCGCGATTCCTTAAAGAGGGAGATCAAGATCGCCAAGATCTTGCAGAACAGGATGGTGGAGGGCATCATTGTCTGTTTGGGAACGGAAACCGATACCTATGCGCATTTTGAAAAGTTCGACCGATTAAAACTGCCCTTGGTCTTCTATGACAGGGTGCCCGCCAATTTTGGGGCCAATAAGATCGTCATCAACGATTTTGAATCGGCCTTTACCGCCACGGAACATCTTATCGACATGGGCTGCAAGAGGATAGCACATATCGGCGGAAGCCAGACCACCAGTATCTTTAAGGCACGATGGGAAGGGTATAGGGCGGCGCTGGAGAAACATTCCCTTGGGTATGCGGAGGCGCTGGTCCAATTTACCAAGGAGCTGAGCTATGACGAGGGGGTAACGGCGGCGAGAAAACTTCTGGCGTTGCGGCCCAGGCCCGATGGGATCTTTTGTGCGAACGACTATACGGCCGTAAGTGCCATACAGGTATTCAGAAAGGCCATGGTAAAGATCCCCGAAGAGGTGGCCGTGGTGGGATTTAGCAACTATCCCATTTCAAAGATCATAGAACCCAACCTGACCACGGTGAACGACCGTGCCTTTGAGATGGGGCAGGCGGCCGCCAAATTGTTGATACGGCAGATAGAGGAGGACGAGAACGGCATACAGACGGAAATAGTGACCATAAAGACCGCCCTTTTGGTACGGGAATCCAGTAAACGGAAATAATAAGGTTCCCGGAAACGGCCATTGCGGGCGGATTTTGCCGAAGGACGCTAAAACCCTATTTTCCAAATTTTATCGGAAGCGGGGAGGTATTCGGACAGGGCCGCGGAGCCGTACCAGCTATAGAGTTCCGGTTCCAGGAATTCCGCCTTTATGGCCGGATCTGTCCGGAGCAGCGATTCCGCTTCTTCCAAGGTGGGCACATCCAGGATAAAGATGCCCCTATAGGATCTTTCGTTTTTTTCCATGGGCCCGGCCACGATCAATTTCTTTTCGGCCACCAACCGACCAATGTTGGCCATGTGTCCCGCAAAGCAACTGTCCCTTAGGGCGGTATCTTCAGAGGTATTGCCGCCGGTTTTGAGCAGCACCAGGACAAATTGTTTCATACCGTACTCGTCCGCCCCCAGTTCGGTGGCCAGTTCGGCATCATAATTCGGGTTCGTTTTTTGGCCCCATGTCCATGTGATGGAGAGTAGCAGTAGGAATATGAATATGGCCCTTTTCATCTTTTTTGGTTGTTGGTGGATATACCATGGTTGCATACACCCAAGATACGGATTTGTTGTCCAACACCGAGCCGTAGATGAAAATTTTGCCGGTAGGCCCTCCGTAGCTTTAGCGAAGGAGGTGAGGGTCTTGCCATAGGTTCGGGGCGTGTTCCACACTTTTCCGGGTTTCCGTATCCATCTAGCGCACCTATCCAGGGCGGACGCCAGTATGCGGGGCGGCCCTTACCGCACTTTACGTATACGTAGATTTTTTACGACCAAAAACTAGTTATTTATAAGGATAATCATCTCCAATTATACGTATTATCACCCTAAAACAAGCATGTTCTATATACGGCTTTGATACGGCTTTGATAGGGCCTTGATACGGCTTATCCACAATTTACTTATTTTTAAGTATTTTTTTCTATGTATTTCCAATGTCCCATAGGGGCCTTTTAAAGGGTCATTTGGTGGCGGACTTTGCTTGGTGGCGGTTTTTTGGAATGGGTGTTACATTTCATATTTAGGCGGGCACCCGTCGGGAGACGGGCGCCAGCGGGGGGGGACGGGCGCCAGCAGGAGTAATTTATGGGCCAATTTTACCCGTCACCCATACAGTAGGAACATTTTTGTTGATAGATCACTTTTGGCCCAACCTGTTTTTTGAAACCCTTGCAACTTGCATCAACAAAAGACAGATACCATGGATTTGGAAAACAGTACCATCTTATATTTTTTAATGAACTCATTTAGACTTTTTCAATTGGCTAAAAATCTTCCTTTTTCACCCTGTTTTTGTCTTTTTTTCCTTCCGTCCGCCTAAGGCGGATGCAACTCAAAAAAGCCGTCAACAGGGCAAAAATTGCTTGATTTTCGCTTCAATCCAAAAAGTCTAAATGAGTTCAATATCATCAAGCCGTTTTTGCAGACCCGTAATCAGATTTTTTGTAGCTACCGGACCAATGGGCAAACGTAAGGGAGGGTTTTTTAATGTAGTACATTCCATGATCGCCCTTGCAACATCCGCTACATCATCCAGTTCGCCAAAGCCCGCATCGATAAATTTTCGCATTTCATCGACTGAGGTACTTTGATACGCTTCCATAGGTTCGGCGATACCCAGGCTGTTTCCAAAATTAGTACCGGTAGGCCCGGGTTCTGCAATGGTAAACCTAATATTGAACGATAGTACGTCCTGGGCAGTAGCCTCCACAAAACCTTCTATTCCCCACTTGGAGGCATGATAAAGGCTGAATCCCGGATAGGCAATCTGTCCGCCTTCCGATGATACCTGAACGATATGACCACCTTGGGGCTGCTCTCTTAAAAAGGGGATCAAGGCTTTTATCAGCATAATGGAACCCAGTAAATTTACGTCCAGTTGTTTTATGATCGTGGAAGTATCCAATTCCTCCACCGCTCCAAAAACACCTATTCCCGCATTGCTGACCGCAACATCAATTTGTCCCAATTTTTTATGAGCATTCCTGACCGCTTTTTCGATACTTGCCAAATCCGTTAATTCCAAATAATGCAAATAAAGTCTTCCAGGGTGCTTTTCGGCCAATTCCTTTAACAGCTCCGGCTTTCTTAACGTGGCAAAAACCGTATGCCCCGCCTCTAAAAGCTGCTCTGTTAAATTGCGTCCTATACCGCTTGATGCGCCCGTAATAAACCATTTTTTATCCATAGTAGTTCGTGTTTATAGGGCAAATTTCGCACTAATGGCGCATTGTTGGTTAACGAAATAAAAACCAATGGTTATAAAAATCAAACCTTTCTATACATGGATGGGGACATACCTTCGCATTTTTTAAAAAAGCCGGAAAAGTGGGTAAGCTCACGAAAACCCAAAAGATGGGAAATTTCCGAAATAGTAAGATCGGTATGCTTTAAGAGCAGCCTTGCTTCCTGTAAAAATCGCTCTTGGATAAGCTGCTTTGTTGAGCTTCCCATGTTCCGCTTCAGAATACGGTTAAGATAGTTGGGATGTACGGACAATGCCTCCGCAAAATCGGAAGCTCTATTTAAAATACGGCCAGATGGGACTATTTCCGTATTAAACTGCTGTTCAAGTAGATCCAGAAATGCTTTAACGAGACGTGCCGAAGTTTTATTATGCCTATCTACATTGGATTTTTGGGGGGACAAGGTAGAAGCAAAATGGAGAAGTTCATATATTTTGCCCCTGATCAGATCATACTTGTGCCCATTATCGCTATCATAGGTGTTTTGCATCTCGTTAAAAATGTGATCTAAACGAAAGAATTGTTCCTCTTCCAGTTCAAACACCTTTACCCCATCTTGTTGGAAAACGGCGTATGCGCCCAAGGAACCAAAATTATGGAAGAAGTCGGTATTAAAGACGCAGTAGACCCCGCTGTGTTCCCCATCATTGGGTATCCAGTTGTACGGGCTCAAAGGATTGGCGAAAAAAATGGCGTTTTTCCTGACTTTATAGGTCTCTTCGGCAAAATGAACGGTATAGGAGCCCTTGAGCAGATTTATCTTATAGAACGCCCTTCGATCATAAGGTATAGGTTGTAGGGCACAGGGGTCTTTTTCTGTGATCCGTAGCATATTAAAGTTGCCTAGACTACGTTCGTTCCTACTTTCCGATTTATCCAAAAAGTCATTTATACCAATGGTCCGCATGGTCCAAACTTATAAAAAACAAACTATTTACGGTTCTTATTTCCTATCTTTTTCCCTGTTAATGGCATGCAAGCTAAAATTCCTGGCCCGCAGGGTTCAGGAATCTGTCCGATGTACCATTGGCCATAACAATTACTGCAAGGGAACAGTGCTTAAAAGAGCTTGAATGAACCTATTATTACGGTGCTCCATCCAGCTATTGTTCCGCTCCCTTATCTGGTCCATATGTCCCAGATGGGCCTTTTGGAAGGATCATTTGGTGGCGGATTTTGCTTGGCGGCGGTTTTTGGAATGGGAGTTGCATTTTAAATTTAGGTGGGCACCCGGCGGGCGGCGGGCGACAGCGGGAGGAGTTCCATGAGATATGTAGGTGGGCACCCGTCACAGCCTTAAATCCGTAAGTCTTATAATAAAACAAACCACAAACCTTTATGGATAAA
>CAXBDK010000002.1:0-385444 GCA_963974715.1 uncultured Sediminicola sp.
GTCACGTACGGTTCCGTGAGAATATCGGAGCTGCGATGCCCGGTTTTACTCGATAACCATTAAACCAAAACAGCATGTTTATCAGAAAGACAATTTTTTTCTTGGCCTTCATGGCCATCCAATATAACATTGCACAAAAAAAAGCGTACGATATTGTGGTATACGGAGGCACTTCAGCGGGCATATCCGCTGCCATTCAAAGTAGCAGAATGGGAAAAACAGTGGTGCTGATAGAACCTACCAACAGGATCGGCGGATTGACCACCGGAGGCCTTGGGCAGACCGACATCGGCAACAAACAGGCCATAGGCGGTATTTCCCGGGAATTCTATGCCCATATCAAAAGGTATTATGACAAACCCGAAAATTGGAAATGGCAACAGCGTTCCGACTATATGGACGGGGGACAGACCAGGACCGAGGAAGGGGAAAAGACCATGTGGACCTTTGAACCCTCGGCTGCCCTTTCGGTCTATAAGGAAATGATCTCCAAAGAGAACATCGAGCTGGTGTACAATGAACGGCTCGATCGGAAAAAGGGCGTAGCGATCAAAAACGGGGAAATTTCATCCATCACCATGGAAAGCGGAAGGACCTTTTCCGGTAAAATGTTCATCGACGCCACCTATGAAGGCGACCTAATGGCATCGGCCGGGGTATCCTATACCTTCGGGAGGGAAAGCAACGATCAGTATGGGGAGACCCTGAACGGGGTACAGGCCAATATAAAGAACACCTCCTTGTTGGGAACCGTATCCCGCAATGGCCAAAACCACAACTTCCTTCCCGGCGTAGATCCGTACATAAAAAAGGGCGATCCCAACAGTGGTCTTTTGCCCAATGTGGCGATCAAACCAGGAATTGAAGGGGCAGGGGACAACAAGATACAGGCCTATTGCTTTCGGATGTGCCTAACCGACCATCCGGACAATAGGATACCCTTTGCAAAACCCGAGGGCTACAATGAGCGGGATTATGAACTGCTCTTTAGAAACTATGAGGCCCGAAAGGGTCCCATATTGGAAATGTACGATTATGGGGGCTCGCTCTTGCCCTGGATCAATTCCAGTATGCCCAACCGGAAGACCGATACCAATAACAAATTCGGGTTCTCAACGGATTATATTGGGAAGAATTACGATTATCCAGAGGCATCCTATGCCGAACGGGAAAAGATCGTGGAAGACCATAGGAATTACCAAATGGGGCTTATGTGGACCTTGGCAAACCATCCACGGATCCCCGAGGAAGTACGCAAGGAAGCCTCCCGATGGGGCACGTCAAAGGACGAATTTGAAAGGGAGGATGGATGGCAACAACAGCTCTATATCCGTGAGGCCAGAAGAATGGTGAGCGATTACGTTATGACACAGCATAATTGTGAGGGGCTCCATATCCCAAATGATCCGGTCGGACTAGGTGCCTACGGAATGGATTCGCACCATATACAGCGTTATGTGGATGCCAATGGATTTGTACAGAACGAGGGCAATGTGGAATGCCATGTAAAAGCGCCCTATCCCATCAGTTACCAATCGATCGTCCCCAAAAAGGGGGAATGCAAGAACCTGCTGGTTCCGGTATGCCTGAGCGCTACCCATATCGCCTTTGGATCCATACGGATGGAACCCGTGTTTATGGTCCTTGGGCAATCGGCCGCCACGGCCGCCGCCCTGGCCATAGACAACCAAACAACGGTACAGGACCTACCTTATCGAATTCTCAACCAAAAATTACTGAAAGATGGACAACGTATGTAATGCCTTCACATTAGAAAAAATGGGGACCACCAAATGCTCGCGGCTTTCCATGGTACTTACCTTGCTATTGGCGGGCATGGTGTTCGTGGGGTGCGGCGACAAAAGCAAGGCAGTTGACGACCCCAATGCCGCCGATATCATTATTTACGGTGGTACCTCCGCAGCCATTATAGCGGCGGTGGAAGCCAAAAAATCGGGAAAATCGGTCATTGTCGTTTCCCCGGATACCCATTTGGGCGGTCTTTCTTCGGGAGGTCTGGGATTTACCGATACGGGCGATAAAAGCGTGATCGGGGGTCTGGCCAGGGAATTTTATCACCGTGTTTGGCTCCATTATAATGCCGAAGAGGCTTGGAAATGGCAGAAAAAGGAGGAATATGGGAACAAGGGACAGGGTACGCCCGCCATGGACGGGGAAAACCGTACCATGTGGATCTTTGAGCCCCATGTGGCCGAAAAGGTTTTTGAAGATCTTGTAAAGGAACACCAGATCCGGGTGGATAGGGACCAGTGGCTAGATCGTAAAAACGGACTGGTCATGGAAGACGGAAAAATCGTTTCCCTTACCACCCTTTCCGGAAAAACATATACCGGGAAGATTTTTATGGATGCCACCTATGAAGGCGACCTTATGGCCAAGGCAGGGGTAGGTTACCATGTGGGCAGGGAAGGCAGGGATGTGTACGGGGAAGAATGGAACGGTGTGCAGACAGGGGTGTTGCACCATAAACACTGGTTCGCATCGGACATATCGCCCTATGTGGTTCCAGGGGATCCCTCCAGCGGACTTTTGCCAAAGGTATCGGCAGAAGACCCAGGGGAGAAACACAGTGGCGACAACAAGATACAGGCCTATTGCTTTCGGATGTGCATGACCAACGACGATGCCAATAAGGTGCCCTTTCCAAAACCGGAGGGCTATGATCCCTTTCAGTACGAACTATTGGCAAGGGTGTTTGAAAGTGGGTGGACGGAATGGTTCGACAAATTCGACCCCATCCCCAACCACAAGACCGATACCAATAACCACGGGCCGTTCAGCAGTGACAATATCGGGATGAACTATGATTACCCCGAAGCCTCCTACGAAAGACGAAAGGAAATCATCAAGGAACACGAACAGTACCAAAAGGGCCTATTGTGGTTTGTTGCCAACGACCCACGGGTTCCCGAGGACACAAGATCGGAAATGCAAAAATGGGGCTTGGCCAAAGATGAATTTACCGACAATGGGAACTGGCCACACCAAATATACGTTAGGGAGGCACGACGTATGATAGGCGACCATGTGATGACCGAAAATGAACTGCTCAAAAGACGCCCTACCCCCGAGCCGATCGGAATGGGATCTTATTCCATAGATTCGCACAACGTACAGCGGTATATCAAACCCGATGGTTTTGTGCAGAACGAGGGGGACATAGGGGTAAGTACCAAGGGCCCTTATTCCATCTCCTATGGTTCCATGACGCCCAAGGTATCGGAGTGCAAGAACCTATTGGTTCCCGTGTGCGTCTCCTCCAGCCATATTGCATTTGGTTCCATCAGGATGGAGCCCGTGTTCATGATCTTGGGGCAATCGGCGGCGGCGGCGGCGGTAATGGCCATTGACGGGGACATTCCCGTACAGGACGTGGACTATGCCCAACTTAAAAAAGTATTGCTTAGCAAGGGACAGGTGATCGAATCGGATTAGGATGGCGTGGTTCCAAATAATAGATTTAAGCCGTACCTTCCTGTATCCTTTCCCAACAGGGATCGGAGGATAGCACAAATGACCAGTTAATCCAAAAAGCGACCATGATATCATTTATCATCTCCATTATTTTACTAGTTGTGGGTTATTTTACCTACGGGAAGTTTGTGGAAAAGATATTCGGGGCAAACAAAGATCGTGCGACCCCTGCCATTAGGTTACGGGACAATGTGGATTTTATACCCTTGCCCACCTGGAAGATCTTTTTGATCCAATTTCTGAACATAGCCGGCCTTGGCCCCATATTTGGGGCCATAGCGGGAGCCATGTTCGGGCCATCGGCCTTTTTATGGATCGTGTTGGGCAGCATCTTTGCGGGGGCGGTACACGATTACTTTTCGGGCATGCTCTCGCTCCGGCACGATGGTCTTAGCATTGGAGAAGTGGTGGGCATCTATCTGGGACCGATCGCCAAACAGGGAATGCGTCTCTTTTCCTTGGTACTGTTGATTTTTGTGGGCACCGTCTTTTTGGTGGGACCGGCAAAAATTATCCATGGAATGACAGGAAATATGGGCAGTGTATGGATATGGGTCGCCATTATCCTATGTTATTATGTCCTCTCCACGATACTGCCCATAGACAAGTTGATCAGTAAACTCTATCCCGTATTCGGGGTCGCCATGTTATTGATGGCCGTAGGCCTACTGTTCGCCCTTTTTTTCGGAGGGTACCATATTCCCGAACTTTTTCCGGGAAACCTTCGGAACATGACCACCGATCCCGAAGCCACCCCTTTGTTCCCCATTTTGTTCGTCACCATTGCCTGCGGGGCCATTTCAGGATTCCATGCCACCCAATCGCCCTTGATGTCGCGCTGCATGAAAAATGAATCCCAAGGGCGGAGGATTTTTTTCGGTACCATGGTAACCGAAGGAATAGTGGCCCTGATCTGGGCCGCCGCCGCCATGGCCTTTTTTGGCAATGTTGAGGGCCTTAACGGGGCCATGGAAGCGAACAATAACAATGCAGCTTGGGCCGCCAATGAAATATCGCTCAATATGTTGGGGAAGTTGGGCGGTCTATTGGCCCTATTGGGAATTGTAGCGGCCCCCATTACCTCTGGGGATACCGCTTTTAGATCTGCCCGGCTGATCCTTTCGGACATCTTTAGGTACGACCAGAAAAAAATGTGGAACCGCTTGGTGCTGAGCCTACCCTTGTTCCTGATCGCATTTGCCCTGACCCAGATCGACTTCGGTATTATCTGGAGGTATTTTGCCTGGAGCAACCAGACATTGGCGGTAGTGGTACTGTGGACCATCACGGCCTATCTGGTCTACGAAGGAAAAGCGTATTGGATAACGTTGTTCCCTTCCCTGTTCATGACCATGGTATGCAGTACCTATATCCTTATCGCCCCAGAAGGATTCCAATGGACCAATGAAAATGCCTATATGGGAGGGGGCACCATAACACTTTGTACCCTCATCGGTTTTTGGGTCTATACGGCAAAACGGAAAAAAGAAATGGCCGTTTCGGCAAAGTTTTAGTTAGTTGGTTTTTTTGAAAGGCGGAACGGGAACTTATTTCCCTTCCGCTTTTTTTTTGGACTATTTACGGATGCCCCGCCCCTTTGAAAAGGGATCGCTTCTGAACAAAAAAGAAAAAAAGAGCACCAAATGAAAGGAACAGCTCTTCTTTAAACGGTGGATGGCCCTACTGATGTGTTTTTCCACCGCTTTCTCCGAAATATTCATCAAAAGTGCAATCTCCTTGTATTTATACCCTTGCTTTTTACTGAGCAAAAAGATGGTACGGCACTTTTTGGGCAACTCGCCTATAGCCTTTTCCAGAATTTTTATTTTCTCGTCCAATATTCCCTCATCCAGTTCAATTTGCCTTTCCAGCAATTCACCTTTAAGTCGAATAAGGGATTCCTCCATTTTTTTCCCCTTTTTATATTCCGTCGCAAAGGCATTGAAGACCGAACGGTAGAGGTAGCTTTTTACGGAAGAATGGATGGTAAGGCCGCTTCGGTTGGTCCATAACTTTACCAGGACGTTCTGTACGATGTCCTCGGCCATTGCCTGATTATTTGTAAGGTTACTGCAGTAGACCACCAAATTTTCGTAAAACTTATCATAGAGGTATCTGTATGCCTTTTCATTGCCCTGTATAAGGCCCTCTACAAGAAACTTTTCTTCCATCCATACTAGTTGTAAACCTCAAAAGTGCAATAATATTCAGAAAATAATAAAAAAAGTTGAAAAAAAATGTAGGGATAACAAAAAAGTAGGTGTCATGTTGCTATAAAGCATGATTAAGAAATGATCCAAAAAGAGTTGAAAAAAGGAACCGGACGATTTTGGTGCCATTCCCAACCCACCTTGGAAAACCTATAAACTAAAATAAATGAAATCCAAAAAGCTGGAAGCCATTATTCAGGAATATCTTAACGGCAGATTAACGGAAACCGAATTAAAGGCGTTGATCGGGGAATTTACCGAAAAGGATATCCGAATGGAAATAGAGGAGTCCGTCAAAATAAATTACCTGCTCTCAAAAAAATATATATCGGTGGATTCCAAAGCGGCTTTCGTGGATTTTCTGTCCCGTACCAGGGCCGAGGTAAAAAGCACTGCCAAAATCCCCAAGCGCCACCCTTTAAAGTTCTTAAAATATGCGGCCGTTTTCGTGGGCATTATAATCGCTTCCTTCCTGTTATGGACCAATGGGAAAACGGCGGGGAATACGGCTAACAACCAGATCGATGGGGCCATTACACTGCAGCTGAACGATGGGAATGCACGCACCATAGATCCCAATGGAAGCGTAAGGATAACGGACGGAAAGGGGCGTACCATAGCGGAGCAAAAAGGGGATACCCTTATCTATACGTCCGTTGGACCAACCGAAAAATTGACCTACAACGAACTGAAAATTCCATATGGAAAGCGTTTTCAAGTGGCCCTATCGGATGGCACGTTAGTGTACCTGAACGCTGGCACCACCCTAAAATATCCCACTGCCTTTATCAAAGGACAGCATAGGGAAGTGTTCGTGCAGGGCGAGGCATATTTCAAAGTTGCCGAGGATGCGGCACATCCATTTATCGTGAAATCGGGCAAATTGAACGTTCGGGTATTGGGAACCCGGTTCAATGTCTCCTCCTATGGGAAGGACGATACCGTAAGTACCGTACTGGTTTCCGGAAAAGTACATTTATATGGGGATGGAACCGAATATGACCAAAACACCGCCACGGACCTGCAGCCGGGCCGTATGGCCAAATGGGACAAGCAAAACAAGACGTTTTCGATCCAAAAAGTGGATACGGAGATCTATACCGGCTGGATCGAGGGGAAACTGATCTTTAAGGACATGCCCTTTAAGACCATACGGGAAAAACTGGAGCGCCATTACGACGTAAAAATTGTAAACAACAACCAGCTACTGGAAGCAAATACGTTCAACGCCCGATTTGATATAGAGGGAATAGAAGAGGTCATGGAAGCCTTTCGACGAAATTTCGGAATCCAGTATACCATCAATGAAAACCAGATAACAATCGACTAACCAAAAACAAGATGTGCCTATAGAAAGAACAGCCCCTTAAAAATAAATCGGGAAATGCTCGCAACATTCCCCGATTATCCATTGTGATTAAAATTAATTAACCATTCTAAACATTACAAAAGTATGAATAAACTCAATAGGTTTAAGAGCACTTGTACGGTTCACTTAAGATTTGACGTAAAGATGAAATTGACCACTTTTTTACTAATGGTTTCCCTGCTTCAGATCAATGCCAATACGTATTCCCAGAATACACGGATAACCCTTGAAATGGATCAGGTAAAACTGGAAGATGTGCTCGATAAGATCGAGACGCTTTCCGAATTCAAATTTTTGGTGGATACCAAAAAGATAGATGTAGATCGGATCGTCAGCGTACAAGGGAAGCGGGAACGGATATCCAGCATTCTTGAAAAATTGTTCTCGGGTACCGGGGTTTCCTATGAGGTCTTTAACAAACAGATCATTCTAAAAAAGATCGATCCGGCCGTACCCGTTAAATCCACCTCTTCCGTCGAGACCGTTATCCTACAGGCGCAGGTATCGGGGACCGTTACGGATGCCGATGGCACGCCCCTTCCCGGCGCCAATGTTGTGGAAAAGGGAACCGATAATGGGGTCACGGCCGATTTTGACGGAAATTTTACGATTGGCCTTTCCAACGAAAATGCAGTCCTGTCCATCTCCTATATAGGATTTGCCACCAAAGAGCTGGCCGTTGATGGTGCTACGGCAGATATGTCCATTACCTTGGAAGAGAGTGCGGCAGGATTGGATGAGGTGATCGTGGTAGGGTACGGAACCCAGCTTCGGTCACAGGTTGTGGGCGCGGTTGACCAAGTAAGCGATGAGGCCTTTCAGGGCAGGGCATCGGTAAACGCCACTCAGGCCCTTCAGGGAAAATCCCCCAGTCTGACCATTCAGCAGCCCAATTCGGAACCGGGCGCTCCCCTTAACCTCAATATCAGGGGTGTCAGCACCCTTGGAAACAACAGTCCGCTCATAGTGATCGATGGGATCGTGGGGGGCGACATCAACGCTCTTAATCCCGCGGATATCGAAAGTGTTTCGGTATTGAAGGATGCGGGCAGTGCCGCCATCTATGGGTCAAGGGCCGGTAACGGGGTGGTGCTGATCACCACCAAAAAAGGCGATAGGAACAGCCCCATGACGGTGCAGTACAGCGGATTGGTAGGATACAACTCCCCCCATTATTTTACGGAACCCGTAAGGGGCTATGAAAATGCGATCTTAAGGAACGAGGCCGCTTTTAATTCCAATGAGAGCTCTGCGGTCTTTACGGCAGATCAGATAGCCCAGTTCAGGGCCGATGGCGACCAAGAATGGTTTGCCGAAGAAATCGTGAAACCGGGGCTACAACAGAACCACAACCTTTCCATAAGCGGGGGAAATGAAAACTCCACTTATCTGGTCTCCTTGGGCTATCTCAATCAAGGCAGCAACTTTGTAGGGCCCACCAAAGGCTTGGAGCGGTACAACTACCGTATCAACCTGACGAACCAATATGGCCGGTTTAAACTTACTTCCAATATTGCCTATGCCAAACAGAAAATTACAGATCATTCCTCCAGCACCGCCACTTTAATGGTGGATGCTTTTCGGGTACCCCGATATTACAGCCAAAAAAATGAGAACGGCGAATATCTAACCAACGATATTCTACAGCAGTTCAATTCCTTGGGCATCTTGGAACAAGGAGGCTTTCGAAAATATGACAATGACGATATTTTTGGAAACCTATCCGCAGAACTGGAACTGACCGACCATTTGAAGGTTCGGGGCGTTTTTGGCGGACGGGTGTTCTCGAATAACCTCTACAGTCGCGTAAAAAGGGTTGATTTTCTCCCACAGGGAATCTATGGGGAAGATAGGAACACCTATGATGAAAACAGCAAGAGCCTGGACCTGAACACCCAGTTTATGGTCGACTTCAACAGGACTTTCAGGGACAGCCACCGTATAAGTGCCCTGTTGGGGGTTTCCAACGAAAACCGATCCGAGAGGGGCGTCGGAATCTACAAACGGTATACGGATCCCGATCTGGGGACCCCCATAACGGATACCGAAATAGAGGAGCGTTCCTATAATTCCAATGCGGACCCGGACGGTTCCAAGAGCAGTCTCAACTCCCTTTTTGGCAGGGCATCCTATAACTTTGATGAAAAGTACTATGGGGAGTTCAGTTTTCGCTACGACGGTTCTTCCAAATTCAGGGACAGCAAACGCTGGGGCTTTTTTCCCTCCCTTTCGCTTGGCTATAAGTTGAGCCAGGAAGCGTTTATGGACGGTTATAGGGACGCCGTTGGAAATATAAAGTTCAGGGGGTCGTATGGGGTATTGGGCAACCAGAACGTGGACGATTACCAATACCAGACCACTTACTTTTCCTTTCAAAATGCCTATGGTTTCAATAACCAGGGCGTAAGCGGTACGGGTTATAATTTTGCCAATCCCGACATCCAGTGGGAAAAGGCCGCTACCCTTAACGTAGGGGTGGACCTGGATTTTATGCAGGGGGCGCTATCGGTGTCGTTGGACTATTTTGACAAAGTGACCTCGGATATCTTGGTACCGCCGGCAGTGCCTGGCGTCTATGGAACCGACCTGCCCGATTTCAACGCTGGCAAGGTGGGCAACAAAGGATGGGAAGTAAGTGCCTCCTACCGCCATTACGGGGAATTGTTTACGCATAACCTGACGGTAAACCTGGCCGACTCCCAAAATGAGGTGTTGGAATTTCAGGGGAACGAACGTCTTACGGGCCTGGAAGAACTACAAGTACTACTTCGCGAGGGACAACCATTTAATTCCTATGTGGGACTTAAACGCGACGGGTATTTCCAGAATATGGAAGAAATAGAGGGTGCCGCGGTACCCGAGGGCCTTACCGTGGTGCCAGGCGATAACCGTTATGTGGACGTAAACCAGGACGGGGTGATCAATGACGATGACAAATTTATCTTTGGAAACCCGTTTCCTAGATATACCTACGGACTAACGTATTCCCTCGGATTTAAGAATTTGGATATCAGTCTGTTCGTACAAGGGGTAGGAAAACGTACCATGATGATACGGGGCGAATTGGTGGAACCCTTCCACTTTAACTATGGGGCCACCATGTACACCCATCAATTGGATTATTGGACCCCCCAAAATACCGATGCACGGTATCCAAGGCTGGCCAATAGCGGATCCCAATCCAACACGAACAACTTTAGGAGGGGTTCGGATATGTACCTATATGACGGCGCTTACCTACGGTTGAAAAATTTACAGATAGGGTTTTCACTTCCTAGCGAAATTGCCCATAAGCTGGGGATGAAGAGTTACCGATTTTACGTCTCGGGCCAAAACCTGCTCACCCTTTCAAAGGTGAAGTTCGTAGATCCGGAGCTAACCGAATTCAACAGCAGTCTCGGGAATTCAGGGGCCAATAGTGGAAGGGCCTACCCTACCTTGGCCTATTATGGACTTGGCTTAGACATAACCTTTTAATTTTTACACATGAAATATTCCAAACTATATAGATTGAGCATCGTTTTTGCATTGCTATGGGTAACCGTAAGTTGTGAAAAATTAGATCAAGTTCCGGAAGACGAATTTACCGATAGCACCTATTGGACCAGTCTGGGCAAGGCCCAGAGCGTTCTAAATACGGCCTATTCCCAAATGCTCACCAGCAGTCGCTTCTTTTATAACGAGGCCTTGTCGGACAATGCCTATAATGGCAGGGGCGATACCGAAGGCGTGGCTTCTTTGGCCGCAGGTATCCACGACCAATCCTTGCCAAGGATCAGGGATGAGTGGAACGACCGCTATGCCGGCATAAAATCATGTAACCTCTTTTTGGAGAATATAGACAGGGTGCCCGATGCGGATGAGGCCGTTAAGGCCCAAATGATCGGGGAGGCCCGTTTTTTAAGGGCATACCAACATTTCCAGTTAATGACATGGTTTGGTGATATTCCCCTTGTTCCCCAAGATATTTCCCTGGAGGAAGCCCAATCCATTGCTCGTTCCCCCAAAGCGGAGGTACTGCAATTTATCTTGGACGAACTGGAAGCGGCCGCCGCCGTATTGCCCACCAATACGGAATATTCGGAAGCCGAACGTGGCAAGATCAGCAGCGGGGCGGCCATAGCCCTTAAGGCAAGGGTGCTTCTATACGAAGGCCGCTGGGAGGAAGTGGTTTCCACCTGCGAAAGGCTGATCAACAGCAGCAGCAACGGCAGTTATGCGCTCTTTCCTTCCTACGAGGGACTGTTCCTTCCCGAAAACGAGTATAACAGCGAGGATATCCTAAGTTTGCAGTATGTTCCAGAATTTAGGATGTGGGGCGAATTTTTCGATATGGCGCCCCTATCGGCCGGAGCGAGGCTCAACGCCCTTGCGGCCACCCAGGAATTGGTGGATAGTTACCCCATGCTAAACGGACAGTCCATTGATGCTGCCGGATCTGGATACGATGAAGGGAACCCGTATGTAAACAGAGATCCACGGCTTACCCATACCATTGTATACCACGGTTATGAGTGGAAGGAAGAGGACGGAACTACCCGTACGATCTATATAGAACCCGGCTCTTCCCCTGATAATGCGGTAGACGAGTATGTACCAGGGTCTTCGGCAACTGCCACCGGATATTATACCAGAAAATACTTTGATCCAACACATCAATCCAGCCTTAACTCGGGCCTTAACCTAATGTTGATCCGTTATGCCGATGTGCTGTTGATGTACGCCGAGGCCAAAAATGAACTGGGACAATTTGACCAAGCGGTTTGGGACCTCACCATAGGGGCACTACGTGAACGTGCCGGCTTTACCGACCCTGCGGCCACCACTTTCAATGCGGCCCTTGGGCAGTCACAACTGCAAGAGCTGATCCGAAACGAACGACGGGTGGAACTGGGAATGGAAGGACTTCGCATCTTTGATATCCGACGATGGGAAATAGCGGAAGATGTACTGAACGGTTGGGCCCATGGGGCACAATACGGCCCCGCTTCCCAAGACAATGGGTATATACGGGTAAACCTAAGGACCTTCGATCCTGGGAAACACTATTTATGGCCCGTGCCCCGGGATGAACGCCTTATAAACCCGAATCTGACACAAAATCCAGGCTGGTAGCCAAACTAATAATCACTAAAATATTCTATTATGAAAACAATATATTCCAAACTGTTCCTGATAGCAATGACGATCCTTACCTTAAGCTGTGAGGATGATGATACACTTTCCAATACCAATGTCTCTCCCGTAAACGCCCTTTATGCGCCGGAGGACAATAAGTTCTTTAACCTAGGGGCGCAGAGTTCCGCACTTTTTGAATGGGAGGCCGCCAAAGCGGAGGACAATGGAGTGGTGCTGTACGATGTGGTCTTCGATACCGAGGACGGTGATTTCTCGGATCCGATCTACGTGACCCCTTCTGATGGAAAGGGCTTCCAAAGAACCTTGAACCTTCCTTTTTCGGAACTCAATAGAATTGCGGAAATGGCAGGGATCCAAGCGGAAAGTACCGGCAAACTAAAATGGACGGTACGGTCTTCCAAAGGCCTGAACATCCAACATTCGGCCACCGCCCATCTTATGGAAGTGGAGCGTCCAGGCGGGTTTCCGACCCCGGACGAACTGTTTGTGACCGGTTCGGCCACGGAAGGTGGTGCGGACCTGGGAAGTGCGGTTCCCGTTAAAAAGATCGGGGCCACCACTTTTGAGGTATATACCTCGTTAAAAGCGGGCGAATATCAGTTTGTGACCCGTAATGCCGGTACCCCGGAGACCTATTTCATCAGTGGTGCCGACCTTAAAAAGGACGGAGCGGCTACCTACGAAGGGGAAGAAACGGTCCATAGGATCCGAATCGATTTCAGTGATGGAAAGGTGACAATGGCCCAAGTGGAAAGAGTGGAGCTTTGGTTCCCTCCCAACGGCGAATACCTGTTCGATTTTGAATATGCCGGTAATGGAACCTGGGAAGCATTGGATAAATTTATAGAGTTTAGACAGGAGTCCTGGGGAAGGGATGAACGCTATAAGTTCAAGTTTACGTTGAACATCGATGGCAGCACTGTAGAGGAATGGTACGGCAGCACCAATGCCGATAACCAAAGGCCAAATGCCGATTCCCCAGAAGCCTACTGGTATATGGTCCCAGTATCGGATGACTATTGGGCAAACTCCTATAAATTTGGAGATGCCGTGGACAACAGCAATGTGGATATCTCGATCATATTCAATGCATCGGCACCTGCCTATACACATTTGGTAACAGTCCTGTAAACAATCAAAGGCCCCCAAGATTTCCTTGGTGGACCTAAAGGATAATTCCATACATCTGCCCCCGCTTTTAAAAAGGGGGCGGATGCCATGGAAGGATCAATTTGCCCCGCCCCGGTCAAGCTATGTGGAATGGAACAACAGCGAACATTTGCGAAGGGCACCCATATAAACCTCACCTTGTGAGCATAAAAAACCGTTAAACATCAAGAGATGAAAAATTATAATTTACCTCAAAAAATAGTGTTCGGCCTCTTTGGTCTCTTTCTACTGACCTCCTGCACCGAGGACCCCGTTCCCTTAAGGGAGCCATCCGGGGAGGAAACCGAGGGTTTTGATTATACTTGGCAGGCAACTGCAGATTCCATGCAACTTGCAACTTATAATACCTATTTGGGGTCCGATGGGACCTTTATACAGGATAACGCGGGAAATACGAATTTCAATTACTGGCCCAATGCACATGCCCTTCATACGTTGGTCGACGGATATGTCCGTACGGGCAATGAAACCTACCTGCCCCAGATGAAGGCCTTGGTACAGGGAATCGAGATCAAAAATGGGGGCAGCTATAACAATGTCTTCAACGATGATATGTTGTGGTTGGCCAATTCATGCGTCCGTGCCTTTGTGGCCACCAATGATCAAGAATACAAAGATGTGGCCGATTACCTCTGGGAAGTGATAAAGACCAGTTGGACGGATGACGTTTTTGGCGGGGGCATCACTTGGAAACAGGACACCCCAACACAAAAAAATGCGGTTTCCAATGGTCCGGCAGCGGTCTTGGCAATGCGTTTATACGAATTGGATGCAGACCCCGAAGATCTTGAATGGGCGGAAAAAATCTACGCTTGGGAAAAAAACACCTTAGTAGATCCCGCTTCGGGACTGGTTTGGGACAATATCTCCGAGCAGAACGGGGAGGCCGTGATCCAGAAAGACTGGGTATTTACCTATAATATGGGCACCTATATCGGTGCGGGGCTCAAACTGTACAATACCACCAAGGAGCAGGGATATCTCAATGATGCCCTAAAATCGGCAAAGGCACTGATGACCAGTCCAAAACTGACCACCGAAGGTGTGCTCAGGGACGAGGGCGAAGGGGATGGAGGCCTTTTTAAGGGAATTTTGGTACGCTACTTTACGGAACTGATCCAACAACCCGAGATAAATGCAAGCGACCGGGAGGATTTTGTGGACTTTTTACGGTTCAATGCGGAAACCTTTTACGATCAGGGCCTTGCAAGGCCAAGTATGTTGGCAAGTCCCAACTGGAGGAACACCCCTTCGGGAAAAACGGACCTTACCACCCAATTGAGCGGGTTGATGCTGATCGAGGCGGCGGCACTTTTGGAAAAGGATGGTATATTTGAGTAAAGAAACAAGTGAACCGATGCAAAGAAGAAAATTTATAAGAAATACCGCCCTAGCGGGCGGTCTGGCCCTTGCCAGTCCCTTTGACATAATGGCCAATGGCGGCCCACAAGCATTTCCGACGGTCAGGATCCCCAAGGGAAAAAGGAATTTTGAAAGCAATGCCATTGAAAAGGCCATCGCCGAATTTCAATCGAACGTAAAAGATCCAGAGCTTTCCTGGCTGTTCAACAACTGTTTTCCAAATACCTTGGATACTACGGTAACCTTTGCCAAAAATGGGGGAAAACCGGATACCTATGTCATTACGGGCGATATCGATGCCATGTGGCTCCGAGATAGTTCTGCCCAGGTCTGGCCCTATATGGCCTTTGTGGACAAGGACAGTTCCCTAAAGGATCTTATCGCAGGGGTCATCAATAGACAGACCACATATATCCTAAAAGACCCCTATGCAAATGCCTTCTATGACGATCGCTCCAAAAAAGGGGAGTGGACCACTGATAAGACCGACATGAAACCGGGGGTCCACGAACGGAAATGGGAAATCGATTCCCTATGTTACCCCATCCGTTTAGGATATCATTATTGGAAGACTACGGGCGACACCTCCCCTTTCGGGACCGACTGGCAGGCGGCCATGAAATCGATACTGCAGGTCTTTCGGGACCAACAGCAAAAAAATGGGCCCGGGCCGTATTCCTTCCAAAGGGAAACGGTAAACGCTACGGATACCAGGGCGCTCAAGGGATATGGGTACCCTGTAAAACCAGTGGGACTTATATGCTCGGCCTTTAGGCCAAGTGATGATGCCAGTGTGTTTTCCTTTTTGGTGCCTTCCAATTTTTTTGCCGTGGTGAGCCTACAACAATCAGCCGAAATGATGGAGGAACTGGCGAACGATTCCGCCACCGCTTCAGAAATGCGGACTTTGGCATCGGAAGTCGACCAAGCGTTAAAACAACATGCGATCGTGGCCCATCCGACCTATGGGGATATCTACGCTTTTGAGGTGGATGGCTATGGCAATCATCTGTTAATGGACGATGCCAATGTGCCCAGTCTATTGTCCCTTCCCTATTTGGGAGCGGTAGATGCAAAAGATCCCGTTTATCTGAATACCCGAAAGTTTGTTTGGTCCCTGGACAACCCCTTCTTTTTTAAGGGCAAGGCCGCGGCCGGAATAGGGGGTCCACATGTGGGCATGGATATGATATGGCCCATGGCCATAACCATGCGGGGTCTTACCAGTTCAGACCCACAGGAAATCAAGGAGTGTATAAAAATGTTGAAGGACACCCATGGCGATACAGGTTTTATGCACGAATCCTTCCATAAGGACGACCCAAAAAATTTCTCGAGGTCTTGGTTCGCATGGGCAAATACCCTCTTTGGGGAACTTTTATGGAAGACCTATCGGAACGATCCGGAATTGCTAAGGGCGTAACAAAACCCTGGATAAAACCCATAGCGGAAAATGCAGGGCCAGTTCGGATCACCAATGAATCACCCTAAGGGGCAAACAATTTTACCATATAAAATGACAGCATTAAAAAATTCATTTTTGCTGGCGGTCATCCTCCTTTTAAACGGCTGCAAGCAGGAACCCTCCAAAAAATCCACTGAAAGTGACAAGAAACGGGCACTCACCTCTTATGTAAATCCCTTTTTGGGCACCGCGCCCTTAACGGATCCCAAATCGATCGGGTATACCCCGCCCGAAAATTGGCGCGTATGGGCCGGACTTACCTATCCGGGATCTTCCCTTCCCAATGCCATGGTACAACTAAGTCCCATTACCGAGTATGGCAGCGGGGCCGGCTATGAATATGAGGATACGCAGATCCTGGGATTTGCACATACCAACAAAGGCCACTGGAACCTCTGTAATATTCCTGTCCTGCCTCTTTCCCCAAAAGCCGAATTCCCTTTTTCATCAACTTTTGACCATGCGGATGAAAAAGCATCCCCTGCTTATTATGGCGTACAATTAAAGGAGTATGGGGTACAGGTAAGGCTCAGTTCCACCCTGCGGTGCGGAATACATGAATATACCTATGCCGACACGACCGGGAGAAGGATTCTTTTTGATCTGGGAAGGTCCAATAATAGGGTTTCGGACTGGACAGTGGAGCAAATTGGCACCGATGCCCTTAGCGGGTACCAACAAATGGGCCGCCATGGGGACAAGATCTATTTTTATGCCTCCCTTGATCAGTCCATTACGGCTATGGAAATCAAGGACAAGGGCAAAAGCGAAGGATATGCCATTATCACCTTGGAAGATGGGGATACCCCGGTAACGCTGCGTATCGGACTCTCATTTGTAAGCGTAAAAAATGCCGCCGAAAACCTACAAAAGGAAATTGGCAACGACGATCTGGACGCCATCCACCGAAAGGGGGAGGACACTTGGGAAGCGCTTTTGTCCAAGATCCAGGTTTCAGGTGGCAGTGAACGGGAGAAGCAGCTTTTCTATTCCTCCTTTTACAGATCTTTCCTTTGGCCGGCATTGCGCAGTGATGCCAACGGAGAATTTACGGATGAGGAGGGCAATACCCAGAACAAGGGCTTCGATTATTACACCTTGCCTTCCCTATGGGATACCTACCGGAACAAACTGGTTCTTTTGGGGCTCGTGTCCCCGGAGGTTACCAATAATGTGATCAAGTCCATTATCGATAAAGGGGAGCTAAAGGGGTTTATACCTACTTTTTTCCATGGCGACCATGCAGCGCCCTTTATCACGGGGTCCTATTTACGCGGAATAGGTGATTTTGATGTGGAAAAGGCCTATGCACTGTTGCTGAACAATGCCTACAAGGAGGGCGGTACCCGACCTTTTATTTCGGAATATATCGAAAAAGGATTTATATCCGATCCGGAGGTAGCCGATCCCCATGTGGAGACCAAAGCAAAGGCAGGGGTGTCCAAAACATTGGAATACGCCTATGACGACCATTCTTTGGCCCTGTTGGCCAAGGCCATGAACGACACCACCCATTACAACGATCTGAAAAAAAGGTCTTATAACTACAAAAACATGTTCGACGCCAAGACCAAATTTATGCGCGGCCGTTTGGACAACGGCGATTGGATAACGCCCTTTGACCCACAATATCCCTACTATGAATACATGTACCGGGAGGCCAACGCATGGCAGCTTTCCTTTTACGCGCCCCATGATATGGAAGGACTGGTAACGCTCTATGGAGGCAAGCAAGATTTTGAAAGCAAATTGGATTCGTTGTTTACGACACCTTGGAATCCCCAGCATATTGCCAGGAACGTATCAGGGTTTATGGGACAATATTGCCACGGGAACCAACCGGACCACGAGGCCCCTTTTGCCTATTATTTTGTGGACAGGCCCGAAAAATCGCAAGCGATCATAGATAGGTTGTTGTCCGATTACTATGGGATAGGGGAACACGGCCTGGCGCTGTCCGGAATGGATGATGCCGGGGAAATGTCGTCTTGGTACGTATTCAGTGCCCTGGGCCTTTACCCGCTCTCTCCCGCCGACCCGGAATACCTGGTTACCGTACCTATTTTTGATGAGGTCCGGTGGAAAGTGGGGAACGGGAAGGAACTGCTGATACAAAATCCGAACAAGGGCAGAAAATTGGAGGGAATCAAGGTTGGGGATGCCGAAAACGGGGGCTATTTTATTTCCCACGACCTTTTTAAGAACGGGGGGAAGATCGAATTAATGACCGCCCAATAAAATTAGTACCGTACTTGAGCTGTAGAGGGAGAACATCCTTCTAACCCCAGCTGTACAGAACATCCCCCTAACCCCCTTTAAAGGGGGAATACGTCGCGAACAGGGCAAATCCAGGTTAATGACCGGATAACAGCGCCACAAAATCGGTTATGAAGTTGGGCCGTAGCAGAGCTACTTGGTCATCAAGTGAAGATGTTCCCGAACTTGAGCCGTACGGGAGAACACCCCCCTCGCCCCCTTCAAAGGGGGGATATCCCCCGGGTTGCCAAAATCATCCACTTCAATATGGACATTTTTAGTATCTTGGGATTCCTTTCACCCAATTGGTAACAACATGCGCAATATCCTGCTTCTAATTCCCTGTCTGATCTTATTTTTAAGTTGCTCCGAATCCAAGTCGGACAAAAAACTGCCCCGTATCGCCATAGCCGGGCTCGCCATTGAATCCAGCACCTTTTCCCCAGCTGTTACGGAAGAAGAGGCCTTTCATGCCAAGACGGGGGAAGACATCTTTTCCCTGTACCCTTTTTTGGCCACCGACTCCCTAGATCGCAAACGTGCAGAATGGGTACCTATCTTAAAGGGCAGTGCCATTCCTGGGGGAATCGTGAGCAGGGAGGCCTATGAATCCCTGGTGAACAAAACCTTGGAAATACTCAAAAAAAATGGTCCGTACGAGGGACTCTTTTTTGATATCCATGGGGCCATGAGCGTTGTGGGCCTGGACGATCCGGAAGGGGATTTTATTGTTCGGATACGGGAAGTGGTGGGCAAAAATACCCTTATTTCAACCTCCATGGACCTACATGGAAATGTATCGCCCCGCTTGGCCAAGCATACGGACCTGATCACTTGTTACCGAATGGCTCCGCATGAAGATGCATTGGAATCCAAAAAGAGGGCGGTGGACAATCTGTTGGAACGATTGGAAAAAGGCCTGGGGAAGCCCGCTTATAAAGCTTGGGTCCCTGTTCCCATCCTCCTGCCCGGTGAAAAGACCAGTACCCGTATAGAGCCGGGCAAGGGACTTTATTCCGAAGTGGCACCCGCTGCCGCGCAAGAGGGAGTGGTGGATGCCGCCATTTGGGTGGGATACGCTTGGGCAGATGAACCCCGGAACAATGCCGTGGTCATGGTAACGGGGGACGATAGGGAGAACGTGGTACAAACGGCCGAACGGTTGGCACAGCGCTTTTGGGACGTTAGGTACCAATTTGAATTTGTGGCCCCTACCGCGACGCTTTCCGAAAGTTTGGAAAAGGCACTGGCCAGTACCAAACGGCCCTTTATGATCAGTGATATGGGCGATAATCCCACGGCCGGCGGGGCAGGGGACGTAACTTGGACGTTGCAGCGTTTGTTGGCGCAACCCGAATTCGGGACTGCTGACGGCCCCTCCATGATCTATGCTTCCATTCCTGGTCCCGAACTGGTGGAACAAGCCCAGGAAGTGGGCGTGGGGGGAACTGTTGAGGCTCCCGTAGGGGCCATGGTGGATGATCGGTATGCCCCTCCCTTGACCCTTAAGGGTACCGTTACCGCCCTTGTGGAAGGTGACCCCCACGCCGAGACCGAGGTGGTGGTCAAGGTGGGCAGTATTTCCGTAATCGTTACCAAAAAACGCAAGCCCTATCACCATGAAGACGATTTTGCCCGTTTGGGGCTAAACCCTAGGGAAACTGACATTGTGGTGGTCAAAATAGGTTATTTGGTGCCGGAACTGTACGATATGCGCGGCGATTGGATCATGGCCCTTACCCCGGGCGGGGTGGACCAAGATTTGGAACGGCTGGGGCATAAACACATCCAACGGCCCATGTTCCCGTTGGACAGTACCATGGAGGAACCCGATCTAAGGGCCCGGTTGATCCCGTTGTCGGACAATTAAATGTGAAGGGTAAATCGCTGCTATAATGTAGTTGGGCAGAAAACCTTTATAACAACCAGACCTGTATGGTACACCGATTTGAAATTTTCCATCGTTACCTTTAATAAAAGAATAGGTTGTTATACAACAAGTACATAAAAGGTATAATAATCATGTTCGTTATTATACTTTACATTAGATTAAGTATAATAATATGCGCTTTCTTTATACTTAATGGAGAAATGTTCATTTGTAAAAAGAGGCAATTTTGAACGAGCCGTTTTGCTACACTTGAAAACGCCAACCCGAACACCATGAAGACGATTAGCTTAGGGCTAAACCCTAGGGAAACGGACATTGTGGTGGTCAATATAGGTTATTTGGTGCCGGAACTGTACGATTTGCGCGGCGATTGGATCATGGCCCTTACCCCGGGCGGGTCAGTCCATCGTATAATTGTATTAAAACTTACTCGGCCCTATCCACTGCTTTTTTCAAGCGATGGACAAATATATAGTAACAAAGAAAAAGAAAAATTAGCCAGCCGATGGTTATAACGCCCAACGCATGGAAGGATGCCCTATATCTTCCTATAAGGTTTAAGTACATAAATACCGCCATAATTCCGTAGACGGCCCAGTTTACATATTGCCATGGGCGGTGGGGCCTATGGGCCTGTTTTCGCTTAATGGCCTGTCGCTTCATGGTGATCCATATTCCGGTAAGTACAAGGGAAGATATACCCAGCCCGAATACAAACCAGATCAGTTTTGTAGGCAGCCCTCCCCAATACCCAAAGTGTAGGGGATCTGCAATATCGTTGATCCACATTGTGGTGCTTATCCGATCGGCCTTCTGGGATGAGACAACCTTATAGGACCGGGGATCTATATGAACCCTATTGGCCCGTTGGCGGACCAAGGGAACATGGCTCTTGCCTACGAGGCCCAACGTATTTTCCTGCTTTTGCGGAACATACACATTACCTACAACCAGGCCGGGGATTTCTTTTTTGGCCACTGCGATGGCCCTATCATAATCGATTTTAAAACCTATATGCACATCGGATGCCATATTCGAGGTCGTATCGGTTATAGCCAATTGTGGTTGTGGGGGGTTTACCTCGGTCCCGATTCCACCGATATTGGCCCGCTCTATAAAATACCAGATCCCCGTAATCGAAAATAACAGGGTAAAGGGGATGGACCAAAGTCCGACCAATCGGTGGAGGCTCCGGAAAAGTACCAGCGGCCCTTTTCCCCTTTTCAGTTCAAACAGCTTGCGCCACCATTTCTTATAGAACAACAGGGCGGTCACTAAGGAGATCAGCAAAAGGAATCCAAAGAAAAGCACCAGAAAATTTCCCACCTGGAACGGAATGAACAGGAAATAATGCAGGTCCCTAAAAAAGCGCTGTATGGTGATGGCCGACTCCCCTTGTATTTTCCCCGTATATGGATTGGCAAAAACATAGCTCAGCCGATCTCCTTCCATTTTATATAGGATATCGCAGAGATAGGGTTCTTCGGAACGCATCCAATACTGAATATGGGCATTTGGGTAGGCTTCCCTAAAATTGGCCACGATCAGATTGTGGGAGGCATATTCCTTTTGGGGACTCGCCCGCATGGCTGGAGTGAACAGCCAATCCATCTCGTGGCTCAACGTGGCCAAGGTGCCCGAAAAACAGACAATAAAAAACAGAATACTGAGCTTTACCCCGATCCAGCTGTGGATCTTAAAGAATATTTTTTTATCCAATTTCATTTTAGAAGGTATAACCCACGCTTAAAAGATAACTTCTTGGGGTTCCCGGATATAAACGCGTATAACTATAACCACCTACCCAGTGGGTCTTGTCCGTTAGGTTGTTGACCAAGAACCGGATGCTGAACTTGTCGACTTCATAGGAGACCCCGGCATCCATGACCGCATACGATGGTAGTTGCAATGTGGGTTCCATGGTATTCCGTTCCCCCACAAAATTACCGCCCAACGTAAATCCGATGCCTTTCATTTTTCCGTACAGAAAACTGTATTTTCCAAAGATACCCCCTTGGTGCAAGGGAGCGTTCTCTTTTCTGGTCCCTATTTCTTCCACATTGTCACTTTCGGTAATGGTTGCATTGCTGTAGGCATAGTTGGCGGTGAGGCTAAGATTGGGGAGTATCCGTCCATTGATGTCCAATTCAATTCCTTTGGATTCTTCCTGTCCCCGTTGCCGGAGCAGTTCGGGATTGTCGGTATCATTGGCGTTGACAAGGATGTTGTTGTTTTCGATGAAATAGACCGCTAGGTTGGCAGCCAAGCGGTTATTGAAAAATTCACCTTTGGCCCCCGTTTCCAACATATAAGCATTTACCGGATCGAAAGGCCCTCCCGCTTGCGGATTGGTAAGGGCCGCTACCCCTTGTGGCTGAAAACTTTCGGTATAGGTGCCATATAGATTGACATTAGGCGTAACGGAATAGACCAGTCCTATACGGGGAAGGAACTTATTTTGGGTTGTGACCTCTTCATCAGGCTGATCAAAATTGGACACATCGTTGTAGTATTCCTGTCTACCGCCCAACAACAGCTGAAATTTTTTCCATTTGATCTGATCTTGGACATAAAACCCATAGGAGTAATATTTGGTAGGGTCGGAGGGGGAGTTTTCAAATATGTAATCACTCAGACGGGCCACGTTGTAGGTGGGATTTTGGAGGTCAAAATGGGAAACGTTGGGAACGGGGTTGCCGTTTTCATCCCGTAAAAAATTGGCGAAATCCGCGGCACTGCTGGATGCACCGCCCCCTTCCAGGAGGTATCCCCTTGCAAAGGACTGTGCATTGCCCACGGGCTGTTTCTGTTCATTATAGTCAAAGCCCGCCACGATCTTATGTTCCAAATTGCCCGTTTTGGCCTTATAAACAAAGTAGGTGGATAGGTTGTCGGCGATCGTCTGCCCCTGTCTCGTGATTACCTGCATGCCCATTAGGGTGGGAATGGGCTCCCCATTGGAATCAACGGCAAATTGATTGGAGGTACGGTGCTCTTCCAGATCCTCCTCAAAAAGGTACTTGATATAGGAAGCATTAAAGGAAAGATTGTCCGAGAACTGATGGTTAAGGGAAATTGTGGAATAGACCACATCGCTTTTATGGAAATCACTGGTCTGTCCTATGGCGAAGGAAACCGGGGTTGCGTATATATCGGTACCGGCAGTGGCTCCGAAAATAGGCTGTCCCCGGTCTAATTTTCCATCAAAATTGGTGATCACAAGATCAAAATTGATCTGTGTCCTGTCCGTAGGCAGGAAGGAAATGGAAGGAGCGATGACATAGGACTTGAATTCTTGGAGGTCCCTAAAGGAATCCGAATTTTCATAGGCCAGGTTAAGGCGGTACAACAAGGTTTGCTTTTCGTTGATCGGACCTGTAAAATCTGCCGTTGTCCTCAAGGTGTTATAACTGCCCAGGGTAAAATTGATGGCCTTTCGATCTTGGGCCAATGGTTTTTTGGTGACCCTGTTCATGATGCCCCCGGGAATGGAATTTCCGAACATGGCCGAAGCGGGACCCTTTATGACCTCAACACGTTCTATATTGGCCAGTAAGGGCTCGGGTCCGAAAAGGCCCACGACCCGAAGGCCGTTGATATAGGTATCGCCCGAACGGAATCCGCGAAAGCTAAAATCATCGTAATAGGAATACATGTTCACTCCACTAATGTTCTTGATCACATCGTTTACCCTGTAGGCCTGTTGATCGGCAAAGACCTCCTTGGTGACATAACTAATGGCCTGGGGAATATCCTTTATGGCCGTAGCGGTCTTGGTGGCGGCAAAGGTGAGGTTGTTTTTGTACGATTTTTCCCTTCTTCCCGTTATCTCCACCTCCTGTAGCTGTTCGCTGGAAGGCAGTAGGGCAAAGTCCATTGTAAGGTTCGCTTGGTCGTCAACGGAGAGGGATCTGCTCTGTGAAATAAACCCTATAAAAGTGACCTTTAAGGTATAGGTTCCCGGAGATAGTCCTTTAAGGATATATTGTCCGTCGTAATCGGTGACCGTACCTTGGTTTGGGGAAAGGGTGATATTGGCGCCCATCAGGGGCTCCCCTTCCTGATCCACTACCTTTCCCCGTACGGTGGTCTGGGCTGTCAGGAAGCTTTGGATTAGAATAAATGCACTTAATAAGCAATAGAAATTTTTCATTGGTGGTTTTTTTTAAAAGTGCAATAATACATATTTATTATTATTTAGACTTAATACAAATAGTAAAAATATATTTTTTCTCCGTTTAGGGCCCTACAAAAAGGACTGTTCATATTCAATGGAAAGCAAGGTTAAAATCCATATCAGGGCATCCCTTGGAAGCAGTATTGCGAAACATTCCACTAAAAAAATGGAAATTTCTTACATAAATTATATCTTTAGTACCCATGAAATTTGTTCAATCTTTTTGGTCAAAGCCGTTTGATGATGCCCTTAATCAAGATAATTGGAACTACCGTCATAATGGTGGATTTCCAAGTGCCTATTTATTTTATTGTTCTTGGACCTATAGTTGTCTGTCCATTAAGAAATACTATCCAAACCTACATCTAATAACCGACAGCAAAGGGCTATACTTTTTTAAGGAAATACTGGGGCTGCCCTATGTTTCATTTTCGGATGGCCTGAACGCCCTGGATGATTATCACGGGGGATTGTGGGCATTGGGGAAACTACATACCTACCGCACCCAACAAGAACCTTTCTGCCATATTGATGGCGATGTATTTATTTTCGGCCCTATTTTGGATTCGATCCTTGATAGTCCCGTTTTTTGTCAGAGCTTTGATATCGATACGGACCAATACAAAGAAATCCACCCCTATGTCCATTCCCATTTTAAGAACGTGCCCATAGAGTTCAGGGCAGATCTAAATGGTGACATGAAGTTGCTGAACGCCGGTATTATTGGAGGACATGATCTGCCCTTATTTCAGGCCTATACGGAAAAGGCCTTTGCCCTGATCGACCAAAATATGGAAAAATTGGATGGGATGAACACCGGACTCTTCAACCTGTATTATGAGCAATTTTTGCTCAGTAATATGCTGGAAAAGAAAAGTATAAGCATATCCCCGCTCTTTCCGAAAAGCTCTGCGGAACCAAACTTTGCAGCTTTTCACGATGTTCCCCAAAAAGCACGGTACATACATTTAATAAGCCATCTTAAAAAATCAACAGAATTTTTGGAGCAGGTGGTGGCAAGATTGTATTTGGAATTTCCGGATTACTATAACCGTTTACAGGAAGTTTTTAAAAAAGAAAGGAAATGAATACCAGAAAAAGCTTTCTTCGCCTGCTGCGCCCTAAAATGGGGCTGAACGACAACGGCATTGAAATCTCCCGTTTCCTGCACGGCGGAGAGAAGAAGCAGGTCTTCGACAGTCTGGAAAAATGGACGCGACAATTCCCCATTATGGAAAAGTACATAGCGGACTTCCGGTCACTTGAAGCACAGCGATACCAAATTCTGGAGAAAGGGCACAAGGCTTCCCATATGGCCACGGAGGAGTTGCGTTTGGCCATCTATTTTTGCAATAAATCAAAAGAGGAAAAGCAGGGGAGTGAATTTCGAATCAACCCGAACCTTGTCGACTGTCTGGTCAGCAGTAGGTTCCCGTGGTCGAGTTCTTCAAATCCGGAAGAAGGAGAATCCATTACAAAGTATCTGTTCATCCCCAGTTTTTTGGAACTGGCCCCCAAGGAACTGTGCCTGACCAACCTTAACAGTATATTACTGGACCTTCTGGAATTTTCGGAGACCTTTTCATATAATGAACTCCTTGCCCTCATGGCCAATGCCCTAAATGAAGAACCCAAAGAGCTAAACCCGATCCTTCTGGACTTTGTTACGGGACAGGTACTTTACTACCGTACATTTTTGGTGGTAAAATAAAAAGTCCGAAATCCGAAAAAGATTTCGGACCTTGATCGAGATCCGTACCGTACTTCAAACGCACAAAAGGCCGACCCAATTATGGGCAGCAACAAGCATTTGGATTTACATTGGCACAGTAGTAGGCCCCGCAATAATAATCCGGATAGCAGAAACTGCCCACTGCTCCTTTGATGTTTTTCATTTCGGCGCTGTTCAAGGCTTGGCCTTTCAGGTTTTTCAGGCTTAATGTTTTCATAATAAATACAATTAATTTTCCCACAATTTCAATAAGAGGTTTGAGAGATCGACCCAAAAAATAGACTTCTTAAATATATGTATTTTCTTACTTTTAAACAAGGAAAAATATATATATCATCAATAATTTCACAACTAACTTATCATTTTCATAAATAACGTAGGATTACTGAGTTGTTTCCTCAGAAAGCACATCCAGAAAATCCTCCAGAAAATCGGCATCATAGTAGTAGGGAATTATGGATTCGTCTATGATCAGGGTGGGCGTTTGGTAGATTTTGTTCCTTTCGCACCATGCACGATGAAGGCCCAGAATTTCCATCCCACGTGCGTAGGTCCGGCCATCAGTTTCCGATCTTAGATTGTTCTGGGCCTTAAACCACATCTGCATTTTTTCCAGAAATAGGTCGGGATCTTTCCTATCAAATGTTTCTATAAGGAAGGCAGCAACCGTATTTTGTTTTTTGATGGAGGGGTCGTAGTGGTTCAGTACGATCCGAAAGGCAAGGTCGTTTCCCCGCTTCTTATATAAATACAGCAATTTAAAAAAGGCATCCTTGCAATACTTGCAGCTAAGGGAAAGTACCAAGGTGACAGAATGCAAAGCGTTTGCATTGCCAAATTGCAGTTGATCGGCTTCCCGGGACAACCTCAATTTTTGTGCATCCTTAAGTACGTATCCAATTATTTGGGGCAATCTTTTGAACTTTAGCAATTCTATTTCCGAGGTGCTAAGTCCGACATTCCGTTTTTGGACTTTCCTGTAGTTTTGAACAAAAATAAGGGCCATTCCGAATAACAGTCCCAAAATACCCATCCCTTCCAGGTCGGCTTTTGAAGGCAACCCGATAACGACGGTACCATATGCCGTTGTGAAAAATACCAGCATGGCTTGGATGAAGATCACCCCACTGGCCAAAAGGCAAAGCCTGCACCATGCTTTGAGCACGAACGCCTGTGCGGCGATGGTGGCAAAAAGTCCCACAATGGACAAAAGATACACCACCACATGCGCCAACCCAAGACTTTTAGTGAACAGGAGCGTACCCAAGGTAGCTGCGAAAAAAGCGAACAGCACATCATTGGGCGTAAAACCTCCCAAATTGTATTTTTCGGAATTGATCACTTTCTCACATCCCGATACATCGTTGCCCCCACATACTTTCTTTCCCAACACGGAAGCCCTATTAATGGATGTAACGAATATTTCCGCGGAAATATATAAACCCATGAGACCAAGGATAGAAAAAGCAATGGCCATAGGATTTTCCCAAAGCAGTAAGCCTATCAACAAAACGAGGGGCATTCCCATTAAGTGCGTCCATTGGCCCTTGGAAAAACCTTCTTTTGCATTCCGTTCCGCCAGGAGAACGACCCCGTTCCAAATTTCCAGAAAATCCATCTGGGCAATATTTCTTTTCTCCACATTCAGATAGAACCCATCGCCCTTTTTGCGCACATGGGAAAAATAGGGAGAGCCGTCCTCCCCATCAATAAATGCAATAAAATTTTCAGGGAGCGCCCCCACCTGTCCTTTTTCAATCTTTGCAGCTACATGCTCTATACCCAAAAAATCCAGTGTTTCCGAAATGGCGTACAAGGATGGGGTATGCGGATTGCTAAGGAGCTGAAGTTCGAGTTCTTCCTGGGGGAATTTGATGTTCAGCGCTTTAAAATACGATCTAAGCGCTCTTAGTAGCATGGTTTTCATACGATCGGTCCAAACTTTTTAATCGATTCATTTAAATTGATATGGCAGCATCAAACTGGTACATGATCTGCATTTTTCATTTAATGGCCCTAAGGGCCTTATTCCAACAGCTTTTGAAGCTCATAAAACAATCGCTGAAGAACGGTCGATTCTTTTACGACAATTTCTGCCTCCCCCTTCATTTTATCTTGAAAAGGAAGTTTTTTTCCATTGGAAGTCGTCAATCCATCCATTTTCACGGTCAGGAGATAATACGGTTCCCCAACTGTGTTGGGTACATATGTGATGTTCGAAATATGCCCTGATAATCTTCCCCACTCCCCATAAGAATATCCAAGGGGGCCGATCATTACTTTTTGCCCCTCTTTTACCCTGTCGTAATTACTTTCGGGCAGTTTTATCTTCCCGATCATTCCTTCAATTCGGTTGGGGACCATCATTAACCATACCGCATCCACCTGATCTTGGATATCCTCCTTTTGTTCCATCGCACCGTAGGAGACCGTACCCGTAATGGGTGCCCTTACCACATATTGGGTATCCCATTGTTGCAATTCCACAAGAAGAATTTGGTACGACCGGGCGAGTTGCTGAAAGGCAAGTTTGGATCTTACTTTTTCCCGAGGTCCTTTGGGATTTTCCCGAGCTTGTCCAAGAAGAATATAATTTTCATAATCCTTTAGGAAAGCTGTATAGTCACGTTGCATCTTCCCCAGCATCAAATGGGCGGGAAACAATCCATATAAGGAGTCCAGTTCCGACAATCCGGTGGCATATCGTTCCATATTGCCCCTTAGAAACACAACGTCCTTAAAATGCACTACTGTGTCCAATAGGGCCAGTGCCCCTCCCTGCTTTACTTTTTGCCCCGGGGCCACCAAAATCTCGGTCGTGATGCCATTCTCGATCTTCATGTGGACGGGCGGGGCCATACCTGTAATTTCAATTTCTGAGCGAATCACATCATTATAACTGATATAGGAGGCGCCCAAAAGCAGTAAAATCACAATGGCAAACACTACCGATGTACCCACCGTAATTACCCAATGGGGCGCTTTGCCCATTATCTCATGGACCTCGCTGGATCTTTCTTCCACCCCATGGATTTTCCGTTCGCTTTTTTGAAATTGTCCATCCATAGCATCAACCTCCCAGTTCCAACTGATTTTTTACCAATGAATAATAAATGCCCCTTTTAAGTGTCAGTTCCCTATGATTGCCTTTCTCAGCAATTTTTCCATCGGCCAGCACAATGATATTATCGGCATTTTTGACCGTACTGAGCCGGTGCGCAATAATTATGACGGTCTTTTTTTGATAAAACTTTTCGAGCCTTTCCATGATAACCTTCTCATTGTTGGCGTCGAGCGCACTGGTGGCCTCATCCAGGAATATATAATTGGGGTCCTTGTATACGGCCCGTGCTATAAGGATGCGCTGCTTTTGGCCACCGCTTATATTGACCCCGCTAGCACCAATTTTTGTATTATATCCCAACGGCAATTGCTCAATAAAATCGGCTATATTGGCCACCCAAACGGCATGTTGCAATCTTTCTTTATCCACTTCCCCATACGGGTCCGATTCGGTTACATTTCTTAGAACGGTGTCCTCGAATATGAAACCCTCCTGCATGACACTGCCGCAACTTTTCCTCCATACCCTGGTATTTATATCATGGAGCCCAACCTGTCCGACCCGTATGTTTCCTTCAGAAGGCACATAGAATTTTAAAAGCAACCTGATCAAGGTGGTCTTTCCACTTCCGCTGGCCCCGACAATGGCCGTTACCTGTCCTTCGGGGATGTGAATACTGATATTGTCCAAAACCATTGGCGAGGTTTTCTCCCCATATCTAAAGCTTAGGTTTTCAATGGTAATGTCCTTACTCTCCGGAAGCTTCCCGAAGTCTTCACCTATGCTCTCCTCTTCATCTTGTTTATTATGAATTTCGGCCAGGCGTTCCAAACTTATCTTGGCATCCTGCCCTGTTTGGATAAAGGTTATAAAATTGGCAATAGGGAGATTCAACTGACCTATGATGTATTGCACGGACAACATCATGCCAAGGGTAAGACTCCCATCTATCACCGATTTTGCGGCTATAAATGTGATAAAAATATTCTTTAGCTCGTTAAAAAAACGTCCCCCCGTATTTTGGGCCTGCGCAAGTGCCAAACCTTTAATGGACACTTTAAAAAGTTTTACCTGTATGGCTTCCCATTCCCACCTTCTACGCTTCTCCGATCCATTGAGCTTTATTTCCTGCATTCCGGAAATCAACTGGTATATGCTACTTTGGTTTGCCGATGCCCTATCAAATCGCTTATAATCCAGTTCTTTGCGTTTTTTTAAAAAAAGTAGCGTCCATCCCAAATATATTATAGATCCTATCAAAAATACCAAGAAGATAGTAACGCTATAATAGATCAGGACAGCTCCAAAAATTACTAGGTTAAAAGCGGAGAACAGGGTGTTAAGGGTGGTATTGGAGATGAATTCCTGAATCCTTTCATGATCATAGATCCTTTGTACAATATCACCAGTGTTCTTGGAATCGAAAAAAGCGATGGGCAGCCGCATTAACTTGACAAGGAAATCTGAAATAAGGTTGATGTTTATTCTACTGGTCATATGTAGCAGGATCCAACCTCTGATCAATTCTACCGTGGACTGTGAAATGAACAATATGAGCTGGGCAACGAGAACAAGATAAATAAAGGAAAGGTCTTGAAAATTGATCCCTTGGTCTACCATGGCCTGGGTAAGGAAAGGGAAAATCAGCTGGAGCAAGCTTCCCACCAATAGGCCAAGAAACAGTTGAAAAATATATTTCCCATAGGGTCTGAAGTACCAGAACAAAAAGGTATAATCGTACCGTTCAACTTCTTTTTCCCCTTTCCTTTTAAATTCGGGAGAGGGCTCCAATAACAACGCATATCCTTTATTGGTGGTAGCGGTCGGTTTACCCGTCCATCCATCCGAAAATGCATCTATTCCGTATTTTACCAGTCCGTGCGCCGGATCCGCGACATATACATGATTGCCCTTAATTTTATATACCACCACAAAGTGACGTTCCCGCCAATGCACTATACAAGGCAGCTGTACCT
This sequence comes from uncultured Sediminicola sp., assembly GCA_963974715.1. Classification (GTDB taxonomy): domain Bacteria; phylum Bacteroidota; class Bacteroidia; order Flavobacteriales; family Flavobacteriaceae; genus Sediminicola. The sequence continues at coordinate 31,307 of CAXBDK010000002.1, forward strand.
CCGATGCCAAGGTGTTCCATGGTACGCTTACCGCCAAAGTGTTGAAACCGATCTCCTCAGCGGCTTCGGCCAAACCGCTAAAAGAGACCCCTTCCCGGGTAATGTGGGAGCTATTCCTTAAAAAGTCCACGGAATACGATCTCCCGTGGAATTTTGCGATCATGCGCAGACAACTGGGACCACAGTCGCTATTATCATATTGCCTATAAAATGGGAATTTTCTTGCCATAATCGTAAGGGCAATATAGAAATAATATTTGAAGGTTTAAGGGGGTACCCCAATTTTGGTCGATACTTTAAAATCAGGATAAAAATGGGCGTTTTCCTTTAAAAATGACCAAAAAATACCCTTTTTGTGCCGGTAGGCCACGTGGCCCGTTCACTAAAAGCAGCCACTGGCTGTTTTCTTAAGGGGCGGTCCTGTCTTTTTCTGGTCCCGTCCTCCTAAGGCGCATGCACCTCAAAAAGCCTTCATATGGAACCAAAACCATCATTTTCACTTCAATCAAACCAGCGTAAACATGCTCTTAACGCCCATGTCGGCTACACTACAGATAGAGGTCTACCTACGCCTCCAAGCTTTTTGGTTTATCATAATAGCCCTAAACCGAATATTACTTAAGGTATAAAGTTGACGGGGATGTCCTGCAATGTGGTGCTTATCTGGCCGAAACCGAGGATAGCCGTTAAACAAAACCTTTCGGCAAGCCGTCAGCCCTCCTGAAGCTTGGATATAGTTGTGCGTCCGTACTTTTTTATTTTATTCAAGTTCAATATCCATTCTCCGAAATAAATTGTCCTCGATGGTGATAATATGTTTTACGACTCCGTCAAATATTAAATCGCCTTTCAAGTCTTTTACTTGTTGTAAAACCGATACCTCAAATGTTCCATTTGGTCGTTCAATAAATCCAATCGGTTTAACATTCGGGTCTATTTCCGTCCATTGGCTTGTCCAGTATTTTCTGACTTCTTCATGTCCACTTACATACCCACCTTCAAATGCTTTTGGCCATTCTACTTCCGGGTGAAATGTAGAAAGTGCGGAATTTATGTCCCGAGAGTTAAAGGCCGAATACGCTTTTTTGATCAATTCTTCAATTTGGATGTCCATATTTATCCAATTTTATCATTTTCCGAAGGTTTTTCCCTTATGGCACACAGCAATTGTATAGGATCATCCTCCTTTATACACGTAAGATAGTAAATTCTATATTTTCAGGAAGGATCTTTCGGCTATATTGGAATTTATTTCGGTGGTTATGGACAAGTGAAGGCCCATAAGCGCAAAGTGTGATAGGTGCCAAAAGCTTCGAATCACTACCGTTTCACCTATTTTTTTAGATGGGTTGTTAGCAACTGCCCTTACTACATTATAATACTTCTGTCCAATTTATTTGTGGCCTGTCCTTTGGATAGCCAACTTCACTTCTGTATTTTTTTCTGGCGTTGGTAAAATCCCACCATTTTTTTGAGTAGTCCCTGTTTTTGGCAAAATCAACAGCCAATCTAAATTGGTCTTCAACACACGGGTCGGTTTTGTAACCTTTTCTTTTTTCATAATTGTCGGTCAGTTCCGCACCGTTTTTCCCTTTCAATTCCTCAACGCTGTAAAAACCTAAAAAAACCAAATCTTTGGCAAACTCAATTCCTATTGACGGGATTTGTTGGAAATCGGCAAAAGCATAAATTTTCCTGGCCCTGTCCTCTGGAACATTTAACAAGATTGCTAATTCATCAGAAGCATATTCCAAAATATCTGATTTCTTTATTTTGTTTTTTCGCAGATTTTTTCTTTCGTTATCGGAAAGTTCCAACTTTATGTTTGTTTTGCTTTTCATAGTTTGAGGTTCTATTCTTTTAACGTGAAATATGGGTTGCAAATAGGTCCGACCACATTTCCAAATGGTCTTTTGGTGTTGCGGTCATCATTTCGCCACCTGGATCGTAAGGTTTTTTCGTTTTCTGATGCCATTTTTTTTCCAACTACCTAGCGTGAGGGATAGAACGTAAAGCCCGGAGCGAGGCACGAGCGAGGCCTTGCAGAGAAAGCCCGGCCCGGAGGGACACGCCCATAAATGAACATTCCACATCATTAGTGCACGATTGCATCTTGGGTACAAAAAAATGGAGCGTTTTCCTTAATAGATTAACTATAAATTTTGCCTAGTCCCCAACAATTAAGCTGATCCAAGACTTTTGAAAAAAGTTGTCCCCACCAAAACAACAAAGCCTCTCGATTTCTCGAAAGGCTTGCTATCACTGGGCTCCCCCTCTTGGGCTCGAACCAAGGACCCTCTGATTAACAGTCAGATGCTCTAACCAGCTGAGCTAAGGAGGAGTGTGTCAATGTCGCCTATTGGCGGACAGTTCCGCCGAAGGGGGCCAATGGCGTCCCGTAGGCGGGTGCAAATATATATGTTTTTTCAAATACGGCAAACAAATAAATATGGTTTTTTGTTGAAGTGATTTAAACTTTTTCCAATTGGTTAAAAAATTGCCTTTTTAGTGCCAGTGCGCCACCTGGCCCCTTCACTAAAAACAGCCAGTGGCTGTTTTCTTAACGTTCGGTCCTATCTTTTTTCCTTCCATCCGCCTCAGGCGGATGCTCCCGATATCTACCGGGATCAAAAAAGCCTTCAATTAGACTCAAATTAGCTAATTTTCACTTCAATTAAAAAAGTTTAAATCACTTTATTTAAAAAGCCATTTGTAGAGGTCGTTGCCATTGGCGAACAACAATAGGGCGATCAGAATAAAAAAGCCCACCATCTGTGCGTACTCCAAAAATTTGTCGCTCGGTTTCCTACCGGTGACCATCTCGTACAGAAGGAACATCACATGGCCCCCGTCCAAAGCGGGAATGGGCAGGATGTTCATAAAGGCGAGAATGATGGATATCAGGGCGGTGGTGCCCCAGAAGACCTGCCAGTCCCACGTATCGGGGAACATGCCCCCAATAGCGGCAAATCCGCCCACTCCTTTATAGGCGCCCGTTTCGGGATTGAAAATTTTCTTCAATTGTTTTACATATCCGGACAGGGTGGTCACCCCTTTGTCCACCCCCGCAGGGATGGCCTCCAAAAAGCTGTATTTCTGTGTCTTGATACTCAGGATACCGCGGTCCTCGTATTCCTTCATGGTAAGGGCGCCCAAACGTACGCCTATAGTGGCATCCTGTGTAATCTGTACCCTTAGGTGTTTGGTGCTGCCGTCCTTGCGCCTAACGGTCATTGGTACGGCCTTTCCCTTGTTCTTTTGCAAAAGTGCTTCGGCTTCATCAAAATAGGTGATTTCCTCCCCGTTGATGGCGATCACCTCGTCCCCTTTGCGAATGTCCACATTCTGGTTGGGCGAATCCTTGGATACCTCCTGTATGACAAAGGGCTGCCTTATGCCCAAGAAACGCACCTTGTCCTCATCCTCCAACAAGGTGGCTATAAAGTCCACCGGAATGGCCTGCTCAAATACCTTGCCGTCCCGTTCTATGGTGATGCTGTTGCCGTTGACGATCTCCAAAAAGAGGCTGTTGAAGTTCTCCACTTTTTCCCCGTCCACCGCCAATATCTTATCCCCGGTCCGAACGCCCAATTTGTCGCCGATGGCCTTTTCGGATACCAATACACCCCCTTTAAGGCTGTCCAACGGAATGTATTGATCGCCATAGGCATATGCCATCCCTATATAGATCACCACCGCAAGTACAAAGTTCACGGTCACCCCGCCCAACATGATGATAAGTCGCTGCCAAGCCGGTTTGCTCCTAAATTCCCAGGGTTTTGCGGGTTCCTTCATGGCCTCGGTATCCATGCTCTCGTCTATCATCCCAGAAATCTTGACATACCCGCCCAAGGGCAACCAACCGATACCGTACTCGGTTTCCCCGATCTTCTTTTTAAATAGTGAAAATTTGATATCGAAAAAGAGGTAGAATTTCTCTACCCGTGTCTTGAACAGTTTTGCGGGAATAAAGTGTCCCAATTCGTGCAGCACGATAAGCAGGGAGAGGCTTAAAAAAAACTGAATGGTTTGGACCAGTATTGGACTCATCTAAATTTTTCTAAAATTAAAACGCACAAAAATACACTTTTACAGGCTCTTAAAAAAAAACTATTTTTCCGTACTTTTTATTTGGGGGAATTTTAGCAGGAATAAGTGGTCGGGCGCTTGAATCATTTTTGGTACTGCCGTACCTTTGCAAAAAAAACATGCGCTCCTTTTTTATCAGGTACAAGTTTTTCTGGGTGGTGTTCTCCGTCCTTTCGGCAGTGATCCTCTACCTGTTTTACAATGCGCTGCAGCCCAAGAAGGTACTTCCCATCTTTCAGCCTTCCATGGTAAACACCGAACTGGTGGACAGTACCATACAATACGTAAAGAAATACCATACCATTGCCGATTTCTCGCTCACCAATCAAAATGGGGAGACCATTACGCAAAATACCTATAGGGACAAGATATATATCGCCGACTTCTTCTTTACCACCTGTCCGACCATCTGTCCCATCATGACGCAGAACATGGGCGAATTACAGAAAGAGCTCATGGGCGACCCCGATGTGCTGCTGCTCTCCCATTCGGTGACGCCCGAAATGGATTCGGTGCCCCAACTTAAAAAGTACGCTATTGAAAAAGGGGTGGTGGACAAAAAGTGGAACTTGGTCACCGGACCCAAAAAAGAAATCTACGCACTGGCACGGAAATCCTATCTGGCCGTAAAGACCGATGGGGACGGGGGACCCTATGATATGATCCATACCGAAAACTTTATCCTAGTGGATAGGGAACGCCGCATCCGGGGGTTTTATGACGGCACCGATGAAGGGGAAATGCAGCGCTTGCTAAAGGACCTTAGACTGTTGCAGGAGTCGTACGCTGGGGAATAGGACCAAATATTTAGGGGGTTTTTAGGCATGCATTTGATATTTTTCCTTTATTTTTGCCCTTAATTAAAATCAATCTAAATAAAAATTGATTACGACCGTAGCACATCTAAAGAGGGGACAGAAGGGAATCATAAAGGAATTTTCCGGGGATATACTGCCCATTAAACTATTGGAACTGGGCTGTTTGCCGGGCAACGAAGTGGAAATGGTACAAGTGGCCCCTTTTGGGGATCCCATCTATATAAACGTGAACGGATCGCATATCGCCATCAGAAGGGAAACGGCCCTACAGATCGAACTGGAACTCCTTCAAGATACAGTGTCCCTATGAGCAAGAGCATCAATGTGGCCCTGATAGGCAATCCCAATACCGGAAAAACCTCCGTCTTTAACCAACTTACCGGACTAAAGCAAAAGGTGGGCAACTATCCCGGCATCACCGTAGAAAAGAAAGAGGGCATCTGTAAACTTCCCCGGGGGGTAAAGGCCCATATCCTGGACTTGCCGGGAACCTATAGCCTTAATACCACCTCCTTGGACGAAAGCGTGGCAGTGGAACTGTTGCTGAACAAAAACAACAAGGATTTTCCCGATGTGGCCGTGGTGATCACCGAAGTGGAAAACCTGAAAAGGAACCTGCTGCTCTTTACACAGATCAAGGACCTAAAGATCCCTACCATCTTGGTGATCAATATGGCCGACAGGATGTCGCGCAAGGGCATTTCGTTGGACATCCCCCTGTTGGAGGAGAAACTGGATACCAAGATCGCCCTGGTAAGTACCCGTAAGGGCACGGGAGTGGAACGGATCAAGGAACTGATCGCCGATCATAGGAACCTGTCTATCGGCCCCAATGTGGATACCTCCGTTATCGATCCCAGTTATTTTGAAGGGTTAAAGGAAACCTTTCCAAAGGAAGACCTGTATAAGTTGTGGTTGGTGATCACCCAGGATGTGAATTTTACCCCCTTGGAAAAATTGCTTACCAAGGACACCTCTTCCTTTGTTACCAAATCAAAATCCGAATTAAAGCGCTTACAGCAAAAAGAGACCATTTTAAGGTACCAGTTCATAAATGGGGTCCTCAAACAGGCGTATAAGGTAGATCTGGCCGCCGCCAAGGGTTTTCGGGCGGGCCTGGACAAGATCCTTACCCATAAGGTCTTTGGGTACCTGATCTTTTTTATGATATTATTGCTGATCTTCCAGGCCATATACGATTGGAGCGGGTATCCCATGGACATGATCGATGGGTTCTTCGCCTCCGCCAGTCAGTGGGTAAAGGATAGCCTACCCCCAGGGGTCTTTACAGACCTGATCGCCGAAGGGATATTGGCGGGGATCGGCGGGGTGGTGATCTTTATTCCACAGATCGCGTTCCTGTTCCTATTTATCTCCCTATTGGAGGAAAGCGGTTATATGAGCAGGGTGGTGTTTTTGATGGACCGGCTCATGCGGCCCTTCGGGCTGAGCGGAAAGAGCGTGGTGCCCCTTATTTCCGGAACGGCCTGTGCCATTCCCGCAGTAATGGCCACCCGTACCATTGAGAACTGGAAGGAGCGGCTCATCACCATTTTGGTGACCCCCTTTACCACGTGTTCCGCCCGTTTGCCGGTATACCTGATCATCATTGCCCTGGTGATCCCCGAGGGAAGGGTGTGGGGACTAAGTTACCAGGCCCTGACCCTGATGTTGCTCTACCTGCTGGGATTTGGCGCGGCCCTTTTCTCGGCCATGGTGCTCAATAAGATCCTCAAGATCCGGAACCGGTCGTTCTTTGTGGTGGAAATGCCCAATTATAAACTGCCCTTGGTAAAAAACGTGGCCTATACCGTTCTTGAAAAAACAAAGAGTTTTGTATTTGGGGCGGGGAAGATCATTTTGGCCATTTCCATTGTGCTCTGGTTTTTGGGTTCCAATGGGTATTCGGACCGGTTTTCGAATGCCGAGAGCATCGTACGGGAAAAAATAGCTGCCGAAGGCTTTTCCAATTACAACCAAACTGCCATTGATGAAGAATTAAGAACATACCAAACCGCATTGCGGGACAGCATAGAAAGTGGTGCCTATGATATTCCCCCCAATGCCTTCTCCGATTCTTTGGAGACCCGTAAAGCGGTCCTTTTTGAAAAGGCCGAAAACGAGGAGATCGCCAGTTTTAAACTGGAGAATTCCTATATGGGACAGATGGGTAAGGCCATAGAGCCCTTGGTAAGGCCGTTGGGCTACGATTGGAAAATCGGGATAGCGGTGCTCACCTCCTTTGCCGCCAGGGAAGTATTTGTAGGGACCTTGGCCACCATATACAGTGTGGGCAGTGAGGAAGAGGAGACCATTCAGAACCGTATGGCCGCTGAAGTGGACCAGAAGACGGGCAGGCCGCTCTTCAATATGGCTTCCGGTATTTCCCTCTTGCTATTCTATGCATTCGCCATGCAGTGCATGAGCACTTTGGCAGTAGTAAAAAGGGAGACGAATACTTGGAAGTGGCCTGCGGCACAATTGGTGTTTATGAGCATTTTTGCGTATATTGTAGCATTGATCGCCTATCAACTTTTAAAATAAGCAATATGGAATGGGTACAGCATTTATTGGTCTACCTTACCTTGGCAGTGGCCGTTGGCTACCTGCTCTGGAAATTCCTCTTGCCCAAGACCCTTTTTTCATCCAAGAAACAGTCGGATAAAGGATGCGGGAGCGGCGATTGCGGCTGTAATTGATTATATAAAGTCCGCCACAAAAGAAAAGAGCAAGAGGGCCCATCCAATCACCAAGAACAATCCCCCCAAGGGCGTTACCGGTCCCAAAAAGCGCATTTTCCTTCCTTGTGCGCCACTTAGGCACAAGCCGTAAATGCTGAAGGAGAACAAGAAGATGCCGATCATAAAACAGTATGCGATATAACTTTCCAAGGGAATGGCAAAGCCGAAGTTATAGCCCAGTACCAAAAGGATGATGGCGTGGTACATCTGATATTTTACCCCCGTTTCAAAACTCTGAAGTTGTTCCGCCGTAAATTTCTTTTTTAGGGCATGGGCCCCAAAGGCCCCAAAAACCACTGCCAATAACCCATAAAGGGCGCCCATGAACTGTGTCAATAAAATCATAACATGTTTTTTTTGAACCGATCCAAAGATAAGGAGGAACCCCCATATAGCGCCCGAATGGTGGCAAAGATGAAGATATTTTTTCCAGGGGGCACCCTGAGCACTATAGTTTATGTTCCAAGGTACGACCAGATCATGACCAAACAGTTATATTCAGGCAAAAGCTGTAGTTGATCAAAGGAAGACCTGGTATCATGAGCAATTGTTGTGTTTATGCAAGATTGTCGTTAACCTATAGAGGAAGAACTCTATATTTTTCACATCCCAGAACTGTGCCCTAATAACTTAAACTTGGCCACATTCAAATTTTTCACTCCCTTCTTTCTTTAGCCCATCACGTGTTATCTGTTAAAATCGGTATTCTTGAACCTCCTATGTTGGTGTGTTTTGCCCACCGAAAAGAAAGGAACCTTTTAAGATAAATGATTTGTCATTGGCCGAACTAAGAACATACACACGTCGCATTAAGATATCCAGACCTTTAAGACACCATATCTCCGTATTTTCATTTTACTCAAGTAATTGTTATTGTTTTTTAACGGTTTTCGTGAATCTTCGATTTAGCTCATACACCTGTTACTTTCCTTATCTGTATTCGTGAATCTTCGATTTCTTTGCTTGTCCAATGAAACCGACGAAGGAGGTTCACGAATACCGGTTTAAACAAATAAACAGTAATGAGTAAAACGAAACAAAAGAAAGGACACTTCTTCGCTATGGAATCCTAAAATCCCTGATTTTAGGACCGAGGGAATTTTGGAATGGTCGTTAAGGATGTTTGTTGTAATGTTGGGAGTTTTTAGATTTCCATATTATTTCCATAATTCGATTTTCATTTTCTTTGCTTGTCCAAAGAAAACGAAACAAAAGAAAGGACACTCCATCATTATGTGTTCCCGAAAATCGGAAGGGATTTTCGGGACCGCCGACATGGCCTAAATTTTCTCCAAGGCTTCGAAAATTCTTAACGCCCATGTCGGCTACACTACAGATGGAGGTCTACCACACCTCCAATTTTTTTTGTTTACAATAATAATACAAATCAATTACTCTTCGGGGTTGTAGGTTGAGGAGGATGTTATGCAGTGTGGAAAGCACTTGATCTGGACGAAATTGGAAATAGGCCGAATATACCTCCTTTTAGCACTTTTAGATTCCTTCTAAAAATTTGGAGACCGCTGCACCCTACTGCCCTGCCCGTGCCAGTTGCAGTTGAAAATCCGCCCTTGCCATTTCTTGGCCGTTGACGATCACCGATACTTGGTGCAGCCCTGCATGGAACCTACGGGTGGTGATCGGTCTAAAGGACTGTTTTCGGCGTACGGGCGTAGTGGAACGTTCGGGAAATATCCGCTCACTTATCTTGAACACCTTTCTGGAAAGGCTTCCATTGGCCTTTTGATAGTGGATTCCATATTCCAGACGGACCAAGAGATCCGTTTCCGCGTCATTTATAAGATCAAAGGAAAATTCCAATAGTCCGCCCTCCACCACCTCTGGGGTATGGACCTGGAACCGGGAAATCTTTAGTTCGGCAAGCGCTTCAAACCCGAATAATTGCAGCACCTCCGGATCGCCCTGTTTCAATAATGTGCGACAGGCATGTTTTAAGAGCTGGTCCGTAGCCTTGGTCCGGGGGCGCCATTGCCTTGCCAAGTGGATCAGCCGTTGCGGATGGTCCTTGGAAATATCGTTGAGGTTATTGGCCACGCTTCGGCGGACGGATTCCGAGGGGTCGTTCTTTAGCCGTTCCAAAATAGGAAAAATGGGAGCTGGATCTTTTTTGAGGGCGGGAATTGCCATGGCCCAGGGCAAACGGGGCCTACAACCTTCCGTGGCCAGTCGCCTGACCATGGGATGGGCGTGGGTGGACCAAGCGTTCATTTGGGCCATCATCTTATCCAGGTCCATCAACAAAAATGGACGGACCGCGAACTCGCAGCTTATAAACTGGGTGACCTCTTCAAAGGCCGCCACGGTAATCTTAAAATGTTGCTGCCCATATGCCTCCAGAAAATCGGGAAAGACCATATGTTCCAGTCCCCCGTTTGGCCTTCCATGCTCCTTTAAAAAACGGATCGTTTTTAAGAGGGCTTCCAATTGTTGTGGATAAGGACCCGGCAAATGGGATGAAAGCACATTGGAGATGTGCCGCATACGCTGTTTTAGTTCTTTGTTTTCCCATTCGGAACCATATATCGCCGCTAAAAATGCCTTTTTGTCGAAACCGTTTAGGCTGTGCCCTAGGGCGTTGGTAAACTCCCTAAAAAAGGCATCGTTGTATATATGTTTTAACAAGGCTGGCATAAATTCCGATTTACGGTCCTTTTATCGCTTCTAGGGACAGATAATAAAAGCGAGGACTAAGGGCGCTAATATAAAGGATCGGAACTTGTAGTCCCTACAATTTATCCATCAATTTCCAAGGTGGTATCCCCATCCACCAAAAAGATATGGCAGCAGTCGGCCCCTACGGTGTAATCGGCCCGCACCACTTCTTTACCATCTATGTAACCGATAAAGCGTATCCCCACTTCCTGATTTTGATATATTTGGGAATATGCATCGCTGAACAAGGGATATTCCCCATTTTCACGGTACTGATCCCATTGATGGTCCGCCGATTCAATGGTGATGTCCTTTCCCGTGGCCACTTCTGTCACCCTATACTCATCCAGGGCGACCGCGAGGTCCTCCGAATCGGTAATGGTGACCACCAAGGTCCGGAACTCTTGGGTGCATGCGGTCGTACCGCAATCGGACGTTGCCGAATCGTCATCATTGTTACAGGACAAGAATGCCAATGGCAGTGCAAGAATGGTGAGGAGTGTTCTCATTTGGTCGGAAGGGATTTATACCAACTAAGATGGTTTTTTATAAAAGGGTTGCGTTGTGAAGTCCTGTCGAAGAACGCTCCGGTCAAAATTCCGCTGCCGCCATATCATGGTTTACAAAGGCACCTGCCATGGAGCCGCTGGAAACTGCGAGGGCCACAGAGCGGGCCATGTTGACATTATCACCGCAGGCATATATACCCGGAACGGTGGTCCGATGAAAGAAATCCACTTGCAACAGCCCCTGTTCAGTAAGCGAACATCCCAACTTCTCGGGAATGGGGGAATGTTGTACGAAAGCAGGGCGCGCATAGAGGGCATCTAGGGGAATGGCCTCCCCATTTTCCAGTACCACTTGTTGTATCCGGCCTTCTTTATGATCTATTTGTTTGATTTTCGTTTCCATAACTTGTATATGGTGGCCCTGTATTTTTTGGAGCCGTTCAGCATCCAGTTCCGCTTTTCCCTGGGTGAACAGGATAAGGTCCTTGCTTAGGTTGCGAATCAGTTGTAGTAAATGGTAGCCCATATCACCATTGGCCAAGATGCCCGTTCTTTGGCCCCGAACTTCATACCCATGGCAGTAGGGACAATGTAGGATGGAGATTCCCCAGCATTCGGCAAATCCTGGAATATCCGGCATCAGGTCCCGCAGGCCGGTGGAAAAGATCAATTTTTTGGCAAAAAAGGGACCGTCATCATCGGTCTGCACCCTAAATCCTTGATCGAGTTTTAAGACATCGGTTACCTTGGCATTCCGGAATTGTACAGTGGGGTAATTTGCCACTTGCTCCTTTGCCTTTTGGGAAATTGCTGCGGGTCTTTCCCCATCCTGTGTAAGGAAGTTATGGGAATGGGGGGTTGGAGCGTTACAGGGTCTTCCACTGTCCACCACCAATACCTTTCTTAGGGAACGGCCCAAGCTCATGGCCGCCGATAGGCCGGCATAGCTGCCGCCAATTATGATCACATCGTATTCTTTTTTGTCCGCCATGGCCGCTTTAAGTTAACCAGGTTATTTTTTGCCAAAGATACTTATTTTTTGTATTATTGCAACAAAGTCGCATTAAAATGAAAAGAAGGAATACCCATTCGACGACCGTTATCCTAAATTCCCTGAAAGAGAGCGGGGAAGCGCTGAGCCATGAACGTTTGCAATTGCAATTGGGAGAGGAGATGGACAGGGCCACCATTTACAGGACCTTGAACCGATTGCACGAGGACGGTCTGGTGCACCGGATCGTGGCCGATGACGGCAAGCAGTATTTTGCCTTTTGTCTGGACTGTGGGGAGAAGGGGCATCGGCACGACCATTTCCATTTTAGATGTAATGATTGTGGCCGGGTGGAATGCCTGTCCATGGAGATAAAGATATCCCTGCCCCAAGGATATAGGGGCGATAATTTTAACGGTCTGGTATCCGGACGGTGTGCCGGTTGTGCTTGATCGCAATGGTAGGCCTTGGTGATATTGCTACCATTTTGATTTTTCACCCTTTACGATCGTAAAGACCCCCTGCTCATTGATGTACCCTTCCCGCTGGATCTGGGAACGTGTCTTTTCTCCGTACATGATTACATGGGCCAGTCCCGAGACTTCATCAAAATTGGATATTTTGGCATCCACGTGCCAGTAGAAGTGCGTTTTCTTTTTTACGATATCTATCAGGGCAAAGTAATGTTTCCATCGGTGGCCTGCACTGCCCTTAAAACGGATGAACAGCCTTCCATTTTTGTAATTTTCCAAATACCAATTAATTCCCTCGTTTTCTTTTGGGACATCGGGCGGAAGGCCCATTTGGATCAAAAACTCCTTTGCCGAAATTACCGCTCCCTTTTTGTCCATCACCTTGTTATTGGAGAACGCGTAGCCTCCGAGGAAGTTGCTGAACAGTCCTTGCTTATCCTCTATACGGACGGTGCCCGTTTTATTCATGTAACTGTGGCCCTTGGCATAGATATCCCGCGGATATACCTTGGCATACCCCTCATGGAAGCTTTCGGGTTTTCGGGAGAACATCAGGGGCACGATCAGTTTTCCGTTACGGTCGATAAACCCGTATTTCATGGCCCCGAATTCGTCCGTATCCCCTACGATGGCCGCACCATCGTTAAAACATTCCACCACTTCCCATTTGGCGGGGATGACCACCTGGTCCTTAAGGTTTTTAAACCCCTTTGCCAGATATCTCTTTTGGCCTTTTTTTACTTCCGGACCATTATACGGAACCAGTCCATCCTTATAACATTCCATGGATTCCGACACCATGGTAAGGTCGGCAATTTCTTCGCCCTTGATCGAAAAGAATTTTCTCGAGGTCCTGTTGCGGATATCCTTTAGTTCCAAAAAGGGGCCGCTTTTAAAAAAGGTCCTATAGTTATCCAGATCGTTCAGGACTGCCCCTTTGGAATCTACGATCATTCCCTTATGAAGGGCATTCGGGTCATGCGCCTCGAACAATCCGGTGCCGTCCATGTTTTCGGTCAGGACGTCCATGTACTGATAGGTATTGTACGGAAAGATAAAATTTCCCTCGGCGTTTATGAGTGCCTGGGAACGGCCCTTGCGGATAATGGCGGCCCCGTGGTTAAAGGGTCCCATGGCATCGGCATCCACTATCACTGCCTCGGGATGTACCTCTCCGGGCCTAGGCCCTACGGTCCCTTGACCGATACCATCTTGCGGTACATCGGAGGGGCTCCCTTCCGTGGGATCTTGTGTACCCTTATCCTTTTTTTTAAAGAGTCCGCCAATAAGGGCAATACCCTTTTCCACTGCCTCTTGATTTTTCCTGTCCTGATCTTGGGCCGTGACGGGTAGTTGCGTTGATAACATTAGGGCAATGGGCAACCAAATAGGTGTCTTCATTATATTGTTGTTGATAGTTACATAAAAAGCGCCTTTACGATCTTGGCGGTCACGTAAAAAGCAAAAATGATTCCCAAGGGGGAAATATACCAACAGAGCCCGTCCTTGGTACCACTGGCCTTTAAGGACTGTTGCAGTACGTTTACCAAAAAGAGAAAAACGTACAGCACGAAGACGATCATCAGCCCGGCCCTGTCCACCAAGGCTGTTGGGTTCATCAGCTCGAACGCATCAATGTCGCCCACAAGAATCTTGATCAAAAGCATGGTGACCAGAAGAAGCACAAGGCCAATGCCGCTAAGGGCGCCCGTTAACAGTTCCTTTTTAAAGGAAGGTCTGCCGCTGATGGACTTGATCCCAAAGGAGATACCCGAAAGCACCATCATAAAAATAAGGGCCACCATCCCCGTTTTGATGTACACGGATATGCCAAGATAGGACCTAAATTGGGAGGGGATAACCAAAATTGGCGCCAGCACGTACAGCAGCACCGTGCTGCCCATCATAAGCAGAGTGTTCTGATAGGAAATCCTCAATGGCTGCGCAAACAGTTCATATACGCCCGAAATGGGATTTGTGAAGACCGTTCTTAAAAGTCCCGGCAAGTTGTGTTTGTAAAATTCCAATAGATTTTCCCTGTCCAAAAAGGAACTGGTTTTTGATTCGTTCAAGGTTTCCCGATTTTCCATGTTGGCTGTTTTTTTTGATTTGTTGGGCTCCTATATCCTAGGACAACGGTTACACCCCTATAAAACTACCGACCTTTGTTGGGCAAGACCAGTGAGATCTATTAATTGGCGGCGATGGATTATTTTTTGTCCCCAACGGATGGATTATCGTAAAATTATTATAATTTGACCGCTCCCAATCTTTCATTTATCGGCTTTGAAAAAGTGAGGACGGGTCCCAGTGTAGGGTTGAAGGGGAGTGATGTATTGGACCACACACTTGTTCCGGCCGAACGGAACCTTATACCAAAATTACAGTTGATGAAAGCAGGTGCCTTGTTGGGATTCCTTTTTTGCGGCATTTTTGGGTCTTGGGCCCAGCAACGGAACATAGATTCCTTGGAAAGGGCCATTTCGGCGCATCAAAGGGTGGACACCTCTTTGGTGAACATGCGTGTGGAACTGGCCGGCGCCAAATTTTTCTTGACCCCTACCGATTCCACTTGGCTCGACTACAATCTTGAAACGGTACGTATGGCCAAGGAACTGCAGTTTTCAAAGGGAACGGCGTTGGCGGGGGAAAAGGTGGGCATTGTGTACCACTACATCCTTTCCGATCCCTACAAGGCCTTGGAATGGTACCAAAAAAGCCTTCGCCTCATCAACACCGAAACTGCCCTAGATAGGTACGCCCCAAGCATCTTGGGCAATATCGGCAATATTTATTACGAGCAGCAAGAGCTTCGAAAGGCCCTCAAATACTACCAACAGGTGCTGGTGCGCAAAGAACTGAACCTTACTGCCCAGATGAACATAGGAAATATCTACGGGGAATTGGGAATAGCGGATTCCAGTATCCATCATTACAAGAAGGCCATTTCCATTGCCCAAAAACAGGGCAGCTTTCTCCATGAGGCCAATTGTCTCAGCAATATGGCCCTTATATTACAGCGGCAAGGCCAATCCGGGAAAGCGTTGCAGGAGATGGAAAAGAGCTTGGAACTGATCGAACGGCACCAGCTGGACTTTGTACGGTCTACCGCCTATTCCAATGCGGGGGTGATCTACTTGGCCAACAATGATCCCGAAAAGGCGGAGAACTATTCATTACGGGCCCTTGAAGAACCTGCTTCCCTGAACAACCTGTTTACCCAAAAGAACAGTTGGGGTACCTTGGCGGAGGTCTATGGAAAAACGGGAGCCTATAAAAAGGCGTTTGAGGCGCACCAAAATTTTAAAAGACTGAACGATAGCCTAACTGCACAAGATCGAAAGGTGGAAATCTCAAGAAGGGAAATCCAATTTGAGGCGGACCGGAAGGAGGCCCTTGCCCAGTTGGAGATCCAAAGACAAAAGACCATCAAAATGGTTTCGTTGTGGGGTGGTGGCGCACTGATCTTGGCCATTTTGGGAGGGGCTTTGCTCTATAAGAGAAGACGCGATGCACTTGCCCAAAAGACCGAGGCCGAATTTGATGCCAAGGTAAAGAACACTGCCCTGATGGCACTAAGGGCCCAGATGAACCCCCACTTTATCTTCAACTCCCTAAATTCCATAGGGGACTATATCAACAAGAACGATAAGGAAGCGGCCAGTGAATACTTGGTCAAATTTGCCAAGTTGATGCGGCGGATACTTGAAAATTCCGAAAAAGAGGAAGTATCCCTACAGGACGACCTGGAAATACTGGAAACCTATCTACAGGTGGAGGCCATGCGGCTGGACCACAAATTTGATCATACCATCGTTACCGATACGGACCTGGATCTGGAAAACACCTTGGTTCCGCCATTGATCCTACAGCCCTTTATAGAAAACAGTATTTGGCACGGGATTTCCCCCAAACCGGGCAGGGGCCATATCAATATACATATTGTTAAAAAAGGGGAAATGCTGATCTGTACGGTAGAGGACAACGGGGTGGGCCATAGCCCTGCCACCACGGGGGAAAGACGTTCCCTGGGCATGAAAATCACCAAGAACAGGATCGATATTATAAACCAACTTAAACACACCAATGGCAGTGTATCCGTAATCCCCAAAACAGGGGGATACCGGGTGGAGGTGGCCCTGCCCTTGGAATATGCATTTTGATCATGACCAAGACCTTGATAATAGATGATGAGCAACACTGTATAGACCGGATAGAGGAATTATTGGGAACATGTTCCGATACCTTCCAAGTAGTGGGCCGTGCGCGGTCGGTGGAAACGGCCCTGGAACTTGTTGATGGGCTGCGGCCGGATCTGGTCTTTTTGGACGTGCAGGTACAGGACCGTACCGGTTTCGATTTTTTAAGGGCGTTAAAGAAAATAGAATTCTTTGTGATCTTTACCACCGCTTTTGAAAAATATGCCGTCCAGGCTTTTAAGGTCAGTGCGCTGGACTACCTGTTAAAACCGATTGGAAGGGAGGAGTTCCAAGAAGCCCTCAACAAGTATGTGGAGCGGCACAACAGCAGTGTTTTACAGCAAAAAATGGAGGTATTGCTCCACAACTTGGCCCCCGATCCAATGCCCAAAAGGATCACCATTCCCACCTTGGAAGGCTATTCCTTTTTGGAGATGGCCGATATTGTACGCTGTCAGGCCGATGTAAACTATACCCATATCTTTCTAAGGGATGGACAAAAGATCACGGTTTCCAAAACCCTTAAGAGTTTTGAGGAGCTGCTTGCCGACCACCATTTTTTTAGGGTGCACAATTCACATTTGGTCAATCTCCAATATGTAAAGAATTACAGCAAGGGCAAAGGGGGGCAGGTACGAATGCAGGACGGCAGTACCATTGATGTCTCCACTCGCCGAAAAGAGGAGTTTCTAAAACTTATGAAGGTATAAAAGGCCACTAGATTTCCGAAGTACCGCAGAAGATTTATATTGGTACGTTAAAGGATATAGGGCCCTCACTTTATGGATAAGTTGTGGGCCCTATAAAATTTCACCATGACATAGATCAGAAATAGGCGCTCAGGGAAATGATAAAGTTCCTTCCGGGTGCCGATACCCCTGCGCTGTAGGGCCGATACCGTTGATCGGTTATATTTTCCAGCCCTGCACTTACGGTAAGGACCTCCGTTAGGGGATAGGTAGATTTAAGATTGATCGTATACCAAGAAGGGGAAAAGTTCCTTCCCTCTCCATCCTTCGCATAGATTTCATCCTTTCCCTGTTCCTCCAAGGCCAGATCGTCAAACTCCATTTCCCCTTGGTAGGTGGCATAGAGCTGAAGCTGTAGGTCATTGGCCTTATAGGACAGACGGGTCGCCCCGAACAAAGGAGCGGCATGTCGCAAGGGGCTGCTACTGCCGTCGTCCAGTTCCTCTTCCCCTTTCTGATAGTTAAGATCTGTGGAAAAGCGGAACCCTTGGGGCAATTTTGCCTCCAGACCTGCCTGAATGCCCCAAACATGTGCCTCGGCCGCATTCTGAATGGCCTGTACCCGACTTGGTTCCCCATCATAGGTGATGGTATCTTCCCCGTTTAGGGTAAAGTCCCTTCGTACCAGGGCATTGTCCAATAGGGTGTAATAGCCCGTAACGTCCAGTTTTATGATATCCCCAAAGACCTTGGCGATCCCCACATCTATATTGTAGGCATATTCGGCTTCCAGATCGGGATTGGGGACCGTGACCGCACCGGGTTCCGAATCGAAGACCTTGCCCACATCATCCACGTTGGGAGAGCGGAAAGCGGTTCCGAAATTGCTGGAAAGCACCCAACTGGGGGCAGGTCTGTACACCATCCCGATACTGCCCGTTACCGCACCATTATCAATAGTGGCCTCGGTAAAGGGAAAGGGATAGAAAGTAGTGTCGAAGTCGGCATCCAGTCTGTACAGGTTATAGCGGAGCCCCATTTGTAGCGTTAGATCATCGGTTGCCCTGTATTCGTCGTTGACATATACGGCCATGGAGCTCCATGTGGATTTCGGGTACCGTGAAGGGCCACGCTGGGAAATATCGGTGGTAATATCGGTGAGTTCCCCATTGGATTCCACATCGTTATGGATAAATTCCAGTCCGTAAAAAAGGGTGTGGTCCCCCTTAAGGAATCGGGTAAGGTCCAAATTTACGGAATAGGCATTTACCTTTTCGGTCTGTACATTTCGTTCGCTGTCGTTCAAGGAACGATCTATGCGACTTTCCTCAAAGGTCTGTTGCGCCAATCGCAGGCTCATTTGATCGTATACGGCATTTTTGCCCGTGTGCGACACGGTGAGGTTGTTCATCGCCCAAAGTTGCGGACCATAGTCCCACTCCGCATACCGGGCGGTCCCGTTCCGCATCCTGTTGTGCCGATCATACCTACCATAGGAGGAGGTTTCCGAAAAATGTAGGCCGTACTGCAAGTCCCAGTTTTTGTTGGGCTTGAACCTGATCTTTTGCATAAGGTTTATTTGCGAGTAGGCCGTGGGGATCTGCTCCAATGGATCTTCCTGTTCAATGATCCTGTCCACACCGTCCTGGCGCTGTACATAGAACGGTCTTATATACTCGTCCGGCCCATGACTGCCCTGTTTTAAATGGTCAAAATCCCAAGTGCTGAAACTGGTCAGCATGGCCCATTTTTTCCACCCGACGTTGACATCGAAATGTGCGGTCTGTTCATTGTTCGCAGAGGAGTACCGTGTAACCGCCTTCCCGGTTATAAGTGGGGAATCGTTCAGGGACAACTGTGGTCTTAAGGTTTGGAACGCCATCACCCCACCAATGGCATCGCTGCCATAGATGACGGATCCGGGACCAAAAAGTACCTCGGTGCTCCCCACTGCAAAGGGATCCAAATTCAGTACGTTCTGAATATTTCCGCCCCGAAAAATGGCGGTGTTCATCCTTACCCCGTCTATGGTGTAAAGGAGCCGATTGGTTGCGAACCCTCGGATCATGGGGCTTCCACCGCCCTGTTGACTTTTCTGTACGAACACTTTTCCCGAGCTGCCCAGTAAATCGGCTGCGGTCTGCGGATTCTGTAACGCCACCTCTTGGGGGGTAATGGATACTATTTTTGAGGGGATGTCAGAGGATCGTTGCTGCCAACGGGAGCCGGAGACCACTACCTCATCCAGGTTTAAATTGGACGGGGCGAGCCCGATCTTATAGTCCAAGGACACTATTTCACCGTGGGACAGGACCCTCTTTTTGTAGCCGAGGGAACTTATCTGAATTTGTTCGGCTCCCCCAAAGGCCGAAAAATCCGCTTCCCCATTGGTATTGGTGATGGCATATATGGTACGGTTTTCACCGATCAGGGCCACCATTTCCAAAGGTTTCTGGGTTTCCCGGTCGAAAACGGTCACTATTTGGGAATGTACGGAAGTACAGACGCCAAATACGAACCATATTAGGAATAATTGTTTCATATATTGGTATTTAGCGGTTATTGATATACCTGCCCTTTTATTTGGGCACGTACGTTTTTCCCTTAAAGACGGTGTACGTCAACAAGGGATAGTCCATAAAAAAAATCCATCAGCTATGTTCCGGGGGAGGTATGGGAGGTGCCGGCCTGAAGATATTCGAACGGCCGGGATATGACACATGGTCAGGGTTTTGATAAACGTAACCATTAGGGGACCACTTAAATATACTTTGGCAGTACAGGGTCTTAAAAAAGGTGAACATACGTTCTTCCGGCAAATTTTGGTCGGAAGGATCTGGGCCAAATCCCAGCAGTTCCCTAAGCTGTTGTTTTAATTTGCTCTCTTCCCTGTCCCACCAGCACCAATACATAATGCTGTCTCCCTGTATCTCGCTTTTCACGATGTCGTACATCTGTTGTCGGTATTCGAACTCGCCCGGATGTTCCCACCGTAATTTTGTGCGACTCTCCGTTTGGCTGAATTTAAGGACCACCAAGCTGTCCTTTAGCGAGATTGTGGCAAGGTTTCGGCCGTTTTCCTGTTTGGTAACGGTTATCGTATACTGCAACCAACAATAGGAGGATAGGAAGGGTACTATCAATACCAACAACAGCATTATGCCCTTTATCCTTAATTTCATGTAGGGTACATTTTTTTGTTGAATCCCATTAATGGGAATGTTCGCCGATGCTCCGTACGTAAATAAGCTCCTTCACCTAGACCGGTGGTCCACATGCCCCATGATAGTGGAAGGAACACACGGCCATCTTTAGAAGTTTGAAGATAACATTTAAAACTATGGGCGGCCCTATAATAGGGGCATATTTAATGCTGGAAAGGTATTTTTATGGAATTTTCCTTGCAATTCCATTCCCAAAAATGGTTAATGGGCCTTCCATAATGTTCGGGAAGATCCGACAGGAGTGCTCGACCACATTTTTAAAAATGCGGGCATGCGCCCTAGCTGTGACCGGCACGTCAATAACCTGGAAACAAGCATCAGGACTAAATGACACTTAGTAGGTTAAGATCTTTCGCTTTTGATCTTGTCCCGGTGGTTTTCTCCCCAGTCGCTCAGGGCCCTTAGAATATCGTCCAGGGAATCGCTGTATTCCGTCACCATGTATTCCACCACTACAGGGGTACCCGTATGGACCCTACGCTCCAAAAATCCGTTGAGTTCCAGATCCTTCAACTCTTGGGACAACATTTTTGCCGAGATTCCCAAGGTCCGTTGCAGGTCATTAAAGCGGATATGACCATCACGAATGGCAATAATGATCTTCAATTTCCATTTTCCGCCTATTGCATAGAGCGCATCGTCAATGGCGAACAACTTTTTTTGACAGGCATGGTAAGTGTACGATACTTTTTCCATAGGGCGTGCATTAGGGTTGATAACCCAAAGGTTACTACTAACCTTTGGGAAACTACTAACAAAAGTAAAGCAAAGATATCTAATTTTGGTGCGTAATTAAAATCAACGCAATGAAATTTAGAATCGCTTATTGGATCACCACGGCCATCATTTCCATTATGATGGTCTTTTCGGCCTATTCCTACCTAACCAAGGAAGAAATGCGCCAGGCATTTGAACATCTGGGCTATCCAGATCATTTTAGGGTGGAACTTGCCGTAGCAAAACTTTTAGGGGCACTGGCCCTTTTGGCACCAATCTCCGCAAGGATCAAGGAATGGGCCTATGCCGGGTTGGCCTTTGCCTTTATTGCGGCCTTTGTGGCCCATACCGCTGTGGGCGACCCACTGGCCTACCGTTTGCCACCGCTGGTCTTTTTGGGTATACTGGCCATTTCCTATTTTTCCTATCATAAAACCAACGTCGATCAAAAATAGTTTAAGGATGAAAAAAATTCTGCACATCGTATCCAGCATAAACGGAAACCGTTCATTTAGTATTGAACTGGGAAATGCCATCATAGAAAAAATCAAGCTGCAATATCCCCACGGCCAAGTAACCGAAAGAAACCTGGTTACGGAAGGGTTTCCGCATTTGGATGAAAGCACCGTAAACGCTTTTTTTACGCCCCAGGAAAATAGGACCGCCGAGCATTTAGAGGCCTTAAAGGATTCGGATGCGGTGATCAAGGAACTGTTCGAGGCCGATATTATGGTGATCGGTGCTCCCCTGTACAACTTCGGGATCCCTTCTACCTTAAAGGCTTGGTTGGATCATATCGCCAGGGCAGGGGTGACGTTCAGTTATGACGGGAGCGGCCCCAAGGGATTGGTGACGGGCAAGAAAGTCTATATCGCTATGGCAACGGGGGGCATCTATTCGGAAGGGCCCATGCAGGCATATGATTTTGTAGCACCGTACTTAAAAACCGTACTTGGGTTTTTGGGAATGCACGATGTGGAAATCGTACGTGCCGAGGGCACTTCCCTGACAGGCAACAAAAAAGAAGCCTTGGAAAGGGCGATGGAAGCGTTGGAGGCATAAAGGCCCTTACGATGTACCCGATAATTAAGATTTAAATGTCCCGGTGGGCTTGCCCAAAGTGGTCTTATTATTTGGTAGGGGTGGAGTGCAACATTTGTAGGCGCCACCCCTTTTCCGTTAAAATGGCCGTGGCACTTTCCAGCCAGTTTGCCTTATCAAGCTCCTTGTCGTCCACATACCAGATGGCGCGGTTCCGGTAGGCGATCCACGCCATGTTTCCCTCAATTTTGGTTTCAATGAATTCCATATGGTTTTCACGTCTGGGAAGGGGCACTTCCAAAGCGGCTTTTTTCAGGTATTTGGCAATGGAATCGTTGGTCCATACCTCGCCATATTCCAACAATATAAAATCCGGGGTATAATAGGACGGTATCTTTTCCACTTCAAGGTCGGACCAGATTTCCTCAAAGGAACCAACGATCAATTGTTGTATCCGTTCCTCATCTGTGGATTGTCCCCACATAAGCGAAGAGCCCAAAATCAGCAGGGCGGCCATGGTATGTTTTACTTTCATATAGCGGTCGTTATCATCTAAAACATCTTGATGAACGCATCAAAATGGTGGTGGGGGAAGTGTATGACCCTTCTAAAAAGGCGTGCCGAAGACCAAGATAGTAAATTTAACGATCGGTCGTGAGCGGTTTTTCAATTGGCGATTTTAGGCTCATCATATTTTTCGCCAAGACAGTGACGTCCCAACTACCAAAAGGGCTTTTCATGTATTTATAAAGTACTACCCTTCAAAGAGGGTTTTTGTGAAGGACCTACCACCCGAAAATTGCCGTTACTGGCCTTTTTCGGCCAAGGTCTTGATTTGGTCCTTTGCCGTCTCAAAAAACTCCAGTGAAGCTTCGTAATAATCTTCCGCATTTGGAAGGGGCGAGAAGTCCCCTATCTGTATGCCCAATAGCGTTTTGTCCTCATCACAGCTCCTTATGGTATAGGTATAGGAGATATCGTATGAAATGCTGTCCGCTACCTTTGGCAGAAAAAGGGACAGTTTGAGGGTCTTGTTGGGTTCGTATTCCACCACCGTTAGTTTGGAATATCCTTTCCATTCCATAACGCTGTCCAATTGCAGGCTATCTCCAGTAAAATCCTCGGGGACGTCGTCCCATTGACGGTAATATTCGGTTTTTGTCAGTACCTCCCATACGCGTTCGGGAGTAGCGTTTATTTTTATCTGATCTCTGACCACAAGTTCTTTTTCCATGGCAATATTTAGCAATGTATTTTTTCGGGATTAAAAATAAGGGATTTTTTTTGGGGAGATGGGCGACTTGTAAAAACTTTTTTCTGCTTTTTATCCTCTAGCGTTCCCTTTATTCCGATAGGGGCCCTTTTTTTGGGATACCGTTTCAGATTATCGATATTCTTTTTTAAACTGCAGGGGCGTGCTTCCCGTTTTGGACTTAAAGACCTTCGAGAAATAGGCGTAGTCCGAATAGCCCAGCATTGAAGATATCTGTCCAAGGGTCGTGGAAGAGTGCGCCATCAAGCGCTTTGCCTCCAATATCACCCTTTCGGTAATAACGTCCGTAGTGGTCTTGTCCAGCGTGGCTTTGGTGATCCTGTTCAAATGTTTGGGGGTGATATGGAGCTTTTGGGCATAGAAATGTGCCGACTTTTCTTCCCTGAAATATTGATCGATAAGCCTTTCCAGGCTGGCCAAGGTCTGTAGGTAGATGGGGGAACTACGTAAAGATTGACGGTCCTCTATAACATATTCACGGGAAAGGTCTATATAGGTTAGGTCCAAAAGACTGGCCAATTTCCATTTTTTATAGGGGCCTTCCCCCATATGACAATGGTGGATCTCCTTAAACCTTTGTTCCATGTGGGCCATGGCATCGTGGGACAGTGAAAGAACGGGAGGATTTTTATCGGAAACCCAAAAGGGAAAGGAAGCGAGTTTGTGGTCCAAAAAATGGAGGTCATAAAAATCTTTGGAATGGAAAAAGATATACCCTTCCGGGGCGGTATCAAACTGCCAGAAGTGCGATTGGCCGGGACGTAAAAAAAATACCTTGCCGGGCCGTACCGTATAGGTGGTGAAATCCACCTCATGTTTTCCACTGCCTTTTAGGAAGAACACACAGAGATAGAAATCATGACTGTGGGGCCTGTGGAACAGGTCCTTGTTGACGGCCAAATGCCTGCTGAACACATTGCTGTAGAAATCCTCCAAGGACTCGGGCCTTGAAAAGGCATGGATCGGAAGGATGGGAATTTTCATGGGACAAAATATGTCCTAAATATACAAAAAATGGGGGAAAATTTATAAGGGTTTCTCTTAGTAAAGGCCTTAAATTTGCAGGGTTATTCCACCATGATGTCAAAAGCAGCAAATATATTAAAGGGAAAATGTCCCAATTGTAAAAAAGGATCGATTTTTCAAGGTCCTATTGGCATTTCACCGTTCCGAATGCCCAAAATGAACCCTAGGTGCAGTGAATGCAATTATAAATTTGAGCGGGAGACCGGTTTTTTCTTCGGGGCCATGTTCGTGAGCTACGGCTTGGCGGCAGCGGAAATGATCGCCGTATTTATCCTGTGCTGGTACCTTATGGGAATAGGTCCGCTACAGGTATTTTTTTTGGTGGCCATCATGGCGGTCTTATGCAGTACCTTTAATTTTAGGCTGTCGCGCACCATTTGGATCTATATCTTCCATAAAGGGAAATAGGGACAAGATGCCCGATTATACAAATTGGCCAATTTTCCGGGCCTGTCCGTAATGTTCCCGCATTTGGGCCATTCCATTTTTGAAGCTTAAATAGGGAACATTTTGGTGCCGATGGTTATAAATACTGATCCGGTAGAGTTTGTGTATGTGCCATGCCAGTTCCTTCCACGCAAAAAAAAGGGAATGTTGGGGATCGTAGATATGGGTCGGTTCACTTTTTGCCCCATTGATCTCCACGATCTTAAAATCCCTCCCTTGTGATAAGCCTTCCATGGTGCGGTACATAATATCCAAGCGCCCATAATGGAATCCCTCTATGCGCGAACAGATCGCATCGATGGTATCCGTAAGCTCCGGGGTGATGTACTGGCTATGATCCATAAATTTTGCGCCCCTGCAATGGCTACCGCAGGGCACCAGATTAAAATAGATTCCCTTTGGAAGTACCTCTTGGAGCTTTTCCCCATATTCCGATTGCAACGCCCTTAGCTGGAGCCGGTACCTGGGGTTTCCAAGGATAAGCTTCTTAAGGGAGGTATTTCCATCGCCCAATACGGTCATCAGCTCTTTGTATACCATTCCGGTAATGCGGCCCTTTGGCTCCTTGGGATGTCGGATATAAAAGATTCCGACCTCGTTGGGCAGGTCGATGAGCGCTTGGATCAGATAGTCAAATTCGACTTTTTGGTGATAATCGTAAAGATGGTCCCAATCCGTTATTTTTCGTACCCCAGATCCCCGCAGCCCTATGTCGGGCTTGACAAACAGCGGAAAATCGATGGCTGCTTCCCTAAGCAGCTCTTTAAGCGAGGCTTTGGGAAGGTTGCGTTCCACAAACCGTGTAGTTGGATAATGTTCCGAGGGTATCAGTCCGTAAATGTCCATTTTCGACTCCATCACGAACCCACCATTTTTTATGGCGGGATTGACGGCGTTGAAGAAAAACAGCGATCGGGCCCTAATGGCATAATAGGCCCAGAGCAGATAAATTGGAAAATAGACCAGATGCACCGGCCAATATTCCCAATGTCGGGCCTTGTAAAGGAACATTTTTAAATTTTCCAGGTTCATAGGACAAGGTATCTGTGCTGTTCGACAAGGTCCGGTTCCAGTTGCACATACTTGAGTTCCACCCGGTTTTTATGGACGACACCTTGGGTTATGCTCAAGGTCTTCAACTGGTTTTGGCGGTTGATCATCAGCCCATATTCATCATTGTCGGCCTTGGTGTTTCTGTGGAAATCCAACAGTTCCTCAGGGGTGGGGGAACCGTTTCCGGAAAGAAAGGATTGGAACCATTTGCGCCTCTGTAAGCTCATTTCCTGGGAATATAAGGTGCTGGAAGACCAAATATGTTTCTGTGTTATGTCCAGGACGACCCTATTTTTATCCTCGCCGTTCCAGCGCAACTGGTACAAGTTGAGGTTTTGGAACAGAACGACCGTAAATGGTTCTATGCGGTGCAGGTCCATTTGGTTCCAGTAGCCAAAGGGATCCGTTTGGGATATCAGGTCCAGTAGGATGAGTCCCCGACTTTTGCGATAGTCCCCGGTAGGGCGGTGGAACCTTTCCCCGCCATTGAGCAGCACGGCCATATTGGACCTATCGTCGGCAACGAACCATGTGCCTCCCGATAGGGTATCTTTGGGATAGAGCAATTTTTTGGAACCCCCCGCATAGACCTTTGGTGTTAGGGCGACCGGCCTAGCGGTATGTTCATCCCTGTTGGAAGTGAGGATGTACCGATCTTTATTTTTTACAAAGGTTACCGTGCACATTCAGATCTGTAGGTTTGTGTGGAAGGGGCGACGCCAAAATTCGGTGACAGGGTTACATCGCACAGGTGCGCGACCCCAATTTTAATAAGTGCCTGATGGTGGATACTGTGTTCCAGATTGTATAACAGCTCCCTGTGGTAGTTGGTTTCCAGGCCACCGCTGTGTTGCAGGACCATCGTCTTATTTTCCTTCTCGAGGTTTTTCATAAGATTTCTTATATGGGCAACTGCCTCCTCCTTGGAGGTTTCAAGCAGCTTGTTGCGCTGTCTGGCGTCATAATCGATATTTCCCGATTCATAATTGTCCACCAAACAGGCATACATTTCAATAATATGTCGGTAGTGGCCCCCAATGGAGCTGTTGCCCAGTATCTTACAGGCGCTGGCGTACTGTTCTGTGCTCAGTTGTTCAAGAAGCTCGATCAGCTCCCCAAAATTTGCTTCGATCCTTTTATACAGCATATATTTTCATCCCTTAAAATTTATAGAATGGTCTTGTTACCGGATAGTATTGTTAATGCTTGTTCCTTCCATAAGGGCCAAACCTTCCGTATAACAGCACATAGAGGGCGCAACTTACAAAAGTGGTAACGGCCAGGACAAAGAGTTTTCCACCATCCCCTTGTACGGATATGCCCAATACCAGCAAATGGCTTCCCAATGCACCGGCCATCAAGATACTACCAATTATGGCCCCGTACAAGGATGTTTTTGGGATCAGGATCGATATGGACGTAAAAAGTTCCACAAGGCCCAGACCCCATCTGCCATAGGGCTCTGCCCCCAGTTGCGAAAAAATATGCACCGATTCAGGAGCTGCCGTAAACTTATAGAACAGGGTCTGGAGC
The DNA here is from genome assembly GCA_963974715.1 of uncultured Sediminicola sp. Lineage (GTDB taxonomy): Bacteria > Bacteroidota > Bacteroidia > Flavobacteriales > Flavobacteriaceae > Sediminicola. Next base: position 58,803 of record CAXBDK010000002.1, read on the forward strand.
AAGATAAGGGCGGGCAAGATGCGAAGGGACCAAGATATTATTTTCATATAAACTATTTTTAGTGTCCTGATCGTTTTTTCCAATGTAGGTCCGCCCTGCTTTTTAGCAATTGTTCCTTCTGGTCCCACTTTTTAAGGGTATTTACAAAAGGGGTATGGTAAAAGAGATAGAGTTTGCCATCGACGATCTTGAAGGTTTCTGGATTTATTTCCACCAATTCGTTGGATGCGCCCATGGCATATGCACACCAGCCACCATATTGGGGGGCATATAAGGAGGGATTTTTTATAAAGAGCGCCTTATTGGACGGGGAGGAAAAGTAATAGGTAGCCTCCCCATGGGCAACGGATAGTTCGGGCCTTCCTTTGATGGGCCTCCCCTGTTTAAAATAGGCCACGGGATCATATCCTTGGATGGCCAGGGTTCCCTTAAGATTTTCGGGACTTGCGTTACGGGGATTTTCAACGTTTTGGGAAAATCCCTGGCCCATGATCAAGATGATCAAGAAGGCCAAAATGCCATTTTTTTTCATTTCCATTCCATTTAGGCAACAAATGTAATGGCTGGGGGGATGGGCAATTGTCGGGTAGATTGCCGTTCGGTAAAATTATATCCGGGATATATCGGGAATGGTGATTTTTTGACGGTCGTATTCCAAAAGACCTTCGGTTTTGAGCTCGTTCAACAATTGGGTAACGGTCTGTCGGGTGGTACAGATGATCTGTGAAATATCGGTTTGGGTCAGGTAGTTTTCAATGGTGACCCCATTCCCATGGTAATTGCCCTCACTTTCGGCCCATTCCCTTAAAAATATGAGGAGGCGCGACCTGGCATCCTTGAACATCAAATTATGGTAATTGTTTTTTAGGCGTTTCATTTTAAGGCCGATGAACTTGGTATAGGAAAGTGCCAACTGTGGATGTTTGACCATCAAATTCTCGAAGTCGGACAATAGGAAGCTACAGATCAGCACATCATCGGTAAGGGTTTTGGCAAATTCATTGGAAGGTGCCCTTGCCACATCCAAAAACAGTTGTCCAAAAAAATCTCCCTTTTTTAGAACTTCCTTCGTGGTCTCGTTGCCTTCCCCGTCTACCTCCATAATTTTTATATGGCCCTTTTTCAGTAAAAAGATACGGGGCAGCTCTGGATTGGAGAAATATAAGATCTCTCCTTTTCCGGCCTTTTTGAACCCTGTAACGATGCACAGCTGTCGTATCTGCGCAAAGCCCAAGGTCCGGAACAGTTTATGGTCCCGTAGGTACCAATATTTTATCTCTTCGTACATTTTTAGGTGACGGGGCCCGTTAGAAGATGCCCAGCTTTTTTCTTAGTCAATGGGGGCGGGAAATCATTACAGGATCGATGGCTGTAGGAATCGGAAAGGTTTATGGCAACCAACGATTATTAAAAAGGGCGATTTTTTATTCGTCCCTGTCCCTGCCCAGCCAAAGTAGTCCGTTCAGCAGCATTTTATTTTGCATGGGACTGTCGAAGCTGGATGAAAGTTCCTTGTTGGTCCCATTTTCGTAATCCATATCGTTATGGCCCATATTGATGTACAACATACGGTAGTTTTTATGGGTCCATACCACGGGATAATCCCCTTTATACCATATTTCATGTGCTTTTGGCCCTGTTCCCAAAGGAAAGCTTTCTGGGTCTATGGACAACAGGATCTTGATGTCGGGGTTGTTTCGTAGGTCCTTTTCCCACTTATACCATTCATTGGGAGTGGAGGTTATTTTTTGGGGAAGGTTTTTGGTGACCGGGTGATCGAGGTCTTCAACCTTTAAGGTCGCGGCCGTAGGCCTCCACGTATTTCCGTTATAGGCCCCACATCCCAGAAACCGGTTCTGGTACCAGTCCCAGTCGTTGGGGAAATCGGATGGGGTCAGGGCAAATCCCGCAAAATGGAACCCCATCCAGGCCCCGCCATTTTCCATATACTCTTGAAAGGCGGCCCGTTGGTTTTTGTCTTCCGGCCTTGTATCCAGAAATAGGACCACTTGGTAGTCGGATAGGAATTTGGAATTCATATTCTGCCAATCATCCGTAGATCGGTAGCAGAATCCATTTTTTTTGGCCATGTCGGCAAACCACTGGTCGGCCTCCTTTACAAAGCTGATATGTGCCATATCATTTTTGGCGGTATAAAAGGCCACTACCTTAAAGTCGCATGTCTGCATTGCCCTACAGCTGAACGCCATACATATGGTCAGTACGAACAAGGTAAAATACCATCGACCTTTATCGGGTAGGGACAGTGGGGCGAATAGGTTCCGATCCATGATTCCGGTTATTTCCTGTGGTTGCAAAGGACAAGATAGAAAAATTAAGGCAATGATCTATAGCCGTTTCTGCCGGTCAAACATTTTCCACAATCCCATATCACGGTGCCGTTTAAATGGCAAGGTCCCCTTCCCCCGCCCTGTTATAGGCTTGTTTCCTATTGGCCAGGATGGCCAGCCCGAAGGTCAATAGGCCCAATCGTCCCACGAACATGACAAAAATGAGCACCATTTTTCCCATGGACGATAGCCCGCCCGTAATACCCATGCTGAGCCCTACGGTGCCAATTGCGGAAGTGGCCTCGAACAGGATCTGGTCCAGACGGAAATCCTCGGAAAGGGAGAGCAACAGGGTCGCCAAAAATAGGGTCGCGGCATACAGCATAAATACGGAAGTGGCCACATAGAGACGTTCCAAGGGAATGGTCTTCCCAAAAAAGGTGACCCTCCTATTGTTGCGGATCCTGTTCCACATGATGGCGATCAGGGCGGTAAGGGTGGTCGTTTTGAGTCCCCCGCCCGTTCCCGAGGGAGAGGCCCCGATATACATCAGGAAAATGACCACCAATAGAATTCCCAACGAAAAACTGCCAAGGGGGACCGTGTTGAAGCCTACTGTGGTAATGGCCGTCATGGCCTGAAAAAAGGAGACCATTAACCGGCTGTCGCCCAGTTGTGCCACGGAAGGCTCCAGAAAATAGATCATAAGGGTCCCCAACGCCAGTAAAAGTGTAATGGACATAAAGATGATCTTGGTGGTATAGGTGGTCTTCAGTGTCTTTCCGGTCAGCCTATTGCTGAGGTCGGTCACAACGATAAATCCCAGGGAACCACTGATGGCCAGCACCGAGGTGATCGTGTTGATAAAGGTATTGTCATAAAACCGTTCAAAACTGTCGTTATAGAGTCCGAAACCTGCCGTACAGAAGGCGGATACACTGTGGAAGATACTGCTCCAGATCGCAAAATTGTGCTCCACGCCCGCTTGGGTAAAGGCAATATAATAACAGAGGGCCCCCACGGTCTCCACCACCACGGTAAAAATGATCACCGATTTTAAAAAATCCTTTATCTGGAACCCTTTGGGCATGGCAAATTCGGCATTGAGGATACGTTGGTGCCAATGGGTAAGGCCACTTTTTCGGGACAATAGGATAAAGGAAGTAAAGGTCATATACCCTACCCCACCGATCTGGAAGAGCAGGAGCACCACAAACTGTCCGTACCAGTTATAGGTGTCAAAAACGCTTACCGTTACCAACCCCGTGGTGGAGATGGCGGAAGTCGCGACGAACAGACTGTCCAGTGCCGGAACGGCCTGCTTGTGCATCCACGGACTGCATAGCAAGACCCACCCGATAAGGGTATAGATAAGGAAACCGTACAATAGGTTCTGTTGGGGCGATAGGGAGATCTGAAACCTTCGGTATTTTTTTAACAGGGTATTCATAGGTACTATAATGTTTTACGTTCAAGTTGTAGCTGAAGGTCCGTTAAGTGGGCAAGGAGCTTTTCCAACAGCAGCATTATTTCGGTTTTGTGGTCAAAGGAAAGGGGCATGTTTTTATAAACGTCCAAGGTGTTCTTAATACCTTCTTTGCACCCTTCTACATTTTTGATCATTCGTTTTACGCTATCCGAGGCCAGGATCCTGTCCATTCCTTTTTGTATGGCCCCATGGCCTTCGAAGATGCGTTGGGCAGGTGTACGGATGTCGTTTTCATACAGGTGTTCCAAATGGTTCGTATCAAAACAGATCTGTACAATGATATGCGCAACTTCCTTGATCTGGTGGATTTCATCCTGCTCCATCGGCGGCGCTTATGAAAGAGGGTGGTCAACAAGGAAAAAGACGGCCATGGCCAGAAGCGACATTGCGATCAACGGCCCGACTAGGTGTTTGATGTCCCTGTACCAATCCTTAACGGACCGGTATTTTTTTCCTTCATTTTCGTCATATAAAAAGTCCCATTCCATTCCCCTTGTTTTGAGCATACAAAGTTCGTGGCAACAGGGTGAGCAAAAAATAAAGGTTTGGGCCGCTTCTATAAAGATTTTATAAAGACAGGACGGGTTATTGAAAACGGTACCCAACCCCGCTTTCGGTAATAATGTGCAAGGGGTTATTGGGATTTTCCTCGATCTTTTTGCGAAGCGTGCCCACAAATACCCGTAGGTACTGGGTTTCCGTAAGGTACCCATACCCCCAGATTTCCTTCAGCAGGTATTGGTGCGTAAGTACCTTGCCCTCATTTTTCATAAAGAGGGCCAGCAGGTTGAACTCGGTGGAAGTCAGTTTTAAGATCTCCCCGTCCCGCTTTACGATCCGGGCCGCCAGGTCTATGGAAATATTGCCGCAGTCAAGGGTAGTATGTTGTGGGTCGCCCGATGTTCTTCGGGTAGCGGAGCGTATCCGCGCCAACAGTTCTCCCGTACGGAAGGGTTTGGTAAGGTAATCCGTGGCCCCGTTGTCCAAAGCGGCGATGATATCGTCCTCATTGTCGCGAACCGATAGGATGATGATGGGATTGGCGTACCATTCCCGCAGTTCCTGCAAGATCTGGTGTCCGCTTTTGTCCGGCAGTCCGATGTCCAACAGTATAAGGTCGGGCGGATGTCCAGCGGCCAAGATCAGGCCCTCTTTGCCCGTACTGGCCTGTACCACCTTATAATTGTTGCTCTCCAGGTTTATCTGCAGCAGTTTTCGGATCTGCGGCTCATCGTCAATGATCAATATCTCCGCTCTGTTCATCTTCAAGGTCGTTAATGGTTGAAATGGCCGTGGGCACGCTGATGGTAAAAACGGCTCCCCCTTCCGGTCCGTTCGCAAGGGCGATGGTACCTCCCAAGGCTTCCGTAAACCCCTTGGCAATGGAAAGGCCCAGTCCGGTACCTCCCGTGCGGCTACCGTCGAGTCGGTAAAACTTATCGAACACCAGGCCGATCTCCTCCTCCGGAAAACCCTTGCCCGTATCCGAAATCCGGATATGGCATAACCCTTCCGAGTGCCAGGCCGATATCGTTATCGTTGTGGTGGGAGGGGTATGCTGCAGGGCATTCTGTAGGATGTTGTGCAGTACCTGTTCCATGATGCCGCCATCCAATCTAAAAAGGGGTAGGTTTTCATCGGGTTCAAAGAGGATGGTATGGCCTTGCGCAGCCTCCCTATTGGTCTGTATGACCGAAAAGATCAGTTCGTTTACATCGCACCAATCCCATTTTGGCCGTAATACGCCCGCTTCAAGTCGGCTCATGCCCAAGAGGTTTTCCACTTGCCCGTTCAGTCGGAAACCCGCAATGGCAATTTCCGAATGTAGTTCGTCCAAGGTTTTTTTGGTAAGTTTTTCGCCATTTTCCGTGATCGTATCCACCGCCCCGATAATGGTGGAGATGGGCGTCCTCAGTTCATGGGAGAGGGAGTTTAAAAGCGTATTGTAGAGCTGCAGGCTCTTTTCCTTTTCGGTCCGGTCCCTTTCAAGGCGTTCGGATTCCCTAATTTTAAAGGTCAGCACCGCATTGATCATGGCGACCACAAAATACATCAGGAACATGAGGCTATCCTGGGGCGTGCCGATATGTAGGGTAAGGATGGGCGGAATAAAGAAAAAGTTCCATATGAGGGCGCTCAAAAGGGCCGCTACCAGTACGGGCAGAATATCAAAAAGCATTGCCAGTATGGAGACCAAGAGCAGTAAGATCAGGGCCACCACTTGGTAACCGATGACATCCACAGAAAAAAAGCAACCAACGGAGGTGATGCCCACCAAAATGGACGCGATCAGATATTGGCTTGTAAGGCTGTATTTTCTTCTCCGGAACACGGACATTATTTTATGGCAAGTTAGTAATTGGCCCATAAATATTTTATAAAGATGTGGGGAAGAAACTGAGGAATCGGAAATTTGGACGATCATTAAGTCACCATTTTGACCGATGTCACAAAAACGATGCTTTTTCGACCATCTCCGGCTTTCGGAAAAAGGCTTCCCCTTTTCCCGCTAATTCCCAGTATTGTTGATTTTATGGATATGTTTCGGAAAAATTAAGTAAATTCCCCTGACCGAGATCACCAGGATAAATTACCACCAAAAAGACCACTATGCCGAATACCACCTTCCGTTCCGTATCCACCTTGCTTTTAATTACATTGTTTGCTTTCCAGATCCTCCCCGCACAGACCGAAGGTCCGGACAAATTGGCCACGGCCGCACATGGCCTACAGTTACGGGGCATCGGTCCCGCTTTTATGGGCGGCCGTATCGCCGACATTGCCGTGAGCACCGCCGATCGAAGCACTTGGTACGTGGCCGTTGGCTCCGGGGGCCTATGGAAGACCACCAACAGTGGCATTACCTGGCGGCCTATTTTTGACGAACAGCCTTCCTACTCCATTGGAACGGTCAGCATAGACCCCAACAATCCGGAGGTGGTATGGGTAGGTACCGGCGAAAATGTCAGTGGACGTCATGTAGGTTGGGGCGATGGGATATACCTCAGCAGGAACGGGGGCACTTCATGGCAACGGATGGGGCTGGAAAGATCCGAGCATATCGGAAAGATCTTGGTGGACCCCAGAAACAGCGATGTGGTATTTGTGGCCGCGGAAGGGCCGTTATGGGCCTCTGGGGGCGACCGTGGACTGTACAAAACCGCGGATGGGGGCAAAACATGGCAATTGGTACTGGAAATAGATGAAAATACAGGGGTCACCGATGTGGAATTCGACCCTTCCGACCCGGATGTACTTTATGCAGCGGCCTATCAGCGGCGCAGGCAGACCTGGTCCCTATTGGCAGGGGGGCCACAATCGGGAATCTATAAATCTATCGACAATGGGGCCACTTGGAAGGAGTGTACCACCGGTCTTCCCAAAGGGGATATGGGAAAAATAGGACTTGCCGTGACGCCCGCCGACCCAAATATTGTCTATGCCACCATAGAGGCCGACGGGAACGAAAAGGGATTTTACAGGTCCATGGACAAGGGGGAAAGCTGGGAAAAGCGCAACGGGTATATTTCCGGGGGCACGGGCCCGCATTATTATCAGGAAATCGAAGCGTCCACCGTGGACCCCGATCTGATCTACCAGATGGATGTGTTCCTGAACGTGTCCCGTGACGGCGGCAAGAGTTTTGGCTATTTGGAGACCGGACGTGGAAAACACAGTGACAACCATGCCCTATGGATCGACGATGAAAATGGGAAGCATATGCTGGTGGGGACCGATGGGGGCCTCTACGAGAGCTTTGATGAGGGGTTTACGTGGCGCCATTTCCCCAACCTGCCCATTTCGCAGTTCTATAAACTCTCCTTGGACAATTCCGAACCTTTTTATAACGTTGTAGGGGGCGCCCAAGATCTGGGCACCTTAATGGGCCCATCCCGTACCATGAACATAGAAGGGGTGCGGAACCAGGATTGGTACGTGCCCCTGGGTGCAGACGGGTATGACAATGCCTTTGATCCCCAAGACCCGAACATTGTGTATATGGAGATCCAAGAGGGCAACCTGCACCGCTATGACCGACGTACCGAGGAGGGAATGGATATACAGCCACAGCCCGAACCGAACGATCCCCCGGAACGATGGAACTGGGACAGCCCGATCCTTATCAGTCCGCATAACAACGCCCGAATCTATTACGGATCTCAGCGCCTGTGGCGCAGTGGGGACAAGGGCAGCTCTTGGACGCCCATCAGCGGGGACCTGACCACCAATACCAACCGGTACGAACTGAAAACGATCGATAGGGTATGGAGCGTGGACGCCCTGTACGACAATGGGGCCATGTCCAAGTTTTCCACCCTTACCGCCATTTCCGAATCGCCCCTTGCCGAAGGACTCCTGTACGTGGGCAGCGACGATGGGCTGATCCAGATAAGTGAGGACGGGGGCGACAACTGGCGCAAGGGCACCGCCCTTCCCAAACTGCCCGCCCTATCCTTTATCAATGATGTGGAAGCTTCCGCCCATGATGCCAATACCGTTTTTGTGGCCGCGGATGCCCATAAGTTCGGCGATTTCACGCCCTATCTTTTTATGAGTTCCGATCGCGGCCGTAGTTGGAAGTCCATTGCAGGGGACCTGCCAAAGGGCAATTTGGTATGGAGCATCAAACAGGATTTTAAGGTTGCGGACCTGCTGTTCATTGGAACGGAAACCGGGATTTATTTTTCCCCCAATAAAGGCATCAACTGGATAAAATTGGACGGGGGCGTTCCCACCATTCCCTTTCGGGATCTGGAGCTGCACCCAAGGGACCACGATCTGGTCGGGGCCAGTTTTGGCCGTGGGGTCTATGTCTTGGACGATTATACGCCATTACGGGAATTGGCCAAGGTGGTAAAGGCGGACACCAATACCCTTTTTTCGGTGAGGGATGCCTGGTGGTACCTTCCCAATACGCCCATGCAGGCCAAGGGAATGCCCTCGCAGGGAACGACCAGCTTTGTGTCCAAAAACCCGCCCTTTGGTGCGCTGTTCACCTATTATCTGGCAAATCTGCCCCAATTGGCCAAAGCGGAACGGGAAGAGGCCGAAAGTGCGCTGCGCGAAAAAAATGCCAGTATTCCCTTTCCGGGCTGGGACCGATTGCAAGAGGAGGCGGCCGAGGCGGACCCCAAGGCCATGCTACTGGTCCGCAACGGCAATGGCGAAGCCATTAGATGGATCGAGGGGGCGGGAAGAAAAGGGCTGCACCGTATCAATTGGGACCTACGGATCTCCCCACCGGACCCGATAGAATTGGAAGAACCCGCTTTTAAACCGCCCTGGGCAGGGGATCCCGAAGGGCCTTTGGCCGCCCCGGGCACCTATAACGTAGAGTTGTTCGTGCTTCACAACGGAACCTTGCGGTCGCAAGGAGCGCCCCGGGAATTTTTGGTAAAGCCCGCTCCGAATATGATGGACGGCACCGATCTGAATGCCGTGGCCCAGTTCCAACATAAGACCAGTGCGCTATGGGGATCGGTATCCGGAGCCAGCGAAAAAATACAGGAAATAGGGGATAATCTGCGCCATATCAAAGCGGCATTGGTACAGTCGCCAAAAGCATCCCCGGGGCTTTTTGAGCGTTTTGGATCTTTGGAAAAGAAATTGACCGACCTACGGATGCGGTTACGGGGCGGCAGTGTACTGGATAAAATGAACGAAGCGACCTCCCCTTCCATCATGTCGAGAGTGGGACAGGTTGCCGGGGGGCATTGGAATACCCGACAGGCGCCCACGGGTACACAGCAACGGAATTTGGAAATTGCGGAGAGGGACTTTGCCCTTTTCCGACAGGATTTTGCCAATTATATAAACGAACTATCGCAGTACGAAACGGAACTGGAATCCGCCGGCGCCCCTTGGACGCCCGGTAGGAAGTTTGGGTTGGAGTAAAGGGGCCTTATACTGTGAAGTGTTAGGTGGAGGTGAACTTGGTTTCTTCCTTTGGGGACTTGGACTGGCTTACCGCTAGCAGTTTACCGATAGTGATCATGGGTCCTTTATGGCACAAATGAGTTGGGGGTGTTAGAGTGCATGGGCACATATTTCTGTATGATGTAGGGGGTAATTTCGTCCAAGGTCTTGCCGGTGACGGGATGTAGGCCAGGGCTGATAAAAAATTCGACTTCCCCTCAGGGTTATTTAAAAGAACTGGGAGATACTGGATTTGTGGAGAAAGAACTCAAAATATTGTTATAAGCCGACCATAAAATACTTTAGTAAAAATGCGAGATAATTAGTAATTATTGCTAACTTACTCGGAAAATTACTATAATTGTATCTCGCTGATTACATAAAAGAAAGACTTTCATTAGAGGAATACTCTTTTTCTATAGATGAACTCCAAGGAGTCACCCATAAAGAAAAAGAAGCCTTAACGTCCGATTTATCCTACCTAACAAAAAAAGGGGACATAGTCCCACTTAGAAGAGGATTTTACCTAATTATCACTCCTAGATACTCGAAGCAAGGTAAGCTACCCATACAATTATATAGTGAAAAACTATTTAAGATTTTAGGAAGACCATATTATATTGGATTGTATTCCGCAGCTAAATTTCATGGTGCAAGCCATCAACAAATTCAACGTGAGTATATTATTACGCCTAAACCCACCCTATTGGATATTCATAAAGGTGCCATTGATTTACACTTTTTTACTACCGCGCATTGGCCCAATAAGAATATTCTTGCCAAAAACGCTGATGCGGGAGCATTTAAAATATCAGACCCCATTTTAACAGCGGTAGACCTCATACATCATCAGAATAAATTGGGTGGGCTGAACAGAATGTTATCCGTTATCGAAGAATTGATGGAGGAAATGAACAGTTCTGATTTACAAGACCTACTTTCATGGTATCCGCATAAAAGCACCCTACAAAGATGCGGTTATGTATTGGAAAACCTTGGGGCCGACCATCATTTGACAGACATACTATTGGAATATTTTCAATCGATACCATATTATCCAGTATTGTTAAGTCCACAGTCAAATAAAAAAGCGGGTTCAGTGGATAACAGATGGAAAGTTGACGTAAACATAAAATTGGAGAGTGATATATGATATCAAGACCGGACATCGCCAAATGGCAAGAACACGCCCCTTGGAAATCGTTTTCACAAGTTGAACAGGATCTGGTCATAAGCAGAACTTTGGTAGCCTTATTTTCTGATGATTTTCTGAGAGAAAACTTGGCTTTTAGGGGCGGTACTGCTTTGCATAAGTTATATTTGAACCCAGCTCCCAGGTATTCTGAGGATATTGATCTGGTTCAGATAAAGCCAGGACCCATTAAACCCATAATGAAACGCATTGATGAAGTTATTTCTTTTTTTGAAGAGGAAAGACGAACCAATCTCAGGGGTCATGGTGCAAAAGCACTATATCGGTTCACTTCTGAATATGAAAATATACGGTTACGCCTTAAACTGGAAATCAATTGCAAGGAACACTTTAATGTGTTGCCGTGGGTAGAATTTCCTTTTGAGGTCAAAAGTGATTGGTTTACCGGCAGTGCAAATATTAGAACGTATAATATCAATGAACTGTTGGGAACGAAGCTTCGTGCCCTGTACCAACGGAGTAAAGGGCGCGATTTATTCGACCTCGACTATTCACGCCGGCACATGAACTTAGACAATACGGCCATTATTGAATGTTTTGAAGAATACATGACTTTTTCGGTAGGCAGACCGCCCAGTCAAAAGGAATTTCTCCTCAACATAGAGGAAAAGGAGGGTGACCACAATTTTACTGGGGATATGGAAGGATTATTGCGTCCTGAAATCGAATATGATCAAAAGACAGCTTTTGAGTGGGTTAAATTTGAGTTGATGAATAATATGAAGTAATTAAGAACTAAATGAAAACAATAATCACTATATATTTCCTTAGTGCCATACTGCCATGTGCTGCTTTTCAAAGCCCTGATGATTTTGACATTGAATTAAATAGAATTGCAATGGAATTCAAAGAAGTAATAGGGGACGAATATGAGTGCGAAGACTTAAAGGATAAAGCTGAGGATATTGCTGAGGAAATTGATGCTCTTTTGAAAGGATCAGAAGATTTTTAGTCAGAAGAAATCTCCCAACTCAAACAACTGTTAGCCGAAGCTGAGAGGATTGAAGATTTTATTGCAGTGGTTGGTGGTGTCGGTTCGGCCATGCCTAAATTCAATGATTTAATTAAGGCAAATGAAAGAATTCGCGCAGACTTCTATTACCTATCCCAGAAAGAGCATTGTATTGATATTTTAGTAGTTGAGATTGATAAATACAAAGCTTATTTGGCTTCAAATAATTCAACCAAAAACTTCACCCTATCATTCGAGTGGAAAACAAAGAATAGATTAAGTTTTGGGAATTCAAAAATGGGTTTGTCAAGTAAAACTATTCGGCATATGCTTGATAATAGGGACAGTCCTGCTACAAATAATATTGATTTTCAAAAGATTTTATGCCAAGAATTCTAAAAAAGGTATAGAAATTAACCTATTAAATCTTGAAAGGGTATTAATCTTCCATGAAGGATTTCACTCCCTCGGCAACTTCAATCCCTTACACACTTCGGTTAAAAGTTCACAAGGGTCTTCATCAATGGCAAGGGCAATAAGGTAAAGTTCATCCGCGCGAAGTTTGGTGGATTCGTTGGAACTTAATTGACTCAAACGGGATTTGCTCAATCCAGTTCTTCTGGCAACCTCCGCTTTATTAATCGACTTTTTGGCTAAATACAATCCTAATTTGGTCATCTAAAAATATCGTTTTTAATTACATAAATTTAGAAAGTATATACGCTTGTATAAAATTATCACACTTTTGTTTTGGATTTGGGTTTATTTTTAATACATTAGTATCGATTTTATATACTATTGTATTAAAAATTAATACAATTGGATTTGTCTTTAAGCTATAACTGGTTTTTTCCCTTAAGTAATATCTAAAAAAGATACCATCATCTCAACCCAAACCGCCCATGAAAATGGAAGAAAAATGAAAATACAGGAGGATAGGGAAGCCACTTTATAGAATTCACCGTGGTATCAGACCGGTCATGGTGCTGGAGCTCCTTGTAGAAAGTAGCTGCTTCAGTAGATGATTGCAACAGGATAGGTCAAATAGCTTATAATTATCATTGATAAAGCACACAATTGTTGAAAAAAATAGCATTTAGCATAAAATTATCATCTTTTTGTTTTGAACTTAGTTTTGTAATTTTTATCTTTGACATCAATACTCTTGCCTAATCTGTGTATGTTTTTCTAAAGGTTTGTTTTATAAGTTGGGGGCGGAGCTATTTTATCTGAACCCAAAATAAACAAACAATGGAACTACACGAACACCATCACATCATCCAAAAACTGACCTCCCTATTGGAGGTCCGCCACATCTTTGTTTCCCCCACGGGAAGCGCCGGACAGGCCATGCCACTTTTGATCGTGGTACTGGACGAAAACGGCCCCGCCCTGTCCCAGGACCTCTCGGGCATGGTAGCCAAGATATTTCAGGAGGGCACCCCCTATTTATACCGTATTTTTTCGGGTACGTACGCAGAAAAGCAGTTACGGGAGGGGAACCTGTTCTTCGTCCATGCCTGTACCGCCGACCGGTCGATCTTCCGGCATCAAGATGCGGGACCTGATGCCTTTCTGGGTTTCCGGCCGGACGCGCGTATACTGGAAAGGACGGAACAGCACTTCCAACAGGAACTTTTAAAGCTGGATTCCTTTCGGATGGGGGCGGCCTTTTTCAGGGAACGGCAAAACCATGCCCAAGCGGCCTTTATGTGGCACCAATATATGGAACTGTGGTTCCGTACCATTGAACTTTTTTGCATGGGCAAGGAACGGAAATGCCATAACATACGGGAACACCAGACCTATATCGGACCCTTTGTGCCGGAACTCGGTACCCTTTTTAATCCGGAGGACACTGAAGAACTGGCACTATTGCAGTTGGTGGACGAGGCGTATATCGGCAGCCGCTACCAAAACAATTTTCAGATCGATACCCTACAGCTACAACAGCTACGGGAAAAGGCGGATCGCTTGCAGCACATCGGCAGCAGTTTGTTCCAACAGAAGATGGCGGAGTCTAGGAAGTCGCTGCCAGTCCACAAACCCGTGCCGGAACCCGGACCAAAAGAAGAACCGGTCAAAGGCCCCATGTCCCAAGATGGGGTACTGCTGCACAGACTCAAGGAGCTGACCGAGGAACATTTCGATACCCTAAAACCAGATCCGTACAGGAAGAATTCCTATTATATAGAGCTGGAGACCAGTAGCTATCTGGATACTTCCTTTATGATCTCCAACCTGTTAAAAGTGTGCATCATGGCACTTGAAGCGAACGGTTCCTCCACTGGGGTGGTACAGCAGCCCGAACACAATGTAATGGAAGTGCTGGGATATATCCTGGATATGGTACCCTATGAGGAAATGGAGTTCCTGGACAAGACCCGGGACCTTATATCGGAACTGGAGTCATCACCTAAAACCTAAAAACCCCGACTATGGAAACCACACACAAAAAAATGGAAATCCTGAACGATATCGGCCTATTGCACCGGAACTTTATGGGAATGTTGCGGTCGAAGGCCAACTTTCCGGGCACACAGAAAGTGTCCTTTGCCGTACGGGACCACAGCGAACTGCTCCTGAACATCGCCAGCCTGTTGGAGGTGTGCGTGTTCGCCCTGGACGGCGATGGGATGTTGTTGTCGCCGACCCAAACGAACGTCTCCAAAGAGGACAGCGTATCTCGGGTGCTGGAACTGGTCCTCAATATCCTCCCGGATGCCCAAATGCAATTTGTGGACCAGCTGGACAAGAAGATGACGGAAATGGATTTAACGGAGGCCAAACCCACCCAAAATGATTGACCCTATGGGCAAAAACGAAGAAAAACTCATCAAAAACCTGAACGATCGTGCAAATGACCATACCCCGATCTTAACGCCCCATCCCCATTTTGAAGATCGGTTCCAGGTGAGCTATTTTTATGTCCGGGACCATGCCGACCTACTACTGACCGCCAGGGCATTGGTATATCTGTGCATGCGGACCTTGGATCCCGATGATGGGGCGGACCGGTAACCCGATACAAACGAGATCGAATACATCAATCAGGCCCTTTCCATCGCCAACCGCTTAATGCCCAAAGGGGAAGAGTCCCTGCTGGACCATATAAACCTTTATTATAGGGGAAAACACGGGCAGTCCGATCTTGAGTGACCTATCCATCCATCTTTTTAAAGGTTTCCCGCATTTTGGTATAAAATCAGCCCGCTAAGGGCTATTTAGGATGTTCATGGTCCGGCATGCTTCGAAATAGATATAGCTGTGGGTAAGGACATTGCTTTTTTTCTTAACTTTCATTCCGGTGAGTGGATGCCATTCCCTGATGCGGTGGGTCGACAGGACACTAGTTTTTTTTGAATACCTCATGGGCCTGCCCTGGGCAGGTGATTGGCGATGGTACGGTGGATAGGAAATAGCGGTCGCCCCATGCACATCTCGGAACAACGATCTTATCGGCACCTAATTTTTTTTGGAATGGAGGTGAAAATTTACATACCGCATCCCGCCTTACGGGAATTTGTCCTGAACATTTCCACGGTGGACGTCCGCTTGCCTAACGGTACCCAGGAGGTGGTGACCCCATATCCGCCCGCTCCCTTCCAATCCTTGATGTTCTATTGTAACGATCCCATATCGTCCAACCAAACAGGGGACGGGATATTCCACCTCCAACCGCTTTCCCTGCTCACGGGCCCACAGGTTTCCAGGGTAAACGTAAAAGTACATGCAACTTTACGGTCCGTACGGGTCGATTTCTTGCCCGGGGGCCTGTACCGCCTATTGGGCATCCCCATGCACGAGCTGTTCGACGGCGGTTTTGATGCCTCCGATTTTTTTGGGCCGGAAATGAAGCGTATCAACGAACGGTTACGGCACGTACCCAATTTGGTGGAGGGAAAGGACCTAGTGGAAAAATTCCTTTTGGACCATCTGGACAACCTGAAGTCGTTGTTGCCTTTTGACAGGGCCATGGGCCATTTTTTAAGGCACCACGAGCAGATGTCCATAGAAAAACTGGCTTCGCTTTCGTGCCTGGGCATAAAACAATTTGAAAGAAAGTGCCAAGAAAGAATTGGGATGAACCCCAAAATGTACGCACGAATCCTGCGGTTTTCCAAAGCATATAGATTGCGGGAAGCTTTTCCCGATATCAGTTGGACGGAAATAGCCTACCGTGCGGGATATTATGATCAAATGCATATGATCAGGGATTTTAAGGTATTTGCAGGGGTCAACCCTAGCATCATTCAACAGGAGCTTTTTGCCACACCTTTACGGATGCAAAGACACCTGCGCTATTAAGTTGACCATTTTGTACTATGCAGGCCCGATGTACACCTTGTACATTTGGAAGAAAACCATGGCAACAACCCTCCTTTTAAACATTTTTAGGTTCCGCACCATAGGAAAACGCTCCTTCCGGAAGCTTACATTCCGAAATTCCCCGATCCATTTGTACCAAGGAACGATCCTCTTGGCCCTGTTGATGGCCCACAACCTTACAAGTGCGCAATCTTTTGAAGGGCTGCAACATTTGGAAGGGTATGGAACCGATACCTATTACAGTAAGGGCACGGGGGCCAAGGCAGCACGAATGGCAGCACAATTGGACCGGGCATTGGCCTTTTACGAGCGGCACCTGCAATTTACGCCTTCGGTGACCTTGCTTATACTGGCACCGGAGGATTGGAAAGCGCACACCCGATTTCCTTTCTATGGTATGCCCCATTATACCAACAATAAAACCTTGGTAGTGGCCTCCGAGGACAACGCCCATTGGAAAAGCCTTATCCCCACGACGGACAAAATTCCCGCGGCATATGCCGAAGCGGTCAAAAAAATCTATTCCGACCAAAACGGGGGACTGACCATGGAAGCTTTTTTCGATCTTTTGGCGATCCATGAACTGGGCCATGCATACCACAACCAAGGGGGACTGGTGATGCAGCGCCGATGGATGGCCGAACTGTTCTCCAACCTATTGCTACATGTCTTTATCGCGGAAGAGGACCCCGCCCTTTTACCTGCCCTGACCACCTTTCCAAAACTGGTGGTGGCGACCACCGAGCGATCCGAGCTTACCTATACTTCCCTTCAGGAACTGGAAACCAACTATAATGAGATAGGGCCCAACCATCCCGAAAATTATGGCTGGTACCAATGTAGATGGCATATGGCAGCGGGGGAAATCTATGACCAAAGCAAAATACAGGGACTTGTAAACTTATGGAACTGCCTAAAGGCCCGGAAGGAACCCCTGAACGATACCGAACTTGTGGAGGTGCTGCATTTGGAGGTCCACCCAAGTATTGCGAATGTTCCATTACACTGGGACGATTGAACAGGCCCCCTTTAAAAACTTTAACAATGGATTATGATATGGGATACAATGTTTGTTTCGCTATGGGCGTTATGGATAATATAACAGTGGACATTTAAGCGCTGCCCTTGAGGGGAAGCCACAAGATATGGCCCGATTATCGGGAATTAAATTTTTTTTGGTTGGTTATTTAGTTTGAAATCGCCCTTGGAAGTAGTTCGCCAAGGGCGATTTTTTTATAATCGGCCCGTTCCCAACTGCCTCAATCCTTCATATACCACGATTCCCACGGCATTGGACAGGTTAAGGCTCCTAATATGATCATCGTACAGTGGGATCTTGAACAGTTCCTCCTGGTGCTTTTCCAGCATTTCCTTGGGCAGTCCGCTGGATTCCTTGCCGAAAATGAGGAAGAGATCGTCCGTAAAATTTATGTCCCAATGCGTTTTTGTGCCATGGCTGGATAAAAAGACCATTCTTTTGGTTTGGTGGATGGCAAAAAAATCTTCGGTGCTCTCGTAGATGGTAAGCGGAACATGTTTCCAATAGTCCAATCCGGCGCGTTTTACCCTTTTGTCGTCCAGTTCGAACCCAAAGGGGCGCACCAAATGCAGGTGGGAGCCGGTGGCAAGGGTGAGTCGACCGATATTTCCGGTATTATTGGGAATCTCTGGGGTGATAAGCACAATGTTCAATCCCATGATAGTGGTTTAGGGCATTACAAAAAACTGCGTTTGCCCACTTTGCTAGGACAAACGCAGTTTACAGGGAGATGGTTTCGGTTTTATCCAATTGATAAAGCCCACCATTCCAAAAGTTGGATTATAGGGTACGAAGGTACTCCGCCAATTCCCTTGCCTCTTGTTCGGAAAGGTTCTGGTTTAACATGATGGCGTTGTTGTACTCCTTTAACAAGGCTTTTGCGATGGGATCTTCCTTGATCATCACATCGGGGTTCAGGATCATGTTCATTACCCACTCAGGACTCCTTCTTTCGTAGACCCCTTTCAAAGCAGGCCCGATCATCCGTTGGTCGGCCATATGGCAAGCGGTACAGATGGCGTTGAATTTTGCCTCTCCCGCAGCCGCCAGTTCACTGTCCACGGTCGCATCAAAGGTCACCGATTTTACAGGTCCCACACCTTTATTGCTTAAATCTACGGGCACGGAAGCTTCTTGGGCCGCCGGTGCAGGGGTCTCTTTTTTGGTGCGGTTCATTTCAAACCCGTCCTTTTTTTCCTCTTTCTTTTCGCCACATCCTATCACAAGGGCGCCGAGCGCTAAAACTGCAAATATATTTTTCATCTGAGTAAAATAGTTTAATGGGCACTAAGATAAGAAATCGGATAATTAAAGTTGGTCCCAAATGAAATTTGTAGCTCTTTTTTCGGAATAAGTAAGGTTTTGCGGACCATAAAAGCCCACATGTCCCCCATAATGGGGCACCTCCAAAAATAAGCGGTCATTTTTTTGTGCCTCCCGTACCGGATAACATTCCGGTCCCAAAAAGGAATCGTTCCGGGCGTTCAATATCAGTGTGGGCACGGTAATGCCCTCCAGTACAGGTAGGCAACTGCATTTTTCATAATAGTCCAACGCATCCGAAAAACCGTGGGCCCTACTGGTATAAATATCGTCAAAATCTTTTAGCGTCCTAATTTTTAGGATATCTAAGTCCGAGATCTCCCCTGGAAAAAATCGCTGTTTTTCCCGCAGTTTTTTGATGAGGTCCTTTTTAAAGCGGATGGCATAGGGCAGGTTTTTTGGCTTTAACAGCTCCTTTAGCGAACTGTACAGGTCACAGGGCACCGAAACCCCGATCGCGGCCTTTATTTCCGGGGGCACCAAGGCTCCCCTTTCCCCCAGATAGCGAAGGGCAAGATTGCCCCCGAGGCTAAATCCCTTTATGACGATCTCCTTATAGCGCGATCCGGAAAGGATATGGTCCAGCACCGCCTCGAGATCTTCGGTGGCGCCCGAATGGTAGGAGCGGAAGAGTCGGTTGGTTTCCCCGCTACAGCTTCTAAAGTTCACCGCACAGGCGTCGAACCCCACGGCCAAAAAAGCCTTTGCGCTGCCGGTGATATAGGCCCGTTGTGCACTTCCTTCCAGCCCGTGCAACAGCAGCACCAATTTATGGCTTTGGACGGGGGCATAACTCCAGTCGAGGTCCAGAAAATCGCCATCGCCCAGTTCCAACCGCTCCCGGTGCTGTTCGAGACCGTCTACCTTGCGTACCAATCCGGCATAAACGGTGGAGAAATGGCCGTTCCTAAAAATACGGGATGGACGGTATGGGGATGTTAACAGGGGCATGTTGCGTTATTCGGAATAGGTCTCCAAGAGGGCCGCTTGCTCCGAAAGGGCCTGTTTGAATTCGGTTTTCAGTCGCTGCACCAGGTCCGTTACCGTAAGGGTATCCTCAATGGTGGCCACCCCTTGGCCGGCCGACCAAATGGTCTTCCAGGCTTTGGCCTCGGTATCCAGTTCCTTTCCAAAATCGATTTTGGTATCCTTTTTCAAGTCCTCCGAACCGATGCCCGCTTTTTTTAGGCTTGCCGCCAGAAAATTGGCGTGCACCCCCGAAATGGAGGCGGTATAGATGACATCGCTCGCGCCGGCCTCCACGATCATCCTACGATATTCCTCCGTTGCCGAGCTCTCTTGGGTATTGATAAAACGGGTGCCCATATAGGCCAGGTCGGCCCCCATTTGCATGGCCGAGGCGATATCCCGTCCCGTACTTATACAGCCCGAAAGGATAATGGTCTTGGAAAAGAATTTTTTTATTTCCGATACCAAGGTCATGGGATTGATGGTGCCCGCATGGCCACCTGCACCTGCCGCTACCAAGATCAGGCCGTCAACGCCCGCTTCCGCTGCCTTTTCGGCGTGTCTCTTTTTGATGATGTCGTGGAACACCAGTCCCCCATAACCGTGCACCGCATCCACTACTTGCGGAACGGCACCCAAGGAGGTGATGATAAGGGGCACTTTGTGCTTGATGCAGATTTTAAGGTCCGCTTCCAATCGGGGATTGGTGGGGTGGACGATAAGGTTCACCCCAAAGGGCGCCGGTTTCAGACCAGTTTCCTTTTCATAGGTTTCCAGTCCTTTCTTGATTTCCAGCACCCATTCCTCAAAACCTTCACTGCTCCGTCGGTTCAGGGCGGGAAAGGTTCCCACGATGCCATTTTTACAGCATTCCAACACCAATTTGGGTCCGGAAATAAGAAACATGGGCGCCGCTATGACGGGGAGTGCCAATTTTTGTTTGAAAGGAATATTTTTCATGGAGACGGAATTTTTGAGCTTATCAAAAGTAACCAATATTGTTAAATAGGACGGGATGGCCCTTTACTTTTCAAAACTATGTTATTTTTGTGATTATTATGCATGCATAGCAAATATTTTTAAGATGTACCTAAAGGAATTTGAAATCCGCTGGAGCGATCTGGACGCCAATAGGCACTTGGCCAACTCGGCCTATCTCAATTTTATGAGCCATACCCGGATGGCCTTTTTGCTGGAAATGGGGTTCGATCAGGGCACCATGGCCAAACTGGGAATCGGGCCCGTGGTATTTTACGAACATATGTATTATTTCCGGGAGGTGTTTCCGGGCAAGCCGGTACAGGTTTCCCTGGAACTGTTGGGCCTTAGTGAAGATGGGAAGTTTTTTGCCTTTCAACACAATTTTTACGATGCCAAGGGGCGTAACGTGGCCCACTGTGAGATGATGGGGGGCTGGATAGGTATGGAAGCCCGTTCTTTGGTATCCCTTCCCGATTTTCTCTTGCAAAAATTTCTATTTGTGGAAAAAGCGGAAGGATTTAAGGTCCTTACCAAAGAGGATACCCGAAAGTTTGCCAAGACCCCAAAGGACCTAGTTTAGTATCAATAAGCCTTGGGTCGTTTGGTGGCCAGGTAGACCCCTGCCAGGACCATGGCAATAGCCCCTAATTTTATAAAGGTCAGCTGATCCTTGCCCATCATCAGGGCAAACAAGATGCCGATCAGCGGTTGTACGTACACAAAGGCGCCCACGGTGGAGGCCTTTAACTGGGTAAGGGCAAAAACATTGAAGAGATAGGTGAGAAAGGTGGTGCCCACCACAACAAAGACAATGCCCCCGATCGCTTCCATAGGCAAATGGGCCCATTTTATTTGAGTCAGTTCGGCATACCCGATGGGCAGATTGATCACTACGGCAATGCTGAACAGCCATTTCATAAAGGTAAAGGGATGGTACTTTTCCAAAAGGCCCTTCACCACGATGAGGTAGGCACCATAAGAGGTGGCGTTTACGATCAAAAGGGCGTTGCCCAAGGGAATGTTCGGGGCATCCTGGCGAATTTCCGCTCCGAAGAGGATCAAGATCAAGGCCCCCACAAATCCCAGAACGACCCCGGAACCCTTGACCGCCGTTATTTTTTCCTTGATGAGCAGGGCGGATAGCACTACCACGATGATAGGGGTTACGGTTACCAGGACAGCACTGTTGATGGGGGTGGAAAGATCTAACCCCTTAAAGAAGGAAAGCATGTTGACCGACATTCCCAAAAGGGAACAGACGAGTATCCTGCCCCAATCTTTTTTTTCCAGTTTTTCCTTGGGCCCAAAAATGGAGATGATCCAAAAGAGGATGGCCGCTCCCGTAACCCGCAACATGATAAACCCGAACGGTTGTACATAGGTGGGCATTACCCCCTTTGCGATGGTATGGTTAAGGCCATAGATCAGGGTAGCGCCAATGGCGGCCAGAATGGCAAGTGTCCGTTTGCTCAAGGGTGGATCGCTTTTTTTGCCGCGGCCACCGTAGTGGCGCTATTGCCCACAAAAAGTTGTTCGTCCACCACGATAACGGGCCGCTTTAAAAAGGTATAATGCTCCAATAGCAGGTCTTTGTAATCGGCTTCCCCCAAATTTTTGGAACTTAGGTCGCGCTCCTTGTACAACCGCGCCCTTTTGTTAAATAGGGCTTCGTAACTTCCGGCACCCTTTTTCAATGTTTCCAACTGCCCTGCGTCCAGGCCCTGTGCCTTTATGTCCTGCAGTTCAAACCCTTCCAAGGGGGACAGTTGGGCCATGATCCTTTTGCAGGTATCACAGGTACTTAAATAATAGATCTTTTTCATGTTCCGTTGCGATATTTATGAACCTGTATTGTGTTGTCATATCCAAACGAAAAGCGATCTCGTCGGCCCGCCCTTTCGCCAAAACAGCCTTCGCTCCTTCCTGTACCCGGTTGCAGCCTTTTTCGGGTTGCTCGGCAGGGCCATGGAACAGGAAAAGGACAAAAATAGGGTGCAAATATAATTTTGCATGGGATTGGGACAACCCAATACGGGTTCCAAACCTAAATATGGTACAAAGAAAACTTTTTCAGACGGATTGTACTATTTTTATGGAAAATTCAACAACATGGAATATCTTTTTGACATTACCTTACAGAACCGGAAAAACCTGCATAAGATCCTTACCGAAACCCCTCGTGAAAAATTGTTCGCGATTCCCCCGGGATACAATAATAATATTTGGTGGAACGTGGCCCATGTCGTGGTGACGCAACAATTGCTGGTCTATAAAATGAGCCATCTCCAAATGCGCCTCGAGGACGATCTGGTGGACAAATACAAAAAGGGCACCTTTCCACAGGGCGAGGTTTCGGATACGGAAGTAAAAAAAATAGCCTCCCTGCTGATTTCCACCATCGAGTGGACCAAAGAGGACTACGGCAACGGACTGTTCAAGGAATTTGCGCCCTATACTACCAGTGTGGGCGTTTCCCTGTCCAGGACAGAGGATGCCATTGCCTTTAACGTCTTGCACGAAGGCCTTCATTTTGGGACCATTTTGGCCCTTAAAAAATTGGTGTGACTTGGGATAAGGTTGGCCAGACCTACAAATGATCCCTTTTGCCATTAGGGTGTTCCAGTTTTGGCCAGCACACCGGTCGGGCACTAGGGAATAATGGCCGGATCCAAAAATGGTTTTACTTCCACCATGGGTATGTCCACCACAATGGGCCCGTCCGCATAGGACGCGATCTCGTATTGGTCGTAAAAAAGTTGCAGGCCCGTCTGTGTAAAGCCCATGTTTTCGGGCAAGTGGAATATATTGTCCTCGAACATAAACCCGGTACTGTTGATGTCCGTATCCTGGGGTACCCCTTCTTGCTGCCTAAACCGGGCCTCGGCAAAACGAAGGAACGCCTCTTGGTCCTTAAATAGATCCAGATTGTCCATTTCCAGTCCCTTCACCTTGTTAAAGTTTAGAAAGCGCGTGGGACTGTATCCGTGGGCGCCTCCAGTAAATACATAGGCCTTGACCTGTATGGTGAGTATATTTTTGTCCTCATGGGTAACCTCCCCGTCAATTTTGGCCTCCCAGCCGATGGATTCGTCCAAAAAGGTATTTTTTTGGTCCAAGTAGGCCCGTTTGAACGAGCTTAGGGCCTCTTCTATGGAGGTCACGTCCACTCCTTCCTCAAAGGTGAGCAAGAAGATAATTTCCTCCTTAAGGGAATTGTTGATGGTCTGGGAGATGGGTGTCTCCTCCAAAGCGTTCGGAATATTGATTTCCACTTTTGGACAAGCGGCGCAGGGGTCGCTCTTATAGGCAATGGGCTCAAAGGTGATTCGGTCGTCCTTTTTGCAGCCCTGCAGGGCGAAAAAAACCAAGGTCAATACCGGTAGCCATGTTTTCATTTTTGTACATTTATTGGATACTTACAAATGTACGGCTTCATTGCAATCATAAAAGGATAACGATACATTTGTAGCGATAATTTTTACTATGGAGAAAAAAGGACTTCGCTTCAACAGCAAGACCATTCACGGAGGGCAAGAGCCCGATAAGGCGTACGGCGCCGTAATGCCCCCTATCTATCAGACGTCCACCTACGCCCAGACCAGTCCCGGGCAACATTTGGGATATGAGTATTCCCGTAGCGCGAACCCTACAAGAACGGCTTTGGAAAGCGCTTTGGCCAGTATAGAGAACGGTAATTACGGACTGGCCTTTGGGAGCGGATTGGCGGCTATGGATGCCGTTATGAAATTATTGGTTCCAGGGGACGAGGTGATCGCGACACACGATCTTTACGGTGGCAGTTACCGACTTTTCAGGAGCATTTTTGAGAAGTTTGGCATCGCCTTCCACTTCGTTGATATGCGAAAACAGGAATCCATACGGGAACGGATCGGCCCCAATACTAAATTGATTTGGGTGGAAACCCCTACCAATCCCATGATGAACATTGTGGATATCACCGCCGTGGCCAAATTGGCACGGGACCATAATGTCCTTTTGGCGGTGGACAATACCTTTGCGACCCCTTATCTGCAACTGCCCTTGGACCTAGGGGCCGATATTGTTATGCATTCCGCCACCAAATACCTCGGGGGCCATAGCGATGTGGTGGTAGGGGCCCTTGTGGTAAAGGACAAAAAACTGGCGGATCGGCTGTATTTTATCCAAAATGCCAGTGGGGCCGTCTGCGGCCCAATGGACAGTTTTCTGGTGCTCAGGGGAATCAAGACATTACATGTACGGATGCAACGGCATTGCGAAAATGGCAGGGCGGTGGCACTGTACCTGCGGAACCATCCCAAAATAGGCGAGGTCTTCTGGCCCGGATTCGAAGACCACCCCAATCACCATATCGCCAAGGCGCAAATGAAGGATTTTGGGGGCATGATCTCCTTTGTGCCCAAAGGGGCTTCCTATGACGATGCCATTCGTATCGTGGAAAAGTTACGGCTCTTCACCTTGGCCGAATCCCTAGGGGGCGTGGAAAGTCTGGCAGGCCATCCGGCGAGCATGACCCATGCCAGTATCCCCAAAGCGGAACGCGAAAAAAGCGGGGTCGTGGACGCCCTGATCCGATTAAGTGTGGGAATCGAGGACGAAAACGACCTTATTGCCGATCTGGAACAGGCCATCGGATGATATTTTAACGAATTTTCAGAAAAATGCGCCTTAAATTATTGGAATAATATAATTTTGCCCCTATATTTTAAATGAACTCGTTTGACCTATTGAATTATAGCAAAAATTAAGAATCTTGCAATTGACAATTTGCCTTTTTGGATGCCACAGCGGCGCTGCGGGACGAAAAAGGTACCAGACAATTACAGGAGGGACACTTTTGCCAATTGAAAAGATCGAACCGGTTCCATTCATCAAAAGTTAACTTATCGCGTTTTATGGAAGCAAAGATCAAAGCGTTTATGGAAGAAGTAATGTGCAGGAACGGACATGAACCTGAATTTATACAGGCGGTTCAGGAAGTTGCCGAAACTGTCATACCTTACATAGCCAAGCATGAAATTTACAATGGTAAAAATATCCTTCTAAGGATGGTAGAGCCCGAGCGACTGATCTCGTTCAGGGTTTCCTGGGTGGATGACAATGGGGAGATCCATGTCAATCGGGGATATAGGATCCAGATGAATTCCGCCATCGGACCCTATAAGGGCGGACTTCGGTTCCACCCGACCGTAAATGCCAGTATCCTTAAATTTTTGGCCTTTGAACAGGTGTTCAAGAACAGCCTTACCACCCTGCCCATGGGCGGTGGTAAAGGAGGATCGGATTTTGACCCCAAAGGGAAATCGGATGATGAGGTAATGCGGTTCTGCCATGCGTTCATGACCGAGCTCTGCAGGCATATAGGACCCAATACCGACGTACCCGCTGGGGATATCGGAGTGGGAGCCAGGGAAATTGGATTCCTCTTCGGGATGTACAAAAAGATCAGGAACGAATTTACGGGCGTTTTGACCGGCAAGGGACTTTCCTGGGGCGGATCCCTTATACGTCCGGAAGCAACGGGTTATGGAACCGTATACTTTGCACAGAGCATGTTGCAGACCAAGGGCCAAAAATTCTCTGGAAAGAGGGTGGTGATCTCCGGATCGGGCAATGTGGCTCAATATGCCGCGGAGAAGGCACTACAGTTAGGGGCAAAAGTACTTACGCTTTCCGACTCGGAAGGGTTTATATACGATAAGGATGGGCTGGATTCCGAAAAACTGGCCTTTGTCATGGACCTAAAGAACAATAGAAGGGGCAGAATTTCCGAATATGTGAAAAAATATCCCTCGGCGGAATTCCACAAGGGGGAGACACCTTGGAAGATCGGTTGCGATATCGCACTTCCCTGTGCCACCCAAAATGAGCTGGGGGGAGCGGATGCCGCACTGTTGGTAAAAAATGGTTGTATCTGCGTGGCAGAGGGGGCAAATATGCCTTCCACACCGGAAGCCATACACGAGTTCCATAACGCACGTATACTCTTTGCCCCTGGAAAGGCTTCCAACGCAGGGGGCGTGGCCACCTCCGGATTGGAAATGTCCCAAAACTCCCTTAGGATCAGTTGGACACGGGAAGAAGTGGACAATAGGCTAAAGGATATCATGGAGGATATACACGATTCCTGTATCGCCTATGGCAAGGAGGAAGATGGCTATTGCAATTATGTTAAAGGGGCCAATATTGCAGGCTTTGTAAAGGTTGCCGATGCCATGTTGGCGCAGGGGGTCATTTAAGTCGGCCGAAAATAAATTGATTCCGGCCCAAGGGTTGGTCCGATTTTAATCCATATTATAAAAAGGGCTTTCCGCCGAAAATGGAAAGCCCTTTTTCTTTGCGATAATAATTTATGGAGATCGGTCTATCTTTGAATCCCAACACAACGTTATGCAGGTAAAAACCAAGGCTATTGTACTGTCCGGGCTCAAATATGGGGAAACAAGCCTTATAGTAAGGGCCTTCACCGAACATAGTGGCCTAAAATCCTATTTATTGCAAGGGGTGTTAAGTTCCAAAAAGGGGAAACTCAAAATCGCCTATTTTCAGCCCCTTATGCAATTGGAACTAGTGGCGTCCCATAAAAACAAGGGTACCTTGGAGCGCATAGTGGAAGCGAGGGCAAATTACCACTACCTGAGCCTTCATGACAACATCGCCAAAAATGCCATGGCCCTTTTTCTTGCCGAAATGCTTTCCAACAGTATCTTGGAGGAAGAGCGGAACGGGGAACTGTTCCAATTTCTGGAAGCATCCCTACAATGGTTGGATACCCATAACGAAATCGCCAATTTCCACTTGTATTTTTTACTGCGGTTGACAAAATATCTGGGCTTTTATCCCGATCAGACCGGTATGGACGCACCTTATTTTGATTTGGTGGAAGGCGCCTTTGTGTATAAACCATCCTTACACCCCATCATGGAGGGAGAAAACTTGGTCCATTTTAAACTGTTCCTGGTCACCGACTTTGAAGGGGCCCACCATATAAAAATGAAAAAGGCGGACCGACAGGACCTCTTAAAACAATTGGTGCTTTATTATGGGCTGCATTTACAGGGTTTTCGAAAACCACGATCGCTGGCCGTATTGAATGAGGTCTTCAGTTAAAATTTGGGCCCGCAGCTGGGGTGTGGACAGTATTTAGCATGGCTGCCGATCGTTCACGGTAGTTTTTCGGACCTTATTTATACTTGGGGATCGGGATCGATCCTGCGGTATAAATATGGGTTCCACGTGGCCTTCTACAATTAGGTTCCCAACGGTGATTTTTTAAGAGGTGCCCATTTTTTGTATGGATGGAGGTAACACATTACGGCAGAGGGGCCTTTTTGTGGCAACGACCTCATTTTTTGGTCAAAAATCATTAGTTTTGCAAACTTAAATTATCGCCATAGAAGCTGATGTTATGAAGTTTGCAGAATACAAAGGGTTGGATTTGCCAAAGGTGGCCGAAGAAATATTGCGCGACTGGAAGGAAGATGGGGTTTTTGAAAAAAGTATAAGCAGTAGGGAAGGAAAGGAAAGGTATGTTTTTTACGAAGGTCCCCCTTCCGCGAACGGGATTCCCGGGATCCACCACGTGATGGCCCGTACCATTAAGGATATCTTTCCGAGGTACAAGACCATGAAAGGTTTTCAGGTAAAACGCAAGGCCGGATGGGATACCCATGGCCTCCCCATAGAATTGGGGGTAGAAAAGGAACTTGGGATCACCAAGGAGGACATAGGCACCAAAATTTCCATTGAAGAATACAATGCCGCCTGTAAAAAGGCGGTAATGAGGTATACGGACGTATGGAACGATATGACCGAAAAAGTGGGCTATTGGGTGGATATGGAAGATCCGTACATCACCTACGAACCTAAATATATGGAGTCGGTATGGTGGTTGTTAAAACAGATATACGACAAGGGCCTGATCTATAAGGGGTATACCATACAGCCCTATTCCCCAAAAGCGGGTACCGGGCTGAGCAGCCATGAACTGAACCAGCCGGGCACCTATCAGGATGTTACGGATACCACTGTAACGGCACAGTTCCTGGCAAAAAAAGAAACCCTTCCCCGTATTTTTGATGGGATCGAAGGGGAAATATTTTTCTTGGCATGGACCACCACGCCTTGGACACTGCCCTCCAACACGGCCTTAACGGTAGGCCCCAAGATTGAATATGCCATCGTGAGGACCTATAACCAGTATACCTTCCGTCCCATCACCGTAGTAGTGGCAAAGGCCTTGGTGGGGAAACAGTTTGCGGGCAAGTTTGTGGAGGTAAGCTATGAAGAAGATTGGGCGGATTATAGGGAAGGCGATAAAAACATACCCTATCAGGTATTAAAAACCTGTACCGGCACCGAGCTGTTGGAGATCAAATACCATCAACTGCTGCAATACGCCCTACCCTACCAACATCCAAAAAACGCCTTTAGGGTCATTGCGGGGGATTTTGTCACCATAGAGGATGGTACGGGCATCGTGCACACCGCCCCCACCTTTGGGGCCGATGATGCCTTTGTGGCCAAGCAGGCGCAGCCGGAAGTGCCGCCCCTATTGGTACTGGACGAAAATAAAAATCCGGTTCCCTTGGTGGACCTACAGGGAAGGTTCCGTCCGGAGCTGGGGGAATTTGCGGGCAAATATGTAAAGAACGAATATTATAACGATGGGGAAGCTCCGGAGAAATCCGTGGATGTGGAACTGGCCATCAAACTAAAGGAAGAGAACAAGGCCTTCAAGGTAGAGAAATACCTGCACAGTTATCCCAACTGCTGGCGTACCGATAAGCCGATCCTATACTATCCGTTGGATTCCTGGTTTATAAAAGTGACCGATATCAAGGACAGGATGTTCCAATTGAACCAGACCATCAACTGGAAACCCAAGGCCACCGGGGAAGGCAGGTTCGGGAACTGGTTGGCCAATGCAAACGATTGGAACCTATCACGGTCCAGGTATTGGGGCATTCCCCTGCCCATATGGAGAACGGCCGATGGGAAGGAAGAACTAATGGTCGGGTCGATGTCCGTACTGAAGGAAGAGATGGCCAAGGCCGTGCGGGCCGGAGTGATGGAAAGGGATATTTTTGCCGATTTTGTGGTGGGCGATATGTCCGATGACAATTATGATAAAGTGGACCTCCATAAGAACATCGTAGATCAGATCACCCTTGTTTCGCCATCGGGAAAACCCATGAAAAGGGAAAGCGACCTGATCGACGTATGGTTCGATAGCGGTTCCATGCCCTACGCCCAATGGCATTATCCTTTTGAGAACAAGGAATTGATAGATGAAGGCAAGGCATTTCCAGCGGATTTTATCGCCGAAGGGGTAGATCAGACAAGGGGATGGTTCTATACCCTGCACGCCATCGCCACCATGGTCTTCGACAAGGTGGCATATAAAAATGTGGTCTCCAATGGCCTGGTGCTGGACAAGGACGGGAAAAAGATGTCCAAAAGATTGGGCAATGCAGTTGACCCGTTTACCACCATGGAACTTCATGGGGCCGATGCCACACGGTGGTATATGATCTCCAACGCCAATCCATGGGACAACCTGAAATTCGATATGGAAGGCATCGCCGAGGTAAAACGGAAGTTTTTCGGGACCCTTTACAATACATATTCCTTTTTTGCCCTCTATGCCAATTTGGACAATTTTACCTATGCGGAAGCGGAGGTGCCCTTACAGGAACGGCCGGAAATAGATCAATGGATCATATCCGAACTCCACACCTTGATAGTAAAGGTGGACGAGGCCTATGGGGAATATGAGCCAACCCGTGCCACAAGGGCAATTTCCGATTTTGTACAGGAAAACCTCAGCAATTGGTATGTGCGATTGAGCAGGAGGCGGTTTTGGAAAGGGGAATACCAACAGGACAAGATATCGGCATATCAGACCTTGTACACCTGCCTGGTAACGGTGGCCAAATTATCGGCCCCGGTGGCGCCCTTTTTTATGGACCGACTTTACAAAGATTTAACAGCGGGCGCTCCCAAAGAGCAGTTCAATAGTGTACATTTGTCGCATTTTCCTACTTTTGATGCCCAAATGGTGAATCCGGTGCTGGAAAGCAAGATGGCCAAGGCCCAGACCATATCGTCTTTGGTCCTGTCCATAAGGCAGAAGGAGCGGATAAAGGTGCGGCAACCCTTGCAGAAGATCATGATCCCGGTATTGGACGCCCGTCAGCGGGAAGAGATCGCCGCAGTGGCAGATCTTATCAAATCCGAGGTGAACGTAAAGGAAATCGAACTGTTGGACGATGCTTCCGGAATTTTGGTCAAGCAGATAAAACCCAATTTTAAGACATTGGGCCCAAAATTTGGAAAGGATATGAAGGCGATAGCGGGTGCGGTTTCCCTTATGGGCCAGGAGGATATCAAGAAAATGGAGCAGGATGGCGAAATAACCTTATCCATTGAAAATAAAAGCATTATTTTACAGTTACAGGATGTGGATATTTTTTCCCAGGATATAGAAGGATGGTTGGTCGCAAGTTCGGGGTCGCTCACGGTGGCGCTCGATATAACGATCAACGAGGAATTGAAACAGGAAGGGATAGCACGTGAAATGATCAATAGGATCCAGAACCTACGTAAGGATTCGGGATTTGAAGTGACCGATAAGATCGATATAAAAATATTGAAGGACGGATGTGTGGAACTGGCGGTAGCGCGCAATATGGAACATATTAAAACCGAGACCCTGGCGGCCGAGCTCATATTTGAGGAAGAATTGGGACAGGGGACGGACATTGCCTTCGATGAAGTAAATACAAGATTGTTTATCCAAAAACATTAAAAACTATGGCAGATGATTTAAAAGTACGGTACTCCGATAAGGATCTGGAAGAGTTCAGGGTATTGATAGAGGAAAAGATGCAAAAGGCGAAGAGCCATTTGGAACTTTTGAAGAGCTCTTATATGAACGATGGAAACAATGGTACCGATGATACTTCCCCCACCTTTAAGGCCTTTGAGGAAGGTTCCGAAACCATGAGCAAGGAAGCGAACACCCAACTTGCCATACGTCAGGAAAAATTTATCAGGGATCTTAAGAACGCGCTACAGCGAATTGAGAACAAAACGTTCGGGATCTGTAGGGTGACCGGGAAGCTCATCAATAAGGAACGCTTGAAATTGGTTCCCCATGCCACGCTCAGCATTGAAGCGAAAAATATGCAGAACTAGTGTTGCGTTAGGTAGATTTTGCCTCGATCCGATACGTCATGGACGCTTTGGACCAACACCGGTACGAACGAACGCCTTTGATAAGGCGTTTTTTATTAGGGCCGAAATGCTGGTTCTCGGCCGCAATCGCATGTAGGGGCGCAAAAGATCGCTAACGAAAACGGAAAAGGGTTGCAGTGGTATGAAAGGGACCAGAAGGATATTTTGTGTGGGCGCACTGCTTTCTTTTGCCATTATGTGCGGACAGAAGGTGGTGCGGAAATCCATATTGGAGCCACATCTTTCGGTAGCCCAGATTGATGTGGACAATTGTTTTGAACTGATCCTGGGCACTTCCGATACTTCCGAAATGGTGGTAGAGGCCACCATGGATGGGGAATACGGGCCCAACTTGGTGGTAAGCACGGCACAGGAAGGCAACACCTTTAAGGTCGCCGCAGGTTTCCGTCCCGATTTTACGGCTCCCAATGATAAGTTAGGGGCGCACAAGCTAGTTTCCATCTCCCTAAAGGTACAGTTGCCAAATTATATGGTCGCCAAGGTATTTGGGAACAGTTGTAACGTGTGGGCAACGGGCCGTTACCGTACATTGGATATCCTATTAGGGAACGGCGGTTGCCAATTAAAGGAAGTGGGAGGGGATGTAACGGTAAGGACCCAGAGCGGCGATATTGATCTATCTGCCAAAAATGGCAGCGTTATGGCCCGTTCCAAGTATGGGGAAGTGTTGGGGGACAAGATTCCTTTGGGCAATGATATTTTTAAATTGGAGACCGTGACGGGGAACATCCATCTTCGGAAAACCAAATAATATGTCTATTTTTGGCAAACTTATAAAGTAAGCGATGAATTTGAAGAAGTCCTTATTGCTGGTGGCCGCGATTTTGTTGGTGGACCAGCTAAGTAAGATTTATATAAAGACCCATTTCCAACTTGGCGAATCCGTCGCCGTTTTTAACTGGTTCAAAATACATTTCATTGAAAATGAAGGGGCCGCTTGGGGCACCAAATTAAGCGATATTTTTCCCATTTCTGACGAAACGGGAAAACTGATCCTTACCATATTCCGTATTTTTGCCATTTTTGGGATAGGGTATTGGTTGTACGATACCATCCGAAAGAACGCCACCAAGACCTTGATCGTTTCGGTTTCCCTTATTTTTGCGGGGGCATTGGGCAATATTCTGGACTCGGTCTTTTACGGGGTCATTTTTGATCATAGCCACCAACAGGTAGCTACCTTGTTCGCAGAGCGGCCGTATGGAAGTATTTTTCATGGAAAGGTAGTGGATATGCTTTATTTTCCGCTTATTGAGACCACTTGGCCAGATTGGGTACCGTATTTGGGGGGAAAGACCTTCAGTTTTTTCGATCCGGTCTTCAATATTGCCGATACGGCCATAAGTACTGGGGTGGGAATCCTGATCTTCTTCAACAAGAAAGCGTTCGGCACTTCCGATACCTCCCTATCCGAGGAACCCTCCCGTCCGGAAACTTTTTCGTCCGAAACCCACCGCTCGGAAACCGATCTATCCGTAACCGCTCAAAAGGAATAGACCTGATCGGGGGTAATACAAAAATCCAGGGACACGTCACTGCTGTTGGAATCGGTTATCCGTTCCACGGGCCCAAAAAAGGAGAGCCCTATTTTTATCACATCGGCCCTGCATTGCCTTAAAAAAGTATCATAAAAACCCTTGCCGTATCCCACCCTATGACCTGACAGGTCAAAGGCCAATAGTGGTACGAATACCACGTCGATTTTGGAAAGGGGCACCTCCAGGCCATCTACCGGTTCGGGAATTCCCCAAGGGTTGGCCCTAAGAACGGTATTGTCCATCAGCAGGAAATGGGAAAGAGTACTTTTACCGCTTATTTTGGGCAGTACGATATTTTTGTCCTTTCCCTGTAATATGGAGAGTACAAAACCGGTATCGATTTCTTTTTTGGACGCTATGGGCAGAAAAAGGTGATAATAATCAAAATCCCAGATGGGAACTGTAAGAAGGGTATTGGCAATCTGTAAGCTATTATCGGTAAGGGTGTCTTCGGGGACCTGATTTCTCTTTTCTGAATATATAGATCGCAATTCCTCTTTCAGCATCTTATAAAATGGCGTTGGATTGCGAAAAATACTAAAAATGAATCATTCCTTTGATGCAACCGCAAAATAAATTTTGAAAAATAGCATTAGGATCAAGTAGGTGCCGAGGGTGATGATATAATTTTCCATTTGTAGTATTGGGTTTGATTTTCTAAATGTAAATAAAAAAATCATTTAATTTCCACCAAACGCACTTTTCACCGATGAAATGTAGAAGTTTTATAAAAAAATTAACAAATATTTAATTTTAAAAAAATGTAATAATAAAAATAGGCCGCTTAAAGGACTGATTTATAATTAGATAATTGGGAGGTGGAAATTTCGAACAAGAGTAAGAAAATTCGCTTTTCACAACATTTTTTTAAGAAAAATGTGCCGTTAAACGTTAAATTTACCATTCAAGCCGCTACAAAGTTGATAATTATCAAGTCGAAAATTATAAAAAACACCGATTTATGCCTTTTATATTGCCATATCCATACTTGCAACAATGGTCGCGTACGCTGATCTAAAAACCGGAACCCATAAAATAAATCCATCGCTCATTATAGTTAGGCCATTGTATTTTATCTTTGTGGGAGCAGGTCTTAATACAATATCCCTTTTTGAACGGTATGTCGGATATCCCTATCAAAGTACAGCTTTCCTCCTTGCCCTCCAGCCCAGGGGTATATCAGTTTTATGATCTGAACGAAAAGATTTTGTACGTAGGCAAGGCAAAAGACCTAAAAAAAAGGGTGTCCTCCTATTTTGGCAAAACACATGACCATGGGAAAACACGGGTACTGGTAAAAAAGATCAGGAACATCCGTCATATCGTGGTCCCTACGGAATCGGATGCGCTATTGTTGGAGAACAATCTGATCAAAAAGTACCAGCCAAGGTACAACGTAATGCTCAAGGACGACAAGACCTATCCTTGGATCTGCATAAAGAACGAACGGTTTCCCAGAATTTTCCCTACCCGCCAGCTTATAAAGGACGGGTCGGAGTATTTTGGCCCCTATACCAGTATGAAAACGGTAAAGACCCTGCTCGACCTCATAAAGGGGGTATACCCTTTACGGACCTGTAGTTATGACCTTAGCCCGGAGAAAATAAATGCGGGCAGGTACAAGGTGTGCCTGGAATACCATTTGGGCAATTGCAAAGGGCCATGCGAGGGCCTACAGGGACAGGCCGAATATGATCAGGAAATAAAGGATATCAGGGAAATCATCAAGGGGAATTTTAAATCTTCCCTAAATTACTTTAAAAATCAGATGAGGGCATATGCCGCCGAAATGCGATTTGAGGAGGCACAATTGGTAAAGGAAAAAATAGCTATTTTGGAGAATTATGAGGTAAAGACCACCATTGTAAATCCCAATATCAACAATGTGGACGTTTTTACCATAGTGTCAGACGGGTCCCATGCCTATGTAAACTTCCTGCAATTGGCGCATGGGTCCATTATCCGGTCGCATACCATGGAAATCAAGAAAAAATTGGACGAACCGGACCCTGAGCTCCTATCGCTGGCCATTGTGGAAATCCGCGAAAGGTTCGGATCGCTTTCCAATGAACTCTATGTGCCCTTTGAGGTCACAGTGTC
This sequence comes from uncultured Sediminicola sp., assembly GCA_963974715.1. GTDB lineage: Bacteria > Bacteroidota > Bacteroidia > Flavobacteriales > Flavobacteriaceae > Sediminicola. The sequence goes on from CAXBDK010000002.1 coordinate 94,202, forward strand.
GCCTGGCCTAAAGGTCACGATCCCCAAAATGGGGGACAAAAGAAAAATACTGGATCTTTCCGAGCGCAATGCACGGTTTTTTAGGCAGGAGCAGTTTAAACAGGAGAAGATCACCGACCCGAACCGGCATACCAACAGGATCATGGCACAAATGAAAATGGACCTGAGATTATCGGAAGAGCCCAGACATATAGAATGTTTTGACAATTCCAATATGCAGGGCACCGATCCTGTGGCGGCCTGTGTGGTTTTTAAGGACGGGAAACCTTCGAAAAAGGATTATCGGCATTTTAACATCAAGAGCGTAGAGGGTCCGGATGATTTTGCCTCTATGGAAGAGGTGGTGTTCCGACGTTATAGGAGATTGCGCGACGAGGGGGAGCCTTTGCCACAGCTCATAGTGATCGACGGGGGTAAGGGACAGTTATCATCGGCGCTAAAGAGTCTGGACGCACTTGGACTAAGGGGAAAGATCGCGATCATAGGGATAGCCAAAAGATTGGAGGAGATCTACTTTCCCGGCGATTCCATTCCCCTATATCTGGACAAACGGTCCGAATCCCTTAAGATCATCCAACAACTTCGGAACGAGGCGCACCGGTTCGGGATCACCTTTCACAGGAACAAAAGGAGCAAGTCGGCCATTAGTTCCGAGCTGGAGGGGATCGAGGGAATTGGTGAAAAGACGGCCCGCGAGCTACTGAGGGATTTTAAATCCGTTAAGCGCATCAAAGAGGCATCGGAAGAAAATCTTGCCAAGACCGTTGGCCCCGCAAAGGCAAAGAAAATATATGAAAACTTTCATTAATGCCCTATCTTCATCCTATGAAAAATAGTATCCTTGTCCTTTTTGCAGTTCTTTTTGCCATGGTCGCCCCAGCGCAGGAGAAACGTCCAAAAGTGGGGCTGGTCCTTAGCGGCGGGGGTGCCAAGGGGTTGGCACATATAGGTGCCCTAAAGGTAATAGAGGAGGCAGGTCTGGAAATAGACTATATAGGGGGCACAAGTATGGGTGCCATTGTGGGGGCATTGTACGCATCCGGCTATTCGGCATCCGAACTGGATTCCATATTTAGGAACACCGATTTTGTAAACCTGATACAGGACAATATTCCCCGGGACGCCAAAAATTTTTACGAGAAGGAAGCTTCGGAAAAATATGCCCTGACCCTTCCGTTCAACAATTTTAAGGTGAGTTTTCCACAAGGGATCTCTGGAGGGCAGAACATTTATAATGAGCTGGTAAAGCTTCTTTACCATGTAAAGGACATAAACGAGTTTGACAATTTGCCCATTCCTTTTATGTGCATCGCCACCAATGTGGAGACCGGGGAGCAGGTACTTTTAAAAGAGGGGTACCTGCCCGAGGCCATCTTGGCCAGTGGTACGTTGCCATCCCTTTTCGAGCCTACCGAAATTAAGGGCAAGATATTGATCGATGGCGGGGTGGTCAACAACTATCCCATAGCGGAAGTCCGTAAAATGGGCGCCGATGTCATTATAGGGGTGGACGTTCAGCACGGACTATCGGATCGTGAAGCGTTGCTTTCGGCAACGGAGATACTGCTGCAGATCAACAATTACCGTACTGTAAAGGATATGGTAAAAAAGGCGGGCGAGACCGATATCTATATTAAACCCGACATAAAGGATTTCTCGGTCATTGCCTTTGATCTGGGGAAACAGATCGTACAGAGCGGGGAAGATGCCGCCAAGGAACACTATCCGGCCCTGCTGGAACTTGGAAAGAGACAAGGTGCAAGGCCGTCAAAGATCAGGCGCGAACCGGTGGGGGACAGCTTGGTGATCAGCGGTCTTATGATCAATGGGAACAACAACTATTCCAGAGGGTACATAAAGGGGAAATTGCGCTTCGACCTGGAAGAGAAAATATCGTTCGATAGATTGTTCCAAGGGATCAATAACCTTGCTGCCACTGGCAACTTTCAGTCGATACGATATGAACTTGTGCCAAACGGCAAGGAAGGAGTAAACCTCATAATGAACCTAAGGGAAAATCCCAATAAGACCTATCTGAGGATGAGCCTCCACTACGACGACCTCTACCAAAGTGCCGCCCTGGTAAACCTAACAAAACACAACGTCCTTATGGACGACGATGTCTTTTCATTTGACATGATCTTGGGCGATAAGTTGCGGTACAACTGGCAGTATTATGTGGACAAAGGGACCTATTGGAGCTTCGGACTGAATTCTAGGTACAACAGCTTTGACACGGAGGTGGACTACAGCATTATTTCCTCCAATTACGATACGGAACCCATTACCAATGTTAACCAGATCAACCTCGACTTTTCCGACATTACCAACCAGGCCTACATACAGACCTATTGGGAAGAAGAGTTTGCCGTAACCTTGGGACTGGAGCACAAATATTTGAAATACAGCACCCGAACCTTGGGGGAAACCCTTGAGGAGGAAGTTTCCAATAGGACAGATTTTGAAAAAAGCAACTATTTCAGTACCTATGGACAATTGAGGTTGGACACTTATAATGATAGGTACTTTCCCTCTAGGGGACTTTATTTTAACGGGGACCTGCATTTTTATGCGTTCTCTTCCGATTTCAACAATAATTTCAGCGAGTTTGCAATTGCCCAGACCCGTTTCGGTGGGGCCTTTCCGATTACCCGTAACCTGTCCATGAATCTTGAAGGGGAAGGGGGTTTTAAAATGGGAAGTTCAGAGGTTACTTCCTTCGATTTTGTCTTGGGAGGGTTTGGGGCCAACATGATCAATACCTTGGTCCCCTTTTATGGCTATGATTTTCTGAGCCTGATAGGGAACAGTTTCGTTAAGGCATCGGGTAGGCTGGATTATCGGTTCGCCCCAAAAAGCCATTTGCTGTTGGCGGCCAATTTTGCCAGGGTGGACGATGATATCTTCCGTACGGGGGAATGGTTCAATGGCCCCGATTATTCAGGGTACGGAGTGGGCTATGGATGGGAATCCTTTGTGGGCCCCGTACAATTTCTATATTCCTATTCGCCCGAGGTCAAAAAAGGAAACTTTTTTATCAGTATTGGATATTGGTTCTAATTCCAAGAGCTCTTGTTGGGAAGACCGTTCTTACCAGAGCTACTTAATTTGCGGGTCTTCTCGATAATCGAGATTTAATCGTTCCTAAGCCCGCTCAGCTTTATGAAGCGCCTGTACGGAAATGTTGTTTTAGTTTTCTTCCTTAGGTCCGTGAGCTTGCTCCAGGTTTGTTGACTTCTCTCCAATTAACGGGGATTACTGCTCCGTCTGGCGCAATTTATTGGTTTATTTGTGGTTCTCGGCCATTTTTTTGGTTATTCCCTAACAAAAGGAGGTTATTTTTTGGATATTTGTTACAAATAGATAATATGCTGTCTTTTAGGGTAGATATAACGGCCCATCTTCGGGCGATGTGGTAAGTAGGGTTCCTGTCCTTTTCGGAAATACCTTCGCTCATCAAATTGTTCAATCCAAAAAAATAGAATATGCAACTTCGTGATAATACTTCAATTCAACTGCCCGTGGAAAATCCGGGCGCGGCCGATTTTCTCCCCTTGTTGGGAACGGACCATATAGAGCTTTATGTCGGCAATGCCAAGCAGGCCGCCCATTATTATATGTCGGCCTGGGGCTTTCAGCCCTTGGCCTATGCGGGCCTGGAAACCGGACTCAAGGACCGGGTGTCCTATGTGGTGCAACAGGACAAGATCAGATTGGTACTGACATCGCCCCTTCGGAAGGGAGGGGAAATCAACCGGCACATAGAGGCGCACGGGGACGGGGTAAAGGCCATTGCCCTCTGGGTGGACGACGCTGCCAAAAGCCATAGGGAAACCACCAATAGGGGAGCGGAAAGTTACTTGGAGCCCCATACCATTACCGATCCGCAAGGTACGGTAACCCTCTCCGGGATACATATCTATGGGGAAACGGTACATATCTTTGTGGAAAGGGGCAACTATAAGGGCGTGTTCATGCCCGGATATAGGGCTTGGGACCCCTATTATAGGCCGGCGCCCGTGGGACTTAAGTATGTAGACCATATGGTGGGGAACGTGGGCTGGAACGAAATGGAGAAATGGTGCAGGTTTTACGAAGAGGTCATGGGATTTGCCCAATTGGTCTCTTTTGATGATAAGGATATTTCCACGGAATACACCGCACTCATGAGCAAGGTGATGAGCAATGGGAACGGGCGGATCAAATTTCCGATCAATGAACCGGCAAACGGCAAGAAAAAATCCCAGATCGAAGAATATATCGAGTTTTACAACGGTGCCGGGGTACAACACATGGCATTGGCGACCGATAATATCATAGAAACGGTCACCGAGCTAAAAAACAGGGGGGTGGAGTTTCTGACCGTTCCCCATACCTATTACGAAGACGTTCTGGACAGGGTGGGACAAGTGGACGAAGACCTGGCGCCCCTAAAAGAACTGGGAATTTTAATAGATCGGGACGACGAGGGATATCTCCTACAGATTTTCACGAAACCTATTCTGGACAGACCTACAATGTTCGTGGAAATCATACAGCGAAAAGGTGCAAAATCTTTTGGGAAAGGAAACTTTAAGGCCCTTTTCGAGGCCATAGAGCGGGAGCAGGAAGCTAGGGGAACCCTCTAGAAACCCCCGTTATTCTTAAGGATTTGCTAAAATCGGGCCCAAATGCACAAACAACTGTTAAAGGGAAAGTTAAAGTACGTTAAAAGGGGTGGGGAAACAAGATTCCTGCCCTAACTTTGTTCTCAAGTAAGGGGTGGTTCCCTTACAACTTTAAGTATTGGTTTTTCATAATTTAAAGTTTGGTTGGTTATTTAGGAAAAGCCCAGTTTTATAACTGGGCTTTTTTTGTATGCAATACTTTGGAACAAATTTTGTTTTAATAACAACAAAAAACAATTTTAATAACGGTAAAACAAAAATAGTTTGTTGCTGTTTTTAGTATTTTTACCACAACTTTGGGTTATGAGGAACATACTTATTGTCTTATTTATTGTTGTGGGGTTTTCGGTCCGGGCCCAAGAGGGCGAATCGGCGTTTCAGGTGGGGGAATGGTTGCGGTTCCGGCTTCACTACGGAATCCTTAATGCCAGCTACGCCACCCTTCAGGTGAAGTCAGCCAATCTACAGGGCGAGCCCGTTTACCATGTGGTCGGAAAGGGCAAGACTACCGGATTTGCCAGTATATTCTTTAAAGTGGACGATACCTATGAGAGCTATTTTACCCAAGAGGGCGGCAGGCCGATCAGATTTGTTAGGAAGATAGATGAAGGGGGGTACACCAAGGATGTGGAAATAAACTTCGATCACCAAAACCAAACTGCGCTCCTTAACGATAAAAAAAACGATAAAAAGCTTAATTTTACCTTTCAGGACAATGTACAGGACCTCTTATCGGCATTTTACTTTCTTCGGAACAATTACAGGGCCGAGGAGCTGGTCGTCGGAAAGGCGATAGAGCTGGACCTGTTGTTCGATGACGATGGGGTTTTTAAGTTTAAGCTTAAATACCTGGGCACCGAAATCCTAAAGACAAAATACGGAAAGGTAGAGTGCCTTAAATTTCGTCCCTCGGTACAATCGGGACGGGTTTTTAAGGAACAGGAAAGCCTTACGCTTTGGGTTTCCAACGACCTGAACAAAATACCTATCAGGATAAAGGCAGATCTTTCCGTGGGGTCCTTAAAGGCCGATATAGACGGTTATAACGGGCTGAAAAACCAGTTTAAGATCATAATGGACTAAGTGTAGATGAAGAACAAGGAGCGTATCGATTCCCAACTATCAAAATTGGAGGAAAAATATAAAGATTCGGGACAGGACCTCAGTTCCTACTTGGACGGGCTGCTCCACCAACGTTACCTCACCTATTGGGACTATATCCATTTGGATACCCTGTTGAGCCTCCAAGTGCCCAGGACCCATTTTCCCGATGAGGAAATTTTTATCATGTACCACCAGATCACCGAACTGTATTTTAAGCTTATCCTGCACGAGCAGAAACAGCTGGTGGACGATCGGTCACAAGAAGTGGATTTTTTTGTGGAAAAGGCGAACAGGATCAATAGTTACTACAAAGCGCTCATATCCTCCTTCGGCATTATGATAAAGGGAATGGAGCGGGAACAGTTCCTACAATATAGAATGGCATTGTTGCCGGCCAGCGGTTTTCAGTCCGCCCAGTACCGGATGATAGAATTGTACGCCACCCCGTTGCAGAACCTCGTTCATTTTTCGGAAAGGGACCAATTTTTGGCAGAGCGGGATATTGACATACTGTACGAACATATCTATTGGAAGAAGGGCGCGACCGATATTGCGACGGGAGAAAAGACATTGACCCTTAAACAATTTGAGTACCGTTATACCCCACGGCTCGTAAGGATCGCCAACGAGGTAAAGGGAAGGACCCTCTATGAAAAATACCTGAACCTTCCCGAAGCTGACCGTAACAATAATGTTCTTTTAACTGCGTTAAAAACTTTGGACATAAACGCTAATGTAAACTGGCCATTAATGCATATGGGGTCCGCTTTTAGGTACCTCGATAGGGAAAATATGGCAATTGATGCCACTGGGGGCACAAATTGGAAAGAATATTTGCCGCCAAGTTTTCAAAAAGTTGTATTTTTTCCACAGATTTATTCAAAAGAAGAGTTGAACGATTGGGGGAAACAGTGGGTAGACCATATTTTTAATCCAGAAAAAAATCAGTAATTGGGCATGAAGTTATCTTGGGGCATTTTGTTATCATTGTTGGCCATCGTTTCCTGTAAGGACGAAAGGGCTTCCAGAAAGGATCTTGTGGAAGTGGCCACGATCGAAAAACCGGTCGTCGTAAAACAATTTGGATTCAACCTCGAGAATTTTACAGTGCACCATGATACCGTAAGGAACGGGGACAGCTTTGGGGAGCTCATGCTGCGCAATAAGGTGGACTATCCCAAAATATACAGGATTTCGGAAGATTTCAAGGATACGTTCGATGTTCGAAGGATCGTGGTGGGAAAACCCTACCTCATCCTAAAATCAAAGGATACTTCCGAAACGGCCCAAGTTTTCATATATCAGAACGATCCCATCAATTATACCGTGGTGGACCTTAGGGACAGTGTAATGGCCTATAAGAAACGCAACAAGGTAAAATATGTGGAACGGGAAGCATCGGGAATCATCACCTCTTCCCTGTCCGAAGCTATTTTAGATCAGGGCATCGACTACAACATTACGAACAACCTTTCCGAAATATATGCCTGGACCATCGATTTCCACCACCTTCAGAAAGGGGACAAATTCAAGGTGATCTATAGGGAAAAATATATCAACGATTCCATCTATGCAGGTGCGGAACCTATAGAGGCGGCCTATTTTGAGCATAATGGAAAGCCATTTTATGCCTTTGGCTACGAGTATATGTTGGACTCCACCACCGTACAAAAGGATTATTTTGACGATGCCACCAACAACTTGAGAAGGGCGTTTTTAAAGGCACCGGTACAGTTCAGTAGAATTTCCTCCCGATACAATCTGAACAGACGGATCGCTTACTACGGGTACAAGGTACGCCCCCATAAGGGCACGGACTATGCAGCGCCCATCGGCACGCCCATTTTGGCCACGGCCAATGGAACCGTGGTGGAATCCACCAGAAGGGGCGGAAACGGCAAATACGTAAAGATCAAGCACAACAGCACCTATAGTACGCAATACCTTCATATGAAGAACCAAAATGTAAAAAGGGGACAGCATGTAAGACAGGGCGATGTGATAGGATGGGTCGGTATGACCGGGAACACCGGAGGTCCGCACGTTTGTTACCGCTTTTGGAAAAATGGGCACCAAGTAGATCCGCTTAGGGAAGAACTACCGGCCTCCGAACCCATGGCGGATTCCCTAAAAACGGATTATTTTGAATTTATAGCCCCTAAAAAGGCACAATTGGATTGTATAGAATACCAAACAATCACAGAAGAAGAACTGTTAACAGAGAACCTATAAGAAAATGTCGTTACAAAATATAGACCCTACAAAGACCCCAACTTGGAAAAAACTTGAGGAACACCTTAAAGAGGTACGGCATGTACAGTTAAAGGATGCTTTTGCCAAGGATACGGACCGGGCCAAAAAATTCACCTTGCAAGAGCAAGGTTTTTTTGTGGATTATTCCAAGAACAGGATTGATGGCAGGACCATGGAGCTCCTCACGGAACTGGCCAAGGAAGTGAAATTGGCCGATGCCATTGAAAAGTATTTTTCAGGGGACCTGATCAATGCCACCGAAGGAAGGGCGGTACTGCATATGGCGCTTAGGGCCAAAGCGTCCGACAAGGTGATGGTGGACGGGGAGAACGTGATGCCGGAAGTGTACGCCGTACGGGATAAGATAAAAATGTTTACGGAGGCCATTATTTCCGGGGACAAAACGGGATATACGGGAAAACCCTTTACCGATGTCGTAAATATTGGTATTGGCGGATCGGACCTAGGTCCTGCCATGGTCACCGAGGCATTAAAATTTTACGGGAACCACCTAAAGGTCCATTTTGTGAGCAATGTGGACGGCGACCATGTCTATGAGACCCTTAAGGGACTAGATCCGGAGACCACCTTGTTCGTAGTGGTGTCCAAGACCTTTACCACCCAAGAAACCCTAAGCAATGCCACTACCATACGAAAGTGGTTCCTTAAAACGGCCTCCCAAAAGGATGTGGCAAAACATTTTGCCGCCGTTTCCACGAACACGGAAAAAATAAGGGAATTTGGGATAGCCGATGAAAATGTATTTCCCATGTGGGACTGGGTAGGGGGACGTTTCTCCCTATGGAGCGCAGTGGGGCTTTCAATAGCCCTTGCAGTGGGATATAAAAATTTTGAGGCCCTATTGAACGGGGCACAGGGGATGGACGAACATTTTAGGACCGCACCTTTCGAGAAGAACATTCCGGTGGTATTGGGACTGCTGAGTGTTTGGTACAATAACTTTTACGGGGCGGAAACGGAGGCCATAATTCCCTATACCCAGTATTTGAGCCGTTTTTCGGCCTATCTGCAACAAGGGATGATGGAAAGTAACGGCAAGGGCGTGGACCGGAACGGAAAGAAAGTGGACCATGAAACCGGGACCATCATTTGGGGAGAGCCTGGTACCAACTCCCAGCATGCGTTCTTTCAACTGATCCACCAGGGTACCAAATTGATTCCGACCGACTTTATTGGATTTAAGAGGTCGCTCCATGGGGATGTGGACCACCACCAAAAACTGATGGCCAATTTTTTTGCCCAGACGGAAGCACTGATGAACGGGAAATCCGGGGCAGAGGTGCTGAAGGAATTTGAAGGGAAGAATCTGGGCAAACAGGAGTTGGATGCCATAGTGCCGTTTAAGGTCTTTACCGGCAATAGGCCCACCAATACCATATTGATCGACCAGCTCACCCCGGAGCGCTTGGGTGCGCTTATAGCGATGTACGAGCATAAAATCTTTGTACAAGGGATTGTCTGGAATATTTACAGTTTTGATCAATGGGGAGTGGAATTGGGCAAACAGCTGGCCAGTAACATCCTAAAAGACCTTAAGAATTCCGAAATTGCCGATCATGATGCTTCAACCATGCAACTTTTGCATTTTTTTAAGAGTTGAGGTCAATATTTTCCATTTCTTAACAAACCGTGATAACTTATTGGCGCACAGCGTCCGATTAGTGTTTTTTATGTTAATTTTGGCACGACTAATTTAACATTATGTTAATGTGCAACTGTGAAAAATAGGTCACTTTTGCAGCGTTGATTAAAAAACTAAATAACACTTAGGACAATGAGAAAATTGTATTTCATTTTTGCCGCATTGCTGTTTACGGCAGTAGCATTTCCACAAGGTACCATTACCGGTACGGTGGTGGACAGTGAGTTGGGAGACCCGTTACCGGGAGCAAGTGTAATGGTCAAAGGCACGACCAATGGGGTGGCCACCGATTTTGATGGAAATTTTACCATCGAGGTTCCCACCGGTTCCGGAACGTTAATAGTTTCCTATATCGGATTTGTCTCGAAAAATGTGAACTTCTCCCAAGTGGGAAGCATTGGCTCCATTGCCTTGGAACCAAACGCCGAGGAACTGGAAGGAGTTGTTGTAAGTGGCGTTATAGATATTGCCCGGGACAGGGAAACCCCTGTTGCCGTTTCTACAATAAAGGCAGCCGAGATCCAAGAGAAATTGGGTTCTCAGGAATTTCCTGAGATTTTAAGGTCTACACCTTCGATTTACGTAACTAAACAAGGAGGTGGTTTTGGAGATTCTAGGATCAATATTAGAGGTTTTGATACGAACAATTCTGCAGTAATGATCAATGGAGTTCCCGTAAACGATATGGAGAACGGCCAGGTTTATTGGAGCAACTGGGCAGGGTTGTCCGATGTTACTTCTGCAATTCAGGTGCAAAGGGGATTGGGATCTTCCAAATTGGCAATTTCCTCAGTTGGGGGGACCATCAATGTGGTTACCAAAACTGCCGATCAACCCGAGGGCGGTGTTGTCTCCACATCACTCGGAAATGCAAATTACCTTAAAACATTGGTATCGTACAATACGGGTCTTATGGAGAACGGGTTTTCTTCATCTATCCTTTTAGGTAGAACCGCGGGTGACGGTTATGTGGATGGTACAAAATTCGAAGGATATAATTATTTTATTGGTTTAGGTTATAAGCCAAACGATAAACACGACTTCCAATTTATACTTACCGGTGCTCCCCAGCAGCATAATCAGAGAGGTTTTGCCCCAAGCTTGGACAACTATCTCACTTACGGAAGTAATGGCACCGATCCAAATATTAAATATAACAGCGATTGGGGGTACAGAAATGGGAAGGAATTTACCTTTGCTGGAAATTTTTACCATAAACCGGTTGCGTCCTTGAACTGGGATTTCAAAATTTCCGATAAGTCAAGCTTTTCAACTATAGTATATGCATCTTTCGGAAGAGGTGGTTCTGTAGGTTCCATAGGACGAATAAATGGAAGGCAATCCTTTGACAACACTTTTAAAAATGCCGACGGGTTGATCAGGTTCGATGATATTGTCGCCTGGAACAGTGGTGTAAACGTCCCTGATTTTGGGGAACAAAGACAAACATATACACTTGGTGGCGAACTTGCGAATCAAGGGTTATATATTAACGGTAACAACAATGCATTCGGTTTCGAGGAAGAGTTCGATTATTCACGGGGGCCAGAAAATGGGATCTCGCAACGTTCTTCCGTAAACTCCCATAACTGGTATGGTACAATTCTCAACTTTCATCATGATATAAATAGTAACTGGAGTTTTGATGTAGGCGCTGATGCCAGAACCTATAAAGGATATCACTACCGAAGATTGGTGGATTTAATGGGTGCTGATTACTACGTAGATAATGATAATATCAATAACACCTTTAACTTTTTGAACAAAACTTATAAAGCGACCGCTGGTAACGCTATGAACGTTTTCAGTTCAGTTGAGGATGAAGAAAAAATAGATTACTATAATCTTGGCAACGTTAGATGGTTAGGTGCATTTGGCCAGTTGGAATATAAGACTGAGACTATTTCAGCCTTTGTTCAGGGATCCTATTCCAATCAAGGGTTCCAAAGGGTCGATCCCTTTAATTATTTGGATTCGGATCCGGAACAGACCACGGAATGGGTAAACCAGGCCGGAGGCAATATTAAGGGTGGTTTAAATTATAACATTGATGCTAAGCATAATGTATTTGCCAATGCCGGATATTATGTTAAACAGCCTTTATTTGATGCGGTATTCTTGAATTTTGTGAATGATATCAATCCCGATTTGGAAAACGAAAAGATTTTAGGGTTTGAGTTGGGCTATGGTTTCCGTTCAGCTTTTTTTAGTGCAAACTTAAATGCATACAGAACTTCTTGGAAAGATAGATTCCAGTCGGATGCTGTCCGTATAACGGATAGTGAGGGAAATGTGGAATTTGAAGGTTCAGTTAATTATTTGGGAATAGAGCAACTACATACCGGTCTTGAATTTGACTTTGTAGCTCGTCCTTCTTCGATATTTACTATTGATGGTATGCTGTCCGTTGGAAATTGGGAATATACCGGAAATCCAAGCGGAACGGTACTTGACAATGGAAACAATGTTGTTGGTAGTGCAAATCTTATATTGGATGGTGTCAAAGTCGGTGATGCTGCACAGTTTACTTCAAGGATAGGAGCAAGTATTGAACCATTGGAAAGACTTAAATTTGACGCTAGTTGGTATCATGCCGATAACTTGTATGCAAATTTTGATGTATTATCCTTTGAGGATTCCAATCAAGATGGGGTTGCGGATAACGATGGATTCCTGTTACAACTGCCTTCTTATGATTTGATAGATACGGGTATGTCATATAAAATGTTGGTGGGTAAGGAAAACGATAAGGCCATAACATTTAGATTGAACATAAACAACGTTTTTGATGAGATATATATGTCTGAAGCGGACACGAATGTTGCGCCCGATGAAGATTCTACTTTAAATTATCAGGGTATCAATACAAGTAATAGGGTATATTTTGGTTTTGGAAGAACCTGGAATGTCAGTTTGCGATATAACTTTTAATGTGGTGGGGTAAAGACATTCTAAAATTCTAGATTAAATGAAAACCCTGCAGCGATGCAGGGTTTTTTTATCCCCAAAAATCATTACTTTTAATGCTTAAAACCGCTACCATGTTCGAAGTTATCAGGAATCTACATTCATATTTGGCGTATATCGCCCTTGCCCTATTGGTCTTTGCCGTTATCAATGCAATTTCCGGCCTGGTCAGTAAGCGAATATTCAATTTGGAGAAGGACTTTCGGATCAGTCTTTTTGCATTGATCTTGGCGCACTTACAATTGACGGTGGGCCTTATACTTTATTTTATATCCCCCAACGGACTAAAGGCCATCCAAGCCGTAGGGATGGGCGGACTGAATTCGGCCGCCCGACTGCTGGCAGTGGAACATCCGTTTATCAATATCATCGCCCTGGTGCTGATCACCATAGGTTGGTCCAGACATAAAAAGGTGATGGAAGCATCCAAGAAGTTTAAATCCATCGCCATTTTCTACGGTCTGGGACTGCTGCTTATCCTCAGTAGGATTCCATGGGGACAATGGTTCAATTAAAAGTATCGGGGATTTTTCGATTTTTTTTGGCCAAGGATTTTTAACATCTTTATCATTTCTTGTGAACGGTACCAGTTAATCCGTATGACTTCGTATTAGATGGAGGTATACGGGATAATGGTCGCTATATCCACCGGTATGGGAACCTCCCGCATAGGTGCGATAGGGATATCCCTTGTACGGTCCGCTCTGCGTGGTGAGATAGGCAGGCCTAAAGATATTGGCCTTCCAAAAACGATAGCGTTCCCCTAGCGGCCCCAATAGCGGTTCGGAGAGGTACAGTTGGTCAAAGACGTTCCATTGGTCCCTATACGCAAGTGTTCCCTCCCCCTTCTTATAAAAAACGGCCATGGCATTGTAGAGCCCCCCTTTTTCGACCGCCTTTTTTTTGCCTTTGGTGCCCAAGATCTTTTTTAGGCTGGGACTGCTGGGGTCGTCGTTAAAATCGCCCATGCCTATTATTTTGGCGTCCACCTCCCTTCTTCGCAGGGAATCGATGATCCTTTTGTTGAGTTCGGCAGCGGCCATTCTATGGGGTCTGCTGCGCGCTTCCCCACCACTTCGCGAAGGCCAGTGGTTAACCAAAAAATGTATGGGTTCCCCGTCCATATATCCGCTTACCACCAACTGGTCCCTGGTATATTTCCGCTCCATATCATCATCGTGTATCAGTAACCGATGACTTTTGGAGCTAGTGGGGATAAAAACGGACTCCTTATAGAGCAGTGCAACGTCGATTCCCCTGCGATCGGGGGAATCATAGTGTACGATTCCGTAGCCCTTGTCCCTTAAATTGGGATCGGATATAAGGTCTTCGACCACCTTCCTGTTCTCAATTTCACAAAGGCCCAGAATATCGGGAGAGGTATGGGTAACATCGGCACCGATGCTTGAAATCACCTTTGCCATTTTCCGGATCTTTTCGCGATACCGTGCGCTGGTCCACACATCCTTTCCCAAGGGGGTCCGATCATCGTCATAGGTCAACGGGTCATTAATGGTATCGAACAGATTTTCTACGTTATAGAATGCTATGGTACGTACCTTATAAATTCGCTCTTGGCGCATGCTAGCATCGCTGATTATAAGCGCAAAAATCAATAATGCTAATTTCAAAATATTGATTATGAGGGTTATAATTTTAAAATTAATTAAAAATAATATACAACGTATTAAAAAATATAGTATTTTTCATCGTAATAAATAATCTAATTCTTACAATTAAATCAAATTTTGTTCTTTCTAATGCGATTGGTCCTTATCATTACTGTGCTATTTTCTATATGCTGTACGGCGTTTTGTCAAGAACGTTATACCGTGTCGGGGAAGTTGGTGGATAAGGGAAACCAGTTGCCGCTAACCACGGTTGTACTGGAAATTGATGGCCTGGATGTGGGGAAAAGTAATGCCGATGGTACCTTTGCCATCAATTGGACCTCCGGGGAATTTGTACTTGTCCTATCCTCCCCCGATCACGTTCCCAAAAAATTGCCCTTGGTGCTCACCGAAACCGACTTGGAGCTCGGCACTATTTATATGGAGAGGGACATTACTTTGGAGCAGGCGGAAAATCTTATCTCCCTGACCGCCCCCGATATGGGCGAGGAGGAGGACATATCCGTTAGTTCGGGCCTTTTGCAGGCCACCAGGGATGTTTTCCTGTCGAGGGCCGCCTTCGATTTTGGCCAGGCATTTTTTAGGGTAAGGGGGTATGATTCCAAAAACGGTACCGTCATGATCAATGGGGTGGCCATGAACGGACTCCTAGATGGAAGGCCGCAGTGGAACCACTGGGGCGGACTCAACGACGTGACAAGGAACCAGGAATTTTCAAACGGTCTACAGGTATCCAATTATGGTTTTGGGGGTATTCTGGGGACCTCCAATATCAATATGCTGCCCTCGGGACTGCGGCCCGGAACCCGTATTTCCACTTCGGCTTCCAACAGGACCTACCGCGGAAGGATAATGGCGACCCACACATCCCCTAACCGCTCAAAGGGACTTCACTATACGTTGTCCGCCTCACGACGGTGGGCCGGGGAAGGATATATGAACGGTACGAACTATGATGCCTACTCCCTTTTTGGGGCAATGGAATACAAATTTGGTCCCATTAACAGCGTTGCCCTGACCGCCATTGGCGCCTTCAATAAAAGGGGTGGGTCTGCCGCGCTTACCCAAGAGGTTGCCGACCTGGCAGGAAGAAAATATAACCCCTACTGGGGACAACTGGGGGATGGGGCCAAAAATTCAAGGGAACGCAACATTGCCGAACCGATCCTGATGTTCAACCATTACCTGAAGACGGGATCCTTTAAACTGATCACGGGTGTGGCGTATAGATTTGGAGAATATGCACGTAGCAGGTTGGGGTATTACAACGCCCCCAATCCGGACCCCACCTATTATGGATATTTGCCCAGTTATTATATAAACAGTCCCATAGGGGCCAATTTTGAAAGTGCCCAAATGGCCAGGGAGGCATTTTTGCGGGAACCACAGATCCAATGGGAGCAGCTGTTCTTGGCGAATTCCAATCGGCCCAATGAAGGGGCGGCGTATATTTTATATGATGATGTGGTACGGAACAACCATTTAATGATCAATACTTTGGCAAATATGGACATGGGAGAACATTTTCAAATGGATGCGGGCCTGGGATACCGTCAATTGAAATCGGACAACCATGCAAAGATCGGCGATTTATTGGGCGCTGGCTTCCATAGGGATATGGATACCTTTTCGGACACCCGGAACGATGTGAACGGGGAATTGCAAAAGCATGAAAATGATATTTTTAATTACCATTATAATATGGACGCCGCTGTTCTGGATGCCTTTGTGCAACTTAGGGCGACCTATAGGAAATGGGAGGGATCCGTCTCGGGAAACTACACCGCCACTTCTTATCAGCGGGAGGGGCTGTTCTTAAATGAACGTTTTGACGATTCCTATGGAAAGGGGGAGGCTGTCCGTTTTAATGCCCTTGGCGCCAAGGCCGGACTGACCTATAAATTGAATGGCAGGCATTGGTTTAATGTTCAGGGGGCCCTGATTGACAGGGCACCCACTATACAGAACGTTTTTATCAATCCAAGGGAAAACAACCAAGTGGTGCCCCACATTCAACAGGAAAATATTTTTGCGCTGGATGCCACCTATTTTTTGCGCTTGCCGGCCCTAAAGGGAAGGGTGACGGGATTTTATTCCCGTTTTATGAACGTTACGGATGTCAATTTTTTCTTTGTCGATTCCGGAGTGGGCTCCGATTTTGTTCAGGAAGTCCTGACGGGCATGGACCATTTACATATGGGCATCGAGTGCGGACTGGAATATCAGGTTTCGGCAGCGGTGAAACTTTCGGGCGTCGCCAATATCGGGAAATACCTGTATGCCAGTGACCCATTTGTATCCATTAATTTTGACACTTCCGGAAATGGGGAGGAAATACTGGATCCAGGTGGAAGTATCTATCTGGGAGCCGCCGCAATAAAGGATCATAGACTGGCCCAAGGCCCACAACATGCTTTTGCCCTTGGGGTGGAATACAGAGATCCGAAATATTGGTGGGTGGGGGCGACGGCCAATTATCTGGCCCGGAACTACGCCAATATATCCACTATCTCCCGGACCTGGAGTTTCTATCTAGACCCTGAAACGGGCGCCCCGTTTCCAGAGGCGACCGAGGAAAATGTGGCCAAAATATTGGAGCAACGGCCCCTGAAGGATTTTTATCTCCTCAATTTGGTAGGTGGAAAATCTTGGTTGGTCAACAATAAATACATCAGCGTGTTCATAAGTGTGAACAACCTCTTCGACACCCTTTTTAGGACAGGTGGCTATGAGCAATCCAGAAATGGAAATTATGGACAGATGGTACAGGACCAAAAAAGCGGCACCCCTTCCTTTGCTACCAAATACTGGTACGGGTATGGCCGCACCTACTTTTTAAATTTTGCCATTGGATTTTGAAAATTGAAAGTATGAAACGGATTTCCCTTACATCTTTATTTATTTATGCAATGGCCCTATTATTTGGTGGGAGCTGCGTAAAAGACGTATCCTTTGATGCTATAAGACCACCATGTAAGGAAGAAATGGAGCCTACGATTTCGATGAAGGAGGTAAGGGAGCTTTATAAGGATCAGGTGTTCCAGATACAGGAGGAGCTGTTTATGGAAGGGTACGTTATCTCATCCGACCGTGCGGGCAACTTTTTTGGTACCCTCCATTTTCAGGATAACAGGGAAAATCCCCAACATGGGATGCAGCTTGAAATGGATCTGCGCGATTCGCATCTGTGGTTCCCCAAAGGCAGCAGGATATTGATATCCCTTAAAGGGCTCTATTTGGGGAAAAGTGGGGAGGTGTATAAGTTGGGAAGTGCCCTGTTATCATTCGGCAACCTTTCCGTGGGCCGATTGCCCGTAAAGGCCGTACATGAACATTTGTGGGTGGATTGCAGTGGCCCTTTTGATATTGTCCCGACCCAGGTGCAGGTGGACAGCATCGATGTCGGAATGGTAAATACCTTGGTGCAACTTGAAAACATGGAGTTTGTGGACGCTGATCTTGGAAAGACCTATGCCGATTTTGAGGAGGAGACGGAACGGACGTTACAAGAGTGCAACGGTGAGGAAATAACGCTCCTGAACAGTGGGTATGCCGACTTTCAGGCTGCCCTTATACCCGAAGGAAGCGGTTTTGTGCGCGGGGCATTGCTTATGGACAACAATAAATACCGTTTGGCAGTAAGGGATCTGGAGGATGTGGACCTTTCAGATCCCCGATGTGTACCTGTACCGGACGAGTTTACCTCCACGGCCATTTTTATTTCCGAACTGGCTGATCCCGAAAACAATACCGGAGCCCGTTTTGTGGAACTCTATAATGCCGCTACGGAGGCATTGGATCTTAACGGGTGGACGCTAAGACGTTATACCAATGCCAATACCGCTGTAAGCTCCACGATCGATCTTTCCGATATGGAGATCGGTCCGCAAAGCACCCTTTTGATCTCTCCCAATGCGGAGGAATTTGCCCAGGTATATGGTTTTGCACCGGACCTGGCGGCTTCCACCAACAGTCCGGCGGATTCCAATGGGGATGATAACCTGGAGCTGGTGGACCCTTTTGGGACGGTACTGGATGTTTTTGGGATCATCGGCGAGGACGGTTCAGGTACGAACCACGAATTTGAGGATGGCAGGGCGGTGCGGAAATCGCATATTATTTCGGCCAATCCCATATATACCTTTGAAGAATGGGAAATCTATAATGATACCGGCGATGCGGGCACCACGGACCTTCCACGTAATGCGCCCATGGATTTTACCCCTGGACAACGGGATTGATGGCATTTATGTTGCTTTTTCAAGGTAATGGACCGGATGCTAAGTATTATTAAATAGATGTTTTGTCCGTAATTCCCTTAAGGCCATGTCAAATCGAAATATTTTTCTCAAATCCTTTATATTTTCCCATATCGACCATAGGTTTCCAATGGAAATTTTGAACATTGGAAAACCTCAGAATCCGCATATATGATACATTAAAATGTTAAAAAGATCAGCGGTCCGTTTGATGACATTTAAAACATTTCTATATCTTGTAATAAGCATTCATCCAATGAAGTACATTAATGCTTATATGTGGCCATGTTCACGCTAAAGTATTGAACTTCAATTATAGTCAAACGGCACAAAAAAGATATTTTAAATCTATGAAAAAAACAGTAACCTTTTTATCCGCAATTTTTTTGGTCTCAACAGTTTTGGCCCACGAGTATATACTTATAGCCTATAAATTCATTGTTCAGGAAGGCGAAAAATTGGAGCTTCATCTTTTTGTGGCAGATGGATTTAATATTGAACTGGAAAGGCCGGTGCAAAAATCGATTATTAAAAAATTCGAACTTATCACTGCAGATCGGAAAACGAACCTATTGTCCACGTTAAAGGACGGCAGATTGCCGATTTTGGAAATGGATGTTGACTTTAAAGGTTTGGGACTGATTCATATGGAACGTGATTATGCCCGAATAACATTACCGAGTGATGAATTTAAAAGGTATTTACTGGTAGACAATATAGAGAACATTCAAATTAATGACAGTACGCAACAGGAACAATCGGAAAGATATACCCGTTACATAAAAACACTTATCCAGAGCGATCCCAAAACAAACGACGAAATTTATAAAACGATCGTGGGGCACAATTTTGAGATAGTTTTACTTCAAAATCCTTACGAATCAAGGCAAGACGACTGGATTAGGGCAAAAGTATTGTTTATGGGCGAACCGCTAAAAAACAAGGTAATTACCGCACGGAACAGAAAAGGCAACGAACCGGCGATTTTCCAATACTCAAGAACCGATGAAAACGGTGAATGTTCTTTCAAACTGGAAAGGACAGGGGATTGGTTCTTACATGCGACACACATGATAGAATCACCTGATAGGGACGATACCGACTGGTAAAGTTTTTGGGCGACATTTAGCTTTGGAATGAAAGAAACCGACTAGAGGTCTTTGCCAAACGAACCTGCCATTGAAAGATGCGCATCCTAATGTACCATGCCGGTTAAAACATATACCGTATAAAAGTACATTTCCCGAACAGCGATGAGGAGCAATAAGCTGCACAAAAACAGTCAATTTGATAACAAGAACCTATCTGTTCATTATAATTATATATCAAGGAAAGAAGGTCGTGTACCTGATCTTTCTTATTTTGGTCGGATATAAATTTTTTATAAGGGAGACATATGGAAGCTTTTTTTAACGATATCCGAAATGGCGACCTGCAAGGGGTTACAAAGGCAATAGAAGTGAATTCCTCATTGATAAACATCAGGGACCAACGAGGCTCCACTCCCCTGATATTGGCATCTTATTACGATCGGGAAGCCGTGGTAAAATTTCTGTTGGACAAAGGGGCCAAGGTGGATGAAATGGACGGATCCGGCAATACCGCCCTTATGGGGGTCTGCTTTAAGGGTTATACCGAAATAGCCAAATTACTGGTGGACAGGGGCGCCAATGTTAATGCCACCAATTCCATGGGCGCCAGTTGCCTGATTTTTGCGGTCACCTTTAACAAGATCGGGATAGTGCGCTTGCTCCTTTCCAATGGAGCGAATACGGCCTTTAAGGATGCGAGGGGAAATACCGCTCTCGACCATGCCAAGATGCAGGGGGCCCCAGAGCTTATTTCACTATTGGAAAACGGCTAGGTCTTCAAAATCCCAATTTCCCCTTCTCTCCCATTGATTATTGCGGCCCAAAGCCGTAATTTTGGAAAAGAAGATCGGTCGTAATGGAAGAACTAAAGATTGCCCTTGTACAAACCTCCTTGGAATGGGAAGATCCAGAGGCCAACAGGACTATTTTATCCAATAAAATGCAGCTGTTGGAACCAAACGTGGACCTGATCGTATTGCCCGAAATGTTCACGACCGGCTTTACCATGTCCCCCTCCAATATTTTGCAAGAGGAAGGGGAGGTCACCCTACGATGGATGAAAGATATGGCAAGGTCCAAGCAGGCAGCCATAGTGGGCAGTATCCCTTATTTTGAAGGGAAGGATCATGTGAACAGATTATTTTTTGTTCTTCCGTCCGGAGAGGTGAAACATTATGACAAACGACATACCTTTACCTTGGCTGGCGAGGATAAGGTGTACAGGGCCGGGTCCGAGCGAATCGTGGTATTTTACAAGGGGTTTAGTTTCTGTCCCTTGATCTGTTATGACCTGCGTTTCCCTGTCTGGGCCAGAAATACGGAAGATTTTGACGTACTGCTCTATGTTGCCAATTGGCCTGAAAAACGGGTGAATGCCTGGGATGCCCTGTTAAGGGCAAGGGCCATTGAGAACATGGTGTATTGCATAGGGGTAAACCGGGTCGGGAACGATGCCTCCGGCCACTTGTACACAGGTCACTCCGCTGTCTATGACTGTATGGGGGAGGCCTTGGTCTTTTCCGAAGAGGAGGCCATTTTGTACGCCACCCTAAAAAAAGCCCATTTGCGGAAGAATAGGGAACAGCTCAAATTTCTGTTGGACAGGGACGGGTTTAATCTCCTAGTATAAAGGTCTGTTCCATTTCCCAGTTTGCGCGGACTTCTACCACATCGGGGAAATAGCTGACTTTCTCCGGTTGTTTTTTTTGCAGGTAACTTCCCGTATCCCATTTTCCGTTGCCGTTGGTGTCATGGATGACCCTAATAACATATTTGGCAGGTTTTAGATTGTTGAAATCATATATCTGGGGCTCCCTTGCAATGATTTCCCTTTGTGCTTTTCCCGATTCGTCCGTTAACTGTACTATGAGCGGATAGGTAGGGTCCCCTCCCAAGGTCAAGCGTAAATTTCCGTAATCCGCCGGACTGCCCGTTGAGAGTCTGTAGCGCAAGGTATCGTTTACAGAGCCAAAAAAATCCCCAATGGCCCCTGGCATAATGGACATATTATAGTTTTGGTTCGGTTCCGTACCAAAATCGATATGGATTTTATTGGGAATGGAGTCCAACCTGATCTTAAATGGTACGGGAATCGTATCCTTGTTCTCCAAGGAGAATTTTGTAGAGTCTACCGAGGTCAAAGGGGTATTGGAACTTATATAAAAAGGGTCCTCAAAACCAATGCTCCCTTTTAGATTAGGGGTCAACAGCAAAGTATCCAACGGCAATTTTCTATTTTTAACGGTAAAGGTGTCCCGTGTCTTCCACTTGTCATTGGTTACCAAAAAGACAATGGAATCCATTTCAAAAGGGGTAAACCAGTAATCAAGTGTATCCTTGTCGGCTTGCTTTACAATGGTCGTTCGGACCGTATCGGGCAGGGAGGTCAGGGGCTGTATCGCTATTTCATCGGCGGTTCCCTGATACCCGAACATGATCCTGTTTTTTGCTGCCATACTGGGAACGGCAATACTGTAGTCCGAAACTTCCCTGAACATGGTGAGCACATAGACACTATCGGTAGGAAGTGTGACCGTATCCGTAAGAAAGCCGATCTTATCCACCTTTTGGTCAAAAATGTTGTTTTTGCCCTGATCCTTTACCGCCATCATGGCATACGTGCCCTCCTTTAGATGGTTCAATCTAAAGACTACGGAGCTGTCCAAAGTATTGGTAATGTAATCGGGGGGCCTTTTATAGATCGTACTGTCCGTGTACGCCGTATCTATTTTGTACAACATTACACTGATGAACTGATCTACCTTTTTGTTAAAGGCATCCTTGACCGCTCCGGAAACGGAAAGGGAATCCAGATAATCGCCCGTAGAGAAAACATAGGTCAGGAAACTGTTGGCATTGCCCTCGTTATTGTCGGTAATACTTTGTCCAAAATTAAAGGTATAGGTGGTGTTCTCCAGCAGGGTATCCTTTATGGTGACCTCGATTACCTTGCTGGCGGCACTCTGAGGGGTAATTTCAGGCGTATTTTTTAGGGGCGGGGATACGATCAACTGATTCTGCACATCCTTTAGTTTTACGTACTCGTCAAAATAGAGGGTGATGGTATTGGACTTAAAGTTCAAGGTCATGTTGGGCGGGTCTGCCCGAAGCAGTTTTGGGGGTGTAACATCCTTGGGACCACCCGATGGAGTGCCTTTTCTTGCACACTGTACCAGTGCGAAAACGATTAGAACCAGAAAAAGGGAAGAAAAAACACGCTTTAACATCATCTAGGAACAAAGTAGCGCAAAGAAACAACTTATTTGTAGTATTTAAAAATTATGGGACCACCGCCATACTGGCTATCAAGATCTTTATGTCCTCCGCTTCGGAAAGGGCCAGGGCACAGGCTTCCATAGTGGCCCCCGTAGTGATAACGTCATCTACTAGAAGTACGTTGCGCCCAGTTACGACCGAAAGGTCCCTTACCTTATAGAGCGCTTGGGTTGCCTGCCACCTGTAAAACCTGTTTTTCTTGGTCTGTGTACGGGTATTGGCGGTCTTTATCAATATATTATCGGAATAGACCGCATTTAGATGAAAGGCCAGTGTTTGCCCGAAAGTAGTCACCTGATTATATCCCCTTTTCCTAAGTTTCTTTTTGTGAAGCGGTACCGGCACCACAAAATCGATCGTTAAAGGTAATCCAATATCTCTTATGTCCTGTCCGAACCAATCGCCCAAAAAGGTACCCACCTGTTGTTGATTTTTATATTTTAGGTGATGGATCAAGTTTTTTACAATACCGGTATCCTGAAAAAAGAGGAAGGAATTGGCCTTTTCTATGTATACTCTCCCATAAAAAATACGGTCTATGGGGTTTTCGTCGATAAAATTGTAATCGGTAAGTGGTAACTGGTTTCGACAAACGGTACATAATAATCGTTCACCTTTACCCAAAGGTGCAGTACATCCAAAACACCCTCTGGGAACTAGGATGTTATTGATATCATTTAGTATATTTGATAGCTTGGAACAAAACAAATCTTAACAATAACCTACTTATAATTAGCCCGCGATTGATGAATGCTCAAGATACTAAATTTAACTATAAAATAATACTTGCAGCATTGGTTGCCGTGATCATTGGGATATTGATCGCCTTTTATTTCAGTTATGCGCAGTCTAAGAACCAGATAGATTTTTTGGAACAGGAAAAGGGACTTTTGGTAAAAGACCTTACGTTGATGCGTACCGAGGTGGACCGACTTTCCGCTTTGAACGAGGTGAACGAGATAGAACTACAGGACTCAAGGTATAAGGTGCAACAATTATTGGATTCCGTCGGCCGTCTGAACTTTACGGTAAATAAATTAATGGAATACAAAAAGGAACTGCGCAAACTGGAGGCCAAACACGACAGTCTCAAGTTAAAGAACAATTTCCTGAAGTACAACAATATGTTGCTCTCCGATAAATATGAGGAGACGAAGAAAAAAATTGAGGAACTTCGCGGTAAAAGCAGCACCCTTGCAGAGCAGGAAGCACTTTTGAGAAGAAAGAACAAAGAACTTAGCCAGGAGCTGCGGATAAAGAGCTATTTAAGGCTTGCCCATGTAGAGGGAAGCGGCTTTAGGGTTCGAGGGGGCGGAAAGCCCATCAGGACCAATAAAGCATCTACCATAGCTAAGCTAAGGGGCTGTGTCACCATCTCGGGGGAACCAAGCGATGCCAGGGAGGAAAGGGTGCTGTACTTCCAGTTCCTAGACCCCAATATGGGAATCATAGAGGACAATGCAAATACCATATCTGTCAACGGAAATACCTATAGCAAAAGGGTAGAGCTCATCTTGATGGCAGAAGAATTCAATGTCTGCGATTACATAACCATTCCTGAGGGCTCCTTGGCAGAGGGAACCTATACCCTGAATGTTTTTGAGAACGAAAAATTACTTTCTTCCGCCGAATTTGAACTAAAATAAATTACTTCCTTTAAGGGTAAAATTCTATTTTTGCCCCATGGTAACACAAGAAGACAATTTTAAAAAGGTCATATCCCATGCAAAGGAGTATGGCTATGTATTCCAATCCAGTGAAATTTACGATGGGCTCAGTGCCGTGTACGATTATGCACAGAATGGGGTAGAGCTCAAAAACAATATAAAGGAATATTGGTGGAAGGCAATGGTTCAGATGAACGCCAATATTGTGGGACTGGACGCGGCAATATTGATGCACCCCACCACATGGAAGGCATCGGGCCACGTGGATGCCTTTAACGACCCTTTGATAGACAACAAGGATTCCAAAAAAAGATATAGGGCAGATGTGCTCATAGAAGATCATGTTGCCAAAATTGAGGCGAAGATCGAAAAGGAAGTGGAGAAGGCCGCCAAACGTTTTGGTGACGCCTTCGACAAAGATCAGTTCATGGCCACAAACCCAAGGGTCATGGAATATACCGACAAGGCCACTTCCATCCTAAGAAGAATGGGAAAATCCTTGGAGAACGAAGATCTTGCCGATATAAAAAACTTGATAGAGGAACTGGAAATAACATGTCCGCTTTCGGGTACAAAGAATTGGACCGAAGTAAAACAGTTCAACCTGATGTTCGGCACCAAATTAGGGGCCTCTGCCGATAGTACCATGGACCTGTACCTGCGTCCGGAAACGGCCCAGGGAATCTTTGTCAACTTCCTCAACGTCCAAAAATCTGGACGTATGAAAATTCCCTTCGGAATTGCCCAGATAGGGAAGGCGTTTAGGAATGAAATCGTCGCACGCCAATTCATATTTCGCCAACGGGAATTCGAACAGATGGAACTCCAGTTTTTTATCCGGCCCGGCACCCAAAAGGAATGGTATGAAAAATGGAAGGAAACCCGGATGAAGTGGCATTTGTCCCTAGGTCTTGGAGCGGAAAATTACCGTTTTCACGACCATGACAAATTGGCCCATTACGCCGATGCCGCTGCGGATATCGAATTCAAGTTCCCCTTTGGTTTCAAGGAATTGGAGGGAATCCATTCCAGGACCGATTTTGACCTGGGCAACCATGAAAAGTTCTCCGGAAAAAAACTTCAGTATTTCGATCCGGAACTCAACGAGAATTACGTTCCCTATGTGGTGGAAACTTCCATAGGCGTAGATAGGATGTTCCTTGCCGTGTTCTCCAATGCCCTAAGGGAAGAAGACCTGGAAAACGGTACATCCCGAACCGTTTTAAAGATACCCGCTGTTTTGGCACCCACCAAAGCGGCCATTTTGCCCTTGGTAAAAAAAGATGGACTTCCTGAAATGGCCCAACAGATATTTGAGGACCTAAAGTGGGACTTTAAAGTGGCCTATGACGAAAAGGATGCGGTAGGCAGAAGGTACCGCCGACAGGATGCCGCAGGCACCCCCTTCTGTATTACAGTGGACCACCAGACATTGGAAGATGGTACCGCCACGATCCGTCATAGGGACTCCATGGAACAACAGCGGGTTCCCATAGCCGAACTAAAAGGCATCATCGCCGAAGAGGTGGATATGAAAAACTGGTTGATGAAAATTTAGCCCTTTAGTAAGTATGACCGGTCGCCCACCTTGGACGGCCCATTTGTTTACCGAATTTTAAACACGGAAAATTTGAAAATTGTTTCCTATAACGTAAACGGTATTCGTGCCGCACTGAGCAAAGGTTTTTTGGAATGGTTGGGAGCTGTGGATCCCGATGTCCTATGCCTTCAGGAAATAAAAGCAAACCAAGATCAATTGGACCTTGACCTTTTCGCGGCGGCGGGCTATCCGTACCACTATTGGTACAGCGCCCAAAAAAAAGGCTACAGTGGGGTGGCCGTTCTGTGCAAGGAACGGCCCGACAATGTGGTATTTGGGACAGGATTGGACTATATGGATTTTGAGGGAAGGAACCTTAGGGTAGATTTTAATGGGATATCCATTATGAGCCTTTACCTTCCTTCTGGCACCAATTTGGCCAGATTGGACCATAAACTCCAATACATGGCCGATTTTCAGAATTATATCGATACCTTAAAAGTGGAACGCCCCAATTTGGTGGTCTGTGGGGATTACAATATTTGTCACGAAGCCATAGACATACACGACCCTATCCGAAACCAAAATGTATCGGGGTTTTTGCCCGTGGAAAGGGAATGGATCGGAAACTTTATCGACAGTGGGTTTATCGACAGTTTCCGCCATTTTAACAAGGAACCCCATAATTATACCTGGTGGAGCTACAGGGCCAACGCAAGGAACAATAACAAGGGGTGGCGTTTGGATTATGGCATGGTCAGTAGACCCTTGGAGAGTCGGTTAAAACGCTCCATCATCCTATCGGAAGCCAAACACAGTGATCACTGTCCCATTCTGCTGGAACTTGATCAATGATGGAATGGATATTATCTTATCATGGATCCAGGGGTAAAGTTCCCATTCCCGGTTCCAGTGCCACCCGTACGGGGATAACATTTTGAGGGTAAGATGAGAAAAGGATACTTTACATTTGGGATCTGCTCGCTAATTCCCTTGGTGTTTGGCATGTTCATGCAAAAATTTGAAGCGGAATATGAATCGATTGCACCACAACCTTTGGCGCCCAATGCGGCAACGGGGAGGGAACTTGCATTGCAATACTGCCAAATGTGCCATACATTTCCCGAACCTGACCTACTGGACAAGCACACTTGGAAGGAGAGCGTACTCCCAAATATGGGAATGCGCCTGGGACTGCACATAAAAGGAAACGATCCACTTTCTTCCATGGATGCCGAAGACCGAAAGATAGCGGAAGCCCTTTCCATATATCCGGACAAACCTTTGATAACCAGAGAGGAATGGGAAAAAATAGTTGATTATTATTTGGACAATG
This sequence comes from uncultured Sediminicola sp., assembly GCA_963974715.1. GTDB lineage: Bacteria > Bacteroidota > Bacteroidia > Flavobacteriales > Flavobacteriaceae > Sediminicola. The sequence goes on from CAXBDK010000002.1 coordinate 121,656, forward strand.
CCCCTAAAAAATTACCGCTCCCCGTTCCAACAGCACTGGAAAAAGGAAACTTTCCCTTTAAAATGGAATATCTGACCCTAGGGGAATCGGGGCTGCCACAGGTGACACTTCTAAAATTCGATCCGGAAACGTCCGAACTTTATATCGGTGACTACAGGAAATTATATGCCGTGGAAAATACCGAAGGAATAAAAGGGATATGGGATATGGACAGCCCGGCTTCCCATTTACGGTTCGCCCCCAACGAATCGCCCCTGCTGCTCAATATTGGATCGCTCATGCCTTCGGATAAAAAAATGGGAACCTTGGGCAGCCTTGATCTTGGACCGGAAAAGCAGGGTCGAAGTTTGTCGGCATTGCAACGGCCCGTCCATTTTGCAACGGGAGATCTTAATATGGATGGGAAAGGGGATGTGGTGGTATGCAGTTATGGGAACCACAGTGGAAAATTGTCATGGTTCGATGGTTTTGATCCCGAAAAGGAACGAATATTGAGTTATTTGCCCGGGGCAAGAATGACTTCCATTCAGGACCTAAATGGGGACGGTAGGCCCGATATCATTGCCCTTATGGCCCAAGCATATGAACAGTTGGTCGTTTATTACAATCTAGGGGACGGTACCTTTGAAACCAAAACCATTTTGAAATTTTCGCCCGTTCACGGAAGTAGTTATTTTGAAATGGCGGATTTTGACCAAGATGGTTTTTTGGATATCCTGATCGCCAATGGGGATAATCGGGACTTTTCTGCCGTTGATAAACCCTATCACGGACTTCGCATCTATCTGAACGATGGGGCAGACAATTTTTCCGAGGCCTTCCATTATCCCATGTACGAATGTTACAATGCCATGGCCAGGGATTTTGATAATGACGGGGATCTTGATATTGTAGCGGCTTCCCTATATAGCCAGTATTCCAAAAACAAGGATCTTAAGAAAAGTGTCGTTTTTCTGGAAAATAGGGGGGGACTTCGGTTTAGTGCCTCGTATCTACCGGAGATAGTGCCGGGGAAATGGCTCAGTATGGATATAGGTGACTTTGACCAAGATGGCCTTTTGGACGTAATGCTGGGAACCTTTGTTTATGATTTTGGGGAAATGGCCACCATTATGGCCACAACCGGTACGACCACACTGCCGCAAGTATTGTTGCTTACCCAGAAGAAGGCGCCTTAAGTGCCCGATTATAGGGAGGTATAAATAAAAAATGGTCCGTCGAGGGTTTTATATCGATCATTTGGGGGTTTTTAATTTCATATTAATATTTTTACCATAGATACACGCAACGATGGAATATACAAAATTGCCCCATACCGATTTGGAAGTAAGTAAGATCTGCCTGGGCACCATGACCTGGGGAAAACAGAATACCCAGGCCGAAGGGCATGAACAGTTGGACCTCGCCACGGACCATGGGGTAAATTTTGTGGACACGGCCGAACTGTATCCCATTCCCCCGGAAAAGGAACGGTATGCGGAGACCGAAAAGATCATAGGGGCGTGGTTTAAAAAAAACGGCAACCGCAATAAAGTGGTATTGGCCTCAAAGATCGCCGGCAGGGCCGAAAACTCCAAATTCATCAGATCCACAGGTTTTGCCAAGGAAGCCTTGGTGGAAGCTGTAGAGGGCAGCTTAAAGCGCCTCCAGACCGATTATATAGATCTTTACCAGTTGCACTGGCCGGAAAGGAAGACCAATTATTTTGGGCAAAGGGGCTATGTGCACGATCCAGGGGATTTTTGGGAGGACAACATCCACCAAGTTCTGGAAACGTTACGGGACCTAATGCGCGAAGGCAAGATCAGGAATGTGGGGCTCTCCAATGAAACGCCATGGGGCACCATGCGTTTCTTGGAGGAGAGCAAGGTGCATGTGGGGCTTCCGAGAATGATCACCGTCCAGAATCCCTATAGTCTGTTGAACAGGACATTCGAGATCGGCATGGCGGAAATATCCATGCGGGAGAATATTGGCCTTATACCTTACTCCCCCTTGGGGTTTGGGGTGCTCAGCGGGAAATATCTTGGGGGAAGGCAGCCGGCCGACAGCCGTGTCACCCTTTTTCCAAATTATAAGAGGTACAGCGGGGCCACGGCCGTCCGCGCCACTGAAAAATATTACAAATTGGCGCAGGAAAACGACCTGACCTTGGCCCAAATGGCCTTGGCCTATGTAAACACCAGGCCTTTTGTTACCAGTACCATAATAGGGGCCACCACCATTAGGCAGTTACAGGAGAATATCGGCAGTATCGGGGTAAGTTTAACGGATACCGTTCTTGAGGGCATAGAGGCGATACACAACGAAATTCCAAACCCGGCACCTTAGGATATGAACATGCCCCTTTTACCATTGGCCATAGGGTTCGGACAGTTCTTGTTGATCTTGATCGTAGTGGTGATCATTTTGGTCCTGATGCGTATCTATAGGGGAAATAATCGTTAGGAGAAAAGGCCATTGGTCATCTCCTCGATCCTGGAGACCAACTTTATGGCTATTTTGTCGTTCTTTAATGCCAGTTTGTTATTTTTGGACACGTAAATAGTATGGAACCCCAATTTTTCGGCCTCCAAGATACGTTGCTCTACCCTTTGTACCGGCCTAATTTCACCGGCAAGCCCTATTTCAGCGGCAAAACAGATCCCTTTTTCAATGGCTATGTCCTCATTGCTGGAAAGTATGGCCGCAACGACCGCCAAATCTATGGCCGGATCGTCCACCGAAATGCCACCGGTAATGTTTAGGAAAACATCCTTGGCGCCCAATCTAAACCCGGCACGTTTTTCCAATACCGCCAAGATCATGTTCAATCGCTTGCTGTTGTACCCGGTAGTGGAACGTTGTGGGGTTCCGTAGACCGCTGTGCTTACCAGTGCCTGTATCTCTATCATCAAGGGCCGCATGCCTTCCACGGTTGCGGCAATCGCGGTACCGCTCAGGCCTTCGTCATTTTTGGAAATTAGGATTTCGGATGGATTGTGTACTTCCCGGAGCCCACTGCCCTGCATTTCATAAATTCCCAGTTCGGCCGTGGAACCGAACCGGTTCTTTAACGACCGCAGGATACGGTATACGTAGTTCCTATCCCCTTCAAATTGAAGTACTGTGTCCACCATATGTTCAAGGATTTTTGGACCAGCTAGGGTACCATCTTTGGTAATATGGCCGATAAGCACCACGGGGGTGTTGGTTTCCTTCGCAAATTTAATGAGCTCGGCGGTACATTCGCGGATCTGCGATATGCTTCCCGCCGCCGATTCAAGATAGTCGGAATGCAGGGTTTGGATGGAATCGATCACTACGATGTCCGGTTCGGTCGCCACTATTTGTTGAAAAATGTTCTGGGTCTTCGTTTCCGTGAGGATGTAACAGGTGTCGCTATCGGGATGGATGCGGTCTGCCCTCATTTTTATTTGTTTTTGGCTTTCCTCCCCTGAAACATAGAGGGTCTTATAAGGTAGTTTTAAGGCTATTTGAAGCAAAAGCGTACTCTTTCCTATGCCTGGTTCCCCACCTAGCAGTATAAGCGAGCCAGGGACAATGCCGCCTCCAAGGACCCTGTTGAATTCTTGATCGAAAGTGTCTAGGCGGAGTTCCTTTTCAATGTTTATTTCATTTACCCGTAACGGTTTGGAAACGGTCTTGGCTCCGTTCGATGGACTTTTCCAGACTGTTTTTTCTTCGGTCTGTACCACCTCCTCAACTACGGTGTTCCATTCCTTACATCCCGAACACTGTCCGACCCATTTGGCAAATTGGGTTCCGCAATTCTGGCAGAAAAAGGCTGTTTTTGTTTTGGCCATGGAATATTTTTGATTCCCCCCAAAGATAGAATAAAAGTCGGAGCCAGGATATGACCGCACATGGACATTTTCTTGCCAACATTTACCTAATACCCGAAATCGGCCTTGAGCGCATCCATTTTTTCCAGGGCCATTTCCTTGGTCAGAAAATCGATTTCCTCCATGGCAAACGCCTTTTCAAAGCTGCGCAATGCTTTTTTGGGCTCTCCTAGCTGTTCGTAATGTTCCCCTTCGAAATAAAAGCCCAACATCGTTTCCGGAAAGGCTTGCTTACAGAGGTCGGAGAGGGATTTTAGGGATTCTTGGTCTTCCTTTTTTCTACTGGCGGCATAGATAGCCATCACATCGTTCAGTTCTACGGTCTTTTTAAATCCGAAGAGGTCCTCTATCGTACTGTATTTGTCGGCAAGGTACTGGTAGACGGGACCATCCATGGTAAGGATGTTCTCTTTGTATTCTTGGGGACTGATGGGCTTGAACATGGCGAAAATCCGGTCCATGGATTTTCCGACCCCGTAAGTGGCTATGGAAACATGGTCGGCGGTATCGTACGCATCAAAATAATAGTGCAGGGACTCTTTGTCCAACTGCTTGATGGCAGCGTCCATTGTCTTTATCCTATTGGTATTTTTGCTGTTGTCGTTCTCCACGATCAGATTGTAGAATATCTTTTTCTCAAGGGCGGCCAACCTTGCGGGTACCCGACTTTCCATTTCTGGGGCCAACGTGGGGGAGATGGAGATATAGGCATTAAAAAGGGAATCTTCCTTAAAGAGATAGAAGTTCCCAAAATTGGCGGTGATATCATAGCCAACGAACATTTTAAAGGGAGCTGTGCTGTAGTTGGCCCCCACATATGGGATGAGCTCCATTCCCAAAAACTCGAAGAATTGGGTCGCCTTGTCCGAAGGGAGGCCCGAGGTTTCGTCAAAGGCACAATCGTCGAACCTGAGGCCGTTTTTATCTTGGGAGACCCCAACCACAATGGATTCGGGCATTCCCCTAAAGGCACTATAAAATTTTGCATTGGCCACCACATTGTCAAAAAGGTATTCCCCGTCCAGAACAAGGATCAAGGGGTATTTTTTGTCGGCCGAATAGTTTTCCGGAATGTAATAGGTAATTTCCCTCTTTTCCTGAAGTTTAAAGGATTCGAAGGTTTCGTTCTTTATCTGGGCCTTAAGGACCAGACAAGGAAGCATGGCAAGGAGTACGGACAACCGTTTCATAAAGTAGGATTTGGGCAATAGTTATCTATTGGTTTCTGTTCAATAACGGTAAGAGCAGAAAAGATATTGCACCAAAGACCACGACCATTAACGTCTGTGAGATCCACATGATCCAACCAAAGGCATCACCAGAGGCATCCGAGATCCCAAAAAACGCTAGGGAGGAACTAACGGCTATGGGGTACAGCCCGATTCCCCCATTGGTAGCGGACATGGCAAAGGCACCGGCAACAAAGGGCACCAACAACTGGCTTACGGAAAGATCGGCTATTTCGGGAAGGGTATATTTAATGACCCAGAACATCGCAAAATAAGCTGTCCAAATGAAAACCGTATGGAATATAAAGCCCCATTTGTTTTTCATCTTGAAAATACTGAGCAGCCCTTCCAAAAGGCCTTTGGCAAAAACCTTTATTTTAATCGCCCATTTGTTTTTTGCCTTTTTTAGAAAGATCAAAAATGACAGCAGGCCCACAAAGCCGATTCCCGCCAGCATAAAAAGCTTTTCCAGATCGAACCCTTTTTGTAGAAGTACCTCCATAATTATATCCGTCTGAAGTAAAAGGGCGGTAAATACCACAGCGAGCAGCATGATCAGATCAATGATGCGCTCGGTCACTATGGTCCCAAATCCTTTTTCGAACGGCACCCCTTCGTAGGTGGTCAGGGCGGTGGCCCGTAATAGCTCCCCAGACCTTGGGATCCCTAAATTGGCGAAATAGGCCAATAGGATGATAAGGACCGTGTTGGAGGTTTTTGGACGATGGCCCATGGGCCTTAAAAGATAGCCCCAACGAATGGCGCGGGACAAATGGCTCAGGATCCCTATCAGAATGGATAACAGTACCCAAAATAGATCCGCACCCTTTATATAATGTAGTATCTGTCTTCTGTCTTCCCCCGAGGTCGAATTATAGGAGTACCATACCAAAAAGATGCCGAACGCTATAGGAAGGACTGTCTTTAGGAGCTGCTTGGGGGCGGTTTTCAATTTAGTTCAGCAAATTGGTTTCTTCGTTGGGGAATACCAATGCGGGGTTGAATTTTTTGGCTTCCTCCAATTCAAGCCTACCATATGTTATCAGAATCAGGATATCGCCCACGGCCACCTTTCGGGCCGCAGCCCCGTTCAAGGTTACCTCACCACTTCCCCTAGGTCCGGGAATGGCATAGGTTTCCAGGCGCTCACCATTGTTGTTGTTCACGATCTGGACTTTTTCACCTGTAATAATGTTGGCCGCATCCATAAGATCTTCATCAATGGTAATACTTCCTATGTAATTCAAATCGGCACCGGTAACCTTTACTCGGTGGATTTTTGATTTCACCACTTCTACTTGCATGGGACAAAGTTAATTAATTTAGGGCTATATTGTCTATTAGTCGTACGTCCTCCGCAAAAACTGCAATAAAGGCCCTATATTTTTTAAGATCGTTTTTTTGGATCAATGGTCGTAAAGTGTCCGCCTCCGATATCTGGAAGTACTCCAACGAAAGTTTGGGATGTGCCCCAAACCTACTTTTTACCCAATCCGTCACATCTTTAGCACTTTCCGTGCCAAACTTCTCCTTAGCTCCCTTTAGGGTCTTGTAGATAAAGGAGGCTTCCTCGAACATTTCTTTGGAGAGCCGTCCGTTCCTGGAACTCATCGCCAGTCCGTTTGCTTCCCTGACAATTGGACAGCCGATAATTTCCACGGGAATCCCTTTTATGTGGACCAATTTCCGGATGATCTGCAGCTGTTGGTAGTCCTTCTCCCCAAAATATGCCCTATCCGGCCGAACGGTGAGCAGCAATCTTTCCACAATGGTTCCCACCCCATTAAAGTGGCCCTGTCTGAAGGCGCCTTCCATTACGGTGTCCAACATTTCAAAATCATAGGAATTGGATTGGGTCTGTTCTGGGTACATATCAGCCAGGGAAGGGGCAAAAACCAGTATTTCAGGTGAAATGGTCCTTAAAAACCCGAGGTCCTGTTCCAGGTTTTTGGGATATTTTAATAGATCTTCCGGATTGTTGAACTGGGTGGGGTTCACAAAAATGCTTACTATGGCGATATCATTTTCATCCAAAGCCTTTTTCACCAGGGAGGCATGGCCTGGATGCAGGGCACCCATGGTAGGGACCAGGCCAATTTTTTTGGCATCCATTTTGATGTTCGAAAGTGCCGACCCCAATTCTTTTTTGGTCTTACATACCAACATAGGTTTTTGTTTAAAAGCTAGCAAACTTATATAATTACAGCTAATCTGCATAATTTTTGTAATTTTGCCACTAGGCTTTCACGATAAATCAAATATTGCTTTTATGAATGGTAAAAAGATATTGTTTGTATCTTCTGAATTAGTGCCCTATCTACCAGAGAACGAAGTTTCCCTAATGTCTTACGAAACGCCAAGGATGGTCAACAGCAATGGAGGCCAGATCAGAATTTTTATGCCAAGGTTTGGAAACATCAATGAGCGCCGCCACCAACTTCATGAGGTGATACGTTTATCGGGAATGAATCTAGTGATCAACGATATGGATATGCCCTTGATCATAAAGGTCGCGTCCATTCCCAGGGAGCGTATACAGGTCTATTTTATCGATAATGAGGAATATTTTAAAAGAAAGGCCACCTTTACAGATGAAAACGGTCAGCTTTTCCCTGACAATGACGAACGGGCCATCTTCTTTGCCAAGGGAGTGGTCGAGACCGTTAAAAAATTGAACTGGTCACCGGATATTATACATGTGCACGGATGGATGGCATCCCTGCTTCCCCTATATCTTAAAAAGTACTATGCGGACGAACCGTTGTTTGCAGATAGTAAGATCGTGACTTCGGTCTATAAAAAGAGCTTCGGGGAGGATTTGGACAAGGACATGATCAAGAAAGTAGTCTTCGATGGGATAGCCGAGGAGAGCGTTAAAGTGCTGGAGGTTCCCAACTATAATAATTTGTTAAAAGTTGCCGTAGATTTTTCAGATGCAGTTATTTTGGCATCGGAAAATATTCCGGAAGATTTGCAGGAGTACATCATGAACCTCCAAAAACCTGTGCTGCCCTTTATGCCATTACAGGAATTTGAAGAGGCGTATGCAAATTTTTACAACAATGATGTCTTAAAATAATTTACATGAATTTTTTCAGAAAGTTTCTATATGCCGCTTTGGTGGTAACCTTGTTTGTAATGACCGCCGTTTCCTGTGAAGAGGATATTACGACCATTGGGGAAGGTGTCATAGGGGATAGGCCATTTGAAAGCGATAGGGCGGTGTTCGACGTTTTTGCGTATAACAAGAAAATTACGGCATCACAGACAAACAAACTTCCAGTGTACCAGTTGGGGATATTTAACGACCCCATATATGGGAAGACCACGGCCACAATAACTTCCCAAGTGCAACTTCAATCGGGAACGGGAAATCCGACATTTGGGTCCTATTCACAGAATACAGAGGACGGGGCGGGCTCGGACGAAAGCATCGCCACCATACCCGAGAACGAGAAAGTGGATTCTGTATATCTCTATATTCCATTTTTGACCGCCGATCAAAGTCTTCGGGATGCGGATAACGATGGGGTGGACGATGCTTTTGATACAGAGCCGGACGATCCAAACAACGATTCGGATGGTGACGGGCTGACAAATGCCCAGGAAAGGGCCGCAGGTACGGACCCCTTGAATGCGGATACGGATGGTGACGGCATAGAGGACGGGGAAGATGAAAATACTACGGGGAACGCCTATGCCAAAAGGTTCGATCTGGACAGTATTTATGGAAATGGAAATACACCCTTGGCGGGATTGCCCTTCCATATGAAAGTGGAACGTTCCACTTATTTTTTGAGGGACCTAGATCCCAATGCCAATTTTGAGCAGGCCCAAGAGTACTATTCAAATCAGGAATTCTCCCCCAATTTCGTTTCGGATGTACTATTTGACGGGATTACCACCATAAACGATAAAGAGACGCTGTTCTTTAATGAGGACGACCCTGAAACGGAGGATGTGGATGAATCCTTGGAAGTGGAAACCCGTCTTGCCCCCGGGATCAGGGTGGCGTTGGACAATGAATTTTTTCAGACCAATATTTTGGATAAGGAGGGGTCCTCCGAGCTGCTCAGCGCAGGGAACTTTAAGGAATTTTTCAGGGGCATACATTTGTCCGTATCCGCTGCGGATGGAAGGGAACTGATGTTTTTGCTAGATCTTACCAGGGCCAATATTACCATCTACTATGAGCATGACAGTGTGGACCAGAACGAGACCACCGGGGATGCGTCCGATGACACCATCGTAAAGCTCAAGAAGACCTATGTGATGAACCTCCTCAGCGGTGGTACTACAGAACCCATAATCGGCAATGCGGTAAATACCTTTATAAACGAGTCCTATCCAGTGGATATTTCCAATAGCATGGATACGGGCACCAACGCTTCCAGGATCTACCTCAAAGGGGGAGCGGGATCCTATTCGGAAATCAAATTGTTCGAAGAGAACAACGGTAGGGAGGTCATTAACCAGATAAAGGCCAATAATTGGGTGATCAATGAGGCCAATCTGGTATTTTACGTGGATCGTACGGCCCTTGACAATGCTTCGGCAAGCTTGGAACCGCCTCGACTATATCTGTACAATGCCGAAACAGGTAGTCCGCTCTACGATCTTCGGTTCGAGAACTCCACTTCCAATACGGCTTTGGGATCTTATTTGAACTACGATGGCATTTTGCAAAGGACATCGGGCAAGGGCATAAGGTACAAAGTTCGAATAACCGATCATATCAATGATCTCATCATTCGTGATTCCACAAATGCCACCTTGGCGCTTTCCCTAACATCGGATATACGGCTATCCGGCCGTGCGAACACGCTACTGGCAGATGCTACCGAGGAAGATCTTCCGGTAATGTCCACCATCAATCCTATGGGCACCATCCTCTATGGTAGTAATGTCCCCGATACCGAAATGGATGAAAAATTAAAATTGGAAATCTTTTATACCCGAATAGATTAAAGAAGCAACCTGTATACCACTCGTAGGATTTTTACGTTATTTCAACCGTATCATGTTTAATTTCTCGTTTACATACTGTAGATTTACGCAGTAGGTAAGAACTGATATGCACCTACTTAAGGGTGAACGCTTTTATATTTGCCCATCGGACCTACCGTTTGGGGTCTATTTAAGGACAATAACATAATTTTTTGGACTATGTGTGGAATTGTGGGATATATTGGGCATAGGGATGCCTATCCGATCATTATTAAAGGACTTCAACGTCTGGAATATAGGGGTTATGACAGTGCGGGGGTAGCCCTATTCGATGGGCACCAAATAAATCTGTGCAAGACCAAGGGCAAGGTGGAAGACTTGGGAAGAAAGGCGAACGAAACTATTTCACTACTTGGAAATTTGGGGATAGGACATACCAGATGGGCCACCCATGGTGTTCCGAACGATGCAAATTCCCACCCGCACTATTCCAATTCGGGTGATTTGGTCATCATACACAACGGAATTATAGAAAACTACGATTCCATAAAAAAGGAATTGATCAATAGGGGATATTTTTTCAACTCGGATACCGACACCGAAGTCTTGATCAATCTTATAGAGGAGGTAAAGAATAAGGAGGGCGTTAAATTGGGCAAGGCGGTACAGATAGCCCTGAACCAAGTGGTGGGGGCTTATGCGATCGCCGTTTTCGATAGGAACAAACCCGATGAGATCGTGGTGGCCAAATTGGGAAGTCCCTTGGCCATCGGAATCGGTGAAAACGAATATTTTATCGCATCCGATGCCTCACCTTTTATCGAATTTACCAATAATGCCGTCTATTTGGCGGATGAGGAGATGGCCATCATTCGTTTGGGCAAAGAGATAAAACTGAGAAAGATAAAGGACGATGCCATTGCCTATCCCAATATCATGGAACTGAAAATGAATATTGAGGAAATTGAAAAGGGCGGGTACGAGCATTTTATGCTCAAGGAGATCTATGAACAGCCAAGGGCCATTCTGGACACGTATAGGGGGCGACTATTGGCGGACCAAGGCATCATAAAGATGGCGGGGATCGACCAAAACCTAGAGAAGTTTCTGAATGCGAACAGAATAATAATAGTGGCATGCGGAACCTCATGGCATGCGGGACTGGTAGCGGAGTATATTTTTGAAGACCTTGCACGGATTCCCGTAGAGGTGGAGTATGCATCTGAATTCAGGTACAGAAATCCTGTCATCACCGACAAGGACGTGCTCATTGCCATCTCCCAATCGGGAGAGACTGCCGATACGTTGGCGGCCATAAAACTTGCCAAGGAAAAGGGGGCATTTGTCTTTGGGGTCTGTAATGTCGTCGGGTCGTCCATTGCCAGGGAAACCCATGCGGGGGCATATACACATGCCGGACCTGAAATTGGAGTGGCGTCCACAAAGGCCTTTACAACCCAGATAACCATACTTACCCTTATGGCACTAAAATTGGCCAAGGAAAAAGGCATTTTCTCGGCTTCCGCTTTTCATGAATATTTGGTGGAAATGGAGAACATCCCTTCCAAGGTTGAGAAAGCATTGGAATCAAATGCGTTGGTGGAAATTATAGCCAACGTCTATAAAAACTCCAATAACTGTCTCTACTTGGGCAGGGGGTATAATTTTCCGGTGGCCCTGGAAGGGGCATTAAAATTGAAGGAGATAAGTTATATCCATGCGGAAGGGTACCCCGCCGCGGAAATGAAACATGGCCCGATAGCCCTAATAGATGAGCATATGCCGGTTATAGTGATCGCCACCAAAAAGGGGCACTATGACAAAGTGGTGAGCAATATTCAGGAAATCAAGTCCAGAAAGGGCAAAATTATTGCAGTGGTGACCGAAGGGGACCAGACCGTAAGGGAGCTTGCCGACCATGTAATTGAGGTGCCGGAGACATTTGAGAGCCTTACCCCCTTATTGACCACCCTTCCCTTGCAACTTCTATCATACCATATTGCGGTAATGAGGGGATGCAACGTGGACCAACCCCGTAACCTTGCCAAATCTGTTACAGTGGAGTAAAATTGTAAGTGTTTTTTGTTTATATCCTTGGAGAGGCCCATTAATGGACATTTTCCAAGGATATCTTTTTTATGGCTGTTTTTATTACGAATTAGTTAGAATGTTGGGACGAATATTGCCAATATAATACTATGCATGCATAATTTATTTGATTTTGCTATTGCAGAAATGAAAAATAATGTATCTTGTTCTTACAAATTAACTTAACTCGAACTATAATGAAAACAGTAGTACTTCTACCATTTTTGATGTTTGCCATGGTATGCTTTTCCCAGGCGACCATTAAGGGGAAGGTAATAGATCAAAACGGTGATCCCGTTCCGGGGGCCAATGTGGTGATCGTTGGAAAGGCCATTGGGACCGTGGCCGATTTTGATGGAAATTTTACCTTGACCACCACCGAAACCCCTCCGTTTCAACTGAATATATCCAGCATTGGGTACGTTGCCGTTACGGCACCGATAACCCAGGAAAATCAGACCCTCTCCATTACGCTCTTGGAAGAACAGACGCGATTGGACGAGGTGGTCATCTCCGCTTCCCGGACCCCCGAACGAATCTTTGAATCGCCTGTTACCGTAGAAAGGTTTGGGCTCAAGGAAATAAAGAATACCGCCTCGGCTGATTTTTATGATGGACTGGAAAACCTAAAGGGAGTAGATATTAACACCAACAGTCTCACCTTTAAATCCATAAATACCAGAGGTTTTGCCACCTTTGCCAATACGCGTTTTATGCAGTTGGTGGATGGGATGGACAATTCCGCTCCTGCACTAAATTTCCCATTGGGAAATCTTTTGGGCATGATCGAGACCGATGTGCAGAGCGTTGAGTTGCTGCCTGGTGCCGCTTCCGCACTGTACGGGGCCAATGCCTTTAACGGGATACTTTTTATGAGGAGCAAAAGCCCATTTGAATTTCAAGGGCTGAGTGGCTACGTCAAAAGGGGGATTACCTCCCAGGAGGCCGCTGGTGATAACCCTTATACCGATTTTGGAATTAGGGCCGCCCATAAATTCAGTGATAAATTTGCCGCAAAGGTCAATTTTGGATATCTGAAGGGAACGGATTGGTACGCTACCAACGAAACCGATAAATTGAACAGGGGCCTCACTAGGGCAGATGTGGATTATGATGGGGTAAACGTGTACGGGGATGAGGTTTCCACCAATATCAGGGCAGCTTCGGGCGGATTGGGCATTGTGCCCGATGTCACCGTTAGTAGGACCGGCTACAACGAATCCGACCTTACCAATTATAATGCCGAGAGTATCAAGGCGGATTGGGGACTGTATTTTAGGCCATGGGCGAACGACTTTGAAATTGCGTACGTTGGAAAAGTGGGAAGTGGGTCCACCATATACCAAGGGGCCAATAGATATGCCATTAAGGATTTCTTCCTGCAACAGCACAAATTGGAAATCAGGAACGATAATTTTTTTATAAGGGGATATCTTACCGAGGATAAGGCCGGCAACTCCTACGATATGGTCTTTACGGGCATCAACATCAACCGACTTTGGAAATCGGATCAGGAGTGGTTCGGGGACTATATCTCCAATTATGTGGGCGCTTCCCTGGCGGGTGCGAACGAGACCGAATCGCATGCCGCCGCAAGGGCCGCCGCCGATACCGGTCGGCTTCTTCCCGGGACGCCGGCCTTTGAAAGTGCACTGAACAGGGTTACTTCCGATCCAGACCTGGCACAGGGATCTAGATTTCAGGACAATTCGAAAATATACCATGCAGATGCCAATTATAATTTTGGACATCTGATAGATTTTGCCGAAATCCAGATAGGTGGATCCTATAGGAAGTACGAGCTCAATTCCTTTGGTACCATTTATACCGATACCGATGGACCCATAGACTATTCAGAAATGGGAATCTATACGCAGCTTCAAAAATCCATGTTGGAAGAAGATCGTCTAAAACTTACCGCTTCTGTTAGGTACGATAAATCCGAGCTGTTCGATGGATTCTTTTCGCCAAGAGTGGCATTGGGGTATACTTTGGGCGAAACAAAGGACCACAATATTAGGGTATCCTTCCAGACCGGCTTTAGGAACCCTACCACCCAAGATCTCTTTATAGGATTGGATGTGGGCCGTGCCGTACTGATCGGGTCTGCGGAAAGCAATTTAGATCGGGACGTACGGACCTATGATGTGAGCACTTCCGGCCAATTGGTAGGGCAGCCGGCTACCGTTGATATAGCGGGAAGGGCCGCTTACGAAAATTCCTTTTCCCTTAATTCAGTGGAAGGCGGGGCCCCCGTGGCTTCCGATGTGGATATCGTAAAACCGGAGCAGGTATCCTCCGTAGAGGTCGGTTACCGTGGAAAGTTGGACAAAATAACCATCGATCTAAGTGCGTACTACAACCGCTACCAGGATTTCATATCGAACGAGACCGTGGTTGTCCCTTTATATGGGGAAGTAGGGGATAATTCTTTCTCTTTGCTGGCCTTGCAGAACGGCGATTTTAAGGCCTATCAGACCTATACCAATTCCGATGCGGACGTGAATTCCTATGGGGCCGCAGTTGGGGTAAATACGAGAATTTTGGGGAACTATGATCTTGGAATCAATTATACCTACTCCAAACTGGATTTCGATTCGGCTTCCAACCCGGGCTTCCGTACCAATTTCAACACTCCGGAGCATAAGGTAAAGGCCAATTTTGGGAATACCCAAGTCTTTAAAAATGTTGGTTTCAACTTGGCATGGAGGTGGAGCGACAGCTATTTCTGGGAAGCATCCTTTGGCGATGGGGACGTACCGGCCTTTCATGTGGTGGACGCCCAGATCAATTATACTGTCCCCAAGATCAAATCGACCTTTAAGGTGGGTGCCGCCAATGTTTTGGGGGACGAATATTTTACCGCTTTTGGTACGGGGTATATAGGGTCCCAATATTACATTTCTTGGACTATCAACAATCTTTAATCGGCTTTAAAATTAAAACGTAAACAAATGAACACTAAACATATATGGTTGATATTGGTCTTTATGGGTCTTATTTCCTGCGAAAGCGATGATGATGGGACCTCTGAAATTGTAGAGCCGATCGCCCTAACTTCGGGCAGTGCGGATTTTTCCACGTACGTGGCGTTGGGTAATTCCCTTACTGCCGGTTATACCGATGGGGCCCTTTTCCCCGCTTCACAGGAAAATTCGATGACCAAAATGTTATCCCTGAAGTTTTCCCTGGCAGGGGGTGGCGGTTTTACACAACCACTGATGAACGACAATTTCGGTGGATTGCTCGTTGGGGGAAACCAAATACTGGAGAATAGGCTGGTTTTCAACGGGACTGCTCCTGTGAGACTGGAGGCATTGGTGGGCCCAGTGACCCCTACTACCGACCTGTTGGTGAACAATCCCACGGGGCCATTTAATAACATGGGGGTTCCAGGGGCAAAGAGCTTCCACCTCCTTTTTGACGGTTATGGGAATTTGGGGAACCTACAGGCCGGGATGTCCAACCCATATTTTATAAGAATGGCCTCGGCACCCAACGCCACTGTTTTGGGCGATGCAATGGCACAGGCCCCGACCTTCTTTACATTATGGATAGGCAACAACGATATTCTGGGGTATGCCACCACCGGAGGCGATGGGACCAACCCTATTACAGACCAACAGACATTTGATTTTGCCTATAATACCTTGATAACTACCCTAACTTCGGGTGGGGCAAAGGGCGTGGTGGCGAACATTCCAAATGTTTCCGCAATCCCGCACTTCACCACGGTTCCCCATAATCCGGTACCCTTGGACGAAGCCACTGCGGCAGCGGTCAATAATGCCTATGCCCCCTACAATGGAGGGTTGCAGACAGCTGTTGCGGCCTTGGCCGGGACAGGTCTTTTTAGTGCGGAGGAAGCGGCCCAACGGACCATCGTTTTTCAGGCCGGTCCAAACAATGCGGTTGTAATAGAGGACGAGACCCTGACCGATCTTGGGGCCATCAACCCTGCATTTGCGGGACTTCCCAAATATAGGCAGGCTACGGAAAACGATCTGTTGGTATTGCCCGCCTCCAGTTTTATAGGCACCTTGGCCGATCCCAATAATCCCTTGACCGTAAATGGGGTAGCGATACCCTTGGCCGATAAATGGGTGCTATTGCCAAGTGAACAGCAGGATATCGCAACGGCAACGGCCAGTTTTAATGCTACCATTGCAGCAGCTGCCACAGCGGCCGGACTGGCACAGGTGGATGCCAATTCCCTTTTGGACGAGCTGGCAGGTGGAGGTATACAAAGCGGCAATTTCACGTTAACATCCAGTCTGGTCACGGGAGGCGCCTTCTCACTTGATGGGATCCATCCCACCAGTAGGGGATATGCCCTTATCGCAAACGAGTTCCTCAAGGCCATTGATGCCACCTACGGGTCAAATTTTGAAGCTTCCGGCAACCTAAACGATGTGGGTACCTTTCCTACCAATTATTCGGTCATGCTGCCATGATAGATATTATGGACATTTAATAAAACGCCTATTAAAAATGGGCGTTTTTTTAGCTTTAAAAAGCACAAAAAACAGCTTTAATTTTAAATTTAAAAGATATATCTTTGCAGCGCAAAAAACTAGGGAGCCCGCAAAAGGCCATGGTTTCGTAATTGGTTATATATCACGCTAAACAATAAACATTTAAGTAATGTCAAAAGTTACAGGTAAAGTTTCCCAAATCATCGGACCAGTGGTCGATGTTGAATTCCAATCAGGAACAGACCTTCCCAAGATCTATGATTCATTGGAGATCAATAAACAAGATGGTACAAAATTGGTGCTGGAGGTGCAATCACATGTTGGTGGCAATACCGTAAGGACCATATCCATGGATTCAACAGATGGATTGAGCAGGGGCGTTGCCGTTGAGGCTACCGGAAGTGCCATTCAGATGCCCATTGGCGATGATGTGTACGGTCGTCTTTTTAACGTGATCGGGGATGCCATAGATGGCTTGGGAGATCTTCCCAAAGCCGGTAAGGATGGTCTTCCCATCCATAGGGAAGCCCCTAAATTTGAGGACCTTTCTACCTCTACCGAGGTATTGTTTACCGGAATAAAAGTTATAGATCTTATAGAACCTTACGCAAAAGGTGGTAAAATCGGCCTTTTTGGAGGTGCCGGGGTCGGTAAGACCGTGCTTATCCAAGAACTGATAAACAATATCGCCAAGGGACACGGTGGACTATCCGTATTCGCAGGTGTAGGGGAACGTACCCGTGAAGGGAACGATCTTCTGCGGGAAATGTTGGAATCGGGAATCATAAAATATGGTGACGACTTTTTACATTCAATGGAAGAAGGCGGATGGGACCTGTCCAAGGTTGATAAGAAAGTTATGAAGGAATCCAAGGCAACCTTTGTTTTCGGACAGATGAACGAGCCTCCCGGGGCCCGTGCAAGGGTGGCACTTTCCGGATTGACCATTGCCGAATATTTCCGTGATGGTGCCGGAGAGGGACAAGGGAAGGACGTGTTGTTCTTTGTTGATAATATTTTTAGGTTTACCCAGGCCGGATCTGAAGTTTCCGCCCTTTTGGGGCGTATGCCCTCTGCTGTGGGATATCAACCTACACTGGCCACGGAAATGGGTGCCATGCAGGAAAGGATCACCTCCACCAAAAGGGGTTCCATTACCTCTGTACAAGCGGTATACGTGCCAGCGGATGATTTAACGGATCCGGCACCGGCAACTACGTTTGCCCACTTGGACGCCACTACGGTATTGTCCAGAAAGATCGCGGAGCTGGGAATCTATCCTGCCGTGGATCCCTTGGATTCCACTTCAAGGATATTGACCGCAGAGATATTGGGGAAAGACCACTACGCCTGTGCACAACGTGTAAAGGAGTTATTACAGCGATATAAGGAACTTCAGGATATTATAGCTATCCTTGGGATGGAAGAACTTTCCGAAGAGGACAAACAAGCCGTGGGAAGGGCAAGAAGGGTTCAGCGTTTCCTTTCACAACCTTTCCACGTTGCGGAACAATTTACCGGTATTCCAGGGGTTTTGGTTGATATAAAAGAGACCATTAAGGGCTTTAACATGATCATGGACGGGAAATTGGATCACCTTCCCGAATCATCCTTCAACTTGAAAGGAACCATCGAGGAGGCAATTGAGGCCGGTGAAAAAATGTTGGCCGAAGCTTAATAAAGTATCACGACGGGTTTCCTGCTTTTGGAAATATGCCGGATACCAAATATAAAATTGGATATGTACCTAGAAATTGTATCGCCCGAAGCCACATTGTTTGCAGGGGAAGTTACTTCAGTAACCGTTCCAGGGGTAGACGGAGAGTTTCAAATGTTGGAAAACCATGCACCCATCGTTTCCCTATTACAGGCAGGGAAAGTCAAATTTAAGGGTAATTTGGATGTTGAGGAGGCCCACAAGGGTAAATTTGAAAAGGGCCCCAATGGGGAGACCATACTTCGGATAATCAGTGGTACCATTGAGATGAAGGACAATAGGATCATTGTCCTTGCGGATTAGGACCTTTTTTATTTCATATGATATACTAGACCGCCCTTAGCAGATAAGGGCGGTCTTTTTTTGTTGTACGTTGAGCAGGTTTTTCAATATGGTCCAAAAAAAGACCGCTAGATGCGGCCTTTTATAATCTGATGGATGAATTGTATTACATATCGATCCAATTTCCATCTTTATCGGCGTACAGTACACCTTTGGTCCCGTCTTCCAACGAAACTTCCAATTTATACTGTTCGGACTCGTTTACACTTGCCTGGTCTATAGTGGCAGTGGGATAGTTTTGGGATACTGCGGAAGTAATGGCTTCCGGTAGTTCACTGGATTCAATTGCAGTAAATCCTTCCTGTGTGGTTTCCTGTGCGCTGGTTTCCTGGGTGGCATCGTTCTGTGGCGCTTCTGTTTCCTGTGCAATGGCGGTCATACTTCCCAAGGCCAATGCTGCTACGAATAATATCTTTTTCATGATGTTAAATTTTATATGGTTAAACTTATAAGGTATATTGAAATAAACGTGCCATAGCACCCCCCTGATAAGGATTTTTGTTTAAATATCTGAAAATCAATTATATAAAATGAGATTCAATGGGGAAGGTGAATTATTAAGATGTGTATTTGTGGGTAGTTCCTGTGAAAGATCGGGTAGCGGTTACCCCTATTACTAAAAATTTATCCATCTGGAAAAGCACAAAAATGGCGATCCACCAGTGTAAGGAGCCGACTTTTAGTTTTGCAGGATTATCACTACCCAATCCGTATCACCGGCGGAATACCTCTTTAATTCTTGGAAACCTATGGCAAGATGGGCCTGTAAGGAACGTTGGTTCTTGGCATCCACTTCCGTAATGATGCAATCGAACCTATCTTTGGTATGCAACTGCATGGTCTGGTACAGTTTACGGAACAGGCCCATTTTTCGGTATTCCCTATCCACACAGACCTGTCCCATGGCAATAAAACTCCGTTCCTTGGGCAACACACTTACAATTTCTCTGAACATAGGCCGTAAAACTGGTATGCTATCGGCAAAGGTCGGGTGCATGCATAGGGCATATCCTACCACCCGCTCCTTGTGTTTCGCAAGGATATGTGCACATTGACGGTTCATTTCCTTAAGAATGTGGAAATCGTGACGAACGGTCACAAAGCCCTCCAAGCTTTTTTCCTCAGGATTTAAATTGCTATAATGGTTGGCCATCTGTAGATCCAGAATCATGTTCAGGTCCTGATCGCCATTTGCTTGGGTAAAGGTGATTTCCATTAGGGCCTTGCTTTTAACCATTGTTCCCTATTCCTTAAAATTTTCTTGGATGGTACGGTTCCCGTCGTTTCCATTAATCCGATTTTGTACTGTGGATCGCTAGTCAGTTTTACGAGAGCCGTATTTTCCTGTCCAAATCGTTTGTAGCCCACTTTTAGGGCATCCCCTATGGCAAATTTGGAAATAATGGCGCCAAAGTCGTCACCTATCAGCGGTTGGTCGTTAATGGAAGTGATCGTATCGCCCTTTTCAAGACCGGCCAGATAGGCGGGCGTACCAATGCCCACATGTCGCTCGATCAGACCGACACCATTTTCCGTAAGTGAGACGGCGGCACCAAAGTAGGAAGCGGCAGGGTCCTGCACAAGGCTGACCCCCATATGGGCAAAAAGAGGGGCATAATCGGGCATCCCGCTCTTAAAAATATAGGCTTCAAAAAAATGGTCCCCGAATTCCTTACCGGCATATGAATTTAATGTTTGGTGCAGGTCGTTGATCGTATAGGGCACCTCTTTTTTTCCGTATTGTTCCCATACCAGCTTCATATAATCGTCCAAATTTAAGTCCTTGGTCCGCAAGGAGAGGTCCAATGCCAAACCTAGGACACTACCGTAGGAATAATAGGATATGAAGGTGTTTTCACGATTGGCCGGGTCCACCGAGGTGGCGGCATCCACAAAAGGGGCCTGATAGCTCATTCCTATGGGGCCAAAAAATTTTCTTGCCGGGGAATTCCATACATAATTAAAGGTGCCGGTAAGTCCCTCTATGTATTGCTGTGGGGAAATGATGCCTGCCCTGCATAAGATCAGATTGGTGTAATAGCTGGTAAAACCTTCTGCAAACCACAGTTCCCCGCTCATGTTCGCCTGTGAAAAGTTAAATGGCTGTAAGGCTTTGGGACGGATGCGTTCCACGTTCCACGAATGGAAAAACTCATGGGAAACAGTGCCGATATTACCTTCCATGCCTCCGTCGGCGAGGCCTTCACGGTCGGTCAGTATTGTTGAATTCCGATGCTCCATACCATCCCCGGACACATGGGGAAGGTAACAGGCCAAGAAGGTATAGGTGCCGTAGTCGTAGTCCGGAAGTTCCCCAAAAACCTCTTTTTCTGCCAGGACTACTTTTTTTACTTTTTCAAAATAGGTATCCAATTCCGCTTCCGTGCCTTCATGGTGCAAAACGAATTGGACCGTATAATTTTTCTGGTTGCTTTCCACCTCGAACTGCCGAAGGGAAAAATTACTTATCTCAGTGGGACTGTCCATAAAATAATCCAGGTTGGGAGCGCTAAAACCGTTCTCGCCCTTATTTTGAAGCTGTGTGGCCACCTTCCATCCCAGATCCTCCCGGACATTAAAGACAATATCTATGGGCCGCTCCGCCAGATCGGCAACGTACATAAAGGTGGCAGGCATGTTGAGATGGGCGTGGGTCTGGTCTATTTGTGAATAGGTACCATCGGCCCGATCTGCAAAAAGGGTGTAATTAATATGCACCGTACCATCGTGTCCGGTAACCGTCCAACGATATGGATCCGGTCTGCTGACCGTCAATTCGGTTCCCTGACTGTCCGTAGCCTTAAAATTATATACGTTTTTGGCAAATTCGTGCAGGGCATAACGGCCTGGAGAACTTCGGCTCATGGTAATATCGACTGTCTTGGAGCTTATATCGGGAAAGGTTATTTTAATTTCCGCTTCATGGTGTACCGCATTTTCAAAGGAAATTTCGTAGGAATTGGTCTGTGCGATGGAAGCCGCTCCGTAGAGAAGCAGGCAAAATGCGAAAATATTTTTCATGTTGTGGACTTTGATTGCCACGAATATACCATTCTATTTAAATATAGGAAATGCTACATTTGTAAAATGGATACATTTCCCAAAAAGCTGGATAAAAAACTATCGGATAGAGCGGCGCAAAATTCTTTGAGACGGCTACCGCTACTTGAGGGCAAAGTGGATTTTTCCTCCAATGATTATTTGGGCATTGCCAAAAACCCCGATATTTTCCACATGGTCACACATCTGTTGGAGGCGAGGGAAATAGTTGCCAATGGATCAACGGGATCGCGTTTGCTAACCGGTAACAGCCAACTGTTTGTGGAGCTGGAAGGGATGTTGGAAAGGTTTCATGAAGCGGATTCCGCCTTGGTGTTCAATTCGGGCTACGATGCGAACGTAGGTTTCTTTTCGGCCGTACCCCAGCGCAACGATCTTATATTTTATGACGAATACATCCACGCTTCCATTAGGGACGGGATATCCATGGCGAAGTCGAACGCTTTCAAATTTGCGCACAATGACCTCCATGACCTTGAAGAGAGCTTGCGGCGCAACCGTAAGGGCCGGGAAGATGCGGAAATATATGTGGTAACGGAATCGATCTTTTCCATGGACGGTGATTCTCCCGACCTAGGATCGATGGTCCGTTTGTCAAGGGAACACAACTATAGGCTTATAGTGGACGAGGCACATGCGGTAGGTGTTTTTGGGGGTGGGCTTGTACAGGAATTGGGATTTCATAAAGCGGTTTTCGCACGCTTGGTGACCTTTGGAAAGGCTATTGGTGCCCATGGGGCGGCCATTTTGGGGAGCGAACGGCTAAAGCAGTACCTATTTAATTTCTGTAGAAGTTTTATCTATACCACTGCCCTGCCCCCGCATGCATTGGCCACCATACCGATTGCGTATGAACAAATGGCCAAGGGTGGGGAAATGAAAAAATTGAAAGACAATATATCGATCTTTAAACAGGAAATTTCCAGACTTGGGCTACCGTTCATCCAAAGCGATTCCGCCATACAATGTTGTATGGTTTCCGGGAACGGACCCGCGACCGAATTGGCGGACAACCTTCAAAGGGAGGGATTTGATGTGCGTGCCATTTTATACCCCACCGTACCGAAGGGAAGTGAGCGGCTGCGCTTCTGCATACATTCCTATAATTCTGAGGGGGAAATAGTGGTTCTATTGGGATTATTGGCTAAATTCATGTAAAAAAGCATGAAACGGGAACTTTATACGTTGGGTGCATTTGAGTATGTGGCCGACGTACAGATCATAAAAGGTAGGCTCGAATCCGAGGGTATTCCCGTATTTTTGAAGGACGAACATACCCTAAACTCCGATCCCATGATAAGCCATGCCATAGGGGGTGTCAAACTTCAGGTATATACGTGGGACATGGAACGTGCCCTTGGGATCTATAATGAAATCCGTAGTTACGCCCTGGACTCCCATGGGCTGCCACTACGATGCGCCAATTGTAAGGCCCAACGCTTGGAAGCCTATTATAAGGGCAAAAATTTGTTCTATAAACTTTTTCCATTTTTTGAAAAAAAGAAATACAAATGCCTAAATTGTAATATGATCACCTTTTATCCACTAAGTGGGCTCTAGTATGCCACGCTTGCTGCCCGCCCAGCATGCCTCGAGCTTGTTGGGAAGCGACATATATATATTGCCACGGGTCCTGGGGTCGGCCAAGGGCCATCAAAGAGTTTGAGAACCTATTGTTAAATGAAAACTATTTATTGTGAAGAGAATTTTTGTTACGGGAATATCCACAGGGGTGGGAAAGACCATTGCATCGGCCATTATTGTCGAGGCACTGGAGGCCGATTATTGGAAACCCATACAGGCGGGCGATCTTGAAAATAGCGACAGCCATAAGATTGCGCAACTGATATCGAACTCAAAAACCAAGGTCCATGAAAATGGCTATGCCCTAAAATCGGCAATGAGTCCCCATGCGGCCGCCAAAATAGATGGGGTCACCATTGACGTAAACAAGATCCACGAACCTGAAACGGCCAACCATTTGGTGATCGAAGGGGCGGGGGGGGTGCTGGTTCCCTTGAACGATACGGATACGATCTTGGATATTATCATGCCCAATTATAAGATCATCGTGGTGTCCAGACATTATTTGGGCAGTATCAACCACACCCTTTTGACCATAAAATGGTTACAGCACAAAGGATATGATGTGGCGGTACTCTTTAGCGGGAGCGAGCAGCCATCCACGGAAAGTATTATCCTGAAGAAGACCAATGTGCCCTTAATCGGCCGCATTGATGAGGAGGCATCATTTGATAAGGAGGTCGTTAAGAGGTATGCCGGTACATTTAAATCCGTTCTACAATCACTTTGAACGTTTGTGGATGACGGCCCTGTCCAATAGCTTTATGATGTTGTAGTGCCTTTTTAGATATTTTTGTGTGTAGGCCTCCTCTTTGGGATGTAACTTGTCGAATATCCGTTTGCCATTTCTGGTGACCACTATCCGGGGTTTCACCTGTTCCAGTAGGTGGCGTATTTCAGCCAAGGGAGTGGTTTGCGGACTACCGCTAAAGGGATACATCTCCTCCTTGCAGATATTGCTCGGGTGCGTGGCTATCCTTGAAGGAGGTTTTTTATTTAATACCCAATATCCTATGTGGTATTCCAAAAACAGGACACTGTCGTCATCCAATTGTTGGGATGAAAGATATTTGGGAACCTCAATGCCCTCCCCATTGTAAAAGGATCCCCTTTCAATTTTATGGCGCACCACTGCATAATACTCCAGATAGGTTTCCATAGGAAGCAATAACAATAGGTAAAAGTAGTGGGGCCTGGTGGAGAGCCGTCCCAAGGAGGGGATGGCGCTGAGGGCCAATGCGACCAACACCAGTAAAGTAGGAAAGATCTGTACCATATAATGCCCATTGATCTTACCTCCCTTTACAAAGGAGAAAAGTATACCGATCAAAAGCACCAACAACAGCTGTACTTTTTGGTCTTTTATGTCGATGTATTTCTTGTGCCAGGCCCAGCCCACAAAACCCAGTACGATCACGCACGTTGGAAGCAGGTCCCAGATGGAATGTCTTTTGGCAGCGGCATATTCCAACGGGGCCAATATGACGGATCTCCACCATAAAAGGGATTGGTCGCGAAGGATATAGGGTAGTGCCGTAAGCAATATGATGAGAAGCGTCCCCAATGCCATTACGGATAATTTGACAAGACCTTCCCAAAAGCGCTTATCCCTGAAATAGGTGTAGAGAAGGTATATTCCCAATACCAAAAGGGCATAGGCCAAATTTAATTTGGTCATGACGGTAAGCCCCATTAAAATGCCGACAATCCCGTACCAACCGATGTTTTTGTGACGTAGGAGGATGTAGACCGCAGGGGTGAGGAACACAACGCTAAGATGTTCGGACATTACACCCTGTACACTGCCGAACATACTCTGTAGCGCAACGCAGGCGATGCCCGTAAATAGCCCCATTTTTGTCCCGCCCATTTCCTTGCCTATTTTATAGGTAAAAAAGGAACTGATGGCCACTAACAAAGTACCCAAGAGACGGATGGCAATAAAACTTTTTCCAAAGAGATAAATGGTTCCCGCAAAGAAAAGAAAGGTAATGGGCGGTTTTAGGTCCCAAAGTTCGGTATAGGGCAAATGCCCATCCACCCAAGATTGTCCCATAAGGATAAAGGTGCTCTCGTCCCGATCTATGTAATCGCGAAAAAAAAACGGGGCCCTTATAATAAAGGCCAAAAGGAACAATAAGCAAAACACGGTACGGGGACCCACGGAGGCATATTTGGGGTAGTGCAGATCAATTGCCATGGCAAACTAGGGAGGTTTAAGTTTATTTCCCATCTTTGCAAGATAGATAAAATGCCGGTTCTACAAATTCAATGCAGTTGAAAAATATTTCAGAAAGGGATGCCAAGCACATTTGGCACCCTCTTACCCAACACAAGCTAAGTCCGCTGATGCTGGGCATCGTACGGGCCAAGGGCGCCTTGCTGTTCGATGCTGACGGCAGGGAGTACATAGATGGAATCGCCTCTTGGTATACCAGTGCCTATGGGCATTGCAACGATTATATAATTGAAAGGGCATACCAACAGATGCAGGTATTGGATCAGGTGGTGTTCAGCGGTTTTACCCACGAGCCTGCGGTACGTCTGTCCGAAGAGCTCATACGGATATTGCCCTCCAACCTAGAAAAACTTTTTTTTTCCGATAATGGGTCCACGGCAACGGAAATAGGGATCAAAATGGCCCTACAGTATCACCATAACAACGGAAGAAAGCGACCTATCCTTTTGGCGTTCGAGAATGCCTTCCACGGGGATACCTTTGGCGCGATGTCCGTTTCCGGATTGTCCGTTTATAACGGTCCGTTCGAGGATTTTTTTATCGAAGTAAAAAGGATCCCTCCCCCGAGCGGCGAGGATGTGGAGGATATAGTACAATTCATTGAGGAACATTTGTATCCGGGCGATATTGCGGCCTTTATCTATGAACCGTTGGTACAGGGAGCGGCTGCCATGCAGATGCACAATGCCAAGGGACTCGATAAGATTTTGCGTGTCCTTCAAAGCCATGGAATCCTGACCATAGCCGACGAGGTAATGACAGGTTTTGGTAAGACCGGAACCCATTTTGCCTCGGATCAGCTAACGGTCAAACCTGATATTATCTGCCTTTCCAAGGCACTGACCGCAGGGCTGGTCCCAATGGCCGTTACCGGTTGCACCCAAGAGGTGTACGATGCCTTTTACAGTGATAAAATAGAAAAAGGACTCTTTCATGGGCACACCTATACCGCCAATCCATTGGCCTGTGCCGCGGCATTGGCGGGACTTGAGCTGTTGCAATCCCCGGAAATGCAGGAGAACATACAGCGTATCATCCGATCCCACCAACGGTTCGACTCGGTCATCTCCAAACATCCCAAGGTTGCCCGAACGCGACAGACCGGTACTATATACGCACTGGATCTAAAAACCGATATGGAAAGGTATGGCGATATGCGCAATAGGTTAATGCAGCATTTTATGGACAATGGGGTCTTTTTGAGACCTTTGGGCAATACCATCTATTTGTGTACCCCCTTTACCATAACCGACGAACAATTGGCAAAAGTGTACCGCACTGTTGAAACGGCGCTGGAACTAGTATAAAATACCAATTTTGAACAAGACGATATCCATTACGGCCATGGCTTCCATTTCGCCCTTGGGGACGGAGCAGGAGGTGATATGGGCCCATTACAAAGATCGGGACCATCGACTAAGGATGATGGATTTTGGAGACGAACGGGCTTGGGCGGCACCACTACCGTCCACTTCCGCCGATATGGTAACGGATTTAAGGAAATCGGACACCAAGTACCAAAGTTTGGACAAAAGTGTGCTGTTTGCCATCTTGGCTTCCCGTAATGCCCTTGGCGTGGCGGGATGGAACGGTGGGGATAATTTTGGGGTCAATATAGGATCCTCTAGGGGTGCCACCGCACTTTTTGAAAATTACCATCAAGAATTTTTGGAAAGGGGCAGGGCCTCCACCCTTTCTTCCCCAACTACCACCCTGGGAAACATTGCCTCTTGGGTGGCCCATGACCTACAGACCCAGGGCCCGGAAATTTCGCACTCCATTACCTGTTCCACGGCCCTCCATGCCTTTTTGAACGGGGTTGCCTGGCTGCGTAGTGGCATGGCGACAAAATTCCTTGTGGGAGGTTCCGAAGCTCCTTTGACCCCTTTTACAATTGCCCAGATGAAGGCACTTAAGGTGTACGCGAGGGAAGATAGGGACTATCCCTGTCGTGCCCTGGATATGGACAAGCAGCAGAACACTATGGTATTGGGGGAAGGGAGCAGTGTTTTCTGTTTGGAAATTGGCAGGAACGGGAAGACCCTGGCCGTAGTAGAAGGACTTGGGTATGCCACCGAGATCTTGGAGCATAATATTTCAATCTCCACCGATGCGGACTGTTTTCAACGTTCCATGAAAATGGCCCTTGGCGACACCGATCCCCAGGAAGTGGATGTAATTGTCATGCATGCACCGGGCACCATTAAGGGAGATCGTTCGGAACTGAATGCCATCGACAGGGTATTCCCTGAAAAAAGGCCGTTATTGACCTCCAACAAGTGGAAGATCGGTCATACTTTTGGGGCTTCAGGTTCGCTAAGTATGGAATTGGCGGTGTTGATGTTGCGGCACCAACAATTTATCGGCACGCCATTTTCGCCTCCGGTACAGGCCGTCAACGGAATAAAAAAGGTATTGGTGAATGCCGTGGGTTTTGGGGGGAATGCGGTATCGGTGCTGCTGTCACTGTGATGTTTCCCGGTTGCGGGACAGTACGGATCGGGCTTCCTATCAGGTATGGCTGCCGTGTACTTGGCCTCGTTACCGTTGGTACAATAGCCGTTCTTTTTTGGGATTTGATTTGTAAATAGGCTATTTTTGATTTTTTAACCATAGGCTTAGGGATTGCAGCGACATCCTTTTCCCGATAGGAAAAGATATAGCGGAAAGCCCGGCCGCCCTTTTTTCCAATGGTTGGTGCCGGAAACGTTGCAATGACAAAATGGGAAAAATGGCGGCAAGCCCCCACTGATGAAATATGAGCGAAGTAAGACATAATTGGACAAAG
Source organism: uncultured Sediminicola sp. (assembly GCA_963974715.1). Lineage (GTDB taxonomy): Bacteria > Bacteroidota > Bacteroidia > Flavobacteriales > Flavobacteriaceae > Sediminicola. The sequence goes on from CAXBDK010000002.1 coordinate 149,970, forward strand.
GAAGCGATCCTAGAAATCTATAATAAGCCATTGATGGAGCTGCTGTACGAGGCGGCAACGGTACACCGAAAGTTTCACGACCCCAATACGGTACAGGTCTCCACCCTGCTGTCCATAAAAACGGGGGGATGTCCCGAAGACTGTGGCTACTGTCCCCAAGCGGCGAGGTACCATACCAATATTACGGGCAACGACCTAATGTCCGTACAACAGGTAAAGGCACAGGCGCTTCGTGCCAAATCTTCCGGAAGTTCCCGTGTATGTATGGGTGCCGCATGGCGAAATGTAAAGGATGGACCGGAATTTGATCAGGTACTGGAAATGGTCCGTACCATTAATAAACTGGATATGGAAGTCTGTTGTACCCTTGGAATGCTCACCGAGAACCAGGCCCATAGATTGGCGGAGGCGGGACTTTATGCCTATAACCACAATTTGGATACCTCAGAGGATTATTATAAGGATGTGATATCCACCAGGGCCTTTAAGGACCGTTTGGATACCATCGGAAATGTCAGGAAGAGCAATGTCACCGTCTGTAGCGGTGGAATTATCGGAATGGGGGAGAAAGTTGAGGACAGGGCGGGGATGTTGGTGGCCCTTGCCACATTGGACCCACAACCGGAATCGGTACCTATTAATGCTCTGGTAGCGGTGGAAGGGACCCCAATGGCAGATATGGAACCCATTGCGATCTGGGATATGATAAGGATGGTGGCCACCACCAGGATCGTGATGCCCGAAACACAGGTTAGGCTATCGGCGGGAAGGACCGAAATGAGCAGGGAAGGACAGGCGATGTGTTTCTTTGCCGGGGCCAATTCCATTTTTGCGGGCGACAAATTGTTGACCACCCCCAATCCGGATGTAAACCAGGATATGGAGATGTTTCGTCTCTTGGGGCTTACTCCACAAAAACCCTTTACAAAGGTGTCCCAACCGGCCACGGTGGAAGCCCAGGATTCAAAATATGCCACTCTTGGCGAAAAACCAAAATGGACACGTCCCGCACATACCATAGAGCGGAACGAACTGGCCAAACAAAACGCCAAGCATAGCTCGTAAATCCCACTATTGTGAAAATGGGCCGGATTTTTTAACTTTGCAGGTTTAAGATAATTTACGGGACTTGAATTTACAGGACATTCCAAGGGTAAGTACCATTACCAAAAAGGACTTTATCCAGCACTATTTTAAACCCCAAAAACCGGTGGTGATCGAGCGGTTTATTGAGGAGTGGCCCGCATATTCCAAATGGGACCTAGAGTATATGAAACAGGTGGCCGGCCATAAGGTCGTGCCCTTGTACGACGATAGGCCCGTAGGCCATAAGGACGGGTTTAACCAGCCCCATGCGCAAATGAAAATGGCAGATTATATTGACCTACTTAAAAAGGAGCCTACCAGGTACCGTATTTTTTTATGGAATATCCTTAAGGAAGTACCGGAATTACAGAACGATTTTAGTTTTCCCGATTTTGGGCTCCGCCTGATGAAGGGCATGCCCATGCTTTTTTTCGGGGGGCGGGACTCGTATACGTTTATGCACTACGACATTGACCTTGCCAACATTTTTCATTTCCATTTTGAAGGTAAGAAAGAGATCATTCTCTTTTCGCAGGACCAGAACAAATATCTGTACAGGGTACCACATTCGCTCATTACCCATGAAAGCATCGATTTTTCCGATCCAGATCTTAAAAAATGGCCGGCCCTAAGAATGGCGGAAGGGTATAGGACCTACTTGGAACATGGTGAGGTGCTCTACATGCCGGAAGGGTATTGGCACTATATGCGGTATGTTACCCCTGGCTTTTCGATGAGCCTCCGCGCCATAGCCCGTAATCCGAAAAATTTGGGAACTGCCTTCTACAATGTGTTGGTGATGCGGTATTACGATCAGTTGATGCGAAAATTAAAGGGCCAGAAATGGATCGACTGGAAGAACAGGGCTGCCATTAGTCGCACCAATAGGGCCGTGGAAAAGGAAGGGGTAGTGGTGCCTGCCCGTGGTGGGGAAAGTGCTATTTGATCAGTTCTAACACTTTTTCGTAGACCATTGGGGTTTCCCAACCACGGTACAATAGATAATCGGCCAATTTTTTCCGTTTTTTCTGGATATCCTTCTCCCTAAGGGACTCAAAACGTTTTTGGGCAAGGTCATTAAACGTATTGATATAGGTTTCCGGATCCAGTTCCTTCAGTGCCCTATCGATATTGAACCTGGAAATTTGGCGTTGTTTCAGTTCTTGGATTATCCTGTTCCGGCCCCATTTTTTAATGTTGAACTTTCCCCGTGCAAAACTGCTGGCAAAACGTTCCTCGTTCAGGTGATCGTTTTTGATCAGGTGTACCATGATATGGTCTATCGCCTGTGGGATCATGCCCATTTCCCGCAATTTTCGGTCCACTTCCATATGGCAACGATCTTGGTAGGCGCAATAGCCTTCCATTTTAGCAATGGCCTCGGTAAGTGTAAAGGAAGGTCTTGGGGGGTACATGGATCGTTTTAAGGGGTTGGGTGACAAAGATACAACGGGTCTTTCAAAAAATTAAGGTTGCACTGGAAAAGGGCCTTCCATTTCAATATGCCCTTGTCGCGGGACAGTAAAAAAAAAGCGACCTTTTTTGGAGGTCGCTTTTGATCAATATATGGTTTTGCCGTCTTTGTTCTTAAAACGGTATTCTAGATAGGTATAGGCATCCCTGGGCTGTATCTTTACCCATTTCTTATGTTCCAAAAACCACTTGGAACGGATGGAGGGAAAACCTTTGGTAAGGTACGCCGCTATGAACGGATGGATGTTCAGGGTAATTGCATTGTCCTTTGCAGGACCTTTTAATAGTTTTTCAAGGTCCGAATTTATTTTGTCGATCAAAACAATGGGGGCTTCCACTTCCAGCCCTGGGGCATTAGGGTTCTCCTCGCTTGTTTTAATGTTCATTTCCGGCCTTACCCGCTGTCTGGTGATCTGTATAAGGCCAAACTTGCTAGGGGGCAGTATTTTATGTTTTGCCCTGTCATCCTTCATTTCGTCCCTAAGGTGATCGAAGAGTTTTCTACGATGGTCCGGCTTGGACATATCGATGAAATCTACCACGATAATGCCTCCCATATCGCGCAGTCGCAATTGTCGGGCAATTTCAGAAGCGGCAAGAAGGTTCACCTCCAATGCCGTATCCTCTTGGTTCTTCGCCTTATTGGACCGGTTGCCACTGTTTACGTCCACCACATGGAGGGCTTCCGTATGTTCTATGATCAGATAGGCGCCTTTGCTCATGGAGGCCGTACGGCCAAAGGAGGTCTTGATCTGCCTGTCGATCCCAAATTTTTCAAAAATGGGAACGGGGGAATTGTACAGTTTTACAATGGATTCCTTTTCCGGGGCAATTTCCTGTACATACTCCTTAACTTCCGTATAAAGTGTTTCCTCGTCAACGAATATTCCCGTAAAGGAATCGTTGAACACGTCCCTTAGGATGGACGATGCCCGGTTTAGTTCTACCAGGACTTTTGAAGGATGTGGAGCTTTATACAATTTTTTGCACATTACTGTCCATTTGGCCAGTAAGTTTTCTAGATCTTTGTCGAGCTCAGCTACTTTTTTGCCTTCTGCAACTGTTCTGATGATAACACCAAATCCTTTTGGTTTAATGCTCTTTACAAGCCTTTTTAACCGTTCTTTTTCCTCTTTGCTCTCAATCTTCTGTGAAACCGAGACGCGGTCGGAAAAAGGGACCATTACCAAATAACGTCCGGCCAATGAAAGCTCGGAACTAATTCGGGGCCCTTTTGTGGAAATGGGTTCCTTAACAATTTGCACCAATAGGGATTGGTTGGCCTTGATCACATCATTGATGCTGCCATCCTTATCGATATCGGGGTCAAATGGAAAATCTTTCAGGGAAAAATCCTTTAATTTTCCCATACTCACCCTTTTCACAAATTTTAACATGGAGGAAAGCTGTGGCCCTAGGTCGTGGTAGTGGAGAAAGGCGTCTTTCTCATAGCCAACGTTTACAAAGGCAGCGTTCAATCCGGTAACGGGCTTCCGTACCTTGGCGATCAATATGTCGCCAACGGTAAAGTTGTTACTTTGTTCTTCTTTGTGGAGTTCGGTAAGTTTTCCATCCTTTAACAAGGCAAAATCGACGGCTTCAGGACTAGATCTTACGATCAATTCTCTATTCACCTGAATCAATTTATATTCGTTCCTTATCCGGAACGAATGGATTAAACAATAGTTGTAACAGGTAATTTAAACCTGCTGAAATGCCCCTCGGCATTTCCATGTCAATGAACTTATTAAAAAGAAAAAGTAGTTAAAAAACTACTTTTTCTTGTGACGGTTAGCTCTCCGGCGCTTCTTGCGTTTGTGTGTCGCTACCTTATGTCTTTTTCTTTTTTTACCACTAGGCATAAAATCTTACTTTTGGATTAATACTTTATTTAACTTGTACGTTGCTCTTAACCCCCTCAACAAAGACCTTTGCAGGCTTGAACGCGGGAATGTTGTGCGATGGTATCTTTATGGTAGTGTTCTTGGAAATGTTCCTACCGGTCTTTTCGGCCCTTGTCTTGATAATAAAACTACCAAAACCTCTTAAGTAAACATTGTCCCCATTTTCCAATGAAGTCTTTACTTCTTCCATAAAAGTTTCAACAGTTGCCTGTACATCTCCTTTTTCGATCCCCAGTTTTTCCGAGATCTTCGTTACAATGTCTGCTTTCGTCATTTTGAATAATAGATTTTCTGTGTGTTTTTTTCGGGTTGCAAATATATGAATTAAATTCAATCTTTTATCTTAAAGGACTTAATTTTAAGTCTATAAACTCGTACTTTTGCTGTTTAGTATCAGATAAATGTCCTTTTCAAAAAAAATCCTGGAGTGGTATTCGCTCAATAAAAGGGACTTGCCATGGCGGAATACCCAAGATCCCTATAAAATATGGCTTTCGGAAATAATGTTGCAACAGACAAGGGTGGCACAGGGAATGCCGTATTACCTCAGATTTTTGGAACACTTCCCAACAGTACACCATTTGGCAAACGCCACGGAAGGGGAGGTGTTGAAATTATGGCAGGGGCTTGGTTATTATTCCAGGGCCAGAAACTTGCACGCAACCGCAAAATTCGTTTCCGGCCATCTGGATGGGAACTTTCCGAATACCTATAATGGACTTTTAACGCTGAAAGGGGTCGGTGATTATACCGCTAGTGCCATTGCCTCCTTTTGTTTCAATGAGGCCCGGCCCGTGGTGGACGGGAACGTCTATAGGGTGCTCTCCCGTTATTTTGGGTCGGAGGTTGCCGTTAACGGCCCTTCGGGACCTGCCTATTTTAAGGAATTGGCAACTGAGGTAATGGATAGTTCGGAAATTGGTGCCTATAACCAAGGGATCATGGAATTTGGTGCCCTGCAGTGCACGCCCCAACGTCCCAATTGCAGTGGTTGTCCACTTAATGGGGGATGCGCCGCACTACAGGCCGACAAAGTTGGCCTATTGCCGGTAAAACTGAAAAAGAACAAGGTTCGGCAACGTTATTTCAATTACTTGGTGGTCTTGGATGCCGATAGTAGAACGAAGATCAGGCAGCGCAAAGGTAGGGGCATCTGGGAGAACCTATTTGAATTTCCCTTGCTGGAATCGGAACGGGAGTATCAACATTCCGATGTCGACGGGGCAGTGGAAGGGATATTACAGCTCCAGGAAGGGCACGAACTCTATCAGTACAATAACGATCAGATAGTGCACAAACTCTCGCACCAGCACCTTTATACAAAGTTCTGGATCGTGCGCACCCCGGGAAAAATCAAGGATGGGGTAGCTTTTGCCGAATTAAAACGGTATCCTTTTCCAGTTTTGATCGCGGATTTTATAAATACGTTTAAAATTTAGTATTTTTGAATATAAGATAAAGATTATGAGCGGTACATTGAACAAAGTGATGCTGATCGGGCATCTGGGGGATGAGGTGAAGACCCATTATTTTGAAGGGGGGAACTGTATTGCGCGTTTTCCATTGGCCACCAACGAGACCTATACCAACAAACAGACGGGAGAAAAGGTCACCAATACGGATTGGCACAATATTGTTGTAAGGAACAAGGCTGCCGAAATATGTGAAAAATATTTGGGAAAGGGGGATAAGATTTATGTGGAGGGCCGCTTAAAGAACAGACAATGGCAAGGTGAGGACGGCACTACCAAGTACACCACCGAAGTGCACGTGCAGGAGTTCACCTTCCTGACCACCAAGAAGGACAGTGCGGAAAACGCCCAACAGGGTCCCTCCTCCGGCGGATCTGGTGGCGCAGTGCCCCAAAGGCATAATTCCCCGGCCAATGAACCTGAACAGGAAGATGATTTGCCATTCTAGATCAATTTATACTAAATCATAACTGTTGGACCCAGACCCCATATGTTGGCTGTTTAATTTTGTTGTTTTGGACAGTGGCACTTTAGCGCTCCAAATTATCGTGCTCTTTCTTTTGTTGGTCTGTTCGGCCCTCATATCCGGTGCTGAGGTGGCTTTTTTCGGGTTATCGCCCACGGATATCAATGCCATGATCGAAGAGCGGAACCCAAAGGGTACCATTGTCGCCAAATTGTTGGAACGTCCCAAAAAATTGCTCGCCACGGTACTTATCGCCAACAATACCATCAATATCGGAATTGTACTGCTGTTCAGTGAAATGGGCAATATCCTGTTCTCTGAGATCACCTACCTATTTTTTGGGGTGTTGTCCCTTCGCTTTCTTTTGGAAGTGGTGGTGATCACATTTTTGATCTTGATGTTCGGTGAAATTTTGCCCAAGATATACGCCAATAGGAACAGGAGGGATTTTGCAAGCGCAATGGCCTATCCCATAAAAGTGCTGGACGTACTTTTAACGCCATTGAGCATGCCCATGCGGTCTGCCACCGTATTTCTGCACAACCGCTTGGGAAGGCAAAAATCCAGTTTTAGCGTAGACCACCTTTCCCAAGCCCTTGAAATGACATCGGAGGGCGATACCACCAAGGAAGAGCACAAAATATTGCGGGGCATTGTTTCCTTTGGCAATACCGATACCAAACAGGTCATGCTGCCCAGGATAGACATCTTCGCCCTCAACGTGGATATGAAGTTTTTGGAAGTGCTGGAGGAAATCAAAAAAAATGGGTATTCCCGTGTTCCCGTCTATTCCGAGAACATAGACAAAGTGGTAGGGGTGCTGTACGTTAAAGACCTGCTTCCCTATCTGGACAGGAAAATATTCAATTGGAGCAGTTTGCTAAGGGAGCCCTACTTTGTGCCCGAGAACAAAAAACTGGACGATCTTTTGTTGGAATTTCAGGAAAAGAAAAACCATTTGGCCATAGTGGTGGACGAGTACGGAGGAACTTCCGGTATCGTAACACTCGAGGATATCATAGAAGAGATCGTTGGCGATATTATAGACGAGTTTGACGATGAAGACCTGATTTTCTCCAAGTTGGACGATTATAACTATGTTTTTGACGGAAAGACCGCCTTAAAGGACTTTTACCGGGTGGCACGGATTCCCGATGAGGATGATTTTGAGGAACGCAAGGGCGAATCGGAGACCATTGCAGGTTTTGTGCTCGAAATAGCGGGAAGCTTCCCCAAAAGGGGCGAAAAAATCCATTTCAAGGGCTATACCTTTAAGGTAGAGGCCCTGGATAAAAAAAGACTTCGACAAATAAAAATCACCCTGCCCGATGAAACCGCCTAAAAGCCTCTATTTTTTGCCCTTTTTGCTCATTGCCCTTCCCGGGTGCAAAGATGATGTGCTCCCAAAACCCAAGGCCATGCTACGGCTGGAGTATCCCAATGCGTCCTTTGCCCAATGGGAGGGGAACTGCCCCTTTTCGTTCTCGTACAATATTGCCGCCATCCCGGACATAAAGGACGATTGTTCCATGACCATCCATTACGGGTCCATGAATGCCGCGATTTTTATCAGTTATAAACAAGTGGACGGGAACCTGGAAAAATTACTGTCCGACGCCCAAAAGCTGTCCTACGAGCATGCAGCAAAGGCCAATAACATTGTGGAGCAACCTTTTGTGAACGGGGCGGACAAGGTATTTGGCATGTACTATGAGGTACAGGGCAATGCCGCCTCCCAGGCCCAGTTCTATGCCACCGACAGTGTGGCCCATTTCCTTACCGGCTCGCTGTATTTCTCGGCAAGGCCCAATTACGATTCCATTTTACCGGCAGCCGATTACCTTCAGGGCGATGTGAGAAAGATCATGGAGTCCTTGCGCTGGAAATAAAAATGGGCACCAATACGTGCCCATTCCCGTTGTTCAATGCCGATATTTTAATTTTCCAGTTCCTGTGACGGGGGTACGGATCTTTGGGCGCGCAGTAAGGCTTCGGCCTTTTCTATGCTGCTGTTGATCTTTCTCTTCAGGTCCTCTATTTTCAGTTCCTCTTCCTGAAGCCATTTTTCCTTCTCCTCGGAAAGTTCCTTTCCCTTCATTATCTCCTCATAATCGAAGCGATCTCCAATATCCTTCATCCAATCCATCATATCCTGATGCGCCACTTGTAGGTCTTTTTTGGCTTTTTCATATGCCATCCCGGTTTCGGTGGAATCGGTTTTGGTATTGAGTTCTGCGACGAGTTTGCTGATGGTCCCCATTTTTGGCATGAGCTCATCGTGCACGGCCATTACCTTTTCCATTTGTGAAGGTCCGCTCCCTTCCTTTTTTTCGTCCTTACAACCGTTGCCGATCGTTAATGCAAGGACACTTAGCAATACCATTATTTTTTTCATAAGCCATATTTTTTCGAAAGTCCAAATTTAAACAATAAGTGAGATTTATTATCTCCGGGCCAGTCTTAAGTTTCCTCCGGAGGGGAGTGGGCAAGTGCCACCCTATTTTTAAGTATCCCGCTATGGGTTTGCTCCATGAAGGGAAAAATGAATGATCATTTTAATTCCCCATAGGGCCCCGTAAGAACCGGTGCATGCTGTGGGAGCCTATTTAAAATCCTCCGCACTTACCCCTTCGTCCACTTTTACTTCCGATATGACAAATTCGATTTTTTGCGGGCCCACATGCTGGATCAAGAGGTAAGGGAACAGGATTCCCGATACCTCTTTGTAGTCGCCATAAGAAAAGGAGGTGCTCATCTTTTGTCCTTGGACCTCCATTTCCACATCATCCTGCACCTTCAGTCCCGTTTCCATATCGTAATAAGACGATTTTTTATCGGAAACCTTTAGTTTATAGGCCTTTTTGCCCTCTACGGTCTCTATGCCCTCTAGTTTTACGTCCCCAGTCAGATAGTCCAGCTCTGGAAAGGGGGATGATTCCGCCTTTACCGCAGCGAGCACGTCGCCTTCCATTTCCTGGCGCTGTCCCTGCATGATGATATAGCCCTTGTCACCGTTCAACACCTGTTTGCTCATGGAAGTGCCCATCATCTTGACATCCTGCATAAATTGCCCTTTGGAAGTCTTTTTCATTTCCAGATCTAGCTTCACCCCCTGCATTTCGGCGGCGGCTACCAAGGCAAAAGATTCCAAAGCTTCCAGTTTGGCCCTTCCCCCAACGGCATCGATATATTTTTGCAGTACGGTTTGGGCGGTGGTGCCTACGGGCAGTTCCGCACTATACTCGGGGCGTTCCATCTTGTTGGCGAATTTATCGAAATAGTGGGTAGGAACAACATTTCCGTTAAGGCGAACCTTCTCCAGATTGTCCAATACCTCACTTCCCTTGCCGGTCACCACGATGCGTAGGTTGTTGGTGGTTAGGTATTTTTTGGCAGCGTTCATTATTTCCTCTACGGTAACAGCGTTCAATCGTTCCAGATAGGTCTTGTAATAATCATCGGGAAGACCTTCGGTTTCAATATTCAGGGCATAACGTGCTATGGTTTCCGGTTTTTCCAGTGCCATCACAAAATTACCGACATAATTGGCCTTTGTATTTTTCAGTTCCTCTTCGGTAACGGGTGTGTTGATGATCTTTTCCACTTCCTTGAAAATTTCCACAACGGCGCTATCGGTTACCGCATTCCGTACACTGGCATGGGCATTAAAAAGCGCAGGGGCATATTTGTCATTGCCCAAACTTGAATAGGAACCATATGTATACGCCTTGTCCTCCCGGAGGTTCAGGAAGAGCCGTCCTTCTCCCCCACCGCCAAGGATCCTGTTGGCCAAGGTGGCCGCCAGGAAGTCTGGATCCTTCATCTTCAGTTCCACTAGGCTCTGTACGGATACCTCCGATTGTACGGCATTGGGCACATCCACAAAATTGATCTGGGTGTAAAGGGCATTCCCAGGTTTGGAGTAGGAAAAGGAAGGGGGAGTGGATTTGGTCCACGGTGTAAAGTGTTGTTTGACCAATTTTTCGGTTTCCTTTATATCAACATCCCCAATGATGACCAGATATGCATTGGCAGGTACAAAATAATTGGCGTGGAACTTTATCACGTCGTCCAGGGAAACCTGCTCCAGACTTTCCTCGGTAACAAATTCCCCATAGGGATGGTCCTTGCCATAGGCCAAGGTATGTTGTACCCTATCTGCGATTGCTGAAACATCCTTTTCGGATGCTTTTAGGGCGGTGACCAATTTTTCTTTTTCCTTGTCAAATTCGATTTGGGTAAAATTGGGATTGATGGCCGCATCCGCTAAAAGTTCCAGTATTCTGGGAAAATATTTGGAAAGGGAGCTGGCATAGGCGCTCTGTGAACCAAAATCGATCGTTGCGCCCAAAAAGTCCACTTCCTCGTTATATGCGTCCTTTGGAATGGATTTGCTACCATTGCCCAAAAGACTTGCCGTAAGGCTGCTAACGCCCGACTTTTCACCTTCCAATATCGGGGGGTTGTCCAGACTTAGCTGAATGGAGACCCTTGGTAATTTATGGTTTTCAACGATCAGGACCTTTAGCCCGTTGCGCAACTGGAAACGCTCCGGATCTTTTAACTGTATTTCCGGGGCGGGCCCTGGTTTGGGCATTACGCTCCTGTCTATTTGGGCGTGGGCGCCAATTGCTAGGAATAGTCCGAAAAGGGTTATATAAAGTTTTTTCATTTTAGTTTACGGTTTTATCCTCGGGTAAATAGTCGATTACCACACGTTGGTTGGGGTTTAAATATTTATTGGCCACTGCTTTCATCTCTTCCCGATCAATGGAGCGATAGATGTCCAGTTCCTTGTTGATCAAGGAGGTGTCGCCGTATAGGAGGTAGTTGGTGGCAAGGGATCCGGCAATACCCTGAATGCTTGAATTGGAGTTTACGAACCTGTTCTCAAATTTGTTCTGCAATTTTTGATAATCATTTTCCGAGATAAGTTCGGTACGGATCTTTTCGATTTCCTCCTCGGTTTCGGAAACCAAGACCTCCAATTTGGTATCCCCTACCGGCAGGCCGAATACCAGGTACATTCCATAATCTTCCTGGCCTATGTTGTATGCCCCGATCTGTAGTGCCTGCTTCTGGTCGTCCACTATTTTTTTATAGAGTTTTGAACTTTTGCCATCGCTCAGATAAGACGATATCATATCCAGCACATAGGCATCCCGTTCTTTGAACCCTGGGGTCCTATAGGCGATGATGGTCGCCGGTATCTGGATGTTTGGATCCCTAGTGATCGTATTTACCTGTTTTGTGATGGGGTCTTCCTTTGGATAATTCCGACTGACCTCCGTGCCTTTGGGAATGGGCCCGAAATAATCTTCCACCATTTTTTTGGTAGTATTGATGTCTATATCGCCCGCTACCACCAATACCGCATTGTTGGGCACATAATATTTTTTATTGTAAGCGACCACGTCATCCAGTGTGGCGGCATCCAGATCGTCCATATAACCAATGTTGGGGTCTTTGTAGGGATGTTTTTCAAAAAGGTTCTTCCCCACCACCGGAAGTATCTGTCCGTAGGGAGAATTGTCATAGCGCAGCCTTTTCTCTTCCTTCACCACTTCCTTTTGGGTATCTATTCCCTTCTGGTCTATAACGGGATGGAGCATCCTCTCCGATTCCAGCCATAGTCCAAGTTCCAAATTGTTGGAAGGGAAGACCTCATAGTAGTAGGTCCGGTCTTGGGAGGTATTGGCGTTGTTCTGTCCCCCATTGGAAGATACGATCTTGAACCATTGGCCACGGTCTATGTTCTCGGTACCTTCAAATAGCAAGTGTTCAAAAAGGTGTGCAAAACCCGTTCTTCCCTGGGTCCTGTCCTTTCCGCCAACGTGGTACATAACGGAAGTGGTTACCAAAGGTGCCGTATTATCGCGATGGAGGATCACGTGAAGGCCATTTGGCAGGTCGTATTCCTCATACTCCACTTCCTGTGAGGCCAGCGGTGCAATGGCCCATAAGATCAAAGCGGTAAAAAATAGTTGAACTTTCATAAGACAATGTGTTGGTTTATGGTGATACTATAATAAGGAATTTAAATCTCCCGTGCATAAAATTAGAATTTATTCTATGAACAATACATTTTTTTAACATCTTAACAAGATTTTAATGGAAAAACCCAAGGGGAATGCGTATCTTGAATGGGCAACCATTAATTTATGAAATATGATACGATTGGCCATTCCCTTGCGGTTTGGGATCGCTACCAGTGGATCCTTGATCGCATATTTCCTGATTTTATCCCTTTTCAATTTGCATACCAATGCAATTTACAGCCTTTTTAACGGCATTATAACCGGTTTTGGAATTTATGAGGTCATAAAATACCTTAAGGTACGGGAAGGGAGCCAATTTAATTACGGCAAAGGTTTTTCAGCTGGGATTGTGACAGGTTTTACCGCCACCCTAATTTTTACGATATTCTTTGCCTTCTACTGCACCGAGATCAATCCGGAATTTTTGGACAGGTTATCGGAAGTATGGTTCCGCAACTATAATATTTCGGAGGGCATTCTTTTCTTTACGGTGGCCATAATGGGATTTGCCACTTCCTTGGTGCTTACCCTTTCCTTTATGCAGTTGTTCAAGACCTCCCAAACAACCAAGGATAAGGCGCACCAAGGCGGATAAACCTGCCTAAATTTCCAAAGATGGCGTTCACGGGATAAGGTTTTCTGCAGTAAATACTTGAGGGACTTGCCCCATGTCGGGTGATTTTGCAAAAAAATCTTGTAGGTTAATGAATTAGCAGTATATTTGCACCCGCCTATTTAAGTGGGCTTTCATTGATTTATTAAATTAATATACACGCTATGTATGCAATTGTAGAGATAGCAGGGCAGCAATTTAAGGTTGCGAAAGACCAAAAAGTGTATGTTCACCGTTTACAGGAAGAAGAGGGAAGCAAAGTAACCTTTGACAACGTTCTTTTATTGGAAGATGGCCAGGACATCACAATTGGCGCCCCAGCTATAGACGGAGCCGCAGTAGAGGCTACTGTCGTAAAACACCTTAAGGGAGATAAGGTGATCGTCTTTAAAAAGAAAAGACGTAAAGGTTACAAAAAGAAAAATGGCCACCGACAGTATCTTACCCAGATCGTCATCGGTGACATCCTTGCATCCGGAGCCAAGAAGGTCGCTAAAAAGGAAACAACTGCCAAACCGGCCGCTGCTCCAAAGACCGAAACCGCACCAAAACCCAAAAAGGAAGTCGAGGTAAGTGAAAATTTGGTGACCAGGGCGGAAAACCGTGCGGAGGAACAGAACATTGAAATGAATGTTGACAAACTGCTCCACAGTATCGGAACCGCTACGAAGGCCGAAGCCGATGATCTAAAGAAAATCAACGGTATTGGTCCCGCATACGAAAAAAGATTGAACGAAGTAGGAGTTTATACCTATGGGCAGATAAGCAAACTTAAAGCCGCCGATAGGGATATCCTATCCGCATTGGATGGTATCACCCGTGAAAAGATCGAATCTGAAGAATGGGTAAAACAGGCCAAAGAGTTGCTTAAGAACAAGTAATAAAATATTAATCAGTAAAAATTTCAAACCATGGCACACAAAAAAGGTGTAGGTAGTTCCAAGAACGGTAGGGAATCGGAATCAAAACGTTTAGGCGTTAAGATTTTTGGAGGACAAGCTGCCATAGCTGGAAATATCATCGTAAGACAACGTGGTACAAAACATAATCCTGGTGAAAATGTTTATGCCGGAAAAGATCACACCCTGCACGCACGTGTAGATGGTCTTGTTAAGTTCCAAAAGAAAGCTGGTGGGAAATCCTTTGTTTCCATAGAGCCTTTTGAAGCTTAGTACCATAAAAATACACAGCATATCAGGGCCGTCCAAATTATTTTGGACGGCCCTTTTTTTATGCCGATCGTAGGGAATGTTTTTCCTTTATAGATTAACAACATTTGATCTTGAAACGGTAATGTACCCCACTTCCATCCCGATGGATGTCGACAAAGAATAATATCGATGAAACTGGCTTTTAAGGGCCATAAAGTCCAACTACGACCAACACTACGGCACATCCGGTAATGGTTATTTAACCCTAATTTAATATTGGGATCGACCTCCCATAATGGGTAATCGGGGTTTGGCAACTATCTTGCCCCTATGATCAGATCTGCCGGAAATTTGTACATAATACTCCTCCTAACGATGCCCGTAACATGGGTCCTTCATTCCCAAGCGAATGCCGATCCTGCCGTGGATTCCACTTTACAATATCATAACCGGCGATTAAGGATTGCCAAGGAAAGATCTGATGCCTATCAAATAGCGGTGGGCCATATGCATCTAGGGGAATTCTATTATGGCTCCGGACTCTTTTCACAGGCAATTTCCCAATATGATCTGGGATTGGGGCAATTAGGGAAGAACAAGGACACCTTATATGCGAGATTGAACATGGATATTGGGAAGGTCTATTTGTCCAGGAACAGTTTTAATGTGGCCGCCCAATATTTTGAGGAAGCAACCAAGGTATACGATGAGATTGGGAACGGCAAGGGATTTGCCACGGCCTTGGGGCTCTGGGGCAACTGTTATGAAAAATTGGGGGCCTATTCTTTGGCACTTGAAAAGCAAAAAAGCAGCTTAACGATCTTTAGGGAGCTTGAAGTACCCTTTGGAATGGCCCTTGCCAACGAGAACCTAGGCAGCATTTACGAAGATCTTGAAAATTTCAAATTGGCCTTTAACCACTTTAGAAGGGCGTATGCCCTGATCAAGGGTACGGGGAGTTTAGAGGAAGTTGTCATCCTGAACAATCTAGGGGATGTGCACCGGAAAACAGGTGATTTTTCGAACGCCCTCTTATTTACCCAAAAGGCCCTATCACTGGCCCAAGAATTAAACGATGCGCACCAAATAAAGAGCGCCCATAGGGACATGGCAAAAACCTATGCACTTCGGTCAGAGTTTAAAAAAGCCTATTGGCATTTGGAGCAATATGATATCCATAACGAAAAGTGGATATCCGCGCAAAATTCAAGACAGCTGAACGTGCTGCAGTCTGTGAACGAGACCAATAGGAAGCAGGCGCAAATTGAACTTTTACAGGAACAGAACAAAGTGCATTCTGCCAATCAGAGACTCCTTTGGATAGCCTTCCTTTTCAGTCTTGTACTACTGTTGGTCGGCTATCTGTTTCTGGATAGAAAAAGAAAGTCCAGGCAAAAGTTACAGGAATACGAACAGCGCGAACTAAAATTGCAATTGGAAAAAAAGGCCACCGCCGAACAGAACCTACAACGGGAAATACAGTTAAAGGCCACCGCATTATCGCGTTACAGCCTACACTTATCACAAAAAAATACCGTGCTGCTCCATGTGTCGAATACCTTACTAAAATTGGCCGGCCGAAAGAATATGGATATGGGCAAAAAACTGGAACAGCTTTCCGGTGAAATTGATCTTAATCTGAAGCAGGAAGGGGAATGGGAGGAATTTCAGAACTATTTTAGGGAAATACATCCCGAATTTATGACCAACTTGTTAGATCTCGCCGGTAATGGACTTTCCTCGGCAGAACTGCGTTTGGCAATGTTGCTAAGGCTAAACCTTTCTTCCAGGGAAATTGCGACCATTACCAAGGTCACCCCGGATAGCGTTAGGGTGGCTCGGTATAGGCTCCGAAAAAAATTGCCCATAGGTTCCAAAACGGATCTTGTCCATTTTTTAATGGAGCTCTAGCCGTTTTTTGGACCAATATGTATAAATGGTTACCCCAAGGTAAGGCAATTGTAAATGTTGCCTGTATGTTTCTCCCTTTTCCCGATTTGTTTACCTTTTCTTACGCTAAAATATAGGGTCCAAATTATTGATATACATAGATTTGGGTAAAATTTTAAACCAATTGTTATGACCGCTTTTAAGACCCTTCATTCATTTTTCGTAACGCTTATCTTTCTGTTCGGGTTAATGGTCTGTTCGGGGCAGACCGGCAATGTACAAGGGGTGATTTCCGATAATAATGGAATTTATGTGCCAGGTGCCAATGTTATGATTCCAAGTATATCCAAGGGCGCCATCTCCGATTTTGATGGAAGGTTTTCCCTGGTGAACCTACCGGTGGGGACCTATGACCTGCAGATTTCCTACATAGGTTATGCCGAAGTGAGCCAACCGGTGACAGTAACGGAAGGGACCACGACCAGGGTCACTATCGCAATGCAGGAGAAGAATTTTGAATTGCAGGAAGTGGAGGTAAGCGCTTATGGACTAAGTGGACAGGCGAAGGCACTCAACGCCCAAAAGAACAATATAAACATCACCAATGTAGTGTCCACGGACCAGATAGGAAAATTTCCGGATGCGAATATTGGGGATGCCGTAAAGCGGATCCCAGGGATAACCATGCAGGTAGATCAGGGGGAAGCAAGGAACATCATAGTTCGTGGGCTTTCGCCACAGTTGAATTCGGTGACCCTGAACGGTAGCCGTATTCCCTCCGCAGAAGGGGACAACCGGAACATACAGATGGATCTTATCCCCTCCGATATGATCCAGACCATAGAAGTGAACAAGGCGGTGACACCGGATATGGATGCCGATGCCTTGGGCGGTTCCATAAACTTGATAACCAAAACGGCCCCCCAAGGGTTCAGGTTATCCACCACCTTGGGTTCCGGAGTAAATTTCATAACCGATAAACCCATTTATAATGGATCTTTCTTGGTGGGGGACCGTACCAAAAACGGAAAATTTGGATGGATGGTCTCCGCGGCCATAAACGATAACGATTTTGGTTCCGACAACGTGGAAGCCGAATGGTCGGATTCCTTTGAATATAATACTGGCGAGGTCGATGGTGATGGTGAAAGCATTTTGGAAGAGGTAGAGGTGTTGCCCTATGCGGGAGTAAGTGAACAACGGACCTATTTGGTACAACGTGTCAGAAGAAGTTTTGCCGCTAATCTCGATTTCCAATTGGACGCAAACAACAATATTTTTCTGAAGAGCATGTACAATTGGAGGGACGATCGTGAAAATCGATTTGCCCTATCACAGGAAATTTTGGATGCGGAGGACATAGGAGCGGACGATTTTGCAATTGCAAATGGGTCGTTGATCCGGTTTCCGGTAGAGGTAAAAAGACAGACCAAGGGTGGTATCGCCGGGGGCAGGATCAAAAACAGACGTTTGGAGGACCAACGTATGCAAAACTATACCTTGGGTGGTGACCACTTGGTAGGGGCCGTAAAAATAGATTGGATGGCCTCCTACGCAAAAGCCTCCGAAGAACGATTGAACGAACGTTATGCCGAATTTGAAAGCGAGTACGGCATTAATAATGATATCACCAATCCAAGATACCCTTTGTTCACAGCCGTAAATGTCTCTGATAGCGACGACCTGTCCAATTTTTCATATAATGGGATCACGGAGCAAAATGGGTATACCGAAGAGGAGGATATGAACTTTTTTGTAAATGTCGAGTTTCCGGTGGCACTTTTTGGTGCTGTGGACGGGAACATAAAAATGGGTGCCCGGGGCAGGTTTAAGGAAAAACTGAGGGATAACGATTTTTTCGAATATGATCTGGAAGCATTGTATCCAACCTTGGCCGATGTGCCCGTTACCGATCAGACCGATCCCGACTTTTTGGCGGGAAGCCAGTATAAGGCCGGTTCCTATGCCGATAGAGCTTGGCTCGGAGGTCTTGAACTGGTGGATGGAGAGGATGTTCCCGATGAATATCTCAGGGAAAATTTTGAAGTTTCCGAAGATGTATGGGCAGGGTACGCAATGGCCGATCAGAAGATTACCGATAAGTTGAACCTACTTTTGGGGATTCGATTGGAACATACCAGTGTAAGCGCAACGGGAAACCAGATAGAGGAAGGTGAAACGGCAGTGGGAAAAATCACGGAGCAAACCAGTTATACCAATATACTGCCCGGATTACACTTAAAATATGACCTCTCGGACCGTACGGTCCTTAGGTTTGCATGGACCAACACCCTGGCAAGGCCCAATTATGCCGATCTTACGCCCACATTGGATATTTCAAGGGAGGAAGGTGAAATTTTTCAGGGCAATCCAGACCTTGACCCAACAACATCCATGAACTTTGATGTAATGGCCGAACACTATTTTGAAAGCGTAGGCCTGCTTTCGGGAGGGCTTTTTTATAAGGGCATACAGGATTTTGTTTATAGGTTCATCAGTATCACGGACGACGAATCCTTTGGACCGGGAACGGACGGATTTGAGCTTTCAAGACCTTTAAATGGAGACAAGGCATCCGTATTTGGGTTAGAGCTGGGTTTTCAACGGCAACTTGATTTTCTGCCGGGATTCGCGAAAAACTTTAGTATCTATACCAATTATACCTACCTAAGCTCCACCGCCGATGGGATACGCAATGAGGATGGGGAGGAACGGACCGATCTTGACCTCCCCAATACGGCCCCCAATATGTTCAATGGCTCCTTGGGGTATGCGGACAAACATTTCAGCGCAAGGTTGTCCGCCAATTTTTCGGACTCCTATATAGATGAGATCGGAAGTGAAAGTTTTTTTGACCGGTATTACGATACCCAGTTCTTTCTAGATTTTAATGCCAGTTATGCCATTACCAACAATCTCCGGATCTACGCCGATCTCAATAATATTACCAATCAGCCTTTGCGCTTTTATCAGGGTATTTCCGAACGTACCCAGCAGGTGGAATTTTACGATAGAAGACTAACGGTCGGGATTAAATACGACCTCTTCAAAAAACCATGATATTCCATACCTTATAACGGCCCCAAGGGCCCCAAAAATAAACTTATGAAAAACCTGATATACATAGGCCTTCCCCTATTGATCCTCATTGGTTGTGCCGATGATAAACTGCCCGTGGTCCCTCCCGACATCATTTCGGATCATACCCTGAACGATACGGATGATCCGGCAATATGGATAAACCCCCAAAATTCTGCCGAAAGTATAGTATTCGGTACGGACAAGGAGACCAATGGGGCCATTTATGCCTTTGGTCTGGATGGTAAGATAATCGCCGATAAGACCCTTAGGGACATGCAACGCCCCAACAATGTGGATGTGGGGTACGGGTTGCGGATAAATGATTCCCTGACGACCGACTTTCTGGTGTTTACAGAAAGGGAGCGGCAACAGATCAGGGTCTTTTCGGTGCCCGATATGAAGGCACTTGACGGGGGCGGGATACCTGTTTTTACCGATGTGGAGAGTATTGAATTTAAGCTGCCCATGGGTATTGCCATTCACAGATCTGCCAAAGACGGCAGTTTATATGTCATCGTAGGAAGAAAGACAGGGCCGCTAAAGGAATACCTGTACCAATATAGATTGGAAATGGACTCCCTACAACAGCTAAATGCCCAATTGGTCCGTAAGTTTGGCAATTTTAGTGGAAAAAAGGAAATAGAGGCCATTGCGGTGGACGATGAACTGGGGTTCGTTTATTTTTCGGATGAGCAGCACTGCATCAGGAAATATTATGCCGACCCTTCGTTGGGCAATGAAGAACTGGACTGTTTTGGTGGGGAACAATTTTTGGGCGACATCGAAGGGATCGCTATAGCCGACTTCGGGAATGGAACGGGATTTTTAATAGTCTCCGACCAACAAAGGGGCCAGTTCAATATTTTCGACCGTAAAAGCAACCGCTATATAAAGGCTGTCAATTTGGGGACCCTTGAGACCGATGGTTGCGAAGTGGTTACCGTACCCTTGAACAATACCTTTAAAAATGGGCTTTTTGTGGCCATGAACGACCAGAAAAACTTTTATTTCTATGATTTAAAAAAATTAGGTTTGGAACCATAACGCCAAGGAGCTGGGCTTTGATATAACAAATAGATGATATGCTGCTTAATGGGGCATAATTTCCTTTCTTTGGAAAGATGCCCACATTATTTGTAAGGTTCGCATCACTATAGCGGTATTTGACAAATATTAGTAGGAAAAATATCAGCATTATTGTAATATTAAGCCAATTATACAACCAAACCTTAAAGATTGAAATTATTCCGCTTCCTGCTACTGCCCTTGTTTCTCCTTATGGCTTATGGGACCAAAGCCCAATGTGATTCGGAAGGGATTCTCTCCTTAACGATCTGTGATATGACGACCATAGACGGGAATGGTGATACCGTACCCGATGGCATCATCAACCTTTATGATGAATATTTTAATGAAACCGGAGAGGTCTTGGATCCGGGAACGTGGTTCGATCCCAATTTCGACTTTGTGTTGGACACCGCAACAGGGGACCTTAATTTATGGGGCCTTGGAAATGCCTCCGAAGCGGGGGATGATTATACCTATCTCTTATACCGTGCGGGTTGTACGGATCCCATACTTACCCTGAACATTATTTTGGGACCTTTCTCTGGATTGGCATTGCCGGCAACCGGGCCCAATTCGGTAAATGCGCAGGTATGTAATACCGGTGATCCATGTGTGGACATGGAGGGCTATGATCTGTTCGAGGCCCTACAGACCACCCCCAGTCCACACCTTAATGGAACTTGGGTATACGAGGGCAGCAGTCCCAATTTCGTGCAAATTATTGGCTCTGAACTTTTCGTGGATATCCCGTACCAAGCTGGGGTGGGCCTTATAGAGGAAACCTTTCAGCTTACGTATGTAGTTCCCGGAACCTCGGACTGTATTCCCGAACAAAGGACCAATGTGAATATTTCAGTGGTAAGGAGGCCTTCCTCAGGGGAGTCCCAACCTACACGGATCTGCGAACAGGATGTAATTGACGGGCTTTACGATGCCGATATACAACTATCAAACGATATGTATCTGCTCGGCGAAGATCTGGAGGGAACTTGGTCCGGGGGAACCGGGACGGGGACCCAAATAACGTCGCCTTCCGATAATACCGTTAACTTCAAGGCCCTTTATGATGGCCTTATGGCCAATAACCCACGATTTGGATATGCGATTTTTAACTTTCGTTACTCCGTAAAAAAAAGATCGGGGGTCTGTTTTGATTCGGAGACCGATATCCCATTTATACTTTTTGAAGCGTTACGGCCATTTGAACAGGAGGAAGACCTTGTTATCTGTAAAGACGGTACGGAACCCTCTTCCGTAAATATGATGCAGGAACTGTTGTTTACCACGGAGAACGGGGTTACCTATACCTATTTACCAGGGGATGCCGCAGAATGGGAATTTGTATCGGGGCCCGGGCAGCCCGATTTTACCCCCGAGGGAGTCCTATCCATCTCTGATTTAGATCCCGGAACCTATATATTCAACTATACTGTCTCGCCCAGTATAAATTGTAATGGCAACTGCCCTTCCATTCCTTACCTATCCAACGCATGTCCCTCAAATTTTGGCAGTACCAGTCCCTGCGCCCCCGAAATGGCCGAAGTACGGATACTTATTACGGAACCTTTGTACGCGGGGGAGGATACCGATGAAACGGAAATTTGTTACGATGGTACGGCTGTAGACCTTATTTCCCTTTTGGAAACCAATGGCACTCCGGTCTATAGGGGAAATAGCGGAATTTGGACGGATGGGGGCGGAACTACGGTCCCTAACGAATTTGCACCAACCACGGTCGAGGGACAGCAGACGTTCAATTTGACCTACACCACCACAAATGGCTCCTGTACCGATGAAGCGAGCCTGGAACTGACACTCTATGAAGAATACCTATCCGGGGTGGGCAGTTCCTTGGAAATCTGTAGTGATACGATTCCATTCGATCTTTTTGATCTTTTGACGGGCGCCAAGAACGGGAATGGAACATGGAGCGGCCCCAATGGATATACATCCACCTTTTTGGGCAATTTTGATCCCGCTACGGAGGTTTCCGGGGAGTATGTCTATACCGTGCCTTCCAATGGCCCTTGTCCCCAGTCCCAATCTGTCATAACGGTATCGGTAGATCCAAGGCCCAATGCGGGTCCCGATCTTCAGCTGATTGTCTGCCGGTCCGAGACGGCTCTTGATCTTTATGGCATTTTGGGAGAGACCACCGATTCAGATGGTGTTTTTACCGATCTCGGGACCAACTTAACGGTATCACAAGGCATACTGGACCTATTGGATATAGAAGGTACTACCATACAGCTAGAATATCGTGTGGACAGAAATGATAGGTGTGCCATGGACTTGGCAACCATTAACTTGCAACTTACGGAAGTTCCGGTACCCGAGGCGGCCGACCAGAATTTTTGTATTCTGGAGGGAGCAAGCTTGGAGGATGTAGTGGTGCGGTCGGACCTTGGATACCAATGGTATGCCTCCCCCAATTCGGATACGGCCTTGCCCGTGGAAACGGTACTGCAGGGCACCACCTATTATGTGGCGGCAGTGGACGCAAACGGATGCCAATCCGAACGGGTTCCCGTTGCCATTACGGTGTACAATATTGGGGAAGTCAATTCGTGCAGGCCGGATCTTCCCGAGGGGGTATCGCCCAATGGGGATGGACAAAACGACATCTTGGACCTGGGAGATCTTGAAAACGCGTTCCCCTCCTTTCAGCTGTCCATCTATAACAGATATGGGACTATGGTGTACAAAGGAAAATCGGGCACCCCTTACTTTTCGGGCCTTTCCAACGTGTCCCCAAGTTTGGGCAACGACCTGCCGGCAGGGGTTTATTTCTATGTTTTTGAACCCAATGACGATATTAATGGCCCGTTCCAAGATTCCTTTTATTTGAGTAAATAGCCCATGAAATCATATTTGTACATATTAATTCTTTTGACCGTTTACAGTGCATTGGGGCAACAGGAAGCCCAATATTCGCAGTATATGTACAATATGAACATCGTGAATCCGGCGTATGTGACAAACACCCCGGGCATTATATATTTTGGAAGTCTCTATCGTACCCAATGGACCGGTTTGGAAGGCGGCCCAAAAACAGGGAACGTTTTTGTAAAGGTACCCACCAACCAGCGTACCGAAGTGAGCTTTAACTATGTAAACGATCGGATTGGCGACGTTCTTGAGGAAAATAGTTTTAATATGGATTATGCCTATATCCTACAGTTGTCGGCAAACGTTAAATTGTCCTTGGGGCTAAAGGCAGGGCTCAGCAATTTAGCGTTCGACTTTTCCCGTACCAATGTAAACCAAGACCCCAGTTTTCAGAACAGTAACAGCACCCTGTTCAATATGGGGGCAGGGGCATTTTTATTTACCGACAGATTTTATGTGGGTATCTCCTCCCCCAATTTTATGCCGGCAGATATCGACAGCGCTGACGAAAACCTCTACGAGCACAGTACACAGATGTACGCTATGGCAGGGTACGTATACGATTTGGGCCCGTCCGTTAAATTGAAGCCATCCACTGTCCTAAAACAGTCCATTGGCGCTCCGCTGACATTCGATGTATCCCTAAACGCACTTTTTTATGATCGCTTTGAAATTGGGGCCTCCTATAGGTACCAGGATGCCATGGCATTTCTGGCAGCCGTTGATGTGGCCCATAATTTAAGGATCGGATATGCCTATGACCATACCACCAGTAAATTGAACGATTTTAACAACGGTACGCACGAAATCATATTGTTGTACAATTTCGACTTTTTAAAACCTAAAAAATATACCTCTCCAAGGTTCTTTTGATTATGCCAAAAAGACTTCCGACCATCGTCTTGTTGTTGCTTCTCCAAATTGGATTTGGACAGGTGAAAAGGGCAGACCGCTTTTTTGAGAGCGGGGACTATATAAATGCCGCTGCTGTGTACCAGACCGTATGGGAGCGCGACAAGAGTAAATTTGTTCTTGAGAAATTGGCGGAATGTTATTATAATACCTATCAGTACAAGGAAGCGATAAACGCTCTTTCACTATTGGTGAACGGAAGGTTCAAGGAGGCGGACAAATATTACGACAACAAGTACAACTTTATGCATTACCAGTTTCTGTCGGCGGTGGGCGATTATGAGAAGGCCATTGACTATCTGGTACTGTTCAAGAACAACAGGGGAATAAAACCTCCGCGGAAAGAAGAGGCTAAGGATGAAGTGGAGACCTTTCGCCTAAAACGGGCAGATTATGAGGTGGATAAGGTCGGGTTTAATTCGGAAGCGGCCGATTTTGCCGCGCTGTTGCATAGGGATACCATCTATTTCTCTTCGGATAGGGGCGGTGCCAAGGGCCAGAAATACAACTGGACCCATAGACCGTTCCTTGATCTGTACCAAGTGGCCGTAAAAAAGGAAAAAGAGGGGCAACAGCTTCCAAAGTCGCTTTCCCAAACCCTCAACTCCAGATTTCATGAAGGCTCTTTCTGTTTCTCGGAAGACGGAAATACCCTCTATCTTTCCAGGAGCAATATAGAAGAAGGCAAAGAGGTGCTGGATGCGGATAGGAACAATAACGTCCAATTGTACGTGGCCCATAAAAAAAATGGAAAGTGGGGGGAACCTGTTAAACTGCCCTTCAATTCCGATGAGTATTCCTTTGAGCACCCGGCTTTGTCCCCAGATGGGAAACGCCTGTATTTTTCCTCCAATATTTTGGGGAGCGTTGGCAGTTATGACCTCTATTATGTCACGGTGAACGACAATGGAACGTATGGCACCCTTAAAAATTTGAGTTATATCATCAATACCGAAAATAGGGAGCAGTTTCCGTACATTTCCCCGGAGGGGCATCTGTTTTTTGCGTCCAATGGACATTTGGGCCTTGGTATGTTGGATATTTTCGTTTCCGAGTGGGTGGATGGCAAATTTACAAAACCCATTAACTTGGGAGCTCCCATCAACTCCAGATACGATGACTTTAGCCTGCGGTACAACGATGCCGAAACAGGTTTTTTTGCATCAAATCGGGAGCGGGCAAATGATGACATTTACGAGTTTACACAAATAGGGGAAATTTTTATAAGGGAGTATATAAACCAGTTCGAGGTGTTGGAATTGGGCACCGATAAATATGTTCCCAATGCGGAGGTCGACCTCTTCCTAAAGGATTCCCTGATATACCAAAATACCTTGGATACTTTGGCAAGGTTCACCAATACCTTATTGCCGGGAAGCTATAGGTTTACCGCCAAGGCTGCAGGATATAAAGATGGGATCACCGTAGTGGAAGTGGTGGAGCGGAACAACCAAAAACACCTACTGTACCTTTCCAAAATAAAAGAGGAAAGGCCGCTAAAGGACAGCGTTTCCCCAGTGGCCAATGAGCTGAAAAAACCCGAGGTGGAAAGGAAGTCGACAAGGGAACAGATCGACGATATCATAAAGAACAAACCGGAGGCTTCCCAAGCGGTGATCAACCAGTTATTGGCAGATAAGGATCCGCCAAAGATATATGTTAAGGATGATAAGCTCTATTTTGATATGCCGCCCATCTATTTTGATTTTGATCGCTGGGAAATTAGGGACGATTCCAAAAGGATATTGGACCAACTGGCAGCGAAATTGACAAAATACCCAAGTATCTATATAAAGATCAGCTCCCATACGGACAATAGGGGAACCGATATCTACAATCAGGTGCTGTCCGAAAAAAGGGCAGAATCTACCCGTAATTATTTGGCCCTAAAAGGATATGTAAATGCTCGGAGGCTAAGTTTTAAGGGATACGGGGAATCCGTCCCCTTGATAAAATGCGATCAGAACTGCAAGGAAGAGGAGCATCAATTGAACCGAAGAAGCGAGTTTGAGATAATTAAGTATTGATTTGCGTCCATTTTTTTGGTCCCAACAATTTTCTGTACATGGTTTTTCCTTATATTTAGGATATAATCTAAATCCTAAATTATGAAAAAGTTACTTGCATGCAGTTTTCTATCATTGTCCCTATTGTTTTCAAGTTGTTTGGGCTCCTTCAGCGCCTTTAACAACCTAAAGGACTGGAACCAAGAAATTTCGGACAGCAAATTTGTGAACAACCTGGTTTTTTGGGGATTGAACATCATTCCGGTATATGGGCTCTTCTTTATTGGGGATGCCATTATCTTTAACGTGATCGAATTTTGGTCCGGATCCAATCCCATTGCAATGAACGAGGGGGAGACCGAAACCCAGATCGTGGAGAGGGACGGAAATACCTTTGAAATGACCGCATCCCAGAATAGGATGGAAATAAATGTTCTGGAAGGCCCCAAAAAAGGAAAAAAACTGGATCTTGTTTACAGGCCACATGAAAAATCATGGAATGCCATCAAGCCCAATGGGGAGATCATAAAACTATCCTCCTTTGAGGAAGGGTTCTATATCGTGTACATGCCCAATGGCGAACAGATAAAAATAGACCCAACGGTTCCAAGGGAAGAAGGGTTGGCGTTGATCAAGGAACAATCCGATTGTTATTACCTTGATGGAATGTTGGCCGAGGCCAATTAAGGCACCCACCATCAAATTCATTATAGAAATGGGCCGTCCGATCTGGATGGCCCATTTTTATAAAAGCATACGGTGAAAATAGGGACGATGATATGTCACCAGGTGTTGACCGGGCTTACCACTGCTGGTTCCTAAATTGCCTGTTTTTTGCAAAGGCTACACTTTCCATTAAATATTCTTCCTGATCATATAGGGGGAGCGGGAGAATGCTTTCCAATAAGGTGGTGTCCCACTCATGGGGCAGGGATGTGAGGTACGGATCTAAGTGGATGCCTATGGTCTCATAATAAAACTGTTCCAGTTTAGAGGCAAATCCCGATACGGCATTTATGGGATCGGAGGTAAAACTAAAGTTGCTAAATCCTACCTCTTCAAAAATTCGGCTCATTCCCTTTATCAGATTGGTTTCCTTTGAATGGACGATATTCAGTTGGTCAATATTTGAACCCATTACTTTTACGATCACCTTTGCCGCATAATCGGTCGGGATAATGTTCAGTCCCGCATTTTTATGGGTGCTTATCCTAATGGATTCCTTGGGATCGCAATTATGGAAAAATTTGGCAAATAGGTAAAAGACCATATATTTGGAAATAAAAAAATACGGTACATCCATTAAATTACCTCCCAAAACGCTTGGGCGCAATATTTGCACGGCAACCCCATTTTTTTTTCCTTCCTTCCATATAAATTGTTCTGTGGCATGTTTGGACGCCTCGTAATGGTTGCGATAGCGGTTAGGGCTCTGTAAATAATCGTCCTGCAGCGTACCTCCAATATTTCCGATCGAAAATGCGGTACTTATATAAATGAATTTTTGTATATGGTCGGCATAGCTATGGAATATTTCCTTGGTGAACCCATAATTTCCCATAAAGATATTTTTCTTCGCCGACAGGTCCGTGGAGAGGTTTACAAACCCTGCGGAATGTATTAGGAAGTCCAGCTTGCGCCCTTTTAAAAATAGTTTCGGATCTAGAAAGTCCCCTTCTTCCACAACTTCCAATTTTGCCAGGATGCCATGTAGATTTTTTTGCACATAGGGGGGTGCAAATTCACTGCAAATCATTTTCTCCAATCGTTCGGCCGGAGTGGCATTTTTTCTGGCACGGATGGGCAGATAGACCTTTGTTATCCGTGCACCTTCCATTTCAAATAAGGAAAAAAGAATTTTGGACCCTAAGGTGCCAGTGGCCCCCGTTAATAGAATGTTCATAAAGTATGGCTGTCTTATGGTTTGGTACGGGGCAAATATAAACCCTTATCAAAACTGTGTAAGATAAGGGTTTTATTGTGCGATCCCCACAATGGGGCGTAATTTTCAAAAATCAATACCTGTAATAATCTGGCTTGAAAGGTCCTTCCACCGAGACCCCGATATATTTGGCCTGCTCGGGCCGAAGTGTTTCCAGTTCCACCCCCAAACGGGCCAAGTGTAATTTGGCCACCTTTTCGTCCAAATGTTTGGGTAGCATATAGACCTCATTTTCATACTTGTCCTTGTGCTTCCAAAGTTCGATTTGTGCCAAGGTCTGGTTCGTAAAGGAGTTGCTCATTACAAAGCTTGGATGCCCGGTGGCGCAGCCCAAGTTTACCAGTCTTCCTTCGGCAAGAAGGATCACATCCTTTCCATCGATGGTATATTTGTCCACTTGGGGTTTTATTTCATCTTTGGTATACCCATAATTTTTGTTCAGCCAGGCCATATCGATCTCATTATCGAAATGTCCGATATTGCAGACGATGACCTTGTCCTTCATTGCCTTAAAATGCTGGGATTGTATAATATCCTTATTGCCAGTGGTAGTGATGACGATATCGGCGGTCCCGATCACGGTATCCATTCTTTTGACCTCGAACCCGTCCATAGCTGCCTGAAGGGCACAGATGGGATCTATTTCGGTCACCGTTACTATGGAGCCCGCCCCCTTAAAGGAAGCGGCGGTCCCTTTTCCAACGTCCCCATATCCTGCCACGACCACCCGTTTCCCGGCCAACATTGTATCAGTGGCCCTTCTAATGGCATCCACGGCACTTTCACGACAGCCGTATTTATTATCGAACTTTGACTTGGTAACGGAATCGTTTACGTTGATCGCCGGCATTGGCAAGGTCCCGTTCTTTACCCTTTCGTACAGTCGGTGGACGCCCGTAGTGGTCTCTTCCGATAGTCCGTTTATGCCCGAGGCAAGTTCAGGATAGCGGTCAAGCACCATATTGGTAAGATCTCCCCCATCGTCCAAGATCATGTTCAGGGGCTTTCTATCCTCACCAAAGAAGAGGGTCTGCTCAATGCACCAATCAAATTCCTCCTCGTTCATTCCCTTCCACGCATAGACTGGTATTCCCGCCGCCGCAATTGCCGCTGCCGCCTGATCTTGCGTGGAGAAAATATTACAGGAACTCCATGTAACCTCTGCCCCCAGTGCCACCAAGG
The DNA here is from genome assembly GCA_963974715.1 of uncultured Sediminicola sp. Classification (GTDB taxonomy): domain Bacteria; phylum Bacteroidota; class Bacteroidia; order Flavobacteriales; family Flavobacteriaceae; genus Sediminicola. The sequence goes on from CAXBDK010000002.1 coordinate 179,143, forward strand.
TCTCTATAAGCACAGCGGTCTGTATGGTCATGTGTAGGCAGCCCGCAATCCTGGCGCCCTTAAGGGGCTGTTCTTGGCCGTATTCTTCCCGTAGGGCCATTAAGCCGGGCATTTCCGCTTCGGCCAGTGAAATTTCCTTCCTTCCCCAGGCGGCCAGGGAGATATCTTTTACCTTATGGGCAACATAAGGAACAGTTTTAGTGCTCATCCGCTTTCTATTAAAGGTTTAATAATGTGCTTAAAAATCGCCAAGAGCTTTTAAAAGTAAGAATATGCCTCTTGGTCCATTTCATATCCTTTTTTATTTTTACTTTCGTATATGGAGGTGTGCACCTCCACATGGTTTGCAAAGGTACTAATTACTTAAATAAAGCAATGGCTCTTTATAAAACAATAACAGTTAGACCTGGCGTTCGGGTACTTCTATGGAAAATAGAGGAGTCCGAAAAGGTGCTTGCAATGGATGTCGAATTGACGCTCCATTGCGATGACCGTTTAAAGGGCATGAAATCGGAACTGCATAGAAGGGGTTTTTTGAGTATAAGACACCTTTTGGCCGAGGCGGGATATACGGACCATGACCTTTTTTATGACAGTGCAGGCAAACCCCATCTAAAGGACGGTAGGAAAATCTCCATCACCCATTCCCATGAATTTACCGGAATCATTATTGCCGATTTTGACGAGGTTGGGATCGATATAGAACTCCAACGTGACAAAATTTTGGCCATTGCCAGTAAATTTACCCCTTTGGAGGAATACAAGACCTTGGCCAATACGGAGGCCCTGATCCGTAAGCTTACCATTGTCTGGGGCGCTAAGGAGGCGTTGTATAAAATTTATGCCCATCCGGGACTGAGTTTTCTCCACCATATTGACATCAAGGATTTTTCCTTTGCCGATAAGGGAACCACGGGCACCATCCTATTTCACGGTGAAGAATCGTTCTATACCATACACTTTATGGAATTTGAGGGCTATTCCTGTGTCTTCGCCATAAAGGACGAGTAGAAGGGCGCAACTATACGCTACTATTGTTTTTGGTAACATTTAATAAAAAGGACATGAACATTTCAGTTGAACTTACCTTTTCCCCCTTACAGAACAATTATGAGGTACATATCATCAACTTCATAAAGAAATTGAGGGCCTCTGGCCTTACCCTTATGGAGAACCCCTTAAGTACCCAGGTGTATGGGGAGTATGGGGAAGTGATGCAGGTCCTCACCATTGAGATCAGGGAGGCATTTGAGCTTATGGACAAAGGTTTGTTGTTCATGAAGGTGGTGAAATCCGATAGAAGTGATTATGAACCCCATTTTTGATTGGATCTTTGCGCAATATGAAGGTGTCCCTACCCATCTGATCATCCTTGAACTGACAGGTGTTTTTTTTGGTTTCCTCAGTGTATGGTATTCCATGAAGGAGAATATTCTTGTCTTTCCCACCGGAATCATCAGTACAGGCATTTTTGTATATATATTGCTGGTATTCGGCCTATTGGGCGATATGCTTATAAACGCTTACTATTTCGCGATGAGCGTTTACGGGTGGTACCTCTGGACCAGAAAAGTGGACGAATCCCATTTTATCGCCATAACAAGATCTGATTCCAAAGAAAATAAATGGGCCATTTTCCTGTTTTTGGCAACCGTAGCCTTCGTGCTCTTGGTTTACGTCCTATTTGATAAATTGGAAGGGTGGGTTTCCTATGTGGATACCCTTACCACCGCTATTTTCTTTGTTGGAATGTGGTCCATGGCCAGAAAAAAGTTGGAGAACTGGATATATTGGATCGTGGGAGATCTTATTTCGGTTCCCCTCTATGCCTATAAAGGACTTATCTTTACCTCCTTTCAATATTTTTTATTTACCATAATAGCCATATTTGGGTATTTAGCATGGAAGAAAAATTTAAACAAGAATCCTCGGACATTGTTAAAATAGTATTGTTTGGACCGGAATCTACAGGTAAGACCACCCTTTCGGAACAATTGGCCAGACATTATAGCTCCGTATGGGTGCCAGAATATGCCCGCGACTATCTTCAGAATAAGTGGAACGAGGAACGCAGGACCTGTGAGGCCCATGATCTATTACCCATTGCGGAGGGACAGATGCGACTGGAAAACAGGTTGACGAAAAAAGCTAAAGATATTCTTATTTGCGATACCGACCTCTTGGAAACCAAGGTATATTCGGAAGCTTATTATTTGGGATACTGTGATCCCGTCTTGGAAAAGTACGCGCTCCAAAATTCGTACGATCTTTATTTTCTTACCTACATAGATGTGCCGTGGGAAAAGGATGACCTTAGGGATCGGCCAGGTGAAAGGGAACGAATGTTTAGGTATTTTAAGGATACTTTGGAGAAGTATAACAGAAAATTCGTTATTTTAAAAGGCGACAAAAAAGCGCGCATGGCCACGGCCACGGAACATATAGATAAATTATTGAAGAGATGACCAGATTTACGGAGAAGGATAGGGAACAGCTAAGGGACAAAGGAATATCCGAGGAAAAAATCCTTGGACAAATTGAAACTTTTAAAGATGGAATTCCGTTTGTATCGCTGGTAAAGGCCGCTGTCATATCGGACGGAATCATAAAATTTGATGGACCTGAGGAAGATGCTTTCGTGCAGAAATTTGAAAACTCAAAAGAAAATGTATCGCTTTTAAAATTTGTGCCCGCTTCAGGTGCCGCTTCCAGAATGTTCAAGGCGTTGTTTGCCTTTTTGGAGTCATTTGATCCCGCTACGGAATCTTTATCGGATTATCTAAAACGCACCGGGGATGCCGATATAAAAGCCCTTTCGGAAGGATTACAGGAGTTTCCCTTTTATCCCTTGATCAGGAACAGGATCGCTGCACGCGCCACTTCCAAGGATCAAGAGGTATTCCTTTTTGTTCAGGAAATGCTCTCCCCGGAAAAATTGAACTACGGTTTTTTTCCCAAAGGACTTCTTCCGTTCCACAATTACGGGGATCATGTGGCAACTCCGTTTGAGGAGCATTTAAAGGAGGCCGCCCTGTATGCTGCCACGGAGGGGCAGGCAAACCTGCACTTTACGATTTCCGAACAACACGGGGAAATGTTCAACCAAGAATTCATCGGTATTAAGGAAAGGATATCCCATACAACGGCCACTTCATTTAATATTGGATATTCCTATCAAAAATCCGCTACCGATACCGTTGCGGTGGACATGGAAAACCAATTGTTCCGCAATCAGGATGGGTCCCTGCTCTTTAGGCCAGGGGGGCATGGCGCTCTGGTGGAGAACCTCAACGATCAAGATGCCGATATCATTTTTATTAAAAATATTGACAATGTTGTAGTCGCCAAATCCTTGGAACAAGTGGCCCGCAGCAAAAAGATTCTGGCAGGTCTTCTCCTGGATATCCAAGAAAGGGCATTTTTGTTTGCAGCAGCGTTGGAAAAGGAACTGTTGACCAAACAGATTCTGAACGATATAAGGACCTTTATGGAAGAACGTCTAAATGTGGTATTGCAACCGGATTTTGATGGGCTTTCCTTAAAGGACCAACAGCTAATTTTAAAAGAGAAGATCAACAGGCCCATCCGGGTATGTGGTATGGTAAAAAATGAAGGCGAACCCGGGGGAGGACCCTTTTGGATTAGGGACCGGACAGGTTCGGTTTCACTACAGATCGTAGAAAGTGCACAAGTGGATACTTCCGATGCAGGCCAAAACGCAATTTTTAGAAATTCTACCCATTTCAATCCTGTGGATATTGTATGTGGAGTTAGGAACCATAAAGGCAAAAAATATAACTTGATGGACTTTGTGGACCACAAACAGGGATTTATTACGGAAAAGACCAGTGATGGAAAGGAATTGAAGGCTTTGGAACTTCCTGGTCTTTGGAACGGGGGAATGGCTTTTTGGAACACCTTGTTCGTAGAAGTCCCTTCGGTAACCTTCAATCCCGTAAAAACGGTGAACGATCTTTTAAAACCTAGCCATCAGGTAAAGCATAAATAAGAGGGGGGCATGTCTTCCGACATTCTGCCTAAAAAGTGTGTAGTAATTACACACTTTTGTTTTTTGGGTGCAGGATTACACAGCCACCGATCCTATATGGAATTTATAAGCTATTTATAATCAGACATTTATTTAATTTGTAGCATCGGTGTTGACAGTTGGCATCATAATTTCATAGGGTGAAGAATGTTTAAATGGTAAATACGATTATAAAAAACCCTAATGATATGAAGAACTTAGTATATGCTACAGCCATGGCCATAGGAAGTTTGACGCCTCTGGCAGCCCATCCCCCAATTTTTCATGATGGAATCATGGAGTTGATAATTGCACAGGATTTCACCGAAATAGCCAAAGGAGAATTGCCCTCCGCCATCTCTAGGGCGTTGGAAAAGGATTATGCCGAATATTCAGTGGTAAAGGTATTTGTGAATGGGGAGGAAGAGTACAAAGTAGAGATTTCGGATGACAAAGGTTCCGTTAAGGAGCTGTACGCAGATGCCTTGGGCAATTGGCTGGATATTTAATAAAGTATATTTCCATAGTTATAGATAGGCCGTTCCTTGGGAGCGGCCTATCTGTTTTTGGAGGTCAAAAATCCATTTCTCAAATCCAATTTTCTTAAACATGTATCCATAATAAACACATTCGTTCACAAAAATACACATGTTTACACACCTTAATAAGGACAACAGGAAAATAAATTGAACGTATATCATTGAAAAATAGCATGTTGGTTGTTTTTCTGGAGCTTTTGGATTTATTGGCACCATTCTTTCATATAGGTAGTCAGAACATTAATAGTAATAATTAAAACTTAAGATATGAAAAAGGTATTATTGGTAGCAGCATTATCATTGGGAAGTTTAACGGCATTCGCTCAAGAGACCCCAACAACGGAAGTAACAGGAACTGAAGTAACAGCCACACAGGACGGATTCACCGAAATTGCAGCTGATGAAGTTCCTAGTGTAATCACCGATGCCCTAAGTTCTGCACACGCTGGAGCGTCCTTGGACAAGGCAGCCAAAAATGAGGATGGTATCTTCAAATTGGAAGTGACCAAGGAAGATGGTTCAACAGCTACACTTTATGCAGATTCTGAAGGGAACTGGATCGATATGTAATACATATTTGGAATTAGTTTTTGGTTAGTTTGGAAAAAAGAGGGCCGCAGAAATGCGGTCCTTTTTTTTATGAAGTTTTACGGGTCGAAACAAAGGACTACCCAAGGGATCGGTATATGGTCCGGGAGGAGCTGTGTAGGTTTTATACAAAAAGGGAAGCGGTTATACCCATAATTACACGACCGCAAAAAGGTGAAATTTTAAAATTATATTATAATTATCAGTGTAACAGTATATTATCTTTTAATTTATCCAATTTTCATTTTTGGTATCATTATTTCAATATACTTATCAGAGAACAATACAAAAAATCAGTTCAATAATTAAATTTATAATCATGAAAAAGGTATTATTAGTAGCAGCATTATCATTGGGAAGTCTATCGGCTTTTGCCCAGCAAACAGAAACCACTGCAACAGAAGTTACGGAAGTAACCACTGCCCAAGAAGAATTTACGGAAATTTCCGCTGAGGAAGTTCCCAATGCGGTAAAAGAGGCTCTTGGAAGTGCACATGCCGGTGCGGCCCTGAACAAAGCTTCAGTTAGTGAAGAAGGAATCTATAAATTGGAAGTTACAAAAGAAGATGGAACTGCTGTAACAGTTTATGCAGATGCAGAAGGTAACTTTATCGATAAGCAATAAGGTTCGACCTTAATTTCAAAGTTGTTAGATGAAAAGGCCACAGAAATGTGGCCTTTTCTATTTTTGCTATTGTATGATTTCAGGCGTTGCATGGCAGTCTTAAATACCCATAAGTTTTAATGGCATAAGTCCACATTAAATGCGTTTTGTTCCCCCGAAGCCCTGCGTCGTTCGGGATAATGTTTCTTCCTTTGAATATTTTCATGGGCTTGCCCCGAGATGGTTTAGTAGGTCTATGCACCGGACCATTCTTTATTTAAAGTAAACCCACCTTCGGGACAACCTGAAAATTATGCCATAATCCATCCTTTTAAAGGGGAAAGACTGTGTAAAGAGGTTGCCTACCTCCACGTGCATACACAAAAATACACATTTTATGCTCCTAGGTTTTTTTTAAAGGAATTTATATAAATAACTGTAAATCAATATAATATGATTATAATGAAATTTTTTTGGGTATTCTGGCACTATTCTTTCATTATTACGTCATATAATATTTAAAACAAAATTTATGGTAAAGATTTTTTTAGTGGCAATACTGGCAATGGGAAGTTTGACGGCCTGTGCCCAAGAAGTGAAAGCTGAAAAAAGGGATAGGGATAATGCCTCCGCCACAAATGAGCAAGAGGGATTCAGTGAAATTAAGACGACAGAACTTCCAAAAGCGATCACCGCCGCAATTTCAAAGAATTATCCCACTGCCAGGATAAGCAAAGCCCAAGTGAATGAAGCGGAACAGTATAAATTGGAAGTTTCCTTAGAAGATGGAACAAAGGGCTTACTGTACGCCGATAACAAAGGCAACTGGATAGATATGTAGGTAAAACTTGAGTTATTTGTTTTGCATCAAGTTGGTTTGGTAGAGGGGGGCCGTTTTATACGGTCCCTCTTTTTATTTCTGGAACTTGAACACGTAACTTCAACCAAAAAATTGCACGGCCAAAATAAATTCAGATTTTGTCTGTGTTATTTTTTTATGATAAAATTAAAAAACAACTGACTTACTTGTAGTATTTTTACGGGCATACCTTTAATCGTACTTATAATGTCCAAACTCTTGATCATTGAGGATGACGCTTCTTTCTGTCAAATGCTTCAAAAATTTCTCAGTAAAAAGGGATATGATGTGGAAACCAGTTTTTCAGCATCGGAAGCAAAGATCAGGTTAAAGGAAACAGGTTTTGATCTGGTACTTACCGATCTGCGCCTCCCCAATTATGATGGATTGACACTGCTCTCTGAAATAAAGGAAAACAATCCCAAGATTCCTGTCGTTGTAATGACTGGATATGCGGAGGTGGGCACTGCTGTCAATGCTATGAAAAAGGGGGCCTATGATTATATCTCCAAACCTTTTACCCCGGATGAGATCGTCATGGTCATTCAAAATGCACTAAAGGACCAACTGGGAAATGTACCTTCGGAAGAGGTTTTTTCCAAAGGGAACACGGAGCCAAAGAAATCGAAACGCAACCTGGAAACATCTGTACCTGTAAAGGGAGTTGTACGGGGAATAAGCGAAGCTTCTGAAAAATTGAACGAATATATCAAACTGGTGGCCCCTACAGATATGTCTATCTTGATTACCGGAGAAAGTGGAACTGGAAAGGAAGTGACTGCCAAGGCCATTCATGATCAAAGCAAGAGGAAGGATTTTAATTTTGCGGCAGTGGACTGTGGTGCCATCCCAAAGGAACTCGCCACAAGTGAATTTTTTGGACATGTGAAGGGTAGTTTTACCGGTGCGATAGAAGATAAGATAGGACATTTCGAATCTGCCAATGGGGGCACCCTTTTCCTCGATGAAATAGGGAACCTGTCGTACGAAAACCAGATCCAATTGTTACGGGCATTACAGGAGCGGAAAATAAAGAGAGTGGGAAGTACAAAGGAAATCCAAGTTGATGTGCGTATCATTACCGCCACCAATGAAGATCTATTGGAGGCGATAGAAAAAGGTACTTTTAGGGAAGATCTTTACCATAGGCTCAATGAGTTTTCCATACAGATCCCCTCTTTGGAGGACCGCTTTGAGGACTTAATGCTCTTTGCGGGCCATTTTCTTGACAAGGCCAACATTTCCTTGGATAAAAATGTAACTTCCTTTTCTCCCGAAGTAATTCAGGCCTTCCAAGAGTATCACTGGCCCGGAAATCTTAGGGAACTACAGAATGTGATAAAAAGGGCAGTGCTATTAACCGTGGGAGAACAGGTCGAGATAAGTGTACTGCCCAAGGAGGTGACCCTGAAAAAGGAACGGCCCCTTGCAGTGGAAACAAATTTCTCAAAGGAGGAATTTGAAAAGGAGCAGATTATCAAAGCCCTTAAGAAGACCAATTTCAACAAGTCCAAAGCAGCGAAACTATTACAGGTTACCCGAAAAACGCTCTATAATAGGATCAATCATTACGATCTTGACCTGTGATCGGAGACTGTTGCAGATAGGACCGGATCGCCAATAGCATTACCGTAACATGGTTCCTTAAAGTGCCATAGGTTTTATTCAGTTCCTTGATCGCCATTGCGCTGGCCGGCAAAATCTCCAGACCTTCCAACAGAGGGACTATTTCCATGGCCTTTAATTGGCGGAACATGGGCAGCATCCTGTGAGCAATTGAATTTATCTGCGGATGGTCCATTGAATTGATCGCTACTTTCAAAAGTTCCATATTGCGTTCGGTATCCCCCATAAAAGTGTGCAGCACCTCTCCCATGGCTTCACTATTATCGCCCAAGAAGGTACCTATAACGTCCAAACTGAAGAGTTGCGAACCGGAACTTGGTTTAGGTTGTGGGGCGGTTCCTTCCATTTTAGCGACCACCTTTGGAAAAAGTTGGGCTAGGATTTCCACCAGCGTATCCTTTGTAAATGGTTTCTGTAGCACCCCTTCAAATCCGGCATCTTCATACACTTTTTTTTCCAGGTCCCTTCTTCCCGTCATGGCCACAATGGGCTGTCCCTTATAATGGTCAAAAGACTGTTTTCTAAGATTTTCCAAGACCTCGAACCCAGTTATATTGGGCATCTGTATATCGGTAAGTACCACATCGTATCGAATCTCGGCATCGTGTTCTATATCTTCAAAATCGGAAAAGGTATAGGCAAAAATTTGAAGGCTGCTGCATACTTCCTTCAGCAGTCTCAACATGGCAGGGTCATCGTCCAATATCAGGAGGGAAAGATCTTTATGTGGCGCCATGGGGGTTTTGGGAGGCACCAGGGGGGTCTTGGAAAGTTCCAGGGGCAGTTCCACTATAAAGTTGCTTCCCTTATTTTCCTCGCTCTGTAAACTTATCTTGCCCCCTAAAAGGGTGGTAAGTTTTTTGGAAATGGTAAGTCCCAGGCCATAGCCACCATATCTTTTGTCCGTATCCGTGTCCGCTTGGGTAAATTCTTTAAAAATATGTTGCTGTTTTTCTTTTTTGATGCCGATACCGGAATCGATTATTTGGATCTTGGTCTTATAGGAGGCGTTGACTTCTTTGATCACCGAGGCATCGATCTTTATAAAGCCTTCCGATGTAAATTTATAGGCATTCCCTATCAGGTTGCTCAGTATTTGCCGGATCCGCAAGGGATCTCCCAGCACGGGATGGTCTAGCCGTCCATCTATTTCGATGATAAGGTTTAAATTTTTGGTGCGGTTATATTCTTGGATATGTTCGGCCGTTTCGCGGATCAGTTCGGACAGGATAAAGGTCTTTTTTTGGAGATTGATCTTGCCAGCTTCCAGTTTGGAAAAATCGAGTAGGTCGTTTACCAGACTGTTGACATACCGGGAAGCTGACTTCACCTGTTTTAGGTAGGACACCTGCTTTCCGGTAAGCCCGGTGTTTTCCATAAGATCGGAATACCCCGAAATAGTGTTCAATGGTGTACGTAGGTCATGGCTTACGGTAGAGATCAATTGTTCCCTGCTCTTTAAAAGTGATTCGGAGAATTTCTTTTCCTTTTCCAATCGCTGTCTGTACTGCTGTACTTTCCAATAATCCTTTGTGATCAAAAATGTAAAGAGTCCCACGATAAGGAATCCAAGGAGCGATGCAAACCCTGCAAGGCGTATACTGCGGGTCAGTGCTTGCTGTTTTTTTACATTTTCGGTATAGGTGTTGGTAATGACCTCCTGCTCGAAGGCGGAAATGATATCCCTCAGTTGCCGGGACAGTTGAATATCGTTGCTGCTGAGTTCCAGTTCCTTCTGGGCCACGGTACGCTGGGATTTTCTGTTGTTCTGTTTTGCTTCCGCCAACAGGGATCGGGAAGCGGTAAGTACCGAGTCCACTTTTCTGGATCCCGGAATATTGGTAGAATCCTTTGGAACGTTCTCACTTAGGTACTCTGCCCATTTGCGTACCGTGCTCTGGGCTTCCGGTGGCAGTTCAAAATAATTGGGATTCAAGCTTTCCGGGGTAATTTTTCCTAGGGATTCCTCTATTCTGTTAAATTGGGCCAAAGCATTGTCAAGGGAACTGTTCTCTTCGTTCCTTGCCTTAATTTTCAACAGCTCCCTGCTGTTGTCCACCTTTTTCTGCAGTAAAAAATGTACACTGTCCAGCATTCTTTTTTGATGCTCGTTTTGGGAGAGCATCTTTAAGCTGTCAATGGCACTAAATACACTGTCTATTTTTTGGGTGTAGGCTTTAAAACTGGACGCTGTTTTTTTTTGAAGGGCTATTTTGGAGAGGCTTTCGGCCTCATAGAGTTCCGTTAGAAGGGATCCGGTTTTCAGAAGTTTGTTATCGTTTTGGGTGTCGGTCTGTGAGGACACGAACACTTTGATCTCCGTGAAGATAAAATAGCCCACCACCAGTGCCAGTGCCCCTAGAATAAGGTAGCTAAAGATTATTTTAATGGTGAATCCACTCTTGGATTTGTTCATGCCACGAAGCTTTTTCAGCGATGGTCTAAAGTACGTAATTGCCATTTTAATGACGATAATTAAAAGTTAATTATTAACGGTTTTTATTATGAAATGTAAAAAGCGCAATGTAATTTTGCCGCCATCTCAAAGGGGTGCTTGTTTCGGCAGGCTGAGATTATACCCAAGGAACCTGGGCGGGTAATGCTGCCAAGGGATGCGTAAATCGCTATTTTGGATTTCATCGTTTTATTCTCCGGCACGTGTCCGGGGAAAAAACAAACAATCAATTTTTAACAAGAATAACGGCCCCTTTTATTCGTAACGAACATTTACGAATGAAAACTTTATTCACAACATTTGCCGTTTTTGGCGCCGCAGTGTCGGTTCTGGGCCAAGAACAACCTATCGACTCCCTAGAGGGAAAAAAAATCACTTTGGACGAGGTGTTGGTCTCCGCCATTAGGGTCACCAAGGAATCACCTGTAACCTTTTCAAACCTTACCAAAGAACAGATCGCTCCCCGCAACCTGGGGCAGGACATTCCTGTGCTGATGAACTTTTTGCCCTCGGTGGTAACTACCTCCGATGCAGGTGCAGGGGTCGGTTATACAGGGATCCGGGTTCGGGGCAGTGATGCTACCAGGGTAAACGTGACCATTAACGGTGTTCCCTATAACGATTCGGAGTCGCACGGGACCTTTTGGGTCAATATGCCCGATTTTGCCTCCTCCACGGAAAGTCTACAGTTACAGCGTGGGGTAGGAACATCCACGAATGGGGCAGGGGCCTTTGGCGCTAGCCTCAACCTGCTTACCGACGCTATTTCCGAAGAGGGATACGCCCAAATTTCTTCCTCTATAGGAAGTTTCGGTACCTTTCGCAACAACCTAAAGTTCAGTACGGGATTGCTGAACGACCATGTCGAGATCATGGGCCGTTTGTCCAAAATTGACTCGGACGGTTATATAGACAGGGCATCCTCCAAACTGGAGTCCTACTTTTTGCAAGGGGCCTTTAGGGATGACAATACCCTTATAAAGGCATTGTTGTTCGGCGGCCATGAGATCACCTACCAAGCTTGGAACGGAATAGATGCCGCCACCTTGGAGAACGACAGGACCTACAATTCGGCAGGAATGTATACCGATGAAAACGGAGCCGTCCAATTTTACGAAAATGAAGTGGACAATTATAAACAGGATCATTTTCAATTGTTGTGGAACCAACGCTTTTCCGGAAATTGGAGCACCAATCTAGCGCTTCACTATACCCGGGGAAGGGGATATTTTGAACAGTTCAGGGAAGATGACGACTTTGAAACATATGCCTTGCGGCCAATAGTGGTGGATGGGGAAGAGATTACCACCACGGACCTGATCAGGAGACGATGGCTGGACAACGATTTCTATGGGACCACTTTTTCGGCCCAATACGACCCGGCCAATTTTAAATTGATTCTTGGGGGCGGTTGGAACAAGTACCAAGGAGATCATTTTGGGGAGGTTATCTGGGCGCGCTTTGCCGGCGATGGGTCGTATGGCGATCGTTATTACGATGACACCTCCACCAAGACCGACCTTAATTTCTTTTCAAAGGCCAATTATGCCATCAACGCCCATTGGAGCCTGTATGCCGACCTACAGTACCGGACGGTAACCTATGAGGCCAACGGGGAGGATACCGGGTTGGTGGACGATGTTTTCCATTTCTTTAATCCCAAGGCCGGCCTTACCTATGATCTTGATCCCAGCAATAATTTTTATTTTTCCTATGCAAGGGCCCATCGTGAACCAAATAGGAACGACTATGAAAATGGAAGTCCCAAGCCGGAGAAACTGAACGATTTTGAACTGGGTTGGCGTTATGTGTCACAATGGCTTCAATTGAACACCAACGTCTATTATATGGGCTACAAAGATCAATTGGTGCTTACAGGTGAACTCAACGATGTTGGAGCGCCACTACGGGCCAATGTGGGCGATAGTTATAGGATGGGGCTGGAAGTGGACGCAAATATTGAACTGGGGAACAAATTTTCGGCACGGCCCAACATAGCGCTGAGCAGTAATAAAAACAAGGATTTGATCATTGTAAGGGATGGTGCCGTACAAAATTTGGGCAATACCACTATTGCATTTTCGCCATCCATTATAGTCGGGAACGCCCTGGCCTTTTCACCTTCCGACGACTTTACCCTTTCGTTGTTATCAAAATATGTGGGGGAACAATATATGAGCAATACGGACACCGAAGCTTCCAAACTGGACGGATATTTTACCACCGATGTAAACCTTAATTATGAAATTCAACTGAACGGTATGGTGAGGTCCATTGTACTTTCGGGTCTTATAAACAACGTATTTAACGAAAAATATGTCTCCAACGGATTTACCTATGTGGACGATTTTAGCACACCGGGAAATTCCTTTGAGGTGCAAGGTTACTACCCACAGGCAGGTACCAATTTTCTGCTGGGGGCGACCGTTAATTTTTAAAAAGGGACCAATATAGGGAAAATAATAGTTTCGGTTCCTTTGATATAAGGGCGGGCGTCCAGTTTTGGATGCGTGCCCTTTTTTGGTTTAATTACCCTATTTTTGTGATGGACCGGTGGCGGGAGCCTATTGAACGGTCCTTTTAAATTAAGCAATGGACAAAAAAAAGTTGATAGATTCCCCAATTGGTTGGGGAATTATTGGTTGTGGTGCGGTAACCGAATTAAAAAGTGGTCCCGCATACCAACTTACTCCCGATTTTAAGCTGACCGCCGTAATGCGCAGGGATGGGGTTAAAGCTGCCGATTATGCCAAGAGGCACGGAGTACCAAAATTCTTTACCAGCGCGGAGCAACTTATAGCGGATCCAACAGTGGATGCGGTATATATTGCAACACCCCCCGATACGCACCTAAAGTACGGTATAATGGTCGCGAACGCCGGGAAGCCCTGCTGCATTGAAAAGCCCTTGGCTCCATCCTATAGGGAGAGCCTTGCCATATCGGATGCCTTCAAGCAACGGGGAATACCCCTGTTTTCTTCATATTACAGACGTTCATTGCCCCGTTTTTTAAAGGTAAAGCAATGGTTGGACGAAGGGCAAATAGGATCGATCCGGCATATCCGATGGCATTTGGGGAAGCCACCATCCGCCGCGGACCTATCCGGTCAATATAATTGGCGTACCGACCCTCTGGTTGCCCCAGGAGGATACTTTGACGATCTGGCAAGTCACGGTCTGGATCTTTTCGTTTATTTCCTGGGCGCAGTGGAAAAAGCGTACGGCATAGCCACCAACCAACAAGGGCTGTACGGGGCCATGGATGCCATTACTTCCTGTTGGATCCATAAAAATGGGATTACGGGGGAGGGCAGCTGGAATTTCGGCACCGTTGAAAGGGTCGATAAAGTGGCAATATTTGGAAGTATGGGCAGTGTGGAATTTTCCATCTTTAACGAAGAAGATATCGTGTTGAGGACCAAAGAAGGGGAAACCAGGCTATTCATCGACAATCCTTTACATGTACAGGAATACCATGTGGCCAACATCAGGGAACACCTTTTGGGCAACGGCCAACATCCTTCCACCGGGGAGACGGGCGCCCATACAAGTTGGTTTATGGACCAAATATTGGGGAGCGGCGACAGGTCCACTACTATGTAAAATGGTCATGGAACGATTTTTTTTGACTTTTTGTGGACAATAGGATAACCCAGAAGGGCTTTCCCTTACTTTTAGCTTGTAACAAGTACCTAGGTACAAGATAATTACATTCTTATGTCCTGTATATCCGTTTTGATTCCTGACGGCGAAAGTGCTTTTGCGTTGCCCGTGCTACAGTGTTTGGCCGTGCAAAAGGACGTGAAGATCTATGCCATTTCCTCAAATCCCCGTTCTAGAATACGATATTCCAGACATTTGTCGGGATTCTTTTTATTTAAGGGTGGTGAAAATTTGGGGAACGCATGGCTGAGTTTTGTTAAGGTAGTTTTGTTACAGGAAAATATCGATGTGCTGCTTCCGGTGGATGAAAGTACAATTCGATATATTTCAAGTAACCGTGACATTTTTAAGGGCATTACTTCCTTGGCCCCCTTGCCCGATGTCGGTTCTTTTGATATTGCGGTGAACAAGTGGACCTTGGCGCAGTGGGTAAATGAAAGGGCAATACCATGTCCCTTGACCCTTGATTGTAGCGAGGAACGAAATGTTGATGAAGATATCATCGCAATAAACTTCCCTGTCCTGTTAAAACCCAAACAGGGAAGCGGAGGTAAGGGAATAGAATTTTATGATTGTCTTGAAAGTCTTTTTCTACGATTTTCGAAATCCGCGGATACGGATAAATTTATCCTTCAGTCCTTTATACATGGATATGATATCGATTGCAGCGTACTTTGTAAGGAGGGAGAGGTTTTGGCCCATACCGTCCAGAAGAGACCGGAAATGGGAAATGGAAGGTTCACCCCTGCGCCAAATATAGATTTTTTGGAAAACCAAGAAGTTTTATCATTGGTTAAGGAAGTGGTCCGGACCTTGAATTGGAACGGCGTGGTACATTTTGATCTTCGGTACGATGAGTCTGAGAATAGAGTAAAGATAATAGAGATGAACTGTCGCTTTTGGGCAAGTATTACCGGGTCATTGGGCGCTGGGGTTAATTTCCCATATCTCTCCTGTCTTGTGGCAAAGGACATTCCCTTTGAATCCCCTGATTACCAACAGAACCGTTTTGTGAACGCAGGTACCGCCTTAAAAATAAAGTGCAAGGATTGGTTTGGAATGAACAAGTCCATGGAATTTTATGATCGATCTTCGCTTGAATTTATTTTAAGGGATCCCATCCCTTTTTTCTACGAAAGGTTAAACGGTTTTGGGCGTATTTTTAAAAATGGGAAAGCTTGAACCTTTTTTTCCTTAATTGGAAACACTGACTACGGTACCGCTAAAGGTACTTTGATAATAAAGGAGATCGTAATAATTTCTGCCGTCGTCCGGCCTGTTCTGAAGTTGGCCGTTTATAAGATTGTATTCGTACCCTTCACAGGAACAGACTACGTTTTGGCCATCCAAGATCATGGTGGAGCATTCGTTCGGGACGTGGTTGGGACAGCTGGCCTCCCATGCCATAAACTGGTCCGACCCTATATTGACCACAAAAATCCCCCGGAGTCCGGCAGTATTGTTCGCAACATATATCGGATTGAACGGATTGGTCAGTGGACTGTATGTTGGGAGGTTCAGGTTGAGGTCGAACCGAAACCCGATATCCTGTAAATAGGGATTTCTGTTTGTACGATCGTTGCTACAGGAGAGGGAAAAAAGAACAAGGACCAAAAATAATACTCGTTTCATAACCGAAAGGTATTTCATATCACAGCGGCAAAATTGAACAAAAATTATGTATATTTGTCTTAAATCCTCTATAAAAAAGAGGATTTTCGTATTTATACTATTTCTAAAATATTTGGAGCTGACCTTCATTGGAATTTTTTCCGTGGAAGGATGTATGGACGCCATTGGATGAACAGTATATTGATTAAACATTACAATTATGAGCAAGATATCGTATTACACAGGAGAGGGACTAAAAAAGTTGCGGGACGAGCTGAACCAATTGAAGGATGTTGAAAGGCCAAAATCCTCACAAGCGATCGCCGAAGCAAGGGACAAGGGAGATCTTTCGGAAAATGCGGAATATGATGCAGCTAAGGAAGCACAGGGATTGTTGGAGCTCAAAATATCCAAGTTGGAAGAAATTGTGGCCAACGCACGTTTGATAGATGAGTCACAATTGGATACTTCCAAGGCATTGGTGCTGTCTACCGTAAAATTGAAGAACCAGGCCAATGGAATGGAAATGAAATACACCTTGGTGGCCGAAAGTGAGGCAAACCTAAAGGCGGGAAAAATTTCCGTCAGTTCGCCTATAGGTAAGGGCCTTTTGGGCAAAAAAGTGGGGGATGTGGCAGAAATTACCATTCCCAACGGCACCATCAAATTTGAAATAATGGAAATCACCCGATCTTAAAAGGGGGGGTCCGGATCAATTATCTACCTGATATATAAATAAAGCACCATGGCCAGTATCTTTACGAAAATAATCGAAGGGGAGATTCCCTGTTATAAAATTCTGGAAGACGACCGGTTTATCGCCTTTTTGGACATAAACCCCAATGCCAAGGGACATACCCTCTGCGTGCCCAAAAAAGAAGTTGACAAAATTATGGACCTTGATGAGGATACCTATGCGGGGCTGATGAAATTTGCCAGGAAAGTGGGTAGGGCACTTGAAAAGGCAGTGGATTGTAAGCGCGTCGGAATGAGCGTTATAGGTCTGGAAGTGCCTCATGTGCACGTTCACCTTATTCCGTTGAACCGGATGGGGGACGCCACCTTCCAGAACAAGGTATCCTTTTCGGAAAAGGAATTCAACGACATAGCACAATCGGTAAGCGCTAAAATTGAATGACCTCCCGCAGAAAGTAGTAACTTCCCGCTGCCACCAGCACAATGCAAAAGAGGACAAGGATATAGAAAAGGGCCGTGAAGCGTATGCTCGACCTGTCAGGGGTAACCATTTTCCGATAATAGTCGAACACACGTTCAATATCTTCCGTCCATTTTACGGGATATATCAATGATTCACAGGTTTTGCATTTGATTTCATGGGTGACGTCCGAAGAAATTTTATGGTATAGCTTATTGTATATGTGCTTTTGATAAAAGCTGAGCCGCAGCGCCTGGTTAAAACATTCCGGACAATTGTTGGTCAGGTCCGCTTCCTTTATGATCCTAAGTTCTTCCTTTGCCATAATTCAGATTTTGGTTTTAAGGGATATTTTCATGATCGTTCCTTCCTTGCTGGAAGAAAGTACCTTTATTTTCCCTTGATGGTATTCCTCCACTATTCTTTTTACCAGGGAAAGGCCAAGTCCCCAACCTCTTTTTTTGGAGGTGACACCAGGGTTGAAGATAGTCGTAAAATTGCTTTTTGGGATTCCATGGCCTGTATCCGATACCAATATGCTTACAAATTGTCCTTCTTGCAATATTTCCAGGGAGATACTGCCCTTGCCGCGCATGGCGTCTATTCCGTTCTTTACCAGGTTTTCTATGGTCCAGTGGTATAGTTCCCTGTTAAGAAGTACCGGAAGGGCCGAAATTTTGCTTTGAAAGGAAAATTGGATCAGTTTTGAACTCCTTAGCTGTAGATAGTCAAAGGCATCCTTCGTTTCTTTTACGATATCGTGCTCCCTTAGTTTCGGAAGAGATCCGATCTTTGAAAAACGTTCTGTTATCGTCTGCAAACGGGCTATATCCTTCTGGATCTCATCGGTAATGCCACTGCTAATATTTTCCCCTTTCAGCAATTCGTTCCAACCCAAAAGGGAAGTCAGCGGCGTGCCGATCTGATGCGCCGTTTCCTTGGCCATTCCGGCCCATAATTTGTTCTGTTCCGAGGCTTTGTTGGTCTTGAAAAAGAAAAATATGACCGCTCCGAACAGGAAAATGATCAGCAAAAGGGCAATGGGATAATATTTCAGTTTGTTCAATACTTCCGAATTTCCATAGTAGAGCGTGGCAAGATGCTCCCCTTTGTAATCAATGGAAATAGGGTTGTTCTCCTGCTGGAACTGCGTGATCTTGCCACGCAGATAGTTGGTGTCCCTGGCCATCTCCAACGCAATGTTGTTCACCTTAATGGAACTGTCCTTGTTCACCAAGATCATTGGGGTGGACGTATTGTTCTGGAATATTTTTACGTGCAGGTTGCCAAGGTCCCTATCTTCGGACGACTGTAAAAGTTCGGATTGGGCGGTGGCCCAGATCTCCATCTTTAAGCGTTCCTCTTCCTTGAACTTTTTAAAAAAGCTGTTCGTGTTCCAGAGTATAAGGCTCACTATGGCAAAAGAAGCCACCAACAGCAGAAAATTGTACTTTTTTTTTGGATTGAGGCCCATTCCGTTGCCAGATTATTTTTAAAGATAACGTAAAATGCACCAAGATATTCTATTCGCGGGGCAAAGGGACGGTTTCATTTTTGCCCACAATTTGACTATCTTTGCGGGACCATGAAAAAAGTGCTTTCCATTATTCCCTCGGAGGTTTCCACGGCCAAATTGCACGGATACCTGTTAGGGGCCGTGGGGCCAAGGCCCATCGCCTTTGCAAGTACTGTTGACGGGGACGGTAGGCCCAATCTGTCACCGTTCAGTTTTTTCAATGTGTTCGGGTCCAACCCGCCCATTTTGATATTTTCTCCCTCTCGAAGGGTACGTGACAATACAACCAAGCACACTTTGGAAAACGCAAGGAATACCAAGGAAGTCGTGATCAATATCGTAAATTATGATATGGTACAGCAAATGTCCTTGACGAGTACCGAATATGGGGAAGGGGAAAACGAATTTGTAAAAGCGGGCCTCACCATGTTGGCGTCCGATCTGGTGAAGCCGTTCCGAGTGGGCGAGTCGCCCGTACAAATGGAATGTAAAGTCCTTAAAGTGGAACCGTTGGGTGACGGGGGAGGTGCCGGAAACCTGATTTTTTCGGAAGTATTGAAAATACATTTGGATGAGGCCGTTCTGGACGCTTCCGGAAATATCGACCAGTTTAAAATTGATCTGGTGGCACGGATGGGTGGTAATTGGTACAGTCGTGCCAACAAAGGAATGTTCGAAGTGCCCAAACCATTGTCTTCCCTTGGAATGGGTGTGGATGCCATCCCCGAAGGGATAAGGACAAGCCATGTCCTTAGCGGGAACGACTTGGGAATGTTGGGAAATGTGGAGCAATTCCCCACAGTGGATGAAATTGGGGCCTTTATGGCCTCCAATCTGGATATTGGGGTACTCGTGGCCAGTGGGAACACGGATGCCATACATCTAAAGGCAAAAGAATTTTTAATGAACAATGAAGTGCTTTCCGCTTGGAAGGTACTGCTAGCAAAATGACAAAAAATGGAAATACAGGGAAAAATTAAAATGGTGGACGAGACCAAAACTTTTGGAAGCAATGGTTTTCGTAAAAGGGAAATGGTGATCACCACGGAAGAACAATATCCGCAGCACATCATGATCGAATTTGTGCAGGATAAGTGCGACCTTTTAAACTCCTATAGGGCAGGCCAAGAGGTAAAGGTAAGCATCAACCTGCGGGGAAGGGAATGGGTAAACCCACAGGGGGAGACCAAATACTTCAATTCCATACAGGGATGGAGGATCGAAAGTGTTCAGGCCGACCAAGGGAACGGGATGCCCCCGGTTCCTCCAATGGATGCCTTTGAACCGGCCGATAACCTAAATGAGGAAGATCACGACGATCTGCCCTTTTAGCCTTTAAAATTCAACATTTTGGCCATCCTTTCCAATTTAATTGGTTTAGGGATGGCCTCTATGGCATAAAATAAGAATTGTGATGAAAGGCGATCAGGAACCGGGCAGCTTATACTTCGTGTCCGAACGCTTGGAATTTCCCCCCGTGGAAAATGCCAATGAAGATGGCTTGTTAGCCGTGGGAGGTGACCTTTCCCCTGAGCGGTTGCTTTTGGCCTATAAAAGCGGAATATTCCCATGGTTTAATATGGAAAGTCCCGTCCTTTGGTGGAGCCCCGATCCAAGAATGGTCCTGTTCCCCCATAAAATAAAGATTTCCAAGAGCATGTCAACGGTACTGCGCTCCGAAAAATTCAAGCTTACCAAGAACAGCTGTTTTGAAAAAGTAATGCAAGAGTGTGCCCAAGCACCCAGAAAGGGACAGGAGGGTACTTGGATCACGGATGGAATGCTAGGGGCTTACAACGCATTACATGCCCTTGGGGTGGCGGAATCATATGAGGTATGGGAAGGGAAATCCTTGGTCGGTGGACTTTACGGGATAAACTTGGGACATGTGTTCTGCGGGGAAAGCATGTTCAGCAAGGTAAGCAACGCCTCCAAATTTGCGTTTATAAATTTGGCAAGGGAATTATGGGAAAAAGGATATGGACTTTTGGACTGTCAGATATATACCTCCCATTTGGAAAGCTTGGGGGCCGAAAGGATCCCGAGAAAAACCTTCATTGAAATATTAAAAGGAGAGAACTAGGGATGATTGGATAAAAAACACCTGTTCCGTTGCATGTGTATAGTTTTCCAACCGATATTCCAAACCTCCCTGTATTTTGGTATGTTCGTTCAGTAACCAACCAATGGTGGTGGAAAAACGCTGGTCATAATTGGGCCGTATATGTTGGGAAACGCTCAAAAGGCTTTCCAAGGAGCCCGCAAAATACGGTTCCCCCACATCCAGCTTTAAACCGTTCAATGGAAAATCGACCGTACCCCTGTACCTAAACCTGTGGATGGTCGAACTTTTGGTAATGCGCTGTTCCGTTCGTAATCGATGCCCATATCTTACTTTTTCGGCACCATGTGTTATGTTGTATTGTTGGGTAAGCCGCAGCTCATTGTTGCCTCCGTCCCCGAAATTGCTCCGGAAACGATATTGTACGCCAAGCGCTATACTTTGGTTTCCGAATACCTGTAGATTGGAGAAATGGGCAATGTCAACCTGCCTTCCCGACACTTGCAGGTCTCCATCCTTTAAGACATAATTGCGGTTGCCAATGGAAAAGTTATGGGAATAGGTAGGGGTCACACCGTAATTGATGGCCACTTGTGGCTCCCAATAGGCGGTGAAATTCCCTTGTGAAAAGACTGCTGCCGGAATCAATAATAACGGGAACAGTACCGGTATTTGCCTAATAAAGGATATGGTCATAATTGGGTGGAAGGGATTTCCTGGATCTTATAAAGTGGCCCTCCGCATCAAAGAGTATTTCATAGTCCCTAAACCCGTTATTCCCTTTTTTGGACACCATGACCTCATAATTGATATACGGTAACATTAAGTTCTGAAAGGCATTTTTAATAGTGGTGGCCTCGGCCCTATCGTTCGATACCGGATATTGCTGCTGTATTTTGATTATTCTATATTTTACGGAATCCCGTTCCAAATGGCCCAGAATATTATCCCATGTTTCGTTTGGCACATCAAGCTGTTCCACCGATACCTCAATGTCTTCCAGATGGCCATCTTCCGAAAATTCCATACTGTAGTGCAAACGGTCCTTTTTGAATTTGACCTCATAACTGACCTTAACACTGTCCACCTCTTTGTAATACCGTACCTGTTTTACCTTTTGCAGATGGTCTTTTAGCAGGGCGGCCGTTTTTTTGGGAAATTGCGACCTTTTAATCCGAAATTCCCTTTCCATTTTTGATTGGGCGCCAAGAGCAAGGCACATCATAAGAAATAAGGGACAAATGATCATTTTAAACCTCATCATATCTAAAGCAGTTTATTTCGTGATCGTTTATCATTCCGGTCGCCTGCATATGGGCATAGATGACCGTACTGCCCACAAATTTGAAGCCGCGCTTTTTAAGGTCGTTGCTAATGGTATCGGACAATAGGGTACGTGCAGGTGCATTTTTTGAGGAGATCAGTGCATTTTTAATGGGGCTCCCATTTACAAATCCCCAGATGTAGTCGCTAAAACTGCCAAATTCATGCTGGATTTCCATAAAGGACCTGGCATTGCCAACCGTAGCATTTATTTTTGCCCTGTTGCGGATGATCCCCTTGTCCTGCATTAAAAGTTCTACCTTTTCCGCTTCATAGGCGGCTATCTTTTTAAAATCGAAACCGTCCAGGGCATCCCTAAAATTTTCCCTTTTGCGCAGGATGGTAATCCAGCTCAATCCTGCTTGGAAGGTCTCCAAGACCAAAAATTCGAACAGGCCTCTGTCGTCCCTTAACGGTACGCCCCATTCACGGTCATGGTACGCTTCGTACAGTGGATCGCCGATGCACCACGGACATCTATGTTTTTCCATTGGTTCTTGTTTTAATGATCACAATTTTGGACGCATTTTCATCGCCTACGGGCAGGTCAGGTTATTGGAGGCCTTTTCACGGGGTAAGTTTTCCATCCCTTTTCCTACAAAGGTGATAAAAATCAGGGTTTAAAAATGAAGGGGGGACTAATTTTAATGAAAATTTAAACGACATATGGAAACGATTGAATTTGGTAAAAGCCAAAAAACAATGTCCGGATTGCTGCAGAAGGCACTCAAAAAGGCCATGACCTATGACGGATACAGGGCATATACCACCCAATTATCCTTAACGGGAAAGACCTCCGGCGAAAAGCAGAGCGAAGACCTTGTCGGTTATACCCTGTTGAACGTAAAACGCATGAAACGTTTGGACAGGACCTTAAAAGTTCCTTCCACTATCCTGGAGGATCTGGGCGGCCCTATAAAAAAACAATATTGGCTGGTTCTTACGGAAAGCTGGTGTGCCGATGCAGCGCAAAGTCTTCCCGTAATGAACAAAATTGCCTCCCTTTACCCCTCCATTTTCCTTCGGATAGTGTTGAGGGACGAAAATCTTGAGCTGATGTCCTTCTTTCTTACCGGGGGATCCCTTTCCATTCCAAAATTGATCGCCATCGATGCAGGGACCGGAAATGTGATTGGGCAATGGGGTCCCAGACCTTCAAGGGCCACGGTGCTGGCCAGCGATCATAAACGGGAAAACGGTTTTCTGACGCCTGAATTTAAGGAGTTGTTGCAGGTTTGGTACAATAAGGACAAAGGGGAAAATATAATGCAAGACCTTTTAAGACTACTTGCCTTGGAATAAATAGGTAATGGTGCCGCGTTGATCGTTTCGGGAGGCATTGTCGAACCTTGCTTTTAGGGCATAGGTAATGGCATTGTCCACCAAGCAGCCATTAAGGGTATTGGAGCTTTTTCTGTTTACGGTGGCCTCGGTAACATTGCCTGAGGAGTTCACTATGATATTTATAACGATCTTTCCCCCCTCGATACAGGTATAGACCGGAATGGGCAGGTCGTAATGGGTCCTGTCGATCAGGGAATAGGAAACGGTGGTATTTCTTTTGGAAAAACTGGTAGGGGCCTCTTTTTTGGCTTCAAGTTCCCCAATCTTTTGCTTGGCTTCCTGGCGCTGTTTGGCCAATTTTTTAAGACTTGCCCCATACCCTGTATCGGAACTCAAATAATCGGTATCCTCTTCACTATTGGAAGCGGTTTCCTGCTCTTCCATTAGCTCTTCCAGGGTCTGAAGTGGTTCTGGACTGCCTACACTTGGTTTCGCCGTTTCGTTGTAGGCGAGGTTGCTTTTGCTCTGGCCCGGTTTTTCGGATTCTTCCAAGGGCTCCTTTTCCATTTCTTCCTCTATCATATCTTCCTCCACCAAACTGAGCTCTATCTCATATTCTTCCTCTTGCTTTGAACCTAAATGTATGTTGTACAGAGACACCACCAAGAGGGACATGGAGAGAAAGGTAATCAATAGCGATAGCTGGCTCCTGTTAAGGTTCATGGGGATATAACCGATTTTTTGTTAAATTATTTTATAATGTGGGTCGAAAAAAGGGTTCTTTCCTTACCTCCTGCTTTCTATAGCTGCCCGGAAAGCACCTTTTCCTGAAAATCCTTGGGGCTTATAGCATTATCTACGTTAAAATCGCCTATTTTGGTTCTCCTTAGGTGCGATAGATATGCACCTGAGCCAAGTGCCTTGCCAAAATCGTGGGCAAGGGAGCGGATGTAGGTGCCTTTGCCGCATACTACCCGAAAGTGTACCTTCGGCATTTCGACCCCGATGATCTCAAAAACGGAAATGGTCACGGTGCGGGGCGTTATTTCCACTTCGGTTCCCTTGCGGGCATGCTCGTACAAACGTTTCCCATCTTTTTTCAGCGCCGAAAAAACGGGTGGGAGCTGCTGTATGTCCCCGAGGAACAGGGTGGTTGCCTTTCGTATAGCGGCTTCGGTGATATGGGCCGTGGGAAACGTGGCGTCCACTTCCGTTTCAAGATCATAGGATGGGGTAGTGGCCCCTAAGCTTATGCTCCCGGTATATTCCTTTTCCCGGCCCTGTAGATCGGCGATCGTTTTGGTGAATTTTCCCGTGCAGATCAGTAAAAGTCCGGTAGCCAAGGGGTCTAGGGTGCCCGCATGGCCGATTTTGATTTTTTTGAGCTCGAATTTTTTTCTGATGGCCCATTTAAGGGCGTTCACGGCCTGAAAGGAAGTCCATGTCAATGGTTTGTCTATCAACAATAACTGTCCCTCCAAAAAATCTTCCTTCGTCATTAAAGTACGGTTAGGGGACTAATGAAGTAATGGATCACCAAAATAAGGATTCCCACTATGATCCTATAATAACCGAACATTTTAAATCCGTGCTTTGCCAAATAGCCTATAAATGTCTTAATGGCCAATAACGCCACCAAGAACCCTACCACATTTCCTACGATCAGGTACTGCACCTGCTCTTCGGTAAGGGTGAAACCGTCCTGGTAATAATCATAACTTTTTTTAAGGGTGGCCCCCAACATGGTGGGAAGTGCCAGGAAAAAGGAAAATTCGGCCGCAGTGGTCCTGGATAGTTTTTGGGTCATCCCCCCAACAATGCTCGCCCCACTACGGGAAACCCCGGGAATCATGGCCAAGCATTGGAAGAGTCCAATTTTAAGGGCGGTAGGATAGGAGATATGGGTCATTTCCCCATCCCCGAACCAATCGTCCACTTTTAAAAGGATAAATCCCCCCACCACAAGGGAAATTGCTACCGTAATGGGGTTTTCCAAAAGGGAGTCTATATAATCGCTCAACAACAGTCCCAATACCACGGCCGGAATAAAGGCCACGAACAGTTTCAGGTAAAAATCGACACTCTGAAAAAACCTTTTGAAATAAAGTACCACCACCGACAAGATGGTGCCCAACTGTATGACAATGGTGAACAACTTGGTAAATTCCTCTTGGGCGATGCCAAAAAAGGAAGAAACAATGATCATATGTCCTGTGGAGGAAACGGGAAGGTATTCTGTAATGCCCTCAACAATGGCAAGGATAATGGCTTTGAGTAGGTCCAAAACTTATTTGTTCTTGTGGGGATTCAATAAAATGGCATATATCTGTATGCCAAGTCCCAAGAGTACCAAGGTAGGGGCCAGACGGATACGCCTAAAATTATAGATTTCCGGATTAAAGACAGTGGGGTCGTCGCTCCCGCCCCCGCTCATTAGAATAAAACCCAATGCCATACAGGCCAGACCTATGAACAGGAAGAGGTAGTTCTTTCCCTGAAATATGAATTCCGGTTTGGGACCTTGGTTCTGTGGTGTATTGCTGTTTTTTTTCATACGGCAAATTTAATAATATAAATCATCTGTCCTAAGGTTTAAAAAACGTTGGGTGGCAAAATACGTGCTCAGGACCGAAATGACCACCCCTAGCACAAAGACCCCTACGAATAGAATGACCAAGATCAAAGGGTCCTCGGCCAGGTTGAACTCGGGAAAGTTATCATTTACATAATACAGTACCCCTCCAAGGGCCAATAAGGCCAAAAGCGCGCCCAACATTCCCAGCTTTATATTGGTATAGATAAAGGGCTGGCGAATAAATCGCTTGGTGGCCCCCACCATTTGCATGGTCTTGATGATAAATCTCTTGGAGTAAATCGACAGGCGTATGGAGCTGTTTATCAAAAGTACCGCTATAAAGGTAAAAATGGCGCTGGCAACCAGTATCCAAAAACTGATCCTCTTTACGTTCTCGTTCAATAGGGAGATAAGGGGTTTGTCGTAGCTGACCTCCTCCACATAGGATTTTTCGGCAATATCCGCAGCAATGCCCGCTATTTGTTCGGTAGAGACAAAATCGGCCCGTAATTTAACGTCTATGGAATTCTTCAAGGGGTTATAGCCCAGAAATTCGATAAAGTTTTCCCCAATTTCCTCACTGTGCTGTTCCGCAGCTTCCTCCTTGGATACATAAGTGGCAGATTTGGTGTACTCCGCCAGGGCAAGGCTTTTTTGCAATTGGTCCACTTCCACCGGTTTGGCATTGTCCTTTAAAAAGACCGAGATGGAGATCTGTTCCTTAAAATGGTCCCCCATCCGTTTGGTGTTCAACACCAAAAGCCCAAGTATCCCCAATAAAAAGAGTACCAGCCCTATGCTCAATACTACCGAAAAATAGGAGGAAATGAGTTTTCTTTTTTGATAACGTTCAAACGACTTGCTCATGGTGGAAAAATCAATACGTAAAAGTAATAAAGTAAATTGAATAACAAATGGACCTTAACCCACTATGTAGGATTTAATATGCAGCGGGCCTGCTTTAAAGTGTGCCGTTCAATTTATTCGGATACCTTTTGGACCCAGCCCATGGCCGCAGCTTGGGTCCAATCGATTTTAAGGGCAAGGGCTTACCTTTTCAGTGCAAAATGCCCTTTTATACTGGAACTGCCGATCTGTAGAAGGTACCAGTAATCATCAGCGGGCAACATCCTGCCCCTAAAGGTACCGTCCCAAGCAAAGGCTACAGAGGAACTGCTTTTAAGAAGCTTCCCGTACCGGTCAAAAATATTGATTTCAAAGTTGGGATAGTTTTCCAATCCGTTGATCACAAGGCTATCATTGATATTATCCCCGTTCGGGGTAAAAAATTTGGGCACCACCAAATGGATGTACTGTAGGATGACGGCCCCACATCCTTTTTTTTCCCTAGCCCAAATGGTAAGGAGCCCTCCTTCCACACTTCTGAATACCGCTTCATCCTGGAATAGTTGCCCGTCCAGGGAATATTCAAAATCACCCTTATTGGCCACGTCGATGAAAAGGTCATAGTCCACAGAGCGTATCCCTTCCACAACAGGAAGATCTATCTGCTCCAAGCTAATTGTCTTTAAGGCGCTACAGCCGTACATATTGGTCACCATCACTGTATAGGTGCCGGGCGAGGAAATGCGTATTCGGGGAGTACTCTCCCCGGTGCTCCAGTCATAACTTACATTTTGGATGCCCGCCGACAGTATGATGTCCCCATCTTCACAAAATTCCAGGAATTCGTCGGTTACCGCGGGCAGCTCATAAAGATCCAATGTTACCGCCGTCCTGCTTGCGGAGGTACAATCGGCCGATTGCGGTACGGCCTCGGCATAATAGGTTCCGGCACCGGAAGGGGAATAGGAAGTAGTCGCAGATGCGAGTAGATTGCCTCCCGACGGGGCATCGTACCAATTTACCTGAACGTTATTGGGAACCGAAACCCGTAAAATAGGGGTTTCATTGGTGCACAGTGCAAGATTGCCGCTAGAAAGGGGCGGATCTGGCCTGGGAACCACCGTGACCGTATAGATTTCGGAGACCGAACTGCAAAGGGGGCTACTGAGGTTAATGGGATCTTCGGCCACTTTGGTCCTGTAATAGGTGGTTGTAAAAATGGGGGATGCATTATATTGCTGTCCTGTAGCTCCGGGGATATCCGACCAAGTGGTCCCATCCGCACTTTCCTGCCATTGATAGGCATGGCTGCTATAGATGGAAAAGTCGGGGGTAGCGGTAAGTTGGGGAGCAACAGGGGCATCAATGTCGCAGAGGACCATGGCGGCATTGTCCTGTAGGTCGGCAATACCGATAAAATCGCCACAGGTCTTAAAAACGATATCGTCCAGGGCCAGATCGTTGCCACAGCCCCCCACCCCGTTATTGATCATTTTCAAGATCACCGAAGTCTGGCCGGGCAAGGTACTAAAGACCAATCCGTACTGTTCCCAGTTCGGACTTGAGGTTCCCGGAATGTTCCCCGTTTCGCCGCTCGCCAAAAGATCGGTATCGCTGGCATCCCAAATCTGGAACTGTACGTTTATGGGGATACCGGCCCCGCCACAGCCAAGGCTGGGCAATAGATTGATCAACCAGGAGGAGAATTCATAGGAGGTGTTCTCGCAAAGCCCCGTTACGTTGCGGTTGTAGAATTCCCCTGGGGTATAATCGGCATTGACCACCAAGCACTTGCCATTGGATTCATTGGGGGTGTGGTCCTGTATATTGTGCCAGTCGAAATAAGGGATGCTGCTGGCAATGGTATAGCTCCCATCGGCAGGGGAACTGCTCACAAAGGTATAGGAAGTGGTGCCAACAGGAAGGGCCGGTCCTGTGTCCGTTCCCGTACCAAAGGTCTCGTTTACGATCGGGTCTCCCGAATTACCTCCACAAAACCCCAGTTGCGCCTGTAGGGAAAACGCAAACGGACATAAAAAAAGG
Organism: uncultured Sediminicola sp.; assembly: GCA_963974715.1. GTDB lineage: Bacteria > Bacteroidota > Bacteroidia > Flavobacteriales > Flavobacteriaceae > Sediminicola. Next base: position 207,920 of record CAXBDK010000002.1, read on the forward strand.
CCAATGGCCAAACACAGGGTAAAATAAAATGTACGCACCTTTTAAAGATATATTTTTTTTTGGAACCATGGTATTCAATTCGATCTTATCGGCACAGGTCTTGGCATGCCGCTTCTTAAATTGGGAATAGCTTTTACCTTTCGGGGAATAGGCTTATTTTTGCCGCTTATTGAACCATTGGTTTGCAAATATTTTGGGAATGATCTACGATTTTAGGAAGATAGAGGAAAAATGGCAACGGGAATGGGCCCAAAGAGGCACCTTTAAGGCCGAAAAACGTTCCGATAGGCCAAAATTTTATGTATTGGACATGTTCCCCTATCCCTCTGGGGCAGGGCTCCACGTAGGCCATCCCTTGGGATATATTGCCAGTGACATCTATGCAAGGTACAAAAGGCATAAGGGGTTTAATGTACTTCACCCTATGGGGTATGATTCCTTCGGACTTCCCGCTGAACAATATGCCATACAGACCGGACAGCATCCGGCAATTACCACCGAAACCAATATCAACAGATATAGGGAGCAATTGGACCGGATAGGTTTTTCCTTCGACTGGAGCAGGGAGGTGCGTACCTCCGATCCCGAATATTATAAATGGACACAATGGATCTTTATTCAGCTTTTCCGCTCTTGGTACAATAAAGATTCCGATAGGGCAGAGGATATTGAAGGGCTGATAGCCCACTTTGAAAGGGATGGAAACGGAAACGTGAACGCTGTTTGTGACGCCGATGTGGTCCCATTTTCCGCTGGGGAATGGAATTCGTATACTGAGATGGAGCAACAGCAGGTCCTTTTGAAATATCGGCTGACCTATTTGGCGGAGACCGAAGTGAACTGGTGCTCGGCCCTGGGGACGGTACTGGCCAATGATGAGATCGTGAACGGGGTATCCGAACGTGGAGGGCATCCGGTGATCCGTAAGAAGATGACCCAATGGAGCATGCGGATCTCGGCCTATGCACAACGTCTTTTGGATGATCTGCAGGGACTGGACTGGCCCCAGCCGCTAAAGGATTCCCAGACCAATTGGATCGGAAGGTCCGAAGGGGCTTCGGTAAGCTTTAAAGTGCTCCCCTTTACCAATGGGGAGGAACGTACCATTGAAGTCTTTACCACTAGGCCCGATACCATTTTTGGTGTCAGTTTTATGACCTTGGCCCCCGAACACGAACTGGTGGCCAAGATCACCACGGCCCAACAAAGGGCGGAAGTGGAGGCCTATGTGGAGGCGACCGCCAAACGTTCCGAACGCGATCGTATGGCAGATGTAAAGTCGGTTACGGGAGCCTTTACGGGCGCCTATGTGGAACACCCGTTCACCAAAAAACCCGTTCCGGTATGGATAGGGGATTACGTATTGGCGGGGTATGGCACGGGCGCGGTCATGTCTGTTCCCTGTGGGGATCAGCGCGATCACGATTTCGCTACCCATTTCAACCTTCCCATCCCCAATATTTTTGAGGGTGTGGACGTTTCCACCGAAGCTTTTTCCGATAAGGATGGGGCGGTTATCGCCAATTCGGATTTTCTGAACGGACTTCCTTATAAAAAGGCGGTAAAGGTAGCCATAGCGGAACTGGAAAAATTGGGCCAGGGCAGGGGAAAGGTCAATTTTAGGTTGCGCGATGCCGTATTCAGTCGCCAACGGTACTGGGGCGAACCGTTTCCGGTCTTTTATGTGGATGGGATGCCACAGATGATCGATCCAAGCCATTTGCCCGTAAAATTGCCGGAGGTCGAAAAATACCTGCCCACCGAAACGGGGGAGCCTCCCTTGGGAAATGCCACCGTTTGGGCATGGGACAGTGAAAATAACAAGGTAGTGGAAAATGCCCTGATCGATGGTAAGACAATATTTCCGTTGGAGTTGAACACCATGCCGGGCTGGGCGGGCAGCAGTTTTTATTTTAATAGGTATATGGATCCACACAATGATGGGGAACTGTTTTCCAAGGATGCCATAAACTATTGGCAGGATGTAGACCTATATATCGGGGGCAGCGAACATGCCACGGGCCATTTGTTGTACGCCCGGTTCTGGCAGAAGTTCCTTTTTGACAAAGGGATGGTGCCACGGGGAGAGTTCGCCAAAAAGCTCATCAACCAAGGAATGATCACGGGGACCAGTGCTTTTGCCTATAGATTGTTAATGTCTTGGGGTCATGTTGATTTTCCAGATAATGAACATTTTCATTCGGGAGAGCACTTTACAAATGAACTTTTTATTTCAAAAAACCTGTGGGATAATATTCCTGATAGCAAGATAAAAGGAAATCAAGAACGCTGGAATAATTATGTTTCAAAGATTGTTGAACCAGTTTTGAAAATTCCTTTCGAAAAGTTGAAATTAATAGTTCTTGAAATAAATCCAATTCATGTAGATATTTCAATAGTAAATTCCTCAAATGAAATTGTAATTGGGGAATGGAAAGATAGAAATCCTAATTTTAAAGATGCAATTTTTCTAGATGACAATGGTAGTATTAAGAAGAATAGTGATTCTTATGTAGTAGGTCGGGAGGTAGAAAAAATGTCCAAATCCAAGTATAATGTGGTGAGTCCGGACAGTATCTGTGCCGAATATGGGGCAGATAGCCTACGGTTGTACGAAATGTTCCTTGGCCCCTTGGAACAGTCCAAGCCTTGGAATACCGCCGGAATTACGGGTGCCCACGGTTTTCTGAAGAAATTGTGGCGACTTTACCATTCCGGGCCAGCTGATGGGTTTTATGTGTCTGCGGGGGAACCCAGTGCCGAATCGTGGAAGACCTTGCACAGGACCATTAAAAAAGTGGAGACCGACATTGAGAATTTTTCGTTCAACACCTCGGTATCCTCCTTTATGATCTGTGTAAACGAGCTGGCATCCCAAAAATGTCACCATAGGGCCATTTTGGAGCCCTTGGCCATTCTGGTATCCCCTTACGCCCCACATATTTCCGAAGAACTATGGCAACTTTTGGGCCATACGGAATCCATTGCCACGGCCCCCTTTCCGCTTTTTGAAGGGAAATATCTGGTGGAGAGCAGTAAAGAGTATCCCATATCCTTTAATGGTAAGATGCGCTTTAAACTGGAGCTTCCCGCCGACCTTTCACCTGCAGAGATAGAGGCGGCGGTCATGGCCAATGAACAGACCCTGGTGCAATTAGGGGGAAGGACGCCCAAAAAGGTGATCGTAGTGCCGGGCAAGATCGTCAATATCGTTGGCTGATCAAATGAAGGGGCGCTGTTCGGGTTGATGGAAGGAAAGAAGGGCCCTAAAACCAAAGTGACTGAAGCGCCCCCTAAAAATTATATGGTTAATAGGTAAAATTTTAACTTTTTTTGTTGAATGCCCCCTAAAAAATACAGGGTAAAATTATACAAAACATCTTTTTGTCGTCACTACCCCTACATTTAACCTGTTTTGTTTTTTTATTATAAATAATTGTTACACTTTTGACCGACTAATTATCATAATTGATGGGAAGGGACGGAGGAGTGTAACAGCATCTTCGTTTTTTCCCTAATTAGTTCCAGAAAATCCGAAAAAATGAAAGTAGGCATTCCGAAGGAGATCAAGAACAACGAGAGCAGGGTTGGGATGACACCTGCGGGGGTCTTTGAACTGGTAAAGAACAACCATATAGTCTACGTGCAATCGGGCGCAGGGGATGGTAGCGGATTTTTTAACGAGGATTATAAACAGGTAGGCGCCATCATTTTGGATACCATTGGGCAGGTCTATTCCCTTAGCGAAATGATCGTAAAGGTAAAGGAACCCATTAAGGAGGAATATGCCTATATACAAAAGGGACAGATCGTTTTCACCTATTTCCATTTTGCATCCAGCGAGACCCTGACCGAAGCGATGATCGACAGGAAAGGGGTCTGTATCGCCTATGAAACGGTGGAGGATGAGGATGGAACCCTTCCCTTGTTGACGCCCATGTCCGAAGTGGCGGGCAGAATGGCCATACAACAGGGAGCAAAATATCTGGAAAAACCCGAAAAGGGAAGGGGCGTACTGCTTGGGGGCGTTCCAGGAGTGCCCCCGGGAAGGGTCTTGGTCTTGGGAGCGGGCGTAGTGGGCATCCAGGCTGCAAAAATGGCAGCCGGACTGGGAGCGCATGTCACTATTCTCGATATCAATATGAAACGGCTGCGCTATGTGAACGATGTGATGCCCAGTCATGTGGTGACCGAATTTTCCAACGAGTTCAATATTCGAAAACACATAAAGGACCACGACCTCATTATTGGGGGGGTGCTTTTAAAAGGGGCCAAGGCGCCCAATCTCATAACGCGCGATATGCTCAAGGAAATGCGTCCGGGAACCGTTATTGTGGATGTGGCCGTTGATCAGGGTGGATGTGTGGAGACCACTAGGCCCACTACCCATGAAAAACCGATCTATATCATAGACGATGTGGTCCATTACTGTGTGGCCAATATGCCAGGTGCCGTACCCTATACCTCTACCATGGCCCTTACCAATGTAACCTTGCCCTATGTATTGAAATTGGCCAATTTTGGTTGGGAAAAGGCCTGTGAAATGGACGCCTCCCTCCGAAAAGGGGTGAATATAGTGGAAGGGAAAGTTGTGTACAAAGAAATTATAGAGGCCTTTAACTGGCAAACGTTTACAGTGTAACAGGTACATTTTGTCATATCATCAGGCCCCGTCAAATTTGGCGGGGTTTTTGCTTTGTCAAGGAAATGGTTATGATATCCAAAGGGAAATCTTTAGTATCTTTAAATAAAATAAAACGGATTTGTTATGATGACATATTATATATTACTTGGTGCGATCGCTTTGGTAAGCTGGTTGGTCAGCAATAAACTTAAGAGCAAGTTCAAGCATTATTCAAAGGTACATTTAAGGAACGGGATGAGCGGGGCGGAAATTGCCGAAAAAATGCTTGCCGATCATGGGATCAGGGACGTAAAGGTTATATCTACCCCCGGGATGTTGACGGACCATTATAACCCGGTAAACAAAACCGTGAACCTTAGTGAAGGGGTCTACAGTCAGAGAAATGCCTCAGCTGCCGCCGTTGCGGCCCACGAATGCGGCCATGCGGTACAACATGCCACCGCCTATGAATGGCTTACAATGCGGTCCAAGTTGGTGCCCGTGGTTAGTGTCACTTCGGGGATGTCCATGTGGGTGGTCTTCGGGGGGATCATGTTGGGTGCCGCGGCCGGAATTGGACTTGGGTACTGGATCGCGGTCGCCGGTCTGGTGATGATGGGCTTTGCCACCCTGTTCAGTTTTATAACCTTACCGGTAGAATACGACGCTAGCAACAGGGCCTTGGCCTGGTTAAAGAACAAGAATATGGTAAGTCCCGAAGAATACAAAGGTTCCGAGGATGCCCTAAAATGGGCCGCCCGAACCTATTTAGTGGCTGCCATTGGCTCCTTGGCCACTTTGGTATATTGGGGATTACAGGTATTTGGCGGAAGGGATTGATCCACTGATATCCATACGTGTGATAATTCAAGGTCGTAACCTCCTTTAAAAGTACAAAAAAGGCCGTCTTTTTGGACGGCCTTTTTTGTATTGCAAACGGTTCAATTTCCCAATTGGGGAGTGAATGCTCCGTTGTAGACCAATGTCACAGGGCTTGCCCCCGGGCCATTTCCCGTTTATTTTATTCTTTCGTCCAAAAATTTAAGGGCGATCCCATCCCTTCCCATTACTTCGAACAGGTCCAGGATATCCCGAAGTGTCTTTTCTTCCTCCAATTGCTCCTCAACAAACCACTGAAGGAAATTCTCCACTGGAAAGTCGTTGTTCTTTCTCGCACTGGCCACAATGTTGTGGATGGATTTGCTAACGGCTATTTCCTGTTCCAGGGCCGTTTCGAAAACCTCTTCCAAATGGGAAAAATCATGGTTTATATTGTTTACCGCCGGGGACAGTGCGTTCCCGCCACAATCATTTACGAATTTGAAGATTTTCATCATATGTTCCCTTTCCTCCAAGGACTGTTTGTAGAAGAATTCCGCACTTTGCAAAAAAGCGTGCTGGTCGCACCATGAGGCCATGGCCAGATAGGAGGCAGAAGCGTGGGCCTCCATCTTTATTTGGTCGTTAAGCATGTCCATACTGCTTACCTTTATACTCAATCGTTGTCTAGCTATATCTTTCATTTTCAATGACATTTGTTCAAAGATACGAAATGTAAGCGTGCCAAGCCAGTAGTGGCCTTAATATGGAATTGTGTTTAGACCAGTTAAAAATAAGAAGGTAGAGGTTACACCGTAAGAGGGGCCTCTTCGGAGGCCAGTCCCAAGGAAATGAATCCGTTGGATATCAATTGACGAAGGTCCAGGATTTCATAGGTGTTCAGAAGGAAGAGATGTTCCTTGTTGCACAGCATCAAGATTTCGAATCCGTGCTTGTTAAGGTCGGAACTGTAATGGTCCTCTATGGAGATGGATAATATTTTTTGTCTTAGGGCCAAAAGCTGACAGAAGGAAAGCTTTACGATCTTAGGACCAAAATCAATATGGAAGCACCGATCCCTATCGGATTGGTAAAGGGTATGGAACTTTGATTTGTGTACCACTGTCATAGCGGCCAAAATTATAACTTATTTAGATTCAATCCAAATATTAAATGGTAATTTGTCGATCTATCTGCTGATCAAGGGAAATAAAGGTTTCTGTACGGGAAACGCCCTCTATTTGCTGTATATCCCTGTTGAGGACCTGCATCAGGTGCTCATTGTCACGGCACAGCACTTTTATAAGTATGGACCAGTTTCCAGTGGTATAATGGCATTCGAGTACCTCGGGAATTTTCTTTAGTTCCTTTACGGCCACCGGATTGCTCATTGCCTTGTCCAAATAGATGCCTATATATGCCATGGTGGTAAACCCAAGCACTTTGGGGTTTATAATGAATTTGGAGCCGGAGATAAGGCCCGATATCTCCAATTTTCGGAGACGTTGATGGATGGCCGCCCCCGATATGCCGATATGCCTTGCAATTTCCAAAATGGGTTTCCTGGCATCTTCCATAAGAAATCGAAGGATTTTTTTATCGATACCGTCAATCTTGACATTTTCTATGTTCGATTTCATTTTTGCTTTCAATTTGATGTCAAAGATACTGAAAACGATCAAGATCCTAACCGGCTATGGAATCGGGATTATAACCCAGATAGGGCATTTCATGCTCCTTAAAGTGAATGCCATATTGTTTTAACCCCTCCAAAATTGGGATATATACCTCCTTGTGGGTGGGAATCTGGACGCCCTTGGTCTTTATTTTGCCTTTCATAATGAGAAGGGCGGCCATGGCCACGGGCAGCCCCACGGTCTTTGCCATGGCAGTATGCACCCTATCTTCCCCCAGCACCACCATATTGGAATCGATCTGTTTCTTTTCCCCGTTCAGTTCATATCCGAACTTGTGGTACATGACGATCATATCCTTGTCGTTTTCCCCCAATGTCCAGCTGTCCTCCAATATGTATTGTAATATTTCGGCCGGAGTGGCATTTTTTAGGGGAATTTTTTTGGAAGGATCAAAGAGGTTCAATTCCAAAAGTTTGTCCCACATAATATCGTCCTGGTCCAGTTTAAGGTAGAGCCTTAATTTAAGTTCCACGGTATCGGTCGGGGAATAGGGAAGATAGAGGTTTACGAACTCCCTATAGGACATTCCTTCCGAATTTTCCAATGTGTAACTATCGTCGGTCATGCCCAATTGTATGAACATGTTCCATGCCTTTGAAAACCCTACCCTTCTCATGGTTCCCCTATAGAGGGTAAGCACGTCGTTAAGGCCATAGAGCGATCGGTATTTTAAGGAATCCCTATTGGCATAGGCCTCGAATTTACCATAGCCCGAAATGTTCATAAATTCGGTCCGTCTAAAAAGTTTGTGGTAGGGGATATATTTATAGGTGCCTTCCTGAATGAACTTGGCAGCACCCCCTTGCCCTGCGATCACTACGTTTCTTGGGTTCCACGTAAATTTGTAGTTCCAAAGGTTGTTATCGTTTTCAGGGGCGACCAAGCCCCCTGCAAATGATTCGAACAGCAAAATCTTTCCACCCTTTTCCCTGATGCGGTCCAGCACCTGCATGGCGCTCATATGGTCTATCCCAGGATCTAGTCCCACCTCGTTCATAAATACAAGTCCCTTTTCCCGTACCTGCTCGTCCAAGGCCTTCAGGCCGTCGCTGATATAGGATGCGGTGACCAAGTGTTTTTCCAGGGCCAGGCACTGCAATCCAACTTTTAGGTGAAAGGAGGCGGGCAACATCGATATGACCAGATCGGCCGCTTTTACGGCTTCTATCAACCGCTCCTCCAAACTTATGTCCAAGGTGATCACCGAACAGTGGGGGTGGTTGTGGATCGTGGCCGGGATCATCTCCGGTCGCAGGTCCCCCACGGTAATATGGATTTGTTCCATTTCGGCCTTCTCCAATAGATAGTCCAATAGGTAGGAAGTGGATTTTCCGGCACCCAGTACAAGTATCTTTCCCATCATCTCTTTTTGTACTTTTATAAAAAGTAAACCTACCTAAGGTAGTAGATTGTTATAAATATAAAATTAACCATTAAATAAGTTATGAACAAAACAATTTTGGTGACTGCTATGTTTATAGGGGCCACTGCGGTACTTTTAGGGGCATTTGGTGCGCACGGATTGGAAAAACTGGTAGATGCACCCGCTGTGGATACTTTTGGCACGGGGACCACATATCAGATGTACCATGCTTTTTTCTTGATGTTCCTAGGGTTATTGCCTTCCGTTTCTGTCAGGACCAAAAAAGTGGTATTTTATACGGTGCTGCTGGGAATTATTTTATTTTCGGGATCAATTTATGGGTTGGCGACCAATAGTTTGACGGATTTCGATTTTAAAAAAATAGGTTTTTTAACACCTTTGGGCGGAAGTCTTCTGATTTTTGCATGGATCTATATGGGGATCCGCATTTTCTTGGACCAAAAGTCAATTAAAATTCAATCGGAAGCTACCGATTAAATTTTTTTTAGCTTTGTAATAGTTAAAAACCACTCATGTATGAATAGTTCCGATCAATTAACGAAATCGATTTCGTTACGACAGTACGGCATTGAAAGTGATAAGGTCCGTTATCAATTATCCCCTTCGCAACTCCATGACCTTACATTGGAAAAGGGTATGGGAAAAGAAACCTCCTCTGGCGCACTGGCGGTAAATACGGGCGAATTTACGGGAAGGTCTCCCATGGACCGGTTTATTGTCAAGGATTCCATTACTGCCGACAAAGTCTGGTGGGGCTCCATCAATATTCCGTTTGGGCCTGAAAGCTTTGATCTTTTGTACAAAAAGGTTACGGCTTACTTAAGTGATAAGGAGCTTTATGTTAGGGATGCCCATGCCTGCGCCGACCCCCGTTACCGGATGAACATCCGCACCATTGCGGAATATCCTTGGTCCAGCTTGTTTGCATATAATATGTTTTTAAGGCCCGAACCCGAAGAATTGGATTCCTTTGATCCGGAATGGACGGTCATAAATGCCCCCGGCTTTGCGGCGGACCCGGAAGTGGACGGGACCCGGCAGGCCAATTTTGCCATTCTGAACTTTACCAAAAAGGTGGTCCTGATCGGCGGGACGGGATATACAGGGGAAATCAAAAAAAGCATCTTCTCGGCCCTTAACTTTATACTGCCGGTCTATAGGGAAACCATGCCCATGCACTGCTCCGCCAATGTTGGAATAGAGGGGGACACCGCCATATTTTTCGGTTTGTCGGGTACCGGGAAGACCACGCTTTCCGCGGACCCCCACAGAAGGTTGATCGGGGACGATGAACACGGGTGGACCAAGGACAATACCGTTTTTAATTTTGAGGGGGGCTGTTACGCCAAGGTGATCGATCTTTCGGCCGAAAATGAACCGGAAATATACAGGGCCATCAAAAAGGGGGCGCTACTTGAAAATGTGGTTCTGGACAATAGGGGCGAAGTGGATTATTCGAATGTGTCCATTACCCAGAACACCCGTGTAAGTTATCCCATTCACCATATTGATAATATACTGGAACCTTCCATAGGGAAAAATCCCAAAAACATATTTTTCCTGACGGCGGATGCGTTCGGGGTCCTGCCCCCGATTTCCAAATTGACCCCCAGTCAGGCGGCCTACCATTTTATATCGGGTTATACTGCCAAGGTGGCCGGTACCGAAGCGGGGGTAGTGGAGCCGATCCCTTCCTTTTCCGCATGTTTTGGGGCGCCTTTTATGCCCCTGCACCCCGCGGAGTATGCGGAAATGCTGAGCAAAAAAATGTTGGAATCGGGCGTGAACGTGTGGTTGGTAAATACGGGATGGACCGGAGGTCCTTACGGAGTGGGCAGCCGGATGAAACTGAAATACACTCGTGCCATGATACAGGCGGCCTTGAACGGGGACCTCGGACTCTACAATTACGACAAATACCATATCCATTCCGTTTTCGGGGTGGCCCAGCCAAGGGAGTGCCCAGGTGTGCCCACTTCCGTGCTAAGCCCCCGTACTACGTGGAACAATGATGATGCCTACTATAAGACCGCCTTTAAGCTGTCCAATGCCTTTCGGGAAAATTTCAAAAAATTTGAGGCCTATGCCAGTGAGGAGATCAGAAGGGGAGGGCCGCAGCGTTACGCTTTTTGATAGGGATGATAATTTCCATGAAAAAGCCCCGATTCGGGGCTTTTTTATTTTTTGTTGATCGTGTTGATGTATTTTTGGAGTGCCATCGTCATACTGGGCGTTTCCGGAGTGGGCGCTTTTATGTCGATGCGCAGGCCGGCTTCGGTAGCGGCCGCTATGGTAGAGTTCCCAAATACGGCGATCCTTGTCTCGTTCTGTTTAAAATCGGGGAAGTTCTTCAGTAGCGATTCGATCCCGGAGGGACTGAAAAACACCAAAATATCATAATACACATCCCTTAGGTCGGACAGGTCACTGATGACCGTCTTGTAAAAGATGCCCCTTTTCCAGTTAAGCTCCAAACTGTTCAAGGTCTCGGGCACGATCGGTTTTAGAACGTCGGAAGAAGGTAAAAGGAATTTTTCGTTTTTGTATTTCTTCAGTAGGGGGGCAATGTCCACAAAATTCATCTTGCCCACATAGATCTTGCGTTTTCTGTAGACCACATATTTCTGCAAATAATAGGCAACCGCCTCGGACTGACAGAAGTACTTCATGGTATCCGGGACCTTAAAACGCATCTCATCGGCAATTCTGAAAAAATGGTCCACGGCATTTCTACTGGTCAATATGATAGCGGTAAAGTGGTTCAGGTCTATTTTCTGCTGCCGCACACTTTTGGCATCAACACCTTCCACATGTATAAATGGCCTGAAATCGACCTTTACTTTTTCTTTTTCAATTAGGCGTGAATATGGCGAGTTCTCCATCTTCGGTTCTGGTTGCGAAACCAAAATCGTCTTTACTTTCATAAGCATCAATCTTTTAGGTAGCTTCCAATTATCACAAAAGGCGCAATTTCAAGTGCGCAAAGGTACAAAATAAAATAGAAAAAGTTACTGGTTATCAATTTTTGATGATTTCTCAGCACCGTGACCCATCCTATCAGGTTAATGAGGAGAATAAGGGCCAAACTTATATAAATAAGCGTTTTTGAGTCTTTTACGGCATAGGTAAGCAGCATGTTTGCCAAGAACATGACAATCCCACTGTAATTGAGGTAGGTCAGCTTTTTAAAGATCAGTTCCCCGATCTGGCTCCCACTGTTGAATATAAAACTATTGAACAGTTGTAAAAAAACCTTTATGCCCAAATAGAGCGCCAGTAGTCCCAATATCAGGATAAAGATAAAAGGGTAGGCATTGTCCTGGCCTTCCAATAAGATCCTTCTGGCCAGATATATGAACAGGGAAAGGTTCAGCAGCTGGAAAAGTGTAAAGAATATATGGAACCAATTTATCAACCTGTCCTTTTTATTGTACATGAATATGTACTTATTGTTAAAGGGCAGAATGATGAAGTGGGTAAACCGTTGGTAGAAAAAACTTTTCGCCACCACCACAAAAAATAGGCTGGCCACCAGTATAAATGTAATCCAGTCCTCCGTGCCGATCGTTCTGATAATGGGCTCCATCAGTTCAGTTTTATGTTTTTGGAGTTCAAGCCATAATAAAGTCCGTTTTCGGAGACACTTACCTTAAAATATCCCGGATCCGGTACCTTTGGTCTAGGTAAGGTAAAACTGAATTTGGTGGTATCCCCCTTTTTTAAGCTCTCTGTCCCTTTATCCAATACTTGGGCGGTTAAGGGCAATAGCTCCTTTACCTGTTTATAGCGGTTTGTATAAGCGATCCCAAATCGTATTTTATCCAAGGGGATGTCCGTATCGTACGGGTTGTACACCTCCAAGGTAAGGTTTTGGTCGGCCTTTAACGAGATATCCTCTTCTGGAACGGTACACCAAAGTTTGCGATAGGATTCAAAATCTTCCATATACACTCCGTAATTTATGGTCCCGTCCGGTCTTTCGTAGGATATATCCCCACGTTTAAGAAATTTGGAAACATATAAGATCTTTTGGTGCTGCACTTTTGACTCGGAATCGTCAATGGTATATTGGTTTTGACGGTACATGATGTTGTTCAGGGAAAAGGACTTGTTTCCTGAGTAAAAAGCGTACATCGGGGCATTGCGGTAGGAGTTTTCAAAGACCACCGGCATGTCGCCGATCTGCGATTCGAGAGATTCTACCCATTCCCTATTGCCGTGTGATTCATAGACTATGGGAAAGAATTGCCCGTAAACCAGTCCTATGCGCAACAGGAAAAGGATTGCGATATTGACCAGCCCGGTACGGTAGATCCACTTCTTTGCATTGGCATTCGTAAGCAGGTATTGAAATGCCAAAACGGCCATGGGAATGGAAATCACGATGATCCACTGTGTCTGTATCCGCCTGTTGAAACTGGATATAAAGAAAAAGAGCAGTACCCCGTACACCAGGAACACCAAGGCCCTTTCAAAAGGGGAGGTCGGTCTGGCCTTGAAGAGGGATTTGTAGATCCAAGGAAAGGTAAGCCCGAATATGGCCACCAGATTGACAAAATATCCCAAGGTGAAGTCGGCAAAGTCATAGGCCCTATTGGGACGCTCGTACAAATGGTACTTGATGGAAACAAAATCGTTTTGGAACAACCAGACAAAGTGGGGCGTATAGCAGAGGAGGGCAACGGCCACCGCCAGCCAGGCCCGTTTATTGAACACCAGCTTCAGATTGGAGAGCAGTACAAAGAAAATGACCAAAACCGCATGGTACTTGCTGTACATCAGGCAGGCCATCACCACGCCCATCCCTATCGATATGGCGATCGAAGGGGCCTGGAGAAATTTCTTGTAGCACCATAAGAACAGGGCCGTAAAAAACAAAAGGGGCGTATCCGGAAGGGTAAAGAACCCGTAGGCGTTCATTAAGGTCATGGAAAATACCAGTACAAAAAAATGGGGAACGTGCCGGGATTTCCTTGGATCGTCCACTGTGGCCCAGAGCACCACAAAAGTGGCAGCGGAAAGGATACAGCTCATAAAACGTACCCCCAGCTCCCCCGGAAGGAACAGACTGCCGATCTTGACCATCAATGCCACCATGGGAGGGTGGTCAAAATAGCCCCAGGCCATTTGCTGGGAATAGTACCAATAATAGGCCTCGTCAAAAATAAGTTGGGTAAAGTGCGCCTGTACCAGATTGATCAAGAGTAGGGCGCCTAAAAGATAACCGAACGTTTTGGGTAGTTTTTTTATCATTTCCAATCTAAACGCCCCAAAATTACAAAATATTGCCGGTCTGCGCTGTTTTAAAAATATCATAAAACGGGCTCGGGATTTCTTTAAATATTTTAAAAGAGTATTTTTGTCAAAATCTATGTGATTCCATGGAAGACAGCTTGGTCATTATCCCCACTTTTAATGAAATTGAAAATGTAGAAGCCATCATCAGGGCCGTCTTTGCACTGGAAAAAACCTTTCATGTACTGATCGTGGACGACAGTTCGCCCGATGGTACCGCTACCAAGGTCATGGAATTGCAGGAAGAATATCCCTCACGTCTTTTTTTGGAGGTCCGAAGGGAAAAGTCCGGACTTGGCACCGCCTATATACACGGATTTAAATGGGCCATTGCCCGCAAGTACGATTTTATTTTTGAGATGGATGCCGATTTTTCCCATCGCCCGGACGATTTGCCAAGGCTCTATAGGGCCTGTTTGAACGGGGCAGATCTGGTAGTGGGATCCCGTTATAAAAAAGGCGTCAACGTGGTCAATTGGCCATTGTACAGAATGTTGCTTTCCTACGGGGCGTCGTTTTATGTGAAGATGATAACCGGCATGCGCGTACACGACCCTACTGCGGGATTTGTCTGTTATAGGCGCAGGGTCTTGGAGGCGATAGACCTTGATGCGGTAAAGTTCGTGGGCTATGCCTTTCAGATCGAAATGAAATTCAGGGCACATCTCAAGAAGTTCATCATTAAGGAGATATCCATTATTTTTACGGATAGGATCCGTGGTAAATCCAAGATGACCTCCTCCATAGTAAGGGAAGCGATCATTGGGGTCCTTCAGATGAAGCTCAGCAGTATTTTTCAACGACATAAATTTTAACATGGCCAAGATCTTATTGAAGAATGCCACGGTGGTAAATGAAAATGCCATTTTTGAAAGCGATATTCTATTGGATGGTCGTTATATTGAAAAAATGGATAGGGACATCAGTGGGGACCACCATAGGGTAATGGACTTAAAGGGGGCTGTATTGATGCCAGGGGCCATTGATGACCAAGTGCATTTTAGGGAACCCGGACTTACCCATAAGGGCACTATTGCCACCGAAAGCCGTGCTGCCGTTGCAGGTGGCATTACTTCGTTTATGGAGCAGCCGAACACCGATCCACAGACCACCACCATTGAACGTTTGGAAGGGAAATTTGACATCGCCGCCAAGACGTCCTATGCCAATTATTCGTTTTTGTTCGGGGGCACCAACGACAACCTGGAGGAATTGAAAAGGTTGGACAAAAATGCCTGCTCAGGGGTAAAGCTGTTCTTGGGATCTTCTACCGGAAATATGTTGGTGGACGATGAAGCGGTACTGGAAAAGATATTCAGGAGCACCGAAATGGTCATTTCCGCCCATTGTGAGGACGAGGGGACCATTAGGGCGAATATGGAAACCTACCGGGAAAGATATGGGAAGGATATTCCCGTAAGGTGCCATCCCATGATTCGCAGTGCCGAAGCCTGTTACCTTTCCTCTTCCAAAGCGGTTCGCCTGGCGAAGGAAACAGGGGCCAGGTTACATGTATTCCATGTTTCCACTGCCTTGGAAACGGGACTTTTTAGGAACGACATACCGTTGGAACAAAAAAAGATAACCACCGAGGTCTGCCTGCACCATCTCTGGTTCTCCGATGCCGATTACGAAACCAAGGGAAACTTTATAAAATGGAACCCGGCCATAAAGACCGAAGCCGACCGTGCCGGACTGTGGGAAGCGCTTTTGGACGACCGAATAGACATTGTGGCAACAGACCATGCGCCCCATAGTTTGGAGGAAAAGAGCGCTATATATACCCAGGCGCCTTCTGGGGGGCCACTGGTGCAGCACGCCCTGCCCGCCCTTTTTGAAAAATACCACCAGGGATGGATATCCTTGGAAAGGATCGTGGAAAAAATGTGCCATAATCCTGCCATATTGTTCGATCTGGAGAAGAGGGGTTATATCAGGGAAGGATATTTTGCGGATCTGACCGTGGTGGACCTAAAGTCGCCCTGGAAGGTGGATAAAAACAATATCGCCTACCATTGCGGATGGTCTCCGTTTGAGGGGGAGGTATTTCAATCGAGCATTTCCCATACCTTTGTAAATGGGCATTTGGCCTATTCCAAGGGCAATTTTTCCGGGCAGCGCGCGGCCGAACGGTTAACATTTAATAGATAGACCATGTTAAGAACCCATATTTTGATGCTGTTTGCCCTTTTGTTCCTGTCCTGTGGGGAACAGGTGGTGGAAAAGCCGGAAAAATTGATCCCAAAGGATCAAATGGTAGATCTTCTCTATGATCTGGCAATCCTTACGGCGGCAAAGAACACCAATGAATCGATCTTGACCAGGAACGACATTGAGATCATGGACTACCTCTATAAAAAATATGATATAGACAGTACCCGATTGGTGCACAGCAATACCTATTATGCCTCGGTGCCTGCCGAATATTTGGATATTTACACCCAAGTTGATAAACGTCTGGGCAGTGAGCAGGAACGATTTGAGGAGGAAAGGGCTCAAAAAGCGGACAGCATACGACAATCCAACGATGCCCAAAGGGCAAAGACCCTACAAAAGAAATAAGCCCCCTTGGGCCCACTATCCATAAGATCCGGAAAGGGGTCGGACAAAAGGCTAAAAGATTGACCTTTAGGGGTTTTCCTGTAGAAATTTTCCAGCGGCGGACCGTATGCTGTCGTCCAGCGCTGTCCACTGTATATCAAGGGCCTTCTCCACTTTTTGGGAACTGTATAGTTCCCTATGGCCAAAAGACCGTACATTGTTTTTGGTGAGCCTTCTTTTATTTCCGGTGATAAGGGCGTAAAGTCGATCCAATCGCCATAACAGTTCTAGTGCCCAAAAGGGAAGCTGTTTGGTGGGCGACCTTTTTCCAATGGCTTTGCCCAGTCTGCCCATAATTTCCCCGTAGGTTATATTATGGCCCACCAATATAAATCGCTCGGCCTGGATATCGGATTCCATTAGTCCGATCATGGCGCCCACCACATCCTGAACATCTACGAACCCGGTGCCCCCTGGGGGATAATACCGCATTTCCTTGGCGGCCATGGGAAACATGGATCCACTTCCAGATTTCCAAAATCCAGGACCTAGGATGACCCCTGGATTAACGATCACCACGGAAAGGTTTTCCTGTGATCCCCTCCAGACTTCAAGCTCGGCATCCATTTTGGTTAGGGCATATACATTGGCATTGGGATCGTCCCAGTCGTTCCCTTCATGGGCCATTTGTCCCGCTGGGCTCCTACCTATGGTGGCAATGGAACTTACATGGCATAGTTTAAGGATGTTATGGGCCAGACAGAGGTTAACGATATTGGCGGTTCCGGTAACGTTCGCCCTGTACAATTGTCTACGGTCCCTAGTGTCGAAGGAAATAAAGGCGGCACAGTGGTACACCTGCAAAATTCCCTCAAAGGCCATTTCAAGGGCGGGAAGGTCGTTCATATCGGCTTCCACCCAATCTATGCACTGCATGTTGGACACGGGATCTGCACCGTAATAGGAAAATACCTTTTCCACCCGTTTCAGGTCACTGCCCTTCCTATAAATGGCCCGCACCTTCCTGCCCTGTTCCAAAAGGCGGAAGAGAAGATGGCTTCCTACAAGTCCGCTTCCCCCTGTGACTAATATCATGTTTCAAATTTAGGCATTATTAGCTAGATAATGTAACGGACAAAGGGCATATTGCTGGTGACGGTCGCTTAGGGACGGTTTTTGTGCCAAGGCCAAATTTTCCGGTATTCCCCGATCAAAAGACGGCGATACCCATTATATTTGCAGCTATTATTTAAGTGAGGGAGAAAAAATGGTTTCAAATTTTATTGAAGAGATTACATGGAGGGGCATGTTGCACGATGTGATGCCCGGTACCGAGGAACATTTATTGGAAGGGATGCGGTCTGCCTATGTGGGGATAGACCCCACTGCGGATTCCCTGCATATAGGACATTTGGTGGGGGTAATGTTGTTGCGCCATTTTCAGTTGTCCGGACACAGGCCCGTGGCACTAATTGGGGGCGCTACCGGAATGATCGGGGACCCCTCCGGAAAAAGCACGGAGCGCAATCTGTTGGACGAGCCCACCCTTAGGCACAACCAAGAGGCCATTAAGGGCCAATTGGCCCGTTTCCTGGATTTTGGCAGCGAAGCGCCGAACGCCGCAATTTTGGTGAACAATTACGACTGGATGAAGGATTTTTCCTTTTTGGCATTTATCCGTGATGTGGGCAAGCATATTACCGTCAATTATATGATGGCGAAGGATTCCGTTAAAAAAAGGCTTTCGGCCGAAGCCAAGGAAGGAATGTCCTTTACGGAATTCACCTACCAATTGGTACAGGGCTACGACTTTCTCCACTTGTTCAGAGAACACGACTGCAGCCTGCAGATGGGGGGCAGCGATCAATGGGGCAATATTACCACTGGAACGGAGCTCATTAGAAGGATCGGCGGGGGGAAGGGATATGCCCTTACCTGTCCCTTGATCACCAAGGCCGATGGCACCAAATTCGGGAAGACCGAAGGCGGCAATATCTGGTTGGATGCCGAGCGCACCTCTCCCTATAAATTTTACCAATATTGGCTGAACACCTCCGATGGGGATGCCGAAAAATACATCAAGATCTTTACGTTTTTATCCAAAAGCGAAGTGAAAACGCTGGTGGCCCAGCACCAAGAAGCACCCCATTTAAGGGAGCTTCAGAAGAAACTGGCTTCAGAGATCACCCTGATGGTCCATTCCCGACAAGACCTGGAAAATGCCATCATGGCCAGTGAGATCCTATTTGGAAAATCTACCTCCAACGACCTAAAGGGGCTGAACGAAAAAACCTTTTTGGATGTTTTTGAAGGAGTGCCACAAGCAGAAGTCGGCCTACAGGAACTGGAATCCGGAATGGATATGATTGCCGCCCTAGCGGCAAAGACCGGATTTTTGGGCTCCAACGGGGAGGCACGGCGGGAGCTGAAGCAAAATTCCATCGCCGTGAACAAGGAAAAGGTGGACGAAAACTATACCATCACCACGGCCGACCTGATCAATGGGAAATACGTGCTGTTGCAAAGGGGGAAGAAAAATTATTTTCTACTGGTGGCGGTATAGACCGTGGCCGATTCCGATCGTACGCAACCTTGTATCGTTTATGGCATCCTAAGGGTAACCAAAGCCATATAAAATGAGACCTGTATTTATTGCCCCCTTGCTCTTCCTTTTTTTATCGTGTGAAAAGAATAAAAATGCAATCGCAGTACCCGACAAAAGCGCTTTTCCGGAAAGGTGGGAACTGGTGGAAATGAGGGGCTCGCAAATAAATGCGGAGCCCTTAAGGGGCGAAGGCATGGCCTGGCAGTCACGGTATATCTTTCATAAGGACGGCAGTTTTCAGAAATTCAGGATGATCAATGGGGACACCATCAGTGCCCAGGGCACTTTTAAATGGACAGTGATCGAGGATAGGCATTATATGGAACTCTCCTATACCAGTGGCAAGGAACTTATTGAAAGTTGTTCCAGGGATACGGATACGCTACTGTACGGGGAGGGTGGAACCCTGATCACCTCTTGGGAAATTTGCGATGGCCCTTTTCTGGTCTATAAACCCGTATCGGAATAGATTTTAGAGTACCATAAGGTTACAGCCCCTGATGTCCGAGTGGTCAAAACGACCTAAGACCTCGAAGCTCCCATCGGGATATACCTTGCCAAGATCTTGGGTCGCGATAAAGGGACAGGAGTGGAAATTGGCCAGATCGATGACGTTTATGCCCCCTGTTTTTCCATGTTCCTGGAGAGTAAGCGGGTCTTCGGGGTCCCTGACCAGTATTTTCATCCAGGGCGGAGATCTAAAAAGTCCGTCGCCCTTCGAATATGCTTGGGAAAGCAGCTCGGTCATACCGTATTCGGAATGGATCGTCTTCGTTCCCAGGCCTTTTTTTAAGATACCGTGCAGTTCCTCCCGGATCATCTCTTTTCTGCGTCCCTTCATGCCCCCGGTTTCCATCACAATGGTATGGTTCAGGGTCATGGGATGTTTTTCCACCAGGTCCAATAGTGCAAAGGAAACCCCTATCAACAGTACTTTCTGTCCCCGACCCTCCATTTCCAATAATTTTTGGTGCAGGCTATCCATATTGTCCAGGTAAAAGCCGCTATCGGGATGCCCGCTTTTATGGATGAGGTCGTTCACCATATAGATCAGGGAAGACCCCTCCCGTTCCAAATAGGAGGGCAAAAGGGCCAACACGCAATAATCGGAAATAGGGCCGTAGAACAACCCAAAGGCCTTTGTATAACTCTCCTCGTACACCTGTAGGTCCGGAACTAGGTGTTTGCTGTTCAGGGTTCCAGTGGTGCCACTGCTGGTGAATATGGTTTTGGGGGGATTTGTGGTGGAGGTCACTTCCCTGCTCTTAAAAAATTCGATCGGCAGGAAGGGGATTTGTTGCAGTTGGTGTACGTTCATGGGCGTACGGGAAAGATGGTCACAAAATTCGCGGTACACCGCATTGTTATCATATTGGTGGCGGAAAATTTCCAGGGCGGTGGACCCGAATTCATCGGGTCCTGAAAGGGTAAAGATCTTGCGGAATTCCATGTGTGGGAAAAGTACAAAAGTAAGCAACGTTTTTGGGGTATAAAATAAAAAAGGCCCCTTTTAAGGGGCTTGGGGTTTGCTGGTCATTGATATGGAAGTTGGTATATGTCCTATTCCATTCTTGGAACGTTCATAGTGTAAGATTGGTTATTTGACCACTAATTTACGGGTCATGGTCTTGCTGTTTTCGGTAATGGAGAGTACATAGACCCCTGCGATCAGTTGGGAGATGTTCAGGGAGTTGGAAGCGATCCTGTCCCTGAGTACCACTTCCCCAAAGATATCGTACACGATAATGTCCTTGGTCCCGTTGTTTTTAGTGGTCACGTAAACCACATCCTCAAAGGCTGGATTCGGATACAGTTTAAAGTCGGCGATCTCTTCGCCCGGAGGGACGCTGATGTTCACTAGTTCCTGTCCCGATAACAGAAAACAAAAGGATAATAGAAGGGTAAAGTAAATTTTTTTCATAGGTGCTAATTTGGGGTGAGCACTGTAAATGTAGTAAAGGGAAGGACTTTCGGATACTAATTGTTGTGAAACGTCCGTTTTTGTAGGTGAACGTCTTTTTTCTACCTTTTACGGAATTTCCGATTGGTAAAAAACAGGTATGTAAGCAGTTAGGGATTGCAGATATGGTGGCTTCCCGGCTATTTGATGATCAATTTTCGGGTGGTCACCTTCTCTTTTTCAAAGACACGGATCATATAGATCCCGGCATCAAAATCGGCCACGTTAAGTTCCTGTCCAAAAATGGTGGTTTCCAGGACTTGGGTCCCCAATACGTCGAAGATCATGATTTTTTTGGGGGCATTTTCCTTGGTCTTGATATAGACCCTTCCGTTGGTCACGGGGTTTGGATACATTTTAAAGCCTTCGATATCGCCGGAATTCTTGGCCTCTTGGCTAAAAGCGACGCTGCAGACCAAAAAGAGAAGTACGGTGTAAAAGTGCTTCATACAAATATATTTACCACAAATATACTAAAATTTGAACAGCAACGTTAGGGACGGCCTTTTAAGGGGCATTTAATCGTTAAAAAGCAAAAACCCCGCGATTGCGGGGTTTAAGTTCTATTGAGAAATGGAATATCCTTTTAATCTCAGAAATGGTTTTATAGCCCAGTTGCCCAATCGAACATGGTAACGTCCACTTGTGTTCCTGTGTTATATTCGACGTCTTCTACTGCAGCAGCACCGTCAATCTGTACATTCGCAAGGGGGCCACCATTGGCCATATCGATATTGGTATCGTATCCTTCCAGATACAAATTGGTAATGGTAGCTCCGGATTCCAATTTAAACTGTAGCGCAGTTCCACCTACGGTCGAGATAGCGGTAAAGTTAATGAACTGTGGATTACCGTTCACTTTGTCGGCCTCAATTGCTGTAGAGAATCCTGCAATAGTGTGAAGTACATAGGTATTGGTAACGGTTCCGTTCCATCCTTCCGTCCAGTCCACCGCATCGTCCTCGTTGTTTTCAAGGTAAATGTTCTCAACGTTTACGGTCCCACCAAAGAACTCGACACCGTCGTCGGTACCGTTCAACATGGCCACGTTGGAAATGGATGTTTCAGAACCTACAGCATAAAGGGTAAGCCCATTGTACTGGGATTCCGCATCAATCTGTGCGCCGGCATAATTTATGATCAAATAGTTGATGCTTCCAGAATCGTCCGCATCATTGTTTCCGCCATAGATAAGGCCGCCAACTTCTGCGATGGCATCCACTCCCGCAGTGGTAGTGGCATCCCCAAGGATTACCAGACCGCCCCAGTCGCCTGCTGTTTCGTTGGTAGAGGTCATGATTACAGGTGCTGTTTCCGTACCCTGTATATCTATTTTGGCCCCTTTTTGGATAACGATATAAGTTTCGGTCTCAGCGCCCCTGTCGGCATTTGCAATAATTTGTGTACCTGCGGGGATGGTCAAAGTAGCTCCTGTTTCCACACTAAATCGGCCAGGAAGGAAATACGTAATGTCAGGGTTCAAGGTAAGATCAGAGGTGATATCACCTTCCAATACGGTGCTCTCCACTTCGGTATCGGTATCTACCCATGCAAACATGGCGATATCCACTGTTGGGGTACCGGCATAACTTAGGTTAGGATTGGCAGTTTCCCCCTCAATGATCACATTGGTCAAAGGGCCACCGTTTACCATGTCAATGGTAGTATCATAACCAGATAGGGACAAGCCTGTGATGGTAGCTCCCGATTCCAACTTAAACTGTAAAGCGATTCCACCTACAGTGGATATTGCCGTAAAGTTTATAAACTTTGGGTTGTTGTTTACCTTGTCGGCCTCAATTGCTGTAGAGAATCCTTCTTTGGTATGCAGTACATAGGTATTGGTAACGGTTCCGTTCCATCCTTCCGTCCAGTCCACAGAATCATCCTCGTTGTTTTCAAGGTAGATGTTCTCAACGTTTACGGTCCCACCAAAGAACTCGACTCCGTCGTCGGTACCGTTCAACATGGCCACGTTGGAGATGGATGTTTCCGATCCTACCGCATACAGGGTAAGCCCATTGTACTGGGATTCCGCATCAATCTGTGCGCCGGCATAATTTATGATCAAATAGTTGATGCTTCCAGAATCGTCCGCATCATTGTTTCCTCCATATATAAGGCCGCCAACTTCTGCGATTGCATCCACTCCCGCAGTGGTAGTGGCATCCCCAAGAATAACCAGACCGCCCCAGTCGCCTGGCTCTTCATTATTGGAGGTCATATTAACAGGGGCCGCTGCTGTACCCTGAATATCTATTTTGGCACCTTTTTGGATAACAATATAAGTCTCTGTCTCCGCACCGTCATCCGCAGTGGCAACTATCTTGGTACCTGCGGGAATGGTCAGGGTAGCCCCTGATTCTACGCTAAATCTACCGGTCAGTTGGTAGGTAAGACTGGGGTCCAAGGTAAGGTCTTCCGTAAGGTCTCCATTAAGTTCTGTATCCGCAGGTGCTTCACATGCATCGCAAGTACCTCCACAATCCACTCCGGTCTCGTCACCATTCTGTATGCCATCGCTACAGGTTGGTGGATCTACTGGATCTGGACCGTCGTCATCACTACTGCAGCTCGCGGCAAATAGGGCGAACGCTATCGTCAAAATAAGTGAAAATTTTGTCATTTCCGTTTTCATAATAAGGGTTTTAAATTTACTGTTCATAATTATTCTTCATTAAAAAGCATAACTGAGACCCAGGCTTAACTGTGTTCCCAAGGAATAGGAACGTACCGTTTCTTCCGTCTCAATATTGGTTGTACTGGGCTTTACCAGTTGTGTTCTTTTAATTTCAGGATTCAGAAGATTTCTGCCTCTTAATCGAAGGCTCCAGTGTTTGTTGATATCCTTGCTTACAACCCCGTCCAATACCACAAATCCTTTTTCTATAATGGCATCGTTGTATATAACATCGTTCGAACTCTGGTCTTCGGGTGTTCCTAGTGAAAAGATTTTATCGGAAGCATAATTGGCGGTCAGGGAAACATCAAAAGGATTTTCGCTGGCCGTTGTAAAATTAAGGCTTGCGTTAAAGATCCAATCGGAGGCGCCCTGTAATTCCGTTTCCGTAAGTCCCTTATACCGGAAGGTACTCAAAAGGTTGCCATTTTCATCCCTATTTTCCTTTAGGTCCTGTTGGTGCCATGTTCTGGAGGCATTTAAAAGTAGGTTAAGCCCATACCCTGAAGCTGTTCCGTTCTCATCCATTGGCCCTGGTCTTACCAGATCCAGTTTTGTCTCCGCTTCCAATCCGAAAATTTCTGCCTTGTTCCCCGAATTGAAATAAGAGAACACCCCCGCAGACCCCCTTCTTTGTACTTTGTTTATCGGGTCATTGATTTCTTTGTAGAAAGCGGAAAGGGACACCAATTGGCCATTTGTAGGAAAAAATTCCCATTTAAGATCGTAGTTATAGTTTAGGGAAGCTTCCAAATCCACATTCCCAGCAGTCACCTGACCTGTTGGGGATACATATCCAAAGGGGGAGATTTCCTTAAACTCAGGAAGGGTAATGGTTCTGCTTACCGCCACGCGGAAGGCATTTTTATCGTTTAGTGAATATTTTATATTTAAGCTGGGATATACATTGTCATAGGTTTTGTTTGCTGATGCAGCTCGTGGACTTATATTCCCTACATCGTAATTTACAGTGATATCATCGGACTGGTAACGTAGGCCGACATTAACGTTCAATTTGTTAAGTCCCACATTAAAATCAACAAAAGCCGACTTTGAGTCCAGTTCACCGGTATAGATATCCTTTCTCTCATCATTGGCGTTCATTCCTAGAAGGTTTATTTGTAACAATCCATTGTCGAAGTTTGACTGTTGGAAAATACTTCCCAAATTATCAATGGAAGGGGGATTAATGGCGTTGAGAGTAGCTTCCTCCACACCTACAAATTCGGAACTGAAATCCCTTTGTTTGTTTCGGTAATTGGCCCCCAATTCTATTTTAAAGGATCTGTCCTCTTCTTCTATTATTTGAAGGATGTCCTTTATGTAACCATTGTATTCCTTGTCCTCTATTTCCTGACTTGATTTTCGCTGTTGGAACCCCCCGTTCCTTCCCAATTGCACAAAGTTGCTATCGGGATCAAAGTTTACCTCGTTCCGAATACGATTGGGTTCATCTGCGTTCACCAGATTATACCCTCCGGCCCACATAAGGGTATTTTTATCACCTAACTGATGGGTCCCCAGTAGCTGGGTAACAAGAATCCTGGTCTGTTTGGTGTTCTGGTCCCTTACAAATTGAAAGAGGCCTTCGGAGGGGTTCGTTTCCTCAAAGATAGATCCCTCACCATTTCTGCCCCCTTCATAAACCTGTTCGACGAGAGAGTTGATGAAAAAGGTAGTCGATTTTAACTTGTTTTTTTCGTTTATATTATAGGAAAGGTCCAGCAGCCCGGAGGAAGTGGTATTTTTATTATAGTTGGTGGCATCCGTAAGGGTGTCCTGTACAAAGTTTGATCGAAACTCCCTAAATACACCCTGCCCGTAATCAAAGTTGCGGGATTGGGAAGCAGAAAGAAAAGCGGAAAATTTTTCCGTAATTTTTTTTCCTGCCACTAGACTGTACGTATAGTCAATAGGACTTTCCTGTTGCACCGTATTCCATCCCTGTTGTGTTATTTGGCCCAGCAGGGATGAATTATCCTGTTTGTAGAAGCCAAGGGTGGAGTTCTTCGAATTTGGGGACACTTTAAAGTTGTCAAAAACCCCGCTTTGGGCCACGTTGGTGTTGATTCCACCTTGTATGCCAATGCTAAATTCGTTACTGCCCGTCAATTCCCGTGAACTGATGTTCACCGTTCCGGAAGATTGGTCTGCGGAAGATTGAACGGAATAGGTCTTGCTGACACTTACGTTTTGGATGACACGGGTGGTGAACAATCCCAAATCTATATTTTTCTTCTCCACATCATCCGAAGGTATAGGAAGCCCGTTCAAAGTGGTTGAAAGGTAACGGTCCCCCAATCCACGAACATAGATGTCCCCTGAGGCCTCACTACTGGAAACCCCCGATATTTTGGTGGTTGCCGTGGCAACGTCCGTAACACCTATTTTGGCCAATTGCTGTGCACCAATGCTTTCCTTAATTTCTACGGCTCTTTTTTGGTCCAGTAAAAGGGCCACTTCGGAATCTTTCCTAGAAACGGTGGTAACGACCACCTCATCCAGGGAAACGCCTTCGGAGGCGCTCATTGGGACGTTGATAGTGGTTACTTTACCGGCTACCACTTCCACGTTTGGAAGCTCTACGGTCTGGTAACCAAGATAACTGAATGAAATGACATAGGTTCCTGGCTCTAAATTTGCCAACTCATAAAGTCCATCAAAATCGGTAGTGGTACCCTTGGTGGTCCCTTTGATCAAAACACTTGCAAAGGCTAGGGGCTCGTCGTTAAGTTCCTTATCCGTCAATTTGCCAACAATACTTCCAGTCGTTTCCTGCGCCGTCATCTGAATTGAAAACAAAAGGCACAAGCTAATCAGCAATACTCTCATCAATTTTTTTGATATTAATTTGGGGCAAATAACGTTACAGCTTGTAAAAGTCGTGTTACGTGCAGGTTAAAGATTTATTTTGTTTGGGTTAGCTTAATGTTATCATATTAAATGAATGTTAAGCGGTTTAGGCATAATAGTATTATCTTTACTTTTGGCCCAATTAAACAATGTATGGAAGTCATGAAGAAAAAAGAAATTAGGATCCTTTTGGTGGATGACGAACCGGACATCTTGGAAATTGTCAGTTACAATCTGAGCGCCGAAGGCTATGATGTCTTTACTGCAAAAAATGGCGTGGAAGCAGTGGCAAAGGCCAAAAAGAAGCACCCGCACCTTATTATACTGGATGTAATGATGCCCGAAATGGACGGGATCGAGGCCTGCGAAATCATAAGGGACACCCCCGGGCTTGAGAATACCATCATCACCTTTCTGACCGCCAGGGGCGAGGATTATTCCCAAGTGGCAGGCTTCGATGCGGGCGCGGACGACTATATTACCAAACCGATCAAGCCAAAAGTATTGGTCAGCAAGGTTAAGGCATTGTTAAGAAGGTTAAAAGAGGAGACCACGGAGGTAGACGACATCCTAAAGGTTGGCAATATCATTATTAACCGCGAAGAATACAAAATCATCAACAACGGACAGGAAATCGTGCTGCCCCGTAAGGAGTTCGAACTGTTGGCCCTGCTTACCTCCAAACCCAATAAGGTCTTTAAAAGGGAAGTGATCCTGGACAAGGTCTGGGGCAACGAAGTGGTCGTGGGCGGAAGGACCATTGATGTACATATCCGAAAATTAAGGGAAAAGATCGGGGACGATAACTTTAAAACCGTAAAGGGAGTGGGGTATAAGTTTGTTCTATAATGGCCATAACACTTAAGAAATCCTATAAGTTTGCCTTTAGATCCGCCCTGTTCATTGCCCTTATCCTCACTTTTTTTATGGGGGTCTTTATGGGCTTCCAATCCGATTTCCATCAGGGCATCTTTTGGCTCCTGCTTTTTACCTTTGCCATCGCTTCCTTTGTCATCTCTTTTTTTGTCATCCAGCTACGGGTGGAAAAATTCATCTATAAAAGGGTGAAAAAAATCTACGACGATGTGTCCCTCTTGGAGTCATCCACCCTCTCCTCCCGTACCATCACCACCGATATGCAGACCCTGACAAATGAAATCGAAAAATTTGCCAAGGACAAAAAAATAGAGATCGATACCCTTAAGATCCGCGAAGAGTACAGGAAGGATTTCCTTGGAAATGTTTCCCATGAGCTAAAAACTCCCCTTTTTACCGTACAGGGATATATACTTACCCTGCTGGATGGGGCCATGGAAGACCGCAACATCCGTAAAAAATACCTGCAAAGGGCCAATAAAGGGGTAGAACGTCTGATCTATATCGTAAAGGACCTGGATCTTATCACCAAGCTGGAAGTGGGCGACCTGCACCTCGATATGCAGGATTTTGACATCATAGAACTGATACAGAGCGTTTTTGACCTTTTGGAGATGAAGGCGCAAAAAAAGAACATCACCCTTGCGTTCGACATGCACTACAAACATCCGATCTTGGTACATGCCGATAAGGAAAAGATCCAACAGGTGGTCACCAACCTATTGGTGAATTCCATAAAATACGGACATGAGAACGGTACCACCGAGGTAAGTGTGGAAAACCTGATCAAGAACAAGGTCATCGTCCGTGTCACCGACAACGGGGAGGGCATCGCCAAACAGCATATCCCCCGCCTTTTTGAACGGTTCTACAGGGTGGATAAAAGCGGTGCGAGAAGCGAGGGCGGTTCCGGACTCGGGCTTTCCATCGTTAAACACATCATAGAGGCCCACGATGAAAAAATATATGTGGAAAGCGTTGTGGATGTGGGCTCCGAATTTTCCTTTACCCTTGAAAAAGTCCGGGACAGGACCTAGGTTTCCAGATTGATCAAGACCTTTTATACACCCTTTTCCATGTCTTCGCCAAAGGCTTTTCAGCGCCAATTTTCATAATTACGTACCAAAGTGGGGCCAAAACATTTGGGATTTCCGTAACTTTGCGGGCATTAATTTTGGATTAGGTGGGAAGTAAGAACAAGCTGAAACGATTTAAGGAAAACGAAACCTTTAAAAATGTGGTCCAGCCCAGTAGGGAGGAACTTGAAAACGAAACCTTCCCCCAAAAAGGGAACTGGGCGGACTTTTTTGGCAACGACAATCCCATAGTGCTCGAACTCGGTTGCGGCAAGGGCGAATACAGCATCGGACTGGCCAAAATGCAAGCGGACAGGAACTTTATCGGGGTGGATATCAAAGGGGCCCGTTTCTGGCGGGGCGCCAAGACCGCCCTAGAGGAAGGCTTGGACAATGTTGCCTTTGTCCGTTCCCAGATAGAGCTGATCGATCGTATTTTTGCGGAAAATGAAGTGGCGGAGATCTGGATCACCTTTCCCGATCCCCAGATCAAGTACAAACGTACCAAACACCGGCTTACGGGCAAAAAGTTCTTGGAAAAGTACAAAAGTATATTACGCCCCGATGGGGTCGTGAACCTAAAGACGGACAGTGAGTTCATGCACGGATATACCTTGGGACTGCTCCATGGATCGGGACTGGAAGTGCTCTACGCCAATCATGATGTCTATAGGAACCAAGGTAGTCCGGAAGAGGTACTTGGCATACAGACTTTCTATGAAAATCAGTATCTTGCCAAAGGAAAACCGATCACCTATACCAAGTTTAAGGTTGTATAACCTATGTCACACCTGATCTTTCTTTTTTTTGCCACCTTCTCCGCAGGCTTTTTGGCAACGGTCCCGCCCGGTCTGTTGAACATGAACGCCGCCAAGACCTCGGTGGAAAAGGGCAGGTTGAACGGTATTATCTTCAGTCTTGGGGTTTCCTGTATGATCATGGTACAGGCCTATATTGCCGTGTTGATTTCCAAATTCCTTCATAGGCATCCAGAGGTCATCGCCATTCTTCTAAAAGTGGCCCTGTTGGTCTTTGGCTTCTTTGCCATCTACTTTTTTTTACAGGCCAAAAAGACCCGAAAAAAGTTGGATAAGGCCTTGCAGGCCAGTAAAAAGAACAGCTTTTTTAAAGGAGTGCTGCTGGCGGGGGTCAATTTATTGACCATTCCCTATTACAGCGGCCTCAACGCCATGTGGAAAGCGTCGGGCTGGATAAAGTTCCAGTGGCAGGATATTGCCATTTTTGTGGTGGCCGCCGGAACGGGTACCTTTTTGGTGCTCTACCTGTACACTATTTATTTTTATAAGATGGAAATGTCCTCCAAAGCCTTTTCAAAGAACTCCAATTACATTTTGTGCGCGCTTATGGTGCTGTTATTGATCTTGACCATCGTGAGAATCCTGAACAACTGATGGCGGCGCAGGACAATCAAAACTTCTTCCGGCGGGTGTACGAAGTGGCCCGCTGTATTCCTTATGGCAAGGTTACCTCTTACGGGGCAATAGCCAAACATCTTGGCATGGCGGGGAGCGCACGTATGGTGGGTTGGGCCATGAACGCGGCCCATAACAGGGACGACATCCCTGCACATAGGGTGGTGAACAGAAAGGGACTCCTAACGGGAAAACACCACTTTGACGGTACCAATCTTATGGAGCAATTGCTGGAAAACGAGGGCATCGAAGTGGTGGACAACCAAATTGTGGACCTTGAACGGTATTTTTGGGATCCATCACGGGAACTGGACGGGGATAAAAATTAGCCCGTTAGGGACTATAGAGGATCGTTATGTTCCTATCTTACTTTTCAATAACGGCCCTTCCTTTTCTAAGGGCAATGCCCTATCTTTGTAATTTGGAACCATTTTAATTAAATGCTGAAAAGCAAGTCCTTATACAGAAAAACGTATATTTTTTTCCGGTTTACGAGCTGGGGATCTGATGAAGATCCGTTCTAAAAAAAGAAATAACTTTTTATGTGGGCACCAAATAATTTGAACAGATGAAATTTAGCAAAAAGGATATATTGAACGCCCTGGAGGAAATTACGGTTCCAGGGGAAGGGCGCAACATGGTGGAAAGCGGTGCGGTCACCAATGTAATGGTGTTCGGCGATGAGGTGGAAGTGGATATTACCATCAACAATCCCAGTTTGCAGGCCCGTAAAAAGACCGAAGTGGAAATCTTAAAGGTAATCCACGCCAAGGTGTACGAAAAGGCCAAGATCAAGATAAACATAAAGGTGGATGCCCCGGCCAAACCCAAAGTGAACGAAATCAAGGGAAAGGCCATCCCCGGAATACAGAACATCATTGCCATTGCCTCGGGCAAAGGCGGGGTGGGAAAATCCACTGTGGCCGCCAACTTGGCCGTTACCTTGGCCAAAATGGGCTTTAAGGTGGGGCTGTTGGATGCGGATATCTATGGGCCCTCCGCTCCCATCATGTTCGATGTGGTACATGAAAAGCCCTTGGCCGTTACCATAGAGGGCAAGAGCAAGATGAAGCCCGTGGAAAGTTACGGGGTAAAGATATTGTCCATCGGATTTTTTACCCAGCCCAACCAAGCGGTCATCTGGAGAGGGCCAATGGCATCCAAGGCCCTGAACCAAATGATATTTGATGCCCATTGGGGGGAATTGGATTTTATGCTGTTGGACCTTCCTCCAGGAACGGGGGACATCCATTTGAGCATTATGCAATCCTTGCCCGTAACGGGAGCCGTGGTGGTAAGTACCCCCCAGGAAGTGGCCTTGGCCGACGCCCGTAAGGGAGTGGCCATGTTCCAGCAGGAGGCGATCAATGTACCGGTATTGGGCATTGTGGAAAATATGGCTTATTTTACCCCGGCGGAGCTGCCCAACAATAAATACTATATCTTTGGGAAGGAAGGGGCCAAACATTTGGCCGAGGATATGGGGATTCCCTTTCTTGGCGAGATTCCATTGGTCCAGAGCATTCGGGAAGCGGGGGATGCGGGAAGACCGGCTGCCATGCAGACGGCCACCCCGGTGGAACAGGCTTTTGAAGCGATTACCCAGAACGTTGTGCTGGAAGTGGTGGGAAGGAACAAGAACATACCCCCTACCGAAGCGATCAAGATTACCACAATGGCAGGATGTTCGGCCGTAAAAAAGAAATGATTATGACATCAGAAGAAGTTAAGTTCAATGTGGAAAAGGCGCTGGAAGAGATCCGTCCCTTTTTACAGAGCGATGGAGGGGACATTTCCCTTATTTCCATTGATAACGGAACCTCCGTCAAGGTGCGTTTGGAAGGGGCCTGTATCGGGTGTTCCGTGAACCAGATGACCCTAAAGAGCGGGGTGGAAATGACCATTAAAAAATACGTTCCCCAAATAGAGGAGGTGGTGAGCGTGGGGTACTGATACCCTCTCCGACCTTGTAAAGATTTGTTTTTTAAGTATAGCTTTGGATGATTAAGACAGATATATTGATTATCGGTGCGGGACCTACGGGTCTTTTTGCCGTTTTTGAGGCCGGCCTGCTTCAATTAAAATGTCATTTGATAGATGCCTTGCCACAACCTGGGGGGCAGTGTTCGGAAATCTATCCCAAGAAGCCCATTTATGATATTCCGGGATTTCCGGAAGTGTTGGCCGGGGATCTGGTGGACAACCTTATGGAGCAGATCAAATCCTTTCAGCCCGGATTTACGCTGGGGGAAAGGGCGGAGACCATACAAAAACTAGAGGATGGCTCCTTTGTGGTCACCACCAACAAAGGCACGGAACACCACGCCAAGGTGGTCGCCATTGCGGGAGGATTGGGATCCTTCGAGCCCAGAAGGCCCTTATTGGACAATATTTCCAAGTTCGAGGACCATGGGGTGGCCTATATGATCAAAGATCCCGAAATGTACCGGGATCAAAAAGTGGTGATTGCCGGGGGGGGCGATTCTGCCCTTGATTGGAGCATATATTTGGCCAATGTGGCCTCGGAAGTTACCTTGGTACACCGTAGGAACGAGTTTAGGGGCGCCTTGGATTCCGTGGAAAAGGTTAGGGTCCTAAAGAATTCCGGCAGGATCAGCCTGATCACCCCGGCCGAGATCGTGGGCTTGATGGGAAAGGACGGCTTGGAGGCCGTGGTCATCCAAAGGACGGGGGGGGAGGAATTTATATTGGAGACCGATCATTATATTCCGTTGTTCGGCCTGTCGCCCAAATTAGGGCCCATTGCAGATTGGGGACTGGATATCGAGAAAAACGCCATTAAGGTGGACAATGCGCTCGACTATCAGACCAATATCCCCGGTATCTATGCCATTGGGGACGTAAATACCTATCCCGGAAAGCTCAAGTTGATCTTATGTGGGTTCCACGAGGCCACGCTTATGTGCCAAAGCGCCTACCAACGGATCTATCCCGATAAAAAATATGTGATGAAATATACCACCGTGGGAGGGGTCACCGGTTTTGACGGCAGTAAAAAAGAAGCCGAAAAATCGGTCGTAAAGTCGATCGAATAAAATCACAAAAAATTTAAAGTTGTTAAAAGCACGGCCGAAATGCTTACGGGCAGGGTAAAACCCCTTAAATTTGCAAGCTGTTTTAGTTGTTGGAATATTCTACGCATGAGCGATATTAAAATAAAGATTACCGATAGGGACGGAACCCTCCATGAAGTGGACGCCCCGACCGATATGAACATGAACCTAATGGAAATCGTACGGTCCTATGAACTGGCCCCGGAGGGTACCATAGGCATCTGTGGCGGCATGGCCATGTGCGCCTCCTGTCAGTGTTATGTGCTATCGGCCCATCACCTTCCCGCAATGTCCGATGATGAGGATGCCATGTTGGCCGAGGCCTTTAACGTAAGGGACAACAGCCGACTGGGATGTCAGATCCATATGACGGAGGATCTGGACGGTCTGGAAGTGGAGCTGGCTCCCGAGAGCTGAAACGACTAAAATTTTATGTTTATTTGGAAGGAACAGAGCTTTCAATATAAGCAACGCCATCATGATTCTCTATAATTTTCACACAATTTGTATGCGCAAATGCATGCATGAAGGCATGGTGTGTAGTAAGAACAGCATCTTGTAATCTTTTGTCATCTTCTAATGATGTGATGATTAATCCAGCTTCTTCACATTCCATTTTTGATATGTGGCGAGCATGGGATAATTGCTTTTTATGGTCTCCAAATGTTTTCATGATTTTGTCGACCTTTGCTTGGTCTCCAGCACACATGTTTTCATGTAACCATTTAGAAACCATTTTTTCCGACCATTCAATTGCCTGTGCGCAAAGCCCTAAAAGAGTCGGGTGATACTTACTGATTATGACCTGCCAGAGATGGGCTGAATGAGGATTTTTTTGAATATCACTTTTAGCTTTCTCAAATTCTGCCAACAGACCTTGACAGGCAAGGCCTCCAATTTGAGGGTCAATAGGTCCTAAATTGGAATGTTTTCCCATAATAATTTCTTTGGAGGATAATGCGATCATAGTTCCTGCTGACATTGATAGTTGAGGCACAATAACCCTGATGTTTTTTCCAAAAATATTATATAAATAATCTACTAAGGATTCTGTTGCTGCAATGTCCCCTCCAGGAGAATGAATAAGAATATCCAATCCTTTGCTTTTGTCCATCTTGTGAATAGCAAGCATGAACCCTGATTTATCTTTATCGTTTACTGCTGTGTCCGGAGCTTTGGGTTTTTGCAACCAACCCGAATAATAGGCGATAGTGTTTCTACCAGTAATCTCGAAAATTTGACGCAGATATTTTCTTCTAACTATGTCTAAAGCATGACAATGGGGGTCTTTTTGACTTAACTCTTGAATCTCATTTAAAACTTCTCCCCAATTTGGCATTTAAAAAACTTAACTAGTTTGAGTATTACTTGATGTTTGAACTGGGGTATAGTCTTCATACATTGATAATTTTTTAAACTGATCGCCTTGAGATTTCCATTCTGTATTAGAAATGAAATCTCCATTCGTGGTTTTCATAATTTCTAAATAATCATCAAGATATGTCGTCATATTAACTTTATTTTCTGATGGAGAAATATTTTTTGTTTTCATAGCTCAAAGGTATGTACATTGTCTACAATGGACAACCCATATGTTATTTAAAAATACAAAATTATAACTGATTTTAAATATAAATATTACTTAAAAAACCTTTTTTTGATTCTAAATCAAGAAGTTAAAGTAACGGCCCTCTTTGGCAACAAGCTCATCAGGGGGTGCCCTGTTCCGCAATCCGGCCATTTTCAATGACCAGAATCCGGTCCCCGCAGGCACAGTTCAGCACCTTAAACGCCATCACCTTCCCGAAATGTCCGATGATGAGGATGCCATGTTGGCCGAGGCCTTTAATGTAAGGGACAACAGCCGACTAGGGTGCCAGATCCATATGACGGATGATCTGGACGGTCTGGAAGTGGAGCTGGCTCCCGAGAGCTGATAGAACGTATAGCCGATTGCGCTTAGCACACTGGCGTCCGCCCTAGGTGGATGTCCAAGTAATTAAAACAATCCGTGCTTCTTGTCCAAAGTGTTTTCCCTGTTCCCGATAGCGGAGATTTAAGGTTGCGATCCGGGCCTCTCCGAAGCACTGCTAATTTCATAATCACCTTGCACGCTGGCGTTCGCCCTAGGTGGAAGCCCACTTAAGTACCCAATCCCTAGGGCACAGCATCCGCGCCTTAGATCCGCGCCTGATAGGTGAACAAATTATAATAACGGCCCTCTTTGGCCACCAGTTCATCATGGGTTCCCTGTTCCGCGATCCGGCCATTTTCAATGACCAATATCCGATCCGCCTTTCTAATGGTACTTAGCCTATGCGCGATCACGAAGGTGGTACGGCCCCTGGTCAGTTCCGCCAGACTTTTCTGGATCAAAGCCTCACTTTCGGTATCCAAGCTGGAAGTGGCCTCGTCCAAGATCAGGATCTTGGGATCTGCCAAAATGGCCCTTGCAATGGCGATACGCTGCCGTTGGCCCCCGGAGAGCTTTACGCCCCTCTCACCGATCAAGGTATCCAGCCCTTTCTCAAAACGATCTGTAAATTCGTTCACATAGGCCGCCTCCACCGCCCTATGCAGTTCCCCTTCCGAAGCCTCTGGCCTTGGGAAGAGAATATTCTCCCGTATGGTACCCTCAAACAAAAACTCATCCTGTAAGACCACACCAAGATGTTTCCGGTAACTGCCCAAATTTACGGTGGCCATATCCGTTCCATCCACTGTAATGGTGCCCGATTTTGGGTTTAAAAAGGTGGCCGCCAGACCGGCAATGGTAGATTTTCCCGAGCCCGAACTGCCCACCAAGGCCAACACCTCACCCGAACCCACCTCAAAACTGATATTGTGCAAAACCTCTTTGTCCTCCTCATACGCAAAGGAAACATCCTTAAATACGATATCCCCCTTTACATTTTCCAAATGCGTACCACGTTCGCCCTCGTTCATCTCCTCCGCCATGTTCATCAGCTCCTCCGTCCGGTCCAATCCCGCCAAGGCCTCCGTAAGCTGACTCCCTATATTGCTCATCTGTACGATGGGGGCCACCATCAGCCCCAGTAAAAAGGTAAAGGTCAGGAACTCCCCGATGGTCAATTGATCCGCCATGATCTTATAACCGCCTATCCCCATGATGCCCGTGGTGGCAAGTCCCAATAAAAAAGTGGCGGAACTGGTGATAAAGGCAGTGGCCGTAAGGCTCTTTTTTACATTCTGGAACAGGCGTTCTACCCCCTCCTCGAATACTTTCTGTTCCTGTACCTCGGCATTGAACCCCTTAATGACACGTATACCGCCCAAGGTCTCCGTAAGCCTCCCCGTAACCTCTGCATTTATTTTCCCCCGGTTTCGAAAGATCGGGCGTATAATATTAAAGGCCTTGAGCGCTATCAGGGCAAAGATTGCCAAGGGGACCAAGGTGAACAAGGTCATTGAGGGACTGATACGGATCAAGAGCACCAGCGACACCACGGCCGTAATGGTGCCCCCGACCAATTGTACTAGGCCGGTGCCTATCAAGTTGCGGACCCCTTCCACATCCGTCATGATCCGCGAAACCAATGCGCCCGATTTGGTGTTGTCAAAAAAACGAATGGGCAGGGAAAGCACTTTGCGCTGTACCTGGGCCCTGAGTTCCGAAATAAGATATTGTGCCTGTACGCTCAAGATCTTGGTCAGCAGAAAGGAAGTGACCGCCTGTACCAGAATAGCGGCCCCCACTGCCAGTACCAACAGCTTTAACATATCCAAATTTTTGTTGGGGATGATATCGTCCATGAGGTATTGCAGGGACAAAGGGGCGACAAAACTGGCCGCTTTACTGACCACGATCAGTAAGAGCCCTATAAAAACAATGTTTCTTCGGGGCCAGATAATGGTTTTAAAGGCGGTAAGAACGGTAACTTTTTTTTCGGACATCGGTATTGTTTAACAATGGTTATCATGGGCCCTTGCTCCAGGTCGTGCAAATCTCGCCCAAAAAAAGGTCTGACCGACCTATAGTCGTAATGCATTTGACTTTTTTACGCACAAAGTGGAATTTATTATATCCCGACGCGCGCATTGCACCGGTTTTTTGGTGTTCCGCCCATGCCCCAACTGCTTGTTTCGAGCTTGTTGATCTTTAAATTAGCATTTATCGCTTAAATCGGTTATTTTCATGGTATAGGGACGGGTCGTGACCATTTCCGTTCCTAAAGCACCATCCTATATGAAAAACTGGCTTTTATTGATATGCTTGGTCCTAGTGGCCTGTAAGACAAAATCCGCGCAGACGGAACGGGAACGGTGGCAGCGCCATGCCGACAATACCGTCATTATCAGGGACGATTTTGGGGTTCCCCATATCTATGGCAAGACCGATGCCGATGCGGTATTTGGCCTGTTGTACGCCCAATGTGAGGACGATTTTAACCGGGTGGAACAGAA
Source organism: uncultured Sediminicola sp. (assembly GCA_963974715.1). GTDB lineage: Bacteria > Bacteroidota > Bacteroidia > Flavobacteriales > Flavobacteriaceae > Sediminicola. The sequence goes on from CAXBDK010000002.1 coordinate 245,262, forward strand.
TTACATCTGGGCCACGGGCCGATTGGCGGAAGTGGAAGGGGAAGAGGCCCTCTACAGCGATCTTCGGGCAAACCTGTTCATGACCGAGGAAGAGGCCCTCTCAAACTATGAAAAAAGTCCGCCATGGCTCAAAAAACTATGTGATGCCTTTGCGGATGGCATCAACTATTATCTTTTGACCCATCCCGAAGTGACACCACGGTTGATCGCCCGTTTTGAACCTTGGATGCCCATGTATTTTAGTGAAGGATCTATAGGGGGCGATATAGAGCGCATATCCCTCAGGAAAATCAAGGAATTCTACGGGGGCGACATGGCGATCCCCACCGATACCAAGGTAACCGACACCTTGCAGCGGACGGAATGGGAGCCCCAAGGATCTAATGGTATTGCGCTATCGGGCAAGATGACGCGCTCCGGTAATGCCATGTTGCTCATCAACCCGCACACCTCCTTTTTCTTTAGGGGCGAGGTGCACGTGGTGAGCGAAGAAGGGCTCAATGCCTATGGGGCCGTTACCTGGGGCCAGTTTTTTGTCTATCAGGGTTTCAATGAAAAAACAGGCTGGATGCATACGTCCACCTATGCCGATATTATGGACGAATTCAAGGAATCGGTAACGGAGCGGGACGGCAGGTTGATGTACCGCTATGGGGACAGCTTACGGCCCGTAAGCGCTTCCAAAATAGTATTGGAGTACAAGGATGGCGATGCCATAAAGCAGCGCAGCTTTCCAATGTACCGTACCCATCACGGACCCGTCACGCATGTAACGGAAGGGCGTTGGACATCCACGGCGATGATGTGGGATCCCATAAAGGCCTTGGAACAATCTTTTGTACGTACCAAGCAAGCGGGATATAAAGGGTTTCGAAAGATGATGGACCTCCGCACCAATTCGTCCAACAATACCGTCTATGCCGATGCCGAGGGAAATATTGCCTATTTTCATGGTAATTTCATGCCCAAAAGGGATACCGTTTTCGATTATTCAAAGCCGGTCGACGGTGCCGACCCCAATACCGATTGGCAAGGCCTTCATACGGTGGATGAAAATATTTTGGTGCTCAACCCCGACAATGGATGGCTACAAAATTGCAATTCCACTCCCTTTACGGTAGCAGGGGAGTATAGTCCCGGAAAAGCCGGCTATCCCGATTATATGTCCAGGGACCAAGAAAATTTTAGGGGCGTCCATGCCCTGTCCCTTTTAGGGAAGGGCAGGGACATTACTTTGGACGGCCTTATTGCGCTGGCCCACGATCCCTATCTGCCCGCTTTTGAAAAATTGGTTCCGGGCCTTGTGGAGGCCTACGATTCCACCGAACCCAAGGATCCACGTTTAAAGGGGCCCGTGGCAGTGCTGCGAAATTGGGACCTGCGTACCTCAGAAGCCTCGGTAGGGATGACCCTTGCGCATTTCTATGGTACGTATTATGGCCAGGTTGGCGAGGGGCCAGCGGGAGCGAGCGATATGCGCCTAATGGAATATTTGGGAACGGAATCGCCCTATAGGGAACGATTACAGGTATTTTCACAGGTCCTAGATCAACTGGAAAGCGCTTTTGGCACTTGGGAACTGCCATGGGGAACGGTAAACCGGTACCAACGATTGAACGGGGACATACGACAGTCCTTTAACGATAGTCTCCCCAGTATGCCCATTGGATTTGCTTCCGGCCGATGGGGTGCCCTTGCCGCTTTTGGCGTAAGTTATACCAACAACACCAAAAAAATCTTTGGCACCAGGGGAAACAGTTTTGTGGCGGTAGTCGAATTTGGGGAAAAGGTACGGGCCAAGAGTATATTGGCCGGGGGGCAGAGCAGCGATCCCGACTCACCACATTTTAACGACCAGGCGCTACGATATGCCAACAGCCAGTTTAAGGAGGTGCCCTTCTACAGGGAGGATGTCCTGAAGCGTGCGGAGCGCACATACCATCCCGGGGAATAAGGGTTGGGCGGGAAGTACACCCAGCGACAGGAAGGTGCATTTTTTCATATGATAAATGGATTCTTTCGCCTCCCGTTAAAGTTTAAACGGGTCCGGTCATTAAATTTTCGTAAAAAGTGAATATCCAACTACTTTAGTGTTAAATTTACCAGTAATAATTTGAAATACCATTGATTATGGAAGCTCCAAAAAAAACAGCCCCTAAAAAGGCGACAACTACGGCCGTGAAGGGAAAGACCCCCCCTGCCCCACCAACCAAGGCCAAGGCCCCCGTGAAGAAAATTGTCCCCGCTAAAATTGCGACCCCTAAAGAACCTACTGCCCCAGCCACAGCAGGGGATGGTGGAAAAGCCGCTCCCGTCAAGGCCCCGGCACGGCGAAAAACGACGGTAGCAACACCAGCAAAAAGAGCGGTCCGCACCCCAAGGACAAAACCCGCGGGCGCTGCCCAACCCAAGGCACCCGAGACCCTCGGCACCCCCGAAAAAAAACCTTCCGCAAGCAAAAAAGCCCCAAAGGTAAAGTCCATAAAGGAAAAAACGGTTAAGCCGCCAATAGTAAAAGAGGAAGGAACCAACGAAAAGGCACTTTTAAAAAAGGAAGCAAAAAAAGAAAAGTCAAAAGCGGCTAAAAAAGAAACCAAGGGGCAGGACAAGGAACTAAAGGTTCAGGAAAAGAAATTGGAGAAGACCACTAAAAAAGTGGCCACCCTGCACCATAAATTTAAAAAGGCCAAGAAGAAGAACGCCAAAAAGGGAAAGATAAAAGAGCTAAAGGCCAAGCTGAAAAAATTCCTGCGAAAACTGGGAAATATCCGCAGCAAGGTAAAAAAGGCACGAAAGAAAAAGTAATAAGCTAAGGCGGCCCGGTACCCGGACTGCCCCTTTTTCCAGAATTATGACAAGGGTATCTGTTGACTAAGACAGTGCAGGGTACCAAATCCCCATATAAAATCAGTAGCGGAAATTCCGATAACCTCACGATCGGGAAAGCAATCGGCCAGTTTCGCCAGCGCAATACGGTCGGCAGCATCATTAAAAGTAGGGACCAGCACACAGTTGTTCAGGATCAGAAAGTTGGCATAGCTGGCAGGTAGCTGTAGGCCATCAAATATGATCTTTGAAGGCATGGGAAGGGGTATTATCTTTAAGGGTTTCCCGTTTTCAAGTACGGCTTTTTCCAAACGCGCCAAATTTTCCTGTAAGGGAGCATGGTTTTTATCATTTTTATCATTTTCCACAACGGTCACCACCGTCTCCTCGTTCACAAAACGGCATAGGTCATCAATATGGCCATGGGTATCGTCCCCAATGATCCCGTCCCGTAACCAAATGGTATTGGTGATCCCAAAATACTCCTTAAAGATAGCTTCATAATCTTCCTTGGTAAAGCCTTGGTTCCTCACCTGTATATCGGGATGTAAAAGGCACTCTTCCGAGGTAATGAGCGTTCCCTTTCCATTTACTTCCAGGGCGCCCCCTTCAAGGACCACATTTTTGCCATGGTGGATAACGGGTACCAGGGGAATTTTTAAATGTGCGGCCACGGTCTGTGGCACCTGCCTGTCCAGTTTATGGTTGCCGTACTTGGCCCAACCGTTAAAATTGAGGTTCAAGGCTTCCCTTTTTTTTCCATTCTTGACGATGATCGGCCCGGAATCCCGCATCCAGCTCCGGTTGGTACGCTGTATGATAAAGGAAATCTTTTTGGGGTCCACCGTGGCCAGGTCCAACATTTCGCCTACTTTTTCCCGTAGGTTTTCATCGGCCACTACCAGATATACCATCTCGTAAGCGGACACTTTTTTTATAAACTCCACAAAGGCCCATTGTACGGCCCCGTACTTGCCGGGCCAGTCGTTGCCATTGTGGGGAAAGCAGAGTAATATACCTTGTTGCGGTTCCCATTCTGCGGGAAATCTTCTATTGGCCATGTCGTTTAATCGAGTGCTCTTTTGGTAATGTCATGAAATGCATCGATTCTTCGGTCCCTAAAAAATGGCCAGTTCTGCCGTACATTTTCCTGATGTTTCAAGTCGATGGTCGCAATGAGTATTTCTTCCTTATCGGAAGAAGCCAAGGCCAAAAGCTCCCCTTGGGGGCCACATATAAAGGAATTGCCCCAAAATTCGATCCCTTCCGTATTGGGCAGGTATTTTTCCAGCCCGATCCTGTTGGCTGCCGCCACATAGACCCCATTGGCAACGGCGTGCCCTTTCATAACGTTCATCCAAGCCCCGTACTGGTTTTCACCAAACTGGGCCTTTTCGGCAGGGTGCCAGCCGATGGCGGTCGGATAGAAAAGTACCTCTGCACCTTGCATGGCGGTAAGTCTTGCCGCTTCCGGGTACCATTGGTCCCAACAGATCAAGGTGCCCACTTTTCCCTTCTGGGTGGGAATGGTCTTAAAGCCGAGGTCGCCCGGGGTAAAATAAAATTTTTCATAGAAATGGGGATCGTCCGGAATATGCATCTTCCTATAAAGTCCCGCTTGCGATCCATCAGCATCGATAATATAGGCGCTATTGTGGTAGATGCCGGACATCCTTTTTTCGAAAAAGGGGATGATCAGGGCAACATTGAGTTCCTTTGCCAAGGCACTAAATGCGGTAAAGGAGATATCGCCCAAGGGTTCCGCCAAGGAGAAATTTTCAACATCCTCGCTCTGGCAGAAATAATGACTGCTGTAAAGTTCGGGCAGACTGATTATTTCGGCACCCTGTTCGGCCGCCTTTTTTATCCAGTGAAGGCATTTTTTACGGTTTTCTTCGGGGGTATTGTTCAGGGTCAACTGAACTACTGCGATTTTATAGGTGTCTTTGGCCATAGTATCGTATGCAATAAGAAAGGACAAAGATATTAAATAATATATACTATCATGGCCCGTTTCCAAGGGTTGTATAACGGTATCGGACCGAATGTTGACCCGTTGGGCAAATTTTGGGACAGCTGGCGGGGCAAGGGCGGAAAACCAAAATAGTGTTTCAACATCAGCGTCCAGACCTTTGGACTTGCATCGGAATAACCGGATAAAGGCCTTGTGAAAGGCTCGGGGTGAAATTCCCTTTGCCTACTTAACACTTGATCGTTGCCATTAACATGGAACATATTTTTATATTTCAATAAAATGTACTTATTTATATTTCAATAAAATGTACTTACTTTGTAATAACATTTTACAAAATCATGGAAACATCTATTATCAAAATCGGAAATTCGAAAGGACTTCGTTTGAGCAAGACCATTTTGGAAAAATATAACATCAAGGATAAGGTTGAACTTATTCTTGAAAGAGGACAGATCATCATTAAACCAATTGCTTCACCAAGAAAAAATTGGGAAAAAGAATTTAAAAAAATGAGCGATAATGGAGATGATAAGTTGCTTATGAACGACGTGTTCGAGGACGAAAACCTTGAGGAATGGATTTAAAACAATACTCGATTATTCTGGTAAATCTTGACCCGACAATCGGTGGCGAAATAAAAAAAACAAGACCGTGTGTGGTCATTTCGCCAAATGAAATGAACAAATATCTGAATACGATTGTGCTCGCCCCCATGACAACGAATTTAAAAAAATATCCTACAAGAGTTTCGGTAAAGCACAATGGAAAAAAAGGTATGGTTGCAATTGACCAAATACGGACTGTTGACAAAACCCGAATAATCCGAATTTTTGAAAATCTGACCAAATCGGAAATTGAAAAATGTAAAGAAGTGATAAAAGAAACTTTTGTCGATTGAAAAAATAAGTTCGTATACCAAGAACGAAGTGTTCCCCGGATGAAAAATAGTTTTCTCCATCCATTGGGAGTTCCGCAAAATCAGAAGGGTGGTCAATTTCCCTTTCTGCAACTTGGACACTTGACACTTGTACCATGGAGCAATGGCGCTCCTCTTTTACAACTTTTACTTGGATAATAGGATATGTAAAGTTCGGTAGTTGAAAAAAATATGGGGTATCGCAATACATTTGAAAAATCGCAAAATCCCCAACGTTGCACCGGAAATGGGTCCTATCCTATTCCTTGACGATGACCAAGCTTGCCTTAGATCCCGTGGAAAGGTTCCATTTGCTGGAATAGATAAGTTCCCCTTTTTCGTCGTACACGTTTACTTGGGCGGTATTGGGGCCGGAAGATCCTTGGTTAAGCGCCTCAAAATCGATACGGTTAAAACCTTTTTTTAGATCAAGGTTGATTCCTTTAAAGGCGCCCGTGAGGTGGATATTGGGTTCCACTACCTCTCCGTCGGCATACATCTTTACCCGATCGCCATCCACATATTCATGATCTCTGCAGACGATCCCCACAAATTTGGCATTGGTGGTCACATCACCCAGATACATATCGCCAAAATGGGTCTTGGAATCGGTATCTTCCTTTTCCCTGACCTTAGGGTCGATTTTCATATCGAATCCCGCCTGCTTCAGATCCCGATCGGGCAACATCTTTATATTTCTGGCGGTAAGGGAATCTTTAAGGGAATAATCAGGTTTGTTGTCCAAGATCGAGGGGAACTTAAGGGCGGTTCCCTGATTGCTCTGTTTGATATCCAGTTTATTGTCGCTGTTCTCGATCTTTACGGATTTTATGGAACCGTCGATCAACTGGCCAACCGCCTGGAAAGAAATAAAACAGACAAGAATAAGGGTAAAAGTTAATTTCATAGCCAAAAAGCCTAGTTCAAGGTAAAAATAGCAAATACCTTGCCACATGGCTTTTAAATTGCTGTTAAATTCCCGTTCCGATCGGCAAAGGGATAAATGCTTTGGGCCAATGGGGAACCATCCATTCTTCAGCCACCAAACAATTGGGTAGAGTGATCGGATCAGTGCTCGTCGCTCCCATAATGTATGGGGCTCAATTGGCCGTTTTCCGTTTCTGAAAACATCCGTGATTTGATTACGAACCGCATCCCTAAGGGAATTTCCAATGAAAAGCTGGCGCCCCTACCGGGAACGATATCAATGGTCAGTTGGGTATGTTTCCAGTAGTCGAACTGATCCTTGGACATAAAGAAATCACATCCCGCAATCTTGCCCAACCAGACATCGCTTTCATTGATCATCAGTTCCCCCTTTTCAAAACACATGGGCGACGAACCGTCACAGCAGCCCCCGCTCTGGTGGAACATCAGTTCCCCATGTGTTTCCCTAAGGGTGGATATCACCTCTTTGGCCGCTTCCGTTACCACGATCCTTTCGGTCATAAATAGCTTTTTAGAAAAATCCCATTGCTTTTTTATCGTAGGAGATCAGCATGTTTTTGGTCTGACGGTAGTGTGACAGCATCATCTTATGGTTCTCCCTTCCGATACCGGATTTCTTATAACCTCCAAAAGGGGCATGTGCGGGATAGTTGTGGTAGCAGTTTACCCATACCCGCCCGGCCTTGATGGCCCTGGCGATCTGGTAGGCTTGGTGCGTATCGCGGGTCCATATCCCCGCACCGAGCCCATAAAGGGTGTCGTTTGCGATCTCAATGGCCTCGGCCTCATCCTTAAAGGTGGTAACGCAGACCACGGGCCCGAAGATTTCTTCCTGGAACACCCGCATTTTGTTGTTCCCCCTTAGGATGGTCGGCTGTATATAATAGCCGCCTTCAAGGCCTTCGTTATACGCGGCCTCCCCTCCGGTAAGCACTTCACAGCCCTCTTCCTTGCCGATTTTTATATAGTTCAGTATTTTTTCATATTGGTCGTTCGAGGCTTGGGCGCCCATCATAGTGGAGGGATCCATTGGATTGCCCATTTTTATGGCCTTGGTACGTTCCACCACCCTTTCCATAAATTTATCGTAGATGCTTTCCTGCACAAGGATACGGGAAGGACAGGTACAGACCTCCCCTTGGTTTAGGGCGAAGAGCACGGCCCCCTCCAAACATTTATCGAAAAATTCGTCATCTGCGTCCATCACACTTTCAAAAAAGACGTTGGGCGATTTTCCACCCAGTTCCAAGGTGACCGGAATGATATTTTTAGAGGCGTACTGCATGATCAGTTGCCCGGTGGTGGTCTCCCCGGTAAATGCGATCTTATTGATTCGCGGACTGGAAGCCAAGGGTTTGCCGGCCTCCGTTCCAAAACCGTTTACCACGTTCAATACGCCAGCTGGAAGGATGTCCTGTATCAATTCCATCAGGATCATAATGCCCACAGGGGTCTGTTCCGCAGGTTTCAGCACCACGCAATTTCCCGCTGCCAAGGCCGGGGCCAACTTCCAGGTGGCCATCAAGATGGGGAAGTTCCATGGGATAATTTGCCCTACCACTCCCAATGGTTCGGGAATATTGACCGATAATGTCATGGCGTCCAGTTCGCTGGCCGAGCCTTCCTCCGCCCTGATCACCCCGGCAAAATAGCGAAAATGATCTATGGCCAAAGGCAGGTCCGCCGCCCTTGTTTCCCGAATGGCCTTGCCGTTGTCCCAAGTTTCCGCCCTTGCCAAGGTCTCGAGATTTTGCTCCATTACATCTGCCACCTTTAGCAATAGGTTGCTCCTGTACGTGGCGGACGAACAGTTCCATTGTGGCGCTGCCGCCCAAGCTGCATCCAGTGCCAGCTCTATGTCCTCGGCAGTGGAACGGGCCACTTTGGTAAAGCTCTTGCCGTCCACTGGCGAAAGGTTCTCAAAATAGTTCCCTTTAACAGGGGAAACCCATTTTCCACCGATGAAATTGTCGTACTGCGACTTAAATTTTGGCGGGGTTACCGCATTTTGGATAGTGGTCTGTACAGTGCCCATAATAGTATTGTTTTACGTTAATTTTTTTTCGAGGTCAGAGGGATGATTTTTCGACCGCCATTGGAACGGGATCACCCTCCCTCAAATGTAGCGGAATCTTTTCTGAAAGGGCTGACGTATTCTATCAATGTAGTGAACAATACTGCTTTATATTAGTTTTATGATAATTTTAAACATAAAAAATTGTATTTTTAATACTGTGCGGCCTACTTGGTCCCGGATTTAAAAAGTATGATGCAATTGCCCACTAATTTTTTAAAAGGCAGGCGGTTGGAGACGTTGGTGGAGAACCGTACGTCCTATACCCTGAACAATGCCGCCCTACATGTGTTCGAGACGCACATGAGGGCAGAGCGGGTACTGTTGCAGTTCGACCAGCCCGTTTTGGCAAGTATGCTCATGGGCAAGAAGGTCATGCATTTAAGGGATCGTCGCTCCTTTGATTTTTTACCGGGGGAATCGCTGATCCTGCCCAAGCAGGAAATGATGTGCATCGATTTTCCGGAAGCAGATGAACGGCACCCTACCCGTTGCCTGGCCATGGCCATTTCCGAGGAACGGATACGGGAAGTACTGCAGTTGATGAACGAGACCATGCCCAAGGCAGATGGCTCCGAATGGGGACTCATGGATTACAGTTTCCATTTTACAAATGATATCGGGATCCATCAGATATTACAGCGACTGTTGTACCTTTTTACCGAAGACCATGTCTCCAAGGACCTTTTCGTGGATAATATGCTAAAGGAACTCATCATCCGCATCTTACAGGCCAATTCAAAAAAAGCCCATATGGACAAGCCGTCCGCTTTGACAAATGAGGACCGTTTGGGACATATCATTGGTTACATTAGGGGACATCTGTACGAACCCTTGACGATAGGGGCGCTAAGCCAAAAGGCCTGTATGAGCGAATCCCATTTTTACAGGGTCTTTAAAAATGAAATGGGGGTTTCCCCCGTAGAATTCATCAACAACGAACGGATTGGACGGGCGGCGGGTCTGCTCCGGGATCCCAATAGAAAGATCAAAGAGGTCTTTATGGAATGTGGTTTTGAGAGCAGATCTTATTTTAATAGGGTCTTTAAGCGGATGAAAAAACTTTCCCCTTCCGAATTCCAGGCCAAGATGGCCCACCCTTAAAGCACCTACTTTAGGACCAGACCTTCCGTAAAAATCGAATAAAATTTTGTTGCGTTACATTGGTTATATCCTCATCGGTATATCCCTTTGCCCTTAACATGGCAGGTATTTTTTGAAGATCGGCAATGGTTTCCAGATCGGCAGGACATTGTTCCTTCCCAAACCCACCGTCCAGATCGGTACCGATCCCTACATGTAGCGCATTGCCCGCCAGTTGACAGATATGGTCCATATTTTGGACCATCTGTTCCAGGGATACGTTCATTCCTTCGGGGGTGGACCGTCCACGTACCCAATTGGGGACCATCATCCAGGCATCCAGCGCCACTCCTATAACGGCGCCCCTAGAGATCAGTTCCTTTAACTGTTCGTCCGAAAACTGTCGGTTATGGGGCACCAGCTCCCTGCAATTGTTATGGCTGGCCCAAACGGGCCCTTGGTACACATCCATGGTTTCCCAAAAACTTTGGTCACATAAATGGGTAGCATCCAGAATGAGCCCCAAACGTTCCACCTCTTTTAGGAGCGCTTTGCCCTTGGGACCGATACTTCCTATGGAATCGGTCCCAAAGGCATAGGTCCCGGGACCGTAATGTGCCGGACCTATCGCCCTTAATCCCTGCCGATGGGCCTTTTCCAAATGTGAAATGTCCACTAGGGAATCCGCTCCTTCCAGACTTAGGATATACCCGATCGGTTTTTGCGGGGAGCTGTCCCCCCAAACCTGTAAATGGCGTTCCAATCCCTGTAGGTCCTTGATCTGTACCATTTCCCCAATGTCCTCCATGGCCCGGTACCATGCCAATTGGCCTTGGGTCTGCGCCCAGGCCTGGTGGGGCGAGTTCCATCCCGGAAGGGCACTTCCCTTTTTCACGTACCGTGCGATCTGTGTGGCAACGCAAAGTCCAATGTTGCCTTCGCGCATGGCGGGCAGGGACACCGTGTTTTTTGCCCTGTCGGGTTTATCGGTCATGCCCAATTCCCTTTCCCTGATTTCCATCACCGTTTTGGTAAGGTCCCGATTCCATTCTAGGGCGTTCATGGCCAGGTCCAAATGTGCGTCAAAAATAAACATACCTTTTTTTTAAAGTTATAATCGGTGGTCCCTAGCGGCCACCTTCCATTCGCCGCTCCTCCCATTTTTTACGAGCGGCAAAAGAACGGGGTATTTGGCCACGGTGGGGCAAATGTGACGGGGAATGGCGTAGTGTATGTCCCCTATGTTGACCTCCTCGGCATTTGTTGGGCGCACCACTAGATGTTCCTCGCTTTGCGATACTTGCTCCACTCCCTCCAAACTAAGGAAATGCACCCTTGGCAGCGGCATTTCGGAAGCGACCGACTTATGGCCCAGATCAAAGCACACCAATCCCTGCCTTGGTTTGCTCACCACCCTACTTGCCAATACCGCAGCGGGAAGGAAATCCAGATCGGGAAAGCTGTCATGGTAACCGGCATCCCATAATAGTGGCGTTCCCGGACTGGTCTCCACGCCCGCCCTAGTTGCATGAAATGGAAAGGTGGGAGTGCCGCCGGCAATGATACAGGGGGGGGTTGTACCCTTCCTTTCAAGTTCGGAACATAGCTGCCGTACCTTTTCAAAAGCAAGGTCGCATTCCTTTTTGCGCACATGGGGGTCACTTGTGTGCAGGTGGCCATCATATACATGCAGGCCCTTTTCGATTATGTGCGGATTCTGTACCATATGAAGGTATAGTCGAAGGGCTTTTTCATCGGGTTCGATCCCGGTCCGGTCCATACCATTGTTGATGTCCATCCAAAGGGAAACCTTTGTATTGTGGGCCGAAGCCATATCTGCCATCTCCCTTAAGGAAGGCGCGTTGTCCACCAAGGCCGAAAAAAGGGTATGGGGATATTTGGCCGATAATGCAAGGAAATCCTTTATGTTGGTCCCAACAGGCTGCATGGCCAAAAGCACGTCCCCCGCACCGCACTTTGCGAGGAGTTCCGCCTCCGCTATGGTAGCGCATTTAAACTTATGGATGCCCATATCCATTTGCATGGTAATGATTTCTGCCGTTTTATGGGTCTTGATATGTGGCCGTAATCGGGATACGTCGCCCGCCATCTGGATCATTCTGGAAATATTTTCCGCAATACGATCGGGATAGACCAAAAGACAGGGTGTGTCCAGGTCTTTTTCCTGAAGGCATCGGTACCAGGGCATAACTGTCATGTAGTATGCAATTGGAACATGGCTTCCACTTCCACGGGGATATTGCCGGGCAACATCATCCCAACGGCACTTCGTACCCCGATCCCGTTCTCCGGCCCAAAAATGTCCGACATCAGTTCGCTAAAGCCATTGATCACCAAGGGCTGTTGTCCGAAATCTGGGGTACAGTTCACCATTCCCAGGACCTTTACCACCCTTTTTATTCGGTCCAGACTGCCAAAATGGGTCTGTATGGTGGACAACATGGTAAGGGCCACCTGTCTTGCCGCAAGTTTGGCCGTTTCAAGATCCATGTCATCACCTGCCCTTCCTACGATTAGGCTGCCGTCCTCTTTAACGGGTCCTTGCCCGGAGACATATAAAAAATTGTCCACTACCAAGATAGGTCTATATACCCCCGCAGGTTTTGGCGCGGGGGGCAGGATAAGTCCCAAGGACTTTATTTTTTCGGATGCGTTCATACATTAATATAAGATTAAACGAACAGACTTAATATCAGGGTGCCCACTATGCCCACCACTCCGATGGAGGTTTCCATGACGGTCCATGTGGAGAGCGTTTCTTTCACGCTGAGGTTAAAATATTCCTTAAAAAGCCAAAAGCCACTATCGTTTACATGCGATAACATTAGGCTGCCACTGCCAATGGCCAATACCATCAATTCCGGACTTACCCCGGTGCTGGCGACCATGGGAAGGGCTATCCCGGCGGCGGTAAGGCCTGCCACAGTGGCCGAGCCCACACTTACCCGGATGGCGGTGGCGATCAACCAGGCCAATAAAAGGGGAGACATACTGGAATCCTTTAAGGAATCGGCGATGTACCCACTTACGCCACTATCCACCAATATTTGTTTGAGGGCGCCAGATCCCGCAATGACCAAGAGCACCATGGTAATTCCCGAAATGGAACTGCTCACCGATTCCATTACGTCCTTCATCTTCTTGCCGCGCGCAAGGCCCAAGGTATATATGGCGACCAAAACGGATATCAAAAGGGCGATCACGGGGTGGCCCACAAAGAGGATGACGTTCTTAAAGGGAAAATCGCCAGGCAGTAGAAAATCCAGGCCGGTGCCCAGGCCGATCAACAGCACTGGGAGCAGGGCGGTAAAGATACTTATCCCAGTTCCTGGCATTTCCTCTTCCGTTAAAACAATGGGATTGTAAAATTCCTTTATGGGGGTGGCCTTTATTTTCTTGATGGTCCGGGCAAACAATGGTCCCGAAATAATAATGGCGGGAATGGCCACCACCAGTCCGTATAATAGGGTCTTTCCGATACTGGCGTTGAACATTACCGCAATGCCCGTAGGGGCGGGATGTGGTGGAAGGAATCCATGGGTCACAGAGAGCGATGCCAGCATGGGCAGTCCCACATATAACAGCGGGAGACCCGTAGTGGCCGCCACGGTAAAGATCAAGGGTACTAGAATAACGAAGCCTACCGAATAGAACATGGGCAATCCTACGATAAAACCGGCCACTACCACTGCCCACTGTATATTTTTTTTGCCGAATCGGGCCACCAGTTGCGTAGTGATGCGCTGTGCGGCCCCACTATCGGCCACCAATTTACCCAACATGGCGCCAAATCCCAAGATCAGGACCAGCATTCCCAAGATATCGCCTATCCCGACTTCTATGGACTTCACCACATTGGCGAGGCCCATACCGCCAGAAAGGCCTATAAAAAGGGAGACGATGATAAAGGAGATAAAGGAATTTAATTTGACTTTGGCAATCAGGAGGAAAAGGAGGATGATACCGGCTGAGACAATAAGAAGTGGCATGTTATGGGTTTAGTGATCGTTCCAAAGTCATAAATATACAGGAAAATGAAAATAATACAGGGATATTTTGACAAATCTTGATGTAAGCGGGACGCTCAAATGTATAAACCCTAATGAATTTGATTATCCAAACCATTCAGGTATGATCAGGTTCCACATGGATCAGCACATCCGAGATTTCGGGAAACGTTTTTTGAAGGGTGTTCTTTAGATCGTGGGCAATATCGTGGCCCTCCGTTACGCTGATGTCCCCTTTTACGATAAGGTGGAGGTCCACATGAAAGCTGAAACCCGATTTCCGTACATGGCATTTTTCCGTATCGATGACCCCTTCGACCCCTTTGGCGGTGAGCCGGATTTCATGAATTAGGTCGTCATGCACATGTTCGTCCATGATCTCGCCAAGGGCGGGCCTAAAGATAAGATAGGCGTTGTAAATGATAAAGCCCGAAGCTAAGAGGGCCGCCCAATCGTCCGCGGTCTCGTATCCCTTGCCCATAAATATGGCAATGGAAATGCCAAAAAAAGCCATAAGGGAGGTGATTGCGTCGCTTCTGTGGTGCCAAGCATCCGCTTTTAGCGCACTGCTTTTTGTTTCGGTGCCCTTTTTGGAGACGATGCGATAAAATACTTCCTTGACCACCACAATGATGGCCAGGACGATGAGGGTGTAGGTTTCAGGTACTTTATGGGGCGTTCGTATATGAACCACACTTTCATGTGCGATCACGGTGGCGGAAACCACCAAGAAGCCCACCACCACAAAAGTGATCAGGGGTTCTGCCTTCCCGTGGCCGTATGGGTGATTTTCGTCGGGGGGTTTGGTGGCGTATTTAAGCCCAAATAGGAGCAGAATGGATGAGAATACATCCGTGGTCGATTCTATGGCGTCCGCAATAAGGGCGTAGGAATTCCCGAATATGCCCGTGATCCCTTTGGCAAGCGCCAGTGCGGCGTTGCCGAAAATACTGAGATAGGTTGCCTTAATGGCCTTTGCCCTATTGTTTTCCAAGGATTCGAATGGGGTCATAGACACCAAAACTACGAATTAATACCTTCCTCGGACGGGTTTGGCAGCGTAATGTTGTCCAGTTTATCCTGTGCCTTTCCATAGGCTATCAATGGCTGTGGCCCCTCCAATAGGATCCTTACAATTTGCAGGGTCCCATCCTCCTTGGTGGCAATATGCCATTTAATGAGGGAGATGTTCCCATTTTCAATCTCTATGCCGGTGATGCTCCTGGGATGCACACAGCTCCCATCATTGAAAAAGGGGATATCGCCCGGTTCGGGAAAACGCGGCCTATGGGTATGTCCCGTGATGGTGATTTTCCCATCATTGTCCAAAATCCATTTTTTGACCCTCCTTTCCACCTTTATCAGTTCCCTATAGTTCTTTGCCGGACTTGTGGGATCCGCTATTCCCCAGACCTGCAATGGCCTCCACAGTATGCGTACCAAGAACCTTCCCCAGCGCCAAAGGGTATAGTTCCACCAATCTGCCTGATGCCCGTGGGTGAGAAACAGTTCTTGCCCTGTGGTTCGGTGCTTCAATAAGATGGCCTCGTTGAACCGGATCCCTTCAAAAAGATCCCTGTCCACGCTTTCAATTGGCTCGAAATAGGTATAAAGATGATCCTTGACGTATTTGGGATCTTTGAATACCATGTTGTGGTTGCCCCATATCATGTGCAGCCGTTTATCCAAATGGAATTCCCGGAGCAGTTGATAAACATCTTTATGGGCCTCGAACAGGGTCTCGAACTTCATATTTTCCCATAGTTCGTCCCCATCCCCCAGTTCCAAATAATGGAACCCGTTGTTGAAATAGGTCGTAAGGGCGTGGAAATATATGTTCCTATTATTGGCGAAGTCATCCGCAAAACTATTATCGCCCCTATGGCAATCACTGAACAGTATAAACTTGGAGGCGTCGTCGAACGGAATGGTTTTGGCATTTTTATATGCCCTGCTGAGCCTGAATTGTGACGACATGTACTTGTTTTCCGTAAATATCCAAAAAAAAGAGGTAATTTCTAAGGAACTTTTTTTTGCAACCCCTACCGGCAAACTGAAAGTTGCCAATCAGGATATCAATAAAGGTCGCTTTAGTAAATGCCTTATCCAGCTTGTACAGAGGTAGTTGATTTGTGGATTTTCTTTTGTAATTTTGTTCAAGGTTTGCAGACTAAGTGAATATGTTGATGGATAAAAACAGGGGTGAAATTACCCCATTGGTACAGCTTATCAGTTTCAATTGCGTATTGGAGCAATATGACGATATGGCCAAAAGTGATGATCCACTATTGGCCGAGAGGGCACAGCATATACTTGCGGCCCAAGCCCCCTTTCCGGAGCTTAGGGACGGTTTCACCGATGTTTCATTGTTGGAGCGGCACGAGGATCTTATAAAACTGATCTTGCAGGATCTCTTTCCGCCAATGTTGGGCCTAAATGAGATAAAGACCGCCTCCTTACCCTACGAAAATACCATATTCAATACCTCCCCACGGTTCCGACAGATTTTGCGGGATGCCGGTGAAGATTTTAAGTTGGAGATCCGGAACATGCCGGAGCACTTTACCTATATAATGACCAGTGCGGTTATACTCAATTATTATTACGGGGTAAACCTGGATTTTAAACGACCTTTGTTTTATGATATTCCGGATGCCAATGGCGTCATGAGACATTACCGTATCCTTTACAATGGGGACTTCATGGAAATCGTGCCCACGGAAAAGGCCAAAAAATTGGAGCAGGCCGATTTTGATGAACTGCTTGCCAATTTTGATGATCTGGAATTGTGGAAATCCAAGATACCACCCAATAGCTTTGTAGCAAAGGGGTTTGTCATTTCCAGTTTGGTAGACGTGACGGCTGAGCATTCCATTTCGGAAATAAAATCGGGACTGATTTCAAAATCCAAGGAATTCAACAGCAGCTTTATGGAGAGCATGCAGGAAACGTTCCGTTCGCTCTTTAACCTTCCCGGGATCCGGGTAGGCTTTGTGAACTACAATCCAAAGGAAGATTGTCTTGAAAAGGCATTTGGGCACGGGCATGGAATGGAGAGCTTTATTTTGCACGATAAGGATAATGAAACCTGTAATGCAGCGCTCTGTCAGGAGACCTATCTAAAACTGCTGCGTCAAAACTCCTATTTCTCGATTTCCGATGTGGACGAGAAATTCAGGATTTCAGAGGGAAAGGCCCCTTATAAGAGCCTAAAGGAACAAGGGATCAAAAGTGCCATTTTTGCGCCCATTTCCGATCATGGGAAACTGTTGGGGGTTTTGGAGATCGTATCCGATACCCGGAACAACCTAAATAGTATCAACGCCAACAAAATGGAGGATGTTATGCCCTATATCGTCTCTGCCGTACTACGGTCGAAGGCGGAAGAGGAAAACCTGATCGATGTGGTCATTCAGCATGAATGCACTTCTGTACATTCATCCGTTTACTGGAAATTTAAAGAGGAGGCCAAACGTTTTATATTGGCCGATGCACAGGGAATGCAGCCAATATTCAGGGAGATCGCCTTTCAGGACGTATACCCCCTTTACGGTCAGGTAGATATCAAGGATTCTTCGCAAGCTAGGAATACCGCAATACAACGCGACCTGATGATCCAATTATCGGAAATCAATGTAGTGTTGGAGGCCGCGCTTAAACGAAACAAACTGCCTATTTATGAGGAGCTGATGTTCCGTGTCCAGAATCATCTGAACGAGGTAAAGGAAGTGCTGAACACCAGTAGCGAGCAATCTATCTTTGATTTTATAGTGGCCGAGATCGATCCGGTCTTCCGTCACCTTAAAAAAGTGGACAAGGAACTCTATACGATGGTTATGGCTTATGAATCCAATATCGATGCGGGCACACATTCCTATTATGACCATCGAAGGAACTATGACGAAAGTGTCATGATGATCAATAAAAAATTAGCGTCCGTACTGGATAAAAAACAGGTGGAGGCCCAAAAGATGTTTCCCCATTTTTTTGAGCGGTACAAAACGGATGGGGTAGAGCACAACATGTATATTGGTAACTCGTTGGTGGGCGATAGGGAATTTGATCCCCTTTACCTGAACAACCTGCGACTTTGGCAGCTACAGGTAATGTGCGAAATGGAAAACGGCTATTACGGACTAAAACCGAAATTGCCCATACAATTGGATGTCGCTTCGCTTATTCTGGTCTATAATACATCGCTTTCCATACGTTTTAGAATGGATGAAAAACGTTTTGATGTGGACGGCACCTATAATGCCCGTTACGAGATCATAAAAAAGAGGATCGATAAATCCTATATCAAGGGAACCAATGAAAGGGTGACCCAGAAGGGCAAGATCAGTATAATTTACTCCCAGAAAAAGGATGAGCTCGAATATTTGAGATATATAAAGTTCCTAAGATCCAAAGGTTATTTTACCAATAATGTGGAAATTGTGGAATTGGAAGGCCTACAGGGCGTCTCCGGATTAAAGGCCATAAGGGCAGAGATCCTGTACGCAAAGGACAAGGAGCCGGAACGTAGTTTTACCTACGACGACCTTATGCAGGAACTCAAAGCCTAACTTTTTTCGTAAACCTTACAGAATATTATTGTATGGTGGGAATCATCCGTTCCGGTCCAAAGAACTTTAGGGATACCCCAAAGGCAATTACCGAAACTACCATCCCAATCATAAAAATGGTATAGGTCCAGCGCAAGATCTTATATTTTCTGTTCAGCACCAACCCTAGGAAATACAGATCCTTGGTAAGGGAAGAATAGATATATTCCTTGTCCTGTACCAATTCCCCCATGGCCCATTCATATTCCTCCAGTTTCATCTTATGGAAGTTTCCGAAGAATAGGATGTTCACCTTTTTTTCTTTGATATCGTGCTTGGTGAACTCCCCCCGGGTAATATTGGGTCGGGTGGCCAATACGGCCAATATCATGGAGGCCACACTGAAGAGCACAAAAATAAAGGTCGGATATATAAGGTAATCGTTGGTGGGGTTGTCCAATTTTGGGATCAGGTTGGAAAGGGCCAGGGAAATAATGATGGCATTTACCGAGAGCAGGATGTTGGCCTTTGTATCGGCGATATCGCTTAAGGTAAGGTGATTTCGCAATGTTACCCGGAAAAGCGTTTGTATGCCCCTATCCGGACTCTCACTTTTAAAACGGGCCTTTAAGGCCTCTTTTTTTGCCAATTTCTTTTCGGACTTGCCCGCCTTGACCATTTTTTCCAGGTTCCCATCCTTTTCAGGTTGCCAATTCTCCTTGGCATAATCCGTATAAAAACGGTGTTCCGTCTGGAACATCCGAATGTTTTCATTCCGCCAGTCCTCAAGGGAATATTCCATAATGTCCATTCTTGAAAGTTCTTCCCGGAGCATTTCGGAGGTTTCCAGATAGCTCTTCTGGGCAAAATGGGAAGAATCCGCATCCCTCATAATTTCCTCGGAAAGGGTCTGTGGTTCGTAGCCGCGTTTGGTGGCCATTATATATCGTTCCACGGCTGTAATCGATTCTTCGGACTGTCCGTTTTTTTTCAAAAAATCCCTTGCTATTACACAACTTGTGCTTTCATGGTCCTTTCTTCCCTTGGTATAACCGGTATCATGAAACCAAGCGGCCAACGTAAGGGCCTCCGTTTCTTTGGTATCGGGGTGGTAAAAGTTCACTAATTCTTTAGTACTTTTAACTACCCGTTGGGTATGGCGCAAGTTGTGATAAAGATAATCCGGATGTAGGTCGTTGCTGAGCAGATCTGTAACGAATGCTTCTGTTTTTTCAAGGATATCGGACATATGTATATCTTAATGGATTGGACCAAATTACAAAATTTTGATTTCAAATTGGATCGGATATGATGAAACATTACGTTGCCTTATGTATAATTGTACTGCTCAGTGGCTGCGCCACCTCGAAGCTCAAATATGCGGATCCTTCCACGGCCAAGGATGTGGAAGTATCAAAGGAGGTGGCACATACTTTTTACCTGATCGGGGATGCGGGCCTTTCCCCGATGGGCGGGATGAACCCGGTCCTTAAAATTTTTAGGAACCGACTTTCAGGTGCCGACAAAAACAGTACCGCCATATTTTTGGGGGACAATATCTATCCTGCCGGACTACCTGATCCCAAAGATTCCACAGTGGCTTACAGGACGGCCATAAACCATTTGGATGCACAGCTCAATACCTTGGATTCCTTTAAGGGCCGGACCCTTTTTATTCCCGGAAACCATGACTGGTATACGGAAGGGTTGATAGGTCTTGAGCGGGAGCAGGATTATATTGTGGGGCGCTTGGGAAGTAAGGATGTTTTCCAGCCCCGAAATGGCTGTCCCTTAGAGGAAATCGAGATAAACGATGACCTGGTGGTATTGGCCATCGACACGGAGTGGTACCTGACCAATTGGGACAAGAGGCCCAGTATAAACGATAAGTGCGAGATCAAGAGCAGGAATAAATTTTTGGAGGAACTGGAAGGACTCATCAAAAAACATGGAGATAAGACCACTATATTGGCCATGCACCACCCGCTGTTCAGTTATGGGGCCCATGGGGGCCAAAGCACTTGGCGGGAGCAGTTCTATCCGGGCCATACCAGCGTGCCCATCCCCATATTGGGAAGCATTATCAACATCTTTAGAAAGACCACTGGTGCCTCGGTGGAGGATCTGAACAATAAACGGTACAGGGAACTCAGGAAGCGTATCGGCACTTTGGCTCAATATTCGGAAAAGGTAATCGTTGCCTCCGGTCACGAACACACCCTACAGTACATCGTGGAGGAGAACATACCACAGATTCTAAGCGGTGCCGGCGCCAAACGGGGTGGGTCCCGCTTGTTGAACGGTTCCCTCTTTTCCACAGGGGAAATGGGATTTGCCACTTTGGAGGTCTATGCAGATGGGTCTTCCAGGGTACGGTATTTTGGTCTGGATGGGGAGGAACGTGAAAAATTCCTTTTTACCGCCCAAGTGCTTCCGCCTGATAGGGAAAAGGCCTCTAGGGAATATCCGACTTCCTTTCCAAAACAGGTGGAAGCTTCCATTTATACGGAAGAGGAAATCGATAAAAGCAATTTTTTCAAGGGAATATGGGGCGAAAGGTACCGAAATTACTACGCTGCCAAGGTGGCCGCCCCTACGGTGCTGTTGGACACCCTGTTCGGGGGCCTGACCCCGGTTCGGAAAGGCGGAGGGCACCAGTCGAAGTCGCTTCGACTGGAAGATAAGGACGGAAAGCAATATGTAATGAGGGCCCTTCGAAAAAGTGCGGAACTGTATTTGCAATCCATGGCCTTTAAGGACCAATATATTGTGGGCGATTTTGCCAATACCTATACAGAAGACCTCCTAATGGATTTTTATACCGGTTCGCATCCGTACGCTCCTTTCGCCGTAGCGACACTTTCAAAGGCCGTAGGGGTGTACCATACCAATCCCGAACTGTACTACGTGCCAAAACAACAGGCCCTTATGGGGTTCGATGATGATTTTGGCGATGAGCTCTATATGATCGAGGAACATGTTGGCGATGGTCATGGGGACTTGGAAAGTTTTGGGTATGCCGATAAGATAGAGAGCACCGATGACCTGCTCAAAAAACTTCGTAAGGATGAGGACTATGTCCTGGATGCGGAAGGGTATCTAAGGGCAAGGTTGTTCGATATGGTCCTGGGGGACTGGGACCGGCATAGCGATCAATGGCGGTGGGCCGAAACGGAGGATAAAGAAACCGGTTCAACGGTCTTTCGGCCTATCCCAAGGGATCGGGACCAGGTCTTTTCAATAATGGGCGACGGTGCCCTGATGAAATTGGCCACACGCACCATTCCACCCTTAAGACTTATGGAAGGCTTTAACGAGGAAATCCGTAATGTGAGGGGCTTCAATATCAATCCCTACCCCATGGACATGTCGTTCCTTAGTGGCACTACACGTGATCAATGGCTCAAAGAGGTGGCCTTTATCCAGCAAAGACTGACCCCTGAAGTGATAGACAGTGCCTTGGAACAATTTCCACCTGAGGTACGGGACAGCACGGTTGCCATCATCAAAAGGAAACTTTTGTCCAGATTGAGGCAACTGCCACAAGTGGCAGCGGAATATTATGATGAAATGAACACTTTTGCCGTCATTAAGGGAACCGATAAGGACGATTGGTTCGAAATAGGTATCACTGGGGAGTATACAGAAGTAAGTGCCTACCGCATCATAGGCGGGAACAAGGAAAAAATGTATTTTCAGAAAAGGTTCTATCCATCGTTGACCCGTGAAATTTGGATTTATGGACTGGATGATGACGATTACTTTGTTGTGAAGGGGAAGGGGAAAAATGGGATAAAGGTCAGGCTTGTGGGAGGTCAGAACAATGATGTGTTCGATATCGAGGATGGAAAACAAGTGGTGGTGTACGATTATGAGTCCAAAGAAAACACCATCAAATCCAAGGGACGGTCAAAGGTGGTCCTTACCGATGATTATGAGATCAATACCTATGAGCCCCTAAAATTGAAGAGCAGCACCAACCAGCTTATTCCCACAGTGGGGTACAACCCCGATGATGGGGTAAAGTTGGGCTTTAGCCATACTTATATCCATAACGGCTTTATACAGGACCCATTTACCAGTAGGCACCGGTTCAATGCCGCTTATTATTTTGCTACCAACGGCTTCGAACTTGGCTACCAAGGGGAGTTTGCACGACTTGATAATTGGAACGTGGAACTGGCGGCCAGGTTTACCAGTCCCAATTTCAGCATCAACTTTTTTGGATTTGGCAATGGGACCGAAAATTTGGACGATGAGCTGGATCTCGATTATAACCGTGTAAAGATACAGACTTCCTCCTTTTCCCCCTCCTTGGTGCACAGGGGACCTTTGGGATCGGTGATCAAGGCGGGAATAGGATATGAACGATTGGAAGTGGAAGAAACAGAAGATCGTTTTATCAACACTTTCTATCAGGCCAATGGCGCCGAGACCACCAATCAGTTTGTGGGCGCCAACCTGTCCTATGGATACTCCAACCAAGATAGCCCCGCATTCCCGACCTTGGGGATGTCCACCGCCCTTGATGTGGGTTACAAGAGGAGCGCGGATGACGGTGGCCAAAGTTTTGGGTATGTGGTTCCCAGTCTTTCGTTGGACTATAAACTGGTGCCAGATGGGCGCCTGGTATTGGCTACCAAATGGAAGGCCCATTTTAACATAGGGGACGATTATGAGTTTTACCAAGCGGCGAGCATAGGAGGGGTAGATGGTTTAAGGGGTTTCAGGAACCAGCGGTTCACGGGAAAGACCGCCTATTATCAGAATACCGACATAAGATATAGCCTTAAGAGGAAAAAAACAGGGTTCTTGCCCATGTCCATGGGCGTTTTCGGGGGATTTGACTACGGTAGGGTCTGGTTTCCCGGGGATGGTTCCGATCAGTGGCACAACTCCTACGGTGGCGGCTTTTTCCTGAACGGGGCCGATATCATGTCGCTTAACCTGGCGTTGTTCAATAGCGAAGAAGGACCAAGGTTTACCTTTGGACTTGGGTTTGGTTTTTGACGGGCCGCTATTCTCCAAGTGTATAGGAATATAGGTTCTGCCCGCCATTTCCCTTCTTTTCATCGGAAAGGAGGAGTTCCGTATTGGATGTTCCGACAAAACAGACCGATTCCAATTGTGTAGTGGCACCCAGTTCCACCGTTTCCATAGTGCCCGTTGTGAAGTTGGCCCCTTCAAAATCGGTGAACACCCATAATTTTCCATAGCCCAGGAGAACCACTTTGGACCCGTCCGAGGAAATATCGGCTGCGGTCACCATACAGTTGCCTGCTTCCCCACAACTTACAAAGCTGCCAACAAGTTGCGCACTGTAATTTCCTTTTTTGGCGGGGACCTTATATACCAAGGCCTCCCCTGAAAAGGGCCTGGCCCTGTTCTTGGTGATAAGGTACAGATCGTCCTTATAAAAGAAAAGTGCTTCGGAATCATAAAAGAGACGGTCTTTTTTGGGCGGGAATTTTTTTTGCTCGGGATAGCTAAAGCGGATGACTTCGGCCTGCAGTTCGTTTTCCTGTGTTTTTTCTGGATTGGCTATCTTATAGATGGTGAGGTCCTCACGGTCGTTGGAATTGTTTCCGCTATCGGAAATATAGACGTTTCCTTCCGGGTCCTTGGCCAAATCTTCCCAATCGTTGTTTTCGGCATTTTTTATGGTAAGTTCCCGCAGCAGTTTTCCGCTGAGGTCCACCTCGTACAGTTCGTTTTTATTGCCATGATCCTCCAATGTCCAGACCGTACCTTCCTTTATTTGTACCATTCCGGAACTTTCGCTGATCTGTTTCGGCAATTTGGCCACAAAAGTAAGTTGGCCATAGTTGGAGCAACTGCTTAGTAATATGGACCATAAAATAACTAGATATCTGTACATCCCTTCTTTTAATGCAAAACTAGGGTAATTTTTAAACAAGGGTAAATTGCCAGTACCACGGCAAGGGTTTTTAACAACAATTTAATGGTTTTTGGGAAAATACCTCCCATAAGGTCGACCCGTGATAAAAACGGATCGATGGCCGTGATGGAAAATCGGCGAAATGGGAATAAAAGGCAATTTTACATTTAACTTGGATGGAAGTTGATGTTTTAATAAAAAATCCAATATATTTATCCATTATAATCAAACTGAACTAATCAAATTACCTATGTTGGGAATCATATCTTTTGTGGGCTTTACCTTATTGGTTGCGGTAATCGCCTATTTGGCCACCAGAAAAACCGATGAAACATCTTCAGATGGCTATTTCCTGGGAGGAAGGAGCCTTACCGCAGGAGTGATCGCCGGATCGTTGTTATTGACCAACCTCTCCACCGAACAGATCGTGGGCCTTAATGGACAGGCGTATTCCGAGGGGCTTTCCGTGATGGCATGGGAGACCCTTGCAGCCATTGCCATGGTGGTCACTGCAATATTTTTGTTGCCCAGATATCTAAAGGGAGGTATTACCACGGTACCCCAATTTTTGGAAAAAAGGTATGATACCTTTACCAAGACGTTTACTTCCGCACTTTTCCTAACAGGGTATGTGGTAGTGCTCCTGCCGGTAATCCTGTATTCCGGATCTGTAGCGATCAGTACCATGTTCAACGTATCCCAACTTTTGGGGGTGTCGGAAGGAGCGGCTTTGACCATCTGTGTTTGGGGAATAGGGATCATTGGATCCATATATGCTGTGTTTGGCGGCCTTAAGGCCGTTGCGGTTTCCGACAGTATCAATGCGATCGGACTGTTGTTGGGAGGGATTATGATTCCCATTTTTGGCTTGATAACCATAGGGGATGGTAGTATTCTGAACGGGTTGCACGTGCTGGTGGAGGAAAATCCGTCCAAGTTCGATTCCATAGGAGGGCCGGACAATTCGGTTCCTTTTGCCACCATTTTTACAGGGATGATGTTGGTCCAATTATTTTATTGGGGCACCAATCAACAGATCATACAGCGCGCCTTGGGGGCCAAGAACCTGGTAGAGGGCCAAAAAGGCCTATTGCTGGCTTCCTTTTTAAAGGTGTTGGGCCCGCTCATCGTGGTCTTGCCCGGTATTATCGCATACCACCATTTTCAAGGCAACTTGGAAGTGGCCGATCAGGCCTATCCTGCATTGGTAAATGCCGTATTGCCAAAGTATTTGGTAGGGTTCTTTGCCGCGGTACTTTTTGGGGCCATTTTAAGCTCCTTTAACAGTGTGCTCAACAGTTCGGTTACCCTCTTCGGGATCGATATCTACAAACAACATATAAACAAGGAGGCCGGGGAAGTTACCATTGTAAAGTACGGAAAGATATTTGGGGTCGTGCTGGCCATTGCCGCTATGTTGATCGCCCCTATGATCGCCAATGCGGGAAGTCTTTTTGCCTACCTGCAGGAAGTGAACGGGATCTACAGTATTCCCATCCTTACGATCATAGTAGTGGGATACCTGACCAAATACGTGCCCGCCATTGCGGCAAAAATCGGTATTATATCAGGTTCGGTACTGTACATCATCAGTCAGTTTTTCCTTAAACCGTTCTTGGTGGAGAGGGCGATCGATAGTGCGAAGGCCTCCGGGATTACGGATGAGGCCGCCCTGGCCCTTATCGGCGCGAAGGCCTATCCCCATTTTTTACATGTCATGGCCATTCTCTTCCTGTTGAATGTCGGTATTATGTTGATGATTGGAAAAATATGGCCGCGCAAAGAGGCCTTTGAACTGGAATATACCCAGCAGGTGGATATTGTGCCCTATAAATATGTGAACCAAGTGGGCATAGGCCTATGTGTGCTCGTAATTGGCATCTATATCTATTTTGCCCAATATTGAATAAAGGGCAGGACGATCTTTTTAGAACTTTATACAAATAGAAATGCCGAGCCTTTGCGCCCGGCATTTCTATTTGTACATTGTCCAAGATTCGTCTCCGACCGCTTTGTAGGTCAAGATTTATTTATATCCTTACGGACCTAGATCGAAACATTGTTGTCAATTGCAAGGTCAAAGGCCCTTTACTTGGATGTCATGAAAAGTATCTGCCTGTAACTTCAACAGTTCCCCGGCCTTCTTCTTTTTGTAATCGTATATTTCGGACTCGTTTGCAAGATCTTCGTACACTTTGCTGTTCAGGGCGATATCCGTTTCAAGGATCTTCCTGCGCTGTAGGACCTTTTGTGTCGCCCAGGTACTTACCTCACTTTCGGCATCTTCCAGTCTGTAATCGTAGGGTCCTTTTGGCGAAAGTAATTTTGCGATGATGGGGGAGGTCTCTATGGCGAGGAACAGCAGGAATATAAAAAAGGAAGGGAGCCATGGCAATTTGCCCAATGCGGTCACCCGTGCCATTAATCCGTCGAACCCATCAATAATCGGTTGTGTATCCGTAAGTTGTTTTTCGTATTGGGCATTAAGGGCGGTGATCTGCGATTCCAACCCGGATATTTTTTGTGCGTTTTCTTTCTTTAAAAGCTGTAATTCTGCCAATGATGCATCGTGTTTGTCCCTTTTTTCCTGGTATACGGGGCCTTTGCCCAAACGTTTTGTGCCAGAGGTTCCCTCCGCCTCCGTTATGTAGGTGTCATAAAGGGTGTTCGTTTCGAGTTCCTTGGCCGCCACTTCCGTTTTAAGGGCCATGATTTCCCCGTTCAGTTGATTTAAGGCGGGATCGTACTGTTGGGAAATCTGTTGTTGGTTTGCCAAGGTCAGCCCATTTTTCTCTTCCAGTAAAACTTGGTCGATCTCCTTTTCAAAGATTTTCATTTCCAACGGCTTTGATATTACGATGGCGATGATGACCGCAAGTACGATACGGGGTGCCGCCTGTAGGAGCTCGCTGCCTAATCGGTCCCTCTTTCGAATGGTGGAAACGATAAAACGGTCCAGGTTAAAGATCAACAGTCCCCACAACAACCCAAAAAAGACAGCGGCGAACCAGTTGTCGAATACCGTATAAAGGGCATAGGAGGCGGCGATGGTCGCCATAAGGGCGGTAAAGAATACCGTGGCCCCGATACCTGCATATTTGTTCCGTTCCCCAGGGGAGCAAGTGTCGAGAATGGAGGTGTCCGCTCCCGAGCAGAGGATAAAAAATCGTTGTAGCATAGTGTTCGCGTTTTTTGATTTGATGGTACGTGGGCGGTCGACACTTTAGGTCGTATTAAAAAAGGAAAACCGTCCAGTACATCTTAGAACGCAATTTGTGGCATTTTGGTACAAAAAGCCTTTAAAAAGAAGGCCATAGTGTGAAGTTTTACAGTTGGCCCGTTAACAGCCCCCTATCTGGACCCTAGGAAAGTTGCTTACATCAATGGTTGGCGCATTCGTACTTTTTTTGAACAGTTCAATTACTTCTTCAGCTTTATAGGTATGGGGACCGATTTGGAATATGGCCCCTTTTTCGGCCATTTCCCTAATATATTCCAAGGGATCGGGGTTTGGTTTGGGCGGTATTATGGGACCTATAAAACGATGGACATTTTCTGTCGAAATTCTTTTTGGAGCTGTTGGGGCAGGGGGAGCGGAGGGGATACCGGAAGGGTCCTTGGCTATGCCGGGCGGGACGGGGGCTTCTGGTGCTGGGGGGAGTTGGGGAAACGTTTCCGCGGCTTCCCGTTGTTCTGTGGTCATAAGGGCGTATAGATATTGCATGCGATCCACCTCTTTTTTTAGGATGTGCAGATTTTTGGGATCCTGTCCGTTGTATTTCTTGGCCAAAGTGTTGTACTCCGAAATCTGTGCCGGTGATGCCGGTTGGTGCACAAGTTGCTTGTTGGAAAATGAGATGAACAGTACTGCCGTTAGCGGCAGTAATAATAGGCAACGCAGCCAGCTTGTTTTTTTGTTGTTTGCTGTTTTCATGATCTTAAATCGTTTTTTGATGGATGAAAAGGTTATTGCATTTGCCAAGGAGGGTTCTTTGGCGTTGGATACGCATGCCAATAGTATTTCCTGATAGATGCTGGTATCGGCCCCTTTGTCCAGGACGGCACGATCTGCCAAGAACTCGTGGTTCAGCCGGACAAAACGTTTGGTGATATAGATCAGTGGGTGGAACCAGAACAACAGTTGCAGCACTTCCATAAGGAGGATGTCCACGCTATGTTTTTGAAGGGCATGGGCCTCCTCGTGCCAGAATATCTCCTTAGGGATCGTTTTGGAGCGGTAGCGTTGTTGGTCAAAAAAGATATAACGGAAAAAGGTATGTGGGGCCACCTGTCGGGGCAATAGAACATGGGTAAACTTTCTAAACGGAAGTTTATGGCCGCTTTTTATGGTATATAGCATAGTTGCCAGGTTCCATAGGAATTTTAGGGCAAATAGCACTGTTCCCAAAAGGTATGGGATCCACAATAGGTCGGGCAGTCGTTGCTCCCAGGTACGTTCGGGGACGGCCTTGGAAACTGTTTGGGAAAGGGCCGTGTCCAATAGGGGATTTTCTTGCGGGCCCGGGGGCACTATTTCGGTGATGGTGACAAGCGGAATGATGATCGACAGCAGGATAGCGCCCAAAAGAAAGAAGCGGTTAAAACGGTGCAAGGGGGCCTTCTCCAGCAAAAGGGCATAGAAGGTCAAGAGGACCAGAAGGCAGATACTGCTGTGAATAAGATAGGCCCACATGGTCTTATTTTTTTTTGAGTTGATGGTCTATAAGTGCCCTAAGATCTTCCAGTTCCTTTTTGGAAAGGTCCGTTTCCTGCGTAAAGAAGGAAGCGAATTGGGTGGCGCTGTCGTTAAAGAAATTCTTGATCAGGCCGTTCACCTGTTTGGCAAAATAATCCGTTTTTTTGACCAAGGGGAAGTATTGTCGGGAATTGCCATGCGGCACATACCCGATAAAGCCTTTGTCGGCCATCCTTTTTAGGAGGGTGGCCACGGTGGTGGTGGCAGGTTTGGGATCGGGATAGGCGTCCAGCAAATCTTTCATATAGCCTTTTTCCAACTGCCATAGATGGTTCATTAGTTCCTCTTCCGATCCTGAAAGTTTCATGTCCAATATTTTTGCTCTACAAACATAGAACAAATATTTTTATTCTACAAATGTAGAGTTGTTTTTAATGTAGGGTGCGTTAGCTATTGCAGCGGCATCCTTTTGCGGCGGCAAAAGATACAGCGGAAAGAGCGGCCCGTAGGGCAACGCCCAAAACGATAAAGGTTTGGGGGGACCTATCTATTTTGAAAGCTCCGTAAAATACCGATAAAAGTAGGGGATGGTCTCTATGCCCTTCATAAAGTTCCAGATCCCGAAATGTTCATTTGGGGAGTGGATGGCATCACTGTCCAGTCCGAAGCCCATAAGGATGATCTTGCTGTTGAGTTCCTTTTCGAACAGGGCGACGATCGGGATGCTGCCCCCGCCCCTTTGGGGAACGGGATCTTTTCCGAAAGTGGTCTTGTAGGCCTTTGCCGCCGCCTGGTACCCTATATGGTCAATGGGGGTCACATATCCTTGTCCCCCGTGGTGCGGGCGTACGGCCACCGTTACACCGGCCGGGGCTATGGCCTCAAAATGTTCCTTAAAAAGTCCGGTGATATCTTCCCAGTCCTGATCGGGGACCAATCGCATGGAAATTTTGGCAAACGCCTTACTGGCGATGACGGTCTTGGCACCTTTACCGGTATACCCGCCCCAGATACCGTTCACGTCCAAGGTGGGGCGAATGGAATTGCGTTCATTGGTGGTATAATCCTTTTCGCCGTACACGTCAGGAATGTCCAGCACTTTTTTGTAGGCTTCCAGATCAAATGGGGCCTTTGCCATTTCGGCCCGTTCGGCCTCGGAGAGCGGCCGTACCTTGTCGTAGAACCCGGGGATGGTGATATGGTTGTTTTCGTCGTGCAGGGAAGCGATCATCTTGGCCAATACGTTGATCGGATTGGCAACGGCCCCGCCATAGAGGCCGGAATGCAGGTCCCGGTTGGCCCCTGTGACCTCCACTTCCACGTAGCTGAGGCCACGTAGGCCGGTGGTAATGGACGGTACTTCCTTTGAGATCATGCCCGTATCGGAGATGAGGATGATATCATTGGCCAATTTCGCTTGGTTTTCGGCCACAAAACGTCCTAAATGAACGCTGCCGACCTCTTCTTCGCCTTCCACCATAAATTTTACGTTACAGGGCAAACGGTGGTGCCGTACCATAAATTCGAGGGCCTTGAGGTGCATAAAAAGCTGGCCCTTGTCGTCGCAGGCGCCCCGGGCGAAGATGGCGCCCTCGGGATGTACAGGCGTATTTTTGATCACGGGTTCGAACGGGGGGGAGTCCCATAGTTCCAAGGGGTCCGCCGGCTGTACGTCATAATGGCCATAGACCAGCACGGTGGGCAGGGAGGGATCGATGATTTTTTCGGCATAGACAATGGGATGGCCCTTGGTGGTACAGATTTCAGCGGTATCACAGCCTGCGTCCAAAAGGGCCGATTTAATGGCCGTTGCCGCGGCGAGCACGTCTTCGGTATAGGCCGGATCGGCACTGATGGAAGGTATCTTAAGCAACTGTACCAGCTCTTTTATAAATCGTTCCCTATGTTCTTCCAGGTAATCGGAAAGCTCTTGCATACTGTTGTTTTTATAAGGAACCCGTTTGTTCACGTCCATCCAAAAAGTTTGAACGGGTTCAGGTTCAAAATTACAAAAAAGATGTCAGCGCCTATAGGATTCCCCTAGCAGGTTGTGATGTTTTGAAAGGGGACAAAATTTTTTATGGCACAAGTATTTCATAATACAAAATTTGCTTTATATTTGCAGTCCTTTTGCAGGCGTGGTGGAATTGGTAGACACGCTAGACTTAGGATCTAGTGCCGTGAGGTGTGAGAGTTCGAGTCTCTCCGCCTGTACAAAGTAAGAGCCGACCTTTAGGGGCCGGCTTTTTTGTTATAATGCCCCCAACTTTAAAATCGTATTGTTTAGTGACATTTTTGACATAGGTACAACATGTTGGTATTTTTATCTAACTCATATTTATTGTTAGCAATTGAATTTTTTTAATATCAATCTATAATTATAGGCTGAAGATTTTAATGGCCATTATCATTTTATTTTCTTTCTGTTTTCCCATTTACTGCTCTACTTTACCTAAAGTTTCATATAAAAGCTCTGAAACCATTGATTTTATGCATGGTGCTATCTGCTACAGTTTGCGCATATACATGTATGTTAGTGAGTTGAAACACCGCCAATATCACTACTATTTTGAATATATTTTTCGTTTTAAATTTTTTTAGTCGTTTAAAAGTCGATAGTCAATATAACCCTGTTCGCCGCCACCAAACATGGTTGCCTTGTCCGGTTCATTAAGTGCTGCATGTTTTTCAAACCGTTTTGGCAGATCTGGATTTGCTAGAAATAAAGTGCCAAATGAGACGAGTTTGGCGATACCTTTTTCAAGTTCTGCTTCGGCAGAAGCTTTATCATAGCCCGCATTGGCAATAACCGTTTGCTTAATCTGGTTACCAAACTGTTCTATTTCATCAACCTTGGGATAATGGGCAGGGGAAGGGAAAGATGGGCTGCGTTTCATAAGCTCTACATACGCAAAATCCAATTTATTCATTTCGTCGATCAGAAAGGTGTAAGTTCCGGCAGGATCATCCAAAATCATATCGCCGTAGGGATGGAAAGGAGAAATTTTAATTCCTACTTTATCTCCGCCAACTGAATGAATCAATTCCTGCATTACTTCCAGTACAAAACGGGCTTTGTTTTGAATACTCCCGCCATATCCATCGATTCTTTGATTTGAACTTTCTGCAAGGAACTGACTCGGTAAATATCCATTTGCGGCGTGAAGTTCTACCCCATCAAAGCCTGCTTCTATTGCATTTTTAGCGGCCTGCCCATAATCACTAATGGTTTGTTTGATTTCCTCTAAAGTAATTTCTTGAGGTGTTTCGTATTCTTTCATGCCCTGTGAGGTAAAGTGTTGCATTCCTCGAATAGGAAGCGCTGAAGGTGCCAACGACAGTTTTCCATTTCTATCAATGGAATGCCCTACACGTCCTGTATGCCAAAGTTGGGCTATGATGATACCCCCGTTTTCGTGTACAGATTTAGTAACTTTTTTCCATGCCTCAATCTGCTCGTTTGTGTAAATGCCTGGCGTTAATGGGCTACCGGTGGCTTCTTCACTTATTCTGATGGCTTCCGTAAATATCAAACCTGCGCTAACTCTTTGCGTATAGTATTGAACTGTAATATCACCTACCACACCGTTTATATCTGCACGACTTCTTGTCATCGCTGACATTGCCATTTTATTCTTTAGCTTTAATCCAGCCAATTCTGTTTTTTCTAATAGTTTCATTTTATTATTTTTTTAAATTGTTATTATTTATTTTCAAAGATGCGTTGACTGCTCTTAAAAAAATTGTATCAAATCACTGTTAGCATTAGGTATTGAAAATTGGTAGATAAATTTCATTTACAAATTCTTCTGCCGTTGTTGGAGTAGTGGTTGATTCATCTCTTTTTTGATAGTTCATCATGCCTGATTTGACAGCTACTGCCATTCCTAACAGATTATCGACAAAGTCTTCAGAAAAACCATTTCCCAGGAATATTTGTTTTGCTTGGTCTACAGGA
Organism: uncultured Sediminicola sp.; assembly: GCA_963974715.1. GTDB lineage: Bacteria > Bacteroidota > Bacteroidia > Flavobacteriales > Flavobacteriaceae > Sediminicola. The sequence continues at coordinate 278,209 of CAXBDK010000002.1, forward strand.
ATTTGTACATAGGGCAATTCCGGGTTTCCAATGGCTTTCCCAATAATATTGTTAAATTCTCTGTATGTATAATCTCTTGGTCCCATCACTGCATGAACGCTTTTATCTGTGAAGTCAAGATTTGATAGATGTCCTGCTGCAACTTTTGCAACATCTTGCGTAGCAACCATTGGTATGGCATGGTCTCCATCTGCAGCTGTACCATTGATGCCTTTAGATTTAACCAAGCCAATTGTTCTTAAAAAATTCTCCATAAAGTAAGCGGAACGGATGTGTAATACATTTACATCTTTTAATTGATTCAATCTTACTTCCTGCTCACCGGTACCGCCCATAATGCCATTGCCTTCGTGCATGTGAGAGCCAAGGCTGCTCATATTTACAATATATTTAATACCAGATTTTTCAATAGCTTCTATATAGTTGCTGGTGACTTGTCTTTGATATGCTCTTGTGTTCTCTGCTTTTACATTATCTGGTAAAATGATGAAAGCGCTATCTGCATTTTTGAATGCATTGGTAAGCGAGTTTACATCATTTACATCACCAATAATTATTTCAGCACCCATGCTTTTTAATTTTTGTAACCTATCACTATGTCTTGCCATAACGGTTACTTGATTCCCTTCCTTTAAAAGGATTTCAGAAATTTTACTTCCCACTGTTCCAGTGGCTCCTATGACTACTATTTTTTTCATCTGTTTATATTTTTATAAATTATTTACTATACAAAAGTGCAATTAAGGTTATCCAAAGACTTGTACCAAATCACTGTTTTCAGGATACAATTGATTGGATATTACCAAGGAATTTCACCGGTTGCAGGATTGGTTTCTTCGCTGAAGAATTTTCCAGTTGGCCCGTCCTGACCGATTAAGGCATATTTAGCTATGCGTTCCGCAGCAATTTCTACGGCGGTAAACCCCATGTTGTAATTGAAGTCGGTTTTGGTATAGCCTGGGTCGACCATATTGATTCTGAATGGAGTGTCGCGAAGTTCATAAGCTAGATGGACAGTGTACATGTTCATTGCCGATTTAGATGACGCATATACAGCAAATTTTGCTGTATCATAAACTGGCCATTGAGGGTCGCTTTGCTGCGTTAGTGAACCAACTGAAGAACTCACCATCACAATTCTGGGCTCTGTTGATTTCTTTAGCAAGTCCAGAAACACTTGTGTAACGCGCACAACGCCATAAACATTTGTTTCGTAGACTTCCTTAAAGGTGTCTATAGTTGCTTTCTCCGCTGTCCATGTTTCGGCAATAAAGTTTCGTTCTTGATCTACTTTCACTCCGCTTATTCCTGCATTATTGATAAGGATATCCAGAGCAGCTATGTTCTTGCCAAGTTCGGTTCTCGCATGCAGTACCGATTGTTCATCGGTGACATCGATCTGAATTGCTTCGGTGTTCACTAATCCTTCTGCCTTCAGTTTTCCTACTGCTTCCTGACCCTTGCTTTTGTCACGGATTCCGATATAAACGTAAAATCCTTTTTGTAATAATTGTTTTGCGATTTCAAAGCCAATTCCTTTGTTGGCTCCTGTAATAAATGCTGTTTTCATTTTAATAGTTATTAATTATTTATACTACAAAGTTGCAGTGATTGAAGGAGTTAAACTTGTATCAAATCACTGATGTATTAGATCTGTTTAGTTATTTATTGAAGATTACCGCTATACATGCCACCATCAAAATGTTTTGCATTTGTTTGGGTGATAAATAAAACAATGTCAGTTGGTTCAGATGCAATGAAAATGGGATTTTCATTTTCTATTAAAGTGCTTTCGCCTGTGTTAAGCTGTATATTATCATTAACTTGTATTTCTCCATGAAAGACATAAAATAGAAATGATGCATTTTCAATAGAAAGTTCGGGCAAAAACATTTCTTGACCTTTTTGTAATTTCATATCCATTATCCAAGTATTACTTCTTATTTGCAATGGATAATCATTGTCTTTGCCTGCTATTTTTCGCCATTGATCAATGCTATTGGCTTCTGTTAATTGATGAAATTGTACTTGAGGTTTTAAATTTTCAACTTCTGGTCTAATAAAAATTTGTAAACCCTCTAATACTTCTCCTTCTTCCAAAACTTTCTCTTCGTGATAAAATCTTGAGCCGGCATTCATCATCATCAAGTTTTGGTTTGAAATTATGTCAGAATGCCCTTCTGAGTCCTTGTGCTTTACTTTTCCACTGCGTAAATACGTCAGTATTTCATCGTTCTTATGGGGATGCATTGGGATGAGAGTGCCCGGTGTTATACGCGCTTGGTCAATTCTTCCGATGGTAGAAAAGCCAGTATCATTCAGTTCAGGCATTATAAGTCCTGGATATAAAATTTGTATTCCAAAGCCGCCATGTTGTCTACCATACTTAATGGTATTGTTTATTTTAATTAACATTATGTGATTTATTAATGATTATCTGAAGATGATTTCTAAAAAGCCAAAGTTTGTATCATCTCAATATTTTGTGTATTCTTTAATTAATTTCAACTACTACTTTTCCAATCACTCCACCTTTTTCAGCGTATTGATAGGCTTCTTTGAATTGGGCAAATGGAAATACTTTGTTGACTTCAATTTGAAATCCTTTTTTTACCGAACCTATCAAAACCTCTGTATGCTTCGTTGATGGACTGGAGAGTATAACAATGTGTTTTTTGGCTGTAAATAGGTTTTTGAAAAGCGAAGTTGGTATTTCAATTGGTTTTGGAGTTGGATTTAAAAACAAGCCTTTTGAGTTCATTATTTGTTTGGCATTTTTGTATGCCATTTTACCAGACAAATCGATAACAATGTCATAGGTGGTTTTCTGTGAAAGAACATTTGTTTTTGTGTAGTCAATCACCATGTTTGCACCCCATTTTTTTGCAAATTCAATTCCTTTTGAACTTGTAACTGCTGTTACGTAGGCTCCTTTTTGTTTTAAGAATTGCAATAAAAACATACCGAAACCACCCGTCGCACCGTTTATCAAAATGGTAGTTGTTGATTTAATGTTTCCCATTTTTTGCAATGCTGTAACCGCTGCCGTACCAACCACAGGTATGGATGCAGCTTGAGGAAAACTGATATTAGATGGTTTTTTCCAAACTAATGAAGAGGTTACTGCAATATATTCTGCAGAAACGCCTTCTTTCATCATGTTTTTTACGACTCCAAAAACTTCATCCCCATTTTTTAAACCGATGACAGAAGTTCCAACTTCTTCCACAATACCAGAGAAATCTGTACCTGTGTTTTTAGGGAATTTTGAACCGGACATTAATTTCATTTCTCCCTTTCTGATTTTCCAATCCATTGGATTGAGTGAAAATGCTTTTACTTTAACCAATACCTGATTTGATTTAATACTCGGTTTTGGTTGTTCTACAATTTGCAAAACATCTGTGCTTCCAAACTTTTGATAGGTTATTGCTTTCATAATATTATTTTTTAAATGATTAATTAGATATGACAAAATTGCGAACGACCTGACTGGCAAACTTGTATCAAATCACTATTGTGCTTTGACAATCCCGAAATGAATAATCTGAAAAAGAAAGAGGTACCAACGTAAAGTTGATACCTCTTGTAAAGTGGTATTTGTTTTGAAACTGTATTGCTAGTAAACCTGTATCAAATCACTACTGAATTTTAGGGCTTTAGGCGGCATACCAAACATTTCATACATGTACTTATTTAACTGGGGGAGGTCGTAGAAGCCCGTGTCGTAGGCAATATCCGTAAGGCTTCTTTCGCGGTCAGAAAGAGTAATATAAATTGCCTGGCGCAACCTTGTCCACAATAAATACTTAGACAAGCTGCTACCAGTTTGTTGTTTAAAAAGAGAGGCTAAACGTGATGGAGAGAGAAAAACGATATCAGCAAAAGTTTGTGGTGTAATATCTGATTGAAAGTAATTGTCCCTAATGTACTCAACTATTTTTGTAACTCTTTCATCATAATCATTAGAAGGTAATTTGGAGAGCAAAGCATCGATTACATTATTAATATCCAAACTGTCTTTTGGTGTCTGAAAGAAAACGTTTGTTTCCACTGGAGAGTCAAAAACGATACATTCTTCATCTTCTTTAAACCGGCTTGCAAGTTCTAAACCTATATTGGAGTAGGGCTCGATATTTAAAACATTCAATGTTCCTTTTTCTGCAACACAAAAATGATTAACATGAGGTTTTATCAGAAAACCGTGAATGCGTTCGTATAACGTGCCGCTGATGGTCGAATTAAAGGGTGTATCATTTGACAGAACAATTTGATATGCAGAATGATGATGAATTTCTACTGTGAGGTTACGTGCCTGAAGGCCTAGAATGAATGGGTTCATAGTAAGTCTTGATTTTATGGCTTAAAAATAGTTAGTATCGCTTCGCATTTTATTACCTTCAAATCAATACCTAATACATTCGCATTTGAAATCAGTTCTTTGTATTCAATCAATTAAACGAACTTCTAAACTCTAAAGGAGACAAATTCGTTTTTACTTTAAATAATTTGGAAAAGCTTTGACTATGCTCAAAACCTAATTCATAAGCTATTTCTGAAACTGTTAGTTCAGTTGTCGACAGTTTTTCTTTGGCTTTCTCAATTAATTTTTCGTGAATATGTTGTTGGGTGGTTTGCCCGGTTACCGATTTTAATAAGCTGCTTAAATACATTGGAGATAGATTCAAAGATTTTGCAACGTACTGGACGGTTGGCAGTCCTGTCGTGCTATCATCATTAAAATGATCATCAATGATCTTTTCTACTTTCTGTAGAATCTGGTGATTATTGACTTTACGGGTTAAAAATTGCCTTTGGTAAAAGCGGTCAGAATAATTAAGCAAAGTTTCGATTTGCGAAATAATGATGCTCTGGCTAAACTTATCCAAATTACCATTGTATTCATGTTCAACGTTCTTAACGATAGCATTGAGCATTGTTTCTTCCTTTTCAGAAAGAAACAATGCCTCATTTACTGCATAATCGAAGAATTCATATTGCTTGATATTTGTTGCCAAAGGCGTATTCCATAAAAAATCAGGATGTATCATCAAAATCCAACCGCTTTTAGGTGTGGCAATTTCTTCAATGGTTTCAATGCCAAAAACCTGATTAGGTGCTATAAAGAACATGACACCGTCATCGAAATCATAATGATTTTGACCATACTTAAATTTTGCGCCAACGCTGCGTTTAATAGAAATATGGTAAAAGTCAAATACAAAATTCTTATGATGTATTTCTTTAGAACATTCAAAGGCCCCGTAATCAAATAGACTGATTAAAGGATGCTGCGGTGAAGGCAGTCCCTTCATCTTGTGAAATTCAGCAATTGATTTTACCCTATGTACCTGATATTGATTCATTTTTCAAAATTACAATAATATTATATCATCATTCCTCCGGAGAGTTCAATCCTTTGTCCATTCATCCAAGCTGCTGCAGGAGTACATAAGAAAGCGATAACACCGCCGATATCTTCAGGTTCACCAACACGTCCTAACGCTGTAATAGATGCTATTGCACTTCTCTTGTTTTCATCAGACTTATTTGAACCACCACCAAAATCAGTTGCGATGGCACCGGGCGCAACACAATTGGCCGTAATTTGTCTACTGCCCAATTCTTTGGCTAAACATTTGGTATAGGTTTCGATTGCTCCTTTCATACTTGCGTATGCAGATACATTAGGAAAAGAGATTCTCGTTAAACCGGAAGATATGTTTACAATTCTTCCGCCGTCGTTTAATAAAGGTAGTAGCTTTTGAGTTAAAAAGTAAACTCCTTTAAAGTGAATGTTCATCATAGAATCGAATGCCTCTTCGGTAGTGTCGGTCACAGAGCCGTATACTCCTGCTCCGGCATTGTTGATAAGAAAATCGAAATTAGGTGAGCCTTCGTGTTCCTGTAGATGCTGCTTTACCTGATCTACAAAAGCGTCGAAGTTTTTTACACTGCTTACATCCAATTGATATGCAATGGCTTTTTGCCCGATTGCTAAGACTTCTGCCACCACCTTATCTGCTTCAGCCTTATTACTATTGTAAGTGAAGATGATGTTGTTTCCGATTTTTGCCAAATTAACTACCATGTCTTTCCCTAAACCACGGCTTCCACCTGTTACTACTGCAATTTTACCTTTCGTTGACATAATTTATTTGTTTAAAAATTTATGTTACAAAGTTCTTTATATCATAGGTGGTTGATGTAGCCGAAATATTGATAGTTGTAGTCTAAATTTAACTACCGATTTAATCCCTTCATTTAAAAATTAATTACACTATATAAGGCATCATCTGCATCTTTGGGGATAAAGTTAGCTTGACAGTTTATGGTAGTTTTCAAATCGCTATGTCGGTAAAGTTTTTGTAACATCAATGGATGAATAGAATCCCCTGCGATGTTTCCAAATGAGTGCCTCGCAATATACATTGTCACTCCTAGGTTCTAGTGCCGCGAGGTGTGAGAGTTCGAGTCTCTCCGACTGTACAAAGTAAAACCTCAACAATCTAGTAATTAGAACGTTGAGGTTTTTTTGTTTTAAAACTGTAAGGTAGTTTACCCGTGAAACGGATGAAATTAAATGCTGCTTAACAGTTTTTCATAATTAGTGGAAAACAGCTTATTAAAAACAGCAGATCAAAGCTTTGTTCTTGATTATTTATTGGACGCTTAAATGGGATAATCAGTGGATAGCGTTATTTGCTTATTTGCCTCAAAACTTTCCTTAAGTAACTGGACTTTATAATTCGCATACTGCAAGGCATCACTTCCCAAAAGGATGCGCATAGGGGCATCTTCTTGATCTGAAAGTTCCATTATAACTTCCGCTATTTTTTGGGGATTCCCTAATTGTTTTCCTGGAATATCTTCCAAATGCTTCCGCTTTTCTTCCTGTATAGCGCTATAAGCCATAATAGCGTTTTTAGGTGTTTGAATGGAATCTCCTTCCAGAAAATGGGTACGCACATACCCTGGCTCGATTATGGTCGTATTAATACCAAAGGGCTTTACTTCCTGTGCCATTGCCTCCGAAATTCCTTCTAGCGCAAACTTACTTCCACAGTATATACCCCATCCAGGACCCGCTATTAATCCAAAGACCGAAGATATATTAAAAATATGTCCCGTTCCGTTCATACGAAAATGGGACAATAGAGCTCGTGTGGTGTTTAATACGCCAAATACGTTCACATCAAAACTTTGTCTGGCCTCCTTGTCCGTAGCTTCCTCAATACCACCAATAAGACCAAAACCTGCGTTGTTGACCAATACATTAATGGAGCCGAATTTTTCTATTCCAGCTCTTACCGCCTTTGCAACACTGTTCTCGTTCACCAAATCCACTTCTTGTGCCAAAAAGTTTTCAGAATTCCCTACGGCTTTCTGCAAGGTTTTAATATTGCGACTTGTTGCTACTACATTGTAGCCTTTTAATAACAACTCTTTTGTAAGGGTCAGGCCGATACCCTTGGATGCCCCCGTTACAAACCAAGTTTTTCTATTTACATTCATAATTTTTTTGTTTGATCATGGTACAAAGAAAACGCTGAAATCGAGCTTTTGACTTATTCGAACAACAGAAGAATTTACGAATATCGAAGATTCGAATCGGACTGTATACTTTTCCTATATTTGGAAGGTGTAATTTGTTCTATTCGCTTGAAGAAAGAAGTAAAAGCTGCTTGACTTGAAAATCCCAAACAGTGGCTTACAGAATTAATATCCCAATCTGTTTTTACCAATAAAACTTTAGCCTCGTACATTAAACGTTCTTGCAAATGGTTGCTCAAGGTTTTGCCGGTTTGTTTTTTGACCAACGTATTCAAATAATTGGGGTGTATATTGAGCTTTTCGGCAAATTCTGCTGCTGTTTTTAACTTTACAACGCTATTTGGATTTATTACTTGGAAGTTAGCTTCCATTAGGGAAAGGAAATTATGAATGTATCTGTAAGATTCTGGGACAAGTGAATCGATTAAATTGATTCCAACACGTTTTGCCTCCAAAAGAATCATTTGCAAGTGTAGAATAATGGCTTCTTTTCTATCCGTATTCTTACTTCGATCCTCTAAGAGGATTTTTGAAAAGATTGTGTCGATTGAAGATGACACAGGTTCGGTCAATTCGATAACCGCTTTATCCGCCTGAAAATAGGGATACGTTCTAAACAAAGCGGCTACATGCCCCCAAGCTTCAAAATAATCAGGGTGGATAAGGCAAAAATGCCCTCCCGTTTCTTTGGATGTAGTTTGCCAAGACATTATTTCATCCGGATGGACAAATGCAATTTGGCCGGTCTTCATTTCATATTGATGCAAACCGACGGTTAGTATCCCTGCCCCGTTAGAAATGTGAAATACTTTGTAAAAATCTCTTCTCCCTGGCGAGATATAATTTTCGATAGGATAATTATATCTGTTTTCCACAACAAATAATTTACTATCAAGGGGATATTGATTCACAGCGAAAAAAGGTAGATCAAAATTTTGTGCTGCGAAATCAACAAGGTTATGACGGGGTATTTTTGTTATGGGTTTCATTATATAAAATTAAAAAAATATCATCACTGAATCTATTTTACACGTCTTCGTTTATAAAATCGACCCAATCAAATCAATATTTACCGATATTCTATAGCAGTAATTCTAACACTGAATTCCCCAATCTGGATACTTTCCCAGTTTTATTCTTTATCGATTTTGTATTTATAAAATCAATTAGATAGATATGGGCATATAGAATCAAAATAATACTTTTTCCTCCAAAGCGGAATATTCTGTTGCCGAACATATTAAAAAGCCCAATGAGCTAATGATTGGATTGAGCAATTAGGAGTGTGATCACTGAAAGAAAATTATTGGAAGGTGATATGTGGGAGCAGAAAAACTATTCTTTAGATAGAATTGAACATTCACCTTTTTCCGCCTTACGCTTATTGGCCGTACAAAATTTCATTTCAAAATTACCCAAAGCGATAATGTTTCCATAATGTATATCTTATTTTATGGCGCATAAAAAATCATAAGTTCACTGCGTCTTTTTACAACTTGCCCATTGCTAAAAGGTTCATAAGCAAATACAACTTCCCCATTTTTCCTGACCAATATTTTATAAGGTTGGTCCATTTTTCCGGTCAAATGATAAATGGTCAATAGTTCCGCCAGATCTTCATGCCAAGAGGCCATGCTGTAAAGTGAGGCGAACGGTGTGTCCAAAAGTGCTTTATAGACATTGGCTGCCGATGAGATTGCCATTGGCTTACCACTTCGGAACCGTGTGGTTTCCAATATGGGATCAATGAACTTTTCCAAGGGCTCGTTTCTGTTATGCCAAACACCCGTAATAAATGGGTTCGGGGCGGCCAGATCGTCGTTTTCATCCGGTTGTGGGGTTATGTTTAGAACGGCATCTACAATATGAGTGGCCTCATGGAGCAAAATATAGGTAATGGCGTCCAGGTCACCGCCTTCTATGATCACCTGAAATGCATTTTTTTCAGAGGTGGTATAATAGGTGTTTTCCTTCCAGGTTGCCCACTCGGAAATGGTCTCGTTCAGGATTCCGGCACGGAAGGTAATATTGAACATTTTTTTTGGGCCGGCCGGTTCTACAGGTGAAGTAAAAGCCGTGTTGGGCATATTATCCATAAAACTGATACTGTGCAAATGCTCTTTTAGGATTTTTTGATGTAAGGACGGTAATATAGAAAATGCCCGGTCTACCTTTTTCTTTTCAATTGCTGTCAGGACATGGACGGTCGGGTTCATGCCGGCATCACGAAATTTAGTAAAAACGGTCGCTGGTGCTGGTCGGATGCGTTCGGTAAATGCTAAAACTCTTAGGCTGTCCACCTTTTGTGCATATAGTGGGGCATTTACTAAAAAGACGTAAAAGCACACATGCAATATGTATTTATGTGGTGTCATTTTTTATCTTTTGAGATTCTTATTGATTCCTGGCGCTTCCGACTTTGTAACGTCATTCCAAGGGTTACCGATGTAATTCCCAGAATGGAACAAATGCCCGGTGCATTTATCCGTAGTATCGGAATCTTCCAATAATAGCAAAGATAACTTCTGCAGATCGGGTCTGTTATTATTATTTTAGGGCAAATTTCTCAAGCTCGGCATTGAATTTTTCTGCCTCTTCAACAAATAGGGCATGACCACTGTTCTCGAACTTCACAATATAGGAGCCTTTAATTCCTTTATTAAGTTCTAGGGCAAATTCCAGTGGGCATAACTTATCATGGGTGCCTTGGAAGATCGCTACGGGAATTTTAATTTTGGCAAGTTCCGGTCGCAGGTCAAGTTCTTTTAATGCGCTGATGGATTCCGTTACGGCGTAAGGGGACGCCTCCAAATTGATGTTTTCCAACCATTTTTCTACATTTTTGGAAATATTCCCCTCTTTGGCAACAAATGCACTGCCAAGTCCAGCAATTAAATCCTCTCTTGCTGTCATCGTTTGTGTAATCAATCCGTTGGCATCCACTTCGGAAATTCCGTAGGGAGAACCTTCCCTTTGTTGCCATGACGGCGCCGCAGCCCCAAAAAGGGCAAGCTTGCCCACATGGGCGGCATCATATTTTGTGACGTAATGGATCACGACGGCCCCTCCCATGGAAAACCCACCTAGTACGGCATTTTCAATTTCCAATTTTTCCAAAACTACCTTAATGTCGTCTGAAAAAACGTCAAAATCGTAACGACCATAAGGCTTGTCCGATTTTCCAAAACCCCTCAAAGTAATACCAATGACCCTGAATCCTTTACGGCTTAGATATTGGTACTGGTATTGGTACATGGCGTCACTTAAGGGCCAACCATGGATCAGAACGATGGGCTGGCCTTCGCCAAGGTCGGTTACATGAAGTTTCACACCTTTTTCTACTTCAATAAATTCAGATCTTCCAGCTGAAGCGGCCACTCTTTTGCTTTGTGCCATCAGACTGTTATTGCAAAGGGAAACTAATATTATGATGGCTAAAATCGACTTTTTCATGTTGCTGTGGTTTATAATTTCATTAATGTTTTGATACGGCAAAAGTGAAGCGAAAAGTGTAAATGTTCAATGGCTACTTTTCGCTTCAAATTTCACTTTTTGTTTAAGCGTTGACGAATTCAAGAATATCTTTGTTGATGGTGTCCGCTTCGGTAGTCGGCATACCATGGGCGAAACCCGGATAGATGATCAACTTCCCGTTTTGCAATAATTCAGCAGCTTTTACAGCTGTTGTTCCATAAGGGACTATTTGATCATCATCGCCGTGCAATACCAGTACAGGAACCGTTACACTTTTTAGATCTTCGGTGAAGTCGGTTTCGGAAAACACTTCGATACAGTCGTATTGAGCTTTGATGCCGCCCATCATGCCCTGTCTCCACCAATTGTCCTGAATGCCTTTTTTAATTTCAGCACCTTCACGGTTGTAGCCAAAGAAAGGAAAGGTAATATCTTGATAAAATTGTGCCCTGTTGTTTTGCGTGTTGTAGCGAATATCATCAAACACGGCCAAAGGTACGCCTTCGGGGTTGTTTTCGTCCGCAATCATATAAGGCGTAATGGCACTGATCAAAACTACTTTGGCAACACGGTCTTTTCCATACTTTGCGGCATATCGAATTGCTTCACCACCTCCAGTGGAATGCCCCACGTGGATAACGTTTTTAAGGTCTAAAAATGCTACTAATTCAGCTACATCAGCTGCATAAGTGTCCATGTCGTTTCCTTGGAAAGTTTGGGTGGAACGTCCATGGCCACGTCTATCATGTGCGATCACCCTAAATCCTTTTTCCAAAAAAAACATCATTTGGGCATCCCAATCGTCTGCTGATAATGGCCACCCATGGTGAAAGAAGATGGGTTGTCCTTTTCCTAGATCCTTGTAATAAATTTCCGTTCCGTCTTTTACTGTTAACTTGTCCATAGTTTTTAGTTTTATTGTTACTATTAATTTGATAAAGCAAAGTTGCAGCAAAAAACAAAGGGCTACAATGGACGGATTTCTCCTTGAATTGCACTTTTTTCCCCTTATCCAAGATCAAGTAGATCAATATGGGATGAAAGGCATTTTTAAGATCGTTTTAATGGAAAAGCACAAGGCGGTGGCCGTCCTTTGCGCTATTTGGTTTCCAGTATGCTACCTTCAGAAATTTTTTCTAAAGGAAACGGGGGATAATCCGGTATGTTTTGTAAAAAAACGAACAAAATAAGCATCGTCTTCATAATTGAGGCTATACGCTATTTCTTTTACGGTCATTGTAGTATGGGCCAAAAGGCGCTTGCTTTCAAGGATAATTCGGTTTTTGATAATATCGTTTGGCGTGCTTTTGCCCAAAAGTCCTATTTTCTTACTAAGGTTTTTAGGGGTTACGAACAATAATTCGGCATAATCCGAAACTGTGTGGCGCGTTTTATAGTGCTGCTCCACCAGCTTGCTGAATTTTCTCAAAAATTGGACATCCGATTGTTGATTGTTATCGGCCAATCGATGTTGCTGTTTCCAGATCCTAACGGACTTTAGTATGATCAGTTTTAATAAGGTACGAAGCATTTCCTCTGTGTTGGCATCCTCATGTTTCATTTCAGATCGAATATCCCCTAGAATGGTCTGGATCTCTTTGGACTGAACGTCGTCAAGGGATATGAAGGGAATTTCAAAGACATTGTTATAAAGGATGCCATCACAGGCAACTTCTTGGTCGTGGATTTCGATACAATAAAAATCCCTGTTGAAATGGATCAACTGTCCATCCAAGGTTTCGCATGGTTTTATAATGACTTTTGGATTGACGAACAAAAGCGCATCCGTTTCCATTTTGAACTCCTGAAAATCAACTTGGATGATCGCTTTTTTCGGGATGAACAAAATTTTGATATGGTCATTTATTGAAGTAAGGGCCGCTTCTTCAAGGGCCATTTTGCTGAATACCAGATTCCCAAATTGTTTATATGAAAATTCTTTTAGCATGTTTCAACGTTTGTTAGGGTACATAGGTTTGAACGGTTCCAATTTGCCGTCAAGGTATGAAAGCATACTCCATTTTTATCAGATAATTTCCAAGGATTGTATTTGCCCATCCTTAAATTCAAAGCGATAGCTCAGTGTAAGCGGACTTCCCGGGAATGTTCCTGAAATTTTGGCGGTCAGGATGTTTTCAGCCGCTGAAAATTCTATGGGTTTCATTTCGGTTTTGTATGTCTTATTGGATTTTTCTATCCATTTTCTAATTTCTTTTTTCCCCTTATGTGTTTTTCCTTCATCAAAAACGATGGCCGTTTCCGTAAAACAATTTGAGTAAGCGGTGCTGTCAAAACTGTTTTGTGCTTTTGTTAGATCTGCAATGACATTTGGTAAGTTCATATCCACTTGTTTGAAGATTATTAAATTGTTGGTATGGTGCCTCCATCCATCACATATTCTGTGCCTGTCAAATAATTGGCCCTTGGCGACACCAAAAAGCCAATAAATTCCGCAATTTCTTCTGGTTCCGCGGGGCGACCGATCGGTATCCCTCCCAAAGCATCCATCACACTTTGGGTTGCCTGTTCGACCGTTATATTTGAACTTTGGGCAATACGTTCCATCATTGCGACCGAGGATGCGGTTTTTATCCATCCTGGCGAAACCGTTAAGACCCGAATGCCTTGGGGCGATACCTCCTTTGATAGACCTTTGCTGTAATTGATCAAGCCGGCTTTGGCGGCCGCATACGGTAAGGTGGATTCATATAGGGGCAGTCTGCCCTGAATGGAAGCAATATGGATAATGACGCCACTGTTTTGTTCGAGCATCATTGGCAAAAAACCTCTGTCCAATCGAACGGGTGCCAATAGGTTGGTATGGATGCTTGTTTCCCAATCGGTGTCGTCCAAAGCCGCAAATCCACCACCTTTTGTTTCGGAACCACCAAGATTGTTGATAAGGATGTCCAGCTTATGGTAGGTTGCGAGGACCTCATCTACTACTTTTTGGGTGCCGGTCGGGTTACCCAGATCAGCTGAAATAAAGTGCATTTTTTCGTTTGCTTCCTCAGGTGCATTTCGGGCTGTGATGATGACCGTTGCACCAGCTTTTGATAGTCGTTGTGCGATCGCTTTTCCGGCTCCTTTTGTGCCGCCCGTTACAAGGGCAATTTTGCCCGATAGTTCTTTGTCATAAGTTGTTTTCTGTTCCATTTTCGATTTCTTTTGTACAAATTTCGGATGTACGTTACATCCTTACAAGTACGGAGTTACGATTCGGATAGGGATAAATTTATCCCCTATTGTACATAGGGGAACATAGGATTACTTTTGTAATATGTATCAAAGAAAAATAATACCGAGCTTAAACTGCGGACTCGACCTGATAGGGGAGGTACTGTATGGCAAATGGAAAATTCGCTTGTTGTGGTTTATCAATGAAGGACATAAAAGGCCAAGTGAACTGCAACGTAAAATACCCGATGCCACGCGTAGGGTGTTGAACCTGCAGTTGAAAGAATTGGAGGAACACGAACTTGTTGTACGGAAAATTTATCCCGTCGTACCGCCCAAGGTGGAATACAGCCTAACCGAATTTGGGAAGGGCCTTATTCCTGTAATAGGTAATTTAGGCCGTTGGGGCGATGAGCATCAAGAACGGTTAAAAGCCGTGATCGCCAAAAGATTTGTCCAGCCGGAAGACACGGAAAATATATAGCATTATTTCGCGTGATCTTAGTTAAGATCCGGTGGTAAGGTCGGTGATAGCGGGTCTTTTCCAACCATCGATGGCACGGCCAGGATCTGTACCAAAAAGGACACCTACCCCGATGGAAGGGAGTTTGTGGGCTATGGAATACGGCCGGATATAACCGTAAAGAAAACACTTTCCGATTATCTTGAAAATAGGGACCCAGTCCTGGAAAGGGCGATCGAGGAACTGAAAAAATAAGAGCGGTCCCACACAGGCTATTCACAACTTTCATCATTCATCGTCCATAACAAGATAACCAAGCAGTTCCGCTGCGCCATGACTTCATAACAACATTCACGATACACCAACTTTTTTAAAAAGAACAGCGGTATGACGTCGCAGGAAGCGAGATCTTTTGAATTTTATATATATTCTGTGAAAGTTGATATCACCTTTCTCCGACCCTCGTATCTTTGTCCTAAAATCAATTAGGATTAGACGACTGCTTCTTAAGCGCCCGTTCGTTCATCCATAACCTTTAAAATCGGGCATAAACGGCACCATGTTTAAAAAAATAATCGCCCCTAGGGCACTTGACAGGGAAAATTTGTGGGTCAGCACTTGGTTGGCCTTTGCCCTCCTTCCCTTGGCAGGATTTGCCACCGACATCTATATTCCTTCCCTTCCCAGTATGTCGAACGCTTTGGGTGTGGGCAGTATCGAAGTGCAGTTCACCCTTACCGTCTTTCTGATCAGTTATGGCGTATCCCAATTGTTCGTGGGCAGCATTCTGGACAGTTTTGGTAGGCACCGTATCGGCATATTTTCACTGATCGTCTTTGCTTTGGCAAGTATCGCCATTGCGGAAAGTCACCATATTTGGACAATTTATTTGATGCGGGCCCTACAGGGCGTTACCGCTGGGGCCGTTGTGGTGGCCAAAAGGGCCTATTTTGTGGATGTCTTTACGGGCGAAAAGTTAAAGCATTATCTAAGCCTGTTCTCCATCATATGGTCTTTGGGTCCCATTATAGCACCTTTTTTGGGAGGTTATCTGCAGGCGTGGTCGGGATGGGGGTCCAATTTTTATTTTCTGGCAATATTGGCCCTGATCTTTGCGGTCTTGGAATACTTTTTTAATGGGGAGAGCCTCGGGAAATTTGCCCCCTTTCACTTGAAGAGCATTGTGGGGGTATACCGCTCCATGCTGGCTACCGGCAGTTTTATCATGGGCGTTCTCATCATAGGGATTTCATATGCAATGGTGATGGTGTTCAATATGACAGGGGCCTTTATTATAGAGCACCACTTCCATTTTACGCCCATCACGGCAGGGTATAGTGCCCTGATCTTGGGATTCGCCTGGATGGTGGGCGGCCTGATAGGCAAAGCCACCCTGCGCTATCCCTTTTTTCTGAAACTAAAGATCAATTTGGCAGTTCAGGTGTTTATCGGACTTTTGATGTGGTTCAGTTCGCAATGGGTGGAAAACCTGTATTCCTTGGTCGCTTTTGCCTTTATGGTACATGTTACGGCCGGGTTTGCCTTTAATATTTACTTTACCTATTGTTTGGGCATTTTTCCCAAAAATGCCGGGATCGCCAGCGGCCTTACCGGAGGGCTGATGTATATATTCGTGTCCTTTTTCAGCTATTCGATCGTCTATCTTATCCCGGCAAAGGACCAGCTAAACCTGAGTTACAGTTATCTGATTTTGATCGCAATGGCCCTAACGGTACTGCTTTTTGTCTTTAAACGGGATCGAAGGGCGGCGCTGGAATAGGGATCGGGACAAAAAGGAGGTTTAGCCGACCTGTACCTCCTTTATTTTGGTATGGTGACGTACATACTCTTTTGGTGCCATCCCTTTTATTTTTTTGAACTGCCGGTTAAAATTGGAGATGTTGTTAAAGCCCGATTCAAAACAGATCTCGGAAATGTTGAACTTTTGTTCCAATAATAATTTGCAGGCATATCCGATCCGTATTTCATTAAGGTATTGCGTAAAGGTCTTACGGTGCATCCGCTTAAAGAACCTGCTAAAGGCGGAGGTGTTCATATTGGCCACCAACGCTACCTCTTTGGAACCGATGGGACTGCCAAAGTTTTTAAAGACATAGGCATATATCCGATCCAATTTTTTGTTTTCGGTACGGTTAAAGGTCTTTATAAAACCATTGCTCGACAGCAGTTCGTAATTTTTTTCCAAAGCGAGCGAATGCAGGATCTCCAGAAACTGCACCGTCTTGCCAAACCCTTCCTCTTCTGGGAGGCGATTGATTTTTTGGAAAAGTCCTTCTTCCAAGGACGTAAATTTAATGCCCCTTTCCGCCCTCATGAACAACTGGGCGATCAAGGTCAGTTCGGGGGCCTCCAAAAAAAGAGGGCCAAAAAAATCGCTTTTAAAATGGATGGCCACCGATTCGGCCGTTAAAGTAGGCTCTGAATCGAAATATGCATCTTCATTTACCCACATATGGGGCAGGTTCTCTCCGATCAATACTACTTCCCCCTCCTGAAATTTGGCTATCCCATCGCCTATAAACCGGGTTCCACTGCTTTTTATGATGGCCACCAGTTCCAGTTCTGGATGGTAGTGCCAGATTTTAAGAAAATGGGGGTGACTATGCCTTTTGACCGTAAAGGAACTGTTCCTTTGATGGCTCCTATCCAATAGGTGAAGTTTCATATTCAATATATTTTAAAGGGCCTATGGCAATTCCCGACCCTACTTTTGGGCATATAATTTTCCAATTTTCATAAAAGTGCAAAAATAGTATCAATATTGGTGTATTACTGGGTAGTTTTTCTTTAAATTTCCTTTTAGCTTTGATATATCATGTGGGGTCCAAAAAATTTTATCCCTAGGTATTATTAGGTTGTTTCCTCTTTGATAAAATTAAGTGGATTAATTTTTAGTCGATTTTTTAAGTTAAGTTAAGTCAGTTCAAAGTCCGATCACCACGTCGGACTTTGCCCATTAAAGGTGGATATGATGGTATCCTTGGACTTTATGATCAAAGATATTCCCCATGCCACTGCACCTAAAACGGATTATTAGGGTATGAAATATGCTATAGCACTGATCTCCTTCGGACTTTCACTGGGAGCCATCCATTCTAGGGCACAGTCGAAGACCTTACTGTGGTATGATGGACCTGCCGAATATTTTGAGCAAAGCTTGGTGTTGGGCAATGGGAAAATGGGGGCCTCCGTTTTTGGGGGAGTGGCCTCGGACAAGATATACCTAAACGATGCCACCCTATGGTCCGGGGAGCCCGTAGATCCCAATATGAACCCAACGGCCCATAAGAGTATCCCATCCATTCGGGAAGCCCTGAAAAAAGGGGATAACAAACTGGCCGATTCCCTAATTCGCAAGGTACAGGGCAAGTATTCTGAATCATATGCACCCTTGGGCACCATGGTGCTCGACTTCGAACATGCCGGGAAACCAAAAGACTATTACAGGGAACTGAATCTGGAAAAAGGCATCTCTACCGTAAAATACGAAGTGGATGGGGTCGCTTTCCAACGGGAATATTTTATTTCCTACCCGGACAGCATAATGGCTATCCATCTTACGAGCAACAAAAAAGGAAGTCTGAATTTTGATCTGACGTTCGATAGTAAGTTGCAGTACGCCGTTTCCGCCTCCGGGAATAATTTGGCAGTGCACGGTCGTGCTCCCTATTATGCCGCACCCAATTATGTGGATGAACCATCTCCGGTAAGGTTCGACAAAAACAGGGGGACCCGCTTCACGGCCTTGTTCAGGGTCGTCGATACCGATGGAAAGGTTCATGTCTCCAATGGCGCACTGCATCTGGAAAATGGCAGTAGGGCCACTTTACTGGTATCGGTGGCCAGCAGCTTTAACGGTTTTGATAAGAATCCGGCGACCGAAGGGGTCGATGACCGCAAGTTGGCCCAAATAAAATTGGAAAGTGCCTCCAAGAAATCCACCAATTCTTTAAGGGAGGCACATGTGGCGGACCACAGCAACTTTTTTGATAGAGTTCACCTGGATCTTGGGGAGACCGCGGCCCCAAATTTGCCCACCGATGACCGCTTAAGACGATATGCCAAAGGGGAGGAGGACAAAAATTTGGAAATACTCTATTTTCAGTTTGGCAGATATCTGTTGATCGCCAGCTCCCGCACCCCAGGGGTGCCCGCAAATCTACAGGGTATCTGGAACCCCCATCTAAGGCCACCTTGGAGCAGTAACTATACCCTGAATATCAATGCCGAAGAAAATTACTGGTTGGCGGAAAATGCAAACCTTTCTGAAATGCACCTGCCGTTATTGGGCTTTATTCGCAATATTGCGGAAACGGGCACGGTGACCGCCAAAACATTTTACGGCGTAGGCGGATGGTCGGCCGCCCATAATTCCGACATCTGGGCCATGAGCAATCCCGTGGGCAATTTTGGACAGGGCGGTCCTGTATGGGCCAACTGGAATATGGGGGGGACGTGGCTGGTGACCCACCTATGGGAACATTACCAGTTTACACGGGATATGGATTTTCTGTCCCAACAAGGATATCCCCTTATGAAGGGGGCGGCCCAATTCTGTCTGGAATGGCTAACGGAAGATGCGCAGGGCAATCTGATCACCGCCCCTTCCACTTCCCCGGAGAATGAATTTATCACACCCGAGGGCTATAAGGGAGCTGTTTTGGCGGGTGCTACCAGTGATCTTGCCATGATCAGGGAATGTTTTCAACAGACCTTGGAAGCGGCAAAAGTTTTGGATAGAGATCCTGAATTTCAACAGCAATTGGAGCGGGCCCTACAAAAACTGTATCCCTATCAGATCGGTAAAAAGGGGAACTTACAGGAATGGTACGAAGATTGGGAGGACGCAGATCCCCAGCACCGACACCAATCACATCTTTTTGGGCTCTATCCCGGGCACCATATAAACCCTGAAACTACCCCTGCACTGGCTTCGGCCAGCCGTAGGACATTGGAGATAAAAGGGGACGAGACCACTGGTTGGTCCAAGGGTTGGAGGATAAACCTATGGGCCCGGTTATGGGACGGTAACAGGGCCTATAAAATGTATAGGGAACTGTTGAAGTATGTGGAGCCGGATGGGGTAAAGACCGATTATGCCCGGGGCGGCGGTACCTACCCCAACCTGTTCGATGCCCATCCCCCTTTTCAGATCGACGGGAACTTTGGAGGTGCCGCAGCGGTTATAGAAATGCTCTTGCAGTCGGGGAACGGGGATATCAGGTTATTGCCCGCCCTTCCCGATGCGTGGCCCACCGGTTCCGTAAAAGGGATCAGGGCACGTGGGGGCTATGAACTGGACCTAGAGTGGGACCAGGGCGTCATTCGCAACATATCCATAACTGCTATCAATGCGGGTACCGTCAATTTGATACATGGGAAGGAACAAAAAAAAGTGACCTTTAAAAAAGGGGAACGCAAGAAAATAACGTGGGAATGAGATCGGGGCAATGAGGCAATTTTTGGCGAATTGGAAAATATAATCGAAATTACGGACCCCAAATGGGATGTTTAGGATAGTGGAAGGCCTTAGAAACCGGATTTATATAAAATAGTTTGCGGATGGAGTTGGAATTAAAGGATAAAGTAGTGGTAGTGACCGGAGCTGCGGGAATTGAGGGAAGCATAGGGCATACCATCGTAATGGCATTGGCCAAGGAGGGTGCCATTCCGGTGATCGTCTGTCGAAATGATCGTGGATATAGTTATGAAAAGGAATTGAGGGAAAAAGGCATTCCGGCACTCTTTGTAAAGACGGACCTTTCGGACCATGAGCAGATCGAACGGGCGGTAAACACCATCGGAAAACACTATGGTAAGATCGATGCCATTGTAAATAATGTGGGCGTTAACGACGGGGCCGGACTGGATGCACCCATGGAAGATTTTATGTATTCCCTGAAGTTGAACCTGGTAAGTTATTATGCCATGGTAAAATACGCATTGCCACTCTTAAAATCCGCCAAGGGCACTATCCTTAATATAGGGTCCAAGGTGGCGCTAACGGGTCAGGGCAAGACTTCGGGTTATGCAGCTGCCAAGGGGGGGATCTTGGGCCTTACCAGGGAATGGGCGGTGGATCTGCTTCCCTTTGGTATACGTTGCAATGCGCTGATCATTGCGGAAAGTTATACCCCGGCCTATGAAAGATGGATAGGTACCATGGAAAACGGGGCCGAAAAATTACGGGCTATCAAGGATAAGATCCCCTTTGAAAATAGGATGACCACTCCACTGGAGATTGCCGATACCTGTCTTTTCATTATTTCCAATAGATCTTCGCACACCACGGGCCAGTTTCTATTTGTGGATGGGGGATATGTCCATTTAGATCGTGCGCTGCTGTCGGTAAAATAACCTGTATTTCATACTCTACCGAGCGGATGGACCACCTCCCCTTGTGTGCAGAAAAAAAGCCAATGGTTCCCGTATTTGTCCGTAAGCCCCCCAAATAGGAGGCCTTCCCCAGTAGTGTCCAAGGCATGGGTAACCCTGCCGTTTTCCTTTAATTTGGTATGGTATGCTACGATCTCTTCTTTGTTCGGGGATGTCAATAATATGGAAATGGAATTGCCCTTCCCAATTCCGCTATCGGGTACCAGATCCGTTCCCATTAATACCATGCTCCCTTTTTTGAGCGAAGCGTGCAGGATACGGTCTTTCATCGTTTCGGGAAGATGCTTGCCTTTAGGGAAATCTCCCACTTGCTGTAGCTCTAGGGTTCCCCCCAAACAATCCCGATAAAATTCCATGGCTTCCCTACAGTTTCCGTTAAAGTTGAGATAAGCAACGATCTTTGGCATGCGCAACTCTTTTATTCCAGACCGGTTCCGTCGGCCTATACAAAGGTGCGACGGTTTAACCATAAAATATGGGTGTGATTGCGGCTCTTACTAGGGTCGATTGCGCCAATTAAAGGGGCAGCTTCTCCGGGCTCTTTTTCCTTGGCCCCTGTGTGGGAACCTTTTGGGCTACTTCCTTAGAACTGACCTGTGGTTTTGCCCAAGGTGTCCCATTTTGAAAAGTGGGTTCCAATACGTAACTTGATTCCCTTTAAAATGGGCGTTGTTTTCGGATGCTTTTGCAGTGACCTCCCCGCTTTAATACAGGTTGGACATGCTTTGATAAATAAAAATCCGACGTGGGAAAGTGTCTTGAATGAACCATATAATACTTAAGATGTGAAAAGAGTAAGCATCCTGGTTCCGGAATCGGCCGTAATCGAAGCGGTTGCCGATCCACAATATATGTTTTCAACGGCAAATCAATTCTTGCAGGCCAGTGGGAAGTCGCCATTATTTGACGTAAAGTTGGTAGGCCTTCAGAGGGAGGTTAAATTTAGGAGCGGGATGTATACCGTTCACATTGATGAACTGCTCTCCGAAATCACGGAAACGGACCTGATCGTAATCCCGGCACTATTTGGGGATATGAAATCAGCGGTAATCCGTAATGGGGAGGCAATCCCGTGGATCGTTGGCCAGCACGCTAAAGGGGCGGAAGTGGCATCTCTTTGTGTGGGGGCATTTCTCCTGGCCGCCACGGGGCTGTTGGATGGAAAAAAATGTTCTACCCACTGGGCCTATTACGGGGAATTTAAGGAGACGTTTCCACAGGTGGAGGTCATGGACGGTTGTATCATTACGGAGGAAAATGGTATCTATTCCAGTGGGGGCGCCAACTCCTATTGGAACCTCTTGCTCTATTTATTGGAAAAGTACACCGATCGGGACACGGCCATTTTGGCCTCCAAGTATTTTGCCATCGATATAGACAGGAACAGTCAGGCCGCTTTTATGCTGTTCCAGGGGCAAAAGGACCATAATGATGGTGCCATTAAGAAAGTACAGGAGTATTTGGAGGCCAACTATGCCGAGCGGATCACCTTGGACGGCCTTGCCGATCTTGTGGCACTGAGTAGAAGAAGTTTTGAACGGAGGTTTAAACAGGCGACCAATAATACGGCAATGGAATATTTGCAGCGCATCAAGGTGGAAGCGGCCAAACGCAGTTTTGAATCTTCCCGAAAGAACGTTAACGAGGTAATGTACGATGTGGGTTATACGGATACCAAGGCCTTTCGGAACGTTTTTAAAAAAATTACCGGCCTTACGCCCATAGAATACAGGAACAAGTACGCCAAAATTGCTTAGGAACCAAAGCGAATACAACCGTTAAGAGCCCTTTGCTGGCGCTCGTCTCCCGACGAGTGCCCATCCATTTGCAATCCTTGCCCATCCGTTACACTTTTTAATGCATGGGTAATTAGAAGCGATCTGGGATTGTTACCACCACTTATCCCATGTTTAGATTTCAAAGGCATGATCATGACTGGAAATACAGAAAAAAGGAGGTTTCCCTCGCTGGAACCGAATGTAGTTTCATATATCCTCCATGAAGGTGCATGATCTGTTTCGAGAGGCTCAGGCCTATTCCGGTCCCCCCAGTTTTTGTGGTAAAAAAGGGCACGAATATTTCGTCTACCAATTCGGGGTCCACTCCGGGTCCATTGTCCCGTACCTCAATATATTTTTGTCCTTGTAGATTGATGCCAGCTTGGAGCAGAATACGGCCGTTCTCTTGGTGTCCCAACGCCTGAAGTGCATTTTTGCCCAGGTTTATCAATACATGTGACAGCTGCTTTTCATCTATAAAAAGTTCGAGGTCGCCTGGTTCCACTGCCGTACTTATATGGACCGCATCGTTACCGTTTTCTTGGTCCATCAACACTTTTACCTTGTTCAGGAGGCGGTGTGCGGTAACCAGGGCCTTGTCCGGAGCGGGAAGGCTTAAGATGCTCCGGTAGGAAGTTACAAAGGCCATAAGGTCGGCACCCTGTTCCCTGATCACCTCCAGTCCCTTTATGGTGTTGCGAATGTGGTCTTCCTTGATTTCTTCCAGTGGCAAAATATCCTTTCCCGACTTATAATATTTTAATATGGACTCTGAAATGGAGGTAATGGGCGTAATGGTGTTCATGATCTCATGGGCCAGTACACGAATAAGTCGCACCCAGGAATCGGTCTCCTTTTCTTCCAGCTCCCTATTGATATCCTGTGCCACTACCAAGAGCACTTCTTCCTTGTTCAGCACCAAAGAGGTCGCTTTAAGGGCAATCTGCTTGCGTTCCCTTTCATTGGTAAGCTGCACCAGTTTCCGGTCAAATGGTTTTAATTGTTGGAACAGCCCATAAAGGGATGGGTCTATCTGGTCCAATTGTTTTATATGGTTCAGGGGCTTATGGTTCAACAGTTCCTCCATTTTCATATTGGCAAAAAGGATATGTCCTTTTTTGTTAAAGGTGAGGATCCCCATATCTGCCTGTTTTATTATTTCTTGATAGTATTTTTCCTGTGCCTGGTTTTCCAAATGTACCTTTTGGATCATGCCATTGAGCATATTAAGGCTTCGGTTCAGTTCCTTTAGGGAATTGATATCGGCATGTTCCGGGAACCGAAGGGTAAAGTCCTCGTTTTTGATCGATTCAAAAAAGTAGGCTATCTTTCTATTTGTATGGTTTACATACCCTATGATATAGATGGTCTGTAACATCAGGGCCACCGAGCATAGGGAGCTGAGCAAATACTGTTTCTCAAGAAAAAGGAAGGCCACGCCCAGGGCAATAAGGGTAAGGAAAATGACCCTTACCACCAATTGCACGTAAAAATTTCTACTGGCGATCATTTGCCTAATTTTTTCAGTTTATTGTACAATGTCTGTCGGGAAATGCCGAGCTGTTCCGCTGCCGCACTATAATTGCCATCGTTCTGTTCCAAAGCGTTCGAGATCATCAAAAGTTCCATTTCCTCCAAGGTGCCCGTTCCCGTACCCAAGGGTTGGGGCTGTTTTGTGTTCAGGAGGAAGTCACCGGGTTTTAGGACATTTCCTTCCGACAGGATTACGGCCCTTTCTACGGTGTGCAATAGCTCCCGTATGTTGCCGGGCCATGAGTAGGTAAGAAGTCGCTCTTGGGCGGCCTGGTTGATCCGAAGCCCTTGTTTGCCGTATTTGGCCATGAATTTGTTGAGGTAGAACTCGGCCAACAACAATATATCCTCCTCCCTTTCCCGTAGAGGGGGGACTTCCAAAGCTATCGTATTGATACGGTATAACAGATCTTCCCTGAACAGCCCTTCCGCCACCATTTGTTCCAAGTTGTTGTTGGTGGCGCATATCAATCGGATATCTACGGGAATGGTCTTGTTGGAGCCGACCCGTACCACGATCTTGTTCTGTATGGCCGACAATAATTTGGCCTGTGTCTGCAGGGAAAGATTCCCTATTTCATCCAGAAAAAGGGTGCCGCCATGGGCCGACTCAAATTTTCCGGCTCTGTCTTCCTTGGCATCCGTAAAGGCACCTTTGACATGGCCAAAAAGTTCGCTCTCAAAGAGGGAGTCGGAAATGGAGCCCATGTCCACTCCGATAAAAACTTCGTCATTCCTGTTCGAAATTCCGTGTATTTCCCTTGCGATCAGTTCCTTTCCCGTTCCATTTTCTCCGGTAACCAGCACGTTTACATCCGTTTTGGCCACTTTTCGGACCAGGTTCAGGACGGACGTAAGGGCCTTCGAATTGCCAATGATATAATTCTTCTGTTGGTTGATGTGCTGCTTGAGGTTGCTTTCCTTTTCCCGGAGCTTTTTCACCTCTTTTTCCGACCTTCTAAGGGAATAGGCACTCTTTACGGTTGCCAGCAGCCGATCGTTGTTCCACGGTTTAAGGATAAAATCGGCCGCCCCTTCCTTTAGGGCCTGTACGGCCAGGTCCACCGCACCAAAGGCGGTCATCATGATCACCGAAATGCTCGGGGCCCGCGCCTTTATTTCCCTTAACCAGTAAAGTCCCTCGTTCCCACTGTTCACCCCTGCCGAAAAATTCATGTCCAACAACACTATATCGTAGTCCTTAAGATGGGGGAAGGAAGGGAGCAGGTTGGGATTGGAGAGTATGGAAACCGTGCTGTACTCGAACTGCAATAGGATCTCCAGTGCGCTCAACACATTTTTATTGTCGTCAACGACCAAGATTTTGCCATCCAACATACTGGGAGAGGGGTTTTAAGTTATAGACTATCCGCGAACGACCGCATTGTTATCATCTTTAAAGACCGACCTAAAATGGTCTATGCCGAAAAGATGTTGGCTAAATGTATCATTTTTAATGATTGCCACTATAAAAGTGTCCATTTTTTGGACAAAATCTGTACAACATTTTTACAGTTAAATTTTTTTTTAAAGAATATCTAGATTTAAAATATTGATTTTCAGACAGTTTATTTTTTTGGCATGGGAATGGTATACGATGTATCACATCAATCAAATACATGAAATACCGAAAATTAAGTACCGCCATTTTTTTTAGCGTATCCCTGTGCATTTTTTCACAGGATAAATGGTCGCTCGATGAATGTGTTTCCTATGCGCTGGAACACAATCTACAGCTGAACGATTTTAAGTATACCGCCCTTTCCAATAAGGAAACGTATAGGCAGTCCATACGCAATGTCCTGCCCAATGTGAACGGGTTTGCCGATTACAACATTCGCTTTGGTCGCTCCGTGGATCCCAATGACAACAGTATCATCAACACCGATTTCTTTTCCAATAATTATTCCTTGGAATCCAGTATAGACCTCTTTCAGGGCTTTCAAAAAATAAATGCTATCAAGGCGGCAAAATTTTTGTACAAGGCCACGCAGGAGGAAACCTTACAGCAGAAATACCTATTGGCCTTCAGGGTGATGTCCGCCTTTTACGATATCCAATTTTATGAGGGACTTCTGGCCATTTCCAGGGAACAACAACTGGTATCCCAGGCCAACTACGACCTGGTGGACAAACAGATAGAATTGGGACTAAAGGCGGGGGCGGACCTGTACGAGGCGGAATCCATATTGCTCACCGATAAATTGAAGGTGACCCAGAGCAATAACCAATTGGTGGCCGCCAAACTGGCCCTGATACAGGAAATGAACTTGGAAGGGGTGACCGACATTAACATACTGCCCATCATGGGAGAGCCCGATAAAAATACGATCGATTTTTCCGTAGTGGCAGATTCGGTGTATCTGGAGGCCAAAACATTTATGCCCATTATCAAGGCACAGGAGTTAAGGACCCGGGCGGCCAAAAAAGATATTGCCGTGGCACGTGGTGCTCTGTACCCTTCCATTTCCCTATTTGGTGGGTATGGAACCGGATTCTATGAGACCACACGGGATACCATCGGGGAAACGGTACCGTTCAAGGACCAGTTTAGGGACAATACCTTTAGATATGTCGGTGTGTCCATCAATGTTCCCATTAGCAACGGTTGGTCCGGAAGGTCCAAGGTAAAACAACAAAAAATAAGCCTGATGAGGGCGCAGAACAATTTGGACGTGCAGGAACAGGAACTGCGGCAGACCATAGAACAATTGGTACAGGAGCACAATGCGCTGCAAGTGGAATACCAACAGAGTTCCCAAAAAATGGCCTCCCAAGAGCTGGCGTTCAACATTGCGCAAAAGCGTTTTGAAAAAGGTCTCATTAATACCTTGGACCTGCTGACCGCCAAGAACCTTTTTGCCAGTGCACAAAATGAGAACCTACAGGTGAGGTTGCGGTCCGAGATCAATAAAAGTACCTTGGATTTTTATAGGGGACTCCCCGTTTTTACGATCAATAAATAAAGAATCACGATACAATGGATATAAAACTAGAAAAGAAAAAGGGGCTGCGGCCCAAACATTACGGATATATCGCCTTGGGCCTGTTCCTTATTTTTATAATCTACAAACTGCTTTTTGGGACTTCTGTTTCCACCTTTAGGACCGAAAAGGACAAATTGTCCATTGCCGAGGTGACCCAAGGGAAATTTGATGATTATATCACCATCAATGGCAACGTGGCCCCCATTGCCACCATTTATATGGATGCCTATGAGGGGGGGCGAGTCACGGAAAAATTGATCGAGGAAGGCGCTACCGTAAAAAAAGGGGATATCATCCTGAAATTGGAGAACAGGGGCCTTTATGAACAGATCTTGGCCAGCGAGAGCAACTTGGCCCTAAAACAGAACGATCTTCGCTCTACCAAGCTCACCTTCGATTCCAGACAAGTGGAAGGCAAAAAATCGTTGGCGACCTCCCAATACGAACTGCAACGGTTAAAAAGGAATTTTGAACAGAACGAGGCCCTGTACAAGGAAGAACTTATATCCAAAGAGGAATACCTGCTCTCCAAGGAAAATTATGAACTGTCCCAAAAGCAGTTCGAGATCATAAAAATGCAGACCCAACAGGACGATGCCCTTCGGAATACCTCGCTTGCGGGACTGGACACCGATCTGGACCGGATGCAGAAGACCCTTTCCATGGTATACGAACGTCTGGACCAATTAAATGTCAGGGCCCCTGCGGATGGACAATTGGGGTTTCTGGATGCGGAGATAGGCCAGAGCATCGCACAAGGGGAACGGATAGGACAGATCAATGTGCTGACCGACTATAAGATCGAGGCCACTATAGATGAACATTATATTGATAGGGTGATCAGGGACCTAAGTGCCATTCTGGAACGCAATGAAAAGGAGTACCCGCTACGCCTAAGAAAGGTCTACCCGGAGGTGCGGAACGGAAAATTCAAGGTAGATCTGGTCTTTACGGGCGAAAAACCTGAAACCATACGCTCTGGGCAAAGCTACAATATAAAATTACAGCTGGGCGAATCGTCCGATGCCCTGCTGCTGCCAAAGGGAAGTTTTTTCCAGAGCACGGGGGGACAATGGATCTTTGTGGTAGATCCAAGTACGGGGGAAGCCTTAAGGAGATCCGTTCGGATAGGGAAGCAAAACTCCCGCTACTATGAGGTACTGGAAGGGCTACAGGCAGGTGAACGGGTAATCACTTCCAATTATGACAGTTTTGGGGATGCGGAAAAAATTGTGTTGAAATAAAATTGATCCTATGGAAGCAGTTGTCGATCTACAAAAGAAAATGGAGCACCACCGTCAGGAAATGGAGCGGATCAAGAACAGCATCTTCCATTTGGAAAACGAAAAGAAGAAAAAACATTTAAAGAACCATATGGGCGAGTGGTTCCTCAACGGCGATTTTTATACCAAGCCCCTAAAAATAAGTGGTACTATGGTGACGGTACTTTCTATAGGTGAATATGAAGGGTTGCCCTTTATGGAAATTGAAAAGGTGGATATTCATAATGTACCGACCGATCTCCTAGGGGGTAAAATACCGGAAGAAGTACAAAAAATCCAGAAAGACCTTCAAAATTGGACATCAATGGACACAAAGAGCGGTTAAAACGTAACAACCATATTTCCTGACCGTCTTTTGGATATGAATAAGACACAGAAGGATGATGGACCAAGTCCTTGAAATAATTTTCTTGAACAGATTTAAAAAGTGGAATAAAGACCGGCAAAAAAAATATATAAAACCAACAAAAATGATACAGATACAGAACCTTAAAAAAAGCTTTAGGACGGAAGAGGTAGAGACCTTGGCCCTTAACAATGTGAACCTTCATATTACCGAAGGGGAGTTTGCCGCCATCATGGGGCCATCGGGATGTGGGAAGTCGACCCTCCTGAACATCATCGGGATGTTGGACAACCCTACGGACGGGAGTTATAAGTTTGCCGGTACGGAGGTGGGCGGATTGAAGGAACGCCAACGGACCCAGCTACGCAAGGGCAACCTAGGGTTCGTTTTCCAAAGTTTCAACTTGATCGATGAGCTGACCGTTTTTGAAAATGTGGAACTGCCCCTTATCTATTTAAAAATGGGCAAGGCCGAACGAAAGGAAAAAGTGAGGATCGTTCTGGAGCGGATGAAGATAGCCCATAGGGAAAAACACTTTCCCCAACAATTGTCGGGCGGGCAGCAACAGAGGGTGGCCATTTCACGGGCGGTGGTTACCAATCCCAAACTGATCTTGGCGGATGAGCCCACGGGAAACCTGGATTCAAAAAATGGGATCGAGGTAATGAACCTATTGACCGAACTGAACCAAGAAGGCACCACCATCGTGATGGTAACGCATTCCGATCGGGACTCCCATTATGCGCATAGGATAATCAACTTATTCGACGGGCAGATCGTTACCGAAAGCCGCAATAAGCCCATAGGGGCCGCTGCTCTATAGGAGTTTGTTCATCAATCAATCAATCATCATGATAAAGAATTATCTAAAAATAGCCTGGCGGAACCTCTTAAAGAACAAGGGCTATTCCGCCATCAATATAGGAGGATTGGCCGTGGGAATGGCATGTTTCCTAATGGTGTCCATGTTTATAAGGAACGAACTCTCCTATGATCGTTATCATGAAAATGCCGATAGGATTTTTCGGGTGGTGCATCAAAATTCACCCGATGACCCTGCCGATAGCTGGATTTGGGGAAATGCTCCGGTCGGGGAGGCGCTTGCATCCGATTATTCCGAAATCCTACAAAAAGTCCAATTTTCCGGAAGGTCCGATGTATTACTAAAATACGGGGATCGATCCTTTCAGGAAAGTAACTGTTTTTTCGTCGATGCAGCTGTTTTTAATGTATTCAGTTGGCCCCTTTTGGAAGGGAATCCAGCAACGGCCTTGGAGGCACCCTATTCCGTTGTACTAACGGAGTCCACTGCCAGAAAATACTTTGGAAACTCCAATCCAATGGGAAAGACCATAGAGGGTGGCCAGACAGGTGGGCGTGCGGCCCCTGGCACCTATACCGTAACGGGAGTGATGAAGGATTTGCCTTCCACTTCCCATTTTAATTTTGATGTGCTGATGTCCATGGCTTCTTTCCGCCAAAGTTGGAAAGAACCATTTGAATCGTGGGGATATGTTGATTTTTATACCTATCTGTTGGTAGCGGACGGTTTTGATCAAAATGCTTTCCAATCAAAGATACCGGAATTTTTAAAAAGGCATCGGGATGTCGGGGAAAAGAATTATTACAATATTGCCCTGGAACCTTTAAAGGATGTATACCTGAAATCCGTAGCGTCCAGACAACCGGGAATTACGGGAAGCCTTTCAAATATCTATATTTTTGCTATAATCGGAATTTTTATTCTGTTGATCGGCTGTATAAATTTCACCAATCTGGCCACTACCCGTTCTTTGGAAAGGGCCAAAGAGGTCGGCATACGAAAGGTCATCGGTGCTGGAAAAAATGGACTGCTCTACCAATTTATGGGGGAGTCGTTGTTAATGGTGTCCATAGCGGCACTTTTTGGCATCGGGATAGTCTTATTGTCGCTTCCCTGGATGGAGCAGGTAACGGGCAAAATATTTATAAGTGCCGATATTTTTAATTGGACGACGCTTGTGGTGTATACGGCAACAGTGTTGGTCACGGGTCTTGCTGCGGGGACTTATCCAGCATTTGTTCTATCCAATTTTAAGCCCGTAAGTGTCCTAAAGGGATCGTTCGGAAATTCTACAAAAGGTGCCGTGCTGAAAAAAAGTCTCGTGGTATTCCAATTTAGTCTTTCCATTGCTTTAATTGCCAGTACCGCAATTGTATATTTTCAGATGGGCTATTTGTTGAACAAGAATTTGGGATTCAACAGGGAGCGCATGCTGGTAATCGATTTTAATTATGACAATCAGGTACTGGCAAGCCTTGAGTCGGTCAAAAACACCTTGTTGGAAAATCCGGATGTCCTATCTGTGGCAGCATCCCGAAGTGTGCCGGGTGGATACTTTCCAAATGCGGGGACCGATATTGAAGATCCAGAGGGCAGGATGTTGAATCAGGTCCCCTCCCTATATGAGGTTGATGTGGATTTTATACCTCATTATGGTATGGAAATGGCAGCCGGCAGATCTTATTCGAGGGACTTTCCCGCTGATACCATATCGTCACTGGTAATCAACGAAGCTGCTGCCAAGATGTATGGATATTCAGATCCCGAAAAGATTATTGGGAAACGGTTTTTCCAATGGGGCAAGCAAGGTGAGGTGATCGGAGTGGTAAAGGATTTCAATTATTTGTCACTGCATCAACGTATAGAACCATTGGCGATTAGATTGGAGCCCAACAGCAGCAGGTACATCACACTCAAGGTCAAGTCCTCCAACCTACCTGCAACCATAAACGGTATAGGGAAAACTTGGAGCGCTTTGGTTCCCCATCGGCCCTTTTTGTTCAGTTTCTTGGATGAATCCTTTAATAGACAGTATGATGCGGATTTTAAGTTTCAAAAATTATTTACGGTATTCTCCTTCCTGGCTATTTTGATTGCCTGTCTCGGCTTGCTGGGACTGGCTACCTATACTGCTATGCAGCGGACAAAGGAAATAGGCATCAGAAAGGTATTGGGAGCAGATGTATCCACGATCATTGCACTTCTATCAAAAGACTTTTTAAAACTGGTCTTGATCGCCATCGTTATTTCGGTGCCATTTTCTTGGTATGCAATGCATAGATGGCTGGAATCCTATGCCTATCAAGTGGAAGTGAAATGGTGGGTATTTGCCGCCTCCGGAATTGTGGCACTGCTCATCGCAATATTGACTATTGGGTTCCATGCCGTGAAAGCTGCCAATGTGAATCCCATTAAAAGCCTACGCACCGAATAACCCATCAAACAACCATCATCATGATAAAGAATTATCTAAAAATAGCCTGGCGGAACCTCTTAAAGAACAAGGGCTATTCCGCAATCAATATTGGGGGGCTGGCCTTGGGGATGGCCGTGACCCTCTTGATCGGCCTTTGGGTCGTGGATGAACTTACCTTTAACCATTATTTCACCAACAAAGATCGCATTGCACAGGTCTACCAGTCCCAGACGTTCAACGGAAATACGGGCACGGGGCCAGCCATTCCAAGACCTTTGGAAATGGCCTTGAGGGAGGGATACGCCGATCAGTTTACACACTTGGTCATGTCTTCCTGGAACAACGCCCAATACCTCAACTACAAAGACAAAAGCCTCTCAAAAACGGGCAACTTTATGCAACGGGGGGCACCCGAACTGTTCGACCTAAAAATCATTAAGGGCGAGAAGGACGGCCTGCGCGAGATCAATTCCATCATGCTGTCCCAATCGGTGGCCCATGCGCTCTTTGGGGAAGAGGAGCCCGTGGGCAAGATCATTAGGGTAAACAGTGAGCACAGTATGGAAGTGACCGCCGTATATGAGGACATTCCCCTAAACAATTCCTTTAACGACACCCAATTTTTGATGCCTTGGGAAAAATACATCAACGAGGAATGGATAAAAAATGCGGCCGATCAATGGGGGAACAATTCGTTTCAACTGTTTGTACAGATTCCGGAAAATACCACTATGGAAAGGGTGTCCCAGACCATTCAAAATGTAAAGAAGGACGCCAACGCCGATACGGCCGAGTTCAATCCCCAGCTATTCC
This sequence comes from uncultured Sediminicola sp., assembly GCA_963974715.1. Taxonomy (GTDB): domain Bacteria; phylum Bacteroidota; class Bacteroidia; order Flavobacteriales; family Flavobacteriaceae; genus Sediminicola. The sequence continues at coordinate 311,273 of CAXBDK010000002.1, forward strand.
TGTTCCCCATGAAGGATTGGTACCTGAGAGGTGCCTTTGAAAATGGGATACAGGTGGGTGGCCGTATAAAATATGTTTGGCTGTTTGGGGTCATAGGGGTATTTGTCCTGTTATTGGCCTGTATCAATTTTATGAACCTGAGCACGGCACGCTCGGAAAAGCGGTCCAAGGAAGTTGGCATCCGTAAATCCATAGGGTCCCATAGAGGCCAATTGATCAACCAATTTCTAAGCGAGTCCTTTTTGGTGGTGGTCTTTGCATTTGTCATTGCCATCCTTATTGTCCTTGTTTCGCTCAACGGTTTTAATACCTTGTCCGGCAAGGCGATCGACTTTCCATGGGGCAGTGGGCTTTTTTGGCTGGTTTCGGTCATTTTCATCTTGTTTACGGCCCTACTGGCGGGGAGTTACCCCGCCCTGTACCTGTCTTCGTTCCGACCGGTGGATGTGCTGAAAGGAACCTTCAAAATGGGCAAATATGCCGGATTGCCACGAAAAATTCTGGTAGTGGTGCAGTTTACGGTATCGGTGGCCTTTATCATAGGGACCGTTATTGTCATGCAACAGATCAATTATGCCAAAAATAGACCGGTCGGATACGACAGGGAGGGATTGGTACAAATACCCACCTTTAGCACCGACTTTGAAGGGAAATACGACCTTATGCGGAGCGAGTTCATAAACTCTGGGGCCGTGGTGGAAATGTCCAGTTCAAGTGCGCCCACTACCGACATATGGTCCAATAGGGGCGGTTTTAGTTGGGAGGGCAAACCGGAAGGGTTCCAAGAGGATCTCGCTTGGACAGAAGTGTCGCACGAGTATGCCAGATCCCTCAATTTGAAGATAGTGGAGGGCCGTGATTTTTCCCGTGAGTTCGCCAGTGATTCCAGTGCGGTACTGATCAATGAGACGGCCAAAAAATATATGGGGCTCAAAAATCCGGTGGGAACATTGATAAAAGATGACGACGAGGAAGACCCCGACCCGCCACTGACCATCATCGGAGTAGTACAGGACATGATCGCCCAATCGCCTTATGAACCTGTAAAGCAAGGGGTGTACGTCTATGATAAACAGGGGAATTCCAGTTATTACAATCTGAGGTTGAACCCAAAACAAAGTGCAGGCCAGAACATTGCCATTGTGGAACGGGTCTTTAAGCAACATTTCCCGGACATTCCATTTCAATATGAATTTGTGGATTCGGAGTATGGGGAAAAATTCGCCTCTGAAGAAAGGGTCGGTACCCTTTCGGGAGTGTTCACCGCACTGGCCATTCTAATAAGCTGTCTTGGGCTTTTCGGCCTTACCTCCTTTGTAGCGGAACAGCGCACAAAAGAAATTGGGGTTCGGAAAGTATTGGGGGCAACGGTCTTTAACGTATGGAACATGTTATCCAAGGACTTTTTAAAATTGGTGGTGATCTCCTGTTTTATAGCCGTTCCCATAGCCTATTACATTATGAACGGTTGGTTACAGGAATATCCCTATAGGGTACTCTTAAAGTGGTGGATATTTGCGTTGGCCATGTTGGGGGCCATGGCCGTCACCGTGGTTACGGTAAGTTTTCAAGCGATCAAAGCGGCAAAACAGAATCCGGTCAAAAGTCTGCGTACGGAATAATCAATACGGTTGGTAACCTTAAAGAATAGCACATGAAAATCCTATCGTTTAAAATAGTACTTGCATTTGTATTGGGAAACTTACTCTTTGCTTATTCAATTAAGGCCCAGTCAAAGGAGATAGCGGTGGACCCCTTTAACAAGGTAACGATCAGCCCGCATATCCGGGCCACCTTTATAAAGGGCGACAGGGAAAGTGTTTCCATAGAGGATGCGGCCGTGTCACGGGATAAAATTTATGTGGAAGTAAAGGGCAAGACGCTTCGCATTTACCTGGAAGGGGCCAAAGAAGTGACCAAAAGTAAAGAGGAGTATAAAAATGGCTACCAGCGGTCGCATTCCATATATAATGGGACCATGCTTACCGTGACCGTAACCTATAGGGAACTGGATGAACTTTCCCTAAGGGGAGAGGAGACCTTTGTGTGCAAAAGTCCCCTGGTGGGGGATTCCTTTGACCTTAAAATCTATGGGGAGTCACAAGTATTTCTGGAAGCAGTGGACCTTCAGCGCTTAACTGCCACCATCTACGGGGAAAGTTATCTGGAAATCCGTTCGGGCAACATTACCGATCAAAAGTATACCGCCTATGGGGAGACAAATGTCAACACCTTGGCGGTAGGGAACAGCACCACGAAACTTACTGCCTTTGGGGAGGGAAGCTTTAGGGTAAAGGTTTCAGATCGACTCAAAGTGACCGCTTTTGGGGAGGCAACGGTGGCCTATGAAGGCGACCCGGAAGTGGACAAAGGCCTTGTCATTGGGGAAGCGACCATTCAAAAATTGAACTAAACCGAAGGCCATGATCAAGAACCTGTTTAAAATAGCGTTTCGGAACCTCTTGAAGAACAAGATGTTTTCCCTGATAAATATCACAGGACTTGCCCTGGGTCTCAGTGCATCCTTCGTAATTGCGATGATCGTATATTATGATCTTACTTTTGATAAGTTCCATGCGGAGGGCGAGCGTATCCATCGGGTCACCTCCGTTTTTAAAACGCCCGACGGGGAATTCTACAATCGGGGCGTTTCGGTGCCCCTGGGGGAAGCCTTAACGGGCAAAGCGGGGGTTGAGACCGTAAGTACTTTTTTTGCGGCCTCTTTCAATTCGGTGAAAACTACCCAGGGGAACCGGAAGCATAAAAATCCGGAAAAGATCATTTTTGCCGATAGCGATTACTTTAAGTTGTTCAACTATAGATGGTTGGCGGGCAATCCTACAAAAGTGCTCTCCGATCCCAATGAAGTGGTCCTTACCCTATCAAGGGCGGCCAAGTATTTTCCTGATATGCCTGTGGACCAATTGATGGAAGAAACATTGGTATACAACGATTCCGTAGTGGTCAGGGTGACCGGCATTGTGGCCGATTTTGAAGGTCGTACAGATCTGGACTTTCAGGAATTTTTGTCGCCTGGTACCGCTAAGGCCACCGATATGTCAAATATGGTCCATACCGATGGGTGGGACAATACCAATTCTGCAACCCAGGTATTTTTAAAATTGGCGGAAGGAAGCAGTTCTGAAGGCTTGGAAAAGGAATTAAAGGCCATTGCCGAAGAACATGCAGAGGCAGACTTGGTGGCCATGGGACTGCACAGGACCTTTTCCCTGCAACCTCTGTCCGACCTTCATTTCAATGCCGATTTGGGAATCTTTAACCATACATCCTCTACAGGCAATAGAACACTTTTGATGGGGCTGTCCTTTGTTGCGCTCTTTTTACTTTTATTGGGCTGCATCAATTTTATCAACCTCAATACGGCCCAAGCTGCAAGACGGGCAAAGGAGATAGGAATTAAAAAAACCCTCGGAAGTTCCAGAAAACAACTGATGTTCCAATTTTTGGGCGAGACCTTCCTGCTCACTTTGGCCGCGTCCTTAATTTCACTGCTACTTTGCCCTTGGTTGTTGCGGTTGTTCTCCGATTTTATCCCCTCCGGCGTCGATTTCGGACTTCTAAAAAGCCCACAGTTGATAGGGGGCATTTTCTTGTTGCTGGTCCTCGTAACATTGCTGTCCGGCTTCTATCCGGCAATGGTGCTGTCTGGTTTTAAGCCCATATCGGTATTAAAGGACCAAATATACAGCGGGGGCACCAAATCCGATTTTCGAAAGTACCTGACCGTTTTTCAATTTGTAATCGCACAGATTTTTATCATCGCTACCATTTTTGTGGGGAAACAGCTGAACTATATGATGGATAGGGATATGGGTTTCAAGACCGATGCCCTAGTGCATATTAGGACTCCCTGGCAGGATGCTTCCTTTGAAAAACGCTTGGTATTTAGGGGGAAGGTAGGTGCCATAAACCAGGTTTCTGACGTGAGTTTTGGCGGGGCCCCTCCGGCATCCAATAGTACCCATTCCTCTATGGTGACCTATAGGGATGGCGACAAGGAGATCCATACGGAGGTGGAATTGCTCTACGGGGATGAAACCTATCTAAAATTATACGGTATTCCTTTATTGGCGGGTCGGGACCGCCTGAACGACACCGTAAGGGAATATGTGATCAATGACACCTACGCCAAAATTTTGGGTTTTTCGGATCCAAGGGAGGCCATAGGAAAATATGTAAAGATAGATAGCCTGCCCATTCCCATTGTGGGGGTCATGAAGGACTTCAACCAAAGGTCCCTCCGTACCCGGATAAAACCCATGGCCCTCATCGGGGATTGGTACAGGATGGAAAATCCCCAGTTCAACACCCTTCATTTCTCATTAAGGGGGCAACCCTCCAATACATGGACAGAGACCATAAAACAACTGGAGGCGGATTGGAAAAGTGTTTATCCGGAAGCGGATTTTGAACTGAATTTTATGGACGATTCCATAAAACGGTTTTACGAACAGGAGCGGCGGACTTCCTCGCTGTTACAATGGGCCACTGGCCTTGCCATTGCCATAAGTTGTTTGGGCCTCTTGGGCCTGGTGATCTACAGCACGGAAAGGCGGACCAAAGAAATAGGCATCCGAAAAGTGCTTGGGGCATCCTTTGCACAGCTCAATCTCCTTTTGTGCAAAGAATTTCTTTTGTTGGTAGGGGTGGCCTTTTTGATCGCGGCGCCCTTGACCTTCCTAGGGATACGGCATTGGTTGGAAGGGTTTGCCTATAAAACGTCGGTCAGTTGGTGGGTATTTGTTTTGAGCGGACTGTTGATGGCGATCATCGCCTTGGGCATCATGGCCATCAGGACCATGGCGTCGGCAAGGGCAAACCCCATAAAAAGTCTGCGTACCGAATAAAATAGTATAAACGGCCTAGGGCCCAAAAAAATATGACCATGCTAAAACACCATATTAAAATCGCTTGGCGGAACCTTAAGGTCAATAAGCTGTTTTCGGCAATCAACATCATTGGACTTTGTTTGGGTCTTGCAATAGTGATCCTATTGTTCCTCTATATTTCCCATGAGAAAAGTTTTGATACCATGTATCCAAAAAAAGACCGGATCTATAGGGTATTGTTAAAAACCGATGGGGATTTTGGTTTTGAAACGTGGGCAACGGCACCACCTGTCACCGCCCCTGCCCTAAAAAAGGAAATTACCAATGTAGAAACCGCGGCCAGAGTGTACAAACATAATTTTGGAGGTACCGCATCCCTGAGGATAAACGATCAGAATTTTACGGAGGATAGGTTTTATTGGGTAGACAAAGAGCTGCTCACCATCTTTGATATCCACCTGATAAAGGGAAACAAGACCAATGCGTTGGATAGACCGGGCACTGTACTGTTATCGGAATCCGCTGCCCAAACCTATTTTAATGCTGAAGATCCAATGGGAAAAACAATATTGGTGGATAATGGGCGTGAATTGGAAGTGACAGGCGTTTATGGGGATTTTGGAAAAAATAGCACCTTGGATGCCGAAATGCTCGCCTCAAGCAATGGATATTGGTTCTATGACAGCACTACATGGTCCAATGCCAGTTTTGAAACATACTGCCTTTTAAGAAAGAATGTCTCCTTAAGCGCCACTGAACTGCAAATAGGAAAAATGTTGGATGCCAACGTACCAAAGGATGGGCAATGGTACACCTTTTCCCTACAGCCCCTCGATAGGGTGCATCTATATTCCGCCTCTTATGGAAATGCATATACGTCCAGAATAGGTGACATAAACGAAGTACGTAATTTGGGCTATTTGGCCATTTTGATCCTTTTGATAGCCTGCGTAAATTATATGAACCTCACCACCGCCCGTTCTCAGAAACGCTCAAAAGAAGTGGGTATCGGTAAGGTCATGGGGGCATCCACAAGATCCATGGTCGGTAGATTTTATGTGGAAACGGGACTTATAACGGCTATTTCCATAGTGTTGGGCATTATACTGGCCATGTTGGTATTGCCCGGATTTAATGCGCTAACAGATCAGGGCCTGCACATAGACCAGCTTTTCAACCGTTCTTTTTTGGTGGTGATTTTGGGAGTCTGGGTGCTGACCACCGCAATATCCGGTTTTTACCCTTCCTTATACCTATCCAGATTTTTGCCCAGGCAAATTCTTTCCCCTTCACTAAAAACGGACAAGGGCAATTTGCTGATCAGAAAAGGGTTGGTGGTCGTCCAATTTGCCGCTTCTGCCGCATTGATCGTTGGGGCACTGGTCATTTACCAACAAATGAAATTTATCCAGAACAAAGATCTGGGATTTGCTGCGGAGAATGTTTTGGCACTTTCCATAAACGGCGTGGGAGGTACCGACAAGCAGACTGCCTTGATCCAGGAATTCTCTGGCCTCCCCGAAGTTACCTCATTGGCTATGGCACAGGGATATCCGGGAATGGACGTGAGCGGGCGCAGTTTGCGAAAGAGCGAATCGGATGAGCGAATGCTTAATATTCAGACAAATGTGGCCGATACCGGCATTGTGGATGTCCTTAAGCTGAAGTTGCTGGCCGGTAAGAGCCTTCCCGAATATAAAAATGAAAAGGATACATTGGTCGAGGTCGTTCTGAATAAAAAGGCCATAGATTTTTTGGGGTTTGCCCCAGAGGAAGCCATTGGGAAAAAAGTATACATCGGGGTGCCAAATACCATTGTGGGCGTTGTGGACGATTTTAATTATGAATCCTTACATCAACCTATTGGTGCCTATGCCTTCCACAACAATAATGGAGAGGGAAAATCCTTTATTCTGCTGCGTTTTAAATCGGGTGATTTGGCCCATACCATGGAAGATTTTAAGAATGTTTTTTTAAAGGTGGCACCCAATCTGGATTTTAATTATTCCTTTCTGGATCAGCAGCTGGAAAGGTTATATCAACGCGACCAAAGGGCCGGCCAAATTAGCATCGTATTTTGTTTGTTGGCCATATTCGTGGCCACTTTGGGACTTTTCGGTCTGGCAGCTTTTACCACCGAACAACGAAGAAAGGAAATAGGAATCCGCAAAGTAATGGGCGCTTCCGTGGCCAAAATAGCCAAAATGTTAACAGCGGATTTTACAAAATTGGTCCTTGTTGCATTATGTATTGGTTTTCCAGTGGCCTATCTGTTTATGGAAAGCTGGTTGCAGGGGTTCGCTTATAGGATCGGCATTCCTTGGTGGGTTTTTGTCATTGCCGGTATTGTAACGGTCGGTGTGGCATTGATAACGGTCAGTTTCCATTCCCTTAGGGCTGGGGTGACAAACCCCATAAAAAGCTTGCGGACGGAATAGAACATTTATTTTAAAAACCACGGTCATGTTTAAAAATCATCTAAAAATCGCTTGGCGTAACCTAAAACGCAACAAAGACTATAGCATTTTGAATATAGGTGGTATTGCCATCGGGTTGGCGGCTTTTTGGCTCATCGCATTATATGTCGCCGATGAACTCAGTTACGATCGGTCATTTTCCAATGCGGAACGCATTTACCGAATCGCCCCACATGCAAAATGGGATGGCGGAAACATGGACATTGCCGTTACCTCTCCACCCTATGCCACCACCTTAAAAGAAAAGTTTCCCGAAGTGGAAGATGCTGTGCGGATCAACATCGAAGCCGGAGATGTAATGTACTACGACAATAATACCGTTAAGCAGGATGATATCTGTTATGCCGAAAACTCCTTTTTTAAATTATTCGACCATCCCTTTTTATACGGTAATGCGAACACCGCTCTGACCGAACCTGCGTCTATGGTCATTACCGAAAGCCTCGCCATAAAGATTTTCGGAGATGCATCCCAAGCCATTGGAAAGACCATTGAAATGGGCAGCGGAAAATATCCGATTAAAGTGACCGGTGTTATACGTGATATGCCGCAAAATTCACACATGAGGTTTAGTGGTATACGATCCTTTGATGAGGATGACCTCAAAAGTGATAAATGGAATGAAAACTTCCTTTACACCTACATCCTATTAAAAAAAGGGACGGATGTAACATCTCTAGAAAACAAACTGGTTCCTCTTGAAAAGGATATCGCCCAACAGATGAATATTTCTGACTTCCAAATGGAATTACAGCCACTCACCGATATTCACTTACATTCGGATCTCGACTATGAATTGGGAAGCAACGGGAGTATAGGCCGCGTTTATATGTTTATCGCAATCTGCCTGCTTGTGCTGTTGATCGCTGTAATCAATTATATGAACCTATCTACGGCACGCTCTACCATGCGGGTACAGGAAATCGGAATACGAAAAGTGTTGGGCTCCGGAAAAAAACAATTGATGGGCCTGTTTATAACGGAAGCCCTGCTTGTAACCTGTTTTGCTGCGCTGATCGCAGGTTTTCTGGTTCAATTGGCCCTTCCATTTTTCAATGATTTGGCCGAAAAGGATTTGGGCCTTTGGCGTTTCGGCATAGTTGAAACCTTGGCATCCATCATCATTTTTACTTTGTTTACGGGACTCCTCAGCGGCAGCTATCCCGCCCTGGTTTTGTCCAGATTTAAAATGATACCGTCCCTTAAAGGACATTTGGGCAACATGCATAAGAGCCTTGTCTTCCGTAAATCGTTGGTGGTTTTACAGTTTGTGATTACCGTTTGCCTGATCAGCGGGTCCTATATAATATACCGGCAAATGCAGTTTGTTTCACAGAAGGACCTGGGTTTTGATAAAGAACAGATACTAATATCCCATATCGATGACATAAAAGTCCGCAGCCAAATACCGGCCTTGAAAGAGGCACTTTTGCAAAGTCCGTTTGTCGTTAGTGCAGCTACGGCAGGGAATCCCATGGGTAGCGACTATATCGGTAAATATGGTTTCAACTTCGAAGTGAACGGAAAAATACAAGAAACCGAACAAGTGGCGACGTTTCTGTATGTTGATGAAGATTTTCTGGCAACCAACGGTATGAAATTGCTTCAAGGAAGGAATTTTTCAAAGGATATGCCATCGGATAAGGATGCTGCGGTAATAATTAACCAAACCCAGGTGGAATACCTAGGCTATTCGGATGCCATTGGGAAAAGAGTACAATATAAAACGGCAAATGATAGCACAATTTATCGAAAGATTATCGGTGTGGTAAAGGATTTTCATTCCACTTCACTATTGCATAAAATTGAGCCCATGGTAATGTTGATGCCCCCCGAGGATAAGGAACGGGACAATTTGTATATAAAAATCGCAAAAGGACAAGCTGTGGCAGGGATGGCCTTTGTGAAAAATACCTACGACAAATTCGATCCAAATAACCAATCAGACTTTCATTTTCTCGATGACAATTTTAATCTTCAATATGTGGCCGAGCAAAAACAGGAAAAATTATCGCTGATTTTTACCATTCTAGCCTTTGGCATTTCATGTCTCGGCCTGTTGGGCCTCGTCATCTTTATAGCGGCTCAACGTAAAAAGGAAATCGGAGTTCGAAAAGTGTTAGGGGCTTCTGTAACTTCGGTTATGGTGATGCTAAGCAAAGATTTCGGCAAACTGGTGACCATTGCAGCCCTTATCGCTTTTCCAGTTTCATGGTTTGCCATGGAAAGATGGTTGCAGGATTTTGCCTACCGTATAGAAATAAAATGGTGGATGTTTTTGCTGTCCGGAGGTATTGCCGTTGTGATCGCATTGATCACCGTAAGCTTCCAAGCCATTAAAGCGGCCACCGTTAACCCTGTAAAAAGTCTGCGCACGGAATAGAACATATATTTAAAAACCATGGTCATGTTTAAAAATCATCTGAAAATCGCTTGGAGAAGTTTAAAGAGGCAGCCCTTTTTTACGTTCTTGAACACGTTTGGGCTGGCCATTGGAATGGCCGGTGGCCTGCTCATCTCATTATATATTTATGATGAACTCGCCTATGATAAGATGTTTCCCGATGCAGACCGTATTTATAGGATAAATGCGGACATTAAATTTGGGGGTGACGCCAGAAAGTTTGCCGTGAGCCCCGCTCCCATGGCCGCGGCCCTGAAAAGCGATTTTTCGGAAGTGGAACTGGTGACCCGCTTTAGGACACAGGGAAGTGCACTGGTCAGAAAATCGGGTTCCGAAGCCAATGTAAAGGAAGAGCAGACCACCTATGTGGACGCTACATTTTTTAAGATGTTTGGAATACCCTTGCTTGCGGGAGATCCAAAAACCGCCCTGAAGGATCCCAATACCCTGGTTCTTACCAAGACGGCTGCGGAGAAACATTTTGGGATAGCGAGCGCGGTCGGTCAGACCTTGGTGTTGGACAATGGGGAATCCTACAAGGTTACGGGCGTAATGGACGATCTTCCCAAAAATTCGTTTTTAAGGGATTATTCCCTATTTAAATCGATGGAAGGCTATGCCGATGCCAAAATCGTGAATTGGGGCAGCAATAACTACAACACCTTTTTTAAACTTATTCCCACTGCCAATGTTGAGGATATGCGGGCACCATTGGAAGGTTTTTTGGGGAAATATGTGGTGCCTGGGGTACAAAAATTCTTGCCGGGCATTACCGAACAGCAGTTCAAGGATGCAGGCAATTATTTGGTCTATAGTACTATCCCGTTAACGGATATTCATTTGAGTTCCAATCTGGTCGCAGAAATGAATGCCAACAATGATAGGCAAAGTATTTACATCCTTTCCTTCATTGCCATTTTCTTGATCGTTCTGGCCAGCGTAAACTTTATGAACCTATCTACCGCATATTCCTTAAAACGGGCCAAGGAGGTGGGGGTGCGCAAGACCTTGGGCTCCAACAAAAGCGACCTGGTAAGACAATTTTTGGTAGAATCGGGCCTTATTTCCTTTCTGTCGTTGGCACTGGCCTTGATCGTGACCGTACTCGTCCTACCAATGTTCAATACATTGGCGGACAAGGATATTTCAATACCCTTCTTAAACCCGCTATTTTGGCTGGTACTGTTGTGCTCGGTCGTGGTGTTGAGTATGTTGTCGGGAAGTTATCCCGCATTTTTTATGTCCCGTTTTATACCGGCCAAGGTCCTGAAAGGAGGAGGTGAAAGTAGTGTTGCCGGAGGAAACATTAGAAATTCCCTCGTTGTTTTCCAGTTTGCCATTTCCGTATTTTTAATCGTCAGCACTTTAGTGGTATACCAACAGCTCACCTATATCCGCGGAAAGGATCTGGGCTTTTCAAAAGATCGGACCATCGTAATAAGGGATGTGTATACGGCCGGCACCAAGGTCACTTCCTTTAAGGAGCAGGTTAAACAGTTGGGATCTGTCAAGAATGCCACATTAAGCAGTTTTTTCCCCACCCCATCCAATAGGAGCGACACTACTTTTAGGCCTGGGGAAGGCCTTACCAGTCAGGAAAATGCGGTAAGTATGCAAACATGGGGCGTGGATTTCGATTACGCCTCCACGATGGACTTCAAATTTGTCGCCGGACGTGATTTTGACAGGAATTTCGGTAGCGACTCCACGGCAATGATCGTGAACGAAACCGCCGTAAAATTGATGAAGACCACTCCCAAAGAGGCATTGGGTATGCGGTATGCGGATGATTTTGATTCGGATAGCCCTTCATATTATACCATTATCGGGGTGGTCAAGGATTTTCATTTCGATTCCTTTAAAGAGGAGATCGATGCGCTTAGCATGCACATATCGGAGAATGCCAATGCCATGGCGGTAAAGTTGGAAGCGGGCAATTTTGAGAATTCCATTGCACGTATTGAAGGGGTCTGGAACAACATTGTACCAGGGGAGCCCTTTAATTATTATTTTATGGAAGATTCTTTTAACGACACCTATCAGAGCGAACAGCGGTTGGGCAATATTTTTATCATTTTCACCATACTCTCCTTGGTCATCGCCTGTCTTGGATTATTTGGATTAGCTGCCTTTAATGCAGAAAAGCGTGTCAAGGAAATTGGGGTACGAAAGGTGTTAGGGGCCAGCGTAGGTCAGATTTCAATGAAACTTACGCTGGATTTCTTAAAACTGGTAGGTATTGCGATCTTAATTTCATTACCTCTGGGCTGGTATGCCATGGACAAATGGCTGGAAGATTTCTCGTATCGGATAATCATTCCATGGTGGATATTTGTACTGGCGGCATTTTTGGCGGTGCTGATATCGGTACTTACGGTAAGTTACCAAAGTATAAAAGCGGCCATTGTAAACCCGGTAAAAAGTTTAAGATCGGAATAAAAATCTCCCGATAGCTATAAGGACAAGAAACGACCACCATGATAAAGAACTATCTAAACATCGCATGGCGCAACCTTATTTCGAATAAGGTATTCTCCATCATCAACATTTCCGGATTGGGTATCGGTCTGGCCTGTTGCCTGCTCATCCTATTATATGCCAAGGACGAGGTAAGTTATGACCGCTTCCATGCCAATACCAAAGATCTATATCAATTGACCTGTAAGGTCATCGAGGATACCGGTAAGGAGAATACCTATGGAATTGCGGGAACCGTACAAGGCCCAACCTTTGCTCGGGAAATTCCTGAACTAAAGGAATATGTACGTGTAAAGGAAAATAATTCGGTGCTTAAAATTGGCAGGGAAACCTTTTATGAAAACATTACATGGGTAGACGATAACTTTTTCAACGTTTTTTCTTTCTCCCTTCTTAAAGGGAATCGGGAAACCGCACTTCGGGACATCCGATCCGTGGTACTTACCGAAGGGATTGCCCAAAAATACTTTGGGGACACCGATCCCATGGGCAAATCGTTGGAATTGGAGATCAACAATAAATTTGAGTCTTTTATAGTTACCGGTATCGCTGAAAAGGCTCCCCAGAATTCCAGCATCAAGTTCCAAATGTTACTTTCCTTCAATTATCAAGAGGTTAACAACCCGGACGATCAATGGCTCAATATGAACTATCCCACTTATTTCTTATTGAACCCTGGCGCAAATATCGACGACATACGGTCGAAAATGGCAAAGGCCTATGGGACCCATGCCAGTAAGGAGCTTGTAGAGGCAAGACAACATGGATTTAATGCCCAGTTCGTGTATGGGTTGGAGCCTTTTGTGACTATGCACCTAAATACGGGGATCGATTACGTCCCAGAAGTGAGCGACCCCATTTATGCCTATATCTTATCGGGAATTGCGCTCTTTATTTTACTGATAGCCTGTATCAATTTCGTAAACCTTACCGTGGCCAGGTCCCTAAAAAGGGGAAAGGAGATCGGTATCAGAAAAGTGGTGGGCGGCGCAAGGAAACAATTGATCTTGCAGTTTATGGGAGAGTCGTTTGTCCTTTGTCTTATGGCCTATGGCTTGGCTTTTTTACTGGCCCAGCTTTCCCTACCGTTCTTCAACGACGTATCCAATAAACAGTTGGAATTAAGCTATTTAATGGATTATAAACTTATTATAGCTTTCGTTATTTTATTCTGCCTTACCGTTTTTGCGGCAGGATTTTATCCTGCCCTTGTCCTTTCCGGTTTTGACCCGATCATGGCGTTGCACAGCCGTTTTGCCTATTCCAATAAAAATTACCTCTCCAAAGGGCTTATCGTGTTACAATTTTCCCTGACAACCTTTATGTTGATCACCACTGTGTTCATTTATGATCAGTTTGAATACCTCACAAATGAAGATCTCGGTTATGATGATGGCGATCTATTGGTATTGCATGTGGGCCAAGACCAAAATAGCAAGTTAATGAGAGTCTTTAAAGAACGGTTTTCCCAAATTCCTGGGGTTGAAAAGGTGGCGATGCGGCAAAATGGTTTTTGGGGAACGAACTCTAGGGCCAACGGTTTTGATATTCCCGTGGCCTTCGATCATATCGATGGAAGTTATCTGTCCACTATGGGAATCGATCTGGTGGAAGGCCGTAATTTCTCACTGGATTTTCCGGCAGATTCCACCAATTCAATCCTTGTCAACGAAGCATATGTAAAAGAGGCGGGCTGGCACGGATCGGTGTTGGACAAGACCATAGACTTTTTCAATGGACAGGAAACAAAACTCAATGTGATCGGGGTGGTAAAGGATTACCATTTTGGATCGTTAAAAGAGAAGATATCACCACAAATATTTACCATGCAGCCCGGAATGGGGTATGGAAGGTTTTTGATCAGAATTTCTCCCGAAAACCGGTCCCAGACCGTGGCCGACATCGGGGAGGTCTATAGATCTTTGGTGCCGTACCGACCCTATAAATATGATTTTATGGAAGACCTGAACCTTCAGAATTACGAAAAGGAGGCCAAATGGAAACAAATTGTGGGATTTGGGGCCATATTGATGATTTTTATCTCCTGTATCGGTCTATTGGGACTCACACTGCTATCCGTACAGCAACGAACGAAAGAGATCGGCGTTAGAAAAATATTGGGGGCCAATATCCTACAGATATCAAATTTACTGACCAAAAATTTTATGGGCCTGGTCCTGATCTCCTTTTGCGTGGCGGTCCCATTTGCCTGGTACGCTACTTCCAGATGGCTGGAAAACTTTGCCTATAAAATTGAAATGACCTGGGAAGTATTTGCCCTCTCGGCGGTATTCACCTTAGGGGTGGCCTTTATGACCATAAGCTATCAAACGTTTCGGGCCGCATCGGTAAACCCCGCTAAAAGCTTGGGAACGGAATAGGTAAACTATTGAATAATGCCTTCCCTTGGAAAAGATCGGAAAGGTCTAAAAAGAAAATTATGCTAAAGAATTATTTTAAAATCGCCTGGAGGAGCCTTTGGAAGAACAAAGGCTACAGCGCTCTTAACATTTTCGGATTGGCCATTGGCATAACCTGTGCCTGTTTTATACTCCTTTGGGTGGAGGATGAAATAAATTTTGATGGTGCTTTTCCCAAACAAGATCTTGTGTACTTTGTGCCTACAAATCAGAAATACGAAGGAGAGTGGCGCACATTTTATTCAACCCCGGGCCCTCTGGCAAAAGACTTAAAGAATGAAATACCCGAAATCAAGAGGTCTGCCGCCACATGGAGCGGAGAAATTTTAATTACGGATGGCGACAAGGGAATAAATAGAAGGGGGAGATATGCTGAGCCGGACTTTCTGGATATTTTTGCCCTGCGGTTTGTGGAAGGAAGTGCCAAAAATGCACTTAGTAGGCCCGACGCCATTGTTCTGACCCGAAGAACAGCTATAGACCTCTTTGGAAAAAATACGGTCGCACTCGACCGCGTTTTAAGGATCGACAATAGGTACAATTTTACGGTTACGGGCGTTATAGAGGATTTGCCGAATAACGTCACCTTTGGATTTGACTGGCTGTTACCATTTGAGCGCTTTCAATTAGGGGAAGAGGATATGTCGTGGGCAAAAGAATATGGAAGTAATTTTGCGGAAACGTTTGTGGAACTTGCCCCTGATGCGGATTTTAAATCGGTCAATGAAAAGGTTCAAAAGATTCTTCCCGCAAAAACGGAAAACGATAACACCTATGCCTTTTTGCATTCGATAAAAGATTGGCACCTACGATCCGACTTCAAAGGTGGAAAAATTGTAGGGGGCCAGATCACCTTTGTACGGTTGTTTTCCATTATAGCCCTTATCATACTCCTCATCGCTTGTATCAACTTTATGAACCTGTCTACCGCGAGAAGTGAAAAAAGAGCTAGGGAAGTGGGAATACGTAAAGTTCTTGGGTCGGGGAAAAACAGGTTGGTCTCCCAGTTTATGGCAGAGGCTTTGATTACGGCAAGCTTGGCTACCGCCTTAAGTGCGGTCTTACTTTTTTTGCTGTTGCCACAGTTTAATATGCTCGTGGAAAAACAATTGGAACTTCGACTTTTTGACCCCTTTCATTTGTTGTCCCTTCTGGGAATTACCTTGATCTGCGGTCTTCTTGCAGGTTGGTACCCTGCCTTTTACCTATCATCCTTTAAGCCCGTCAAAGTCATTAAAGGGATGCACCTCCGGGAGAACAGCGCTGCGAATATTCGCAAGGGATTGGTCGTTGCCCAGTTTTCGGTTTCCATAGTGTTTATAATCAGCACAATTATAGTCTACCAACAGTTGCAGCACGTAAAAAGCCGCGATCTGGGATATGAAAAGGAAAATCTAATTCAATTAAATGTAAATGGGGATATGGTCAAAAATTTTAACCCCATTAAACAGGACATGCTAGCTTCGGGATTGATCGAAAATATAGCGCTCAATAATTCCAATGTACTTTATGGCGGTAACAATGGGTCGGGTTTTGAATGGCAAGGGGGTACGGATACGAAGGATATATTGATTTCTTTTAGACATATCAGTCCAAGCTTTTTGCAAACGGCGGGAATGAAAATTACAGCAGGCAGGGGCTTTAGCGAAAATAGGGCAGCCGACAGTACATCGGTTATGGTATCGGAATCACTTGCCAAAATGATGGGGGATGGAAGCGCTGTTGGTAAAACGATAACGCGAGGAGATACCTATACTATTATCGGCGTGGTGCAAGATTATCTATATGGCGATATGTATGGCACGAGTGACCCTGTGCTGTTTTTTAACAATCCTGATGCTGCAAATTACATGTATGTAAAAATTAGACCGGGCAATGATCTATTGGAAACCCTGGCCTTTATGGAAAGTGTTATGAAAAAGCACAATCCTGCCTTTCCTTTCGAATATGAATTTGTGGACGATGCCTTCAACGCAATGTTCAGAAGTGAAAAACTGGTGGGCAACCTTTCCAAAATCTTCGCTTTGCTAGCTATCATCATTTCTTGTTTGGGCTTGTTTGGTCTCTCTGCGTATACTGCAGAGCAGCGCCGTAAAGAAATCGGAATACGAAAGGTTTTGGGATCCAGCGTTTTGGGTATTGTAAGATTGTTGTCAAAGGATTTTATGGGCTTGGTGCTGGTTGCCATCGTACTGGCCCTTCCATTGGCTTGGTGGACTATGCAAAACTGGTTGGAGGGTTTTGCCTATCGTATAGCGATTGCTTGGTGGGTCTTTCCAATGGCCGGTGTCATCGCCATAGGCATTGCATTACTTACCGTTAGTTTTCAATCCATTAAAGTGGCATTGTTAAACCCTGTAAAAAGCTTAAGGTCGGAATAAAACATTTCCCGATATATCGGGACAAAAAAAGGAATACCATGATTAAAAATCACTTTAAGATCGCCTGGCGGAACCTGTCAAATGACAAGGTGTTCAGCTTTATCAAAATCGGGGGCTTTGCAATAGGGATTGCCGCCTGTCTCCTTATCGCACTCTTTATTCGGGACGAGCTAAGTTATGATAGGCATTACAAAAATACCGATCGGATCTATAGGGTCGTAATGCAAGGGGTCATGGATGGTGAGGTGTTAAAGAGCGTACATTTTCAATTGCCCTTTGCCGATGCCCTAAAATCCCATTTTCCGGAAATTCAAAAAGCCGGAAAAATGAACATGTCCGAACTTTTTGGCGCCGGAAGCAGATCGGTACGGCGTACAGGGGAAATTCAGAACAATGTTGAGGAGGGTTTTGTCTTTGCCGATCAGGAACTGTTCGATATCCTAGAAATTCCATTGGAAGCGGGAAGTGGCGACCGTGCCCTGACCAGCCCCCAGAGCATCGTTATTTCAAGGACCAAGGCCGACAGATATTTTCCCGATGGCAATGCCGTGGGAAAGACCGTAGTTCTGGACAATGATACGGACCGTCCCTATACCGTAACAGGGGTCATGCCCGATTTTCCGGAAAATTCCCATCTTAAATTTGATTTTCTACTGCCCATTGAGGATACGAATATGAGCTGGACCAATAACAATTATTTTACCTATATACTGCTCGATAAAAACACGGACATCGATCAACTGCAAAAGAAGATGTACTCCATAGCGGAGAACTATATTATACCGGCCCAGATGGAACAGGGCCGGGCACCCGATTTTATCGAGGTCTTAAAAACTATTGAATACAAGCTGCAGCCCATATCCGATATCCACCTACGATCCGACCTAAAAATGGGCGACGGATTGGAGCATGGGGATATCCGGTTTGTATGGCTCTTTGGGGCCGTAGCCGTTTTTATTTTAATATTGGCCTGTATCAACTTCATCAATCTTTCCACGGCAAAATCCGCCAACAGGGCCAAAGAAGTGGGCCTTCGGAAGACCGTTGGTGCCTTTAAATCCGATCTGGTGGCACAATTTCTGACCGAATCGGTGCTCTTTAGCCTTATTTCTTTTATTCTGGGGACCTTGCTTGCTTGGGCGCTGCTCCCAACGTTTAATTCCATTGCGGGCAAGGCCATCGGCATGCCCTGGTCGGCGTTTTGGTTTTTCCCGATCCTATTGGCCTCCGCACTCCTGATCGGGATCATTGCCGGCCTATACCCTGCATTTTACCTCTCCGCCTTCCGTCCTGTGAATGTGTTAAAGGGAAGGCTGGTTATCGGGAACAAAAGCGGGAACCTGCGCAGCGGCCTGGTGGTCTTTCAATTTGCTACTTCCGTTATCCTCATTATTGGCACCTTGGTCATCTACCAACAGATGGAGTATATCCTACAAAAGGAATTGGGGTACAACAAAGAGCAGGTATTGGTAATGGAAGGGGCTACCATCTTGGGGGGCAAAACGGAAAATTTTAAGGAACGGTTGCGAAAAGTGCCAGGGGTCAAACATGTGACCGACAGTGATTATCTTCCCGTGGAAGGAAAAAAGCGGAACGGGAATACCTTTAAGATAAACAATGAGGACCACCGTTCCATAGCCTCTCAGATTTGGAGGGTGGATTATGATTATATAAAGACCATGGGCATGCATGTGCAACAAGGGCGCGATTTTTCGAGGGAATTCGCTTCCGACTCCGTTAATTCTATGATAATCAATACAAAAATGGCCAAGGAAATGGGATTGGAAAACCCGTTGGGGACCCATCTGAACAATGGCCGGGATTGGGTGATCGTGGGGGTTGTGGACGATTTTCATTTTAAGTCCCTAAAGGAGGAAATTACGCCACTGGCCCTGGTGATCGGTAATGACTCGGGCACTATTTCCATAAAAATCGACGCCGCCAATACAATTGGTACCGTCAATGCCATTGCGGACCTATGGGACCAGAACGTACCTACCATGGCCTTCAATTACAGGTTTCTGGACCAGGATTTTGTACAGATGCATGCAGGGGTGCAGCGTATGGGGAAAATTTTTAACAGCTTTGCCCTGTTTGCCATTTTGGTGGCCTGTTTGGGCCTGTTCGCACTCTCCGCATTTATGGTGGAACAGCGGAAGAAGGAAATCAGTATTCGTTTGGTGCTGGGGGCACCCTTTAAAAGCATTTATCGCTTACTGACCTTGGACTATATAAGACTGATACTGTTGGCCATCCTGATAGCCGTTCCGATAGGATGGTACGTCATGGGCCGTTGGTTGGAGGATTTCGCCTATCGCATTACTATCGGTTGGGAAATATTCGTCATTGCCGGTAGTATGGCCCTGTTCATCGCCCTACTGACCATCAGTTACCAGTCCATTGCAGCCGCATTGATCGCACCCTTAAAAAGTTTAAGGTCGGAATGATCGACTGGTTCAATGCGCTCTTAACGGTGAGTTGGCAGAGTTTTAAGGCGGCTACCAACAATCCAGTGGATGCTTTAAGGGATGAATAGCCGTTTTTTTAATGGAAGAACGTAAACAAAACAAAATTAAACAGATAGACTAAAATGCTTTTAAAAACATTTCTAAGGCACCTACTAAATAACAAGCTGTATACTGTCATAACGGTTTTAGGTTTTGCTATATCACTTACTTTTATATTGCTTTTAAGTGTATATATCCGAAATGAGCTTTCTGTAGACGATTTTCAGGTAAATAAGGAAAGAATATATCGATTGGAGAATGAAACAGTCGACTTTTCTCCTCCTATTGCGGAAGACTTAAAAGAAAGCATTCCCGAAATAGCGGATTTTACAAGGGTCTATGACGCATCAGGAAGAATATCCACAGCTAATGGGCAGAAGGTTAAGTTCGATTATTTGGGCGTGGACGCTTCGTTTTTTGAAATCTTTTCATTTCCCCTTGTAGAAGGAAAGACCAATGATGTACTACAAACCGCTAATGGCATTGTACTATCCAAAGCAATGGCTCTTAAACTATTTGGATCTCTGGATGTTATTGGCCAGCGCATTTTCGTTGATACGGAGCATGATTTTATGGTTACCGGAGTAATGGATGATTTTCGTGAGGATACGCACTTTGCCAAACAGGATGCACTGGTAAACCTAAAGGCTTTTAAAAAGCTATGGGGTTTTGAAAATATTATGGAAGAATATGGTTGGTGCTCAGTAAGTATTTACTTTTTGGCAAAACTGAATTCAGATTTACCGGCAAAAGCCCCAGAAATACTTAGGGGTTTCAAAAAAGATTTTTGGCTATATACCGAAGGGTGGGCCAAAACAGTGGAATTTACATCTTTAAAGGATGTTTATTTTAGTTCAAAAGAAGGAAGCGGCACAAAGAGTTCCAGTAAAACACTGCTTATTGTCTTTTCCGCAATTGTCCTGCTCATATTGTTGCTTGCGGTAGGCAATTATATCAATCTTACCATAGCCCAAGCAACATTCAGGGCAAAAGAGGTAGCCATTAAAAAACTACTGGGAAGCTCCAAAAGACATTTGATAATTCAGTTTATAAGGGAATCTGTTTTCGTATGTTTTTTAGCTGTGATTTTGTCGATAATCTTGGCTAAACTAGTAGAGCCTTATTTTGATTCGCTGTTGGATACGCGATTAAACCTAAATGATGGGGTGAGCCTTAAAAATATATTGATTTTGACAGGGATATTCGGTTTGGTCGGTTTTTTATCAGGCCTTGTCCCAGCTTTGAAAATTTCTGGATTTAAACCTATTGAAATTGTAAAGGGCACTTTTAGGGCCCAGGCCAAAAGCATTTACGGAAAAGTTTTTATAACCTTTCAGTACACTGTAACAATAGCCTTATTGGCCTGTAGTTGGATCATCCTAAAACAGACGAATTTTTTGCGCAACCAAGACCTTGGTTTTGAAAAGGACAATATCATCCATATGGACTATTTGAGTTCAACCGATAAAAAAAGTACTATAAAAAATGCCCTTTTACAGATTCCTGGAGTAGAGGATGTCTCTATAACTTGGCAAAGTCCGTTGAGCGGAGGTAGTAACCAGACTTTTGATAATAATGGCAAATCCTTGAGCTTTCAGGAATTTGCGGTGGATTCCTCTTTTTTTAAGGTTTTTGATATTAAAGTGAAATTCACTGGAGCGGCTTACTCCAACAAGGGAATGTACCTGAATGAGACGGCAATTCGGCAATTAGGACTTACAAACGAAGCTATTTCCTTTAAAATGTGGGAAGATGAGATACCCATCCTCGGTATTGTCAACGATTTTAATTTTAAGGAACTCAGGGATAGGGTAGGGCCCTTGATGATTCGTCAACAGTCAGCAAATTTTCAGGCAGGCGATATTTTCTTGAAAGTGAATGGCAAGGATATTTATGGAACGGCGGATAAAATCAAGGCAAAGTATGCCGATTTGATCGACAATGCAGAATTTGATGTAGAGTTTGTGGACACCACCATTGATAAATGGTATGAAAGAGACGAACGTACAGGAAAAATTATTAGCTATTTCACCCTATTATCATTCATTATTTCTGCGATGGGTATTTTGGGGATGTCCACATTTTATATGCAACAGCGTACAAAAGAGATTGGCATCCGCAAGGTCAATGGTGCCAAAATTGGGCAGATACTGGCCCTTTTGAACAAGGATTTTGTAAAGTGGGTGGGCTTGGCTTTTATCATTGCGGTTCCTGTTTCTTGGTATGCGATGAGCAGATGGTTGGAGGGGTTTGCCTATAGGACCCAAATGAGTTGGTGATCTTTGCCTTGGCAGGATGCACTACTTTGATAATTGCTCTGCTAACGGTAAGCTGGCAGAGCTATAGGGCGGCCACAAACAATCCGGTGGATGCCTTAAGGGATGAATAAATAAATTTAGTATAATACCTACTATCATGATCAAAAACTATTTTAGGACCGCTTGGAGAAACCTTGTAAAGAACAGGACGTTTACGCTTCTCAATATTTTGGGGCTTTCCGTTGCCTTTGGGGTCTCCATTCTCTTGGGAATGGCCGCCTATTACGATCTTTCCTATGATCGATTTCACGACAAAAAAGAGTCCCTTTTTCAGGTGTACAAAGTTCAACAGACCCCCAATGGCAGCGAGTCGGGCACCAGTAGTCCGGTGCCCTTGGCAGAGGCCTTGCGGGCAGAGGTGCCGGGAATTAAAAAAATATCAAGGCATTTAAGCGATGTACTGGTAGCGACCAAAGGGGAAAAGCAATTTTCCTTGGATGCGGTCTGGGTGGATCCCGATTTTTTTGATATGTTCTCCTTTCCCTTGCTCAATGGGGACCAAGCGGTCCTTCGCCAGAACGAAGTGGTGATTACGGAAGGGACAGCCCGTAAGTTCTTTGGAAGGACAGATGTGGAGGGCGAAACAATGGATCTGCTCCTAAAGGGACGGTCCACTCCTTTTACGGTAAGTAGTGTGCTGCGATCCTTTCCGTCCAACAGTTCCCTCGAATTTGAAATGGCACTTTATTTTACCGACTTTCCGGATTATCTTGCCCTAAGGGATAAATGGGACTCCCAGAACCACGAGGTGTACATAGAATTGGAAAAGCAGGTATCCGTGGCAAAATTTGAAAAAAGTACCCTTCCCTTTGTACAACAGCATTACAAAGGAACCATGGAAAGCTCCATTAGGGACGGGGCCCTTCCCAATGAAGATGGTACCTACTTCCATTTGGGCCTGCTTCCGGTCGAGGACGCTCATTTTGCCAATTATGGGGAAGGTCCCGTACGGGTGGTGCGTACCTATCCCTACCTCTTGTTGGGGATAGCGTTCCTTATCATGTTGATTGCATGTGTCAATTTTATAAATATGGGCATTGCAAATAGTGTAAAAAGGTTGCGGGAGATCGGTATGCGCAAGACCTTGGGCGCCCCTAAAAAACAACTGTTCTTTCAGCTGTGGAGCGAAAGTCTTTTGGTGTTTTTTATGTCCCTTTGTTTGGGCACCCTTTTGGGATACCTGCTTTTGGAACCCTTTCAGGACACCTTTCGGACCGCTGCTTCCTTTAAGGACCTGGGCCATGCGCAAGTGCTGTTCGGGGCGGCCATCACAGTGGTGCTCATTTCCTTTATTGCGGGCGGATACCCTGCCATTATCATGAGCAGATTGGATACGTTACAGGCCCTAAAGGGCAAGTTGGAGGTAGCCAAGGGCAATAGGCTTCGCAATGCACTTATCGTTGTTCAGTTCTGTATCGCAATAGCGCTCATAAGCAGCACCTTGGTGTTGCAGCAACAACTGCGGTTCATGGCCAATAAGGACCTAGGGTATAACAAGGAGCAGGTAATAGCGTTTCCGATAAACGGCAAAAGGGATTCCAGACAGGCCGTTCAATTATTAAGGGAGGAACTGGCCGGAAATCCGGACATCATCAGCGTTACCGGTGCCGACAATATCCTCGGCAGGGGAACGGATGGCAGTGCCTATACCAGTGTGCTTGGGTTCGATTACAAAGGGCATTCCGTAAAGACCAATATGTTGGTGGTAGATTATGACTATGTGGAAACATTGGACCTACAGATGGTTTCTGGAAGGTCTTTTGATAGGCGGTATGCCACGGATAGTCTTGGTGTCATTATCAACGAGACCATGGCCAAAAGCTTGGACGAGGCCGACCCTAGCAGTGCCACGTTAATGTTGGACGAAGGAGTTCCCTATAGGGTTCTTGGGGTGGTAAGGGATTACAATTTCCAGAAATTGGATAGGGCCATTGGCCCGCTGACCCTTTTTATGAAGTCCGATTGGGATCTTTATTACGCCTATGTAAAAGTGGCCCCGGGAACCTTGGCCGACAGTTACGATCGTATTAAGGACACTTGGGCCGCTATTGAGCCCAATGCGGAATTTATGGGTTCATTTTTGGATGAGAACGTAGACCGTACCTTCCAAGAGGAAAAGCGCATGGCCACCATGATCGGTGCCGGGGCCCTCATCGCGATCGTCCTGAGCTGTGTCGGACTTTTTGCAATGTCCCTTCTTATGGTGTCGCAACGACAAAAGGAAATAGGGATCCGTAAAATAGTGGGCGCCAGTATCGGATCCATTACCTTTATGCTTGCCAAGGACTTTTTAAAACTGGTGGCGATCTCCTTTGTTATCGCCTCCCCTTTGGCATGGTGGTTCCTGAGCGATTGGTTGGAAGGATATACCTACAGGATAGAACTGGGACTGTGGTTCTTTTTTGCCGCCGGGTTTCTGGCCGCGGTCATAGCAATGGTTTCCATTGCCTCACGGACCATCAGGGCGGCTCTACAAAATCCGACCAAAAGTTTAAGAACGGAGTGAAAGGGCCTGTGGGGGATGGGAAAATGGCCGCCCATCGTATTGATCGATTTTTATGAACCAAAATACAGATTACACATGTTACTGCAACTCAACAATATTTTTAAATGGGTAAATTCTGGAGGGCAGCGTGTCTTCCTGTTAAAGGATATAAATTTGGAAGTTACCGAAGGTGAGTTCATTTCCATCATGGGCCCTTCCGGCTCCGGAAAATCCACCCTGCTCAATGTGATCGGGATGCTGGACACTTTTGACGAAGGCGAATACCAGTTTCTGGACAAGTCGGTGCATACCCTAAAGGAGAAGCACAGGTCCAACCTTTACAAGGAATACATAGGGTTTGTTTTCCAGTCCTACCACTTGTTGGACGAACTTACGGTAAAGGAGAATCTGGAAATGCCGTTGTTATATAAAAAATACAGTTCCTCGGAGCGGAAGGCAATGGTGGCCGATATGTTGGATCGGTTCAATATCGTGGGCAAAAAAGATCTGTTCCCCGCCCAACTAAGTGGGGGACAGCAACAGTTGGTAGGGGTGGCCAGGGCCCTTATAGGCAATCCAAAACTCTTGCTGGCGGACGAGCCCACAGGGAACCTGAATTCAAAGCAGAGCGAAGAGATCATGGACCTTTTTAAGCAATTGAACAAAGAAGGGGTGACCATACTCCAAGTGACCCATTCCGAAAAAAATGCGGCCTATGGCACTAAAATAGTCAATCTTCTGGATGGAAGAAAAGTGGATGGGTAGTCACCGGCGACTTTGGCCTTCGTCTTTGTCAAGTTATTTTCCTCGCTCGGTACGAGACAAGCGCTAGGGGAGACTATTTTCACTTCAATCAAAAAGTTTAAATCACTTCGTTCTTTATAATCCTGACTTGCCTACATGCATCTAAAAAAATGGGTGTTTTTCAAAGAAAAGTACTACATTTAGATTTCCCCCTGATTTTTTTGGAATAAAAATACTGCGCTTAAATAAAAATAGAGGCCATATAAGTGTATTAGTGGCGGTTATTTGGGTGTGGCGCACAAGCTGAAAAGAAATTATGTTCTGAATTAATTTTACCTTTGTGGAAAAAAATAATGGCTGATAAAGCATTTATAACATCCGAGATTTTAAGGTGGGCAAGAGAGTCCGCTAATATCGCTGTTGAAGATGCTGCCCAAAAGGTTTCTGTACCGTCTGAAAGGTATCTGACTTGGGAGGACGGAAATGATTTTCCGACAATTAGACAAGCACAAATCTTGGCAAAAAGTTTTAGAAGACCATTTTCACTTTTCTTTTTACCGGAAATACCAAAAGATTTTCAACCACTACAAGATTATCGAAGAGATGATGCACAGAAGTTAGATACAGCATCATTATTTATTATTCGTGATGTTCAAGAAAAACAGAGTTGGATAAGTGAACTATTCGAAGAAATTGGCGAAGACAAACTTCCTTTTGTTGGGAAATATTCTATCAATGATAACCCGGAAATTGTTGCTAAAGATATATTGGATGTCTTAAAAATTAGTCCAAATAATTATCAGAAAACACCAATAAACGAATGGATTGACAAAGCAGAAACTGCGGGAATATTTATATCTCGTGCTAGCTACTTGCATTCACATTTAGTTCTAGATAGAGACTTAATTCAAGGTTTTGCGATTGCTGACAAATTCGCCCCTTTCGTATTTGTGAATTCAAAAAATTGGAATGCTCCACAACTATTTACGTTAGTCCACGAATTAGCACATATTTGGATAGCTAAATCAGGTATCTCAAATGAAATAGAGATTGATTTTACAGACAAACCTAAATCAAAATTTCATCAAGTAGAATTGTTTTGTAACCAAGTTGCAGCCAATGCACTAATGCCAAGAGAATTAATTACTCAATTGGGCGCAGATACATTTGATTCGAATGATTTGATTTTTAAACAGGCCAAAGAACTCGGTATAAGTTCTTTTGCATTGTTAGTTCGCGCTTTAAACTTAAATTTAATTTCCCAATCTCAATATAAAATCCTGAAACAAGATGCTCAAGATGAATTTGAGAAATTTTTGGAAAGAGAAAAAATAAGAAAGGAAAAACAAAGAGAAATGAAAGGTGGACCAGATGCTTACCTTCTACGCCTTAATAAAAACAGCAAACTATTCACGAGAATTGTTATGGATTCTTTTAATAACGGTTCGTTGTCACCTTCAATTGCAAGTAATCTTCTTAATACGCAGATTAATAAATTCCAAAAATTTGAAAAACTGCTTGCCTAATGTTCGAAGATGATAAAGTAGTTTACTGTATTGATGCCAATATTCTTATTCAAGCTTGGCAGAACTATTATTCCCCAGAGATTTGTCCTTCTTATTGGGAGGTTTTAAACGAGTTAGGTAAAAAAGGCGTGATTTTTATTCCCGAATTAGTTTATGAAGAAATAGAGAAAGGGGAAGATAATCTATTTGAATGGCTAAAAAATAGTGATATACCGATTAGAAAAATTGACGGTGAGGTAACAAACTGTTTAAAAGAAATATATGCATCTAATCCAAGTCATAAATATTTAGTTTCAAGCAACGGAATTCACTCAAAAGCTGACCCTTGGGTAATTGCTCACGCAATTAAAGAAAATGCAATTGTAGTGACAAAGGAAACGAAGGACTATTTTAAGAAACAAACCAAAATTAAAATCCCTCACGTTTGCGATAATATGAATGTTAAGTGGATTGACGATTTTAAATTTATAAGAGATTTGAACATTAAATTTACTTGTAAATCGGAATAAAGCCAGTGGCTAATAACTAGGCATTCGGCCCGCCGATAGATAGGCTAAGGCTGAATATCTGTTGACGAATCCGGTTCCTCCCTATGGGGAAAACCTGCTTTTTTGTGTTTGTTCTGGAGGTTAAATTTGGCAGGTCTGCCGTGTCCTTGTGTCGATTCCAACATTTGCTGGCGCCTGTCTGTGACGGGTGCCCTCCAGAGTCCAAAATGGTGCTTATTTCCTTAATTGTATTCTCTCGCTGGCGCTCGTCTCCCGACGGGTGCCCTGCAGATATGAACGGTCGTCCACAATATTGCGGATCTGCAACATAAATCCGTGCCCATATATTTCTGTCCAATCGACTAGCCCAAGAAATCTGGCAATAAGCCCTCCTTTTGGTTATTTCGGAGTGATGGCGACCTCCCAGAATGTAATCGGAAATTAAACCTTCACGGTTTTGGTAAATAAGCCAAAACGGTAGAAAAAGATGAAAAGTGGGCTCAAGAAGGGCGATTTTTTGGC
This sequence comes from uncultured Sediminicola sp., assembly GCA_963974715.1. GTDB lineage: Bacteria > Bacteroidota > Bacteroidia > Flavobacteriales > Flavobacteriaceae > Sediminicola. The sequence goes on from CAXBDK010000002.1 coordinate 338,873, forward strand.
CAATTGGGAATAGTTGGATTACTTCAAAATAATCTGATCGATAAACCATTAAAAGGCCCATCTGGCACATCGGAAATACGTAGGAAAAATATACTTAAAAATACGTAAATTAGGAACCAAGGAGGCAAAGCCCTATCAAAGCCGTATCAAAGCCCTATCTAAGTCCTATCAAAGCCGTATATAGAGTATGGTTAAAATACGTAAAAAATGGAATATTTATCCATATAAACACGTAGTTTTTGGATACAAATCTTCTAAGTATACGTAAAACGCGGAATTGCCCACCAGTTAGGACCTCCCCCTTAGGGAACCCGTGGGTCGGGCTAGCTGAAAAAGCCCAGTGCCGCCAAGATAAGACAGACCACAACGGCGAGCAGTATACAGATAAGGACCAAGACCATAAGGCTAAGGAATCCGTTCAATACCCTGGTGCCAAAAGTAATTTCACCTTCCATAGTAGTATCGTTTTAACCCACCTAGTGGGAGTGATGTTCCCGATGTTCGCATCGGTACCGCATTACAACCCGTTTCATAATAATACCCTAGGGGCTGTTCGGGGCAAGCTTAAATTTAAGGAATAATCAGCTAAAAATCAAAGCAATAAATAACAAATCCTTTAAATGGAATGTATTTTATTGCATATTTCGGATTAGTTGCCGCTAAAATCGGTCAACCGTCATTTTTCGTAGGTCCGTGAGTGCCACTGTAAGTTCTAGGTCGCCGCCTTTCCTGCAGAGGCGTGCATTCTTACAAGGCACATGGTTAGTGGGATAGGGTGAGTTCCAAGAGTATCGACTTGAACACTGGACGACCTATTGTGGCATTCATTGAACTTCCCGTAACCCACCGAATAAGGGGTAAGAACCCCGAACCTTCCTGCTCCGAGGTTGTTGTTTAGCTTTTGGTCATCGTTTTTTCAAGGTCCTCCAAGGATACTCCCTTGGTCTCGGGCATCAGGAAGATGACGAACAACAATTGCAGCACCATCATAAAGGCGAAGAAAATAAAGATCGGCCACGGGTTGTCCTTAAAGATACCATCCGTACCATCGAGGAATATGGGGGTCACCAAGGTGATAAGTGCCGCAAATATCCAATGTACGCCCGTCCCCCATGATTGTCCCGATGCCCGTACCCGGTTCGGGAATATTTCGGAGATAAAGACCCAGATCACCGCTCCCTGTCCGATGGCATGGGAGGCGATAAAGATCAGGATAAAGGTAAGCAACAGCGTAGGGGATGCCCCGCTGTAAAAACACCAGGCCACCATGGAAAGGCTCAGTATATATCCCAATGATCCTATTTTCATCAATTGTTTCCTGCCAAGGCTGTCTATAAGTTTTATGCCCACATAGGTAAATATGATATTGACGATTCCAATGGAGATGGAACTGAAAAGGGAATCCTTGCCGCCCAATCCGGCCCTTTCCAAGATTTCAGGGGCATAATAGAGCACAAAGTTTATACCGGACAATTGATTGAAGAAAGCGATCAAAAAGGCCAAGAGCAAGGGTTTTTTGTAATTCCCAGAGAACAGGCCTTCCCTTGGAGTCTTTGGACGAACGGCATTCTTAATTTCATCCAGTCGCTCCAGTGCCTCTTCCCTGCTAGAAATATAGGTCAACATTTTTAAGGCCGCTGCATCATCCTTTTTATGGAGCACCAACCAGCGGGGGCTCATTGGCACCTGTAGCACCATCAGGCCGTAGATCAGAGCGGGCAAGGCCTCCACGCCCAACATCCACCGCCAATCGTTAATGCCCCCAAATCCCTTCAAAAGATAATTGGATATAAACGCCACAAAAATACCGAAGACAATATTGAATTGGTAGAGCGCGCCCAATTTACCGCGGTTCTTGGGGGTGGAGATCTCCGAGATATAAATGGGAGCTGCCACGGAGGAAGCCCCCACGCCCAAACCTCCCAAAAACCTGAAAAAAGAGAACATATAGGGATCCGTGGCCAGGCCGGAACCGATCGCCGATACAAAGTAGAGGACCCCGATCCATAACAATGTTTTCTTTCTCCCCAATCGGTCACAGGGGATTCCGCCGAAAATCGATCCCAAAACCGTTCCCCAAAGTGCCATCGACATAATAAAGATGCCGTGGAACCAAGGCGAGGTGTCCCAAAGCGCTTTGATCGGGAGGTTGGCGCCACTGATCACAACGGTGTCGAAACCAAATAAAAAACCCGCCAGGGCGGCGGTGAGGGAAATCCTAAAAACACGGTTGTTCATCGGTAAAACATTTTATTTTTGTAAATCTAGGAAAAAAAAGGCGCCTAAGTTTTGGATGTCGCAAAATATAGTGGACCATACACATAAAAGCCGCAATAATGCGGTAGTCAATTTGATGAACGGGTACCAATTTTACAAGGGCGAAAGGGAGAAAATAAAGGAATTGGGCCAACACTTTATAAGCATTTAATGCCGAAGGTAGGGATCTATGGCAGCCATGATTTTGGCACTTGCCCCTTTATTGTTCAGGATATAATGACTGTTTTGGCCCCCGGTGTCGGCCCTTAAGGAGGCATCGGACAATAGTCTTTCCATTACCATCTGGAAACTTTTACCATCTGTAATGGAAATGACCCCCTTTCGGGAGACCAGATCCTCGGCTTCCTTAAATCCAGTATAGCGCGGCCCTATGATCACGGGTATCCCAAAGACTGCCGGCTCCAGCGTATTGTGCAGTCCGGTCAAAAAACCTCCTCCCACATACGCGATATCCGCATAACTGTAGATTTTTGTGAGCAGGCCGATGGTATCCACTATCAATACATCGAAATGTCCCAGATCTTGCTCCCCCATTTCCGAATAGAGCACTGTTCTTTTGGTAAGGGACGCTTTAAGGGCCTTTATATGGTCTTCTTTAATGTTATGGGGCGCAATCGCATAGACCGTATTTCCCCTGCTATTGTTTATGTATTCAACAAGTATGGTCTCATCGGGGGGCCAGGTACTGCCGGCCACCAAACATGGGCGTCCTTTTTTAAAACCTTCCATAAATGGGAGGTGGTTGTCCTGTTCCCGGATCTTGGAGACCCGGTCCAACCGGGTATCGCCCGCAATGCTTACATCCGAATAGCCAATGCCTCGGAGGAGATCGGCCGATTGTTGGTCCTGTACGAAAATATGGGTAAACGTAAACAGGCTTTTTCGCATAAACCCGCCATACCACTTGAAAAAGGACTGCCGCTTGTTAAAAATGGAAGAAATGAGCAGGGTGGGTATTTCCACTCTTTGTAGTTCCCGTAAGTAATTGGGCCAGATCTCATACTTCACAAAAATGGCCAAGACGGGCCGTACGATATGTAAAAAATCCTTGGCATTTCTTTGGGTGTCCATGGGGAGGTAGGTAACCAGATCTGCGGCCGCGGTATTCTTTTTTATCTCGTATCCGGAAGGGGAAAAAAAAGTGACCAATATTTTGTGGGAGGGATGTTGCACCCTCAGCATTTCCATGATGGGCAGTCCTTGTTCAAACTCTCCCAAAGAGGCCGTATGGATCCAAATGATGGGCTCCCCGTCCCTAATATGTCCCTTCAAAAGCCCAAAGACCTGTTTTCTGCCGGCAACGAACAATCGTATTTTTCGGCTAAGGAGGGCAATCGGACCCAGCAACAGGGTAGCTATCCAGACCGCTACATTATAGATGGCGAACACTTCATATCGGTTTGGGGCTAAAATACGCCACTTTGCACAAATACATTGGCTATGGTTCCTTATTTTTGTAATTTTGTTCCTTAAATAATGAAGATGAAGAAAATTCAAATGGTAGACCTTAACGGGCAGTACCAATCCATAAAAGAACAGATCAATTCATCCATTTCCAATATCCTAGAGACCACAGCTTTTATTAACGGACCCGAAGTACACGCTTTTCAGAAGGAACTGGAAACCTATCTGGGCGTAAAACATGTCATTCCCTGTGCAAACGGGACCGATGCCCTTCAGATCGCAATGATGGGCCTTGGCCTGCAGCAGGGCGATGAGGTCATTACGGCCGACTTCACCTTTGCCGCTACGGTGGAGGTGATAGCGCTTCTAAAACTCACACCCGTCTTGGTGGATGTAGATCCCGATACCTTTAATATGGACCCGGCAGCCTTGGAAAGGGCCATTACCCCCAAGACAAAGGCCATTGTCCCCGTGCACCTTTTCGGTCAATGTGCCAATATGGAGGTGATAATGGATATCGCCAAAAAACACGGACTTTTGGTCATTGAGGACAATGCACAGGCAATTGGGGCGGACTATACCTATTCCGATGGACGGACCGTGAAGGCCGGAACCATTGGGGACGTGGCGGCCACATCCTTCTTTCCCTCCAAAAATTTGGGATGTTATGGGGATGGGGGAGCCATCTTTACCAACGACGATGACCTTGCCCATGTGTTAAGGGGCATTGTAAACCATGGTATGTACGAAAGGTACCATCATGATGTGGTAGGGGTGAATTCCAGATTGGATTCCATTCAGGCGGCCGTCCTAAGGGCCAAATTGCCCCATTTGGACACCTATAACCAACGCAGGAAGTTGGCCGCAATGGACTATACGGATGCGCTGAAGGGGCAGCCGAATATCATCCTTCCAAAGACGGTCCAAGCGGGGGAAGGGAATGATGGTTCGGGGCATGTCTATCATCAATATACCCTTCGGATACTGAACGGGAAACGCGATCAACTGGTAGCCCATCTCAATGAAAAGGGCATTCCCTGCGGTGTTTATTATCCCATTCCATTGCACCGGCAAAAGGCGTATCTGGACGATCGCTATGACGAGGCCCTTTTTCCGGTTACCAACCAATTGGTCAAAGAAGTAATATCCCTGCCCATGCACACCGAACTGGATGGAGATCAGATACAATATATAACAGGGACCATAATTAATTTTTTAAATTGAAGGGCATGAAAATATTGGTAACAGGTGGACTTGGGTTCATTGGTTCGCACACAGTGGTGGAACTGCAGGCCAAAGGTTTTGAGGTAGTCATCATCGATGACCTGTCCAATTCCTCGGAGTCCGTTTTGGAACGCATCGTTTCCATTTCGGGAAAGGAACCCATCTTTGAAAAACTGGACCTAAAGGAAAAATCGCTTGTAGAAGATTTCTTCAAAAGACATCGGGATGTTCAGGGGGTAATTCACTTTGCCGCCTCCAAGGCGGTGGGCGAAAGTGTTCACAAACCACTTTTGTACTATGAGAACAATATCAATACCTTGGTTTACCTACTGAAGGAGCTCTCCCAAAAAGAGGATGTGGGCTTTATTTTCAGTTCTTCTTGTACCGTTTACGGGCAGGCCGATAAAATGCCCATAACGGAAGACGCCCCGGTGAAGCCCGCCGAATCCCCTTATGGCAACACCAAACAGATCGGCGAGGAGATCATCAGGGAAACCTGTAAGGTAACTCCCGCTATCAAGGCCATTGCACTGCGTTACTTTAATCCTATGGGGGCCCATGCTTCTGCAGAGATCGGAGAGCTGCCCATTGGGGTGCCACAGAACCTGGTACCCTTTATTACACAGACCGGAGTGGGCCTGCGGGAGCAACTGTCCGTCTTCGGGGATGATTACCCTACCCCCGACGGGACCTGTATAAGGGACTATATCCATGTTGTGGATCTTGCAAAGGCGCACGTAGTGGCATTGGAGCGGCTTTTGAACCACCGCAACAAGGAGAATTTTGAAGTCTTTAACGTGGGTACCGGCAAGGGGAGCACCGTGCTGGAGGTGATCAAAAGTTTTGAGAAAGTATCCGGTAGGAAACTCAATTATAAAATTGTCGCCCGCAGGGAGGGCGATGTTACGACCGCCTATGCCGATACCACAAAGGCCAATGAAGAATTGGGCTGGAAAGCGGAGACCAGCTTGGACGACGCCATGAGATCGGCTTGGGATTGGGAGCTGAAGGTTCGTGGCAAATAATGGATCGGAAGTTTTTTTCGTATTGCGATGACCCAAAACTTTGTACAATCCGTAAATAGGAAATGCTAGTAAATTTCCCAAATAGCTCCAAACTTTTGGAAACGGCCACCGCCGAAAACCTTTACGGTGAACTCGTGTCCCAGTTGCTAAAAGATTTTGGCCTGGCCAACATTCTTATGGATATTCCCAAGGAAACCGGCCCCGAGGCACTCAAAAAACGGCTTCATGAGAAGGTATATATGCTGATCATGGAGAAATTTGCCGAATACCTAAACCTCCTTTACATTATAGACGTGCCCGAAAGGGAGGTAAAGGCCATTAAATCCTTGGATGTAGTGGAAATAGCCGAACAGGTAACCTTCTTGATCTTAAAACGGGAGTGGCAGAAAGTATGGTTCCGTTCCCAATACAGTTGAAGCCATTTCATGTTCTACGGATGTTGCAACGGCTTCAGTCTATATCCATGGACCGATCTCTTTAGAAGTAAAATCTGATAAAGGGCGATAAAGGTTCGTATTGCAGGCTCTTTTCCCGGTCGTGCAGCAAATCGTACCGAAGACCGATGGTGAGTCCCCCATTAGTGTAGCCCACACCTGCAAAAAGTGCGGGCACCCAATAATTCCTGACCGTATCGGCCCCTTCAAATCCGTATTCCCTATTTACGCGCAACTGTTCGAACTCGGCAGAAAGTTGCAGTGGCCGTACAGGATTGAAAAGGAGGGGTACACTGGCGCCGTACGCCAAGAAGGTGGATTCCTGAAATTTGGAATAGTTGAAACTAAGTCCGATACCTGTTGCGAAATAGGGATTTATCCTATAAAGGGCGCTTGGCAAAACCGAAGCGCTGAAATAGCCATTCCCAAAACCGATTCCCAATCCTCCGCCGTATTGCACCCTATCCCAAAATCTGCTTTTTTGGGCAATGCAACAAAAGGAAAAAAGTCCGAAAAACAAGGCCATATAGTGCTTTTTTGCTAGGGAATGCCACATAATCATAATTATCGTTAATTTTTGTAATATTCAACCTTAAGATAAGCTTGTAAATTGGATTTGTTGTATTTTTGATGAAATTTTGTTCAAAAGACAGAGATAACCGTTCATGGATAAATATTCTTTTTTAAATGCTGCGCATACTTCCTTTTTCGCAGAGTTATATGACAAGTATTTAACAAATCCCGATAGCGTTGAGCCAAGTTGGCGCGCTTTTTTCCAAGGGTTCGACTTTGGGCAGGAGAGTTTGTTGGATGATCTGGATCTGCCCGCTTCCAATGTAACGGCCGTTCGGGAACAAAGTTCTGGTGCCCCTAATGGGGAACGGCATGTGCCGGAGACCCTTCAGAAAGAGTTTCAGGTCGTCAAACTTATTGACGGATATAGGAGCCGTGGGCACTTGTTCACCAATACCAATCCGGTAAGGGAAAGGAGACAGTACTCCCCCACCCTCGAAATCGATAATTTTGGCCTTTCCGAAAGCGACATGGATACGGTATTTACCGCAGGACAGATATTGGGTATTGGATCCAGTACGCTACGGGAAATTATTGACCATCTGCGGCATATCTACTGCGATGCCATTGGAGTGGAATATATGTACATCCGAAATCCGGAACGTATAGAATGGATACAGGACCGGTTGAACATAAATGACAACCACCCCAAATATTCTGACGAACGAAAAAAACATATTCTGGGAAAATTGAACCAGGCGGTATCCTTCGAGAGCTTTTTGCACACGAAATATGTAGGTCAAAAACGGTTTTCCCTAGAAGGGAACGAGTCGTTGATCCCTGCACTCGATGCAGTGGTGGAAAGGGCTGCCGAGATGGGCGTAAAGCAGTTCGTTATGGGGATGGCCCATAGGGGGAGACTAAATGTGCTCACCAATATTTTCGGGAAGTCGCCCAAGGATATCTTTGGGGAATTCGATGGCAAGGATTACGAACAGGATATTTTTGATGGGGACGTAAAGTACCATCTTGGCTGGACGGCGGACCGCATGTCCGACAACGGTAACAAAATAAGCATGAACATTGCCCCCAACCCTTCGCACCTGGAAACCGTTGGAGCTGTGGTCGAGGGAATTGCCAGGGCAAAACAGGACGTCCATTTCCCTGATGATTTTTCCAAGGTACTACCCATTGTGGTGCATGGTGATGCGGCCATCGCCGGACAGGGAATTGTTTACGAACTGGTGCAAATGGCCAATCTGGACGGCTATAAAACAAATGGGACCATACATATCGTGGTAAACAATCAGATCGGTTTTACCACCAATTATCTGGATGCACGCTCCTCTACCTATTGTACCGATGTGGCAAAGGTTACGTTGAGCCCGGTGCTTCACATCAATGCCGACGATGCGGAAGCGGTGGTACACGCCTCCCTATTTGCGCTGGAATACCGTATGGCCTTTAATAGGGATGTTTTTATAGATCTTTTGGGATATCGTAAATATGGGCACAATGAGGGGGATGAACCCAAATTTACCCAGCCCAAACTGTACAAGGCCATCGCCAACCACAAAAATGCCAGGGATATCTATGCTGCCCAGTTGATGGAACAGGGGATTATAGACGAGGGTTATGTGGCCAAATTGGAAGAGGCCTATAAGGCTTCTTTGGAAGAGGACCTGGAAGATTCCAGGAAATTGGACAAGACCGTCATCACCCCTTTTATGGCGGATGAATGGAGCGGTTTTCAACAAGTGCAGGAAGAGGAGATGATGAAAACCGTGGATACCTCTTTCGACAAAAAGAAACTAACGGAAATAGCCAAGGTCCTTACCGAACTTCCCAAAGGGAAAAAGTTCCTTCGGAAAGTGGAAAAACTGATAGGTGACCGTAAGGCCATGTTCTTTAAGACCGATACCCTGGATTGGGCCATGGGCGAACTTTTGGCCTATGGCACATTGCTGCAGGAAGGATATGGTGTACGGATTTCGGGACAGGACGTGGAAAGGGGGACCTTTTCCCACAGACATGCCGTCATAAAAGTGGAGGATAGCGAAGAGGAAGTGATGCAGTTGAACATGTTATCGGAAAAACAGGGACTGTTCCAGATCTACAATTCCCTTTTGTCCGAATATGGGGTCGTGGGCTTTGATTATGGATACGCCATGGCAAGTCCAAATACCCTTACCATTTGGGAAGCACAGTTTGGGGATTTCAGCAATGGGGCGCAGATCATGATCGACCAGTACATCTCCGCCGCGGAGGATAAATGGAAATTGCAGAACGGACTGGTAATGTTCCTGCCCCATGGCTATGAAGGCCAAGGTGCGGAACATTCCTCGGCACGGATGGAAAGGTACCTTCAACTGTGCGCCAAGGACAATATGTACGTCGCCGATTGTACCACGCCCGCAAATATGTTCCATTTGCTGCGCAGACAGATGAAATCCAATTTTAGGAAGCCCCTTATCGTATTTACCCCAAAGAGCCTTTTACGCCATCCCAAAGCGGTTTCAACAGTGGAGGAACTGGCCACTGGACGATTTCAGGAAGTGATCGATGATGCCACTGCGGACGTCAAGACCACAAAAACCTTGGTTTTCTGTACAGGGAAGTTCTATTATGATCTGTTGGAGGCCAGGGAAACGAATAAGCGAAAGGATGTGGCACTGGTACGTGTCGAACAGTTGTTCCCGTTACCGTCCGAACAAATGAAAAAGGTGATGGACCGGTACAAAAATGCCGAGGATATCGTATGGGCACAGGAAGAGCCCCGAAATATGGGGGCATGGAGCCACCTCTTGATGCATTTCAGCGAAGTACACCGTTTTAGGATCGCATCCAGGCGTTTTTACGCCTCCCCTGCTGCGGGAAGTGCAGTTAGGTCAAAGCGCAGGCACCAGCAGGTAATTGATTATGTCTTCGATAAATCGAAGGACAATATGGTACGGAACAATATAGACTAATAGCACATCCATTAAAATTATAAGAGAATGATTTTAGAAATGAAAGTTCCCTCTCCAGGGGAATCCATTACCGAGGTAGAAATAGCGGAATGGCTTGTAAAGGACGGGGATTATGTAGAAAAGGACCAAGCAATAGCGGAAGTGGACTCCGATAAGGCAACCTTGGAGCTACCAGCGGAAGCGAGCGGTACCATTACCCTTAAGGCCGAAGTGGGCGATGCCGTTGCGGTAGGGGCAGTGGTATGCCTTATAGATACCTCGGCGGCAAAATCGGAGGGCGGTGAGAAAAAACCGGCCGACGCCACAGAGGAAAAGAAAGCGGTAAAGGAAGAACCCAAGGAAGAAACCAAACAGGCTCCAAAGGAACCTGCCAAGGAATCCTATGCTTCCGGTACGGCCTCACCAGCGGCCAGAAAGATATTGGAAGAAAAAAAGATGGATGCCTCCTCGATCAAGGGAACGGGCCGCGACGGTAGGATCACCAAAGAGGATGCCGTAAAGGCGGTCCCATCCATGGGGACTCCCAAAGGCGGTAGCAGGGGAGAGAGCCGGTCCAAACTTTCAATGTTGAGAAGGAAGGTAGCGGAACGCCTTGTATCGGTAAAGAACGAAACGGCCATGCTTACCACTTTTAACGAAGTGGACATGTCGCCCATATTCGAGCTACGTGAAAAATACAAGGAACAGTTCAAGGACAGGCATGGTGTAGGCTTGGGCTTTATGTCCTTTTTTACCAAGGCCGTCATAAGGGCCTTACAAATGTATCCTTCCGTAAATAGCATGATAGATGATAAAGAGATGATCTCTTTTGATTTCTGTGATATCAGTATTGCGGTATCCGGGCCCAAGGGGCTCATGGTACCTGTGATCAGAAATGCGGAAAACCTTTCCTTCAGGGGCATCGAGGCCGAAGTAAAAAGATTGGCCCTAAGGGCAAGGGAAGGGGAGATCACCGTGGATGAAATGACAGGAGGTACCTTTACCATTACCAACGGTGGGGTTTTTGGGTCTATGCTGTCCACCCCGATCATCAATCCGCCGCAAAGTGCCATTCTTGGAATGCACAATATAGTGGAGCGGCCCATCGTAAGGAACGGACAGATCGTTATTGCGCCCATAATGTTCGTTGCGCTTTCCTATGACCATAGGATCATAGATGGAAGGGAGTCCGTGGGATTTTTGGTGGCCGTAAAAGAAGCCTTGGAGAATCCGGTGGAACTTTTAATGGACAATAATGTGGACAAGGGATTGGAGCTTTAGGCAATTATCCTGAACACGTACCCAATACTTTTTTGGAATGGGCCCGAATATTTCGGGCCTATTCTTTTAGATAAACGCAGTTCTTGCCGTAATCTATAATGGCCTTTCCCGATTTCAGTACATCGGCCCCTATGATCCCGTCCACGGGGAATGCCTTGTGCGATACCAGTGCCTCGTTTACATGGGCAAGATCGAACAGGACGATCTTTAGTTTTTTCCGCTTCCATTTGCCCAATTGGATATGGTTTTTGGTGGAGATCAGGGTTTCCATATTGGTGGCCCCCGCACCCGCTGCCTTTACTTCCGAATCTTTGGAGATCAATCCAAAAAAACCGATCCTGTCCATTCCTATACAGGTATTGGATGCGCCCGTGTCCAAAATAAACCTTCCATTGATCCCATTGATCTTTGCCGCGATCTCAAAATGGTTGGTAGCGGTCATGATCAAGGGTACCCTAACATAGTTTTTCTCCCTTAAAAACTTTTTGAGGTGTTTCATTCATTTTTTTGTTAAAGATAAGGCTATTTTTGTGCCATGATACTTACCGATACGCATACACATTTATATAGCGATGCCTTTGGCGACGATAGGGAGGCGGTGATCGCAAAGGCAATGGATCTTGGCGTGCATCGCTTTTTTGTCCCAGCGATAGATTCTTCACATACCAGCTCCATGCTGGAACTGCAAAGGGCCTATCCACAAAATATGTTTTTGATGATGGGCCTCCATCCTACCAGTGTAAAGGAAAATTATGAATCGGAACTGTCGCACGTGGCCGAAATGTTGGACAAGATGGAGTTCTTTGCCGTTGGGGAAATTGGGATCGACCTGTACTGGGACCGGAAATATTTGGAACAACAAAAAAAGGCCTTTTGCTTTCAGATCCAATTGGCGAAAAAATACCACTTGCCCATCGTGATCCACTGCAGGGAAGCTTTTGATGAGGTCTTTGAGGTGCTCGAAATGGAAAGGGGGGAGGACCTTTACGGTATATTCCATTGTTTTACGGGCGATCGACAGCAGGCGGAAAGGGCCATCTCCTATAATATGAAGCTGGGGATAGGGGGGGTGGTGACCTTTAAGAACGGTAAAATAGATCAATTTTTAGGGGAAGTGGATATAAGGCACATAGTGCTTGAGACCGATTCTCCCTATCTGGCGCCCATACCCTATAGGGGCAAACGAAATGAGAGCGCCTATCTGATACAGATTGCCGATAGGTTGGCAGGGATCTATGGTTTGACAAGGGAGGATATAGCGACCATCACAACCGAGAACTCCAAGCAAGTGTTCGGGATCTGAAAAAATGGTATTATGGAGAATAGAACAAAAATATTATTGATCTATACGGGAGGGACCATTGGAATGGTAAAGGATTATGTGACAGGTGCTCTTAAGGCCTTCGATTTTAAAAAGCTCCAAAAACATATTCCCGAGCTCAATCAGTTGGACTGTACCATAGACAATATCTCCTTTGATGATCCCATAGACTCTTCCAATATGGATATTCCGCATTGGGTATCCATTGCCAGAACCATTGGAGACAATTATGGGGGGTATGATGGTTTTGTGGTGCTCCACGGCAGCGATACAATGGCCTATACCTCATCGGCAATGGGATATATGTTGGAAAATCTGGCCAAACCGGTCATTTTTACGGGTTCCCAACTTCCCATTGGCGATCTTCGCACCGATGCCAAGGAAAACCTGATAACCTCCATTCAGATAGCCGCCCTAAGAAATGGGGGCGAACCTGCCATACAGGAAGTGTGCCTTTATTTTGAATACAAATTGTACAGGGCAAATAGGACCACCAAGATCAACGCCGAACATTTTGAGGCATTTGCCTCGCTAAATTTTCCATGTCTGGCAGAATCCGGGGTACATTTAAAGGTAAACTATGATCGGTTATGGACCGGTCCAAAGAAAAAAAAGCTGGTGGTGCATACCAAATTGGACAATAATGTGGCCATTCTAAAATTATTTCCTGGGATGAACAGGGCCTTTTTAAGGGGAATCTTAAAAATAGAGGGGCTGAAAGCTTTGATATTGGAGACCTATGGTGCGGGAAATGCCCCTACGGAACCATGGTTGTTACAGGATTTGGACGCTGCCATACGTTCCGGACTGCACATTGTGAACGTTACCCAATGCGCCAAGGGAAGTGTGGCCATGGGGCAATATGAAACCAGTAGGGAGTTGGGGAGGATGCAACTGATTAATGGTAAGGATATTACAACGGAGGCCGCCGTAACCAAGCTGATGTACCTCTTGGGAAGCAATGTTTCCGCTAAGTTGTTCAAAACCATCTTTGAAACTTCCCTACGTGGGGAAATGCAATAAATTAACTGATTTAATTTCCTTAACTAATAATTTTTTTGTTATTTGGACGCCCTAAACTAAGGAATAGAGAGGTGGCCGAGTGGTCGAAGGCGCACGCCTGGAAAGTGTGTATACCCCACAAGGGTATCGAGGGTTCGAATCCCTTCCTCTCTGCTTTAAGTTTTATTTTTTTGTAATAATTTTTTTTTATCTTTAACCCTATTAACTAACGAATTTTAAGTTTGAAAGAAATGAAAAGACTATTCTCTATCCTGGCAATGGCTGGGTTGTTTGTTCTGAGCACAAATACCGTAAATGCAAAAGTGGGCGTAAACTCATTGGCGTCAAATCTATCGGCAACGATTGCCACAACCGCTGTAATGCTTCAGGACGAAGCCCCTGCTGAGGAGGCTCCTAAAGGATTTGTGCAAGTATTGAAGGAGAAATTTATTGAAGGGGGTGCCGGTTTCATGGGGATCGTATTGCTTTGTTTGATCTTAGGTCTTGCAGTAGCCATTGAAAGAATCATCTTTTTGAACCTTGCCAGCACCAATACCGCCAAATTAAAACAAAATGTAGAGGATGCACTTGCTTCAGGTGGGATCGAGGCTGCCAAAGAGGTTTGTAGAAATACAAAGGGACCTGTTGCTTCCATTTATTATCAGGGTCTGGATAGGGCCGATGAGAGTATTGAATCCGCCGAAAAGGCCGTTGTGGCATATGGTGGGGTTCAAATGGGACAATTGGAGAAGAACGTTTCTTGGCTTACCTTGTTTATCGCCGTTGCACCGATGCTTGGGTTCATGGGTACGGTAATTGGTATGATCCAGGCCTTTGAAAAGATTGCAGCTGTTGGTAACTTAAGTGCTTCCCTTATTGCAGGTGATATCCAAGTGGCGTTATTGACCACGGTATTCGGTTTGATCGTTGCGATCATCCTGCAGATTTTTTACAATTATATCATTGCAAAGATCGATAGTATTGTAAACGATATGGAAGATTCTTCCATTGCCTTGATCGATATGTTGGTCGATCACAAAAAATAAGAAGTAGCACCTTAATTCAAAAGCATTATGCATAAGATATTAAAATACATATTGATTGCCTTAGGATTGGTCGGTGCCGTGTTATGGTTCCAATTGCCTAGTGCGGAAATGCCTGCTTCGGAAGCGGTAAACAGTACATCGATGAATCTGTTGTTCGTGATCACATACGTCCTTTTGGGTGCTGCAATCATCTTTAGTGTGATATTCGCCCTTAAGAATTTGTTTTCTACTCCCGACAGCCTTAAAAAGGCACTATTTTCGATTGGAGGTCTGTTGGTGGTGGTAATTATTTCCTATGTTTTGGCAAGTGGCACGGATGTTGATTTAGCTGAAATGTCGAATAAGGGAATCGAGACCACCGAAGGCACTACTAAATGGATCGGGGTAGGACTGAACGTATTCTTTATTCTAACGGTCGTTGCCGTTATTTTGATGATCGTTCCAAGTTTTAAGAAAATTTTCAGTAAATAAAAAATATAAACTATGGCAAGAAGAGGAGCACCACCAGAAGTTAATGCCGGATCCATGGCTGATATTGCGTTCTTGTTACTGATCTTTTTCCTAGTGACCACCACTATTGAAACGGATGCCGGTCTAGATCGTATGTTGCCTCCAATCGAGCCACCTACTGAGGAACCACCGGTAATCAAGGAAAAGAACATCTTTACGGTGAACATAAATAGGTCCGGACAACTCTTGGTGGAAGGTGAACTTTCCAATATACAGGATCTCAGGACCAAGGCCAAGGCTTTTTTGGACAATGGGGGAGCCCCTTCGGGCAGTGCCGATTACTGTAGCTATTGCAAGGGAAAAAGGGATGCATCTTCATCCGATAACCCTAACAAGGCCATCATTTCCCTAAAGAACGATAGGGAGACCAAATACGGTACCTACATAACGGTACAGAACGAGATTGTTGGAGCTTATAATGAGTTGCGTAACAGGGAATCCCAGCGTTTGTACAAAAAGGATTTTACGGTTATGGAGGCCGAATACCTTAATCCCGAGACCCCTGCAAGTGTACGTGATGGTCTAAAGGAAAAGGTGCAGAAAATACAGGAACTTTTTCCACAGAAATTCTCAGAAGCGGAAACATCCACTTCCAACTAAAGAATTACAAAACAAAAACATATGTCAAAGTTCAATAAGAAAAAAGATGCCGCCCTTCCCGCTGTGAACACGGCATCGTTACCGGATATTGTGTTCATGTTGTTGTTCTTCTTTATGACGGTTACCGTAATGAAGGACAATTCATTAAAAGTGGAGAATACACTTCCCAATGCTTCCGAAGTCAAAAAATTGGAAAAGAAGGATCGAGTGATCTATATTTATGTCGGTAAACCTACCCCCGAGTATGAGAGAGTGTTCGGTAAAGAGTCAAAGATCCAGCTGAACGATAAATTCTCAAGTGCTTCTGAAGTGGGTGATTATATCTTGCAGGAGCGGGCCAAAAAGCCACAAGAACTGCAAAACGTATTGACCACGGCCCTTAAGGTCGATAAAGGGGCCAATATGGGAATCATCTCCGATATTAAGTATGAACTGAGGAAAGTAAATGCCTTAAAGGTCAACTATACCACCTATGAGGGGGATGCCTTTAGAAACTTACAATAAAACTTATAAATTCGTTATTTAAATAGAACGTCCCGAACATTGTTTGGGACGTTTTTATTTTAAGCCTTTTCATTTTTAATAAGATGCTTTATGGATCGTCCGTTTCTCGTGGGATTGCTATTGTTCATTTTATGCGGGATGGCCGCACAGGAAACTCCTGAAGCTGGAGAAGGTATGGATATGGGTTATTTGGAGGATCAGTTTTATCTCGGTGTTACCTATAATTTGCTTTTGGACAAACCTACCGGAATTACCCAACGGAATCTCTCCTACGGCCTTATGGGGGGCTTTATAAAGGATATCCCTTTAAATGGTCCCAGGAATATAGGATTTGGGATCGGAGTGGGCTATGCCCTCAATTCCTATTATACCAATCTATATGCCGAACAGCAAGAGGGATCTGTGGTCTATTCCGCACTGGATGGGAATGCCGACTATAAAAGGAGCAAATTTGAAACCCATGTGCTGGAAATGCCTTTGGAATTCAGATGGCGTAATAGCAATGCAACGGATTATAAATTTTGGAGGGTCTATACCGGTGTCAAGCTTGGATACTCCTTTTCTTCGCGTTCAAAATTTGTTTCGGATGCCGAGAAAATAGGTTTTGGCAATGATGACATACGCCGCTTTCAATATGGCCTAATGCTCAATTTGGGGTATAACACTTGGAACATCCATGTATACTATGCCCTGAGCAAACTCTTGGACGATACTACCATATTGGGGGCCGAACCCATTGAAGTGCGCCCGCTACGAATAGGAATTATCTTCTATATCCTTTGATTCCAAAGCAGGACGCCTTTCCTTGAATGCAGGGGGTCACCTTTTATAACCAGAACCTTAGGGTCATCAATTGCGACATGAGACCTATTAGCAGGCCCACAAGCAATTCTCCCCTGTTATGGCTCCCCAGGTACAAGCGGGAAGAGGCCAAGAGGCCCGTTGCAAAGGTCAGCGCACTAAGTGCCAAGATCACGTTCATTTCAAAATGTATACTGATGCCAACCAGGAAAACAAGGAGACTTCCCATTCCCATTAAATGGATGCTGGTCTTAAACTTTAAGAATAAAAGGAAAAGACAGGTGCAACATGCGGCAATTAGGCCTAAAAAGAAATGGAAAAGCTCGTTGGTATAGTATTGGGGAATTACTTTATAATTTACCATCAATAAAAGTGATATTATGATGTAAAGGGTATATTTATGCTCCTTTAGGGTGGGTGAAAAAAAAGAGGAGACAATTCCAAGGTTTCTTAAGATCAAATAGAATATAATGGGAATTACCACGGTAAGGATAAATATGGGCAGTATATTGCCCAATATGGTTTCTATGGGGGTGTATTTAGGGGTCAGTAAAAAATAAATGGCGGTCCCCGTTATAGGGACCAGTAGGGGGTGGAACAGGAAAGAAATGGATCGGTGAAATATTTTCATCATATTTCTTTTCGCAGTCGGGCAACCGGAATTCCCAATTGCTCCCTGTATTTGGCCACGGTCCTCCGCGCTATGGGATATCCTTTTTCCTTGAGGATCAGGGCCAATTTATCATCCGTAAGGGGCTTCCTTTTTTGCTCCTCGCCCAGCACTGTTTCCAATATTTTTTTTATTTCCCTAGTGGAAACATCCTCTCCCTGCTCGTTTTTCATTGATTCCGAGAAGTAGTCCTTGATCAATTTTGTGCCATAGGGGGTATCCACATATTTACTGTTTGCCACCCTGGAAACGGTAGATACGTCCATGTGTATGGTATCGGCAATGTCCTTTAATATCATGGGGCGCAACTTGCGCTCGTCACCGGTAAGGAAAAATTCCTTTTGATACTCCATAATTGCTGCCATCGTCACATATAACGTTTGCTGACGCTGTTTTATGGCGTCTATAAACCATTTTGCGGCATCCAGTTTTTGTTTTATGAACAGAACCGTATCCTTTTGGGACTTGGACTTTTCCTTGGCATTTTTGTACCCCTCAAGCATATTGTTGTATTCGCGGGAAACATGGAGTTCTGGGGCATTTCTCCCATTTAGGGTAAGTTCCAGCTCCCCATCGGAAATCCTAATGGAAAAATCGGGAACAATGTGTTCTATAATGCGTGTATTTCCCGAATAGGAACCCCCGGGTTTTGGGTTTAATCGTTCAATTTCCGAGATCGCATCTTTAAGGGTCTCTTCGGTAACATTGTGTTTTTGGACCAGTTTTTGGTAATGTTTTTTGGTGAACTGTTCAAATGATTTCTCCAAAATGGCGATTGCCAATTCCGTATTGGGGGTAGGGTCCTTTCTTTTTAATTGTATGATAAGACATTCCTCCAAAGAGGTGGCACCCACCCCTGGGGGGTCCAGATTCTGTACCAGTTTTAGGATTTGGGCCACTTTGGCTTCATCTGTATAGATATTCTGTGTAAAGGCCAGATCGTCCGTAATATCGGATAGGGACCTTCGAATATAGCCGCTCTCGTCCACGCTGCCCACCAAAAATTCCGCTATGGCCCACTCTTCGTCATCAAGATACACCGTATTGAGCTGGTTCAACAGGTACTGGTTAAAGGAAATTCCCGCTGCATAGGGAATGGTCCGTTCTTCGTCGTCCGAACTGTAATTGTTGGCCTGGGTGCGGTAATCGGGAATTTCATCGTCACTGAGATATTCATCTATATTGATGTCCTCTGCGGCAATATTTTCACTGTCCGTCTCATTATCATATATATCCTCAAAGTCGTCCTCTTGGATTTCCAGTTCTTCCTTTCCCGTTTCCAGGGCGGGATTTTCTTCCAATTCCTGTTTCAACCGCTGTTCAAATGCCTGCGTAGGAAGTTGTATCAGCTTCATCAATTGGATCTGCTGAGGGGATAATTTTTGTGATAACTTAAACTGTAAGTGTTGTTTTAGCATCTTGGGGTTGTCCTACTTTCTTATAAAGTTACAGAAATCCGTTTAAAATTCCGCATTCTGCGGGGTTCTTGGAAAAGGGATGACATCCCTGATATTTCCCATTCCCGTGGAAAACAGGACCAATCTTTCAAAACCAAGTCCGAAGCCACTGTGCACGGCGCTACCAAACCTTCTAAGGTCCAGGTACCACCAAAGTTCCTTAGGGTCTATATCCAGATCCGCCATTTTTTGCTGTAGCACGTCCAGCCTTTCTTCCCGCTGCGAACCCCCTACGATTTCCCCGATACCGGGAAACAGGATATCCATGGCCCTTACCGTTTTGCCATCCTCGTTCAAGCGCATGTAAAAAGCTTTGATCTTTGCGGGATAATCGAACAGGATCACGGGGCATTGAAAGTGTTTTTCCACTAAATAGCGTTCGTGTTCGCTCTGTAGGTCGGTACCCCAATCCTCAATGGGATATTGGAACTTTTTCTTTTTGTTGGGTTTACTGTTTTTAAGGATTTCAATGGCCTCTGTGTAGGAAACCCGTTTAAAGTTGTTTTCGGTCACAAATCGCAGTCGTTCTATCAGTCCCATTTCGCTGCGCTCCGCTTGAGGTTTTAATTTTTCCTCCTCTGCCAAACGCTCGGCCAAAAACGCTAGGTCGTCCTTACAGTTTTCAAGGATATAGGAAATTACCTTCTTTATAAAATCTTCCGATAGGTCCATATTGGCGTCCAGGTCATTGAACGCCACCTCGGGCTCTATCATCCAGAATTCGGCCAAATGTCTTGAGGTGTTCGAGTTCTCCGCCCTAAAGGTAGGGCCAAAAGTATATACCTTCCCCAGGGCCATGGCGTATGCCTCCGCTTCCAGCTGTCCGGACACGGTAAGGTTGGTCTCCTTTCCAAAGAAATCTTCCGAATAGTCCACCGTGCCCCCATCCGTTAAAGGTGGTTTTTTGGCGTCCAATGTGCTCACCCGGAACATTTCACCGGCCCCTTCCGCATCGGAACCCGTTATGATGGGCGTGTGCACATAGACAAAACCATTTTCCCTAAAGTAGTTGTGTACGGCAAAAGCGAGGGACGAACGTACCCTCATCACTGCACTGAAAGTGTTGGTCCTTATCCTTAAATGCGCCTTTTCCCTAAGGAATTCCAAAGTGTGTTTCTTTGGTTGTATAGGATAGGTTTCGGGATCTGCCGTGCCCAGCACCGCAAGTTCCCGTACCTGTACTTCAACGCTCTGTCCCTTTCCCTGGCTCTCTACCAAGGTTCCGGTCACTTTTAGTGCCGCTCCAGTGGACACTTGTTTTAACAGCTGTGGATCAAAGGCCTCAAAATCTACCACACATTGTATGTTGTTGATGGTGGATCCATCGTTCAGGGCTATGAATCTGTTGCTCCTAAAAGTCTTTACCCATCCATATAGGGTGACTTCCTGTAACAAATGGGCAGTACCCAGTAACTCTTTAATAGGGTGTGGTTTCATGCTGATAATTAAGTATAATGTAAGGTTGCAAAGATAGTTTTTTTGATAAAAGGAACCGATTCATACCGCTGTAAAAGCGGTGCTTTGGGATTATTCCGGTTTTTCATCGGAATTGTCGCCCTGGGGTAAAATGTCGATCTGTGGCTCCTTTAGCACCTGTTTATTGGCGATGCTCCTTTCCAATGACAATAAAAGGGAAGGAAGCAGGATCAGGTTGGCCAACATCGCAAATAGCAGGGTAGCCGATACCAGGGCGCCCAGAGCTACGGTACCTCCGAAGCTGGAGATCATGAACACCGAAAAACCAAAGAACAGTACTATGGAGGTGTAGAACATACTTACCCCGGTCTCCCTCAGGGCGGCATATACCGATTTCTTGATACGCCACTGGTTCGAGATAAGTTCTTGTCTGTATTTGGCCAGAAAATGGATGGTATCATCCACAGAAATGCCAAACGCAATACTAAAAACCAAGATGGTGGAAGGTTTTATGGGAACCCCCACAAAACCCATAACCCCAGCAGTGATGACCAAGGGAAGCAAATTGGGGATCAACGAGATCACGATCATCCGAAATGAACGGAAAAGATAGGCCATAAACAGGCCGATAAGTCCTATGGCCAGCGCCAGGGAAATGACCAGGTTGGTCACTAGATATTTGGTGCCCTTTAAAAATAAGAGGGCCTTCCCCGTCATGAAAACGTTGAAGCGCTCGGCCGGAAAAATTTTGTCCAAGTGGTTCTGAAGGGTTTCTTGAATGGTTTCCATTCGGTCCGTGTCAACATCCTTCATATAGGTTGAAATCCTTGCGATCTGGCCGGTACTGTCCACAAAGCTCTTCAGTAAGTTACCGTTATCGCTGGATTTTCGGGCAATGTCCATAATAAAGTTGCTTTCCTGACTGGTGGGCAATTGGTAATATTTGGGGATGCCATTATAAAATGCCTGCTTCGAATATTTCACCATATTGACCACCGAAATGGGTTTGGAGAGTTCCGGGATTTCCTGAATGACCTCCCCGATCTGATCCATCTTGGCCAGGTTCACCTGTTTCAGTACCCCATTCCTACGTTTGGTGTCCACCACGATCTCTATGGGCATAATGCCATCGAACTCCTCCTCAAAAAATCTGATATCCTTAAAGAACCCCGCATTTTTGGGCATATCCTCTATGGGGCTTCCCGAGATCTTGATCTGGTAGATCCCAATGATACTGATCACCAGCAGGGCCACAGCGGTAATATATACCGTGATACGCCTGTCCCTTACGATCCGCTCCGTCCAATTTACAAAGCCATCTATCCAGGTTTTGTTAAGGTGTTTTAAGTGTTTGGTCTTGGGCAAGGACATAAAGCTGTAGACGATGGGTATAATGGTCAACGACAATAAAAATATACCGATGATATTGATGGAGGCCACAATCCCAAATTCCTTGAGCAGTTTGCTATCGGTGATAATAAATGTGGCAAAACCGGACGCTGTGGTAATATTGGTCATTAGGGTGGCGTTCCCGATCTTCGCAATGACCCGCTGTAGGGAAAGGGCCTGGTTTCCGTGTTTTTTGACTTCCTGCTGGTACTTGTTTATCAAGAATATACAGTTGGGTATCCCGATGACGATGATCAAGGGGGGGATCAGTGCCGTTAAGACCGTGATTTCATACTGTAGCAGGCCCAAGATCCCAAAGGCCCACATCACCCCAATGATCACGACGCCCATAGAGATCAATGTTGCCCTAATGCTCCTAAAGAAAAAGAAGAATATTAGGGAGGTGACCGCCAATGCGGCAAAGATAAACTTCCCGATCTCGTCAATGATGTTCTGGGAGTTCATGGTACGCACATAGGGCATCCCCGAGATGCGTACGTCCAATCCGGTCTCATCCTCAAAATTGGAGATTAAATGGGCAAAATCCTGAAGTATGAAATCCTTCCTTACGGAGGTATTTACGATATCCTGGTCCAGGTAGACCAATGTCCTTAGGGTCTTACTTTCCCTATTGAACAAAAGATTGTCGTAGAATGGAAGATCTTGAAAGAGGTGGTGGGCCAGGCTATCTACCTCCTTTTTGGTGGTAGGGGCCTTTTTGATGAAGGGGTCCAATACAAACGCCTGTTTTTCGTTGTCCTTTACAAGCTCTTTCATATTGTCCGTGGAAAGCACGAACTCAACTTCCGGGAATGCTTCCAACTGTTTGCTCAGCTTGTTCCACCTATTGAATTTGGTAGGGGTAAAGAGACTGCTGTCCCTTATGGCAATCACCACCACATTGCCCTCTTCCCCAAATCGTTCCAAAAATGAAAGATATTCCAGATTAACAGGGTGGTCGTCGGGCAATAGGTTCGCCTCGGAACTGGAAAACCGCATCTTGTCCCATTGGGTTCCCAAAAAGACGGTGATGACCGCAATGAGGACCAATATCAGGATTCTGTTTCGGAGCACTATCCTGGCCAATTTTGCCCAGAACCCTTGTGTTAGCTTAGCTGCCATTTTAAATTTTTATTCCGTTCAAAGGTAGAAAATCATTGGTAAGGTTCCTAAAATCCCAGATTGAAATAATAGGTGAACTTAAATGATATATTATCGTCGAATGTAGGGAGGTGATAGGCTCCGTGCCGATAGAAAAAGCTAAGTCCGAAACCGGCAAAGATCCTGTTGAGTTCCATCCCACTCTCAAAATAACCTTTGTTGAGAGCGTCAAAAGAAAGGCCCACATGGCGATCCACATCTGCCACATTGCCAATGACACTGCGTGTTATAAGTGATAGTCGGGGGCGTATCCGGGTACTGATCTTAAAGGGCCGCAACGAATGTTTGATCTGCCCCATGATATAGCGGTCGGAAAAGAATTCGTCAAAGAACATGGTTTCGAAACTTTCCCGGCCCGTTACGGAAAATCGGTCCAGTATGCCCAGACCGTCGGGCTGGTTGGGGGAGGTGTGGTACAGGTGGGTAAGGGGAATATCGCCAAATGATAGGCCACTGTTTATAAGAATTTCCGTACTGGTACCGTTTCTGGCCTTTTTTGCGTAAAAGGCCCTAAAGTTAAATTTCGTAAAATTAAAATCCCCGTCCAGAACATTTGGAAGGCTTTGTGAGACCTGGAACGCAAATTGGGGATATCCATCTTTGATGGGTATTTTTTCGGTAGCGGTCTGCATATATTCCGAAAAGGGGTTCCATTGAAAACTGGCGCCCACCTCGGTCAGATCGTAAGAAGTGTATGTGGCCCCGTTGTACAGGTAGGAATAGTCAAAGGTTGGGTCTGCGAATGTTTTGGAAACCTGCAACCTGCCGCTCAGTTTGGGCGTAAGATCATGTTCCAGGAATACTGCTGTGCTCTTGACCGCATAAAAAGAAGAAATGTTGAACAGTCGTGGTTCAAAAAGATAAAACGTACGTTTGTCCGTGCTGTATTTTGAACTGCCCGATTCCACCAGATCGTCCGTATAGGTAATTCCCAGCCAAGTACCATTGTCCTCGTTCAAGCGGGTAGTGGCCCCCACGCTGTATTTCCATTTTTTGTCCTGGGTCCCGTACACCAGATAGCCGTTCAGTACCAGCTTCTCCGAAAACCGATTATTGGTAATGGCTCCCAGTCCCAGTCTAAAGGCCTCATAATTGTTGTATTTTAAAAGGTACCTCAGGTCGAAATCGAAAAACTTGGTGGGATAGTAGCCCTGTAACAATTTTTTGGACCTGTTCAACTTTGTCTCCAAGTTGGCGGATGCATTGAGGCTATCCTTATAGATATAGGTCTGCATTTCGCGCACGGTCATATCCTCTTCCCTATACGTGTCCCAAAAAGACTCTTGTTTGTTCTGTGCTCCTTCCTCGATCTTAATGGCCAGTCCCTTTCTGTCAATTTTTACGGAAGTGTTCAGTTTGATGTCAAAATTCTGGTCCTCGGAAATCATAAAGACCAGATTTGGGGCATATTGGGGATTGGAATGGGTTTCGGTAGAATCCAACACTCTCCTTAATTTATTGATTTTATTTCCCAAGAATGAAATGCTGCCCTCGGATTTGCCCTTGGAAATCTTTACTTTTTTGCTGATAGGGAACCATACATCTTCCTTGGGATAGTATGAAAAAGTCTGGCTGGCGGCAATCGTAAAATTGGCGGTAACCTCGGCTACGGCCTTTTGCAGGGCGAAGGAGGCCGTGTCTATATAAAAGACCCCTTCCAGGGCCGTTGGGTCCATGGGGTCCTTTGGATAATAATGGATCAGATAGGCCGACTGCCCGTCCCCTGGTAGAATGTCCAAAAGTTTGTAGTCGTATATTTTTGGTCCAACAATGGACAACGGGTTGGTATATTCCTTATCCAGCAGTGTATAAACGGGGTCATAGAAGGAGAACGATTGAAGCTGTAGTTCCAAGACCTCATAAAGGGGTTCCTTAAATCCGGCGGTCCGTAGACCCAAAATGTTTTCCTGTCTCCCCTTTTTTTGGGAAAATTTAAAAGTGGCAGCCCTTTCCCCCATGTAGATATGCGCCCTCGATAGTTGGTCCTTCAATATAAAATTGGTCGAATCCAGCTCTTTTAGCATTATTTCCCCGTTCTTTTTTACAAACACAGAATCTATTGCCGGGTTAATGGAGTCCGGGTCCGCTGTGACAAGCACTTTTGAATAGGTCTTAAACGAATAGCTGTGCAGTTTTTTCTCCGGATTGTTGGCCTCCTTGAATAGGATGGCCTTTTCCACTATATCCAAGGCCTTTATACCATCGGGGGTTTCCGGGGTTTCGGATATTTTACGAAGGGCCGCAATGTAAAAATCCCGATTTTTTCCATAGGAAATCTTCTTTGGCAGATAACCGATATAATCTATTGTTAGGGAGCCACTGGAAGGGAAGGTGGACAATTGGAACTGTCCGTTCCGATCGGTAACAACGGTATTGCCGTTATCGAGATAAATACTGGCATATGGGAGAGGTTCCAGTGTACTACTGTCCTTCACTACCCCTGAAATTGACTGGCCCCAAGAGCTGACCCAGAAAAATACGACAAAAATTAGCAAGTAAATCTTCACAGGGTTCGATTTATTTTATGGAGCTGGTCTAAACTATATGAATCGAAAACCTGAAGTGACATTGGTTCCGGATAGTGGCCCACCGAAAATGGAAGCCCTACAAAGAAATGGGATAAGGAACCAAATAATCATTTTAGGGCCAATCGGAATAATTTAAACGGGTTCATTATATCAGATTTTCCTAGAGTGTAAAGTGGGCACAAAAAACAAAGAGCGGCCAGATGTCGCTCTTTGTTTTAAGAAAAGATCGTAGGTATCAAACTTTCATTATTTCGGCTTCCTTTACCTCAAGGACGGCGTCTATTTTTTTGATGTGGTTGTTGGTCAGTTCCTGAATACTCTCCTCGGCTCCCTTTTGGGCGTCTTCGGAAATATCGGTGTTCCTTATTTCCTTATTGGCTTCCTGCCGTGCATTGCGTATTCCAATTTTGGCATCTTCGGCTTCCATTTTGGCCTGTTTTACCAGCTCCCTCCTTCTTTCCTCGGTAAGGGGCGGCACGTTTATGATTATATTGTCGCCATTGTTCATTGGGTTAAAACCAATATTGGCGTTCATGATCGCCTTTTCAATTTCATGCAACATATTCTTTTCCCATGGCTGTACCAAAATTGTCCTGGCATCGGGGGTATTGATATTGGATATCTGTGCCAATGGGGTCATGGATCCATAATATTCGACCATTACACTTGATAGCATGATGGGACTGGCTTTTCCCGCCCGGATCTTCACAAAGGCTTTTTCCAAATGTTTTAGGGCAGCATCCATACTTTCCTTGGCACTGTCCAAGATAAAATCAATTTCTTCGTCCATATCTGCAAAGCTTTAAAAAATAATCTTAATTTAAGGAATCAAATATTTACCACCGTACCGATATTCTGGCCTGAAACCAATTTCAGGAGGTTTCCTTTTTTGTTCATGTCAAAGACCACTATGGGCAGTTCGTTTTCCTGACTAAGGGTAAATGCGGTGGTGTCCATGACCTTCAGGCCTTTTTTCAAGACCTCCTTAAAGGAAATGGTATCGAATTTAGTGGCATTTTTATCTTTTTCCGGATCGGAGGTGTAGATTCCATCCACGCGCGTTCCCTTAAGGATAACATCTGCCTCAATTTCAATGGCCCTCAATACCGCTGCGGAATCCGTTGTAAAATACGGATTTCCCGTACCGCCCCCAAAAATGACCACCCTTCCCTTTTCCAAATGCCTCATGGCCCTTCTTCGTATAAAAGGTTCTGCTACCTCATTTATTTTTATCGCCGATTGGAGTCTGGTGGGAATTCCAATGTCCTCTAGGGCGCTCTGCAGTGCCAGGCCGTTTATTACGGTGGCCAACATGCCCATATGGTCTCCCTGCACCCTATCGATCCCGTTGCTTTCCCCGGAAAGCCCTCTAAATATGTTTCCGCCACCGATAACAATGGCCACTTCCAATCCTAGGTCCGCCACGGCCTTTATTTCCCTGGCGTATTCGGATAGGCGTTGGGGGTCTATTCCATATTGCCTTTCCCCCATAAGTGCCTCGCCACTTAGTTTGAGAAGTATTCTCTTATATTGCATGTACGTGCTGTTAAATCGAAGCAAAAATAATCAAAATAATTTACGGGATGGCCCGTATCCATTTAATGTATCCTAATTATTTGTCAATAGATGCGATTCCCTCCGTAATATTTTATAATCTTGCAAATCGAATGGGAAAAGTGAAGTTTCCCATGAAGTTTTAACTTTAAATTTTAAGAATGAGAAAAGTATTACTGGTTCTTCTTGGGGGATTGGCCTTATATGGTTGTGGGTCTTCCAAAAGCCTGATGACCGCCGATCGATCGCCCGTTCATACCACTATCAATTTGGTGGATGTTGTGGACGACCGCGTAAAAGTTACGGTGGATCCAGGTGCCTTTACTACGGATGAAGTCAATTTTTACATTCCAAAGACCGTTCCCGGCACCTATAGTGAGGACAACTACGGTAAATATTTGGACAATTTTAAGGCCTTTGACTATAAGGGCAACGAAATGGTATTTACCAAAACGGATGAGAATACCTGGAGCATTCCCAAAGGCAGGGAGCTCGATAAGGTCACCTATGAAGTGAACGATACGTATGATACCGAAAAGGAAGTGGAGGAGGCCGTATTTTCACCTGCAGGGAGCAATATCTTGAAAGGAGAGAACTTTATGCTTAACCTGCACGGATTCGTGGGATATTTTAATGACCTGAAGGAAGTTCCCTATGAAATTGCCATTAGCTCGCCCCTTGATCTTGTGCCCACTACCTCGCTTACCAAAAAGAACAAAACGGAAGATGTGGATATCTTTACGGCAAAGCGCTATTTTGAGGTAATAGACAATCCCATCCTATATGCAAAGGCCGATAATGAATCCTTTGAAATAAGCGGTATAACCGTTACCCTCAGCGTGTATTCGCCCAATGGAGTCTACAAGGCCGCGGACCTACGTGATCCTATGCAAACAATGATGGGTGCCCAAAAGGCTTTTCTCGGGGATATCAACAGTACCAAACAGTATAACATCCTTTTGTACCTATCAGATATGGAAGGGCAGGATGCCTCCGGCTTTGGAGCTTTGGAACACCATACCTCCACGGTTGTGGTGCTTCCTGAGCAAATGCCCAAGGACCGCTTGGAACAAGCAATGGTAGATGTGGTCTCGCACGAATTTTTCCATATTGTCACCCCTTTGAGCGTTCACTCTAAGGAAGTGCAATATTTCGATTTTAACGATCCCAAAATGTCCATACACCTTTGGATGTACGAGGGAACCACCGAGTATTTTGCGAATCTTTTCCAGATCCAGCAGGGACTTATCGATGATGCCGAGTTCTATAAGCGGATAATGGACAAGATCAACAATGCAAAAAGGTACGATGATGCCATGTCCTTTACCGAAATGAGCAAAAATATACTATTGGACCCGTATAAGGATAATTATGCGAACGTATATGAAAAGGGGACACTTATAAACATGGCTTTGGACATTACCCTAAGGGAACTCAGCAATGGTGAAAAAAGCGTACTATGGCTGTTGAAGGAACTTTCCAAGAAATATGGAGACCAAGTTCCCTTTGAGGATTCGGCACTCATTGGGGAAATCGTGGAGATGACCTATCCTGAAGTTGCCACCTTTTTTGAAACCCATGTTGTGGGCAGTACGCCGATAGATTATAGTACTTATCTTGATAAAGTGGGTCTGACCATTACCCAACAGGAAGTGCAAAGTGGATACTTCCTAAATGGGGATGTTCCTTACATTGATGTTGACAAGGATGAGGCCGTCTTTATAAGGAAGGGAATTGCGCTGAACAGCTTTTTTGAAGGTTTGGGTGCCAAGGGCGGCGATATCATCAAGAGCATAGATGGCGTGGATATCACCTTGGAATCCATAAGGCCCATCATAGGGAGCAGTTTTGGGTGGACTGCAGATAAGGAGGTCAAGATGGTGGTCCTAAGGGACGGCCAAGAAGTTTCCCTGAGCGGAAAAGTAGGGACCCCCGTCACCAATATGGAGACAATAGTTCCGGTGGAATCCGCATCCCCCGAACAGGTACAATTAAGGGAGGTCTGGATGCAGGGAAAACAATAGAGCTTTTCTAAAGCGGATCTAAGGCTTTTGTCCATTACCGCAGTAGGATCAACATCAAGGAATTGATGGATATAAAAAAGCATGGCCATTTTGGGCCATGCTTTTTTATATGGAATAAGCCGTTGTGCTTTTGTGGCTAGACCAAAAAAGTTTTGATAGCAGTAAATCGGAGTGTCCATGGATCAATTTATCATGAACAACCCCATAGTCGATTACGGGAAAATATTGAAAGTACCCTAACGGATACCAAAGGAAAACCTGATGCCCTATCAAGGGCGTAAGCCTCTTTGGCCGACATCGAGGTAATGGCCATGGGCCCCATGGCCGAACATCTTGGAACCGACAGTGAACGTGACCTTTTCGGAAAGCTTCCGAAGGACCTTTTCCCCTGTATCGGGCGAAGCCTTTACAATATTGAACCCGTGTGCGGTGATCACTTCCTTTTGGGAGACTTTCATATGTATTCTTCATCTTTTACATGTAATATATACGCTATAGATTTATTTTAGATACATCATATATACGATATAGATACGCTATAGATACGGCATACATTCGGCATACATTCGGTATACATACGGTATACATACGGTATAGGTACGGTGTAGGCATAGCGATATTTCTATTTTTCTGGCGTTTTGGCAACAACTTAAAATGGAATAGTATGGCACCTATCGGAAGTCCGCTCATCATGACGGGCACATTGGGGGAAATCAATTTTTATGTGGATGATGGTATCAATGTGGCCCGCCAGCCGATGGAGGTTTTAATGGCAAGGATATCAAGCTAGGGGACGGGCAGGGGCGCTGTGGTCCTAGTAGTAGGTTAAAAACCGTCAATCCGAGTGAAATTCCGGAGGAATTTTGTGCCCAGAATCGTTTTTGGCTTGAAATCCAACTTCTTGATATTATTTTTTTCGAAAGATCATTCGGACCGACGAATAACAATCAAAATGCACAATGGGGATGAGTACTTCCCAGATATATATTTTTATGCTTTGCCGAAACGTTCGTGGAAGAAAATCTGGAAACGTTCCCGCAAAAAAAAGGACCGCTCGATAAAAGCGGTCCACCTATTTATTATTTAAGCGAAGGAATCTATCCCAATGCTACACGGATAAATCCGGTAACCTTAAGGTCGCTGTCCACCGATTTGATGTACTGTGCAACACTTACCTTGCTGTCTTTTATAAAATCTTGGTTCACCAAGGTATTGTCCTTAAAGAAACGTTGTAGCTTGCCTTTGGCGATATTGTCCAACATAGCTTCGGGTTTGCCCTCTTGTCGCAATTGGTCTTTGGCAATTTCTATTTCCTTATCGATAATGGATTGATCCACACCTTCTTCATCAAGTGCAACGGGATTCATTGCGGCAGCCTGCATGGCCACATCCTTTGCGGCGGCCTCTGCACCGTTTACGGCTGCGGAAAGACCTACCAAGGTAGCGATCTTATTACCGGCATGGATATAGGAGCCCACAAAGGGGGCGCTCAACTTTCCAAAGCCGCCAATTTCCACTTTTTCACCGATTACACCGGTCTGTTCGATAAGTTTTTCCTGTACACTGATACCTTTGAAATCTGCTGCAAGCAGGTCTTCCTTGGTGTCAAAGTTAAGGGCAAGTTCTGCCAGTTCATTGGCCAATGTAATGAAGGTATCGTTCTTGGCCACAAAATCGGTCTCACAGTTTAGGGAAATGACCACTCCGGTGTTTTGGGCGGCATTTACCTTTGCGATCGCTGCACCTTCCGTAGATTCCCTATCGGCTCTATTGGCGGCAACTTTCTGACCTTTTTTACGAAGGATCTCAATAGCTTTTTCAAAATCACCTTCGGCTTCCACCAAGGCTTTTTTACAATCCATCATTCCAGCCCCTGTGGTCTGTCTTAATTTATTTACTTCTGCAGCGGTAATCTTTACCATTTTATGTCTGTTTTAATACTGCCCTAAGGTACATACGCATCACATATGGTGTCTTAGGGCAATGTTAAATTAATATTTAGTTTACTCTATAAGTGGGACTTAATGTGCTCCGTGCCTACCTTGGGTCTCTCCCCAGGGGAGGGCGCGTCTGCGTCCGTCCGTTTAAGGCGGGATTATTCCACCCCTCCCTTAACGCTTTCTTGCCATTCCTTTAGTTCGGCCCATTTTCCTTCAGCGGCCATTTTGGCTTGTTTGGACCATGAACCGGGGTTGTTGGTGGCAAATGTAGAACCGGCTTCCACAAGGATTTCCTTTAGGTCGTCCTCGGTTTTTGCGGCGAGTTCTGCAAATGTGTTGATTCCTTGTTCGTTAAAGACTTCGGCTATTTTGGGTCCGATACCTTCAATTCTCGTGAAATCGTCAGCTTTCTCGGCCTTTTTAGGCGCAGCTGGTTGACTATCCTCGTTTTCGGTCTTTTCCGATTTACGCTCGGAAAGTCCTTCGCCGATGGCGGCGGTGACATGGGCAAGGATCGCTTCTATGGATTTGGAGGCATCGTCATTTGAGGGGATCAAATAATCAATGGGCCTTGGGTCCGAATTGGTATCCACCATCGCAAAAATGGGAATGTTCAATTTTAGGGCCTCTTTTACGGCAATGTGCTCCCGCATCGTATCCACAATGAACAAGGCTGCCGGTAGACGGGTCATCTCGGAAATGGATCCAAGGTTTTTCTCCAATTTTGCACGTAAACGCTCAACCTGTAGACGTTCTTTTTTGGATAGGGTGTTAAAAGTGCCGTCTTTTTTCATACGGTCTATGGAAGCCATTTTCTTGACAGCCTTACGGATGGTCACGAAATTGGTCAACATTCCACCTGGCCACCTTTCGGTAATGTAGGGCATGTTAACGTTTCCTGCCTTTTCGGCCACTATGTCCTTTGCTTGTTTTTTGGTAGCTACAAAAAGTATCTTCCTACCGGATGCCGCAATTTTCTTGAGGGCCTCATTGGCCTCTTCCAATTTGGCGGCTGTTTTGTAAAGATTTATTACATGTATTCCATTGCGCTCCATGTAGATGTAGGGAGCCATGTTGGGATTCCATTTTCTGGTAAGGTGGCCAAAATGCACACCTGCCTCCAAGAGGTCTTTTACTTCAATACTGTTTGCCATTTTTTTTACTAGTTTACGTTCCTTTGAATTAGCAATACCAAAGTGGCACATCCCCTAGAGAGTGGCCTTCGGCATTTAGATGCTAAACTATTTCCATACTATGTTGTTTCCAGCTACGGGAGCGGGCACGATATGGTCTAAATTTCCCCATGACATGGGGACTATCAATGAACTTTTTAATGAATTGCCGAAGCGTGTCCGACTTTTTCGATCGATTTTGGATAAGGAGCCGATCAGTCCTCCGATATACCTCTTAACGTTTGGAGAACTGGTATTTCTTACGGGCTTTTTTCTGTCCGAATTTCTTGCGTTCCACCATTCTGGGATCCCTTGTCAAAAGGCCCTCAGGTTTTAGAAGTCCCCTGTTTTCCACATCAACTTCGCACAATGCCCTGGAAAGCGCCAAACGGATGGCCTCTGCCTGTCCTGTGATTCCACCACCGTACACATTGATCTTAACATCAAAGTTATCGTCATTGTTGGTAAGTGCAAAAGGTTGTTTTACCTTGTACTGCAAGGTTGCGGTAGGGAAGTATACGCTCAGATCTTTTTTATTGATCGTGATGTTTCCATTTCCTTGGGAAACATACACACGGGCAACAGCTGTTTTTCTCCTGCCGATTTTGTGGATTACTTCCATTACTTCAATTCGTTTAAGTTAATTGCTGTTGGTTTTTGCGCTTCTTGGTCGTGCTTAGATCCCACATACACTTTTAGGTTCCTAAAAAGTTCGGCACCCAATTTGTTTTTCGGAAGCATGCCTTTGACCGATTTTTCGATTAGGGCAGCAGGATTTTTGGCCATCAGTTCCTTAGCGGTCTGTGACCTTTGGCCTCCGGGGTAACCTGTATGTCGGATATAGGTCTTGGACTCCAGTTTGTTTCCGGTAAGGGTGACTTTTTCCGAATTGATAACGATCACGTTATCCCCACAATCTACGTGCGGTGTAAAATTTGGCTTGTACTTTCCCCTTAGTATTTTTGCTACTTTGGAAGAAAGACGACCCAACGATTGCCCTTCAGCATCAACCAATAGCCATTCCTTCTGAACGGTGGCCTTATTGGCTGAAATTGTCTTATAGCTTAATGTGTCCACACTACTATTTTTATATATTAAACACTTCAATCCCGTTAAACGGGCTGCAAATGTACAATTATTAACTTGAAATACAAATGGTTGTTGCCTATTATTTTTGCAGTTGTTCGGGAAGTTGTTTTCCCCTCGGGGCGCAGGGCGGAAAGTATACCCTAATTCTTGTAAAATTTGACCTTAACCTGTCGCTCACCATACTGGATCGTTACCATGTATATCCCTGGGGAAAGGGTCGGTACTGGAATGGTCAGTGCATTGTTCCTCACTTCCCATCTATGCGCCTGTACAACATTACCTGAGATATCGGTTATGTTGATATCGGTCCTGTGGGTGTTATCCAGTCCAAGAATGTTCACTACATTGGTGGCCGGATTGGGAAATACCTTTACCTTTGGTGGTACTGCCCTGCTATCGATATCCGTGTCCGTGCCACCTTGTGCGTATATTGGGCCCTGAAAGCATAAAATGCACAGGAACAATGGGAAAACCGGTATTAGGGTTTTGGTCTTTAAGTAATGCAATGAAGGACGCATGCGATCCAAATTTTTGGTTTGTTGGTGTTTTTGGAAAGGATGTTATCTCTGCAATAATGGCGTTTGATACCCTTTCGGGGAATAAAGATATATTTTTCCGCATACTCAATAATGGTGTTTGGCAAAAATTTAAGAACGCCCAAGTAAGTTCATGGGGTCGGAAAGTGCCCTAAAATATACTAGTGGGCTTATTTTAGCGTTATCAGTGCGATAACATAAACCGAACAGAATGAAATCGAAAATCAACTTACTTGCCGTTTTTACGTTTTTAATTTTATCATGTTCTTCCGATAAGGAGGATGGACCAAGAACATCCTCCATAGTGGGTTCTTGGGAATTTTCATCCTTGGAACTGGATGAGGGCACTACCGACACGGACCTATTGTTGGCCGAAGCTTATTTTATTATTCTAAAGGGCCAGGACTGCGAATTGGTGACCTTTACGTTCAATGATGATAACACCTTGATCGCCGAAAGTAGCTTAGGGAACGTTTCTACGGATTTTAGTTTGGAGGGGGGCATTCCCTGTCCAACGGATACGGAAATTGAAACGGCCATCTGGAGTCTGGAGGGCGATCAGCTTACGATCGTTGATGCCGAGGGCCTTTCCGAAACATTTACCATCACACTGGTCAACGATGAGCTGACCGTGCCTTCGGAGAGTCTTAGCGGGGGCACTTATACCGGGGCATCCGCGGTGTTTACCAGAAAATAAAGTTTTTTGTCCCATTTAAAAAGCGGCTTTCCGAACCATTTGGAAAGCCGCTTTTTAATGGAACCGGATTTCATGGTCGATGCCTTTTGAGGCATCAATGGGCTTCCAGCCAATTTTCCCCGACCCCCAGTTCCACATCCAGCGGTACCGATAGGGAATGGGCATTTTCCATTTCCGATTTGATCATTGGTTTCAACTCTTCCAACTCTGGCCTGTAAACATCGAATACAAGTTCATCATGGACCTGCAGCAGCATTTTCGACCGGTAGTTTCCCTCTTGAAGTTTGGAATGTATGTTGATCATGGCAATCTTGATAATGTCCGCTGCACTGCCCTGTATGGGCGCGTTCACGGCATTTCGCTCTGCGGCGCCCCTTACCACCGCATTACCGGCATTGATGTCCTTTAAGTACCTGCGTCTTCCCAGCACGGTCTGCACGTAACCGTTTTCACGGGCAAAATCGATCTGTTCGCTGATATAGTTGCGCAACTTGGGATAAGTTTTATAATAGGTATCTATAAGTTCCTTGGCCTCCCCTCTCGTAAGGTCGGTCTGACTGCTCAGCCCAAAGGCGGAAACCCCATAGATGATACCGAAATTTATGGTCTTGGCATTGCTCCGCTGTTCCCTGGTCACTTCCGAAAGGGGAACGTTAAACACCTTTGATGCCGTGGAGGCGTGAATATCTTCCCCTTTCCTAAAGGCATCGATCATGGTGGTCTCATCGCTCAGGGCCGCAATGATCCGCAGTTCTATTTGGGAATAATCCGCGGCCAAGAGAATGTGGTCGGCATCCCGCGGCACAAAGGCCTTCCGTACCTGTCTTCCCCTTTCGGTCCTAATGGGAATGTTCTGCAGATTGGGGTTGTTGCTGCTCAAACGGCCCGTTGCCGCCACGGTCTGCATATAGTCGGTATGCACCCTTCCCGTACTTGGTTCTACCTGCCCGGGAAGGGCGTCTATATATGTGCTCTTTAATTTTGTCAGCCCCCTATAATCAAGTACGTCCTGTATGATCTGATGTTCCTTGGCAAGATAGGAGAGTACGTCCTCGGCCGTGGAATATTGGCCCGTTTTGGTCTTTTTGGGCTTGTCCACAAGTTTCAGTTTGTCAAATAGGATCTCTCCCAATTGTTTTGGAGATCCAATGTTGAATTCAACACCGGCCGCATCGTAGATGGTTCCTTCCAAATTCTTAATGTCCTCTTCCAGATCTTTGGACAATGAACGTAAAAAATCGGTATCCAATCTGATTCCTTCCAGTTCCATATCGGCCAATACGTGCAACAAGGGAATTTCAATGGCATCGAATAATTTTTCGGTCTTGGCCTCCACTAGTTCGGGCCTAAAATGCCGGGCAAGTTGAAAAGTGACATCAGCATCCTCCACTGCGTATTCGGTCTGTTGTTCCAGGGGTACTTCCCTCATGGATAATTGGTTTTTCCCTTTTTTTCCGATCAGTTCCGTGATGGATACGGGGGTATAATTCAGATATGTTTCCGCCAGGACGTCCATATTGTGGCGCATATCGGGGTTGATCAGATAATGTGCCAACATGGTATCGAAACATTTTCCCTTTACCTTAATATGGTACTTGTTCAGCACCTTGATGTCATACTTAAGGTTCTGGCCTATTTTTTCGATCTGTGGGGATTCAAAAAATGGCCGTAGCGTTTCCAGAATGGCAAGCGCCCCTTCCATGTCCTCTGGAAACGGGACGTAAAAGCCCTTTCCGGGTTCCCAACTGAAAGCGATTCCCACCAATTGCGCCTCCAGGGCGTTCAGGGAAGTGGTTTCCGTGTCAAAACATACGGCGGACTGTTTTAGCAGGTTCTGAACGAACAGTTTCATTGCCATTCCAGGGGCTACACTTTGATATATGTGCGAAACTTCTTTTAGGGTCTTTCTGCCAGAAAAGCTTTCCAACGTCCCCGGGGCATCCATGGGGTCGGCGCCAAAGAGCGAAAACTGGCCGCCCCCTGCTTCCCGTACTTGTTGTTTTGCGGTTTCGGTGCTGCTGACCTGTGTAATGGTCGACTGCTCCTCCGGTGTGAACAGTTTCAGGAACTGGTCCTTTAACCGTCTAAATTCGAGTTCTTCAAAAAGTTGCTGCACCTTTTCACTGTCCGGCATCGAAAGCTCATAGTCTTCGGCATTAAAGGTTACGTCGCAGGTAACACAGATGGTCGCCAATTTCTTGGAAAGCAGTCCCAGTTCCCCGTTCTCAGCGATCCTTTCCTTCATTTTTCCCGTTAGTTTGTCCGTATTGGCCAACAGGTTCTCCATGGAACCGAATTCGGCGATGAACTTTTTGGCGGTTTTATCGCCTACCCCGGGAAGGCCGGGAATATTGTCGCTGGCATCGCCCATCATTCCCAGGTAATCGATCACTTGTTCGGGCCTTTCTACCCCAAACCGTTCCTTGACCTCGGGAATGCCCCAAATTTCGATCCCATTTCCCATCCTGGCCGGTCGGTACATAAAAATATTTTCCGACACCAATTGGCCAAAATCCTTGTCCGGGGTTACCATAAAAACCTTATAATTTTCCTTTTCTGCCTGTTTGGCCAAGGTGCCTATAATGTCGTCAGCTTCCAGCCCGAAGAGCTCCACGACCGGAATGTGCATGGCTTTCAGTATGTCCTGTATAATGGGCACTGCCAAACGAATGGCGTCCGGTGTTTCATCACGGTTTGCCTTGTAGGCCGCATAGAGTTCGGTCCGTTCGGTGCTGCCCCCTTTGTCGAAACACACGGCCAGATGATCTGGGCGTTCCCTTTTTATCACATCAAAAAGTGAGTTTACGAACCCCATGACCGCCGAGGTGTCCATTCCCTTGGAATTTATTCTTGGGTTTTTTATCAGGGCATAGTATCCGCGGAAGATAAGTGCGTACGCATCCAATAAAAAAAGTCTTTTCTGTTCTGCCATTGTAAGAAATTCTAATTAAAAATAGGTCCATTGGCCTTAAGCCCGTTAATGGGTTTTGTTCCTTCGACGTTGCGCATCGAAGTGGGATAAGGTTTCTTCCTTTTATTACCTTGGGGCTTGCCCCTTGGGTAGTTGATGGTATCTTAGTTTTTTATGTAGGAGACGGAAGGATGGTTGATATGTCCCTCCTTTGAATACATCCGATAGGTAAAACCAGGATGTACACAATAGGATCCCGTCTCGCCCATTTTGTTCATGGCGATGAAACCTATCTGGAAGTCGGTTCTCCCCTTGTTTTTGGCCATTATGCGTTTTACGCCTTCTTCGCAAGCTTCCTGTGGCGATTTGCCCTGGCGCATGAGCTCCACGATCAAAAAGCTGCCCACGGTGCGGATTACCTCTTCCCCCACGCCCGTGGCCGTGGCACCGCCCACTTCATTGTCTATAAAGAGACCCGCCCCTATAATAGGGGAATCGCCTACACGCCCCGCTACTTTATAGGCCATGCCACTGGTGGTGCAAGCACCCGAGATATCCCCTTTGTCATCTATTGCCAGCATTCCAATGGTATCGTGGTTCTCTATATTGATAATGGGTGCGTACTGCGAGGTTTTTTTCCATTCCATCCAATCCTGTTTTGCCTTTTCGGTAAGCAAGTTCTCCTTTTTAAAGTCCTTCTCGTACGCAAATTGTTCGGCACCCTTTCCGGCAAGGATAATATGGGGGGTGTCCTCCATCACTTTTCGGGCAACGGAAACAGGATGTACTATGTTCTGGAGGTAGACCACAGACCCACAATTGCCATCCTTGTCCATGATGCAGGCGTCCAAAGTAACGTTTCCGTCCCTATCGGGCCTTCCCCCTAGACCCACTGTGGAGTTGTTTATATCGGCTTCTTCGACCATGACCCCCTGCTCAACGGCGTCCAGAGAACTTCCTCCGGCAGAAAGGATCTCCCATGCCCTCGCCGAGGCATTTTCAAAATTCCAGGTGCAGATCACCACGGGGATCTTAGGTGCCATAGGAAAATGGTCCGTCTTTTCTTCCAAGGGCAATTGCTGTTTGGAGGCCCAAAGTGGGGCGGA
This sequence comes from uncultured Sediminicola sp., assembly GCA_963974715.1. Classification (GTDB taxonomy): domain Bacteria; phylum Bacteroidota; class Bacteroidia; order Flavobacteriales; family Flavobacteriaceae; genus Sediminicola. The sequence goes on from CAXBDK010000002.1 coordinate 377,413, forward strand.
AAAAAGGGCCGCTGTCCCTATGGAGGAATTTTTTAGGAAGTTTCTTCTTTTCATGGGCGTGGGTTGTTTATTTTTAAAGGCCTAAATATAGGAAATATGATCGTAGAAGTATGTGCCAATTCCCTTGAATCTGCCATGAACGCACAAAAAGCGAGGGCGGATAGGATCGAGCTCTGTATGGAACTTGGGGTGGGCGGGATTACCCCATCATGGGGCCTTTTAAAACAGGTAAGACAGGCCATATCCATTCCCGTACATGTACTGGTCCGTCCCAGAAGTGGGGATTTTACCTATTCCCCCCATGAATTCGAGATCATGTTGCAGGATGTTTCCCTATGTGTGGAACTGGGTTTTGACGGGGTGGTTTCCGGGGTCCTGAACAGGGACCTTACCATTGATAGGGACAGGACACAGGAATTGATCCGAACGGCAAGGGGGCGTTCTTTTACTTTCCACAGGGCCTTTGATTGGGTGCCTGATCCATTTCTGGCCCTGAACATCCTTCAAGATATGGGCGTAGGCACTATCCTAAGTTCGGGACAGCGGCCAAAGGCGGAGGAAGGTTTGCCGCTTTTGTCGCTTTTGCGCCAAAGGGCCGTTGATTGTACCATTATGCCCGGAGCCGGAATAGGGCCCCACAACGTTGCGCTATTTAAGGACGACGGATTTAAAGCGGTCCATTTGTCCGCCACCAAATTCGTTGGAAACCTGCCAATGGTTCCCAAACTTTCCATGAACACGCCATCCTTTCTTAGGGAGGACGCGGTAGCCATATCCCAGATCGATATTGTGGAAGCCGTCCGCGGGTTAGTTAAATAATGTGTAAAGCAGGGTAGTGGTGCCCCTAAAAAAATATCTTTGTAAAAAAGTAAGCTATGCTTCGTTGGATCATATTTATTGCCATTTATTTCGCCTTGGGAATGTATACGCTACAGGCCCTCAAAACTTTAACAAGGTACCCTTGGGTCTATTATGCGTACATACTATTGTCCCTTTTGGTCCTGGGCAATTTTATCTATCAGTTCACTTGGGGCGATGAGCCGGGAAGGGTGCTTAGCAGGCCAAAAAGTTATGCTTTCGGATTCTTGATCACCATGCTTTCCTTTAAGTGCATTACCATCCTCTTTTTGTTTTCCGAGGATATTTTCCGTTTGGTGGCGGCCGGCTACCAGCGATTTTTAGGGACGGCCAAGGAATTTACCTTTCCGGAACGAAGGAGGTTTATGAGCCTGTTGGCGGTAGGTTTGGCGGCCATCCCCTTTGGAGCACTTTTATATGGGATGTACAAGGGCAAATACAATTTTAAGGTATTGAAATACAATCTTGAATTCGACGATCTTCCCGCTGCCTTTCACGGGTATCAGATCACCCAGATCTCCGACGTACACAGTGGCAGTTTCGACGATAGGGAAAAGATAGAATATGCCATAGACCTGGTGAACAGACAAAAGAGCGACCTACTCTTGTTTACCGGCGATATGGTCAACAACAAAGCGGAGGAAATGGTGCCATGGGCCGATCTATTTGCTACTTTGGAGGCAAGGGACGGTAAATATTCGGTCTTGGGGAACCATGATTATGGCGATTATGTGGAATGGGATTCAGAAGCTGCCAAAGAACAAAATCTAGAGGCTCTAAAAAAGCTTCAGAAAGAGATAGGGTTTGATCTGCTGTTGAACGAAAACCGTTATCTGGAGAGAAACGGGGAAAGGATCGCCCTTATAGGAGTGGAAAATTGGGGGCGTGGCGGCTTTAAAAAAGCGGGCGACCTAAAAAAGGCATCCACTGGGGTAGGGAAAGATGATTTTAAGATATTGATGAGCCATGACCCTTCACATTGGGAAGACAAGGTGATCCATGATAAAACACATTACCACCTTACCTTGAGCGGACATACCCATGGGATGCAGTTTGGCATTGAGATTCCGGGATGGATAAAATGGAGCCCGGTAAAATGGCGTTACACCTATTGGGCCGGAATCTACAAGGAACTTGGCCAGTATATAAACGTTAACCGTGGCTTTGGTTTTTTGGGATACCCCGGAAGGGTGGGCATCTGGCCCGAAATTTCCGTGATCACCTTAAATAGGAAGGGTTCTGTTTAAGAAATTGATGGTGGTTTTCAAAAATATACGACCTTGTAACTAATTTAACATTTTTTCTTACTTTTGATAACCGAAATGATTCCATATGTCCAAGTTTGGTGAATTGATCGATATAAATGTACCGGTGCTCCTCGATTTCTATGCGGAATGGAACGAGCAGTCCATAGCCATGCACCCGGTATTAAGGGACGTGGCCGCCGCCTTGGGCGACAAGGGCAAGGTGATAAAGATAGATGTGGACAAGAACAAGGAACTGTCACAGGCCCTTCGGGTAAAGGGGCTCCCTACGCTGATTATCTATAAAAAGGGCGAAATGGTATGGCGCCAGAGCGGGGAACAGGATGCCAATACCCTGATAGGAATCCTAAACGAATATATTTGATCCCATAAGTGGGCTTTACTCCCCAAACGCTCTGCAGAGCAAACGCACTAAAAATATAAGTCGAATTTATTTACTAAATCACTGAATTTTCGATAAAAAATCTTGGGTTTATCGCTGTTAATTTGCAATATATAACGTGTATTATATTGGTGATCAATATGCTATGTTCGTTGTAAACTACTGGTCATTTAAGGGCCATATTCGGCCAAATCCCGGATTTAGACGTACCCACAAGCGACTTCATTACTTAGAGGAGATCCTCCCATGGGCATTATTTCAGTCATTTGTGAAGCAAATTCTTGGAATGAAATGGAAGATTATGCCTATGCAAAAAAAGAATTCCTGCGTACTTTTCTTAAAACTATCTTATGGAATACCATTCCATGATACGTTTAGCGGGGTGTTTTCCACTATTGACAGCCAAAAGTTTGAAAGTTGTTTTACAGAATGGGTCAGCCTACTGGTCCAACTCAACCCTCGGGAAATTATCTATATCGATAGGAAGACCATTAGGGGGCGCCAAGGGCAGTGGTAAGACATCCCCCGTGCATATGGGGAGCGCCTGGGCTACTAATAACCAACTAGTCATGGGTCAGGCAGGAGCGTGTATCGGAGAAATCAACTGAGATTACTGCTATTCCGAAGATTTTGGAGGCGGTGTCTTTAGAGAACACCATTGTTACCATTAATGCTATGGGATGCCAAACAAGCATAGTTGAGAAGATTTTGGATGAAAAGGCTGACTATATCCTGGCCGTCAGACTGCGTATGAGCCTCTCTTTTTACTTGTGGAAAACCCAAAAATTAATTACCTTATAGTATTGTAAAAAAACACATTAAATAGTCGACCCTTAAAAAAGGATATCATGGTCAATTTGATTTACCTAAATGCCGATTGATTGCCGGATAGGTTTGGATCGAACATATTCTTGAGATACGAATATAGGCAAAGGACCGTTTTCTTCAGTTTTTTCGTCAATTTTTTGAAGTTGAACCCTGCCGCCGCCATTATAAAGTTGATGCTGTCGCCCATTTGCCCCTTGAGGAAGTTCCTTGCCGCGCGGTGGTCCGATTTTAGATGCCCGATGACCGGTTCTATGCCCGCCCTTCTTCTAAAGTGTTTCCTCTCTTTCCGTTTTTGGTGGGGACTGTCCCTTTTCAATGGGGCTTGGGAATGTTGATATGTGTCGCCCCTACGGTCTGTTTTCTTTTATATCCCCTGTCCACTTGGGCCGTCTTGGGCGTTCTTCCGGTAAGCTCCCAGGTCTGGGCCAGTACATCTTCCAAGGTGTGGCCATCATACACATTGGTCCTGAAGGTCATGGCCCCTACGATTGTATCCCTTTTTTGGGTAAGGACCACAGAGGCCTTGTTGCCGTATTCATATTTTTTATGGGCCTTGCCCTTGCTCATACAATAGACCTCGGGCTCGTGAAGGCTGTATATCTTGTTCTTGCTTTTCTTCTCTTGGGAAAGCACTTTTTTATAGAGTTCCAGTTCGCCAGAACGGGCACCCTCGGGCAGTTTGCGTTCGAGCTCCCTGACCAACCGCCCGGCGATGGTCCCCATTTTTCGCCTTGCCGTATCGGCCCTTTTCTTCCTTTTGGGGTGCGTACCGTAATAGGTGTCCCTGACCAAGTGCTTCGAGGTGCGCCTGTAGCTCCTGCGCAGAACGATGCCATGTCCCTTTGCGATCTTTACACATTTGTCGATGGTCTTTTTGTTCAGTTTGGCATCCGTGGGATAGTTGGTGTTCTTCTCCTGCGCCGAAGTATCGATACTTACGTTCGGGTCCTTGCCGTCCCTGCCATGCCCGTCTATGGAATGTTTGAATATCCTTTCAGCGCCCTCTTCCCCTATTCGCTTCCTGAAATGTACCAGGTCGCTCGCCGCACAGGGCGGGCCCCAATGTTGGGCGGATATGCCCTCGAAGTACTGGAAATAGGCGTTCATTTCCCAGTGTCGTTCCACAAGCATTTCGTCGGAGAGATCGTAGATGGACTTCAGGATCAACAGGGAGGCCATCAACCGTATCGGGTGGGCGGGACGGCCCATGTCGGAATGCAACGGGGCGAATTCCTTTTCGAAATGATCTCAATGGATCTTATGGGCCAACAGATACAGTTCGTTCTTTGGATTGAGCTGTTCCTTAAGGGTCGGGGCAAGAAAATCCAACTGTCCGGCAGGTCTCTTTTTTGAACGCATTTGACAAGGTTTTATACCAGAAGTTACGAAAAACCTGTCATTAGCGCAAGCGATTTCAGTGATATTTCCAATATAAAATACAGATAATCAATTTATTATACTGTTTCTAAGACCTGACTATATAGCTAAATTCAGAAATAATAAAGTGGAGCAAAAAATCCTATTATCCAGAGATTTTTAGAAGGTAAGAGGTATATTTATACTGATATAATAGCTACAAGCAGGCAAAAAAACAACGAAATGAAATACACGGGCATAGTTATAATTTCATTGGCAACATTAATTTCTTGCCAAGACAAACCCACAAGTAAGGGGTATTTTATAAACGGAATTGCAAAAAATGTACCCGACAGCACCCAGATTTTATTATATCTCTATCCTAAAACGGATGTGGTGGCTGATTCAACACTTGTCATCAACGAAATATTCCAATTTAGGGGAAATATAAAGCGCCCCAGATTGGCCCATTTAAGAATAATTAAAAGCAAAGATGACAGAACATTTTGGTTAGAAAATAAAAAGATAGACTTCATTGGCGAAAAGGGTAATTTTTCAGATAGTAGAATAAAAGGTTCTAATACCCAGAAAGAATCGGAAACACTTTTAGAAAGAAAAGACTCTATTTTTGAAGAAATGAAAAGACTTGAAACAATGGTTACAGACAATAACCGTGACTCTCTTTTTGTAATTTATGAGAATATGCAGGATATAGAAATCAACATTAACAAAAAATTCATTATAGAGTATCCCAACTCGTACGAAAGTCTCACTCGTTTAAATTGGTCCAAAGAACGAATGGGAAGTGAGGAAACAGCCAAAATCTTCTCACAATTGAATTCGGAATTATATTCTACCGAAGAAGGAAAAGCAATAGAAAAATTTATAGCGATTAACAAAAAACTAAAGGTTGGGGACAAATTTGTTGATATTGAACAGCCGGACATCAATGGACAGATGGTAAAACTCTCCGATATACAGGGAACGTACACACTTATCGAATTTTGGGCTTCTTGGTGTGGGCCTTGCAGAAGTTTCAACCCAGAACTTGTGGAGCAATACAAAAAGTACAATGACAAAGGATTTGAAATTTTCGGTATTTCCTTAGATGCCGACGAAGAAAAATGGATAAAAGCCATTGAAAAAGATGGTCTGCTTTGGGAAAATGTAAGTGACTTAAAGGGGAGTGATAATGAAGCTGCAATGATATATGGAGTAAGGGATATCCCAGATAACTTCTTAATTGATGGAAATGGTAAAATTATCGCTAGGTTCATAAGAGGAGAAAAATTAGAAAAAAAACTAAAAGAATTATTTGATAATAATGCCGGTTTGTAAGCCGTATGAAACCCACTATGCCCACGAGCCCGATGCCTCCTATAAGACCCGTCAAAGGTTATGGGAGGATGTCAGTAGTAAACACCGTGCTCTTATCCACAGGCAAAGGAGATAGGGCTACCAAGAGAGAGGATGGAGGGCATATACAATGATTTTCGATAAAGAAGCGGTTCTGATTAGGGAATTTCCCACATGGGATAAAGGAAAAAATAAAACTTTTAGTCTATGCCTGTTAATTACGTGACCCCGCCATTGGTAGTCCTGTAAAATCTCGAATTGCTCAAACATAACTTGGACGAAAAGATTCCACCCAAACGGTGGACAGGAACCTGCTCATAGCCGCCAGGAACATCCGAGCCTTTGGAAACCTCACACGTACGTGGCAAAGTGGGGAGGATGACAGCCCAAAACGGGACCTGCATTCCATCTTTTGTAGCCAAGATCATTAGCCGTTTTGATGTCATCGCCATACAGTTCGTTCTTTGGATTGAGCTGTTCCTTAAGGGTCAGGGCAAGAAAATCCAACTGTCCGGCAGGTCTCTTTTTTGAACGCATTTGACAAGGTTTTATACCAGAAGTTACGAAAAACCTGTCATTAGCGCAAGCGATTTCAGTGATATTTGCAATATAAAATATTGATAATCAATTTATTATTTTGTTTCTAAGACTTGACTATTTAAGAAGTTCCCAGGTGGTGGGGAGGTTATCTCCTGATTTTATCTGACTAAATACCAATTTGGGAAGGGTCAGAAAGATAATTGTAAATATAATTTTCATTTTTTTGTTTTTAATCGAGGTTAAGGTTCTACGCTAAACACTTCTATTGGTGACTCTCGTCCCTCCAGTTTATTTAAACCTAATGAAGTTGTATTGTAGGAAAAATTTTGATTATCCAATTGATCAACCGTACCCGAAATCAGTATTGATTTGTTATAGCTTTTACAAAGATTTTGCAATCTGGAAGCAATATTTAAAGTGTCTCCGTGGTAGGCAATTTCCCGTTTGACATCTCCTACTTCTACCGCCGTGACCAGACCTTTATGAACACCGGCTTTAAAGGAAGGTAAAATTCCAAAATGTTCTTGATAAAAATTTTCTCTGGAAGTAAACTGATCTTGAACCGCAAAGAAGAAGCTGATGGGAAAACAGTCATGGTCCTTAGTTACCCGCCAGCTTACGACGACTTCATCTCCTACATATTGATAAATTTCGGCATCATATTTTCTTATAATTTTATCGATATCCATAAAAGAATTCTGAATAAGGGAACTGTACTTTACATGTCCTAGTTTTTCTGCTAATCTCGTGGAAGAATTTAAATCCAAGAACATAAAAATCCGCTCTTGTTCCTGGGGAAAACGAAAGCTACCTAAAATAATAGGCAGAAGATTACCCGGACCAAACTTATTCATCATCTGATTAAGAAAGCTTATGACCAGGGTCATAAAAAAAGTATAGACCAAAATAATATAGTTGATATGCTGCTCATATGCTTCCAGAATTAATCCGGAGAGCGATCGATTTCCAATAAAATGATCATAAAAATATTCAGCAAAAAATCTAATTGCAATAATCAGAATGGTCACTACGATGAAATACATGACACTTCCCACGAGGATGCTTATCCCCAAGGTGTGGTTCCTATTATAAATCTTTGATTGCAAATGATCCACACATCCTAAAGAAATTCCGAAGAAAACACCGATTAGAACTGCAAATCTTAAAGGCAGCAATCCAAGGTCTAATTGTTTGTCAATTACAAATTCGGTAGTCAGCGCACTGAAGCTCAAAATCATAATTTGATGAACAATGAACCAAAGAAGGCTGTAGGAAGCTATCCAGAAACAGATCTGTCTCAGAATTTTAGCCAAAAGAGGAAAATTATGGTTTAAATGAATAATGTCAAGATTGTAGTTGTACCTCATAAATAAACAGTTTTTTTAATATATCAGGTAGTGTCCAAAAAACTGTGTAAATAGAAAAATAGGCGGGTTTTAAAACCCGC
>CAXBDK010000003.1:0-375668 GCA_963974715.1 uncultured Sediminicola sp.
GTATCAAAAACTCATAACCCGAAGGTCACTGGTTCGAGTCCAGTTCCCGCTACTAAAAAGAGAACCGAAAAATGGGTTCTCTTTTTCATTTATAACTCGGAGGGGCCATATCCGCCAGAGGCGGACAAGGGTTCGAGTCCAGTTCCCGCTACTAGTAAAGACAAGGCTTCACAGAAATGTGAGGCCTTTCTTTTTTACAATGGGTACAGAATAAGCCCATTTTCGAGCAGTCATTTTATATGATTTCTTTTAAATTCATTTGGCATTGAATTCCACTAATATCTATTTTAAAAGCAAAGACTAAAGAGATTTTTTTTAGTCATTTTTTTTCAGGTACAACATTCTGCTATTTTTTTGCCTTAACCTCCTATTCACTTTGTCCCAAAAATAGAATTAATTTGGGACAGGAAAGTTTCCGTTAGGAGAGTACATTCTTCAAAGCCCCAACTAATTCATCATATTTTGACCGGTTATTGTTTTTAAGTTTAAGAAGATTCTGTAGCTTCCATTGTACAGCAGGGAATCTTTCAAAATCGTAAACGCTCCAATCCGGTGTAAGGCTCTTGAAACCCAATAAAAAATCTTTATCCTCTTTTGTTAGAGACTCTTTAACGGCCGTTATAAGTTGATGTCTTGTTTTTTCAAAATCGTCATAGGTAAACGGAACATAGCTCATTCCATCAAAATGATTTTCCATAGCATGCCTTTGGTCCGAGAGGTTGGGATTGAGCATTTCGTGCAAAGGACGGTTGCTGCCCAATAGACAAAGTATAAACCCTTTTTTTATTTCATCTGTAAATCCTTCGTTCTCCATTAGATATTTGATGTCGAACAGGTCCCTGGGATGTTGCCTGTCCAAAGCAGCACATATTTTACCTCCATAAAGTTGGCTTAATGGGACTACATCAATAGCACAGAATGCTGCAAACTCATCTTGGGCTTTTTCGCAAAGCACCATTTCTTTAGTACCATCGATTAGACCCCTATTGGCTTGACTGACTTCCAGTTTTATATGTGCTTTCGGGGTTGAAATAAGGAGTTTAAGTATTTTTTCCTGAAGGGAAATATGGGTTTCGGGAATAGCAGCTTCGATACTTGATTTTATGCGTTTTAGGGCTTCAACGATATTTGTCAGTGAAGTATCCCTGTCTTCGATGGATACATAGGTTAGATCCACATCCACAGACAGTCTGGGCATGTTCCTGATAAATAAATTTATAGCTGTACCGCCATGTAGGACAAAACATTTTTCCTTCGCCACCTCTGGTAACACCCTTAACAAAAGTGATACCTGGGCTTTATATACATTTCTTATTTCCATTAAGTTTCCAATTCTTTGGGTACGGTTATATTGTATTTAGGTATATAGACACCATCATTCAAAAGTGAACGCTTTCCGCTGCCCAAATCTATTTTTTCTGTTTTTATGTAATTGAACCAATTGTGATTTGCCTTTTCGGCCATATATAAAAACAGTCGTTTTACTTTGACGGAGCTACACTTTTCAAGCAAGGTTTGTACATGGTTTGGCCTTAGGTTGTTCAGCCCTTCCATAAGTTCATAGCATTCTAAAAACGAATGGATTTTTGGCGTTAAGTAAAGGCATTCCATGATGGCCCTTTCCGGGTTTGATGTTTTTATGGAAAACGCTTTTTGCTCTATAGAGGACAGATCTATATCAGAGGGTAGGAAAGAGGTGTTTATTTGTTCTATTTTATATTCCCAATCATACTCTAAAAACCATTTTGGAAGCTTCGTTCCACTTTTACAGAACAGGAAGATTTTTTTTACGTTAAAGTCCAAATAATGTGCTCTTCCGAGTAGGGATAAAGCTGTTCTTCCCCCAAGATGCACGCTTAGCCCCAATTGTTCCTGTAATGCATATAGAGCACCTTCGTACCCTACCTCTTCACCGGTTCTTACCATGGCTCCGGAACCTATAGGGGTGAACCAGTTACTGTTCTTGTACTTTCGTAACAAATCGTGGCTATATCCTTGCTCAACAAGCCATGAGGATAGGAACACCGTTCCCGATGGTTGGGACCGTAACAATTGGTTTATTTTAAATCCTTTTTTAGTACTCATAGTACGAATTTACAATTTATTTTAAACCAATTCAAAATAAAAGTTTATAAATATTCAAATATTAGTACTCATGGTACGAATTTAGTAAATATTTCAAACTAAATTCAAATATTTACCACTTTATTGAAATAGTGGTAATTATTGGAATTTCAATTTCATAATCCGTTCAGCACATTCCCCTCCATTCCGCGAAAAGCTGTATTCCGGGCTGCAGCGCTTTCCTAAAAAGTCTTGGACACCATCCCCAATTTCTCCTTTCCATTCCGTTAACCCTTCCCGTCCCGATAGCTATCGGGACGGAAAAGGAACACTCCATTTCCGATCCGAAATCGTGAACGGAGTCCGCTCCATCGGAATTCCATTAATTCATTTGGTGCCGCTTCCTATTGTAGCCTTACCTAGATTATCGTAAAAAATTTAAGGAAAAATGTGGGCATGCGTGTATCCAATTGAATTTTTTCCAGCGCACCGGTCCCTCAATGGGGCAAGTCTCCCTTGTGGCTTGGGTTTTGTACGGCGGTATTCAGTTAAACGACTGCCTGAACTCCAAAGGCGAAAGATTTGTCTTTGACTTAAAAAATTTGCTGAATGATTGGGGGTGTTCAAAACCTAGTGTGTATGCAATCTCCGCTACGGAAAAATATGTTGAACTAAGTAGATCTTTGGACTGTTCGATAATCCTGTTTTGAATATATTGTTGCGTGTTCTGCCCTGTTAATGAACGCAACATATCACTTAAATAACGCGGCGATAATTTTAATTGGGTGCTGACATAATGCACAGACGGCAAACCGTCCCTTAATCCGTGGCCATTTCCAAAATACGCTTCCAATAGATCGTCCAATAACATGATAATTTCGTGATTTACAGCTTTTCTGGTAATGAACTGTCGATTATAAAAACGATTGCTATAATTCAACAACAATTCAATTTGAGAGACCAAAACCTCCTGACTGAATTGGTCAATGTTACTTTCCAGTTCATTGGCCATTGTACCGAACAAATTCACGATAATATTCTTTTCCTTTGCGGATAAGAACAACGCTTCGGAAACGGCATACGAAAAAAAACCATATTGGTTCATTGAACCGCCCAACGTGTAGTTTCGAATGAAATCAGGATGAAAGTACAGTACATAACCTTCATAGCTGTCTAAGTCGTCAGAAGAAACGACTATTTGCCGGGGCTTTAAGAAAGCCAATCCCCCTTCTTCAAAATCGTAATGGCCCTGTCCGTATTTTACCTTTCCGCTGAATGTATTTTTGAATGCAATTTTATAGAAATCCAGACAGATTTTCGTCCCTTTTTGAAAGGTAGTAGTTGAAGCATTGCCGTAATCAATCAACGCAATTAAAGGGTGCAACGGTGCAGGATGCCCCAAATAACGCATTAATTGTGCGATACTTTTAAAAGTATATAGATCAGGTCTATCTTTCATCTCTACGTCTTACAAATCTAATCAATTCTGGGCTGACGGGCGGATTACGATATCACCAACTTCTACATCTTCGGGTTGGCCAATGGCATACATGACCGTATCCGCAACCGCTTCGGGGCTGATACCGAATTGTTCCATACGCTCCAAAATGACAGTCTTCATCTGTTGGTTGTTTATATTGTCCACAAAGGCGGTTTTCACAAAACCCGGTGAAATCCCAGTAATCCTTATCGTGCCGTCCGATTCTTGCCGGAATGCCTCTGATATGGTGCGAACAGCATTTTTTGTGCCGGCGTACACCGCTTGCATCGGAGAAATTTGTATTCCCGAGGTAGAAATAATATTCACGATATGCCCTGATCGGAGTTTTTTGAAAACGGGAATTGCGGCAGCCATTCCGTACAAAACACCCTTAAGATTAATATCGATCATTTCATCCCAACCAGCAATGTCCAAGTCGTCCACTCGGCCAAGTTGGCAAACACCGGCATTGTTTACCATAACATCCAATTTCCCATACGTTTCAACAGCAAGGTCGACCAAGCTGACCAATTGTGCTTTATCCTTCACATCAGTTACCGCATAGATAGCCTGGCCACCCTCATTCCTGATTTCCTCAACGATCTTTTCCAATCCTTCCCTTCTGCGCGCACCTAAGACAATTTTTGCTCCGTTCCTTGCCAATGTTGTTGCCATGGCTTTACCAATGCCGCTACTCGCTCCTGTAATGACCACTACTTTCCCTTTTACTTGATTTTGCATACGTTTATAATTTAGCCCAGATGCAAAATTCCACACTATTGCTTTGATAAAAGTAGCCGGGTCGGTAAATATTGTAGTTGAAACCGCATAGGGTTTTTTACTTTTTATACGCCCTTGAAAAATTACGACCCCTTGGTTTTGTTAATTAAACGACTGCCGAAAGTTTAGGCGTTGGATCGGTTTTGGCTACTTCTTGAACATTCTCCTGAGTAACACTATGAGGCTGCCTATACCGTTCTTAAAACCCCTCCGTCAGCTCTTAAACATGCTCCATTTGTCGCACTGGATAACGTACCTGAAAGATAGGTCGTCAGATTTGCTATTTCATCTGGTTCAATGAAGCGTTGTAATAAAGAATTCGGATTGGTTTGTTGCATGATCCCATTTTTAACTTGTTCAACATCCATATTTTGCATTTCAGCAATTTGCTCAACAACCGTTGCGACCCCATCTGAATAAGTTGGTCCGCCCAAAATAGTGTTCACTGTAACTTCTGTTCCTTTTGTCAATTTGGAAAGTCCGTTAGCGATAGCAGACATTGCAGATTTTGTCATTCCATAATGGATCATATTTTCAGGAACGTTCACTCCAGATTCGCTACTAATAAAAATGATTCGGCCCCATTTTCTATCCAGCATCTCGGGCAATAGTTGTCGGGATAGACGAACACTGCTCATTACATTTATGTCAAAACATTCGTACCAGTCTTCGTCCGTAATGATCCCAAAGTCCTTAACTCCGTAAATCCCAACGTTGTTGACCAAAATGTCAATATCCGTAAGTTGTGCTAAAAGTTCCTCGACTTCCCCTTTCTTTGAAAAGTCTGCCGATATTGCTGAAATAGTTGTGTTGGGAAATTGTTTTTGAAGTTTTTCTTTTGCCTTTTCCGTCTTTGATCTTTGTCTTCCGTTTATCGTTACATCAACACCTTCTTTTAATAATTGTTGCGCAATGGAAAAGCCAATACCTTGGGTAGATCCGCTAATAAATGCTTTTTTTCCTTCTAATTTTAAATCCATTTTACTTTTGTAATGATTGTTAAATAAATAATCAAAAAAATTTAGGTGATTATTTGTAGCTGTAATTCAATTTGCCGTTGCAAAAATTCTTTATCGGGATAAATACGGCGTAACGAGTTAATTCCGCACCAAATACTAATTAGGTATTTCCCTAAAGTATCAGCAGGTATTGTTGATTTAATGTTTCCATTTTTTTGTTCTCCAAGAATAGTAGCGGTGTATAACTTTTCGGTTTCTTTTAGAATTTCTATCGCCTCATTTTGCAAATCATCATCGATAAAAGTCATTTCAATGACCGTATTGGCCACAATACAACCCCTTTGATGGGTCCTGTGATCAGCACTCACTATTGTACGAAAGTGATCTTTGATTAATTCAATAGGACTGTCGCTCTTTTCCAATTGATCCCTGAACTCATATAAACCCTCTCTTCTTTGTTGGAGTGATTTTTTGAATAGTTCTTTTTTTCCTCCTTTAAACGTGTTATAAAGGCTCCCGGCCCCCGCACCGGTTGCTTTGCTCAACTCGGATAGGGAAGTGGCATTAAATCCTTTTTCCCAAAAAATTTCTTGAGCTTTGAGAATCAATTCTTTATCTTGATAGATACTTGGCCGTCCTTTCATTTTGTAATATTCACTACAAAAATAACAAAATATCCTAATATTAACTGCTGGAGTTTGTTTATATTTATCCATAAGTGCTCTACATATGAAAGAAATAGCTTCTTGGATACGCAACAACTGGAAAACGAGATCTTGGTTTCATAACCCCCCATCGACAAATTAAACTTGCGGATCGATAGAAAGTTATGGAAATTAAAAAGTGTGATACAGATGATATAGATGAAATATTTCGTCTCTATTCTTAGTATTACCGTCTATCTTTTAGTGAAAAAGTTCTGCAGTATTCTTCCAAATAATAATCTGTTAAATTTTTGAAATGATAATCCTATAGCAAAATGGAGATAGTGGAAGAAAAATAAATTTCGAATTATGGATTCGAAATGTCCCTTAAGCAACACAAAACTTTTCTTCTCCTTTTGATCGATAATCTCCCGCAACCTTGTGAATCATTTATAAATTACCGAAAGATTTTTCTAGACCATAGCAAATCGGGAAACGACAGCATTCGACGAATTTAATTTTAAAAAAATGTCACATTATTGAGTCATATTTCATAATTTTGTGTCATGACAAGCACTAGAACTAAAATTATAACTGCAGCGGTGAGATGTTTTAGGAACAACCGATCGGATACCTTGGAAAAGGTTGCCGAAGAAGCCGGAGTTTCCCGCAGAACGCTGCATCGCTATTTTGAAAATCGGGAGGACTTGATCGAATCGTGCAAAAACGAGATGTTGGTTAGCTGTAACCAGGCGATGACCATAGCTTATGAAAGTGACCAGGATCCTATAAAAAAAGTAAGGAACATGCTTTTTGCCGCTATTGAGCAAGGGGCCAATTATTCATTCATTAAAAGAATTTACGAACGTAGTAATTTCTCCGATTTAGACAAGAAAAAAGAATTTGAATCCGATAACCTCAAATCAAAATGGTTGAACATTATCAAAGAACTTCAAAAAGCAAAACGGATCAACACGGAGCTGACGATCCCCTGGATTTTTAATTTGTTCGGATCGATCATTGAGGCTTCAATTTATGCCGTCGAGTCCGGGGATGTTGCAAAGAACGACAGTAAGAATTTTGCATGGATTTCCTTTAAGGGGGCCATCGGACTAAAAGAATAAATCATATCAATATGACTCCATACTCAACAGAAAATCTTATAAAACAAATGTCTGGTTTTTCCAGTCGCTTTCAAAAAGTCAATGGTATAAACATCCACTATGTCATAGGAGGAAACGGAGATCCATTGATATTGTTGCCGGGTTGGCCTCAGACCTGGTGGTCATACCACCATATTATGCCTTTCTTAGCCGAAAAATATAGGGTAATTGCGGTTGATCTGCGTGGAATGGGCGATAGTGATAAACCTGAAGAAGGATATACCAAGAAGAATATGGCAAATGATATTCGAGAATTGATAGTTGCTTTAGGATACGATACGGTGCATATCGCAGGACATGATATTGGAGCCAATGTTGCATATTCCTTTGCCGTCAATCATCCTGACAACATCAATAAACTGATTCTTCTGGATACTCCTCCCCCCGATGAAAATATGTATCGGCTTCCACTGTTGCCCGTGGGGGCCCCTGTGTATCCTTGGTGGGTGGCTTTTAATCAGTTAAACGATTTGCCTGCCCAGCTACTGGAAGGACGTTTTGGGTTGGTATTGGATCATCTGTTTGAAAAATTGCTTATCAATAAAAAGGCAATCAGTAATTTTGACCGCTCCGTCTACCTTCAACATTACAACCACAAGGAAAACATAAGAGCGGCCAATGCCTGGTACCAAACCTTCGGTGAAGATATTGCACAACAAAAAACCTCTCCTAAAATTAAAAATCCAACAAAGGGAATAGCGTCATCCGATAATTTTGAATTTTTGGATAATTTTCTATCCGATAATGCTTATAAACATGAAATGATTGAAGTTAAGGGATGTGGTCATTTTCTTCAAGAGGAGAAACCCGAACAAATTGCAAGGTCGATCTCGGATTTCCTGAATTAAAATAAAAAAAGGATAATTCCCTACCAGTGAAAAAAAATACTACTGCTAGATAAACAGCTATTATTTATATATGTTCATATTTTCATCGTAAATAGGACTTTCTATTGCCAAGAAATTCAAGATACTGTGAAAAACATGATTTTGGGATAGTGTTTCGTTCGACTTCAGTTTTTTAGAGCCATCCGATAACCACACTAAAAAAGGAATTTCCAATTGCTCTTTATGGGCAAAAGCTGCTGGTATGCCATGCATGTACAAATTATACTCCCCTAAAGATTCACCATGGTCTGAAACGAACAGCATCGTACTATTATATTCCTTTAATTCCTTTAAATCTTTAATTAAACTTGCAAGTATATAATCCGTATAAACAATGGTGTTGTCATAGGCGTTTATAAGCTCTTCCTGGGAACATTCTCCCAATTCAACACTTTTACAGACTGGCGAGAACTTTTCAAATTCGGGTGGATATCTTGTGTTATATGATGGCCCATGACTTGTACTTGTATGTAGAACAATTAATATCTTATCTTTTTTACTTGCTAAAATCTGCTCCTTTAACCCTTTTAGAAGAATCTCATCATAATTACACTCCTGTCCACCTTCGCACACATCTTTTAAATCCTCTTTATTTAAAAAGGTTTTAATATGGACAGGAGGTTCTCCCCAATTTGTGGTTCTCCAAATGACTTCTACATTATTTCTATACAAATAATTGGGTAAAATCTCATAAAGCTTGGCAGAGTTTGTGTGTTGCAGTATACACTTTACACCTGCCGTCGTGTATGTAGCACAAGAAGTTGCATTAAAACTGTAAAGACTTTTAACCTCGGACAATAATGGATTGGTAAGTTTTTCATACCCGTAAAGTGAAAAGTTTGCACTTCTTGCCGATTCTCCAATAACCAAAACCGCTATGGACTTTATAGTGTCCTTTATTTTCGCATCGGGCAATAATATCTCCTTTTTATTTTCTTTACTCTTATAAATGTAGAATCTTGAAGTATTTACCATATAGGACCAGGGCATTGCCAAGGAACCTAACTTGGGCGAGTTTTTATCGATCCATCGCCAATTACCGCCATTAATCAAAACAAAAACGATCAAAAAAAGCAGTGTCAGTGAAAAATTGATTAAAAATCCCTTGAATGTTTCTTTAAGGATTTTGACCTTAATAACAAAGATCACAGGAATAAGGCCTAATAAAATCAAATACAGCACCAATTTAAAAGAAAAGAAACTACTGGCTTCTTCGTAACTGGTATTCAGAATATTACCAATCATTGTTATGTCAATTAAAACATTGTATGTGTATATAAAATATATGGCAATTGAGTTGCCGATGAAAAAGAATATAATTCCCCCCGAGAATAGGACAGTAAGTTAAGTTTAATTTTTATTTTAAATTTACTGTATTATGACACGCAGGAAACACACATCGAAATTCAAGTTCAAGGTGGTGCTGGAGGCGCTATCGGAACGTTTTACCATCCAAGAGTTGGGCAGGAAGTATGAGATCCACCCGGCACAGATAACGACTTGGAAGACCCAGTTTTTAAAGAACGGTGAGGGCGTTTTTGATAATAAGTCCAAGGATCCCAAAACGGAGTCCGAGGAGATGGAGGAACGGCTTTTAAAGACCATAGGGCAGCTCAAGGTGGAGAACGATTTTTTAAAGAAGGCCTCATCATGAGTAAGTCCAGAAAACAAAGAAGGGAACTGGTGGGTAAGAATTCCAAGCTGAGCATACTGCGCCAGTGCGAGCTTTTGGAGCTCCACCGCAGTGGGGTGTATTACCGTCCAAAACAGGAGACCGACCTGAATCTGGCACTGATGCGCCAGATCGATGAAAAGCACATGTTGCACCCTTGGCTTGGCGTCCCCCGTATGGTTACCTGGCTTAACCGTGACATGGGGCACTGTATCAACAAGAAGCGCATTGAGCGGTTGTATAGGCTTATGGGGATATCGGCCATTGGCCCTAAGCCCAACACTTCCAAGAAAGGCAAGGGTGAACTACACAGAATATACAAATACCTCTTGAGAAACCTAGAAGTAACACGCTACGGTCAGGTATGGGCCATGGACATCACCTATGTACCGGTTCGCGGTGGCTATTTGTACCTTTGCGGGATAATCGACTTGTATAGCCGCTATGTAGTAGGCTGGTCACTTTCCAATACAATGACATCGGAATGGTGCAGAAAGACCTTGGAGACCGCCATAGGGGAACACGGTTCGCCGGAGATCCTCAACACTGACCAAGGAAGCCAGTTTACCGCCCATGAGTTCTGTGATTGGGCCACGGCACCACAGCAGGGCATACGCCTGAGCATGGACGGTAAGGGAAGGGCACTGGACAACATATTCATCGAGCGCCTCTGGCGCGACGTAAAGCACGAGCACGTGTACCTGTTCCCAGCTGATGACGGTCTGCAGTGCTACCGTGGTTTGGAGGAATATTTTAGGTATCACAACAATGAACGAAGGCATCAAAGCCTAGGGGAAGAAACACCATTAACAATTTATCAACAGAGCAAGAGACAAGTCGCATGATGGTACCAAAGAGACAAAAAGGGTTTTCAACAGATCGGGCAGGTTATGAGTCTCCCCCCAGACCCCCCTCTTTAAACACCATCATTAAACTTATTTTTAAAGGTTTATTGTCCTATCAATGGGGGGAATTATAGAAGACCAATAAAATTTTTCCAACAACTCGAGAAAGAAAAAATATGAGGTAGAGTACAAAAGCATTTGCAACTAGCATTGCAATCACCAAAGAGACCATAATGGTAATGCCGCCAAAACTTTTATGATCGAGCGCATTAAAAACGTACTTAAAAAAAGGATAATGATATAGTAGAAAATTAACAAAACTTGCTACTACTACAAAATGAGATAATTCAATCTGCCTTTTTAACATAAATATTTGCAATTAAAAATATTGATGCAACCAAACTGACCAACGAAAAATAAAATATAACCAAATTTAAAGTGACTATTTTATTGATCAATACAATCGCCCAGACTGAAAATAATATTATAGAAATAAAGTAATACCGTGCATTTGTTAACCAACCCAGCAGATTAAATCTTCGATTTATAAAAATACCTGTAAGGGCCGCTATATAACCAATAATACCACCAATTATAACATCTAACGGATAATGTGCTCCGATAGCCACTCTCGTAAAAGCAATTATCGATCCTATAATAAAAATGAAAAAACACCAAACCACTTTAAACATTATTTTTTTGGGCATATAAGCAAATAATATTGATGTAAGAATCGTAAAAGTGGCTATTTAGTGCCCAGAAGGGAAACTGTTATGTGCTATAATTGCCCTGCCCGTAATTATAAAGCTATCTTGATCGAACATTGCAGCAGGTCTTGGGACAGCAAATAGTTTTTTTAGTATGTTCGAAAAAACACTTGAGACAATTAGGGCAGTTAACATAGACTCCCACAATTTAGGCGCATACACCAAAAATAAAGTCAGAAAAGGCAAAACAATAATTACATCTCCCAATTGGGTCAAGTTAAATTGTAAATTTGGATTTTGTGATAAATAGGAATTTAAATATAAGAATGGTTTTTTTTGGATCTGAGCATAAGCCTCAACGGAAAAAGCATCTATTTTATAGAGAGAAAAAGCAATTGACAACAATAAAAATAGCGGAATAAAAAGAGAATTTAATCTTAAACCATTTATATTTTTACTTACACAAAGATTCAGTTCGGGATAGTATAGCAGTAAAGAATTTAAACTCTTATTTATTCTTAAGACTTTCATGGGCATAACATCAGAATGTCATTGAAAATCCTAGCCCATATTCTTTTCCATTATAAAAAGGCATCACAATTCCATTTGTTTTTTCTTTGTCCTTGAAAATTGTTTCCTTGATTAATGGATGCATCCAATAAGCAATTTTGGTACTTAAAATCCCGATTCCCGCACCTGTGGCAACATCGGTAAGCCAATGCTTTTCGTTGTGCATTCTAAAAAGGCCCGTGCCAGCAGCGACCACGTAGCCGGTTATACCATACCAAGCCGATACATCTTTATATTCTTGATATAAAAATTCGGCACCCATAAAAGCCGTAGCGGTATGCCCCGAAGGAAACGAGGTTGAGGATGAGCCATCCGGTCTGGTAACTTTTGTAGTCTTTTTAAGGATGTTTACGGACCCACCCATGATGATATATGCCGTTCCCAAAACAATGGTCCTATCCTTAAAATTATTTTTACCTTGTATGCCCATCGCATTTAAGGCATATACAGATAAAAACGGACTGTATTGGGAAAAATCGTCGATGTTCAATTTCTTATCATCATGCTCTCTAAATTCATCTTTTGCCCTGTTATCAATATCTTTTAAAGTAGGGCTTTCAAGACCAACAACCCCATATCCTATTAAAGCAGTTGGAATTATGAGGGATTTGTATTTGAACTGAATACTTTTCTTGCTTTTTGTTGAGTCAATTGAGGTTTGTTGCCCGGTAACCTTTAAATTTATTGAATCAATGGAAGGGTTTTGTCCGCTGACCTTTGTAATGGATACCAATAGAAAAAGCACAATTATTATTTTATTCATTTTAGATTATTTAAATGAGTAACTTATCATTACCGCTCTATAGACCCAATAAAGGATAGACTGGGCAATGACTTGATCGGTTGTGGTCACCCAAGCCAGGATGTGTTTTACATAGATTTTAAATGGTCTCCCCTAGATCATTTCTTTAACCAACACTGCCCAAAAAATTCCAAATAAAAATTTCCTCCAGATATTGTTTCACGGTCAAGGGCTTTCGACCCAATAGTTTTTCCATTTGTGAACCGTCACTTTCCAGTTCCCCCTGTCTTGTAGCGGCGGCAAACCCCCCTATCATTTTAGCACATCTTTTAGACATTCCTTGATCGATCATAGTATTGAGAAATGCATCTAGACCAGGGCTTAAATAGGTGATGTTTTTACCTGTTATCTGAGAAATACACTCTGCAATTTCAAAAAATGAATAACTGTCCCCCGATACATTATATGTCTTATTTTTGTGGTCCGGTGAGATCAAAACCTTGGCTGCCGATTCCGCCATTTCACTCCGTAGGGCAAATCCCATTTTCCCATTACCGGCTGGCAGGTAAATGCCATATTTAAAAATGTTCTCACCCAGAAATGAAGGCAGTATGTCCATATATGGCCCATTTCGCAATATGGTATAATTCATACCACTTGCTTTAATGGCATTTTCTGTTGCCAAATGTGAACTTAATATAAACTCGATAGGGGAAAAATTAACATCTTTATGCTCCTGGCTTGTGTACAGAATATCCTTTATTCCAGATGCTACAGCCGCATTCACAACTTGAACATGCCGCTCACTACGGTTTTCCAGTTCGTCACTTGAAACAAAAAGTAGTTTGTCAATACCAGTAAATGCGTTCAACAATGAGCTGTAGTTGTTATAATCGCCGAATACAATATTTACATTCAAAGATTTTAATTTCTCTACTTTTGAATAGTCCCTTACCATTGCATAAATCATACTTCCATTCACTCCATTTTCAATCAATGATGCAATAACTGCATACCCATAATGACCAGTAGCTCCCGTCACTAATATTTTATCCTTATTTGTCATTTTTTCATTCACTTTTAATCGGTTAAGATTCGTCATAATCTTCATCGTAATCTTCATCACCATCATCAAGATGTTCTATGGTATTTTTAAATCTATAAGTAAAAGTTAGGTTGATCTGGCGCTCAAAGTATTGGTATTCAGAATTGGAGAGGAAACTTGTATTAGAGGCTTCCCGGCGACTGACCCTTGAGTTGAACAAATCGGAAACATTAAGGTTTATGGCTCCCCTGCCCTTAAATAATTCTTTATTTGCCGATACATTTCCCAAAAGAATACCGCGTCTTGTGGTGTTGGCTTCTTTAAAAGGGGCATCATACTGAACGCCTATTTGTAAATCGACATCCTTGGGCAAAGAAATCTTCGGCGATAATCGCGCAAACCAACTGGATGAAGTGGTATTTAACGATTGCCTTAGCGTACTAAGGTCACTACTGTCATTCGGATCTGGAATGGTATTATCAAAGCTGGCGTATTGTTCAAAACGATACCAGTTTACAGTACCATTGACACGTAACCAATTCGCTGGGCTGTAAATGGATGATATTTCAATACCATATCTGTTTTCCGTACCTACATTTAACGGTCTGGTAATTAAAATAGGGATGTTTTCTTCATTTACCATACCTGAATTGGTAGTTATGGGTTGAACAATATCCTCGGAATATTGAAAATACCCTATAGTTTCCAACGACACTTTATCCCAGTTTTTAGAATAGCCCAACTCAAAAGAATTCGTAAAAACCGGGTCCAAATCCGGGTTTCCTGCAATGAGGTTCAAATCGTTGGAGTAACCTGAAAACGGATTTAATTCTCGAAAGCTAGGGCGGCTAATACGTCTGCCATAGCTCGTTTTGAGTTCACTGGTTTCAATAAGTTGATAGCCCAAATGGAATGATGGAAACAGGTTGCTGTAGTTTTTATTAAAGCTTACATCGGAGGTAAATTGCTTAACATCGATATTGGTGATTTCTAAACGCAGACCGGCTAGTATGGTAAACTTACCAAAGACATTGGCGTATTGCGAGTAAGCGGCGTAAATATCTTCGCCATAATCCATTCGATTACTTAAATTGTTGTCAAGTTCCCATATATCGGTGTTGGCATTAAAATTTTCAACTGTTGAATTGAATTTTATGGTTCGAATGGTACTGCGGTAACCTGCTTCAAAACTGCCAGTTTCAGAAAACGGAAATACATAATCCGCTTGTACCAATAAATTTCGCTGGCGTTCTTCGGCTGCGGTGCGGTCTTGGGCATCTTCAAAATTTCCAAAGCTATAGGTATCGTTAAAAATTGCCGATTCTATTTCTGTATTGCTGTCATACTTGGTTTCAACGATCAACAAATGTTCTTCATCTTCATCAAAAATGGATTTATATGTTAGTGTGTACTCATCACTGCCATCTTCTTCCAATTCTCTCCCTTCACGTAATCTTGTACTTATTAATGTTCTATCAACATCAAAGGTGTTAAAAGTGGCGAATCCGTTGTTGTCATTATCTTCGTCGGCATATAAGCCCATAAAAGTGAGTGTGTTTTTTTCATTAAAATAGTAATCGACACCTAGCGCTATTGTATATTCCGATCCGCCACGAACGATTTCCTGACCTTGGCTTAAAAATCCTGTTGCTGTGCCTGTGGATCCGTCTAAAAATGTTGTGTTGACCGATTCGTTGCCCGGGCGTTTTGAATCTTCGAAATTGACGTTTGTAAATATGTTGAATTTATTGGTCCGGTAGTTTACGTTACCTCCAATACCGAAGGTTTCTGGTACTCCCATAACTGTCTGGACCGAACCGTTAAACCCTAGATTCCTTCCTTTTTTAAGAATGATATTAATGATCCCAGAAGTACCTTCGGCATCGTACCGTGCAGATGGGTTGGTTATGATTTCGATACTCTCTACAGCATTGGAGGATAAACGTTCTAGACCTTGGGCATCACTAATGCCTACTAGTCCAGAAGGTTTGCCATTTACCAAAATACGTACATTGCCATTACCTCTAAGGGTAATATCGCCCTCTACGGAAACCGAAACTGAAGGCACATTGTTTAAGGCTTGAAGTACATTTGTGCTTTGCGCTGTCAAGTCTTGACCAATGTTATAGATCTTTTTGTCAAGTTTGTTTTCAAATAGCCCTTTCTCGCCTTGTACTACGACTTCACTTAGCGATTGCGCATCTTCTGAAAGATAGAGTATCCCC
Organism: uncultured Sediminicola sp.; assembly: GCA_963974715.1. Classification (GTDB taxonomy): domain Bacteria; phylum Bacteroidota; class Bacteroidia; order Flavobacteriales; family Flavobacteriaceae; genus Sediminicola. The sequence continues at coordinate 15,784 of CAXBDK010000003.1, forward strand.
AAATCCAGATCGTCCTCAATCTTTTTATTGTCCAAAAAAAATGGTTTGAAACCTATAAACTCAATTTTTATGGTGTACGTTCCTTTCTCCAGTTCAATAGAGAAAAACCCATATTCGTCTGTGATTCCCCCATATGTTGGATTTGGCTGTCCTGTTTCTGCAAAGGAAACAGTAGCGTACTCCAACGGGGTGTTGGTTTCCTTTTGCAGTATTTTTCCGGTTACTATAATTTTAGCATTTCCGTACATCATTGATGCAGTTAAACAAAGCAAGAGTATTATTGTCCTATTCATCGATGTATGCTATTTTGTGTCTTGTTCTTTTCGTCATCGCATGCCGGAATTGGAATGACCGACCCAAAATGTTTCTTCATATCCGTTGTTTTTAAGTGATTTTTTTCAATGGACATTAAAATTTGTAGGTTAATCCTATTGTAGGAGTGTTTTCAATAAAGCCTGAAGAGATTCCCAATATCTTTTTCCCATCATACCGTTTGGTGAACAAATAACCCATTCCAATACCTATTGCAGCACCTGCTAGCACATCCACGCCATCGTGCTTGGTAGCTTTGATTCTTGTATATCCAACATATCCTGCCAAGAGATAGGCAGGGATGCCATATTCCCAGCCATATCTTTTTTGCACAAATGCAGCACTGACAAATGCAACAGAAGTATGACCAGATGGAAAACTATAGTTGTTTTCTTTATTCGGGCGCTCTTTGTTTATGGCTAGTTTTAAGCCATACGTTAATGCAATGGTGCCAGTTAGGGCTTTGGAAAATTGATATGTTCCTTTTTGACCATCCTGCCAAATGAACGTAGAACCCAGAGCCAAAGCTGGCATGGCACCAAACAAAACATCTCCTGCAATCTTATGGGTCTTTTGGGATGGGGTCAGAGGTTCCACCTGCCCTTTTGTTAGCAACGTACTCATAAGCAAAAGCGCAACCAGAACTCTAGAACCGTACATATTTCTCCGAAAAATTGTGATGTTGCCCATACGTATCAAGCTGAAGTATTTAGATTTGGATAAAGCGCATTTTTAACAAGTCCTATCAGCTCATCGATTTCGACCTCATTGGTTTTTACGGCGACACTACCCTCGTTGTAAGGCTTGTATCTTTCTGTATCCGAAACTGAGAATAAACCAATGGTAGTTGTAAGCGACGAGCTGGCCAAATGCATTACTCCGCTATCGGCTCCAATGAAAACATCTGTGTTTGCAATCATAGCCGCCAATTCCCTAATATCATTGGAATACAGAGCAGGGGTCCTGAAACCGATCTTAGAGAAATTTTCTTTTGGAAGTATTTCAATAATGTTGACCTCTGGAAATGCTTTCTGTAAACGTTCATATAGATTTAGCCACCATCTTTCTGTATAGCATTCGGTACCGGTGACATGTGTAAATAAGCAAATGGTCGGTTGTGCGTTTTGCACTATGTTATAAACCAAATTACCACCATGTATAAGTTCATCATTCGCAAGTCTCAAGTCCAGGCTAGCCGGAATCGCATCGTTTGCCTTAAGCCCTATATTGGGCAAAAACTCCCTCAAGGAATAGATCACTTGCTTTGCAATGTGTTTTTCTTTTTTATCCGTATCCCTATCCCCTACCAACTTGAACTTTGCATTGGAAATGGCCGTAAATATTCTTCCATGGGAAGATTCATTTACGGCATTTATGGCCAAATCATATTTCCTGCTTCTAAGCCGAACAAATGTTCTAATGTACTGTATGGGATGTTTGAAGGGTTTCTGCGGAAATTCAATTACTTGTTTAACATTATCATAATTTTGATATAACTGCATAGCACAGGATTGGTTTACCAGCAGATCGATCTCGCTCTTTGGGAATGTGGATTCCAACTCCTGGACCAAAGGTGAAAGCAACAATAAATTTCCCAGTCTATGATCAGGTCTACAGATTAGGATTCTTTTTATAGCATCATTATTACCGATCGTTTTACCTATCTTGTTTTTAAACCCCCCCATAAGATGTCCAAATGTTTTCCCCTTTATAGCGTTGATCAATTTTTTCAGATCCATTTATAAAATTTTTATGTTGACGTTCCTGAGGGTTCACGGGTTTTCACGCATTTTCATGCAAATCTATCTGCGGAAAATAACTGGAAAAAAAGGTGGTCAGGGATGCGTATTCAGAATTTATGTGGTCATCACATCACAACAGTTCCCAATACGCATTTTTGCACCCTAAAACCTCCTTATTATTGCTAATTGATCGTATATGAGGTGGTATCATATTCACCTAGCCTAAAAAAACCCAATACTTCTTCGTTGGGATCGTTGACATTGGTACAGTTTCCCTTTAACGGTACAGGGGTAGTGGGAAAAGGCCCGCCTTCATCACTACCAGATTGTTGGATGAATATGTTCAAATAGTCGTAACATCGCTGTGAAATACCGTACACATTAATATTTACAGTTGATCCAGCAACAAAATTTTCATTATCGATCTCAATAAAATTTTCGTTGCCATCCGTAAATTCATCGCTAATTACCCTAAGCGATGGTATTGGTAGGTTCGAGGGGAAAAATTCGCCCAAATAATAGTTTTCAACCGCTCTGAAATCGTCAAAGAATACTTGAAGCTGAATTTCCGAATCATCACCAGAACCTTCGATGGATTGCTCAATTCGATTAATATCCGGTGCCGCAATTAATGTTTCGGTTGCTGTATAAGAGTTGCCGTTGTAAAGAATATCCAAAGTGTACGATGCGTTGAATTCCGGAACAAAGTCGGTTGCCGTATAGCTTCCATTATTCTGGTCGACAAATACAAATAGTGATCCATCGTTTTCTTTGGTTACCGTTACTGAGGCACCCGTAACAGGGACATCCGGATTGTTATCAAAATAAGAAGTTGATTCTCTTAGCTGAATGGTCTGTATTTCTCCCGAGGTACCTTTTTGCCACTTAATGGACGCATCGACTACCAATCTTGCTCCGCCGTTGGGAACATCGACATCTATGACATCGGTACACGAGTTTAATAATATTATTATTAGGAGTGACCCTAATATGTTACATAGATTTATATTTTTCATTGTTTTAAAATTTAAAGTTGTAGGTTACTGAAGGAACAATACCAAATATGGCAGTACGGGTGGCTTCATTTACGCCTGTTTTTTGATTTTGACCAAAAGAAATAGAGGCTGCATTGCTTCTATTGTAAGCGTTGTATATACCAAATACCCACTCGCCTTCCCATTCTCTATTTTTATTTTTTCGAGGTGTTAAGGTTGCGGAAAGGTCTAGTCTGTGGTAGGCGGGCAATCGGTCAGCATTACGTTCGGAATACGTCGCTACGGATAATCCGTTGTATATGAACTGCCCGTTGGGATAGGTAACAGGTCGTCCTGTTTGGAATACCATGTTGGCCCCAAATCGCCATTTTTCGTTGAGTTTGTAACTTCCGGTAAACGAAAAGTCGTGGGTTCTGTCCCAGTTCGAGTTATACCATTTCCCATTATTGATGCCCAATCCGCCTGCTGCTCCGCCCGGTGTACGCTGTTGCGATTTTGATAATGTATATGACACCCAACCTGTAAAATCACCTTTGTTTTTTCGCAATAAAAATTCTAATCCATAAGCACGGGCCTCACCGGTTAAAATTTCCGTTTCTATGGTGTTTTGGGCTATAAGTTCTGCGCCATTGATGTAATCTACCCTATTGTCGATTGTTTTGTAATAGGCTTCGGTTTCAATGGAAAACATATTTTCCCTGAAATTTCTGAAGTAGCCTATAGCATATTGATCTGCAATTTGTGGCTCGATAAACTTTCCGCTAGGTGCCCAAACATCCAATGGCGTGGCTGAGGTGGTGTTGGAAATTAAATGCAGGTACTGGGCCATTCGGTTATAACTTACTTTAAAAGAAGACTTCTCGTTAAGCTGATATGAAAGCGCAAACCGAGGTTCTAAATTATTGAAGGTAGCTATGCTTTTTCCCTTACCGTAATCGGTATTGGAAATAGGGTCGGCACGCTCATAAATTCCTAATTTTTCATTGTAAACGACCGGTAAATTATTTGCGTAATTATTTAAGGTTTGCTCACCCAGTCGATTGAAGTAACTAAAACGCAAGCCATATTGGGCGGTGAGCTTATCAGAAATTTTATGTTCCAAACCTACATATATTCCAGTTTCTAAAGCAAATTTGTCGTCTAACTTCTCTGGATTAACGCCCGAATTTGCATCTAAAGGATTGAGTTTACCTGGATTAAAGTTGTAATAAATACCATTTACCCCAAAATCAAATTTTAATTTATCGCTGGCATAATACCCTAGGTCATAACGCATATTATAATTGCTGATATCCGAGGTCCAATCAATTCCTTCAATAGGAATTTCCAGGTTGTAATTATATCGACTGTATATCAAGGATACATTGGAGAATAACTTGTTATTAAAAATGTGGTTCCATCGCAAGTTTCCTGATAGGTTTCCGTATGAATTAGTGAAAATTCCTGCCAAGTTAAAGTTGTCATTGCCCAAATAACCGGATAGATAAAGTCTGTTCTTCCCATCAATTTCATAATTTGTTTTCAGATTCAAATCGTAAAATCCGGCCCTACTACTTTCGTTGGCCAGGGCTAAAAATATATTTGCATAAGCAGCTCTACCGGCAATGAGAAACGAACCTTTGTCTTTGAACATTGGTCCTTCCGCCGCCAAACGACTGGAAATGGCGCCAATTCCGCCAGTGAGTTCAAATTCTTTACTATTTCCGTCTTTTTGACGTATATCCAGAACCGAAGAAGCTCGCCCTCCAAAACGTGCGGGAATGCCCCCTTTATAAAGTTTAACATCCTTAATGGCATCAGCATTGAATACCGAAAAGAAACCAAACAAATGGGAAGCGTTGTAAATAATTGCTTCATCCAAAAGAATTAGGTTTTGGTCTTCCGCACCACCGCGTACGTTGAAGCCCGATGCACCCTCGCCGGCGTTGGTAACACCAGGCAGCAATTGAATCGACTTGATCAAATCTACCTCACCCAAAACCACAGGTATCTGTTTGATGTCGTTAGTTGAGAGTTTTGCCACACTCATTTGTGGCGTGCCAAGATCAACTTTCTTTGATTCTTCAGCTGTGATGACCACTTCATCCAATTCAGCGGCATCCTCTTTGACCTCAATGTTGAGGTTTTGATCAGCATTAAGGTTTATGGCCCTTTCAAAAGTGGTAAATCCCAAATAGGAAATGGTCAAGGTATAATTACCTTCAGGTACCGTGATAGAATAAAAACCATATTCGTTGGTGGTGCTTCCAATGGAAGTACCTTTTAAAAGGACAGTTGCCCCAAAGAGTGTTTCACCGTTGGCAATATCCTTGACTACACCACTGATTGTATATTTTGTTTGTGCAAAAAAGAATATCGGACACAACATCATCACCACAAATAAGGCCTGTCCTTTTCTTGACCTTAAGGTTTTTAATTGCTTTGTTTTTGTCATAACTACTAGGAATTTTATTTAAGGTTTTCATTAAACCGGGGTAAAATTATACTTGCTTCCATAGCCATGAAAATGAAGTAGGTTCCAAATCCGCTTTCAGTACCTGTTTGGTGCCTAAATGAATTTAAAACTCTGGTTATTAGATTATTAAATTCTATTGATTGTACAGTTTAAAAGGTTCTAAATGCGCTTTCCGCACTTAGAACACTGCCAACTGTAGAATTTGTGGCTTTTTTTAGTCTTTGGAGTTGTGGGGATTTGTTGGATTAAGCTTAAAAACCTTGATAATCCAAAAAACCCGTTGCAGAACGGGCAATACCATTTGAGGCTATCGACCCCAAACGGCCCTTATACATACTGCCATAATATCACTATTCGGCAATTGTATTTAAAGAAATAATCTGCTTTATGGGAAAGTGGAGGCTTTCTTAATTTCGAAGAGATTTTCTGAAAGCGGATCTGGAACCTGTTCTTAATGAAGAATAAGGAGAAAAAGGAATGTCTAAACTACTGAAGGTAATGCCTTTTTAAACTCACTAGGGGTAACCCCGTATATTTTTTTAAAGGTAGTATTGAAAGAGGATTTGGATTTGAAACCGACTTCGTTGGCAATGCCCATAATGGAATAGTTCTTGAACTTTTCATCCTTGAGACATTCTACAAATTCTTCAGCCCTGTACTTGTTCATGTAGTCCTGAAAATTGGATCTTAAGTATACATTCAGGACTTCGGATAAGTGCTGTCTTGGAATACCCATCTTTTGAGCTACTTGGTTGACCGTTATATTGCTGTTGGTAAAAAGCTTCTCTTTAACCATGAGCCTTAAAAACTCCCTTTTATATACCTCTGCTTTGGATTTACTGAGACTTGAAGTTTTATACGCCATGGTATCGGCCTTTGGTAGTATAGATTTTGGTGATACGACAAGCTTAAACAAGATCATGTAGAGAAGTACTGCCGATAAGCCAATGATTCCATAGGTTTCCAGAAAGGAGAAATAATCATGGCTTTTTGTTATAATAAATGAAATTTCGTCTATTAAGTTCAATAAAGCATAAGGCACTATAAAAAACAGCATCCATCTTTCCTTTTTGTTTTTGATGATATCATAAATGGTATAACACAAATAAACCAATAGCGTTATGCCTGCCAGTATTTCCCCTACCATTAACCATATGTTCTCACCTAAGCCATTAACGTCTTCTACGATTTGAAGCGTAATAAAAAGCAAATACGGAATAAAATAAAGAAGATCGCCAAGTTGAAATTTATCTTGTTTGGAATTGTGATACTTTATAAGTAAAAAGAACAGTGTAATGATCAATGGAGATTGGAAAAAGTACCAATTGGCATTTGAAAAAAACAGGTTAAAATCATCATCCCCGATAATGTTCAAAAGCAATGCAATAATCGACCCTAGAAGCAATAAGAAATTTACCCGCTTGTAACTTTCTTGTTTAACCAGCAGAACACTTAAAAGAAACAAGCCCTGAATAAGGGCGATTATTTGAATTATTTCCAACATAAATAACGGACCACTTTCTCCGAACGGTCTAAAATAATTTAAAAAAAAACGAAAATCGATTGAAAATTATTAAAAAATAACAAAATTCAACATTCCGCTAAAATCCTAGTCTTGTCAATGCTACTGTGTCGTTTGATTGCGATTATTATTTATCCCACCAAGGCAACAAAATGTTGCATAGCTTCCCGCATGTCGCAGAAGCTTTAGCGGAGGCACAAGCTACGGAACTTTTTTAACGAAGGTCAGGTGAAAACGCACTAGGCTTGGGATGGCAAAAGTAGGGTTGACAGGACACCGGTAGCCAATGGATTTTCTTGAACCAGTATACATTTTTCAGATTCACTTCTAGACTGGATAACGAAACTTTTGATGAATGATTATTCTTGGCCTGCCATATTTTTTGCAACTTGATTATTTTTTCTTTTCCATCTCAAAAGCAATAAACTCAAGGCACAAACAACCACAAAACGTTTAGCGTTTACGGTAGGACCAACCTATTTGATCTATAACCTCAAATGGTCGCCCGACAAAAATGGAAAAAAACATCCGGACCTTCCCTTCATGAATCAACTTCCTTAAAATAAGATTTTTACCAAATGAACGATCTAAAAATCCCGGCAAGGCTAATTGGAGGAATAGTACCTATTTAACCTATTATTCATTCGGAACGATCTAAAACAAGACCTTAAACACAAAAGTTAATTAATAGATAAACTTTTATATATTAATAGTAACACTACTACTTTAGCGTTATATACATCCGTTATGGAAAAACTTTTGAACAGCATTAAGATATCGGTCAACCCCGGACTTTACCTAAAAGACCCTGAATCGAGCGATTTGGGCAGGAACATTGTTGGCAATGGAATTCTCCTTATAGACAAAATTGGGTTTGAAAAATTCAATTTTAAAAAGTTGGGTTCGGAAATCAATTCCAATGAAAGTTCCATTTATCGGTACTTTGAGAACAAGCACAAATTTCTGGTCTATATCACCAATTGGTTCTGGGGCTGGAAGGAATTTCAATTAACGATTTCAACATATGGGATTGGCGATCCCAATGAAAAACTGTTAAAGGGAATCGAGGTCATCACCAATCTACTTGTGGAGGATTTCAGGTTCAAGCACATCAACAAAGTGGCCCTCCACAACATCATCATCAATGAATCATCCAAATCCTATCTCACAAAAGAAGTGGATACCGAAAACAAGGATGGTTATTTTTCGGTTTACAAAAGACTGGTGGATAGAATTGCCGAAATGATCATAAAGGTGTCACCGGAGTATAAATTTCCTTTGAGCCTTTCCAGTATGATTCTCGATGGTGCCCTCCACCAACATTTTCTAAAGGACCACATCACCTCCATCACCAATTGCAATAGGAAGGTGACCGCTTCGGATTACTTTAAAGATCTGGTCACGAACATCTTAAAAATGGAAAACCATGGCCGATGACAAACTGACTACTTGGCAAAGATTTTTAGGCCTCCTAAAACTGGAAAAAAAGGATTTTCTCCAGATTCTATATTATGCGATTTTCGCCGGTCTTGTCAACCTTTCGGTACCGCTGGGAATCCAGGCTATCGTCAATCTCATACAAGGGGCACGTATAACTACATCGTGGATCGTTCTTGTCGTATTGGTGACCCTTGGGGTCGCTTTCGTAGGGGTCCTGCAATTGATGCAGATCCGGATTTTGGAAAATATCCAACAAAAAATATTTACACGGGCCTCTTTCGAGTTCACGTATCGCTTTCCCAAGATAAAAATGTCCGAACTCAAAAACTTTTATCCCCCGGAACTGGCCAACCGGTTTTTTGACGTCATCACCATTCAAAAGACCATTTCCAAACTGGTACTCGATTTTCCCGCATCGGTGCTACAGATCATATTTGGGTTGATCCTACTGGCCCTGTACCACCCTTTCTTCATTTTTTACGGAATCCTATTGGTGCTTTTGGTGTATCTGGTTTTTCGATTTACGGCAAGGAGCGGCCTCAATACCAGCATGAAGGAATCCAAATTAAAATATAGGATCGCACATTGGATCCAGGAAGTAGCAAGGACCTTGATCAGTTTTAAAATTTCGGGGACCACACAGCATGCGATCAACAAGAACGATTCTCTGGTAAGCAAATACTTGGATGCGCGAGAGGGCCATTTTCAGATCCTCAAATTACAGTTTATCCAAATGATCGTCTTCAAGACACTGGTGACGGCAGGTCTGTTGATCATTGGAGGGCTATTGGTGCTCAACCAGCAGATGAACATTGGCCAGTTTGTGGCTGCTGAAATCATCATATTGCTTATCATCAGTTCCGTCGAAAAGTTGATAATGGGCCTCGAAAATATCTATGATCTTCTTACTTCCCTTGAAAAATTGGGGGAAGTTGTTGACAAACAACTGGAACCACTTGGCGGTGACCAAAGTTTTTCGGAGAGCGGAACTTTGGAAATCGAATTGAAGAATATCGGGTTTACCGGCTCCAACGGAAAGAAAATTTTAAAAGGTATCGATTTGACCATACGTCCTGGGGATAAAATACTCTTGGAAGGTGTTAACGGATCCGGTAAATCGACCCTATTGAAAATAATTGCCGGTCTTCTTGAACCCGATAGCGGAAAGATCTATGTGAACGGGATTTCCCTGAAGAACATAGATCTAAACCATTATCGTTCCCTATTGGGGCAATCCCTTACAGAGGAATCGCTTTTCGAAGGGACGCTTTTGGAAAACATTACTTTTGGAAACACCCAAATAAGCCATGCCGACATCTCGTCGGTCCTGGAGAAAACCGGATTGAGGGATTTCGTACGCCAACAAACAGACGGACTTGAAACCCCCATTTTTCCAGAAGGGCTCCAACTCCCTCAAACCACTGTGAAAAAAATCATTCTCGCCAGAAGTCTCATGAGAAATCCGAAGGTCTTAATTCTAAATGAACCGCTGCATCAGGTAGATAGGGAAGAAAAGATAAAGATTATGGATCACTTGTTCGCAGAGGATTCAAGCTGGTCCATAATCGTGATCAGTCAAGACAACTTATGGAAAGAGCGATGTGACCGTCATATCAACTTGGATAATGGCATCATCCAAAATAAATCCTAAAGATCATGTTGAATATCTCCAATAACCCCTTGAATGAAAAAATAGATCTCACCACCTACGAGGCGGGAAGAAAGGTTTTGCATTCCACACATTACAAATATTTTAACAGGTTTCTCAAATTCTTTACGCTACTTGGGGTCATCGTACTTTTTTTACCGTGGACCCAGACCATTTCGGGCACAGGGGCGGTAACGACCCTTAGTCCCGAGAAAAGACCGCAGACCATCCAGTCGGTCATTCCAGGACAGATCAAGAAATGGTACGTTAATGAAGGTGATTTTGTAAGGGAAGGTGATACCATTCTACATATTGCGGAAGTAAAGAACGAATATTTTGATCCGTCCCTGGTCATCAGGACCGGCGATCAGGTAAAGGCCAAATCCAACTCGCTAAATTCCTATGACCAAAAGCTTTCCGCTCTTAACGCACAATTGGGGGCACTGCGAACAGAACGGGAACTGAAACTGGAACAGGCCAGAAATAAACTGGTGCAGGCAAAACTCAAAATGCAGAGCGACAGCATAGATCTAGAGGCCGCCAGAACAAATCTGAACATCGCCGAAATCCAGTTCAATCGTACGAGTACCCTGCAAAAGGAAGGCCTGAAAGCCGTGACGGACGTTGAGGAAAAAAAGTTGAAACTACAGGAAACACAGGCCAAATTGATTTCCCAGGAGAACAAGTTAATGGCCAGTAGGAATGACATAATCAATGCAAAAATCGAGATCAACAGGACCGAGGCCGAATATAGCGATAAGATTTCCAAGATCATTAGCGATAGGTCTTCTGCACAATCGGGCCGTTTTGATGCCCAAGTGGAGGTCAGCAAACTTCAGAACGCCTATGTCAATTATGAAATGAGAAGGGACCTATATTACGTAAGGGCCCCTCAGGACGGATACATCAACAAAGCCATTAAAGGAGGGATCGGCGAAAGCTTTAAGGAAGGGGAGCAATTGGTAAGTATCATGCCCTCTTCCTATGATATTGCCGTGGAAACCTATGTAAATCCCTTGGACCTGCCCTTGCTGCACAAAGGCGAAAAGGTCAGGGTCAGGTTTGATGGATGGCCGGCAATCGTATTTAGTGGGTGGCCCAACGTATCCTATGGAACATACGGGGCCAAGGTGGTCGCCATTGAGAATTTTATAAGTACGAACGGAAAATATAGGGTACTATTGGCACCTGACAAAGAGGATCATCCATGGCCTACGGCACTACGGGTGGGTTCGGGAGCAAACACGCTGGCGCTATTGGAAGATGTTCCCATCTGGTATGAGATCTGGCGACATTTAAATGGGTTTCCTCCCAATTATTATACGCCCCAAACCCAAAAAGCAGCCTCCAAATGAAAAAGATCGAATTAAAGTGGGTATGGTTGCTCTTGTGGTCCCTCATTGGTTTTTCCCAAGAGAAGAAGGACAGTCTGTACCTAGGTTATGAAGAATATCTGGAAATGGTGAAAAAGTATCACCCAGTGGTCAAACAGGCGCGATTGATCGGAGAACAGGGCGAGTCGGAGCTTTTGCGGGCCCGGGGGGGATTCGATCCGAAAATCGAAGCGGAATACTCCAGTAAGGATTATAAGGATACCCAATATTACGATCTGTTCAATTCCACCTTTAAGGTCCCCACTTGGTATGGAATCGAGGTGAAGGCAAAATTCGAAAAAAATGAAGGGGAATACATGAATCCCCAAAATAATGTCCCCGATGAAGGTCTTTTTGCCGCAGGGATCTCGGTACCCATAGGTCAGGGGCTTCTCATCAATGAACGTATGGCCGCCTTAAAAAAGGCAAAAGCCTATAGCATGCAAACTCGTGCAGACCAGCAATTAGCGGTAAACGAGGTTCTCTATGATGCATCCCTTGCCTATTTCGATTGGTTTACGAGATACAGGGAACTTTATCTGTACCGGGATTTTATCGAGAATGCGGAAATACGTTATAACGGAATCTTGCAAAGCCATAGGGCCGGGGACATACCGGCCATTGATACCTTGGAAGCGAATATTCAGATCCAGGATAGGAAACTGAGCCTGGAACAGGCCAAGCTCGATTTTTTTAAGGCCTCCCTACGTCTAGGTACATTTCTATGGGGAGAGGGCAATACCCCATTGGAAATTCAGGAACGGGTATACCCTACCACCGATCTATGGGAAGAATCGTTGACCACCCTGGAATTTTTAACCACTACGGAAGAATTGGAAGCGCACCCCAAAATAATGTCCTTGGGATATAAAGTGGACATACTTGAATTTGACAAAAAGCTGAAAGCGAACAAACTGCTCCCCCAAATTGACCTGGAATATAATTTTTTGAGCAGTGAGCCGGATACGTTCAGTAGTTTTGTAAGTGATAATTATAAGTTCGGCGTCAATTTTAGCGTTCCCGTATTCCTTCGCAAGGAACGGGGGGAACTTATGGCATCGAAGCTAAAACTGCAGGATGCCGAACTGGACCTTATAAGCGAGAAATTACAGCTTCGGAACAAGATAAACGCCCTGCAAGCGCAATATGCCTCTTATCAAGAGCAGGCAACCATGCTTAATGCCCTAGTGGATAGTTATTCCACGATGCTGGTAGCGGAAGAAAGAAAACTGGAATTGGGCGAAAGCTCCATTTTTTTGGTAAACACCCGGGAGCAGAGTGTGATAGGGGCCAAGCTCAAACAAATTTCCATCAACCAGAAATTATTGGGAACCCGGGCGGAAATAAAGAGGGTCCTTGCCATTTTTGAAGGATAGGCAGGGTGGTTGGATTTCAAAGCATCCATTAGAAAAAACCATGCCTGTCAGGGAAACCATCAAAAGTGATGATGTTCGTTAAAACTTTTCTAAATAAACCATACAGGGCTATGGTTCTATTTTTGGACGCTTATTTTTTTACGGAAACAATCGGTTTCACAATAAGGAATCATCCTACGTTAACGAAAATGTATTGGTTATCCACAATTCGCAACCGCTCGTGAAATATTCAACCCCCATACCCTTAATCGGAAAATTTCATCTGACCATAAATGATGGTGATCAAAATAATGACGAACACCACTACCAACAAAATAATAACGGGTCTTGTCATGCCTTTCTTGGAAGGCCTTTCCGGCTTATTGTTTTCCATACGTATAATTTGATCGTTAAAATGAATTTACCTCGACGTTCTTAAAATTAGACCTTACCCATGATAGCCTTTGATCGGTTTCGCTATAATATTGCCCCTATTGGAACCATGGGCCCGTGGGCGCCCATTTAAAATCAAGTCTGGAAACTCGAGTATCGATCCGCCTTTCACTTTATCGAACACATCCAAAAAATTAAAGCAGCTCATTAAAATGGATAGGAAATTTGTTCATCCTTTTACCAGTGGCATGGTAAATGGCATTGGCGATTGCGGGTGCCATGGATGCGAGACCGATCTCCCCCACCCCTTTAATGCCAAGATCATTGACAATTTCGTCCTTTTCTTCAATAAACATGACCTCCATTTCCCCAATATCGGCATGCACCGGAATATGGTATTCGGCCAGATTTTGGTTGATATACTTCCCTAAACGGTGGTCCATCAAGGTTTCTTCCCGAAGCGCCTTGCCTATGCCCCAGACCATTCCTCCCAATATTTGGCTGCGGGCGGTTTTACTATTGATTATTTTTCCAGCGGCCACGGCTGTCAATGCCCTTGTAACATAAATGGTTCCCAACTGTTCGTCCACCTCCACTTCCACAAATGTGGCGCTATGGGCCGCCCTGGTATATTTTTTGAGTTTCCCAAAGTTGGGCAAATTACTTTGAGTGGTCTTAATGGACGGGGAACCATGGTGTTCCATTATCTTTTTAAAGGATATCGACACGGTCTCATCTGCCAATAGATAGATCTTGCCGTTCCGAAAGATTACATCTTTTAATTGGGATCTTGAAAAAAGGGAGTCCTCCATATTTCTTGCCCTGACCAAAATCTTCTTTTTTAATGAACGACAGGCTGTCTGAACGGCGGAACCGATTACCCCAGTGGTATAAGATCCTCCCTGAATGGGCGATAAAGGAAATTTACTGTCACCATACTCGAATGAGATATCTTCCATTTCCAGTCCCATTTCATCCGCCGCTATTTGCGACATCACTGTAAGGGTTCCCGTTCCAATATCCGTCACGGCGCTCTTAATGATCACTTTCCCGCCTTCCACCAATTGCGCCTCGGCCCTAGCGGGCAAGGCCATGACATCCCAAATTCCCGAACTCATTCCGGACCCTACCAAACGGTTTCCCTTCTTCGTGGACCTAGGCTGGGAATTTCTTGTATCCCATCCGAACCTTTCGGCGCCCTGAAGATAACATTGTTTCAGTTCCTTGCTGGAAAAGGGCCTGTCGGCACTGTCGTCCCTATCCGCATAGTTGATCAACCGGAACTGTACGGGATCCATTTTTAACCGATAGGACAGGGCATCCATGGTAGCCTCGATGGCATGTAGCCCAGTACTACCTCCAGGCGCACGCATGTCCACAGGGGTGTGCACGTCCAAAGGCACCAGATCATGCTCCAACATAGTGTTTTTGGATGGATATAACATGTTGGCCCAGTTTACCACAATTTCGGTATAATCCTCGTAACGTGAAGTTTCACCGACCGCAGTGTGTTTTATGGCCGTGACCTTCCCATCGGAAGATGCACCGAACCGGGTATTCTGTAGGGTCTGTGGACGATGTCCAAAGGTGAACATCTGTTTTCTGTCCATGGTCACCCGAACGTTCCTTTTTAGTTCCAACGAGGCCATTACGCATAAAAACAATTGGTATTGCGGCCGTAGGCCAGAACCAAAAGCCCCGCCCACAAAAGGGGATACGATACGGACATCCTTATAGTGCAGGCCGAATACGTTGGCTATGTAGACTTGGCAATTGTTCGTGCCCTGGGTCTTATCATAGACGGTCAGTTTGCCACTGCCTTCGAAAACGGTAGTGGTAGCAAAAAGCTCCAAAGGGTTATGGTGCTCGGTGCCGTGGACAAACTCGCCCGATGCTTGGGCATCGGCCTGGGCATAGGCCAACTCAAAATTGCCCTTTGGCTTGGGGGGAGCTGGTTTCATCAAACTGGCCATGCCCTTTTTGGGTTTCCTGCGCCGCCATTTAGCTGTAAGCAGATCCGTTTCGAAACTTTCCTCGCTATAAGAAACCTTCATCAAAGAGGCGGCATAACGTGCCGTTTCAAAAGTTTCCGCCACCACCAAGGCAATTGGTTGTCCATGGTATTTTATTTTGCCATCGTACAACGGCTTAAAAGGATTGCCAGGGGGAGCGTCCATATCGGTGTACATCAGGTTGAACCAAGGCAACTTGGGGCGGTTCTTATGTGAAAATATGGTAATGACCCCTGGAACGTCCCGGGCCATGGTTTCATCAATTTCTAGGATTTTACCTTTGGTCACGGTAGCGTTCACTATATAGCCATGTAGCAGATCGGGCACTTGGTAGTCGCCCGCATATTTTGCCTCACCGGTCACTTTTTCCCTACCCTCCAATCTACTTATGGGCTTACCTATTTGAATATCTTCGGACATATGTTCAAAATTTATAACGAAGGTTGTGCCCCAGGGCGCTGCGATTCAGGTTTCAGGGCCATAAGACAGTTCCTCACTATGGCCCTCTTGGCCAGGTCGATCTTAAAGTCGTTATGGACAAATCCCTTTGATCCTTCCAAGATCAGGGTAGCGGCATACCCAAAATTTTCCTCCGTTGGCCTTTTGTCCCGAAGGTAAAGTTCAGCATCCTTTACCCGCCAAGGCTTGTGCGCGACCCCGCCAAGAGATATCCTAATTTCCTGAATGCGATCTCCCTCCATTTTTAGTACCGTGGCAACACTTACCAGCGCAAAAGCATAGGAATGGCGGTCCCGAAGTTTCAAATAGGCATAATTATCGGCAAAACCTTCCTTTGGCAACGAAATACCTGTAATAAGTTCGTTCTTACCTAGTGTATTATCTAAGTGTGGACTAGTCCCGGGTAAACGGTGGAACTCCCCAAATGGAATTGAGCGCTCCCCTACAGCCCCACTTACATGTACAACGGCATCCAAAACGGACAGGGCAACACACATATCCGAAGGAAAAACGGCGATACACGAATTGCTATGCCCTAAAATGGCATGCATACGGTTATGCCCTTGGATGGCCGGACAGCCCGAGCCGGGCACTCTTTTATTGCAGGGAAGGTCGGCATCATAAAAGTAATGACATCTGGTTCGCTGTAAAAGGTTCCCTCCATTGGTAGCACTGTTTCTGATCTGTGCCGATGCTCCCGCCAAAATTGCTTTTGACAGAATGGGATAACGCTTTTCCACAAGAGGGTGATAGGCAGTGTCGGCATTGGTAACCAAGGCGCCCAGCACAATTCCCCCGTTTTCATTCTCTCCTATACTTTTAAGCTCGCCCAGCGCATTTATATCGACCAAAGATTCAAAATCGGTCAAATCGTATTTCCACAGGTCCAGAAGGTTGGTCCCTCCTGCAATAAAATCCACCTTCCTGCCGGATGCGACCTTTTGTATGGCCCCCATCCCGTCCGTGGCTTTGTAGTAGTTAAAATTATTCATTCCGTGCCTGCATTACTTCCATGATGGCATCAATGATATTATTATTGGCACCGCACCTGCATAGATTTCCGCTCATCAGTTCCTTTACCTCTTCCCTGCTTTGCGCTTTCCCTTCTTCCAACATACCTAGGGCACTACATATCTGTCCGGGCGTACAATATCCACATTGGAAGGCATCGTGTTCGATAAAAGCCGATTGCAAAGGATGTAGGCTGCCTTGGTCTGAAACTCCCTCAATTGTTGTTATGGTTGATCCATGTTTCATTACGGCCAAGGTAAGGCAACTAAGGATTCGTTTTCCATCGCATAGCACCGTACATGCCCCACATTGCCCATGGTCACAACCTTTTTTGGTGCCGGTAAGGTCGCAGTGATCCCGAATGGCATCCAAGAGGCTGGTCCATGCCAACAACCGTAAACTTACTTCTTGCCCGTTTACCAGTAGATTTACCTCCGTTTTACCATATTCAGTTCGTTTATTTTTTGCCATGACAATAGGTCCATAATCGTTTAAACAATGTATCATCCTATAAAATATCCGCTATCGATCTTCTACCACAACTACTTCGATAGGATAGTAAATCTTATGGAAGATGTTAAATTAGGGAATATATGGTAAGGTCCGTGATCTTTTCAAATAGAATCTTAACTCAGTAAGTTAGATCAGTATGTTAGCGCTACATTGCGTATTCCTATTTTTTTCCTTTTGGGCTTGCCCCGAGCTTATTGACCTGAAGGCACTGCCCATTGCTAATGAACAGCGGTTTTCAAAGTAATTGATTCGCCACGAATGATATCAAAATTAGAATAGGAATCGGGTTATCTACAAAAAATTGATATTTTAGGGCTTTGGTAATGGAACGGGAGATGGGTAAATTAAATACAACCTTTTTCCTATCGATCAATAAAAAAGATGATCAAGTGAACGCAATAAGGGATACCTCTTTAAAAACAAGAAAAAAATTAATGAAAAAGAATGTTCTGATACTTCTCTTTATGGCCGTCACTCTCCTGGGCCATGCACAGCAAGGGGAATATAAAACCGTGCCAAACCTTCCTTACCGTGCGGAAGGGTTAAATACCAAGGACCCCTATATTGCGGAACGGTGCGTTCTGGACATTTACTACCCGAGCGAAATAAAAAATTATCCTACGATCGTATGGTTCCACGGCGGGGGACTGACGGGCGGCCAAAAGGACATACCTGCAGCGCTTAAAGGGCAGGGGGTAGCCATTGTTGCGGTAAATTATCGCCTATATCCCAAGGTAAAAGCACCTGTTTATATTGACGATGCCGCGGCTGCCGTAGCTTGGGTATTCAAGAATATAGAAAAGTATGGGGGGGACCCCTCGCTCATCTTTGTATCCGGACATTCGGCAGGGGGCTACCTTGCCAGTATGGTAGGGCTGGATAGGTCATGGCTGAGCAAGTATGGTACGGAAGCCGATAGCATTGCCGGACTTATACCTTTTAGCGGTCATGCCATTACCCATTTTACCGTTCGGGAAGAGCGCGGGATTCCGGGAACCCAAGCCATAGTGGACGATCTAGCCCCACTCTATCATGTACGTGCCGACGCACCACCACTCCTGCTCATTACGGGGGACAGGGAAAAGGAACTGTTGGGACGCTATGAGGAAAATGCCTATCTCAAACGCATGATGGATCTTACCGGACATAAAGGGACGGTGCTGTACGAATTGGATGGTTACGATCATGGGGGAATGGCAGAACCTGCATTTCCCTTGCTTCTGAAGGAGGTCAAACGTATTGTGGATGGCAAGGTCGCAGAATGATGCTACCCCAATAATTGTGCGTTTCCCTTAAATGTAAAAGGGATCCCCTTATCAATTCGGGCGGTATCGAACATATTTTTAGCGCCAAAACATACGTAATTTCCCATTGGAACGGCTTTATCGTACATTGCCCCTTGTTCCGAGCTCGTCCATCCGTTCAGAACCATAAAATTTGTAAAACAAACTCTCTAAAATACCACTAATGAAAAAAATAGGAATCATCATTTTGGGCATTGTTATTTTGGCACTGATACTGGTGCTCACCTTGGTATGGCAAGTGCTGGAATTCTTTGTAGGTGCAATCCTCTTCGTTATTGCCATCTTTTTCTTGGGCTATCTATACAGCAAGGTAAAGGATAAATTGGATTGATCATCAACATTGAAGTAACGCCAGCATAACTTGATGGGAAAAGATTAGGTATGGACTTAGGCCCATCTTCGACTCCGGCCAAAAACAATGCGGTTTTGTCCTTATTCGGATTTTGGATCGGGTTCTTTTTTGCTCAGCAGAAAACCGAACGGATGTAACGGTGGCACATGTAGAAAAATGACCGCAAGTATTGCCGTTACCGGAATGGCCAGTATCATACCGATGGCACCCCAAATCGCACCGCCCAAAACCACCACTAGGATTACCATAAATGGATGCAGGTCTACGCGATCTCCAACAATGAACGGTTCCAATACATAACTCTCTACAAACTGCGAGATGGTGAAGGTTATCAGGATACCAATCAACACCCCCGTCTCTCCCGAGACCAGATACCCAAAGGCCATGGCCATGGCCATTCCCAAAATGTTCCCGATATAGGGCAATATGGTAAGGGCAGCGGCAATAATACTCACCAAAATAAAGTTATTAACCCCAGATATCCCGAGCCCGATCGAATACAATATGGCCAACAGGCCCATCAAACTGAGCTTTCCTACCAGATAACCCTGTACCACTTTGGCCGATTTCTGAATTATCTCGGTTACCCCGTCCTTGTTTTCATCCGGAAATAGCCTTAATAAAAATTCCTTGAAGCGCTGCCTATAGTTCAACAAAAAGAATACATAGATAAAGGTCAGCAGATAGGTTCCAAAAAAACCAATGGTACTGTTAAAGGCCCCAAAAGCCTTTTGACCGGTCCCTGAACCCATCTTACCCATCATTTCCGACCCCTGTTCTCCTATTTTATCCAGATCGCTCTGTTCCACTAAGGTATTTTCTAGGATAAAAGTCTGTAATTGTTCCACTTTTGGTTGCATTGTTTCCTTTATCTCTGGCCAATCCTCCACGAACGCTTTGATCTGGAACGTCAACAAGGTCAAAAATCCTATGGAAACAAGAAAAAGAAGAAGGGTTCCCAATAATGAGGCATAACCCTGCTTAAGATACTTTCCCTGTATTTTTCTTACCAGGGGAAGCACGATAAGGGAGAGTACCAAGGCGGTTACCAACGGCGCCAAAAACCCTTTGGCGGTGCCCAGTCCCAAGAACAAAAAATAGGCCCCCACAATAGTGACTGCCGAATACACTAGAATTTCCTTGCCCGGGGTCATATTCGTTTCTTTTTTTAAAGATACGAAATAGCATCCTAACCAAGGTCCCTTGGCCGCGCAAAGACAATCGACGATCAACAACCTCGAAGCAATGATGGACATGGAGGAAAACTAAAATAACCCGCCGGAGGCGGGCAGGCGTCGGGGCATATCAATATCACTTAGTGAGTTGAAAATCGCTATACGGGAACGCTTTTGCTATAGCGGTTAAGGTAGTCCATCGGTGTCATATCCGTAATTTTACGGAAGACGTCACGAAAGGCCTTAGGGTCTGAATACCCTACCTCGTACATAACCTCCCCAACCGTCATCCGGCCCTTTTCCAGTTCCTTTTTTGCCGCTTCGATCTTTACCCTTTGCAGGTATTCCCCAACCGTATTGGAAGTGGCTTTCTTAAACCGTCTTTCAAAGGTCCTTCTACTGGCGGCAACATGATCGCAAAGATCGTCCACACTTATCTTTTCCCTGAAATTTCTCTCCATAAATTCCTGTGCCTTCAACACATCTTGGTCCATATGTGATTTTTGTCCCTTGAATATGATAAAGGGCGACTGACTATTGCGGTTTATGTCGATCTCAAAAATTTTGGAAGAAAGCACTGCCATTTCCCGACCCGCAAATTTTTCCACCAAATAAAGGTTCAGATTAAGTGAGGAATAGGCCCCTCCACTGGTATAAATACCATTCTCATCGGTGATGATCCTATCGTCCAATAAATTTACTTCCGGAAACAAACTTCTAAATTCTGACGCTGCCAACCAGTGGGTGGTACAGTTTTTACCTTTTAGAAGTCCCGTACTGGCCAATAAAAAGGCCCCTATGCACAAGCTGGCGATTTCCGCCCCCTTTTTGTACTGTTCCCGTATCCAAGGAACAAATTTTTGATTGGCGGCAATGACCTCGGCATAGTCTCCGTGTATGGCCGGGATGATGATCAGATCGGTTTTATCCACTTCTTCCACGATCGTATCCGGTATAATACCAAAAATTCCATAGCTGGATCGCGTGGTTTTGTCCAGTCCTACCAGATGGACCTCGAATAAGGGATCGTTCCCCATCTTTTCCAAGGTGCCATTGGCCATAGTGAACATTTTATGCGTAGCCTCCAGATTACTGAGACTGGTATTTCCTTCGGGAACCAAAATAGAAATATGTTTCATAGGATATGTATAATAATATTGATCACGGACCGCATCTTTTCCTTCGGAAAGCACTCCTTCAAATATAGGTCAATTCCCTGTCGCAATCAACCCTTGACATTGACGGAAATAGCCCTGTCCCCTTTAAAAAATACTATCTAACTTTGATGATATCAGAAGGTTGCAGGTAATTAAGGGCCCTGTGCCCGAATGATAGAATATCAAATAGGCCAGTATGTCAAAAATAATTTTATCGATGATGGTTTCCGTGGATGGCTATACGGAAGGACGGGACAACGATCTGTCGTGGCACGTATGGGATAAGGAAATGACCTCGTACATGATGGATTTTTTTAAGACGGTGGATACCTTTATCTATGGCCGGAAATCCTACGAACTGATGTTGCAATATTGGCCTTCTGAAACGGGTGAATTCGCACAGGTCATGAATGTAACCCCGAAAATTATTTTTTCCGACACCCTTAAAAATGTGGGATGGAACTCGGTATTGGCAAAAGCTGATGTAGCAGCTGAGATAAAGGAACTTAAAACTAAATCCAAAAAGGACAAGGTGCTGTTTGCCGGAGCGGACCTCGCCTCGACTTTTATCAATAGTGATCTGATCGATGAATACAGGTTAATAGTGAACCCTGTAGTGTTGGGAGCGGGCACTCCCCTATTTAAGGATTCCCCGAAAATACATTTACGACTTGTTGAAACAAAGGCATTTTTGTGTGGGAACGTCCTATTGCGATACCTCCCGGAAAACCGAACCTAAAAATAAAGAACATGCAGGAACTTTTATATAAATTCGATACGGTTACCCAAGAGCTATGCCGGCTCCTCCAACCCTTGGACGAAGCTGAGCTGAACAGGGCCCCCTTTAAGGACAGTTGGACCGCCGGACAGGTGGGCGATCATCTTTATCGATCCTATGAAGTCTCCGCAATTTTGAACGGAAATGTGGAACCAACCCAAAGGCCAGCGGACCAAAAACTGAGGGAAGTAGAGAACCTGTTCCTGGATTTTACCGTTAAAATGGAGTCGCCGAGGGAAATATTGCCTTCCAAATCGCCCATTGATAAGGATAGCCTTCTCAGCTCCTTACAAAGGCGTATCGCCGAGCAAAGGGATGTGATCCTGCATAAAGACTTGTCCATGACCTGCCTGGATTATGCCATACCAGGGTATGGCCCGTTTACCAGATGGGAGTGGATAGGTTTCAATATCGTGCATACACAACGACATTTGCACCAATTAGGGAACGTGATCGGCGCATTAAAAAACCAGTCCTCCCAGTAAGTTCCTAAACTGTAATTTGATCGTTATGAAAACATCCCTGACCGCAAAGGTTACCCTACAGGCTCCCATCGATCGGATCTGGGCCTTATGGACAGATCCCGGCCATATAGCCAAATGGAATACCATTTCGGAAACATGGCATACCCCTAGGGCGGAAAACGACTTTCGGGTGGGTGGGGAACTCTTCCTAAGGATGGAAACTTTGGATGGCAAGGAAGGGTTTGATTATAGATGTACGTACAACGACATTAGCTACCCGTCAAAAATAGGCCATACCAATACCGATGGAAGAAAAACCGTAACATTGTTTGTTCAAACTGGGGATGGTGTAACAATAGAAGAGACCTTTGAGCCGGAAAAACACACTCCTTTGGAAATACAACAGCAATTTTGTCTTTCCGTTCTGCAAAACTTCAAGACCTATGTCACGGAAAACTTATGATCATAAGAACCCGAACGGGTCATAAAAACCAAGTATAATTTTAACCTTTAAACAAACGTTATGAAAGTACATCCCTATTTAAATTTCAATGGCAATGCCGAGGAGGCTTTTTTGTTTTACAGATCTGTGTTTGGTGGAGAATTTACGGCCAATATAAAAATGACGGATGCCCCAGGAGCGGAAGGACTGCCAGAAGAGGACCGTAAAAAGACCATGCACATTTGCCTCCCCATTGGAGAGGACACCCTTCTAATGGCGTCGGATTGCATATCTTCCGCAGTACATACGTTGGACCTGGGCAATCAAACGAACATACTCCTTGCCCCTAACAGCAGGGAAGAAGCGGAACGACTCTTCAAAGGTCTCTCGGAAGGAGGGGACATAGAAATGGACCTGGCCGATACTTTTTGGGGATCTTATTTCGGAAATTTCACGGATAAGTTCGGAATTCGATGGATGATAGAACATTCCACTAAATAATATGGACATGCTGCAATACACCAATGCGTTCGGTAGTTTTTCGGTAGATGATATGAAAAAGGCCAAAACCTTCTACGAAAAGACCATCGGCCTGACCGTAATAGAAAATTCCATGGGTATCTTGGAGCTGGAGCTGGAAGGGGGTACCAGTGTTGTTATCTATCCAAAAACAGACCATGTTCCGGCAACCTTTACCGTTCTTAATTTTCCGGTGAAGAAACTGGAAAAGACGGTGGCCCTCCTAAGGGAAAAAGGGGTCCTATTTGAACAGTACCCAGAACTGGGCACGGATGAAGATGGGATTTCATGGGGCAGGAAAAAAGGAGATGGACCCAATATTGCATGGTTCAAGGATCCTGCCGGCAATATACTTTCCATACTTGAATCAACCTAGGAAGTTGCATGGATCCATGTGCTGAAACTTGGTCGAAATATCCCAAATGGATACTAAAAATCCCGTGTAACGATAAATGATCTATAAAATGGTAGAAGTATTTAAGACCAATATACAGTCCCAAAAGCAGGCCCTGAACCTATTGGAACGGCTCTATCGCGAATTTGATGGCTATACGGCCAATTTTGATCTTGAAGATAGGGACCGCATCTTGCGTTTGGAATGCCAGAACGGATCCATAGCCGTTAAAGCGGTCCTTTTGTTTCTTAGGGAATTGGACTACCAGGTAACCGTATTGCCAGACGAAATAATAACGGAAACGATATCAAGCCCACGTTAGTACAACCTGTCATTTCACTTTTTTACTGCGCATGGCCTTCGTTTGAAGCAGTGAGGGGTCGTTGCGGTATTTCAAATAGTCGTCAGATTCCAAGGCATAAATCGCCATCTTTCCCGTATCGTTAAAATGGACCCCCCAACCGTATCGCTTGCACAAGGGGGAGGCTCGGAAACAGGCCTGGCCCTTTGAGAAAAATGAATGGAACTCGTCCCGATCGATCGGCGAAATTCCCTTTTTGACGGCATGTATCGCGAACAGTACCTCATCGGAGGTATACTTATACGGATGCTCCCGCAACATTTCAAATTGAAGCGATGCAACCGTCCCCAATTGTCCCTTTGACCGAGGGAGGCCCGCTTCATTTACCGGGCAATCGTCCGCAACTGCGATAAATGTATTCTTATAATTGGTGGTTTTAATTCCATTTCCCATTGGATAGCTTTGATTAAGGTTACATTAATAGGCTTTCGGTCTTCTTAATGATGTTCCTGACCCGCTCTTTTAGCTGTTCGGGTTCCAAAATTTTGGCATAGTCCCCGAACATCAAGAACCACCGTGCAAAACCATTTTCCATATCCGAGGTCATAAAGATCATTTCTACCTGGTCGTTTTTCTCTTTTTCCGATATAAAGCCGTAGTGGTTTTTACCACTACTGATATATCTTGCCACCTGTTTGTCCACCAGAATCCTCACCTTGATCTTTTGTGCGGTCTTTTCCTTGTCCCGGTGTTGGTCTATAGTGCCATGTTCCAAGGTAAAGGGCAAATGGGTCCGCCCTATCCGTAACATACGATCTATGCGGAACTGCCTATAATCCATCCTCACATGGCAAAATCCAAGCATATACCAATAATTGTTCTCATGGAACAGGCCAACAGGCTCTATATGGCGTTCGGAGGGTTTGGCAGCTTCCAAGGACTGGTAGCGGAGGAACAGTTGTTTCTTTTGGGCGATGCTTTCAAAAATGATCTCCAGTGCATCCGGTACATTTTCGTTAAAGAGCATCTGGGCGGGATCGATGATCACTTGGCCCTCTAGGGCGGAAATCCAGTCCTTTTCCTTTCCCCGTAAAACGGATTTCACTTTGTACATGGCCGATCGGTGGTATGCGCCCAACGACTTGTCCGTAAATTTTTGCATGAGTTTTTCAGCAGCCACAAAACTGCCCGCTTCCTCCTTGGTAAACATAATTGGGGGCAGGCGGTAACCCTCCATGACCGAATACCCTATCCCCGCTTCACTGACTATGGGGACCCCGCACTTTTCCAAGGTACGCACATCTCGGTAGATGGTCCGCAGGCTCACCTCGAAACGATCGGCCAACTGCTGTGCAGTTACCACTCTTTTGGATTGCAACTGGATCATCAGCGCCACAATACGGTCAAAACGTTTTAAGGTATCCATACCCATAAGAGAGCGATATATATCCCAAAGATAAGATTTAGGGGAAAAGTGCCCTCTAAATTTGGATTTCATTTTATCCGTAATAGAGAGAAATTATAATCGGCCATGTGGGCTTCGTTGATGCCCAGGTCCCTCCCCGTCATCACCATCTGTACCGGGTAGGTGAGCGGGTACATGAGGCCAGTTCCCATAATTATTTTTTTTGCGGCCATGATCATGTTTTAATAGTGTACCGCAAAGTTAACGGGCGGAAATGACAACCCTTTGTCAGGAGTTTTTTGGACTTTCCCAAAAATGACAATCGGGCAAGGATCGAATATCAACACTCGTTCACGAAAGAATTTTAAATGTTTATTTACTGTTGACAAAGGGCTGTCACCTCGCCCTCCTAGTTTTGTCCCATAAGAACAACAATCATAAAATAAAGTATCATGGAAAAAACAACCAAAGAAAAAAATGGAAAGACGGCAGCGCTGATCACAACGGGCGAATTGTTGAAACACTGGCAAGGACATAGGGGCCTAACCCGCAGGGTCATTGAGGCATTTCCCGAAAAGGAATTCTTCCACCACACCATCGGTGGTATGCGGACCTTTGCCGAAATGACCATGGAACTATTGGGCATTGCGGCCCCTGGGCTGCGGGAAATAGTAACGGGAGAGACTGCAACGCTTACGGAGGATTTCCAGCATGGGAACAGCAAACAAAAAATACTGGACCTTTGGGACAGGGACACCGAAGAAATAAATGGACTTTGGTCAAAGATAGGTGCGGAGATCTTTCACGACCCGATAAAGACCTTTGGCATGTACGAGGGCACCGTACAATCGTCCATTTTCTATTTTATCGATAACGAAATCCACCATAGGGGCCAAGGGTATGTCTACCTGCGTTCCCTTGGTGTGGAACCACCTGCATTTTGGGACCGGTAACACATCATACCATGAAAACTATCTTGGTCTTCAGGACATCGGTAACCCGAAAAAAGGAAATAAACAGGCTTCGTCCCATTCTAAATACCCTGCTTCCTTACGAACAGTGGAACTTTGATCTAGAGGATTGCGATAAGATCTTAAGGGTGGAAACTTTGGACCTTACCGCTCCCGTTATTTCTTCCGCCCTTGAGGTTCAGGGGTTTTCCTGTGAAGAACTGTAATAAAGTGCAGGTATGCCACTGTTCATACCTGCACTTTAATTTTGTTACCTATATCCGGTTTATTTTTAACAATGCAGTTCCATATAATACAGTGGCCGGGGCATAAACGCACCAAGAACCCAATCCGATTTTACCACATCCCGGATCTGCAGTGTATGATCAAAGGAAAAAGTTTAGACCATGTCAAAAAAAATGGAACGGAATTTATACCTTTATAGGGTATCCCAAATATAAAACTTATGAGACCCACTTCGCATTCAATTGTAATCACCATAGTATTGGGGCTAATGCTGGTATTAACGGCCTGCGGTCCTACCAAAGGCGTAGTGGCCTGTATAGATAGCTCCAAAATCAGTGAAGGACCCTGTACGATGGAGTACAACCCCGTTTGCGGTTGTGACGGCAAAACCTATGGCAATCCATGCCAGGCCGACCGAAGCGGTCTTACCTCTTGGAAGGAGGGGGAATGTGGGAAAGAATGATCGGTTATCCGATCCGTTACCTCCCTTTTGCCCTTAAATAAGGACTTCCGATGACCGCGGTTACTTGTCCGAACAACTAAGGCATGGTAATTTGCAAGGTGGGAGATTCCTACTGTTGCAATCGCTTTCAAACAAAGAAAAATACCAAAATTGTCCATTAAACCTACTTCCATTCGTTATATTTATCGTTAACAAAGAATGAAGCGGTTATGGGAGATACCTTCAGTGTCCTAGTGGACGACACCTACCAATTTGAAATAAAGGAAGGGGAAGCCATTTCCCTGGATACCGTTAGCACGGGCAAGGACCGGTTCCATATTCTTATGTCGGGCGAACCCACCATAGCTGAAATACTACATTTAGATCCCTACGATAAAAAGTACACCGTAAAAATCAACAACACCCAATATCACGTAAAAATCTCCGACAAGCTTGATCAGCTGATCAAGGAAATGGGTTTTGAAGAGGCCGCTTCCAAGCAAATATCCCAGCTAAAAGCGCCTATGCCCGGCCTGATCTTGGATGTAAGGGCAACTGCAGGACAGTCTGTGGAAAAAGGGGATGTATTATTGGTACTGGAAGCCATGAAAATGGAAAACAGCATCAGTGCACCTAGAAACGGAATTATAAAATCCGTTCCGATAAAAAAGGGTCAGGCGCTGGACAAAGGGGATCTCATGATACTATTTGAAGAATGAAAAGTATACTGATAGCCAACCGCGGTGAAATTGCGGTACGGATCATTAAGACCGCCAAGAAAATGGGAATCAGGACCGTGGCAGTATATTCAACTGTGGACAGGAACGCACCGCATGTACAAATGGCAGACCATGCGATCTTGATCGGGGAAGCGCCTTCCAGTGCATCCTACCTGCAAGGAAGCAAATTGGTGGGCATTGCCAAAGATCTTGGTGTGGATGCCATCCATCCGGGTTATGGGTTTCTAAGTGAGAATGCCGATTTTGCCGAGGAAGTACTAAAAAACGACCTGATCTTTATAGGCCCTTCCCCAAGTTCGATCAGGATTATGGGCAGTAAGCTCGCCGCAAAGGAAGCCGTGAA
Source organism: uncultured Sediminicola sp. (assembly GCA_963974715.1). Lineage (GTDB taxonomy): Bacteria > Bacteroidota > Bacteroidia > Flavobacteriales > Flavobacteriaceae > Sediminicola. Next base: position 44,026 of record CAXBDK010000003.1, read on the forward strand.
GGAATATGGGATTCCCATGGTGCCAGGAATGGACACCGCAATCACCGATTTTGAAACGGCCAAAAAAGTGGCCTCGGAAATAGGCTTTCCCATTCTGATCAAAGCTTCTGCCGGTGGTGGTGGAAAAGGCATGAGGGTGGTAGAAAATGAGAATGAACTGCAGTCGCAAATGGACAGGGCCATCAGTGAGGCCACCTCCGCATTTGGAGAGGGGGCCGTGTTCATTGAAAAATATGTCAGCTCCCCGAGACATATCGAAATACAGATCATGGCCGATGTTCACGGCAATGTGCTGCATTTCTTTGAAAGGGAATGCAGCATACAGCGCAGGCACCAAAAAGTGGTGGAGGAGGCTCCTTCCTCCATTTTGGATCCGGAACTTAGGAAGGCAATGGGGGAAGCTGCCGTAAAAGTCGCCAAGGCCTGCAACTATGTAGGTGCAGGGACAGTGGAATTTTTATTGGATTCGGATTTGAATTTTTATTTCCTGGAAATGAACACCCGTCTGCAGGTAGAACATCCCGTTACCGAGATGATCACAGGCCTAGATCTAGTTGCCCTACAGATACAGGTGGCTAGGGGCAAAAGGCTTACCATGGAACAGGACGATCTTCGCATAAACGGGCATGCATTGGAACTAAGGGTATACGCAGAGGATCCACAAAATGACTTTTTGCCAAGTGTAGGCCGATTGGAGACCTATCAAATGCCCGAGGGCAGCGGAATACGGGTAGACAATGGATATGCGGAAGGCATGGACATCCCGATCCACTACGACCCCTTATTGGCGAAGTTGATCGTACATGCCGAAACTAGGGAAGCCGCCATAGGCCTCATGCAACAAGCCATTGATCATTATGTGGTAGAAGGGGTGGCCACCACACTTTCCTTTGGAAAATTTGTTTTTGGCCATCCATCATTTCAAGCGGGAAATTTTGACACCCATTTTGTAAAGAAGTTCTTTACACCCGAAAAACTTGAGGGAACCAAAAGGAAGGAAGCACGGTTGGCCGCATTGATCGCTGTAAGGCATTACTTGAAGGACAGGCAACTGCTAAGGTTGCCAAAAACGTAGACCCATGGATTCGAAAATACAGAAGTTACGGGAAAAAATTGCGCTGGCCCATTTGGGCGGTGGCGAAGAACGGATCAAAAAACAGCACCAAAAGAAAAAATTGACCGCACGGGAAAGGGTAAATTATCTTTTGGATGAAGGTTCCTTTGAAGAAATTGGGATGTTGGTTACGCATAGGACCACCGATTTCGGTATGCAAGACGAACTGTATTATGGGGATGGGGTCATTACCGGGCATGGGACCATCCATGGAAGACTGGTATACCTCTTTGCCCAAGATTTTACCGTTTTTGGCGGCGCCCTTTCCGAAACCCATGCCGAAAAGATATGTAAGATCATGGATCTTGCCATAAAAGTTGGGGCCCCACTGATCGGCCTTAACGATTCCGGGGGAGCAAGGATACAGGAAGGCGTGCGTTCCTTAGGTGGGTATGCCGATATTTTTTATAGAAATGTGCAAGCTTCCGGTGTGATCCCCCAGATTTCGGCCATCATGGGACCGTGTGCCGGCGGAGCGGTTTACTCCCCCGCCATTACGGATTTTACCATGATGGTGGAAAACAGCAGTTATATGTTCGTTACTGGCCCAAATGTGGTAAAGACCGTTACCAATGAAGAGGTGACTTCCGAAGAACTGGGCGGTGCCAGTACGCATTCCACTAAATCAGGGGTGGCCCACATCACCACCGCGAACGACGTGGAATGTCTTGAAAAGATCAAGACCCTTTTAAGTTACCTTCCACAGAACAATAAGGAAACCCCGCAAAAATGCCCTTTTCAACTCCAAGAAGAAATGAGGGACTCCTTGGCGGACATCATTCCCGATAATGCCAATAAACCATACGATATGCATTTGGTGATCAAGGGCATTATCGATGAGGGAACTTTTTTCGAGATACATAAAGACCATGCCGAAAATATTTTGGTGGGCTTTGCCCGATTGGGAGGGCGAAGTATCGGTATCGTGGCAAACCAGCCCCTTTTTCTGGCAGGGGTACTGGACGTGGACAGCTCCAGAAAAGCGGCCCGTTTTGTACGGTTTTGCGATTGTTTCAACATCCCCTTACTGGTTTTGGTGGATGTACCAGGCTTTTTGCCGGGTACCGACCAAGAGTGGAACGGGATCATAGTACATGGTGCAAAATTGCTCTACGCCCTTAGTGAGGCCACCGTACCCAGAATTACTGTGATAACGAGAAAGGCATATGGAGGTGCATATGACGTTATGAACTCCAAGCATATTGGGGCCGACCTCAACTTTGCGTGGCCATCGGCGGAAATTGCCGTCATGGGCGCAAAAGGGGCAAGTGAGATTATCTTTAAGAACGAATTGAAAAAAGCTGCCGATCCTGAAGAAAAACTAAAGGAAAGGGAAACGCAATACGCCGATAAATTTGCCAATCCCTATAGGGCAGCGGAAAGGGGTTTTATAGACGAGGTGATATTGCCCGAACATACCCGAAGAAAATTGATCAAAGGGTTCGCTATGCTGGAGAACAAACATATTCCCGGGCCCATACGAAAACATGGGAACATTCCCCTATAAAAACATTTTTTACCGAGGTATTAGCCAAAAAAAGTATCACGGACCCACGGGCTTAAGCAACCCCTAGAATCCTTTAGATTGGGTACTTTCTGGAAATCCTATCCAAGCGTTTACATTATGATCCCATTAAATGGATGTTGATCCCCGATGATGCGCATCGGAGTGGATTGGTCTTCTTCCCTTCAACACCTTGTGGGACTTGCCCCGAGGTAGTTGATTTTAGCATTAGTGATTGCAACGGCATCCTTTTTAAGGCTTTCCTTAAAAAGATACAGTGGAAAGCACGGCCCTGGCATACGGCGTATGACAGGGCAATGCCCATAGATCAGAGCGCATTGTCAATTATTTCCTGTACAATTTCCGGATTTAACAGTGTTGAAGTATCGCCCAGATTGTCCGTTTCCTTACAAGCGATCTTCCGAAGGATACGTCTCATTATCTTACCAGACCTTGTTTTTGGAAGGCCCGTGGTGAACTGTATTTTATCCAGCTTGGCAATAGGTCCAATATGTTCCGTGATGATCTGGTTTATTTCCTTTCGCAGGTTATTATGGTCGCGAGACTCCCCGCTCTCCTTTAATATCACATAACCATAGAGTGCGCTCCCCTTTATTTCATGGGGAAATCCAACGATGGCCGACTCGGCAACGGCAGGATGCTCGTTGATGGCGTCCTCGATGGGTGCGGTGCCCAGATTATGCCCCGAAACGATGATCACATCATCGACACGACCGGTTATCCTGTAATACCCCACTTCGTCCCTTAGTGCCCCATCACCCGTAAAATATTTGTTCTTAAAGGCGGTAAAATAGGTCTCTTTAAAACGTTCATGGTTGCCCCAGATGGTCCTTGCCATACCGGGCCATGGAAACTTGATACACAATCGGCCATCAACTTGGTTGCCCGTTATTTCTTCCCCATGTTCGTCCATCAGGGCAGGCTGTATCCCAGGTAAAGGCAAGGTCGCATATGTTGGGATGGTAGGGGTGGCATAGGGAATGGGGGATATCATGATGCCACCTGTCTCGGTCTGCCACCAAGTATCCACTATGGGACTTTTCTTTTTACCAACATTTACGTTGTACCAATGCCAAGCCTCCTCATTGATAGGTTCCCCTACCGTACCAAGGACCTTTAAGGAGGAGAGGTCGTGTTTTTCCACAAAATCCAGGTTTTCCTTTGCCAACGCCCTAATGGCAGTGGGGGCGGTATAGAACTGGTTTACCTTGTGTTTTTCCACAATTTCCCAAAACCTACCGTAATCGGGATAACTGGGCACCCCTTCAAAAAGTACCGTGGTAGCCCCATTTGCAAGGGGACCATATACGATATAACTGTGTCCGGTAATCCAACCGATATCCGCGGTGCACCAATATACATCACCTTCCTTGTATTGAAAGACATTTTTAAAGGTATAGGCCGTATATACCATATAGCCTGCCGTGCTATGTACCATTCCTTTTGGTTTTCCGGTGGATCCGGAAGTGTAGAGAATAAAAAGGGGATCTTCGGCATTCATGATTTCTGGGACACAGTCCCTATATGCTTCGTCCAATAAGGGCTGTAACCATTGATCCCTGCCCGCTTTCATTTCAATTTTTGAATGTGTTCTTTTTACCACCAAAACCGTCTTTACCCCAGGGCAATCCTGTAATGCCTCGTCCACAATGCCCTTAAGATCGATTGCCTTGGTGCCCCTATAGGAACCATCGGAGGTCACCACAAGTTTACAATCACTATCGTTTATCCTAGTGGCCAATGCGGTCGATGAAAAACCGGCAAACACTACGGAGTGTATGGCCCCGATACGGGCACAGGCCAGTACCGAAATGGCCAGTTCTGGAATCATGGGCAGATAGATGCAGACCCGGTCACCTTTTGTAACCCCTTGGTCCTTTAGTACATTAGCGAATTCGCAGACCCTTTTGTGGAGCTCGGTATAGGAAATATGCTGTGCCTCTTCCTCGGGATTGTTCGGTTCAAAAATGATGGCGGTACGTTCCCCACGGGTATGTAAATGCCTATCGATGCAATTTTCAGTAATGTTCAATTGTGCGCCCTGGAACCATTTTACCTCCGGAACGCTGAAATCCCAACTAAGGACCTTGTCCCATCGCTTGCGCCACATAAAGTGTTCCTCGGCCACCTCTTCCCAAAAATTTTCGGGATCCCGTACCGATTTTCTATAGACCTGGTAATATTCTTCTAAATGTTTAATGTGATAATTGCTCATCTTCCGTTTGTATTTTATATATCTACCTTGATTTCAATTCCACAACCTTCCTATTACGGCGCCATTGGCTTTTTTGAAGGTTGCAATTTACAAAGTTTTTGGGGCTTGTCCACATGGTCACCATTCCTGCCCCAATACTTTTAAAGATTGCCATATTTTAATGCTGCACCGCCTTTCCCGCTCCGTTGGGAATCCTTATATCTTCCACAATTTCCTGGACATTTATGGGAGGTTCCTTAGTAAACCGCATGACCGTAACCGACACTAGAAAATTCACCAGCATCGCCACGGTGCCAAATCCCTCGGGGGAAATTCCGAACCACCAATCTTTTGAAAGACCGGCCACCGCATCCTTGCCCCCATCAAAAAGTCCGAACTTAAACTTCAACATATAGAACAGCATTAGGGAAATGCCCACCACCATTCCGGAAATGGCACCTTCCTTGTTCATCTTTTTGTAGAATATCCCCAAAACGATCGCAGGGAAAAAGGAGGCCGCCGCCAGACCAAAGGCAAGGGCTACCACGGCGGCAACAAACCCGGGTGGATTGATCCCGAACCATCCTGCGATGACCACAGCTACCGTAGCCGCGATCCTTGCTGCCCACAGTTCCCCTTTTTCGGAGATATCCGGTTTTATGATGCTTTTTACAAGATCGTGCGAAACAGAGGAGGAAATGACCAAAAGAAGCCCGGCAGCGGTCGAGAGCGCAGCGGCCAAGGCACCTGCTGCCACCAGGGCGATCACCCACGCGGGCAAATCGGCTATTTCTGGATTTGCCAACACCATAATATCGTTGTCCACTGTAAGTTCGTTCTTTTGTTTGTCGGCCAAATATTGAATGGTACCGTCCCCGTTTTTATCATCAAAGACGATAAGGCCGGTCTTTTCCCATTTGGTAAACCATTCCGGCATTTCGGCATAGGGTGCATTGCGGACCGTATCGATCATATTGGTACGGGCAAAGACGGCAACCGCCGGAGCGGTCGTATACAATATGGCGATCAGCAATAAGGCCCATCCGGCCGATTTACGGGCATCCTTTACCCTTTTCACCGTAAAAAAGCGTACGATTACATGTGGGAGTCCCGCGGTACCCACCATTAGGGCCAAGGTAATGGCAAAAATATCGACAATACTTTTTGAGCCATCCGTATATTCGGCAAAACCAAGTTCCGTGGAAAGACCGTCCAACTTATCCAATAGGTACATTCCAGAGCCATCGTTAAGCGTGGACCCCATACCCAATTGTGGTACCGGATTGCCCGTCATTTGTATCGAAATAAAGATGGCGGGGACCATAAACGCAAAAATGAGCACACAATACTGCGCCACTTGTGTATAGGTAATTCCCTTCATTCCGCCCAAAACGGCGTAGAACAGTACAATGATCATGCCTATGATGACCCCAGTATCGATCTCGACCTCCAAAAACCGTGAAAATACAAGGCCCACTCCCCGCATCTGTCCCGCCACATAGGTAAATGAAACGATCAGTGCGCAAAAAACCGCTACGATCCTAGCGGTTTTGGAGTAATACCGTTCCCCGATGAAATCGGGCACCGTGAATTTTCCGAATTTCCGCAGATACGGGGCCAGCAGAAGGGCCAACAGAACATATCCCCCTGTCCAGCCCATAAGATATACGGATCCATCGTAGCCCGCGAACGAAATGATGCCCGCCATGGATATAAAGGAGGCCGCCGACATCCAGTCGGCAGCTGTGGCCATTCCGTTTGCCAATGGCGAAACGCCGCCCCCTGCCACGTAAAATTCATTGGTAGACCCTGCCCTTGACCAGATGGCGATCCCGATGTACAGGGCAAAGGTAGATCCTACAATAATATACGTCCAAACTTGAACATCCATAAGGTTACTTTATTTGGTAAAAATTATAACTATTCATCATATCCGTACTTTTTGTCCAGTTTGTTCATCAGACGGACATAGACGAATATCAGTATGACAAAAACAAATATAGATCCCTGTTGGGCGAACCAAAAACCCAGTTTAAAACCTCCCAAGGGAATGGAATCCAGCGCTTCTTTAAACAGTATACCGGCTCCATAGGAAACGGCGAACCATATCCCTAATAAAAGGGTGAGATAGCGTAGGTTTTCATTCCAATAGGCAGTGGCCTTTTTTTGTTTTTCAGACATGATTTTGGTAATTATAAAACAATTCTCTTAAAAAAATTTATGTCCAAGTGAGGCACGACCATCTTCTTTACGAAAAGGACATGAACGGTCAAATAATGTATAAGGGCACGATAATAGAGGAAATACAATGGAAAAGGGCCACTGTTGCCGTAGGCGGGATGTATCATGGAGGGCATTTGGTCATAAATATACTATTTTAAAAGGATAATGGAATCTCGCCCTAAGTCGCAAAATTCTATATACATCCGTTGTGTTTAGGGTTTGGACGTTTCAAAATTGACCCACACCCAAAGTCTGCATAATTTGCTTAATTTCAAAAATACAAGTGAATAACTAATTATTTGAACAAAATTTGTTAAAATAATTACCAATTGACCATTGTGGTGTTTGTAGTCTTGACATAATTGTATATTTTTCGGTAACGTTACCGAAAAATATAAATAGCAATCAAAATGAAGAAATCCCCGTTTTTAACAACTATTTTATTCCTGTGCATTCTTGTTCCCGTTACGGCCCAAGAAAATTGGGAAATTCTTTTTAATGGGAAAGACCTTTCCAATTTTACCCAATTGAACGGGAAAGCCCCTTATAAGGTGAGCAATGGGGAGTTGATAGGGACTTCCAAGCTGGGTACGCCAAATAGTTTTATGGCCACCAAAAAAATGTATGGCGATTTTATCCTGGAATTTGAAGTATTCGTGGAAAACGGGCTCAATTCCGGGGTACAGTTTCGGAGCCTAAGCAATCCGGATATTATGGATGGCAGGGTGCATGGCTACCAATGTGAGATAGAGACCAGCTCCCGAAAATGGGCCGGGGGAATATATGACGAAGCAAGGAGCGGATGGTTGTATCCCCTTACCAGAAACCCCAAGGGACAAGAGGCTTTGGTACCAGGACAATGGAACCACTATAGGATCGAAGCCATTGGCAATCAGATAAGAACTTGGATAAATGGGGTACAGTGCGCAAATCTGGTGGACGAACAGACAGCCGAAGGGTTCATTGCCTTTCAGGTGCATTCCATTGACCAGCCGGAACTGGAAGCGAAGACCGTGAAATGGCGCAACATTAAAATCCTGACGACCGATTTACAGAACGCTCGAAATCCCGTGGACGTAAACGTTCCGGAAATCAGCTACCTACAGAACCAGCTTACGGAAAATGAGGAACGCCAAGGGTGGAGGTTATTATGGGACGGAAAATCTGCCAAAGGGTGGCGGGGCGCCAAACTGGACGCCTTCCCCGCAAAGGGATGGAGCATACAGGACGGAGTGCTCAGCGTTGCGGCCTCCGATGGAGCTGAGTCCACCAATGGTGGAGATATCGTGACCTTGCAGTCCTTTAGCGATTTTGAACTGAGCGTCGATTTTAAATTAACGGAAGGGGCGAACAGTGGCATTAAATATTTTGTGGATCCATCCCTTAATAAAGGGGAGGGATCGGCCATAGGGTTGGAGTTCCAGATTTTGGACGATGAAAAACATCCCGATGCCAAAATGGGAAAAAATGGAAACAGGACCGTTGGATCCCTGTACGACCTGATCAGGGCGGAAAACCAAGAAAGTGGTAGAGGCAAAAATTTCAACGGTGTGGGCAAATGGAACAACGCCCGTATCGTGGTCAAAGGCGGAAAGGTAGAGCATTGGCTGAACAATATAAAAGTGGTGGAATACGACCGGTTCTCACAGCTTTTCAAGGCCTTGGTGGAAAAGAGCAAATACGAGACATGGAAAGATTTCGGAAGATTGCCGGAAGGAAGGATCCTACTTCAGGACCACGGCGACCAAGTTTTCTTTAGAAGTATTAAAGTAAGGGAATTTTAATCCCATTAAATGGGCCATATCCCCAAGGTGAAGATAAAATAGGCTGTTCCTTTTGAGGCCTTATTGCCCATGGGGACGGAATACCAAAATAACATTTCGACGCAAGGTTCGGAGCATAAATCCCACCTTGTGAGTCAATATTTTGAAATAGTACGGAACATAAATATCCACTTAACGGTAAACCAAAAATTAAAGATCATGAGTAAGGGAAGAAGAGACTTTATCAAAAAAACGGCACTGGCTTCCAGTGGTATCGCAATCGGCATGCATTCCATGAGTGCCAAAAGTTATAGTAAGATCATGGGTGCGAACGATCGTGTTCGGATCGGCATCGTTGGCTTTTCAAATAGGGCCAAGCACACCTTGATACCCGCTTTTTTGGAACATCAGAACACACAGAATTTTGAGATAGTCGGACTCTCCGACATATGGAACCGACGGCGGGATGAAGGCGCAGCTTACATAGAAAGTCGCAGTGGCAACAAAATAAAGACCTGGAAAAACAACGAACAGATGTACGATAGGGACAAAATTGACGCGGTGATCATCTCCACGGCCGATTTTCAGCACGCCCTTCACACCGTGGAAGCGGCAAAGGCCAAGAAAGATGCCTATGTGGAAAAACCGTTTGCCGAAACCATGGACGATGCCAGGGTGGGCATGAAGGCCGTGAAGGATTCCGGCATCATCTTCCAGATCGGATCCCAGAGACGCAGTGGCAAAAATTACCATGCGGCCAATGAGTACATCAAATCGGGCAAATTCGGGGATATCGTAATGGTGGAAATGAACTGGAACGTAAACCAGCCAGATCGATGGAGGCTTCCCAGCCTGGTAAAGGAAATTAGGGAATCGGATACCGATTGGAAACGCTACCTTATGAACAGGCCCTTTGAAGCCTGGGATCCGCGAAAATATTTAGAATATAGACTGTTCTGGCCCTATTCCTCCGGTATTCCCGGACAGTGGATGTCGCACCAGATAGACACGGTACATTGGTTTTCCGGCTACGACCATCCCAGGAGCGTTGCCGCAAATGGCGGTATCTACCTTTGGAAGGACGGGCGTAAAAATTACGATACCATGACGGCAGTTTTCGACTACGGTCCCATGGACGATCTTTCCAAAGGCTTTCAGGTAGTATACTCTTCGCGCTTTACCAACTCGGCAGGTGGAATCAAGGAAATTTATTATTCCAACGGAGGGGAACTGAATTTGGAAACCAATAAAGTAACGCCTAATGGAGGTTTGGATGAACAACATGCAAGTGCAATGGGCATGCAGCCCAACCATTTGCCAGAATTTGATCTGTCCGATACCGTCACAGAAGTAGTGACCTCTGCCAATACAGGGGTAGACAGTATGACCTCCCTGCACATGCTGAACTGGATGGAGTGCGTGCGCAGCAGAAAAGAGCCGCATGGCTCCATTGAGGCCGCCTATAACCATTCCATAGCCAATATTATGACCACCGCAGCACTAAGAACGGGCCTAAAGGCAACCTTCGACGGTAAAAATCAGGATGTCCTGGCAGGAAACCAAGTATTCAAATACTAAAAACATGTTACGAACAAAACTCCTAATTGCCATAATGGGACTGCTCTTTTCCTGTAAGGAAAAACAAAAGGAAATCCCCCCCATGGAATCCCCGACCGGGGTCAGTTTTCGCAAAGACGATAACAAAAGGAAAGTGGACGTCCTGATAAACAATGTTCCCTTTACCAGTTATATCTATGATGGCAGTACCCCAAAACCCATTCTATATCCCATCCTTACCCAGAGCGGGAAAGCGGTTACCAGGGGGTTTCCTCTGGAGCCGATTCCAGGGGAACGTACGGACCATCCCCACCATGTAGGGAGCTGGTTCAATTATGGAGATGTGAACGGCCTTGATTTCTGGAACAATTCCTATGCCATTCCCGAAGCGGAAAAATCGCGTTATGGAACCATAAATTTTAAGGAAATCGTTGGCATGGATGAGAAAAATGGCACGCTGACCACCAAGGCTTCCTGGGACACCCCAGACAATGTTTCCCTTTTGGAAGAAAAAACCAAATTTACTTTTCTGGAGGAGGGCACTACCCGTAAGATCATACGGGAAACCACCCTTTATGCCCTGCAAGATGTAAATTTTAAGGATAATAAGGAAGGTTTGATCGGTATCCGTGTTGCCAGGTCCCTGGAAATGCCCTCCGAAGAACCCGCAGAGTTTATAGATGCGAACGGAGTGGCCACCAAAGTTGAGGTACTAAACAATGAAGGGGTTGATGGCAATTACCTTAGCAGTGAAAATATAAAGGGCGATCAGGTATGGGGCACACGTGCCAAATGGACCATGTTGTCGGGTAAGGTACAGGGAGAACCGGTTTCGATCACCATTATGGACCATCCCAATAATATTGGATATCCCACGTACTGGCACGCCAGGGGCTATGGGCTCTTTGCCGCCAATCCCTTGGGACAGGAAGTTTTCTCCGAAGGAAAGGAAACCCTGAACCATCAACTGAAAAAGGGGGAATCGGTTACCTTTAAATACGCTATTATGGTCCATAATGGGAAGACATTGTCTCCGGCGGATGTGGAAAAAGAATTCGCAACCTTCACTAAAAAATAATCGTTCCCATGAAAACACAGTTCGTATTATTTTTCCTTTTGGCAACCCTTCTTCCCGCACATTCCCAAAACGCATCCGTGAACCAGGAACCGGCACCGCTCTTCGATGGTAAGACGTTCAATGGTTGGAAGGTACCTGACAATAACCAATGGTGGGAGATTGAAAATGGTATCTTGGTCGCCAAAAATGACCCGGAAAAACAGGGGTCTATCCTTTGGACGACTGTTGATTATAACGATTTTACGGTTCAGTTGGATTTTAAATTTGGCGAAGGGGATATTGATTCAGGGATATTTATGCGGGGCGAAAGTCCGACAAACGCCCAAATCCAGATCGGGGTTTCCGGTTCCCTGAAACGGGATATGACCGGCTCTCCCTACGTACCTGAAAAAGGGTACCCAGTGGAAGCGGAAAACATTGGAAAGCTTCTCAAACCCACGGAATGGAACACCATGAAAGCCAAGGCCATCGGAAATACCTATACCGTATGGCTCAACGGGGAACAGGTAATGCAGTACACCTTGGAAAATGCCGATTCCCGAGGGCCTATAGGACTTCAAGTGCACCCTGGAAGGGACATGGAAATTTTTTTCAGGAACATATTCGTACAAACACATTGATTTCCAATACCATTGGGAACCAATTTTACTCTAAATCCCAAGCTATACTGTAATACCTGAGCATGAAAGAGCCCATAGGAATAAAACAAATAGCAAAAATGGCGGATGTATCCATTGGTACCGTAGACCGTGTGTTGCACAACAGGCCAGGGGTTTCCTCCCGCACCCAGGAAAGGGTCCGTTCCATCATCAAAACTACCGGATATAAGCGAAATGCCATGGCCAGCCGACTGAAACTGGCGGCCAATAAAAAAATAAAACTGGCCGTTTTGATCCCCGAAGTAAGCCATGCCTGGAGCTATTGGGAAATCCCGAAAAAGGGTATCGATCGTGCGGTGGGGGAACTCAATGAACTGGGAATAGAAGTCGATTACTATTATTTTTCCGGTCCGCAAGGCTTTAGGGAGGAAATCCATAAAATCATAGCACTGGATTACAAAGGCCTCGTCACCGTCTCTTTTTTTAAGGACGAAAGCAATCTCCTTCTCGCTTTGGCCAAGGCAAAAAAAATGTCGGTCGTCTTTTTGGACACTGAAATAGCCTTGGACGGTCCCACGAATTTTATTCGACAAAATGCACATCAGGCCGGGATGGTTGCCGCAAGACTGTTATTTGGGCTGGTGGGCGAAAAAGGGCTTTATATTGTGATCAACATTGCCCATGCCCATGGTCTGCATGCCAACAACCAACAACGGGAAAACGGGTTTCGTGAATTTTTCAATTCCAATTTTTCGGAACGTCCCATTGCGATCAAGACCTTTAACCATCCTCTGGACAATACCTTTGAACTGTCCGAAGCCATTGAAACGGCCCTCATGGACAAAAGACCAAAAGGAATATTCGTGACCAATGCCCGATCTTATATGATGCCTCCCGTTTTAAAATCCCTTGGTGTCAAAAACGCTTCCCTCCTTGGCTTCGACCTTAATCACATGAACGTGGAGTGCCTGCAAAAAGGGGAACTGAATTTTTTGATTGACCAAAAACCCGAATATCAAGGATATAGTGCCATAAAAGGCCTTTTTAACTATCATACACAACAAAGCGATCGTGAACCCAATATCGATATTCCCATTGAAATTATCGTACGTGAAAATTGTCCGCCCACTGATGATCCAATTGTGGCCCACCCGCACCCAATATCCAATAGGATCAATTAATTACCCAATTCTTACGATCTGAAATTGGAACATTGGATATCTTGAACCTTTGATCTTTATCTTTATCAGCGGTCCAGAAAAACATCATAAAATGGATTACTTTGTTATTACCACGGTGCTCATTTTTCTTGCGGCAATATTCGGCTATTTAAATGTTCGCTTTTTAAAATTGCCCAATACCATAGGTCTTATGGTAATTACCATTTTGTTCACGGTAGGGGTCTTTTTTCTTAGCTACATTGACCCCACCTTACTGAACACCGAGAAATATATAGTTTCACAGATCGATTTTAGGACCATCCTTTTGGATATCATGTTGGGGTTTTTGCTATTTGCCGGAGCCTTACATACCAATTTTGAACAATTAAAGGTGCAACGCTGGCCCATCTTTGTCTTTTCCACCTTGGGCGTTTTATCCTCTACATTTTTCATAGGAACCTTTATGTACGGCCTTTTCGATTTAATGGGGCTACAAATTGATTTTTTGTACTGCCTTTTGTTTGGGGCTCTGATTTCTCCAACAGATCCCATTGCCGTTCTGGGAATACTTAAAAAAGCGGGTGTACCCAAAAAATTGGAAACGAAAATTGTGGGGGAGTCACTTTTTAACGATGGGGTCGGGGTTGTGGTGTTTCTCACGATTTTTCAGCTGGCTAAATTCCCCACTGCGGAAATATCCCCTTATGAAATCCTATCCCTTTTTGGACGCGAGGTGGTCGGTGGCATTCTTTTGGGGCTCGTGTTGGGGTATTTTGCATATAGGATGATGAAATCAATTGACGATTATGACATTGAAGTGATCATCACCTTGGCCTTGGTTATGACAGGTATCGTAGTTGCACAAAAATTACATCTTTCCGGTCCCTTGGCAATGGTCACGGCAGGATTAATGGTAGGCAATGACACTGTACGGTTTTCTACCATGTCGAAAATTACGGAAAGTTATGTAGACAAGTTTTGGGAACTTACGGATATTCTGTTGAACACCTTGCTATTTGTCCTAATAGGCATGGAACTTTTGGTATTGCCATTTAAACTGGATTATCTTTTGGCAGGTGTCGTTACCATTCCCATTGTGCTACTTTGCCGTTTTCTATCGCTCTTGTTGCCCATTTCTTTCTTTAAGAAGAAATTGAAATTCGAGCCCCATACCAATTTGATCATGACATGGGGAGGGCTAAGGGGAGCAATCTCCATTGCCTTGGCCCTAGGCCTTACCGAGATGATGCATAGGGATCTATTCCTCTTCATCACCTATGTGGTGGTCGTTTTTTCAATCATTGTACAGGGATTGACCGTAGGGCCACTTGTCCATAAATTAAATCGCCCATCGGAAAATGAGAATAATGGTGACATATAAATATTCCATCCCCATTAGGCCCAACGGAATCCTATTACAACTATCTTAGAGATATGGTTAGACCTTCACCCTTATCAGTTTTTTACTGTTCCCTATCAACGAATATCAAAAACAACTTACCCATGAGAAAAAAAAGTATTGTATGGTTTATCGCCTTGGTAGTATTTTCAATGGATGCGGCGTATGGACAGGATACGATTACCCTTGAAAGATTCTCCGAATTAAAGGTATTTGATGCCATTACCGTAGAATTGGTCAATGGGGATACCGATAAAGTCATTGTGGAAGGGATACATAAGGATGCCGTCACCATTCAGAACAGTTCGGGCAGGATGAAAATACGGCTTAAACTGGGACAATTTAAGGAAGATCACGGGACAAAGGTCACCCTTTTTCATAGTAGGCCCTTGGTTCTCCTGGATGCCAACGAAAAAGCAACCATAAGTTCCAAAGGCATATGTAGAGCGGTAAGCTTGGTTATCAAATCTCAGGAGGGCAGTAGGATAAACTTACAAATTGAGACCGAAAGGGTGGAAGTAAAAGCCACCACTGCAGGTATCGTTTCACTGACCGGAACCGCAAAGGTCCAAGACGTACATGTCAATACGGGCGGTATTGTAAACAACGAGGCCCTGATCACGGCACAGACCGACGTTTCGGTAAATGCAGGGGGAAGGGCCGACATTAACGCTACCGAAATAGTGGAAGCCATTGTCCGGGCCGGAGGTACCATTACCATCCATGGGAACCCTAAGGAAATTGGCGAGACCAAATTTGTTGGGGGACAAATAATTACGGTAGAGTAATTTATTCCATTTTCAACACGTGAGGGGCGTGGACAATTTAGGTTAATGTCGTGAATCTTACTGTTCCAGATCATTGGCAGTAAACGCGGTCAGTTCCTCCCCCTCAAAAATTGGGGTAACTTCTATAGGGTTGCAACAAACCTCGCAATCCTCTACATAGGTTTGCCTTTGCACCGATGTATCCAGCAGCATGGATATTTCTTCCCAACAATACGGGCATTGAAAAAAATGTTCGAACATTACGCGTCTATTTAAGGCATGGTCCGGATAAAACTATAGAACGGCATTATTGCCATGCACTTATGCCGATAAAAGCATTGCGTAAAAGTAGTATAATTTTGAGGAACCCTTTTTATACCGTCTTAGAAAAAGCTTTTTGGACTAACAACTACCTCGGCAGACGCCCAAAGGAAGACACCCTAACCAGTTGGATATACGGAGCGACATGGCACAATACCAATTTTCGGGATTTAACGTGAAAAAGGATGCAACCACGCATCCCTTCCCAACCAAACTAACTAAAATTATAAGTGATTTCTATTGTTCGCCATCCTCAAATTTGGTATCGGCCATCCTGGTCTTATTTATATCGACTTCCTTGAAGGGTTTGTCCAAAGGTCCCCTATCATAATCGAATACCAAAAACTGCTGGGAGTCCATCATTTCAAGATTCTTAAATGAATTGAACTTGTTGTTCTGTATCTGCAATACCTGTAAACTGGCCAATTGTGAGAATTCCATAGGGATATCACCTCCCAATTCGTTGTTTGCCAGCACAAGTTCCCTTAATCTGCTCAAGCGTCCCAATGCGGAAGGGATAGATCCATCAAGTGAATTTTCAAAAAGTCCCAAACTTTCCAATTTTGAAAGATTCCCAAGGGAGTTGGGTATTTCCCCTTCCAAATTATTGGATGATATATTTAGAATGCGAAGGTTTTGAAGGTCACCAATGCTGGAAGGAATGGTACCGGAAAGAAAATTATTGAAGCCGGTAAACTCTTCCAACTGGGCCATTCTACCTATATCCTGGGGCAATTCCCCTTTAAGTCGGTTCATTTCAAGTTTCAGTACTTTCAGTTGCTCCAGTTTTACCAAAGTTTCGGGGAGGCTACCACTTATATTGTTAAAGGCAAGGTTCAGTTTTGTTAGATGTTCCAGTTTTCCGATCTGTTCGGGTAAGGTACCTACGAGATTGTTACGGAACAGATTGATTTCGACCACATGTCCATTTTGGACCGTTACCCCGTACCAAGTGGATACAGGTGATTTAAGGTCCCAAGGTTTTGACCACTGCGCCCCATTCGTATCGTTATAAAGAGCCAAAAGGGCCTTTCTCTCCCTATTGGGCACTTTCGCAAATAGGGACTGACCAACCATGAGGGACAGAAGTAACAAAAAACATACTTGTTTCATACTCGAAAAATTAGATAGTCCTTTGTTTGGGCATTTACACCTCCACCCATAAGGAATTACCCTACAAAATAAGGATATTAGGTGACAGTTCCCAAAATTAATCGATGAATCACCTAGTGAAATTAGGCTTTTGTTGTGAAAACATAAAAAAGCGTTGTCTAAAACAACCGTAAAAAAAATATTTTAGGAATTTTCCGTCATTTCCTCCAACTCCATTGTAATCCCTTCCCACACATCCATAAGCTCCTTTAATTCCCGCTTTTTAGTTTCGTACCGATCAAAGAAATTGGGCTTGGTAACGGCAATTGCATGATCCTCCTGTAACTCAAGGTCCATTTTGGCAATTTCAGACTCCAGGTTACCAATGGAGCTTTCGGCTGCGCTCAATTTGTTCCTAAGGGCCTTGATCTTTTTACGCTCCTCATTGGAGAACTCATTGTAGGAATTGTTTTCCTTCACCTTCGGCTGTTGCTGTTTTTGCTCCAATGCCCTGAAATCTACGATCTTTCGTTGTTCCAGGTAATAGTCTATGTCGCCAAGGTATTCCCTGATGTTCCCATCCTTAAACTCATATACCTTATTTGTAAGGCCCTGAAGAAAATCCCTGTCGTGTGAAACCAGTATAAGGGTTCCCTCAAATCGCTGAAGGGCCTGCTTCAATACGTTTTTGGATTTGATGTCCAAGTGGTTCGTTGGCTCATCCATGACCAGCACGTTAAAAGGCTGCAACAACATTTTGGCCAGCGCCAGTCGATTGCGTTCCCCTCCCGACAGCACTTTAACATATTTGTCCACCTCGTCGCCCCTAAAGAGGAACGACCCCAAAATATCCCTCACTTTGCTCCTATTGGTTTCATTGGCGGCATCGATCATGGTATCCAGAATGGTCTTGTTCCCATCTAGGTATTCGGCCTGGTTTTGCGCGAAATACCCGATCTGTACATTATGGCCCAATTTCAAACTGCCGGTATGCTCCAGTTCTCCCACCGTGATTTTTGCCAAGGTGGACTTCCCCTGTCCGTTCTGCCCTACAAAAGCGGTTTTGCTTCCCCGTTCCACCAAAAGATCTATTCCTTTTAATACGTGGTTATCGCCATAGCTCTTGGAGAGGTTCCCAATTTCCACCACCACTTTTCCAGGGGTGACCGAAATCGGAAAGCGGAGGTTCATGACACTGTTATCGTCCCCATCGACCTCTATCCGCTCAATTTTGTCCAGCTTTTTGATCAGGGACTGTGCCATGGAAGCCTTGGAGGCCTTTGCCCTGAATTTTTCAATTAATTTTTCGGTCTGCTGTATCTGCTTTTCCTGATTTTTCTGCGCGCTTATCTGCTGATCGCTGATCTCCTTACGGAGCACCAGGTATTCCGAATAGGGTTTACTATAATCGTAGATCCTTCCCAAGGATATTTCTATGGTCCTATTTGTGACATTATCCAAGAACATCCTGTCATGGGAAACGATCACCACCGCACCTGCATAACCCTTTAAAAACTGCTCCAACCAGATAATCGACTCTATGTCCAAGTGGTTGGTGGGCTCATCGAGAAGTAGGACATCGTTGTCCTGCAGCAATAGTTTGGCAAGTTCTATACGCATACGCCAACCTCCTGAAAAGGTTTCGGTACGTTTGTCAAAATCGGCCCTTTTAAACCCAAGTCCCTGCAGCACCCTTTCCGTCTGCCCCTGATAATTGTAACCGCCAAGGATTTCGTAATGATGGGTAATATCGTTCAGGTCAATGATGAGCTGGTTATAACTTTCGCTTTCATAATCGGTTCGCTCCACCAGTTGTTGGTTGATCCTGTCCAATTTTCCCTCGAGCTCCTTGATTTCCACAAATGCCTGATGGGCCTCCTCCAAAACGGTCCTGCCCAGTTCAAAATCGAGGTCCTGTTTCAAGAACCCCAACCGAATATCCTTATCGGAGGCGATAACGCCGGAATCCGGTACCATTTCGCGGGACAGTAATTTAAGCAAGGTGGATTTTCCCGCCCCGTTCTTTCCAATAAGTCCTACCCTATCGCCCGCGTTCAGTCTAAAAGCTATTTCTTCAAATAAATATTCCCCGGCAAATGATACGGAAAGGTTATGGATATTGAGCATGTTATTGTGACCAGTGTTACATTAAGAAAAAATGAGAATTCGTACCTTTGTACAAATATTGTGCAAATGTTAAAAAAAGGAAACAAACTCTACAGCATTTTAACAGGAAGTTGTCCCAAATGCCATCAGGAGAGTATGTACAAGGATAAAAACCCCTATCATTTGCGGAATATCTTTAAAATGCACGACCGCTGCTCCCATTGCAATACGAAATATAAGATGGAGCCTTCCTTTTTTTATGGGGCCATGTACGTCAGTTATGGAGTAGGGATCGCTTTTGCCGTGGCGGCATTTATAGTTTCGTTCTTGATCCTTGGCGCTTCTTTGCCAATCAGTTTTATCGCCATAGTGGCCACCTTGCTACTGTTTCTACCGGTGATCATCCGGCTATCGCGGAACATTTGGATCAATATTTTCATCACATATGACCCCCATGCCTTGAAGAAGACGGGCTAAAGTGTTTTTTTGTAAATCGGGCAATATCCATTTCGGGATCTAAAGGGGTTCCGTTTTCAATATGGGAATAAAGTTGTTCTGCTACGGTAGGGGCTATCATGACACCTCGGGATCCCAATCCGTTCATTACATAAAGGTTGGCTATTTCGGGATGTCTTCCTACCAATGGCCTTCTATCCGTTACCGTAGGCCTAATGCCCGCCACATGGTCCACCACCTCATAATCACATGTAAGAAAGGTGTTCAACTTATCCAGCAGTTCCGCCCGCGATTCGGCAGTAGGTAGGTTGGTCTTGTCCTTCCACTTATAAGTGGCACCGATACGGTAAAGGTCATGCCCGAGGGGAATAACGAATATGGATGATTTTATAACGTTCCGTTCCTTGAGGTCCGCGGCCTTTATGGTCAGCAATTCCCCTTTTGTCCCCGTCAATGGCAGGTACTGGAAAAAGGGATTATGGTCCTGGCCATATCCCATGGCAAATACCAGATTTTTGGCAGTAATATCCCCATAGCGAACACCTTCCTTGTTCACCTGTAATCCATCGAAAAGAAAACTTTCCTCCCGAAGCAATTTTCGGTCCCTTAAATATTGCCTATAGCCCGTAAGCAAGGTCTTCGTATCGATCCTTCCGGTCTGCAACACTTCCCCGAACCCATAAGGGGCATGGATGTGCGGATTTGTATTTAGATGGATCTGGGATGACAGGAACGGCCTTAATGGAGGGGTATCCGATGCCTCAAACCACATATTTTGTTCCTCTATTGAAGCGAACCTTCGGTAAACGGGTATTTTTTGGTCCAGGGACAATTTAAGTTTGGTCTCTAGGTGTGCGTAAAAGGGCATGGCCTTCCTTAATTGTTCCTGTGCGTTCCATACCAGGGAAAAGCGCTTTAGGTTAACGGGATTGTAAAGGCCGCCAGCAACCATGGAGGCCGTTTGTGAGGTATCGGAGACCACTTGAAAGGTCCGATTGTTCCTTTCCAATACCTCACAAAGGGAAATCCCCGCCAATCCGAGGCCCACGATCAAATAATCTGTCATGGGTACAAATGTAAAAAAACGCTACATGTAAAATGCAGCGTTTCCCATTATGTTTAAAATTGGAAAATGATTGTTTTATTTCTGGCAGTAGGTCAAACCGAAAGTACGAATTGGATCGTACACCGGCTACTTGGTCAGTAGGCCCACATATCCTGTTCCCTGTCCCTTATGGCCTCTTTAATCCTATTGGCCTCCAGTACCTGGAACAAGGCGTTGTCCGTGATATAATCCCTTATCTCACGATCGCCATGAACGTTGTCCTCTTTATAGATGGTGGCATGGAACCTACGGGCGTTCAACAACATATCAAAAGAAAGGGGTTGTGCCGTATTCCGTTGGTTGAATACCTTGGCCTCGTGCAAAATTTCCCTTGCACTTGGGTACCATACCCAGAAAAGGGGAACCTTAGCCTCGGCAAGATCCATGGACTCACTGTCGATAAAGTTAACATCGGGCGCAACGGGTGCGATACCCAACAATCGGTACTTAAGTTCTCCCTGACGTTTGTCGAAATACCACATTCCCTTGATAAGGAATTCCTCAAGATCGGCAGCCGTAAGCTCCCGTCTATTGATGTATTCCTGGGAAACCTGCTCCCCTGCATTCAACTGTTCGTACCCATAATCGGTGGTATCCACTTTTTGAAGGGTAGCCTTTAGGTCGCTCAAGTTCCTTTTTTCGGTAAAGTAGGAATCAGCATAGATATCCTTTAACTTACCGTTCCTGATATTCTTCATCAGTACATCGTATAGAGAACGTCTATCGGACCCCACCCCAATGGTATCCACAGGATAGTAGAGGGGAAAGTTGACGCGCTCATCAAGGTCGATCACTTCCCAAACGGTCTTTGACCAAAGGATGTCCCTATCGTCCACATAACCGTACTCTAGGGGAGCGTCATTGTCCAATGCGATTTGCGCCTCCGTTTTTTTCCCTATCTCTTCCGGCATCTTGGCATTTAGGATATTTGCCTGGGCCATAACGGAAAGGGGCATAACGGTAACCGCTCCGATCAATAAAACATTCTTCCAATTCATTTGTCAATAATTTTTATTTGTTGTCCAGAAATCAGATGTAATGGGCACGTTTCCTATATGGATGGAACGGCCCATTACAAAAGTTAATTATTTTCTAGTTTGTAAGCTCCACTACCACGGGAGATACCTTCTTAAGCTTGTAGCTCCTGTTATTGGTAATATAGGCTTCTATGTCAAATATCTGCACGGCATCCCCTCGGCTTGCCCTTTTAAGGGCCGCTTGTGCCCTGGCATCCAATTTGTTTCCGTTTACACTTACCGTGGGCTGTCCGGGCACTTTAAACTTAAAGCCGCTTACCGCAAGGTTAAGATCAAAATCAAAATCGTCCAACATGGCACCGACCGTGGATATTTCAAGGTTGGTCCTTGGCATTTTCACGCTTCCGCTCTCGCCCCTAATGGAGCCTTCGGGCCTTGGAATATCCTTTATCCTAAACTCTGTTTTGGAACCTACCGACTGTCCATCGGGCAGTTTTCCGGAAGCGGTAATGGTTACCGTTCTTCCCGTTCCTGGGTTCATGATGTATTTGCTTCCACTTGATCTGGCCAGACCGGGCGCACTTGCATTTACCCTGTTATCGGGAATTCCCGGAATGGAGATGGTAATTGGGTTGGCCACCCCACGGTATACCACGTTCATCTTATCGGCAGAGATTACCGCGGAATTGGGTTTGGTGATAGTGGCGAAGGTAGCGTCCACTGGAACAGTGGTAGGCTCCCCATCCTGCATAAAGATAAGCTCTCCCTTAATATTGTGATCTCCCGCACTACCGGCGCTCACCAATAACTTTACCCTTCCATCCTCGATCACATAATCGGGACCTTCGGTAAGTTTCCTTCCGTCCAAAGTAAGTTTTACCTCATTTGGTCGGGTGGTGGCATCCTTACGGCCCAGTACAATGTTTCCTGTAAATTTCTCCCCTTGATAGTATGCCGATTTCTCCTGCTCCAACAAAGTGGTATAGTTGGTCATGGACACCTCACTTGTCAACTGTCCTTCCAACATGGCCTTTAGGGCATCCTGCTCGGTGGCCTTCACGTCGGCCTGTATGGCGGTAATCTTGGTAAGGGAAGCCACTAGGGGAAACCCCTCATAATGATACGCCAACCAGTCCAATTTTGCACCGTCCCTGTTTTCCACTTTTCCATTGGCATCGCCGGTAGCGAACCTGGACTGTACGGAAGCCTTCACGGATTCCATTCCAGCGGGCAATATGGCCGATACTTGGGTTCTGTAATCCTTGATACGTTTCATAAATTCCTGGCCTTCCTTCCCAAGATTGTCACCTTGGAAGAATTTTTGGTCCAGATAGTCGGTCTTGTCCATCACTTGGTAGTCCTTGGGATCTTTTACATCCTTCACCATTTCCCTTTTAAGGTTTTCCAAATAATCGAAATACTCTTGGGACAGTTCCTTTATCTTTCTGGCGTCCTGTAAAAGGGGCCCGAATTTTTCCTCGTTTTCACTTGCCTTGGTTTCAAGACCGCTCAAGAACGCTAAATTGTTCTCCGTTGTCTTTTTATTGGAAGCTTCCAATTTTTCGTTCATGAGACCGAAAGCCGATAGGACTTCCTTGCTCATATTGAGCGCTAGCATGGCGATAAAGATCAAATACATTAAGTTGATCATTTTCTGCCGCGGTGTTGCTTTTCCTCCTGCCATGTTTTTTTTCTAATTAGGTATTGGTTAATACTTTGATCTGGGTTTGACTGAATACCGACATTAGTTTCTGTTCATTGCGGACAACATACCACCGTACACTCCGTTAAGGGAGGAAAGATTGGATGCAAGGGATTGCATTTGTTCTTTTAGCGCACTGGAATTCTGTACCACTTCCTCATTGATGGAAGCTTGTCTGCTGGCACTGTCCAACTGTACTTTGTAAAGGCTGTTCAAGGATTCCATCTGTGCGGCCGCCTGTGACATTTCCTCGGAATACTTCCTAGTGGATGCCATGGCGTCAACAGTTGGTGCGATCCCTTTTGCTGCACCTTCAAAATTTTTGATGCTGCTTCCCAAGCTGCTCATAAGTTCGGCATCAACACCTGCTTCCCTTAAAAGATCGTCCAATTTTTTTGAAAGGGACGTTTCGGCTTCCTTGATCTCTGCAGCGGAATTCGATTTTTTACCGGCAACCTGTCCACCTGCCAATTCAGGGTATACCAAAGACCAGTCGTACTCGTCATCAACAGGCTCAAAAGCACTGATCGCAAAAATAAGGGCTTCGGTTATAAGACCAACCGCCAAAAGCAGTCCACCTGTAAGGGGGCCAAATTCCCAGTGAAGGATCTTGAACAATGCACCAATGATCACCACCGACGCTCCAAGGCCATAGGCCATATTAAATAATTTTTTTGTTGATTTTGACTGTGCCATAATTCTAATTTTAGTTTAATGTTTAATAATAAAGATTTGGTTTACGTTTGATCACTATTTATTGCTTTTTAATTGGTGGAATCCTGTTCCCCCATATAATCCTGTACTGTCCTAAAACCGATATAACTACGGGCGGAATCCTGGTATTCATA
The DNA here is from genome assembly GCA_963974715.1 of uncultured Sediminicola sp. GTDB lineage: Bacteria > Bacteroidota > Bacteroidia > Flavobacteriales > Flavobacteriaceae > Sediminicola. The sequence goes on from CAXBDK010000003.1 coordinate 68,012, forward strand.
ATCCCTTGTACTTACCTGCAGGAAGTAGGCCACATCTTTCCAAGAACCGCCACGTATCACCTTTCTCTCATTGTCGGCCGATATTGCATTTGGGTTCATAGTGGAAACAAATTCGTAAGAACCGGGCTCATAGCTCGAATTGGTCCATTCGGAAACGTTGCCCGCCATGTTGTAAAGGTTATAATCGTTGGGCTCAAAAGATTTGGCTTCCACGGTGTAGAGTGCCGAATCCGCCGCATAATCCCCACGTTGTGGTTTGAAATTGGCCATAAAACATCCCGTATCGCTTATTACATAAGGTCCGCCCCAAGGATAGGTGCCACTTTCGATCCCACCTCTGGCCGCATATTCCCATTCAGCTTCGGTGGGCAGTCTAAATTGGTTCACAAACTGTTTCCCCCTGCTCTTTTGGTCGTCATTTTTAAATTTGGTCCTCCAGTTACAGAATGCCTTGGCCTGTTGCCATGAAACCCCTACCACCGGATAATCGCTATATGCGTCGTGCCAAAAATAGTCGTTGTGCATCGGTTCGTTATAAGAGTATTCAAAATCTTTGATCCATACGGTCGTATCCGGATAGATCTCAAGTTGCTCCTTACGGATAAAGTCCTTCCTTCTACCGTCTTTGGAACGTGCCGCGGCCTCTATGTCCATCCAGCTATAGCCGTATTTTAGTTTGGTAACGTCAATGGTCCTTTGACCATTGTAGGATTCTTCTTCCGGTATGTAAAGGGAATCCATTATTTCGGCATAGTATTCGTCCGGATATTCGGATGTATCCCAAATAAGGTCCCGATCCCTGTTAAGGGCCCTCCCCTCGTATCCTGTTTCCCCCATGCCGGAGTAATTGTCCATCATGTATTTATCATATACGGACATTCGGGTCGTATCGGCGTCCATAAATGCATATTCCCCAATTCCCTCATCCTCCGGTCCCAAACCGAGTTCATCGGCAAGGATCGCCAACTGCGTCCTGGCAATGGAATCCTTAACCCAATCCACAAACTGTCTGTATTCGCTGTTGGTTATTTCGGTATCGTCCATATAAAAGGAGGTCACCGTAACCGTCTTTGTAGGTGCATTGTGGACCTGTGCCACATCTTCCTCGGATTTACCCATGATAAAGGAACCCCGTGGGATCAATTCCATCCCATAAGGTTTCTCCGGATACCACTTTTTACCCTGGGCCCCGACCAGCTCTCCTTTTGTTTTGGACCCACAACCGGTGAGCAAAAAAACAAATGCTATAGATGATAACAATAGCTTCTTCATACTTAGGTTAAATTTCGATTTAAGATTACAGACTGCAAACACAATTATTATTCTCTAAAACTGCTTTTTAAATAAAATATTGTGTTAAAACAATTTATACTTAAAAATTCCAATTATTAATTAAACCCCTTCTTATGGGCCTTTAACCACCTTTCGGGAATATTTTGATCGCATGCCTGCAAATAGTCCTTTTCGGTGCATGGTAATAACGCAAGTGAATTTGATTTAGTATGTGAAGTGATAATGGAGGGTACCTCTATCCACCATCTATCGGTAAGGATGCTCTTAAAAAAGATAAGGTCGTCGTCTTCCGTAGGCACTATGAACTTTGTGAAGTTGTCCAGGTCCATATAGGGCGATTCCTTGATGCGAAAATTCACCCCTTCAATAAAGTACCAAATGATCTGGGCGATGAGTTGGAACGATTGGTTCCCGTTTCCGATCTCATAGATCCCAAAAACGGACACATGATCGCTGATCCCGGCGTATCTTGAGATGGCGCAGATTTCCCGTCCCGTGAAACCGTTGGGGGAAAACTCCGTCGTCATGCCCATATCGGAGGCCCTTATCGCCCTGGCGTCCATGCTTACGATGTCTGCGTTTCGCAGTACGGGTTCGGCCAAGGAAATATCGGAAGCCATTTCCCCCAAACGGTAGGCATCAAAAAACAACCGTTCCATAAGGTCTATTTCCTCCTGCGCATTAAAATAGCTCTGATAACCGATATTGGAAAAATTAAAGAGGTTTGTGGGTTTATCGGAAATGATCTTGCTCATATAGGAATTGGAGGAAATCAGCTCCTCTGCGTCCCCAAAATCGAAACGGCTGTCAACCCCAACCAGGTTCACCATATGTTTCAATCCATCAAAGGCCCTATAAGTGGGGTAGGTAAGGTCTTGGGTAGCCCCTATGATAACGGTAATTATATTTTCTTCCAGCAGGCCTGCCACTATTTCCTTGACCACAAAGTAGGTGTCCTCTACGGCCTCCCCCTGCTCCACATCTCCAATATCGATCAGGGTGGTGTTCCAATTGCCCAACATAAGGCGGTACAATTGTAAGCGGATCGCGGAAACGTCCAAGCGTTCCATTTTCATTTCAAAGGCATTTCTGGACTCGTGTACGCCAAGAAGTGCGATACTGGCATTGGCCAGCACGGGGATTCCTTTGCGCGCGGTATGCTTATGGATGTTCTTGCCCAAGGACTGCGCTGGCAGCAGCTCGCAATGGGCCAATATTTTCTCCTCGATTGGGACCAAAAAATCAAATGCCATAGGTTGGTGATATGTTTAAATTGTTTTTTATTTATAATGGGTATCCCCCTTCAATTTAATCATCCGGCATGGTTCCCACCCTCTGTTGCTGGCCACTTGTGCACAAAGACCCTGGTCCCGAGGTCCTATTTTTTCGCTTTCGGTTTTGCCTTGGCTTTTTTCTTGGGCGATTTCTTTTCGATCAGGGCCTTTGCCTCCTCCAATGTAAATTTGGCAACGTCCACCTCTTTTGCAAGTTCTACTTTTATCTTACCCTTAATAATGGTATGTCTCCCCCATCGGGCCTTTTCGATACGGATTCCGGCATCGGGCCAGTCCTGTACCAATTTTTCCCTTTCCTTCTGTTTCTTGGCTTCAATAAGTTCCACAATATCGTTCTTGGAAAGGTTGTCAAAATCGTATTTTTTGGGAACATTGATGAACATTCCGTCCCACTTGATAAAGGGACCGAAGCGGCCGGTTCCCTTGGTTACCTCCCTTTCTTCATAAGAAGCTATGGGAGCATCGGCCTTTAGTTTCTCCTCTATGAGCTCTATCGCCCTTTCCATATCAATGTCCAATGCACTTTCGCCGGCCGACATCGAAACAAACGTAGTACCAAACTTAACATATGGGCCAAAACGGCCCACATTGGCCTCTACCTCCTCACCTTTATAACTCCCCAGATGTCTGGGCAACTTAAAGAGGTCCATGGCCTCCTCAAAGGAAATGGTATTTAGGGAATGCTCCGGCAAAAGACTTGCGAACAAAGGTTTCTCCTCTTCTTCGGAAGTGCCTATCTGCACCATTGGGCCAAACCTTCCCAAGCGCACGGATACCTGCCTCCCGGATTTGGGATCGGTCCCCAGGATCCTTTCCCCGCTGGCCCGATCCGCATTTTCCTCCACATCCAGTACATTGGGATGGAAATCGCGGTAAAAATTGCTCATGACCTTTTGCCAATCTTCCTCCCCTGCCGCTATCCCATCAAAATCCTCTTCCACTTTGGCGGTGAAGTTATAATCCAGGATATTGGCAAAATGTCCAACCAAAAAATCGGTGACGATGGTCCCTATATCGGTCGGGACCAATTTGCCCTTATCCGAGCCAACATTTTCCTTTAGCTCTTTTTCGGCATACTTATCGCCTTTCAGTAAAAGCTGTACATATTTTCGTTCGGCTCCCTCTACCGATCCCTTTTCCACATAGCCCCTATTTTGAATGGTAGAGATGGTGGGGGCATATGTGGAAGGTCTTCCAATACCCAGTTCCTCCAGTTTTTTGACCAGGGAAGCCTCGGTATATCTATAAGGTGCCCTTGAAAAACGTTCCGTGGCGGAGATATAATTATTGGCAAGGGACGCCCCTACCGTCATGAGCGGCAACATGCCCTCCTGCTCTTCCGAAAGGTCCTCATCATCGGTACCTTCCATATAGACCTTCAGGAACCCATCAAATTTAATGACCTCCCCATTGGCCGTAAATTCTTCGCCATGGGTACTTGCCTTGATCTTCACATTGGTGCGCTCCAGTTCTGCATCGCTCATTTGGGAAGCCAGTGTACGCTTCCAGATCAGGTCGTACAGTTTAGACTGGTCCCTATCCAAGGAAGGTGATTGTATTTTCATATCCGTGGGACGTATGGCCTCATGGGCTTCCTGAGCCCCTTTGGACTTGCCCGTAAAATTCCTTACAGTGCTATATTCCTTTCCGTAATTGCCAATAATAGCGTCCTTGGCAGCATCCAAGGCTTCCTTGGAAAGGTTAACGCTATCGGTTCTCATATAGGTAATGAGCCCCGCTTCATATAAACGTTGTGCCACCTGCATGGTCTTGCCTACGGAAAAATAAATTTTTCTGGAGGCTTCCTGTTGCAGGGTGGAGGTCGTAAAGGGCGCAGCAGGCGATTTCTTGGCCGGTTTTTTATCCAGGTCCGCTACCGAAAAATTGGCCCCGATGTTCTTTTTCAAAAAGAGTTCCGCCGTTTCCTTTGAAGTAAATGTCTTGTAAAGCTTGGCCGTAAAAACAGACCCTTCCGATGTTTTGAACTCGGCCGATACCTTAAAGGAAGCTTCGGGAACGAAGCCGTCTATTTCCCTTTCCCTTTCCACGATCAGGCGTACCGCTACGGATTGGACCCTACCCGCGGACAGGCCAGGTTTTATCTTTTTCCAAAGAACGGGCGAAAGTTCATATCCTACCAAGCGATCCAATACCCTTCTTGCCTGTTGTGCGTTAACAAGGTCATAGTTGATTCCACGAGGGGTCTCAATGGCCTTTTGGATGGCAGATTTGGTAATGGAATTGAACACGATCCTTCTGGTCTTTGCCATGTCCAGCTTTAGCTCTTCTGCCAAATGCCAGGATATGGCCTCCCCTTCCCGGTCCTCATCACTGGCCAACCATATGGTGTCGGCCTTGCCTGCAAGATCCCTTAGTTTTTTTACAAGTGCCTTTTTATCGCTATCAACAATATATTTAGGTTTAAACCCATTTTCCACGTCTACCCCCAACTCTTTGGAAGGAAGATCGGCAATATGTCCGAAACTGGACTCCACCTTAAAATCCTTTCCTAAAAATTTCTCTATTGTTTTTGCTTTAGCCGGCGACTCTACAATTACTAAATTCTTTGCCATTCAATGTTTTTTGGTGACACAAAAGTATATCAATTTTTTTATTTAACGCTTTATCCCCGTTCCACATCCTAAAAAACCTAGGGCAGGGACACAATTGCACCAAAAAAATCGGCTCTTTAACGCCTTACCCACTAAAGACCATAACGTGCCCGCATCTGAAAAGGGTAAATCATGGCATGGGCCATACCCTCGAAAACCTACGTACAATTGCTAAAATTTTCCTGTCAAATTGTCACTTTTCCTTATTAAGCATTATCTTTGCCCCCTTATTGGACCAAAGGTCAAATACAATCCAATGGAAAAGATCATAGACGAAACCGTTCAGGGCACTTCTTTGTCCCTGGGTACCAACCTAGGGAACAACCGCAAGCTCTATATAGAGAGCTATGGCTGCGCCATGAATTTTTCAGATAGCGAGATCGTAGCCTCCATTTTGGCCACCGAAGGCTTCGATACTACACAGATCTTGGAGGAAGCGGACCTGGTGCTGGTGAATACCTGCTCCATTCGGGAAAAAGCGGAACTTACCGTTCGTAAACGTTTGGAAAAATTCAATGCGGTCAAAAAACACCGGCCCCATATGAAAGTAGGGGTCTTGGGGTGTATGGCCGAACGGTTGAAGACCCGGTTGTTGGAAGAGGAAAAAATTGTGGACATGGTTGTCGGGCCCGATGCCTATAAAGACTTGCCAAACCTTATTCAAGAAGTGGATTCCGGCAGAAATGCCGTGAACGTGATCCTTTCCAAAGATGAGACCTATGGCGATATCGCCCCTGTTCGACTCCAGTCCAACGGGGTATCCGCTTTTGTCTCCATTACCAGGGGGTGCGACAATATGTGCACATTTTGTGTGGTACCCTTTACCAGGGGACGCGAACGCAGCCGTGACCCCCGATCCATATTGGAGGAAGTGGACGACCTTTGCAACAAAGGCTTTAAGGAGATTACCCTCTTGGGCCAGAACGTGGACAGTTACCTTTGGTACGGGGGCGGTCTTAAAAAGGATTTCGCAGAAGCGTCCGAGATACAAAAGGCCACAGCAGTGGATTTTGCGGATCTTTTGGGCATGGTGGCCATCCGCCGACCCAAATTAAGGATACGTTTTTCCACATCCAATCCGCAGGATATGACCTTGGATGTCATCAAGGTCATGGCCGCCCATAAAAATATCTGCAACTATATCCATCTCCCCGTACAGAGCGGCAGCAACAGGATCTTAAAAAAAATGAACAGGCTGCACACCAGGGAAGAATATTTTGAACTGATAGACAATATCCGTAATTTATTGCCCGACTGTGCCATATCACAGGATATGATCTCCGGTTTTCCGACAGAATCCGAGGAAGACCACCTTGATACCCTCTCCCTCATGGAAAGGGTGAAATACGATTTTGGATATATGTATGCCTATTCCGAAAGACCGGGAACCCTGGCCGAACGGAAAATGACGGACGATGTGCCCGATGCGGTCAAGAAAAGGCGACTTGCAGAGATCATCGCCCTACAGCGTGAACATGGCCATTTCAGGATAAAACAGCAGTTGGGAAAAATACAGGAAGTGCTGATCGAAGGCACTTCCAAAAAGTCACCATCCGACTGGATGGGCAGGAACTCGCAGAGCACAGTAGTGGTTTTCCCAAAGGAAAACTATAAAGTGGGCGACTTTGTAAATGTGAAAATAAATAGCTGCACCTCGGCCACGCTCATAGGACATGCTGTGGGATATAGCGACAACAATTAACGGAAATGGAATCGGTACAAGCCATAAAACAGCGTTTTGAGATCATTGGAAACGATGTTAAGCTCAACAGGGCCATAGAAAAGGCCATACAGGTGGCCCCCACCGACATTTCGGTGCTCGTGACAGGGGAAAGCGGGGTGGGCAAGGAAGCATTGCCCAAGATAATACACGCACTTTCACACCGTAAACACGCCAAATACATTGCCGTAAACTGTGGGGCGATCCCCGAGGGGACCATAGACAGTGAACTCTTTGGCCATGAAAAAGGGGCCTTTACGGGAGCCACCGCTACCCGCAGTGGGTATTTTGAGGTGGCGGACGGTGGCACCATTTTTTTGGATGAAGTTGGAGAACTGCCACTTACGACCCAAGTGCGGTTATTGAGGGTCCTTGAAAACGGGGAGTTCCTAAAAGTGGGCTCCTCACAGGTACAAAAGACCGATGTCCGTATCGTGGCGGCCACCAACGTAAATATGTTCGAGGCCATTAAAAAGGAAAAGTTCAGGGAGGATCTTTACTACCGTTTGAGCACCGTAGAGATAAACATCCCCCCCTTACGGGAACGGAAAGAGGACATCCATCTTCTCTTTAGAAAATTCGCTTCCGATTTTGGACAGAAATATAAGATGCCCACCATCCGTTTGGAGGACGATGCGGTTGGATTGCTGCTAAAATACAGATGGCCCGGCAATATCAGACAATTGCGGAACATTGCGGAACAGGTTTCCGTGCTGGAAGAAAACCGGAACATTTCATTGGGCACACTAAACGGTTACCTGCCAAATTCGGGCGATTCCAACTTGCCAGCGGTCATAAAACAGGGTCAGAAAGAAGGCGAATTCGCCAATGAAAGGGAAATCCTGTACAAGGTACTATTTGATATGAAGGGAGACCTGAACGATCTTAAAAAATTGACCTTGGAACTTATCAAGAACAACGATTCCAGCAAGGTACAGGAAGAGCAGCAAGGCCTTATAAGAAAGATTTACGGCAACAATGCCGCCGGGGACGAGGAGGAATTTACCGAGGAAGAATCCAATGCAATGGAACTATTGAGCCTTCCGGAAGGTCAAGTTGACAAACCATTGACCAAATCCGTTGCCGAGGACAAATATCATTTTGCGGAAGAGATCCAAGAGGAGGAAACATTATCTTTACATCAAAGGGAAATAGAGCTCATAAAAAAATCCTTGGAGCGCAACAAGGGAAAAAGAAAGGCGGCCGCATCGGAACTGGGCATCTCCGAGCGGACGCTCTACAGAAAAATAAAACAGTACGATCTATAATGGGAAGTATCAAAAATATATTGGCAGTGTTCCTGGCCGCCATTGCCCTACATGGCTGTGGCGCCTATAATTTTACGGGGGGCGATGTGGGGACCGCAAAGACATTCCAGGTAAATTATTTCCAGAACTATGCCGCCCAAAGTCCGGGATCTACCATTGAACCCAATTTGGACAGGGATTTTACCCTTGCCCTTCAGGACCTGTTGCAGAACCAGACCAGTCTTGATATGGTCCCATCGGGGGGCGACCTCCTGTACGAAGGGGAAATCGTGGAATACCGCATTGCGCCCATGACCGCCACCTCGGCACAGACAGCGGCGCAGAACAGGTTGACCATTACCGTAAAGGTCCGGTTCTTCAACAAGACAAAGGAGGGTGTGGATTTTGAGAAAAATTTTTCATTCTTCTATGACTATCCGGCAAATGCGCAGCTCAGTACCGTTCGGACAGAAGCACATGAAGTAATCTTTGAGCGGATTACCCAAGATATATTCAACGCATCATTGGCCGATTGGTAAAAAATGAACGTAGCCGATTTTACATATCTTTTACAACACCCTGAAAAGGTGGTTTCGCCCGTACAGACCAGACAACTGGAAGACGTATTGGAAACATACCCCTATTTCCAAGCGGCACGTGCCCTGCACCTGAAAGGCCTTAAAAATCTCAACAGCTTTAAATTCAACAATGCCCTAAAGGTCACCGCCGCCCATACCACGGATCGCGATATCCTTTTCGAATTCATCACTTCCGAGGATTTTTTACAGAATACCATAGCCGACAGTATTTCAGGTTATGGGATACCCCTAAAGGAAAAAGAGATCTTTGCCGAGGAAGTGGAACCCACTCAGTCCATAACTACCATACAGGACAATGGCGATCAGGACGGCCCCTATCCCAAAAACATACGGGAGGCGGAACAAATTTTGGACCCGTCGCTTTTTAGCTCAAAGGATCCGAGGGACGAGCGGCCGAATAGGGAACCAAGTGAAAAATCAGATGCCCAAGAACTGGAAATGGGCCAACCGCTTCCCTTTACGAAAAAAGAAAAATATTCCTTTATGGAATGGTTGCAGCTAACTGCGCCCAAAGCATTAGAAGAACCTTCTATGGCCCAAAAGAATCTTCCCATGCCCCGATCGGAAGGGGAAATAAAGGACAAAAAGAAAAAATTCGACCTTATCGATAAGTTCATACAGAACAATCCAAAGATAGTCCCAAAGGAGAAAATTGAAAAGGTGGACATCAAGGAATCCATAAAAATGGACAAAAAAGAACTGATGACAGAGACCTTGGCCAAGGTCTACCTAGAACAAAAAAAATACAAAAACGCCATACAGGCCTACCGAATTTTAAGTTTGAAATATCCAGAAAAAAGTAGTTTCTTTGCAGACCGCATAAAAGCGGTGGAAAAATTACAAAAAGAAAATTAATATCACGATGAGTACATTTTCAATATTCCTAGTCCTAATCATCATTGTCTGCCTATTGTTGGTCTTGGTCATCATGGTACAAAATCCAAAAGGCGGTGGATTGTCATCTTCATTTGGAGGTGGCGGAAACCAAGTGGTCGGTGGCGTAAAAAAGACAGGGGACTTTTTGGACAAGAGCACATGGACCTTGGCCACCTTGCTAATTGTACTGATACTGTTGTCCAATGTAGCGTTAAAAGGAAGTCTTGGCGAGAGTGATTCGAAATTGCTCCAAGGCGATGAAATGGAAACAACGGCTCCCGAAAGCCAGCCTTTACCGGATGCCCTTCCCCCTGCCGAGGATGCGGTGCCGAACGAAGACCAAGAATAGGAATAAATCATAAATCCATAAAAAAATGCCAGCTTTAATGACAAGCTGGCATTTTTCATTTATAATATGTCAGGTTTTCCGCAATGGCATAATTTCTGCCTAGAACTATACAGCAATTTTAAATTTAAAAACTATAAATATGTCTAAAGTTAGCATTAAACCATTAGCCGATAGGGTACTTATCGAGCCCATGGCCGCCGAAACCAAAACGGCTTCAGGTATCTACATCCCAGAAACCGCAAAAGAAAAACCACAAAAAGGAAAAGTAGTGGCAGTTGGCCCAGGTACTAAGGACGACAAAGTTACAGTAAAGGTCGGGGATACCGTACTTTATGGCAAATATGCCGGTACAGAATTAAAATTGGAAGGTAAGGATTACCTTATCATGCGCGAAACTGACATTTTTGCAATCATTTAATCATTTAAAAATAATTTTACAAAATGGCAAAGGATATAAAATTTGATATTGAGGCACGTGATGGCCTTAAAAGGGGCGTAGACGCTTTGGCAAATGCCGTAAAAGTAACCTTGGGACCCAAGGGAAGGAACGTAATCATCAGTAAATCTTTTGGTGCACCCATGGTGACCAAGGATGGGGTGACCGTAGCCAAAGAAATCGAACTGGCCGATCCACTGGAAAACATGGGCGCTCAAATGGTAAAGGAAGTCGCTTCCAAAACAAACGATCTGGCAGGGGACGGTACCACTACCGCTACCGTTCTGGCACAGGCAATTGTTAAGGAAGGCCTTAAAAACGTAGCTGCGGGTGCAAACCCAATGGATTTAAAAAGGGGAATAGACAAGGCTGTTGAGGCCATTGTTGCCGACTTGGCAAAGCAGGCCAAAAAAGTGGGTGATTCCTCCGAAAAAATAAAACAGGTCGCCTCCATTTCCGCAAACAACGATGATACCATAGGCGAGTTGATCGCACAGGCCTTCGGCAAAGTTGGCAAAGAAGGCGTTATCACGGTCGAGGAAGCTAAAGGAACCGACACCTATGTGGACGTGGTAGAAGGGATGCAGTTCGACAGGGGTTATCTTTCTCCTTATTTCGTGACCGATTCCGAAAAGATGATGTCCAATTTGGAGAATCCGTACATACTTTTGTACGACAAGAAAATTTCTTCCATGAAAGACCTACTGCCCGTTTTGGAGCCAGTGGCACAATCTGGAAAACCCCTATTGATCGTAGCGGAAGATGTTGATGGAGAAGCTTTGGCCACTTTGGTAGTGAACAAATTAAGGGGTTCCCTTAAAATTGCCGCCGTTAAGGCCCCAGGTTTTGGGGATAGAAGAAAGGCCATGTTGGAAGATATAGCCATTTTGACAGGAGGTACGGTAATATCCGAAGAAAGAGGTTTCTCTTTGGAAAATGCCACATTGGACATGTTGGGAACCTGTGAAAAAGTTACCATAGATAAAGATAATACCACTATCGTTAATGGATCTGGTGTTGCCAAGGACATAAAGACCAGGGTGAACCAAATAAAATCCCAGATCGAAAGTACCACTTCCGATTATGACAGGGAAAAACTTCAGGAGAGATTGGCCAAGTTGGCAGGTGGGGTTGCCGTACTTTATGTAGGTGCCGCTTCCGAAGTGGAGATGAAGGAGAAAAAAGACCGCGTGGACGATGCGCTGCACGCTACCAGGGCAGCCGTTGAAGAAGGTATCGTTGCCGGTGGCGGGGTTGCCTTGGTAAGGGCCAAGTCAGTACTGGCCAAATTAAAGGTTGAAAATGCAGATGAGGAAACCGGGCTTCAAATTGTGGCCAGGGCCATTGAAGCACCTTTAAGGACCATTGTGGAGAATGCCGGCGGAGAAGGTTCCGTGGTAGTTGCCAAAGTTCTTGAGGGCAAGGGCGATTATGGTTATGATGCCAAATCGGAAACCTATGTGGATATGCTGAAAGCCGGTATCATTGACCCCAAGAAAGTAACAAGGGTAGCATTGGAAAATGCCGCTTCCGTTGCAGGCATGATATTGACGACCGAATGCGCACTTACCGATATCAAGGAAGATGCCCCTGCAGGACCCCCAATGGGCGGTGGAATGCCGGGAATGATGTAGGTCATATACTCCCAATAAAAAAATGGGCTGCCTGAAAAGGCAGCCCATTTTTTTATGTTCAAAGTACGGGGCTATTACCTATGGTGTACCCCACTGTCGTCCGAAGAATCCTCGCGATATTTACAACAGGGATGTACCTTGCCATAGGCTTCTTCGGTAGCCTTCAGTTCTTTGGTATCATGTCCTACTTCCACCAATGCCGTTTTGATTTCCATGGAATTTGTCTTGCGCTCGTCCATCACCAGCGATAATTGGTGCGAAGGAATATCCCATAGGGCATATTTCACACCGGGTACGGCCAGAGCGGCCTTTTCGATGCGCATTTTGCACATTTCACACTTACCATCCACTTCCATGACCATTTTTTTGTTCTTTTCCTGTGCGGTCACCGTTACGGACGCGGCCAAGAAAACCAGGCATAATAATACTTTTCTCATCTTTTTTACATTTTTATGGACTGCATTTGGCAGTTCCTGTTACTAATAATGGGTCCTATTTACCTTATAATTTATATCGAAATCCGGCATAATAGGTTGCGCCCATAATGGGGGCATATACGATACTGGTATCGAAATAGTCGCCAAAGGGATCCCCCGCACCCAAAACCGCATCCTCTTGCATAAAATTAGTCAAATTTTCAACACCGACATATACTTCAAAATGTCTTGAGAATACCCTGGTTGCCTGTGCGTTCATTAAACTATAGGGGTCTGAGAACCGATCCGACAAAAGTTCTGCCGATGGTGCGGGCACCGCTGGCAACCGTTGTTCCCCAATGGTATGCAAGGTATAGTCCAAACGCCACTGGGCCCCTTTTTCATTTGGCTGGGTGATATAGCCCACATTGGCAAAAAAACGATTCTTGGCCTGTAGCGGCTTTTGCAGCCTTCCATCGGAATAATCAGTCTTGACATCATAATTTTTATAGGCGGCCCTAAGTTCCAAATTTCGTACGGGAACATAATCCATTTCCACCTGAAAACTATTGGCATAACTATCCCCTTCCAAGTTGTAAAAGGACACCATGGCAGGATTTTCCCAATCCACCACGACCTGCTGCTCAAAATCGGTCCTGTAATAATCCAATGAAAGGTTCCCCTTTTTTCCGAAAAGCTGAAAGCCTTGTAAAAATCCAACCCCGTAATTCCAAGCCACTTCAGGCGCCAGTCCATAGACCTTGCCATTTCCATCTTGTACGTTTATTTGTCTGGAGGATCCGAACAGCTGCTGGTTCTCCGCAAAGATATTCGCGGCCCTTCTTCCTTTGCCTAGGGACGCCCGTAAACTGGAATTTTCCCAAGGAACATAGCGCAAGTGCAATCTAGGGGTCAGAAATGTTCCCAATAGGTTATGGGTATCCACCCGAAGGCCTGCATTCAGGCTCAAATTTTCCAGATCGTCATAATTGTATTCAAAAAAGGCCCCCACGGAGCTATCCGTCCTGCCATAGTCCGTTGTATTTACCCATTCGGAATAGGTATCAAGGGCAAATGTGACCCCTGTCTTGAACTGATGCTGGGTATTCCCTATAATGGAATTGAAGATGGCGTTCGAGTACAGGCTCTGATGATCTATATTGTATTGATTGAACCCAAAATAGGAATCCTGTTTATGGATACTGTAGGAAGCTTGGAAACCGATACTCTGAAAGGGAAGGTCTGGAAAGACATAACCCAGTTTCAAGGAAGAATCAAATCTACGGGTATCTATTTCCCCTCCCCAGGAATTGGTCGTCCCGCGATCCCGGAAAGGATCAAAATCGGTTTCCCCCAATTGCTTTTCATCGTTCAGGAACCTAACATTTATAAAACTCACCCATCCGGTGTCGGGATTTTGGTACTGCCAACGGTTCATAACATTGACCTGGTCCGCTAGGGGAGCGTCCAAAAAACCATCCCCGTTATTGTCCATTTTTTGGTTCCTGGTATTTCCATGTACATAAAGTCCCGTACCCCAATGCTCCGTAAGTTTCTTATTGAAATGCGTATTCAGCTCATACCTGCCATTTGCGTTGGCGAACCCGTTCACAAAAAGGGGGCTGTCCGTAAACGGCTTTACCAGCTCGGTATTTATCTGTCCCGATATGCTTTCATATCCATTCAGGACACTTCCCCCACCCTTGGTAATCTGAATGCTCTCTACCCAGGTACCCGGAATAAAACTGAGCCCGTAAGCCTGGGAGGCCCCACGTACCATGGGAATATTCTCCTGGGTGATCAGCAAATAAGGACTGGTAAGTCCCAACATCTGTATTTGTTTGGTTCCCGTGATGGCATCGTTAAAATTAACATCGATAGCGGGGTTGGTCTCAAAACTTTCCGACAGATTGCAACAAGCGGCCTTTAAAAGTTCCGCACTGTTTATGTTCACAACATTGGCGGTGGATAAAAAGGTCTTTTGCACCCCGCTCCGGGAATGCTCCACGACCACTTCATCCAACATTTGGGACGGACGCAGGGTATGGTGGAACATTTCGGGCGATGTAACGGTAATGGTATCGGTTTCAAAGCCCACATAACTTATGACCAGTTTGTCATACTCCCCCGTATAGGGAATGGAAAACATTCCGTCCCCATCCGTCATGGTACCCAGTTGCGAATTCAACCAGTACACGTTCGCACCCGATAACGGCAAGTGGCCTTGGTCCGACGGTTCCATTACCATTCCCTCCAATTTTTCTTGGGAGGACAAGCATAAGGGCAACAGTACTAGGCCCCATATTATTTTCTTCATGTGAAAGTGATTTTTTGGTACACGGAAATTGTTCCGAAAAAATAAATACTGCCTTTCCCAGGCTTTGGGCCAAGAAAAGAGAAATAAAAATTACCGAAAAAATCAGATCAGGAAGACCTCGCACAGGAGATGGATATCCTTAACAAGGGTAAAGGGCGGGGAAGAAACCCATGGAACAGCTACATCGTCCCTAATGGTAATGCGCTGTATATTGGGCTGGCCCGATGGTGATAAAAAAAGTTGCTGTGCCCATAAAACATCCTGTGACGGCTTGCCCACATGATCCTGTCCCGTAACCACGGTAAGGTCGTCGGAACAGCAGGAAGCGTCCACTAGATCGTCAGTGTCCTGCGAAATAGGGGCAATGGGTTCCATTCCGCACTTTTCAGCCTCGTGAAATAAGGAAACATCCACAAGAATATGTCCGCAATAGTGCCTCCCTACCGTCCATGAAATGGAAGAGGTAACGAGCAAAATGCCCAGAAAAAGGGAAAATATTTTACGGAATGCTGCTTTCACGGGGCAAAAATACAAAATATTCCAATAGCTAAGGAAGCCCGAGAGGATCTTTCCCTTGCCAAGGACCTATCCTTTTGTAATTTTTAAGAATAAAGTCGACCAAATAGAGCGGAAAGAATATTTTTGCAATAAAACATGTTTAAGAAACTAGAGCCCCTGATAATCTCCATTATTAAAAATGTTGATACCGCCGTAGATGGCCGACTACAGCAGATCTGTGAACTTTTAAAGGAAAATGTGGCCCACTATGATTGGGTAGGGTTTTATTTTAGGAACGGGGATAGGGAGGAATTAAAATTGGGTCCCTATGCCGGCAACCCTACAGACCATACCATCATTCCTTTTGGAAAGGGCATTTGTGGACAAGTAGCGGTATCCAACAAAAATTTTGTGGTCCCCGATGTCCGGGCACAGGACAATTACATTGCCTGCAGCCTTACGGTAAAATCCGAAATAGTGGTTCCACTATTTGTCGATGGCCGTAATGTGGGCCAAATAGATATCGATTCCAACACCCTGGATCCCTTTACGGAAGCCGATGAGCACTTTTTGGAATTCGTAAATAAGCAGGTGGCGACAATTCTTTAAAACTTTAGGCCTTTTGTTGATAACCACCGCCTGTTTTAATCCTAAAAAATCTACTTTTGTGGCCTTATTAATCCGAAAAGATAAGAACACAAAAAAATGAGTACCACAAAGAAAGCTACCTCTGCACTAATTTCCGTATTCCATAAGGATGGCCTTGCCCCTTTGGTCCAAAAATTCGATGAACTGGGCATTACGATCTACTCCACGGGAGGTACGGAAGAATTTATTAAGGAACTCGGCATCGATGTAGTCCCCGTTGAGAAAATGACCGGTTATCCATCCATTTTGGGCGGACGCGTAAAAACTTTGCACCCAAAGGTATTCGGGGGTATCCTAGGCCGTAGGGAGAACGGGAGTGACCAAATGGAATTAGAGGAATACGATATTCCTACAGTGGATATTGTGATCGTAGATCTATATCCTTTTGAAAAAACGGTCGCCAGTGGCGCCCCTGAACAGGATATTATCGAAAAAATAGATATTGGTGGCATTTCCCTGATAAGGGCCGCTGCCAAAAATTTCAAGGACGTACTCTGTGTTTCCTCTATGGAGGATTATCCAGAAGTATTGGACATCATCACTAAAGGCAATGGAACGACCGGTCTTGAGGATAGGAAACGCTTTGCTACCAAATCCTTTAATACCTCATCGCATTACGATACCGCCATCTTTAATTATTTCAACCAAAATGAAGGGGAGGCGGCCCTTAAGATCAGTGAAACCAAAGGTCAAGTGCTTCGCTATGGTGAGAACCCACATCAAAAGGGAGTTTTTTTTGGTGATTTTGACGCCATGTTCCAAAAATTGCACGGCAAGGAGCTTTCCTACAACAACCTTCTTGATGTGGATGCCGCTGTCAACCTAATGGGTGAATTTAAGGGAGATAGGCCCACCTTCGCCATATTGAAGCATAACAATGCCTGTGGCCTTGCCACAAGGGATACCCTTCACCAAGCTTATCTTGATGCCTTGGCAGCAGATCCGGTTTCGGCCTTTGGAGGGGTGCTCATAAGCAATAAGGAACTGGATATGGCCACTGCCCAAGAGGTGCACCAATTGTTCTGCGAGGTGGTGATTGCCCCAGGATATTCAGTGGATGCCCTGAAATTGTTAACGGAAAAAAAGAACCGCATCGTTTTGGTTCTAAATGACGTTGTGCTACCGGACACCATGGTCCGTTCCTGTCTGAACGGGATCTTGGTACAGGGAAGGGACAACCTTACCGATACGATTGAAGGCCTCTCCTACGCCACGCACCAGAAACCATCGGATTCGGAACTGCAGGACTTGTTGTTCGCTTCCAAAATATGTAAGCATACCAAGTCCAACACCATTGTTTTGGCGAAAAACGGCCAGCTTTTGGCGAGTGGTACCGGACAGACTTCAAGGGTGGACGCCCTTAACCAAGCTATACACAAGGCCAAATCCTTTGGTTTTGATCTAAAAGGCGCGGTAATGGCGAGCGATGCTTTCTTTCCGTTCCCAGACTGTGTAGAGATTGCCGGACAGAGTGGCATTGGTAGTGTAATACAGCCAGGAGGTTCCATAAAGGACCAGTTGAGCGTGGATTACTGTAACGAAAATGGAATTACTATGGTTATGACGGGCACGCGTCATTTTAAACATTAATTTTCTTACATTTACCGATAAAACTTACCTTTAATCCGAAACCAAACTTATAGAAATGGGATTTTTTGATTTCTTGACAGAGGAGATAGCCATAGATTTAGGCACGGCGAATACCCTAATAATACACAACGACAAAGTAGTTGTGGACAGTCCTTCCATTGTGGCCCGGGATAGGATCACAGGTAAAATTATCGCCGTTGGCAAAGAAGCCAATATGATGCAAGGCAAGACCCATGAGAACATCAAGACCATCAGGCCCTTAAAGGATGGGGTAATAGCGGATTTTGATGCTTCCGAAAAGATGATCAATATGTTCATCAAAAATATCCCTGCCCTAAAGAAAAAATGGTTCCCTCCTGCCCTTAGAATGGTGATCTGTATTCCCTCTGGAATTACCGAAGTGGAAATGCGCGCCGTAAAGGAATCAGCAGAAAGGGTGAACGGAAAGGAAGTATACCTGATCCATGAGCCCATGGCCGCTGCCATTGGTATCGGTCTGGACATAATGCAGCCGAAGGGCAATATGATCGTGGATATAGGTGGGGGTACCACCGAAATCGCAGTAATCGCATTGGGTGGAATTGTCTGTGACAAGTCGGTCAAGATTGCGGGAGATGTATTTACCAATGACATCATATACTACATGCGTACCCAGCACAACCTATATGTAGGGGAAAGCACTGCAGAAAACATTAAGATCACCATCGGCTCCGCTACCGAAGACCTTCAGACACCACCAGAGGACATGTCGGTACAGGGACGAGATCTTCTTACCGGAAAACCAAAACAGGTGCAGGTCTCGTATAGGGAAATAGCAAAGGCATTGGACAAATCCATCTTAAGGGTTGAGGATGCGGTAATGGAAACATTGTCCCAAACCCCTCCCGAACTGGCGGCCGATATCTATAATACCGGTATTTACATGGCCGGGGGGGGATCCATGTTAAGGGGACTTGACAAACGGTTGTCCCAGAAGACAGACCTTCCCGTCTATATAGCGGAAGATCCGTTGCGGGCCGTTGTTAGGGGAACCGGTATCGCCTTGAAAAATTTGGAACGGTATAAAAGCATATTGATAAAATAAGTCATTTAATACCAAAAAGCGAATCCAACAAGTGGGATCTATTAGGCTTTGAGGCTCTCTGCTCCGGGGTTGTTGACTCCCCTTCACGGATTTGGATAACCCTGTAAAACAACTAAAGTGAATGCAACAGATAGTACAATTTATAATACGATATAAAAGCTTTTTACTTTATGTCATGTTATTTATTGTTGCCCTTGCCCTTACGGTTAGGTCGCATTCCTATCACAGTTCCAGTTTCTTCAATTCCGCCAACCGTCTTACAGGCAACCTTTACAAAACCTCGGGCAACGTAACCTCTTATTTTGGCCTGGGAGAAGAAAACCAAAAGCTCATTGAGGAGAACAAGAGGCTTCGGAGCGCACTGTACAATTCCCGGATGCGGTACAATACTTCTATTGCCCAAGATAGCGGCCAGGCCAAATACCATATATCGAGTGCGCGGATCATTAAGAACAGTTATGCCAACCAACGTAACTATTTAACGTTGGACAAGGGCAAAAAAGATGGCATTGAACAGGACATGGGAGTTATAACCCCTGATGGAATACTCGGGATAGTTGAAAAGACCTCCAATAAATTTGCGATCGTACAGAGTATTCTTAACACCAAATCAAATATCAACGCCAAAATTAAAGGTACCGATCGCTTTGGGTCACTGGTG
Source organism: uncultured Sediminicola sp. (assembly GCA_963974715.1). Lineage (GTDB taxonomy): Bacteria > Bacteroidota > Bacteroidia > Flavobacteriales > Flavobacteriaceae > Sediminicola. The sequence goes on from CAXBDK010000003.1 coordinate 87,287, forward strand.
TGGGATACCAAGAAGTTCAATGTGGTCCAATTGGTGGACATTCCCCGCTTGGTGCCCATTAAGGTTGGCGATACCATAGTGACTGGAGCGAGTTCAAGTATCTTTCCCGAAAACATCCCCATAGGTACCATTAAGAACTTTGACCTTACCGTCTCCAAAAGTTATTATCATATTGATGTCGCCCTGTTCAATGACATGACCAATGTAAAAAACGTGTATATCATTAAAAATCTGGACAGACCGGAAATATTGGAATTGGAATCAGAAATAGAAAATGGCCAGTAAGTACTATTTTATAAATATCGTTCGGTTTATTCTGCTGATACTCTTTCAGGTACTGGTGTTCAACCATTTCAATTTTTTCGGTTCGATCAATCCCATGGTGTACATACTTTTCCTTTATTGGTATCCGATCAAACAGAACCGTGCCGTGTTGCTCTTGACCAGCTTTTTTATGGGGCTTGCCATCGATATTTTTTCGGACACCTTGGCGCTTCATGCGGCATCCATGGTCACCATTGCCTATTTACGACCCATGATAATGCGGTTTTGTTTTGGGGTAAACTATGAATTTCAAAGTTTTAAGCTAAGCAACAGCACCAAAGCACAACAAATTACGTTTTTAGCGTTATTGATTATAATACATCATGTGGTTTACTTTTCCATGGAAATTTTCAGTTTTGCCAATATACTGGTAATTTTGAAAAAAATAGTTGCCACAGGTGCCGTAACATTGGTATTGTGCCTTTTGTTCAGTTCGCTTTTTAGTATCAGAAAAGAATGAAGAAATTTCTTCTATCGTCCATAATCATCATCATAGGCATCACCTTTATTGGAAGATTGTCCTACCTACAAGTGTTCAACAGTCCCAGCAATACCGTTCTGGAGGATACTGCCATAAAGGCCATTTACGATTATCCGGAAAGGGGGTACATTTACGACAGGAACGGAAATCTTATGGTGGCCAACCAACCCGCATACGATGTAATGGCCATCCCCCAAGAGGTAAGGCCCTTGGATACGCTTGAATTTTGCAAGCTGTTGGGAATAGACAAGGAAAGGTTTATCCGAAATTTAAGCAAGGCCCGCACCTATTCTCCCAGATTGCCTTCCGTAATAGTCCCGCAACTGTCAAAGGAAGATTATGCCGGGTTACAGGAAAAAATGCGCAAATACGAAGGCTTCTATATTCAAAAGCGATCCCTAAGGGATTATGAGACCGTTAGCGGGGCCAATGTGCTGGGATATATTACCGAGGTAAACGAAAGGGATCTTGCCAATAATCCAAATTATATACAAGGCGAACTGATCGGAAAAACGGGAGTGGAAAAACAGTACGAGGAACTTTTAAGGGGCAGAAAAGGGGTGCAGTTTATACAAAAAGATCGCTTTAATAGGGATATCGGACCTTTTAAAAATGGGATGTTCGATACGCTACCTGAACAAGGAAAGGAAATACACCTTACCTTGGACAAGACCTTACAGGAATATGGGGAGCTTTTGATGCACGGCAAACATGGGGGCATCGTGGCCCTGGAACCGAGTTCTGGGGAAATATTGGCCCTTATCTCCGGACCCACCTATGACCCCTCCCTCTTGGTGGGCAGGGACCGATCCAAAAACTATACCGAACTCTATAACGATTCCATTGCAAAGCCTACCTACGACAGGAGCTTGTTGGCGGAGACCTCGCCAGGTTCGCCGTTTAAGATTTTGAACGCACTGGTCGCATTACAGGAAGGGGCCATTGACCCCCACACCCGCTTTACCTGCTATAACGGTTTCTACGTGGGCAGGACCAAAAGAGGTTGCCATTGCGGAGGCGGGTCCAGGGATATGAACGCTGGCATCTACAATTCTTGCAATGCTTATTTTGCGGGCACATTCCGAAAAATATACGACCATTTCGATACCACGGACCATGCTATGGATGTTTGGGAAAAACATATGAAAAGTTTTGGGTTGGGAGACTTTTTGGGATATGACCTTCCCACTGGAAAACGCGGGCGGATTCCCAGTAAGGAATATTATGACAAATGGTACGGGGACGGCCGATGGAGTTCCTCCTACATCATTTCCAATTCCATAGGTCAGGGCGAAGTATCGGTAACACCCATTCAACTCGCCAACATGACCGCCGCCATTGCCAATAGGGGCTTTTATTTTACGCCCCACATCCTAAAAAAAATAGAGAACAAGGACATTGATATTCCAGAATACACCAAAGCCAAATATACCACCATTGATCAGGAGAATTTTGAGCCGGTCATAAACGGAATGGCAGATGTTTACAAAAAGGGAACCGCTGCAAGGCTACAGGTACCCGGTATAGAGATTGCGGGAAAAACAGGTACCGTGGAAAATTTCACCCGGATAGACGGGGTAAAGACCCAGCTGACGGACCATTCCATATTTATAGCTTTTGCCCCTGTTGAAAATCCAAAAATTGCTTTGGCGGTATATATAGAACATGGTTATTTTGGAGGAAGGTATGCCGGCCATATCGCCTCGCTCCTTATCGAAAAATACCTGAAAGGGGAGATTACTAGGACCGACCTGGAGAAAAGAATGTTGGATAAGACCTTGGAAGCCGAATACGCAAAACAATACAGTGGACAACCCTTTAGAATAAACGAACGTGTCTGGTAAGAGCATCCTAAAACGGATCGACTGGTTCACCGTTCTGATCTATTTGTTATTGGTGGGCATAGGATGGCTCAACATTTATTCCAGTACCTATTCGGAAACCGATCTTTCCGTATTGAACTTTGGCACCCTTTATGGAAAGCAGCTCATGTTCATCTTTGCGAGCCTCTTTGCCATCATCATTATTTTGGGACTGGAAGCCGATTTTTATGAGCGTTTTGCAAGTCTTATCTATATAGTTTCCGTACTGCTCCTACTGGGACTCTTCGTTTTTGGAAAAACAATAGCGGGGGCGACCTCATGGTACGATGTGGGTTTTTTTAACCTTCAGCCTTCCGAACTTGCAAAAGTGGGCACTGCGCTGGCGCTTGCAAAATACCTAAGCGATATACAGACCGATATCAAAAGGAACAAAGATCAGTTGTTTGCTTTTCTTATAATTATCATCCCGGTCATTTTGATCGTTCCTCAACCCGATCCGGGAAGCGCCCTTGTATTCTTTGCACTGGTGTTTGTGCTGTTCAGGGAAGGTCTTCCCTTATATTACCTGGCCATAGTCTTTCTAATGATCTTGGTGTTCATCTCCACCTTAATGTACGGCACCATTTGGATAGCCATCATACTGGGCATCCTGATCTCACTTTTCCTGTTGTTGAAAAAACCATCTTTTAAGGTTCCCATCCTGCCACTGGTCTCCTTTTTTATCATTGCCGTGGTCTTTTCCCTATCCGTAAACTTTGTGTTCAATACCGTTTTTGAACAAAGGCATAGGGACCGTTTCAGCCTCTGGCTCCGACTGGAGAAAGATCCCCAAAAGTTGGAGGAAATCAAAAAGACCATTGGATACAACACCTATCAATCGGAACAGGCCATTGGTTCCGGGGGTTTTTTTGGAAAAGGTTTTATGGAAGGTACACGGACAAAGGGAAATTTTGTACCCGAACAGCACACCGATTTTATCTTCAGCACCGTTGGGGAAGAATGGGGCTTTGTAGGTACCAGTACGGTTATCATACTGTTCACCCTTTTACTGCTCAGATTGGTCTACTTGTCGGAAAGACAGAAGAACCATTTTAGCAGAATGTACGGCTATGGGATCATTTCAATTCTTTTGATACATTATTTTATCAATATTGGAATGGTCATCGGAATTCTGCCCACCATAGGGATTCCCTTGCCGTTCTTTAGTTATGGGGGAAGCGGTCTGCTCTTTTTTACGGCCTTGCTGTTTATCTTTATCAAATTGGATTCCAACAGACTGAACGAGTGGAACTAGTGACCAATTGATAGAGCCTCGTATTTTTAGATTTCAATTTTCATCTTTTACCTGATGGGCAACTTCCCTTATATTAGCATTGCGCCTTTATCGCTTTATTATGTGACTAAAAATTCCACTCCTCCCTATTTGGTTTCCCTTCCAACATGGTCTGCAAGGAATCGGGCATCCTTTCGAAAAAATTGATTCCCGTCAACCTCTCCAAGGAATCTACCGAAACTACAAAATGCTGCAGTGGCGACTTTGTCTCTACATGCGGTACCAAAAATGCGATAACCTTAAATTGGTTCCCTTCCTGCCTTAGCAAAACCTTATAAAAATGATTGGGTACGGCAACCCCTTCGTAGCCTATCCTGTCCAATCCCTCCCCTAGCACCCCCCCAGTTATCACGAATACCCCGTCATATCTTTTTGCCCAGTACCGGGTTCTTTGTTCCAGACGGTTCCACACTCCCGCATTAAAATCGCTTCGCTGCGGACTAATGTTACTTGTAAAGAAGGTCTGCCTATATGCTTCTTCTGAAAATGCCATATCCCCCGCGGCGCATAGATGTCCCCTGTCATATCCGGAACCTTTGTAATTCTTCCAATCGGCCGATTTGGTAGTGACCTTGGGATCCAAGATAAAATAGGGGCGTTTTCTTTTATGGTCCATTAGGTAATCTGACTGTATCCAATACGCCACCCATTCTGCCTGTTCATATGCCTCATGATAGGATAGGGTATAAAACGTGTGGGATGTTGTGCTGCCCGTAGTGGAACCGGGCAATAGCTCGGCATGACCGATCGGTACCGTGTTGACTTCCACGCTGGGGACACCATTGTCTTCATTGACATAATATTCATCAAAGAGCCAAAAGGCAATAATGCAGCACGCCATCAGAACAGCGTGGATGTTCTTTCCTTTCACAATTCTTTAGAGTAGTTTTGTACCATACCAAAGATATATGTTTCCGAAAATAATACTTGCCATTTTGTTCCTTTTTAGTGCTCATATCGGTTCTGCACAGAAAGACCCTAATACAACGGCCACGATTTTGAAGGAAGAATTATTGTTTAAAGAGGCTCCCTTTGCCCAGTGCCATGCCCCCACGCTGGTAGAAACGAAAGACGGGAACATCTTGGCCGCATGGTTCGGGGGCCCTTACGAAAGACATCCCGAAGTAAGCATCTATGCCTCTTTAAAAAAGGATGGGAAATGGAGCGATCCCACCATGGTCGCCAATGGTAAAATAAACGACACCCTTCGGTATCCCACCTGGAACCCTGTATTGTTCAACACGGACCGGCACAAACTTTTCCTGTTCTATAAAATAGGGCCCTCCCCCAGTGAATGGTGGGGCGCCTATAAAACCTCCTCCAATAATGGGCTTTCCTGGTCCCCTGAAATCATGCTTCCCCAAGGCATTTTGGGACCTATAAAAAACAAGCCGCTCCAACTCAGGTCGGGTAGGATCATTAGTCCGTCAAGTACGGAAGATGGGGATATTTGGAAAGTACATATGGAAATATCCGATGACAATGGCGAACACTGGGAAAAAATACCCGTTGATACCCTCTCCCCTTTCAAGGCTATACAACCAACGCTGATCCAAGTACCGGACCAGGGAATAAAGGCACTCATTAGAAGTGACCAGAACAGTATTTTGGAGAGTGTCAGCAAGGACGAAGGCCTAAGTTGGGGGAAGTTGTCCAAGACAAGGGTGGCCAATCCAAATTCGGGAATCGATGCTGTTGGACTAAAAAACGGTAAGTACCTATTGGTATACAATCCAACAAACAGCGGAAATGACTGGTCCGATGGAAGGCAGAAATTGAATTTGGCCATTTCGGATGACGGATCTGAATGGAAGGATCTGTTGGTTTTGGAGGACACCCCAAAAGGAGAATTCAGCTATCCCGCAATCATTGAGGACAATCAAGGGCTTGTCCACATAGTATATACCTATAACAGGGAAAATATAAAATACGTACAACTTCAATTGGACAAAAACCGTTAAAATTCCCGGGATTACCATTGCTCATAAAAAAAGCTCCCTAGGGAGCTTTTTCAGATGATAATATTTGACTTTTTAGCCTTTCACACTGGCCACCTTCGTATTCTTGATATTGTTCTTTTTTAGATCCTGTAAAACATTTATGGCCTCTTCCACATATACATCCTTGGAAAGATCCTCGTGCCATCTCTCCCTTTTTTCCTTTAGGATCTCATCTTTGGAGAAAAGTTCCTTTTCATAGGATAGGGACTCAAAGGTGAGGTTGGAAGAATATTCGTTAATGGTCTTAAAGTACTGCGATTTCTGCTTTACCTTTTCCTCTTCCGTTTTGTAATCGTCATAATTTAAGGAAATGACGTTTTCATCCTGCTGCTGTTTCAACCACTTGGCATTCTCCTCTATGAGTTTTATCTGTGGACTGAGGGCCATTCGGGAAGCACTGTTGGCAATGGTCTGCTCGTAATCTATATAACCGTCCCAAGCTTCGTATTCGGCTGGTGAAATTTTATCCCATGGAAGTGGATTCTGTTGATCTCTTTCCCCAAGATCGATGTAACTGTACCTGTCCGGAACCACTACATCGCTCTTCACCCCTTCCAATTGGGTGGAGCCTCCATTGATCCTATAAAATTTTTGGGTCGTTAGTTTTATGGCACCAAGGTCGCCATGTTCATTGCTCCTCACAATATTTTCCAACGGTATGACATTCTGCACGGTGCCCTTTCCAAACGTTTGCTTACTACCGATGACCACCGCCCTTTTATAGTCCTGCATTGCGGCCGCCAATATTTCAGAGGCAGAAGCGGAAAGTTCGTTCACAAGGATTACCAAGGGACCGTCCCACTGTATGCGCTCATCCTTATCATCATACACCTCTTTGCGCTGTCCCGAAGAACGTACTTGTACAATTGGCCCGTCCTTAATGAACAGTCCGGCCATTTCCACCACTGTCTTAAGGGAACCTCCGCCATTATCGCGTAGATCCAATATAAGGCCCTCGGCGCCGGCATTTTTTAACCTTTCTACCTCTTTGGCCACATCACTTGCTGCGTTCCTTTCATTATAGTCGTCAAAATCCACATAAAATTTAGGCAAATTGATCAGACCATATTTCTTATCGTTCTTAAGAACACTGGCCGATTTCACATAGGATTCTTCCAGCTCCACTACGTCCCTGGTAAGCGATACCTCTTCTATGGATCCGTCCACTTTCCTAACGGTAAGGTCCACAACGGTGCCCTTGGGGCCCTTAATGAACTTTATGGCATCATCCAATGGCATGCCCACGATATTGACCGGAGCTTCGCCCTTCTGGCCCACTTTTAAAATTTCATCACCGACTTCCAATCTTTTGTCCCTCCAAACAGGACCTCCCGAGATGACCTCCACTATGGTAATCTCATCCTTTCTCTTTTGTAATCTTGCGCCGATGCCCTCAAATTTTCCGGACATGCTCTCATCAAAACGTTCCTTGTCCTCGGGTGGAAAATAATAGGTATGCGGATCAAACTCGTCCACAATGGTGTTTATATACTGCACGAACCAATCTTCCCTGTCCAGGTCGTCCACAAAATCGTAAAATTCGTCCAAGGTATTTCTGGTGGACTCCCTTGCCAACTTTTCCGCATCTTCCGGGGATAAAGGCTTCAAGGCCGGATCATCTTCCTTAAAGGCTTCATCACCGCCTTCCGAAGCATCACCTTCATCCTCTTTTTGCTGGCCATCCGTCATTTTGGAATCGTAAGTTCCCAAAGTGGCGTATTTTAGCTGTTTTCTCCATCGCTCCTTTAAATCGGCTTTTGATGCAGCAAAGGTCTGCTTGTCATAATCTATGTCAATTTCCTCCTCAACAGAATAATCAAAGGGCGTATCCAATATTTCCTTGTATAGCCCTTTCGCTTCCAACATCCGTTGCATCAACCGTTCGTGCACCATCGTGAAAAAACTGATGTCCGTATTTTTGATCTGGTCGTCTATCTGAAATTTATACTTTTCGAACTCTTGGATGTCCTTTTCCAGAAAATATCTTTTAGTGGGATCGATCACCGCTAAAAAATCCTCGAAGACCTGTGCGGAAAAATCGTCATTGATATCCTTGGGTTGGTAGTGTCCCTGCTCCAGTACATATGTGATAAGGTCCAATAGTAATTTATCCTTGTCATTGGTCTCAAAAGATTTGTTGGTAAAACTGCAGGAAGCCACTGCAATCAACATTACCAGCAAAACATACGCTAATTTCTTTTTCATTTTCTAATCCTTTTTTTGATAATTACCCAAAACCCAGTTCCTTCAAATATGACGGACAATATGGATGGACTCCCGAAGATAAAGAAAAAACCGTGCCAGAAGGTGCCGTATCGATTAATTTTTTGTTAAACGCCAAGGTGTCCATATCCTAATGAAAAACGTATTTTTACATGATAAATTACATTTTATGCCCAAACCTTTGATACTGGTCACCAATGATGATGGCATAACGGCACCGGGCCTCCGCTCACTGATCCGGTTCATGAAAGAAATAGGGGAAGTGATCGTTGTAGCCCCTGATAGCCCACAATCGGGAATGGGGCATGCCATCACTCTTGATAATACACTTTATATCAAAAAAGTTACCATAGATATGGAGGGAGGGGCCAAGGAAGAATACAGTTGTAGCGGCACCCCGGCCGACTGCGTAAAAATGGCGCTTCAGGAATTGTTGAAAAGGAGGCCCGCCATCTGCGTAAGCGGTATAAACCACGGTTCCAATTCCTCCATTAACGTCATATATTCGGGAACCATGAGCGCCGCCATAGAAGCCGGGATAGAAGGGGTGCCCGCAATTGGTTTCTCCCTATGCGATTTTGACTGGGAGGCCGACTTTGAAACGGCTTCCGGCCATATTAAGAAAATTGTACGGGAAGCCCTAAAAAATGGAATGCCCCAAGGGGTGGTCCTAAACGTGAACATCCCCAAAGCAAACGGAAAACCGTATAAAGGGATCAAGGTCTGTAGACAGGCAAGGGCCAATTGGAAGGAAAAATTCGATAAAAGAACCAGTCCCAATGGCAAGGACTACTATTGGCTTACGGGAGAGTTCGATCTGCTGGACAAAGGGGAGGACACCGATGAATGGGCATTGGCGAACGATTATATTTCAGTGGTGCCCACCCAATTCGATCTAACCGCCCATCACGCCATACAACGAATAAACAACTGGAACCTTCATGAATAAAAAAGAACTGGCCATAGGATTTACGGTGGGTATTATTGCGAACACCTTGGGTACATTATTATACATCGTGCTCTTTTCGGAGCTTGGCATTGCGGATACCTTTAGGGCAGCGGTGGAACAGGAACATATAGGTAGCTTATTGGCATTGGGTGCCATATTGAACTTGCTTGCCTTTTTCGGGTTTTTACGGCTTAAACGCGATCAAAGGGCCAAAGGGGTCATGATGGCAACATTGCTGACGGCCCTTATCATCCTTTATTACAAGATGTTCTAGCATACCTTATTTCGAAGCTCATTAAACTGTTTGCTATTTGTTCCAAAAACTAAAAAATGAACTATTATATCATTGCCGGTGAAGCGTCTGGCGACCTTCACGGCTCCAATTTGATCAAGGCGCTCAAAAAAAAGGATCCTAAAGCAAAAATACGCTGTTGGGGCGGCGACCTCATGGAAAGTGCCGGGGGAGATCTTGCAAAGCACTATAAGGAAATGGCCTTTATGGGTTTTTTGGAGGTAGTGGGCAACCTGGGCAGCATCTTTAAAAATATACGGTTCTGCAAAGAGGACATCCTGGCATTCGGGCCAGACGTCCTGATTTTTATCGACTTCTCAGGTTTTAATCTTCGAATAGCTGAATGGGCCAAAAAAAAGGGTATTAAGACCAACTATTACATTTCCCCCCAAATATGGGCCTCAAGGGAAAATCGCATCAAGAGGATTAAAAGGGATATAGATGCCATGTACGTCATTTTGCCCTTTGAAAAGGACTTTTACCAAAAACACCAATATCCCGTAGAATTTGTAGGACATCCCCTTTTGGATTCCATTGCGGGCATGGCCAAGACCGATGATATCGAATTTAGGACCGCCCACCAGTTGCACCCGGACAAACCGATTATAGCCCTTTTGCCGGGAAGCAGGAAGCAGGAGGTACAAAAAATGTTGTCCCTGATGCTCTCGGCCGCCCCTTCCTTTCCCGGCTATCAATTTGTGATTGCCGGCGCTCCCAGTTTGGAAAAGGAATTTTACGCCCCTTTCCTGAAAAGGGAACAGGTCAACTTTGTGGCCAACAAAACCTATGCCCTACTCAGTATTTCCCATGCCGCATTGGTAACAAGTGGTACGGCCACCTTGGAAACCGCCTTATTAAAAGTACCCCAAGTTGTATGCTACAAGGCCAATTGGATCTCCTATCAGATCGCCAAACGGATCATTACCCTCAAATACATTTCCTTGGTAAACCTTATCTTGGGGCGGGAAGTGGTAAAGGAACTTATCCAAGATGGCCTTACCACCAAAAATCTAATTTCGGAACTCTCCAAAATTGTGGAAGGTCCCAAGAGAAAAATGATCTTTGAAGCCTATTATGAACTTGAAATAAAACTGGGGGGAATAGGTGCGAGTGAAAAGGCAGCTTCATTTATTGTCAAAAATGCTTAATTTTATCTGTTGGAACAAAAAAACAATAATTACTGGATGAGCCCCAAAGTCCTTTACCTTCCTTTGTTACTATTGTTAATTGGCTGCGGGTCATCAAAAAAAAAGGTGACCAACAGAAATGACAGAAGGGTTTCCGTGGAGGGCTCCGGTCAAGTGCAGCAGACCAATGACAGGGAGTTAATCCATGATAGGGCGGCTATTTTTCCAAGGGGCGGTAAAACCTCCAATAGGGAAGCAAATAAGGTTATCAATACCGCATTGGAATATTCGGGGGTCCGCTACAAATATGGGGGCACCACCAGAAAGGGGATGGACTGCTCGGGCCTGATGTTCGTTTCTTTTGCGGAGCACAACTACCAGTTGCCAAGAACCTCCACCGAAATGGCAGAAGAGGGAAAAAAGGTCCGTTTGGAGGAAGTGGACAAAGGGGACCTGCTCTTTTTCAGTACCGGTAGGCGAAACAACAGAATTAACCATGTTGGCCTAGTGGTAGACATTGATGGCGATGATATCAAGTTCATTCATTCCTCCACCTCACGGGGAGTGATCGTATCATCCATGCGGGAGGGATATTGGAACAGTGCATTCGTAAAGGCGACCCGTGTTTTTTAGATTGATTTCCGTAAAACTTTCCCTCTGCCTTATGGCAGGGATCATTCTCGGCAGATATCTAAATATTCCGCTTTCAACGGCTTGGATGCTCGTTTTTGCCAGTTTTCTTGCACTTTCATGGGCCTTTATCAAACATATAAATCTAGGGCCGCCTTTATTTGGGATCTTTGCGGCCATAACCACCATGGGCATAGGAATATGCACTATGTTGCTTTCAAAACCCCAAAACCAGCTGGGCCATTACACGCACCACATTACCGAAGACCCAGCTTTTTTACATTTAAAGGTATACAGGACCCTCGCCCCCAATTCATTTGCCGATCGCTATATTGCCACCGTTCTACAAGTTGGCGGACATAGGACACATGGGGAAATTCTCCTAACAGTACCCTCAGATTCCATAGCGGATAAATTAAGGGTGGACAGTGAGATCCAATTGCACGCCTCCCTCCAAAATCTTCCCATAAGGATCAATCCACACCAGTTCGATTACGCCTCCTTTCTGTCGGACAATGGAATTTACAAACAGCTTTATGCCCCACATCACAACTTTTATACCGTAAAGGAATACGCCCCCACAATCTATGGAACAGCGGCCGATCTGAGGGAAAGGATAATGCTGGGGCTTCGGAAAAATTCGTTTGGGAAGGAAGAATTGGGAATCGTACAGGCACTATTGTTGGGAGATCGTTCAGATATTGCATCCGAGGTACGCACCCACTATCAAAAAGCGGGCGCGCTGCATATTTTGGCCGTTTCGGGCCTGCATATCGGCATTTTCCTTTTATTACTACATTTTGTATTGCGACCCTTGGAAATGGTACCGTATGGGAGAATGATCAAACTGCCCATCATTGCAATCATTCTTTGGGCTTTTGCCTTTGTCGCGGGCTTGTCTGCCTCGGTGGTAAGGGCCGTTACCATGTTTTCCTTTCTAGCCTATGCCATGTTCCTGAACCGGCCCACCAGTACATTTAACATTCTGGCACTTTCCCTATTCTTTACCCTCCTGTTCCGGCCCCTATGGCTGTTCCATGTCGGTTTTCAGATGAGTTATGCAGCGGTGTTTGCCATAATATGGATCTATCCCCTGATACTGCCACTTTGGAGACCCAAATGGTTTCTCCTTAAAAAAGGATGGCAACTAACGGTAGTGGGAATTGCGGCACAGTTGGGGGTATTTCCCATTGCCCTGTATTATTTCCACCAGTTCCCAGGTCTTTTCCTTATCTCCAATTTGGCCATAGTACCCTTCTTGGGATGCATTCTGGGATTCGGGATATTGGTAATAGTCCTTGCCTTGTGCAATGCCCTCCCGCCAATGTTGGCCCTTTATTACAACGCCCTTATAGGACAGATGAACCGTACTGTTGCCTGGATAGGCAGTCAAGAAGACTTTGTTTTCAATTCAATACCTTTTGATGGCATACAGCTCATAATTTCCTATGGAGCGGTAATGGCCCTTGCTTCCCTGCTGACCAAAAGTTCGGCAAAAAAATGGATGGCACTGTTGGTCTTCCCCATCCTATTTCAGACATATTTGATATGGGTCACCCTAGAAAAGGGTAAGTTGGAGGAAGCGATGGTATTGCACCGTACACGTAACTCGATCCTGTTGTACCGAAAAGGTCCACACCTTACATTATGGACCCGAAATTCCATAGGTGTGGAAGGTATTAAAAATGATTATGTGACAGGTGAAAGATTGGATTCAGTGACACAGGAAAAGCTCTATCACGCGTATGGTTTGGGCAACGCGCACTTATACGTTTTGGACAGTTTGGCCATTTATCCCCCAAAAAAACTGTCCCCAACAACGGTACTGTTGACCCAATCACCAAATATAAACCTTCAACGTTTTATAGATTCGGTGCAGCCTAAACTGATCATTGCCGATGGCAGCAATTACCGATCTGATATTGATCGGTGGCAGGCCACTTGCCAAGAACAAAAAGTCCCCTTCCATTACACCGGCACCGAAGGGGCGTATGTTTTCGATATAAGTGAACAAAATCAATGAACCTTGCCCATCAACTTCTTTAAAAAGGGCGATACGAGCAATACGATCAATCCGGCTCCCAGGGCATATTTGGCGATCAATGAAAACCCATCCACGTATACCGTAAGGGTTTCCAATCCGCCTACGTCCTTATCGGTACTCTCTATTGCCAATTTCTTCCCTATAAAACCCACCACCTGAAATGCGTATGCCGAGGCCAGGAACCAGACGCCCATCATAAAAGCGACAATACGTTTGGGGGAAAGATCGGTTATTTTGGAGAGTCCTACGGGCGACATAAAAAGTTCCCCAATGGACAACAGGAAGTACATGATTACAAGATAGGCAAAAGGCACCATTCCATTTGCATCGGCATTACTACCGCTTAACGATAGTACATAAAAACTGATTCCCGCAAACACAAGTCCCAGTCCAAATTTATAGGGCGTACGGGGGTTCAACCGCTTTTTGGCAAGATAGGCCCATAGAAGCGATATAGGAATGGACAAAATAATAATGAACATGGAATTAAGGGAATTGGTCTGTGCGGCATCCATGATGGAAAGGTTAACGTTACGGGCGGCAAAAAGAGTAATGACACTTCCCGACAGTTCATGAAAACCCCAAAAGATGGTCATAAAAAATGTAATAAGGACCGCTACAAAAAGTTTTTTCCGTTCATCCAAAGTGGCTTGGTACATAATGACCGCCAAATAAATAAAAATGATGACCCCTATCAACTTAAACAGCAGGTTCACCAGGTTCTGATCACCCAGAAAGGTTCCCGGCTCCCCTAAGTTTTTATAAGCTGAGAGCATCCAAGCGATAAGGGGGGCAGCAATGACCGCCAAAAAAGGCAACAAATGCTTTTGGCGAATTCCCAAAACTTTCTTTTCCAGCAGTTCCGGATCAGGTGGCAAGCCCTTGTCACCAAAAACATTTTTCCTGATCCCGCTCCAGAAGAAAACCAGTCCGGCAAGCATTCCTATTCCAGCCAGTCCAAAACCATAGTGCCATCCATAGGTGTAAGCGAGCCATCCACATAACAAGGGGGCTATCCATCCCCCAATATTGATGCCCATGTAAAAGATCGTAAACCCAGAATCCTTTCTAACATCCCCATCGGCATAGAGCGACCCCACGAAGGTGGAAATATTTGGCTTAAAGAACCCGTTGCCGACAATGATAAGTCCAAGTGCCAAAAAAAAGGCCATATTGTTTTCTATGGCGAGTACAAAATGTCCGATGGCCATCAAGATGCCCCCCAGAAAGATCGATTTTCGCAGTCCCAGCAACTTATCCGATATTCTGCCCCCGACCACCGTGGAAGCGTACACCAAAGATCCGTAGGAGGCGTATACGGCGGCCGTGGCCACATCCCGCTGAACCAGCGACTCAAAAATAACCTGTACCATATAAAGGGTAAGCAGGGCACGCATACCATAAAAGCTGAAGCGCTCCCACAATTCGGCAAAGAACAGGTAAAAAAGTCCTTTTGGATGACCAAAGAGCTGTGGTTCTGGGATGGGTTCAGGTATAGGTCCGGGAATGGTAGACATAGTATATGTGTTAAAGATTTTCCTTTAAAAAATTGGTCATTTTGGTATACAGGTGCAACCTTGTATTTCCTCCATATATACCGTGGTTCTTATCCGGGTATATAGCCCAATCGAATTGTTTGTTGGCCTGTACTAGGGCCTCCACCATCCTCATGGTATTCTGCACATGTACATTGTCGTCCCCGGAGCCATGGACCAAGAGGTATTTCCCTTTGAGCATTTCCGGATAGTTAAATGGTGAATTATCATCGTATCCAGCCGCATTTTCCGCAGGTGTCCTCATAAACCGTTCCGTATATATGGTGTCATAAAACCTCCAGGAGGTAACGGGGGCCACGGCGATGGCCACTTCAAAAACGTCATTCCCCTTTAATATGCAGTTGGTCGCCATATGGCCCCCAAAACTCCATCCCCATATTCCTGTACGTCCTTCGTCAACATACGGCAGTTCGCTGAGTTTCCTTCCCACGGCTATTTGGTCTTCCGTTTCATACTTTACCAAATTGAGGTATGTGGTCTTTTTAAAGTCGCTGCCCTTAAACCCGGTTCCCCTCCCGTCAACGCACGCTATGATATATCCATCTGCCGCCAGTAGTTGGTACCAATAATCATTGGTCCCCATCCATCTGTTGGCTACGGACTGTGATCCGGGGCCACTGTACTGGAACAGCAACAACGGGTATTTTTTAGCGGGATCAAAGTCCATGGGTTTGATCATCCACATATTAAGGTCGTTTCCATGGATGGAAATAGTGGAAAATTCCTTACTGGCAATCTTATACCCTTCCAATTTTTCAAGCAGTTGCGAATTATCCTTGATATCCTTTAATTTATTACCATCGGATGCCCTATGCAGGGTATATTCGGGGGGAGTGGAGGCATTTGAAAAAGTGTTTATAAAATAGGTGTGGTCCGCACTGAAAGAGGCCGAATGTTGTCCCTCCTTTTGGGTCAATCTTTTCCCCTTTTTGCCATTACTGCCAATATGGTATACATCCCTGTTGATGGAGCCGTTCTGGGTAGATTGGTAATAGACCCTATCTTTGGCACGGTCATACCCGTAATAAGTGGTCACTTCCCAGTTCCCTTGGGTAATCTGGTTTTTCAAGTCCCCGTTCCTTCCATAAAGGTATAGATGGTTGTAGCCGTCCCGTTCGCTGCTCCATATAAAACTGTCATCATCCAAAAAAGTCAGATTATCGGAAATATCAACATATGCCTTATCCGTTTCTTCCAACAAAAGGGATACCTTATTATTGTTTTTAACATCGACGGACCATAATTTTAAGGAATTCTGATGACGGTTAAGGGTCTGCACACTTAGGAGGGCGGGATCGTTTCGCCATTTTAATCGGGGGATATAGTAAGCATCCCCAAGATCGACCTTCGAAATTTCGCCCGAACCAAGATCGTACAGGTGTACCGAAACCTTTGAATTTTCCTGCCCTGCCTTGGGATATTTAAAGGTGTGCTTCGAAGGATAGAGGTCCGTTCCATATAAATCCATGGAAAACTCGGGAACATTGGTCTCGTCAAACCGTATAAAGGCAATTTTGGAGCCGTCCGCGTTCCATTCAAAGGCCCGTACAAATGAAAATTCTTCTTCATAGACCCAGTCGGTTACCCCGTTGATGATCTTATTGTTTTCACCATCCGTGGTAAGCTGCAACGTAGATCCGTCGGCCACATTGAAAAGGTAGATATTGTTCTTGTACACATATGTTATCTTCGAGCCATCGGGAGAAAGGGTAGGTTCCTGTATCTTGAGGTCCGAAACCTTAACGACAGACTTGGATATCCTGTCATATAAATAATAGATACCCAAAGTAGAATGCCTGAAAATGGGCTCGATTTCAGTGGCCAACACTATTTTGGATTCATCATTACTAAAATCATAGGAGGTAAAATAGGGTAGCTGCGGCAGATCGGCGGACGTTAAAATGGTCTCTACTTTTTCCAAGGTAGCATAATCATATACATCAATGGATGATGTTCGGGTATCCCTTTTAAAATTGAGAACGGTATATTGTTTGCCATTTTTTAGGGAGCGCAAAACATCCAGTCCCTCGGTTGAAAATTCCCCGCCCCAGATTTCGGCGAGTGACACCTCTTTTTTTTGGGCCGTGACCACAGAGGAGAGAAAGCATAATAAAAGTAAGAGCAATGCGTATTTGTTCATTTCTACAAAAGATTTTTTAAAACCTCCAAGTTTACTAATAATTCCACAGAAAACTAAACTTTGCCCATAAAATGTAACAACTTTTAAAGGGCCATCGGCCCAAGGTGGCACCTGCCACTAATTATTTGGTTTATTACTATCTTTGGCATTCGAAACAAATAATCTATGATCGTTCCTATAGAGGGATTTTCCAAGCTTACCAAAGAACAGAAACTGGATTGGATCACAAGTAATTACACCAGTAATCCCGAAACGGCCAAGACCCTACTAAAACGCTACTGGAACCAAAGTCCCGAACTTCAAAGGCTTCACGATGAGTTTATAGAGAATACCATTACCAATTTCTATCTGCCCCTTGGCATTGCCCCCAATTTTTTGATCAACGGAAAACTCTATGCCATCCCCATGGCCATTGAGGAAAGTTCCGTGATTGCGGCCGCAAGTAAGGCGGCCAAGTTTTGGCTGCATAGAGGGGGCTTCAAAACACGTGTCCTGGGCACTGAAAAGATAGGACAGGTACATTTTATGTATTATGGCAAGTTTGAAAAACTAAAGACCTTCTTTACCCAAGTAAGGCCCAGATTGCTTGCCGATACCACCGCCCTGACCAAGAACATGGAACAACGCAATGGGGGCATTACCTCTATGGAACTCAGGGACCGATCGTCCTTATTGGAAAACTATTACCAACTGCACGTAACCTTTGAGACCCTGGATGCCATGGGCGCCAATTTTATAAATTCCTGCTTGGAACAACTGGCGGGGAGCCTTAAAAGGGAAGCCTCCGAACATAGGGAATTTACGCCGCGCGAAGGAAATTTGGAGATCGTAATGAGCATTCTTTCCAACTATGTGCCCAACTGTCTTGTGAGGGCCGAAGTGGAATGCCCTGTTGGGGAACTGAACGACGGGAACGACTTCGCACAAAAAATGGTCAGGGCCGTGAACATTGCCCAGATAGAACCCCATAGGGCGGTAACCCATAACAAGGGCATCATGAACGGTATCGATGCGGTAGTACTTGCCACCGGCAACGATTTTAGGGCGGTAGAAGCAGGGGTCCATGCCTTTGCGGCAAAGGACGGTTCCTATACCAGCCTTACGAAAGCGACCATAGAAGATGGAATGTTCAAATTCTGGATGGAAATTCCCCTGTCCCTTGGCACGGTGGGTGGATTGACCAGCCTGCATCCCTTGTCAAAATTGGCATTGGAAATCCTGCAGCGGCCCTCTGCCAAAGAATTGATGCAGATCGTGGCGGTTGCCGGCCTAGCACAGAATTTTGCGGCCGTCCGTTCCTTGGTAACCACCGGAATACAACAGGGCCATATGAAAATGCACCTGATGAACATCCTGAACCAATTGGGGGCCACTGAAAATGAAAAGAACTCCGTGGTGGAACATTTTAAAAAACGCACCGTGAGCCATAGTGCGGTGGTGGAAGTATTGCAAGAATTAAGAAGGGGCTAATGGAAAAGGAGTTCCACAGCAACGGAAAATTGTTGATCAGCGCCGAATACTGTATTCTGGACGGGGCCACCGGACTGGCCATTCCCACAAAATATGGACAGAGCCTAAAGGTAACGTCCAATAAGGAACCGAAGCTAAAATGGAACAGTCTTGATAATGAAGGAAACAGCTGGTTTGCCCACAGTTTCGATCTTCCCTTGCGGCGCAACACGCCCCAAAACCCTTCCACGCTAAATTCCATAACCCAAACCCTAGCCGAAATCTTAATTGCCGCCCAGGAACGCAATCCGTTATTTTTAACGGATTGCAAAGGATACCATATAGAAACCAAATTGGACTTCCCCAGAAACTGGGGGCTTGGCTCCTCTTCCACCCTGATCAATAATATTGCCCAATGGTCGCAATTGGATCCATTTGAACTTTTATGGGCCTCGTTTCCGGGCAGTGGATACGACATTGCCTGCGCACGGCACAATAGGCCCTTGTTGTACCGTTTACAGGACAAGGTCCCCGTGGTGAAGGAAGTGGATTTTTCTCCCCCATTTGCCGATCAATTGTATTTTCTTTATCTCAACCGCAAACAGGACAGTAGGGAAGGAATGGCTCATTATAGGCAAGAGAAGGGAAAACATGAAAACCTGTTGTCCGCCGTTTCTGAAATCACCCAACAGATGCTGGCAGCAGTGGAACTGGAAAATTTTATGCGCCTAATGGAACGCCATGAAACCCTATTGTCCATTACATTGGACAAGGAACCCGTTAAAAAGAAGCTTTTTCCTTCATTTAAGGGCAGCATTAAAAGCTTGGGGGCATGGGGCGGCGATTTTGTACTGGTGGCCCATACCGAAGATCCGACGGATTATTTTCACAAGCTGGGCTACAACACCATCATCCCATTTAAAAAAATGATCCTTTCGCCTACAACCAAGTAACACATTAGTGGTTATAAGCGGGGAACCACAACATCTTACTTAGTGGAAAAATATAGGGCCGCAGATTTTGCGGCCCTATATTTTTTTAGCATCCGACCCTTTTAAGATCAATAGAACAAAGCCCTATTATCTTCTATTTCGGCCTCTTCCTTTAAAGCGTTATAGACGCCACTGCCTACCTTTGCCACATTGGCCGTACGCAAGGTATTGGCATAAGTGGCATAATTATCCAATTTGGGAGCTTCCACTTTTTTGGTCACCTTCACCATGAATATTCCGGTTTCCCCTTCGATCAAACCGGAAGTACTTCCCTCTTCCATAGAGAAGGCCTTCCCTACCACGGTTGCCTCCTTGCCCGCTCCCGGAATGGTGGGCGATTTCATATTAACTGCGGATGCCGTGGAAAGTGTAACGTTGTTATCCTTGGCAAAAGCTTCCATGGATTTGCCCTTATTGGCCTCCATGATCATTTCGGCCTTCTTTTCCTTGCGCAATTTTGGAAGTACTATGGCAGAAGCGTCCTCTGGGGACATTACCCCATCCGCATAGGTCGCGGTAACCTGAACGATAACATACCCGTTATTGATATTGAAACGCTTGATATCCCCTGCTTTGGTATCCTCGTTAAATGCCCATTGAACAATACCTCTTTGGGCTGACAGGCCAGGAAGGTTTTCATCCATTTCCTTGATTTTTTTTACGGGCCTTACAACATAATCATTTGCTTTCGCCAATTCAAGGAATGAGGCATCGGAATCAATGGTTTCCATTTCAAATTTGGTCGCGTTCGTAAACATATCGTTGGTTGATTGTTCCGAAGGCTCAATTTCCCTTGAAAGGGTAGCGATTCTATAGATATCCCTTTTGTCGTCCACCTTAACGATATGGTAGCCGAATTCGGTCTCGACCAATCCCACATGTCCCACAGGATTGTTAAAGGCGAAGTCGTTAAACTTTTCCGTCATAGCTCCCTCCTGAAAATACCCAAGATCTCCCCCATTGGTCGCAGAAGGCCCATCGGATTTCTCCCGTGCCAGCTCGGCAAACACCACATCTTCTTTCTTTGCCTCCTTTAAGACTTCGGCGGCCATTTTTTCAGCTTCTTCTTTCGTCCTCGTAACTTCGGGCGTGGCACGCTCGGCACCGGTGTAGGAAATAAGGATATGGCTTGCCTTAACGGATCCGTTTGCCTTTTTATCCACCATTCTTGAAATTTTGAAAAAATCACCATCCCTATAAGGTCCATAGATCCCACCTACAGGCAGGTTCATAAGCGTATCCGCAAATTTTGCGGGAAGTTGGTTTTTAGCCTTATAAATGGTATCATAAGGGGTATCGGAATTTCGCTCCAAGAAAGCTGCGAACTCCGTTGTTCCCCTAAAACCCCTCAGGGTATCGTTCATATCCTTGGCGTCGTTGTATTCAACCGTATCATCCAATAGTTTCACGATTTCACCCTCTATGGCCTTCTCGTCATCCAAGGAAGCCTTTTCTTCAAAATAAACATACTGAATATCCCTGGCTCGTTCCTGTTTAAAATCCTTTTTATGGGCATCTATATAATTGGCGATCTCTTTTTTGGAAACGGTAATGGTACTGTCAGGGATGGAAGTATAAGGAACACGGGCATATTGCAGGTCTACCTTGTCATTGGTAAGTTTATATTCCAATTCCCCTTCCTTAAGGGTAGCGCCAACACCGGCCCTGATCAGGTTAAAGTAGGTCTGTTCCTTGGCCATTTGCACAATGGCCTTTTCCTCCTGCAACCAAAGTTGGTACTGGGCAGGATTATTGGTCTTAAGGTCGGCTATAAAACCCCTGAATTTATTGGGATCGAACATCCCACTTTCGTTCAGGAACTGCGGACTTTGGTTATAGGAAGGATTTGTACTGATATAGTTTACGATCTGGTCCTGTTGGATATCTATCCCTAGATCTTCCAGTTGTTGCCCCAGTACGGCACTCCGGATTTCCTGATCGTAAACATTGTTCACGATCTGCATTGTGGAAGCTTGGGCACCATACCTTCTGGATGCGGCCTCCACCTTGCCCCTGAATTCATCTATAGAGATTTCCTCACCGTTCACCTCCGCCACGGAAGAACCGACCTTTCCATCGGAAAAACCATTGTTGCTGAATACACCTGAAATAACAAATGCAAACAGTGCCAACCCTATGATCAAAATCAAGATGGTGGTTCGTTTCCTAATCTTCTCTAATATTGCCATTATGTAAAATATTTTAAATCAGTTGGCGAAATTACCATTTTCTTTCATCTATTTAAAATTTTTATTTTATAAATAGCAAAGAAAAGGGGTGCCCAATTGCTGTACATGCTTCCTTTTTGACCATATTACGATGTAACTTCTATGATAGTACGAGCACAGTGGGCATTCCATGATACAAAAAGGAGCCAAATTTTGGAAAATAGGCACCTAATCCGGTTCAAGAACCTTTAATATCACCAAATCTATTTTGGTATTTGAAACTTCCAAAATGGTAAAGAGGAAATTATCGATCTTAATTTCGGAATCCCTTTCGGGAATCTCCCCTGTTTCGTTTACAATAAGGCCACCCAGAGTGCCGTATTCGTCACTTTCGGGCAGCTCCAACTTATAGTTTTCGTTCAGGTAGTCCACTTCCAACCGTGCCGAAAATTTATAGGTGCCGTCTTGCAGTTCCTCCTCGTGCAGGTCCGTCGTATCGTGCTCGTCCTCTATTTCACCAAAAAGTTCCTCCACGATATCCTCTACGGTCATGATACCGGAAGTGCCCCCATATTCATCGAGCACAACGGCCATACTTTTCCGCTTTTTTATGAGAACGTTCAGTATATCGTTTATCAGCATTGTCTCTGGAACGAACTCCACCGGCAGGAGCACACTTTTAATGGTGGAAGGTTTTTTAAAGAGTTCGTACGAATGCACGTAACCTATTATATTATCGATCGTATCCTTGTAGATCAGGATTTTTGAAAACCCGGTCTGGGTGAAGAGTTTTACGAGATTTTTGGGCTTTTCGGTAATCTCCACTGCGGTGATCTCGGTACGTGGTACCATAACATCCCGTGCCCGAACAGTTGAAAATTCCAGGGCATTCTGAAAAATCTGTATCTCGGAATCCATATCATCGGCCTCCTCCACCGTCTCCATTTGTTCGGTGATATAATCGCCGAGTTCCACTTTGCTAAAGGCCAGTTGCACCTCATCCCCATTACTTTTAAAAAGTACCCTTAGTATAAGGTCCGATATCCAGATCACAAATCCCGAAATGAGTGAAAATAAGATATAAAAGACATAGGCAGGTATGGCCAGCACCCGAAGGAGGGTATTGGAATATATTTGAAACAGTACCTTGGGCAAAAATTCAGCTGTAATAAGGATCACAAGGGTCGACAGTACGGTCTGGGACACCAAGCTGAAATCGGTTAGCATAAGGTTCAACACTTGATAGTCGGTAGGATACAACCCCCCAAACCAGGCCATCAACAGGTCGCCCATAAAAAATCCATAGACCACCAAGGCAATGTTGTTGCCAATTAACATGGTAGCAATAAACTTGGAAGGTCTTTTGGTAAGCCTTGTCAGGACTTTGGCCAAGACGCCTTCCTGCTTCTTTTCGATCTCTATATGGATCTTATTGGCCGATATGAAAGCGATTTCCATGCCGGAGAAAAAAGCCGACAACAGTAATGAAAAAAGGATGATAATTATGGAGGTTTCCAATATTATTTTTGGTTATCATTCTGACGTTGTTCGAACTTCTTCCTATAATTTCTACGAAAGAAGAACATACCCAACGATACTGCGGCAAAAAAAATAAAAATATAGGTCTCTTCAGGGGAGACCGTCCAAAGCGAAGCTATTTTGTAGATGGATACAAGGGCCACCACCAGATAGAGGTATTCCGTATATTTTAATATCTTGATCATGTCATTCTTCTTTAATACTCATTAAGCCATAGGTCCTATGGGCGTTGAGAAAGGTAAAATCTTGGTTGAAATCCATTCCCTCCCCATCCATTACGGTGCCCTCCTCAGGATTGGTATACTTAAATTTTGCTTGTGTAAAAATCCATTGGTTATTCCTGTCCCAGTACAACTGGGGGGTTTCCAATATTTTTCCGTCATGGGTCTCTATGACCACATTTCCCTGTAAATCTATTAAATTTGTATTGGAATAAATAATGCCATAATCGGATTTTATGATACTTTTATTGTTCTGTTCATCATAAAAATCCAATTGCAGTCCTTTTGGAAAGGTCCGGTACTGGAAGGGAAGATTGTCAAAATCCTCACTTTCGGGACTTGTGAGCACTGCCATTACCCTGGAGCCTTCAGCCCCTTCACTACCTACCTCTTCCACCGTCTCGGTATAGGTCAGCACAAAGTTCTCCGCAACCCCTTGTGGAAAGATGACCGCCACCGACTCATCGCCCACCCTTTTATAATTATCCTTACATGATAAAAAAAGCATTGCCATAGAAAAAACTATGGCAATGCTCTTGGATTTATTTGTGGATTTCCCGGTCATCTTATAGATTGGGGACCTTTACGCTTCCCCCTACCCAACAACTAAAGGAAATAGTCTTTCCAGCCATTCCAGAGTTGAAGATATCCTCTTTTGAAGGCGCCTTGGCAGCGTAGCTGGCGGCAGCCTGTGAGGCCCTTCCTCCCAATGCGGGATCGACCCTTCCAGCCTGTCTTGCCATATCGGCAGCTTTCCAGTAAACTGCCCGCTTTTCAAAAGCGGAAGTACCACAATCATTGGCACTGGAGGCATAAAGATTGGCGATCAACAGATATGCCTTTCCGTTGGAAGGATTGGCATCCAGCGCCTGCTGTGCGTAATTCCTTGCCGTGGATTTACTGCTCTTTACATAGGTAGTGGCAATCTTATAGGCGATATCGGACTTTTTCTTGGCGTTGGATTCCAGGCCAAGGGCCTTGTTAAAATCGGCTACCGCCCCTTTGGAGTCGCCCGACTTCAACTTTAATGAAGCCCCGTACATATATGCCTCGGCCGATGGATCAAGTGCCAATTGGGCTTCGAACAATTGCTTGAAAAGAGGGTCGTCCGTACATTCCTTGGCGAACATTCTTCCAACGGCACTTTTCACCCATTTGATATCTCCCTTTTTGGCTTCGAAGTTCTTTTTGTACAAAGGTATCAGGTTTTCACAGTTTGCCAATGCCCCCAATTTGGTGTCGATACTTTCAGATATCTTACCATAGGTCTCGGAGTAGCTATTGGCCGACTTCAATTGACTTTGTTCCTTGGCGGTAAGGGTACCTGCATCCTCTTTGGGCAACAACTGGTTGATAACGTTGGTATACTTCTCGTTTTCCTCGTCTATCTTGGCCATAACCGCATCGTAGGTCTCAAATACCAGTTCCAATTCCTTGCTTCCCTTGGCATTCAGGTCCACCAAACTGGAAAAATAAAGATAAAGGGCCTTTGGATTGGTAAAGTTGGCATTGTCCTCTGTGAATGCCTTGTGCAATCCTTCATATATTTCCTCATCGGAAGCCAATTTATTGTCGTACTGTAAAATTATCTTATCAGTGGTCACTCCAGCCTTGGTAACTTTGGAAGGGAAATATTTCAAACTGTTGTCATATAGGGCCATAAGCTCATTTACGGCAGCGGTCTTGTCGCTTCCCTTTTCGATCTTATCCTTTAAAATCCGTTCCCCATAGGCGAAAGTGGCCCAGTTAAGGTCAGGACAATTATCGTACACCATTTTCCAAGGCGTGTAGGCAGCATCGTAATTTTTTACTTTTGCGTGCTCAACAAATATGGAAAGGTTGTTGTTACATTCAGGATTCTGTGCCTGGGCACCGACCATCCCCACATACCCTAAGAACGCAAATGCCGCGAAGTAAAGTTGTTTTTTCATTTTAATGTGTGTTTAAAAATATGGTTAATGTACTAAAAAATATTAATTTATCTTCCTTTGGACGAACCACCTATCGTTCAGGGAAAGCCCTAGATTTATTTTAAGGTAACTCTCCTCGACCAAGGCGGCATCCGTAGTTCCCCTTCTGCCCAATTCAAATCCAACGTTCAGGTTTGAGAAACTACCGCCCAATGGCAACCCAACTCCAAAAGTTATGCCAAAGTTATTTATCTCCTTTTCATTGACCACCATTCCGGTCTTCGTAAGTCGTGCTCCAGCCCTGTAAGTAATTCTTTTAAAGTAATTTGTAAAAGAAGTATATTCAGGGATAAAAAATCCTCCGAAGCCAAAATAACTGGCGTCCTCAAAAATAATATTTTCGGAATTTACAAAAGTGTTCTCAAAGGAAGAAAGTTTTTGAAAACCGTATTCGGCACCCATAAACCATTTTTTATCCTCCCCGATTCCCAGGCCCAAAGAGGTGGTAGTAGGGATCTTTAGTTCTGTATGTCTAAGGTTCTGCGCATCCAGGTCCACATCCACTACCTCCACATCCTGTCCCGTGGCACGGGAAAACGTACCAATGGTGCGATTGTTCTCCGCTACCAGATTGGATTGGGTAGCTACGCCCACGAAGGCATGTAGCCTATATTTATCCGTAACCAGTGGCGTATAGTTGGCCGACAAATTAAAATTGAAGCCGTTTACGGAAGACTCCCTTCTATCCAATGTACCAAATTGCACATTTTCTATGGTCTGGATCCTTTGATTGTTAAGGGTACCAAAATCAAAATTCACCGTTGCCCCCACGCTCACATCCTTGAAAAGCAGGTATCCAAGGGATAGGTAGACCCTGTTCAGGCCACCGTCTCCAGATGCGGCATTTACCACCTCTGCCCCTTCGGGGTCCACGCTCTCGGAAAGCAGGTTATATCCTATGGATGTAAAGGGCATTAATCCCACACCCATACCGAACCCTTTTCCCAAGGGCAATCCGATCGAAAGGTAGTCCAAACTGGAAACCGAGGCGTTTTCCTGTTCATTATAGGTTTTAAGTCGTATTTCGCGCCTGGAGATACCGGCCGTGTAGGTTGTGAGTGCCAATTTACTATAGGCCGCAGGATTCTGAAGGTTTATATGGATGCTATCGGCATAGATACCGACACCTCCCATCATCTGATTTTCCACGGTTCCCACCGATCTAATATCACCTATACCAAAAGAATAAGGGGAAACTGTACCATTTTGGGCAAAAATTACACAAGTTGTACAGTATACAATTGCAATTACAATTTTTTTGATCATTTATTGTTTGTTGTATTCCAGCAAATAGTTCAACCCCTCCAAGAGAAATTCAGGATGCGCAAATATGGTATTTTTTAATCGTTTTGACAAAAATTGCGCATCCCCCCCCGTTAAAATAACTGTTAAATTTGTAAAACGCTCTTTATATTGGTCTATGACCCCGTCTATTTCGGCACAGATCCCGTTCACTACCCCACTGTGAATGGAGCTTTCTGTAGAATTTCCTATGATATCCAAGACATCGCTTCGCTCAAGTAATGGGAGTTTGGACGTATGTTCGTGAAGCGCCCTATACCGCATGGTGATTCCGGGCGAAATGGCACCCCCAAGATATTCCCCAAAATCGTTTACCATATCATAGGTCACACAGGTTCCCGCATCCACCACCAAGGTATTGGCAGTTGGGTTATGGTAAAAAGCAGCGGTTGCCAAAGCGATCCTATCTACCCCCAAGGTATGGGGAGTGGCATAGGAATTTTTAAAAGGGATTTTACTATCGTGGCTTAGAAGGTGAACCCTACTAAAAACCATCATCACCTCCAACTGCCTTTTGTCCAAAAATCCGACAGAGGATATGATAGATCGTGAAATATCGGGGAATTCCCGAAAGACATCCTTCACCTCAGCGCAAAAGCCCCCTACCACCACCTTTCGTTTGGAAAGTAGCGTACCGCCATCAAAGACGGCCAATTTAACAAGGGTATTTCCGACGTCGACTACGAGGTTCATATTGCAAAGATCATCAATCGAAAAAAAACAATTGGCTTTTTTCCGATTTTTGTTTGCATATCGGAAAATTGAAATTATATTTGCAACCGCTTAAAAGGCATGGTGCCTTAGCTCAGTTGGTAGAGCAATGGACTGAAAATCCATGTGTCCCTGGTTCGATTCCTGGAGGCACCACAATAAGATCCTTACTTTGGTAAGGATTTTTTTGTTTATGGCAAAAATGAACGGGAGGCACCATTTTTTTCTTCCATAGATTATAGATTTACAAATATAAGTACAATCAAAAAACCCCATAAGCATTAGCTTACGGGGTTCTTCTGTACCTTGGGTGGGAATCGAACCCACACTCGTTAGAACTGGATTTTGAATCCAGCGCGTCTACCAATTCCGCCACCAAGGCAAATTTTGGACTGCAAAAATAGGAATTATTTTCTTTTAGCCATAAAAAAAACCACAATTTATAACATCCCAACCCAATTAATTTCTAAATTTGCACCGCATTTACCCAAAGGGTCCATCAAACCAGTTAACAATACCTTGTCCCATGCAGTATCAAGCACCAGAACCTAAAATTTTTGCATGTACCCAAAGTACGGCCCTTGCGGAAAAAATTGCAAAATTCTTCGGTTCAGATCTTGGAAAGGTAAGTTTCTCCCGCTATAGCGATGGGGAATTCCAACCGTCCTTCGAGGAATCGGTTCGGGGGGCAAGGGTCTTTATCATCGGATCCACCAACCCTAGTTCCGAAAACCTGATGGAGATGTTGCTGATGTTGGATGCCGCCAAAAGGGCTTCGGCACGTCATATTACCGCTGTAATGCCTTATTTTGGCTGGGCACGGCAGGACAGAAAGGACAAACCAAGGGTCCCCATTGCGGCCAAGCTGGTAGCCAAAATGTTGGAAGCGGCCGGGGCAACGCGCATCATTACCATGGACCTGCATGCAGACCAGATCCAAGGGTTCTTTGAAAAACCGGTGGACCATCTGTTCGCCTCTACCCTGTTCCTTCCCTATCTAAAGGGACTTAACCTGGACAACCTCACCATTGCCTCCCCAGATATGGGCGGATCTAAAAGGGCCTATGCCTATTCCAAAGCATTGGAATGCGATGTGGTCATCTGTTACAAACAACGGGAAAAGGCCAATGTAATATCAATAATGGAGCTGATCGGGGACGTGCAGGGAAAAAATGTGGTACTGGTAGATGACATGGTGGATACGGCAGGTACCCTAACCAAAGCGGCAGACCTGATGATGGAAAGGGGCGCCATAAGTGTAAGGGCCATTACCACCCATGCCCTGTTATCGGGCAATGCCTATGAAAAAATTGAGAAATCAAAGCTTTCGGAACTTATAGTCACCGATTCCATTCCCCTAAAAAAGGAAAGTGACAAAGTAAAGGTACTGAGCTGCGCCGAACTGTTCTCGGATGTTATGCAACGTGTCCACCAGAACACTTCCATCAGTTCCAAGTTTTTAATGTAGGCGGAGGGCCTTTAACAAGCATTTAATAATTAATTAAATATATATAATGAAGTCGATTACAATTAAAGGATCAGAAAGAGAAAGCGTGGGCAAGAAGGCTAGTAAGGCCCTACGTAATGCTGGAAAGGTTCCTTGCGTACTATACGGAGGGGAAAAGCCATTGCACTTTACAGCAGAAGAACTAACGTTCAAAGACTTGGTGTACACCCCAAACGCACATACCGCTGTGATCGATTTGGGTGAGGCTGGCAAATTTGATGCCATCCTTCAGGACATTCAGTTCCACCCGGTAACGGACAAGATCTTACATGTGGATTTTTACCAATTGTTCAAGGACAAGGTCATTACCATGGATATCCCCGTAAACCTGGTAGGGAACTCCCCTGGGGTGCGCAACGGTGGTAGATTGTTGTTCCGCAAAAGAAAACTTACCATTAAGGCGCTTCCCGAAAACCTTCCCGATTTCTTTAATGTGGATATTTCCAAATTAAGGATCGGTGGAAACATATCGGTAGCCACTTTGCTCAATGATGATTTCACTATCCTTCATCCGGAGAATACCGTCGTTGTACAGGTCAAAGCTGCACGTAATGCGGTTCTTGTGGACGAAGAAGAGGATGGAGAAGATGAGGAAGCCACTGAAGCGACCGAATAGATCGTTTACTAGGATAAATACAGAAGGGCATCCCGAGATTTCGGGATGCTTTTGTATTTTTAGGGCATTTAGTAATATTGACTATGTGGTGGCCATTCAACAGTTTAAAGAAACGCCCGCTAACCGGGCAAACGGATAACATGAAAAAATTTTTAGTGGTAGGCCTTGGAAATATTGGGCCTGAATATGCCAATACCCGACACAATATAGGATTTCGAATTGTGGACGCCTTAGCTTCCTCCAACGACCTGACCTTTGCCACCCAAAAACTGGGCGATGTGGCCGTCGTTAAAATCAAGGGACGCAGTATCATACTGCTAAAACCTTCCACCTATATGAACCGAAGCGGAAAAGCCATCAAATACTGGATGGAAAAGGAGAACATCCCTTTGGAAAATCTCCTGGTTATCACGGACGATATCAACCTGCCCTTTGGCACCATACGCCTAAAGACCAAAGGCAGCGATGGGGGCCATAACGGCCTAAAGGATACACAGGCAGTGTTACAGACGGTGCAGTACAATCGCTTCCGTTTTGGGGTGGGTGCCGATTTTGGGAAGGGTCGGCAGGTGGACTATGTTTTGGGCGAATGGAACGAAGAAGAGCAAGGAAAACTGCCCGAACGACTGAAAAAATCATCTGAGCTCATTACTTCTTTTGTACTTGCGGGAATCAATACCACCATGAACATGTACAACAATACCTAGCCTTACAATACCTTAAATTGAAAGACACCGGAATCGGAAGAATTCCCCTCCCCATCAAAGGTGACCACCCGCCAATAATAGACCGTATTTGACACAACGTTGACCTTTGTCGTGGTATCATCCCCTAAAACCGTGGAAAGCAGTTCCCCAGGTGGGTCAGCTGCACCAAAGTAGATCTCGTAACCGGTAATATCCCCATCCACATCGGCACCAGACCAAAATAATTCCACATCATTGTTCAGGTCCTTTAAAACCGATGCCCCAGAGGCAGGAGTATTGATGCGTGCCGGAAAGGGAGCGTAACTGCTTTCACTCCCGGCATTGTAAAAACGCCAGATTTCACTGGTGGCCGTTTCAGTAACTTCTGTATTCTGCGAGGTAACGGACCAAGAATAAGGAGTACCCTTATCCAAAGTAAATTTTATGGAATTGGCGGCCGTAGTGGTACTTTGGCTATTATTGTCCAACAGATCGGTAACCCTTATCACATAACTATCCGTATTCTCGGAAGGCTGCCATCTGAATTCCACTTCACTTGTGGTCTCTGTCAAATCCACCCCTGTAGTACATTCGGAATCCTTTAAGGGAAAATCCAATTGCACACTGCCAGGAGGCTTTGGACCATCCTTGCTGCCACAACCCGCCACAAGCACCCAAGCAATTATAACCGCTATCCTTCTCATTTTTTGATTACTTTATAGGTTCCCTCCATCAAATCGCCCTTATAGGAGACCAAGTAGACACCAGGGGACATTCCCCCAAAATCGAGTTCCACTTCACTGGCTTCCACAACAAGTTGTTCCCTCCTTACCAATTGCCCATAAATGGTATATATCGCTAGCTGTAAATTATCGGTATCTGCGCCCAGAAATAGTGTAGCCGTTGCCGTTACGGGATTAGGAAACACCATCGGCCGCCCATCCAGCACAAAAAACCGTTCTTCATAACTCCCTTGGCAGGCAATGTTCGTACTTACCTTAAGAACATTGTTCCCCCTTTCCAGTTGAAGGGAAATTCCGCTTGCCGAAGTTTGCCGTACGATCCCGTTCAGCTCAACATTGTACAAATGCCCACCTCCCAATTGTAACGATATTTGATCCCGTACCGTGGAAAGTTCGGCAATCACGTTCAGTTGGTCCGGTTGCGTGACCGTTACCTGAAAACAGTATTGCTCAAAGACGATGGTACCGGACGTTCCGCCTATACATACTTCATAGGTACCGGCACCCATGGAGCCAAGGTTATATGATTGCGAAAATTCATCGGCCACATTGATCCCGTTCCCGATGACGGACACATTATAATCCATTGCTTCGGTCGCTTCTATAGCAAGCCATCCATTGTTCCGGTCTCTACAGGATTCGCTTCCCACCTCTACCGTAAAACGATCGGCGGGAAAGCGGTAGACCGCACATCCGTTCACATCCACGTCCAATCCCTTTGGGGTTCCAAGACAAAGGTCGTCCCCATCGTCAAAAACCCCATCGCCATCGGCATCTGGCCTAAAAGTACCCTGCACGCATACTTCCATGGAAAAGTCATTCAGGGAACCTCCATCAGATAATTGGTTATCCTTGATTTCCAAGGTCCATTCCCCCAAAAGGGATTCTCCCTTAAAGGCAGCCAATGACCCAAGGGGCTGTATGGCCCCGCTGATAGCTGGATTTCCGTCACAGCCAAAGGCATCCCCCTCATCATCGAAAGTGGCATTTATATTTCGTAAGGAACCACATGAACTGGACAACAATACCACTTTGGTCCCTGCGGGCGAGCTAAGGCTTATGACCAGATCTTCCAAATAACTGTGCGTAACATCCAAGTTTACATTTATATCCGCCACTGGCAAATCCTCCAAAAAGACGATTTTGGAAGTGATGGTGGGGGTGCCCACCGTGGAAATGGCAAGCGGAAGTCCTTGGGCTTCCATACCGCTACAGCTAACGGCCTTGGTCGTAAAACTAAAAGGGGCCCCAAAATTGCCCTGCCCACATTCGTTAATGGCCCGCACCCTCCAATAATAGGTGGTATCGGGTTGCAGTGCGGAAAGGGAATAGCTGTTAAAAATAGTTGTGATACTATCGATAATGGCCGAAAAATCGGCCGCTTCTGAGATTTCCAGTCCATAGGATTCCGCACTTGGGGTTTGTTCCCATTCCAGTTGTGATGAGGCAAGGACGTCTCCTTGGTTATTGGAAGGCGACAACAGAACAACCTCAGAAAAAACCCCATCCTGTACATACAGGCCCAATGGCACCTCTTGAATGGTGCTGCCGGCGGTGGCACGGACCTGAAAAGGATAAAAACCCGGTTCCGCCCCAATGGTATTACCGATCGTCAACACAACCGATGTATTGGTACTTACAACCGTTTCTGATAGTGAGATGGAAAAATCGGGCGGAAGTCCCGTAACACTAAAGGTTGCCTCTTCGCTAAAACCCAGGTATGTTTCGTACATAAAGGGAAGCAGCAGATCATCGGGTTGACAGACCCTGTATTCCAAAGCGCCGAACCTTAATACCATTTCGGTGGCAGTTATGGTAAAGGGGTCCGCATTCACCGCAAAAAAGATATTGTCATGTGCCTTTACCATTATCCGTGCATCAACCGTGGCGGCACCCGGAAGCAGCACCTCATACGTTCCCGTATTGGGAACCTCTGTTGCCAGGGTCAGCGGAAATGTCTGGCCCCCGTCCAATGACAATAGGATGTCCACCGTCATGGCATTTACGGGTGCCCTATTGGTATTGGCTACATCCCACACCACTTGCTGTACAGAGCCCGCTTCATAAATTTCATTTTCCGCTTGGGAAAGAAGTACAAAAGGACCGGCAGCGTTTACCACCGATACCGTCAACAGTTCTGAACTGACCTGTCCGCCCCCAGCAGAATTATCCCTGACGGTGAGGGCAAAATTCATATCCCTTTCCACATCGGACACGGTCTCCCAGGCAGAGTTCAATGTAGGATTTTCTTGGGTAAGCTCTCCTTCCAGTACCCGGGAAAGCTGTGGAAAATATCTTTGGGGCAACAAACTTGGAGGTTGCGACCTAAAATTTGCCCCACTTGGATTGGTAGGTCCAAAGGTAGTATTGGTGACCACCCCCTGATCGATCTGCTCCCAAGTATAGGTAAGCACGTCCTCCAAGTCCACATCGGAGGCATTTCCCGTTAAAACAAAAGCGGTGGACTTCGGTATGATAAAGTCCCTAATGGGCGTTATCACAGGGGCGGTATTATCCACTGGGATGACCTCCGCACAACTAACGGTCTCGAGATATTCCGAAATTTGGAAAATACTGTAATAGTGATAGTAGTCATCACCGTTCGAGGCAACATTGTTCGCATCGGAAATTCCGGCATAACCCATAATGGTGGTACCACTGCCAGGTTCTGCCTGCACAAAAGTATCCTCTTCCGATTCAAATGACCATGTATGGTTGGCCCCGAACTGGTGTCCCATTTCATGTGCGACAAAATCAAGGTCGTAGAGATCTCCCTCCGGATCCAAAGCAGAGGAAAAGGCACTTCCCTTCTTATTATCCACACAGACCGAGCCTATGGACCCTGCATTGCCGTTGTTGGTATCCCTGTGAAAAAGATGTCCCAAATCGTAATTGGCTTCCCCTATAATGCTAGTCAGCGTACTTTGTACCTGTCCGTTTAAATTACCGTTATATGGATCGCTATTGGCACTAGTATAGATAAGAAGGTCATTGTTGTCCACCAATTGCAGACTCACCCCCAAATCGGTTTCCATCACTTCATTTACCCTTGTAAGGGTAGCATTAATGGCCGAAAGCGCACCCACTTCGGTCCCCCCATGGTATTGGGTATATTCACCTGTAGCAGAAATGGCCACCCTAAATTTCCTGAGCACCCCATCGTCCACCATTTTAAGGGATTGCGAAGAAATACCCTTACTTAGGGCCCCAGTGGTGGCACATATAAAATCCCCGTCCGCTTTTGAGGCAGGATTTCTTTTGTACACTATATAACCATCCCCATCTTTGGCCGACTTCTGCATAAAAGTGGTGCCCTTCCCGTTGGCATGTACGATCATGCTCTGTATCCCAAAGGGGGAAACACTGAAGCGGATACGGTCGCCCAAAACATTTTTCCCCCTGCCCACATAAGACTTTATCTCAGGATATTTATCAGATAGTCGGGGGGACATAATGGATCTTTCACGGACCTCAAAGGCTTGGAGATTTCCATTTTCATCAGGGAAATAGACCGTTGAAAAAGAATTGCGCATCTGTGGCCCCCTGCGGAGCGCAGCATCGAATTCCTTGGTGTCCAAGGAAAATAGCGCTGCCTTTTTTAAGGTGGACCTGTCCAAAGATCCCGTGGAAACCGATGTGGAATTGGACTCCCTATTCCAATAATTGGATTGTGCCGATCCGTAAAAGGAGAGAAATAGTATGGTAATTGAAAAAACAAGATGTAATTTTGTGTTCATCAACAGATCGTTACAATTTCAAAAATAAGTTTTTATTATTAAATTTTGTGATTACAATCCAAAGCATCTCCCAGTACGACAAAAAAAATCCTTCGGCCATAACCATTGGCACTTTTGATGGGGTACATATCGGGCATAAAAAAATTCTCGACAGGCTTATGGGCAGTGCCAAGATGTTGCGATTAAGGGCTACCGTGCTCACATTCTTTCCCCATCCACGGATGGTACTGCAGCAGGATTCGGATATAAAATTGTTGAATACCATTGGCGAAAAAATAAAGATCTTGGAAAAGACCGGGCTTGATTGCCTTATCATCCATCCATTTACCAAAGAATTTTCCCGTTTGACGGCCACTGAATTCGTAAAGGATATTCTGGTCTCCCAATTGAATACCCAAAAAATAATTATCGGGTACGACCACCGTTTTGGCAGAAACAGAAATGCGGATATTTCCGATCTGAAAACCTTTGGGGATGCCATGAATTTTGGCGTTGAGGAGATTCCCGCCCAAGAGATAGACGATGTTTCCGTTAGCTCCACCAAAATTAGGAACGCCCTTATGGCGGGTGATATCGAAACTGCCAACAGCTACTTGGGATACTCCTATATGCTCACCGGTAACGTAGTAAAAGGTCGGGGATTGGGAAGGCAATTAAATTTTCCCACCGCTAATATCCACATTCCCGAAACCTATAAATTGGTGCCCAAAACAGGGGTATATGTGGTAAGAAGCCTGCTTAAGGGCAAACATGTTAACGGGATGATGAACATTGGTTTCAACCCTACCGTAGCAGGGACCGACCAAAGTTTGGAAGTGCATTTTTTTGATTTTGACGGGGATCTATACGGGTATGAAATACAGGTGGACCTCATTTCGCGTATCCGGGACGAACACAAGTTCAATTCATTGGAAGCCCTGAAGGAACAATTGGAAAAAGACAGGCAGACTTCCCTTTCCATACTCTCAAAATAATGTTGGATCGTTTTCTCTTCACCCGTATCGACAATTCCCCCCTATTGATCTTTAGGGTGTTCTTCGGAATTCTGATTTCCTTGGAATGTTATGGGGCAATTTTTACCGGATGGGTACGGAGAACGCTTGTGGAACCTTTGTTTACCTTCACCTTTATTGGTTTTGAATGGTTGCAGCCCCTTCAGGGCAACGGCATGTACTTCTATTTTGCGATCATGGGCACCCTGGGTGTCCTTATTGCCTTGGGATATCGATATCGGGCCAGTATGATCGCGTTTACCCTAATGTGGACGACGGTATACCTGATGCAAAAAACCTCCTACAATAACCACTACTATCTTTTGATCCTGATTTCCTTTCTGATGATCTTTCTTCCCGCACATAACGATCGTTCCCTTGATGTGCGCAGGAAACCGTTCATTAAAAAGGACAGTATGCCCAGTTATATCAAATGGATAATCGTTCTACAATTATTGATTGTGTACACCTATGCCTCCATTGCCAAATTATATGGCGATTGGCTGGATTTCGGGGTCATCCAATTACTTATGCGAAGCAAGGCAGGATATCCGTTGGTCGGGGAACTGTTGCAACATCCTTGGGTACATGCCTTTATTGGCATCAGTGGCATCATCTTCGATCTGTTGGTCGTTCCCGCATTGCTGTGGAGACCCACAAGGAAGATCGCTTTTTTCCTTTCCATATTTTTCCATCTCTTTAATGGGATCATCTTCCAGATAGGTATCTTTCCCTTTCTGTCTCTTGCCTTTAGCGTATTTTTCTTCCCACCTGAAACCATACGTAGGATCTTCTTCCCTAAAAGAATACCCTTTACGGACACGAAAGTGGTCGTGCCTCCCGTAAAAAGTATATTATTGACCTCTCTGGGAATTTACTTTGTAATACAATTGGCCTTGCCACTGCGCCACCATTTGTTTAAGGACGATGTATTATGGACGGAGGAAGGGCACCGGATGAGCTGGCGAATGATGTTGCGCAGCCGATCGGGAACGGTACAGTTCCGCATTGTGGACAAGGACAATGGGAAGTCGGAATTTGTGCGGTTGGACGATTACCTGACCTTCAAACAAAAAAGGAAAATTGCCTCCTATCCCGATTTTATGTGGCAATTTGCCCAGCGCCTTAAAAAAGAAAACGCACAAATAGGTAGGGACATAGAAGTTTACGTCACATCAAAGGTGAGCATCAATGGCAAGCCCGCTAGGACCTTTATAGACCCAAAAGTAGACTTGGCTGCTGCCAAGTGGAGGCATTTTGCCCATAATGACTGGATCTTACCCTCGGAATAATCAAACCTCCCATTCGATCTGAGTACCTGTAATGACCTGTTCAATAGAAAACACAAGTGGATAGGGTTCCCTTGTGGTCAATGGAACAAAAAAATTTAAGGGCCAGGGGCCAGGGCCGTGACCTCCACGGAAAATTTAACCGGCCATATCGATTACCATTCGTCCCTCTATCTGTCCTTTCCTCATTTTGTCGAACACTTCGTTAATGTCCTCTAATTTGGCAGCGGTCACATTGGCCCTTACTTTGCCCTCAGTGGCAAAATCGATCGCTTCCTGAAGGTCCTGTCGCGTACCCACTATGGATCCTCTTACGGTAATGCGTTTTAGAACGGCCTCAAATATCGGAAAATCGAACGTTCCCGGGGGCAAACCGTTTAAAGCGATCGTCCCCTTTCTTCGCAAGACCTCTATTCCCTGTTTGAATGCAATGGGAGAAACGGCCGTGATCAGTGCCCCATGGGCACCACCAATTTCCTTTTGTAAAAATTTTCCTGGATCTACCTCTTTGGCGTTTACCGTAATATCGGCACCCAATTTTATTGCCAGGTCCAGTTTGTCATCCGCAATATCGATTGCCGCTACATGCATTCCCATGGCCTTGGCATATTGGACGGCCACATGTCCCAACCCTCCAATTCCGGAGATGGCCACCCATTGTCCGGGCTTTGTCTCGGTTTCCTTCAATCCCTTGTACACGGTAACGCCCGCACATAAAATAGGTGCGATTTCCAAAAAATTTACATTGGAGGGTAGTTTTCCCACGTAACGGGCATCGGCCAATACGTACTCCGCAAACCCCCCATCCACACTATATCCCCCGTTCTGCTGGGTTTCACAAAGGGTCTCCCATCCGGTAATACAATGCTCACAATGGCCACAGGCACTGTATAACCACGGTACGCCCACGGCATCCCCTTCCTTTACATGGGCAACTCCCTCGCCCACTGCCACGATATAACCTACGCCTTCGTGGCCGGGAATCAAGGGCATTTTGGGTTTTACGGGCCAATCGCCCTCAATGGCATGTAAATCCGTGTGGCAAACACCACTGGCCATTACTTTTACCAAGATTTGATTTCTTCCTGGCTTTTTCACCTCAACCTCTTCGATCTTCAAACGTTGTCCGAACTCCCGAACAACCGCAGCTTTCATTGTTTTTGGTATCATACTCCACATGTTTTTTAATTACTCTGGTCAGAACCAGTCCATAAAACTAGTCAAACACCACCTCCTTAAAAATGACAAATGTCATAAGGAAAATTACACGTTGTGAATAAATATGCACCTCGATAAGGGCGAACAAAAACAGCGCTGGATGGAAGATTTCCCTCCCCGAATGAGTATTACCGTTTATTTTTTGTGCTATAAAGACATTACTGACCTCATATTATAGGCAACTTTGTAAAAATCGGTTCATTACATAATCAAAGAACAAGGACATGGAAAAAATATGGTTCGACAATTGGGAGAGTATCGTAAGGACAATATGCCTGACCATTTTGGGATACTGTGCCATGGTGGTACTATTAAGGGTTTCAGGGAAAAGGACACTTTCTAAAATGAACGCTTTCGATTTTATCGTTACAATTGCGCTAGGGTCCAGTCTTTCCAGTGTTTCTCTCAATAAGGATATTTCACTTGCCGATGGTGTAACCGCTTTTATATTGCTCATGGCCTGCCAGTTCGTCCTAACATGGTTATCGGTACGGGTCAAGGCAATTAAAAACCTTATTACAAGTAGTCCCACATTGATCTTTTACAAGGGTAACTTTTTGGAAAAGGTACTGAAGAAGGAACGTATCACGGTAGACGAAATTTATAGTGCCAGCAGAAAACAGGGCATTTCCACTTTAGATGACATAGATATGATAATTTTGGAAACAACCGGCGATATTACCCTCATACAAGATAAAATAAGTGGGAGAAAAACAACATATAAGGATGTGAAGATGCATAGAACCACCTGACAAACTGGAGGAACAATCAAATTACTGCCCTCCAAAAACAAAAATCAAAATTCCGTACTAATTAAGAACGATCGCGTAAATTTGCCTCTTCAAAAACAAAAGGACAATGTTGCAGCTACAGGCTATACGTGAAAACAAGGAGAACATGATCACCGCATTAAAAAAGCGGAATATCAATGCTGCCCCACTTTTGGACAAAGTGGTGGAACTGGACGAACTACGCCGTTCCCTACAGACCAAAATGGACAATACCTTGGCCGAATCCAACAAACTTTCCAAAGAAATAGGGAACCTTTTTAAAAATGGCCAGGCACAGGAAGCCAATGCACTTAAAGAGCGGACGGCTGACTTAAAGGAAGAATCCAAAAAGTTGAACGAAGACCTTATAAAAATCACAGAGGACCTTCAGGCCCTGTTGTACCAGATTCCCAACGTACCACATAATTCAGTTCCAGCGGGAACTTCCGAAACGGACAATGAAGAAATATTCAAGGAAGGGGATATCCCTGTGCTACATGATGGTGCCCTGCCGCATTGGGAACTGGCCAAGAAATACGATATCATCGACTTTGAACTGGGCGTTAAGATAGCCGGAGCGGGATTTCCCGTTTACAAAGGTAAAGGCGCACGATTACAACGCGCCCTTATTGCCTATTTCTTGGACAAGAACACCGAAGCGGGCTATACGGAGATGCAGGTTCCGCATTTGGTAAACGAAGCATCCGGCTATGGTACCGGCCAGTTGCCGGACAAGGAAGGGCAGATGTACCATGTGACCGAGGACGACCTATACCTTATTCCTACTGCGGAGGTACCGGTGACCAATATTTTTAGGGACGTAATCCTGAACGAATCGGATTTCCCCATTTGTTATACCGCATATACCCCCTGTTTCAGGAGGGAAGCGGGAAGTTACGGTGCCCATGTGCGGGGCCTGAACCGGTTGCACCAGTTCGATAAGGTAGAGATTGTACGAGTGGAACATCCAGATAATTCCTATAATGCATTGGAAGGTATGGTAGCACATGTGCAAAATATTCTGCGCGAGCTAAAACTGCCCTTTAGAATCCTTAGGCTGTGCGGGGGGGATATGGGCTTTACCTCGGCACTTACCTATGACTTTGAGGTGTTCTCAACGGCACAGGACCGATGGCTGGAAATAAGTTCCGTATCCAATTTTGAGACTTTTCAGGCGAATAGGTTAAAATTAAGGTTTAAGGACGAAGCGGGCAAGAGTCAACTGGCACATACCCTAAACGGAAGTTCTTTGGCCCTGCCAAGGGTTTTGGCGGGAATATTGGAGAACTATCAAACAGGCAACGGGATAAAAATACCTGAAGTCCTAGTGCCCTATACAGGTTTTGGGATGATCCATTAACCCTTTTTCACTTTCAGTGCTTCCATTTTTATAAATGAATTGGCCTTCACTTCCCCTAATGCTGCCCAATAAATAGCACCCCCCTAGAAATTAGACAGAAAGGGCATTGCCCTAAGATACCGGCATTCAAAAACCATCGCACGGAAAATTAGATTTTATCGGGCGATTTTTGGACATACGAAGGAATCAGCAACCTCGGCAATTCCATGAGGTGGGTATTCCACGAAACCTTGTCCCACTTCTAAGAAGGGCTTGGGAAATAAAAACAATTAAATGGGATTTAATTTTTACTGCCAAACCCCTCCCGATTTGTATCTAGTTATGGTTTGAGCTGCGAATGTACCGTGTGCACATCTTCTTTTTACCGTCGCCTGGATATAATTTCCATCCGAACTAGGGCTTGGAGTTGCTCCCGGGACAGTATAGTAAACAGCCGATGATGATAAAATAACGTCTCCTCCAAAAGAAGTCATATTGTCAACATGACCACTGTAACTAACAATGTTTTCTATAGCATTATGATTACATGAAGTGCACGTATTTGTCCAAGCAATTCTAAATTCATTGTACTCGGTCTGTATGTTCGCACTAGTTGCTGTCGGATGGGGATTTGGATATAGAGATCTTAACGCACCAATGTCTCGAGCTGATAATATTGTTGAAAGATCATGGCATTGTGAGCCATTCATAATTGATCCCGCATCTGCACCTGCCCAACCGGGAACATCGATTGTTGGACCGTTATTACTTAGGCCATTTGTATGCATAAACCCTATTGTATGGCCCAATTCATGGGCAATATTGACCGTACGTTGGGCAAAATTATCTTCATCGACTTCCGGAATATTGATTCTTACGGGATTTCCAGGATTTCCACTAGATGGTGTATAAGCCGCTCCACATATGCCAGTTCCTAAATTGTACGCTTCAATGAGAATATCATATGGGCTAGAAGTGACTCTTCTGAAGCGGATATGGGAATCCGCATTGTTCCATAACGTTATCGCTGCATTCACTTCAGCAGATTGAGTATTCATATTTGAATTGACAAATACCCTTATATCACGGCGACGGGAATAGGTCACCAAATTCCCCGTATAT
Organism: uncultured Sediminicola sp.; assembly: GCA_963974715.1. Classification (GTDB taxonomy): domain Bacteria; phylum Bacteroidota; class Bacteroidia; order Flavobacteriales; family Flavobacteriaceae; genus Sediminicola. The sequence continues at coordinate 128,580 of CAXBDK010000003.1, forward strand.
AGATGATCATCCAAACCCTCTCCTAACTTTCTATTAGGAGGTACAACCATATCCTTCCGAAAAAAAATGTCTCCCTCAGCCACATATGCTTCTGGCAATTCAACTATATCTTCCTCTTTAACACCTAAACTGATAATATAATCGAAAACCTTTTTATTAAGGTCTTCAATAGTCTCTGGTGCTTCTTGAAGCGATTCCGTAGAACTTTCAGGTGTAATTAATTTTTCTGTTTCATCCTTCGTACAAGAAAAAACTAAAATCAAGACTAAAAATGGTATAATTATTTTTGAGTTTGTTTTCATGGTTTTAGGTTTTATGGTTAGAAAACACTTTCGCAAATTGAATTAACATGCTTATCGGGATACATTCCCTAAAAAGAACCTATAAAATAACAATGAAACTTTATAGGTATTTTCGTCCTAATTACATAAGAATAAACATGTTAAATATAATAAAAAATATTAACAACCCTTAAGAAATACTTATTTATTAAATGGCCGACCAGAAGCTGTCATCCGGTTTGTTTAACCGTCTACCATTGACCTACGTGGGATGTTTAGCCAAACTGGTTCATATAAGGCAAAATTTATATGCTCATAGTCGATGGGTTCCAAAGAATTTAAAAGAAAAAGCTTATTTTAAAATTTGATAAGAGCGAAGGAGGCCTTCATTAATTCCCAATAGCAACCTATTTCCTATTAGTTCGGAATTTCTAACATCACCTGATACATTTAATCCAGATTGTTGCTGGTCTACATATTTAAAGTTTCCATTACCCTCACCTATAAATAATGTGCCATAATTTGCATCGAACTTTCCTATTCGTAATTTATAATTGTTACTGTTCCCAAAAAGAATAAGATCTATGTTCCCATCATTATTGAAATCCGAGGCAACAATCGAATGAACAGGTGCGTATTGTGCCCTGTTGGGCAAATCCATTACTTTAAGCACACGCTTTTCATTACTTAAAAACAATGTAGTCTCCATATGGTTTGCAGTCAAATGACCCGCACTTTTTAATTCTTCGGCCTCAATTATATCCCTTATTGTAGCATTCGCATAGCTTTCGTAGCTAGTGTACTTGGATCGTAGACCTCCAAGCTGTCCCAATAGCTCATCTCTTGTAATATAAGGATAGCTTTTTCCTTGAATATAATAACAAAACAAGGGATCTACAGAACCATTTTGATCAAAATCCTTAAAATAAAGTTCTAAAGGTTCACTATCCGTGACCTGGAACTGGGTGTTGGAGCCTAAATTTCCCGCAATTATATCAGGTTTTCCATCGTTGTTGAAATCCGCAACTTCAATTGTGTTCCACCATCCTTTGTACAGCTTATCAAAATAAAGTTGAGAATGGTTTTGTAGTTTACCGGAGATGTTTTTAAAAACGGTGATTGGCATCCATTCGCCTACCAATACAAGTTCTTGAATGCCGTCCCCGTCCAAATCTTTCCAGAGGGCATCGGTGATCATTCCAAGTTCCTTCAGTTTGGGCGACCATTGTGTTATTCGATCCTCAAAATGGCCCTTTCCATCATTGATCAGCAAGTGACTGTTAGGTGTTTCAGGATAGCGGCCCGGTATCAAACGGCCCCCGACGAATATATCGGGACTGCCGTCGCCGTTTACATCGGCCACCGCTACGGCCCCTTTGCTCCCCAAAAGTTGGGGAAGTGCCGTGATATCCTTTACAAAACCTCCATTTCCATTGCCCAGGTACAACCGGTCCTGCAATCTTTCATCCTCCTGTGCAAAATCATGATAGCCCCCACTGGCCACATAAATATCCGCATGCCCGTCCAAATTGGCATCAAAGATCACAGCGGCCACATCCTCGCTTTCGCTATCTGCCGCGAACGCCGGGACTCCGTGTTTTTTAAAACGCCCGTTTGCCTGTTGTAAAAAAAGGGATGCCTGTTGTCCCTTGGCCCCACCTATAAAAATATCCTCCCTACCGTCCATGTCCACATCCCCTTTTACCATACAGGGTCCGGAGCGTGACAATTGGTTGATCAGCAACGACTGTCTTTTAAAATCATTGATATTATTGGTTGGGTCTTTATGGGATATGGGGGACTTGATTTCTTGAAATAGTCCCTTCCTTTTGGTACTTGCCCTTGGGGTTTCAATAGCATTTTTCTCTTCCAGTACCAACCTCTGATCCACGGACAATCGTTTTAAGAGCTGTTGCTTGCCCGAGTTCCAGACCACCTTTAGGGAATCTATCTTTTGTAAGCTGCCCAATCCAAAATGAAGGATGGGGGAGATGGCGGAAAGATATCCACGGCTGGTCATCTGTTCCAATTTTTGTTGTTCCCCTTTGTTATATAGGGTCACTTTCGTCCCCAGTCCATCAGTATTGAGCCCCTCTCCCACCAGCTTCACCTGAAGGTAATGCGACCCTTCTTGGGCGGCGTTATTTTCATATATAAATGCGGGCTGGTTGATGTTGTTCACTACCAGGTCCAGGTCCCCGTCGTTATCCAGATCAGCATATGCGGCGCCATTACTATTGGAAGCATGTTCCATGCCCCATTGGCCGTTCACTTGGACAAAGCTGGTGCCCCCTTGGTTGGCATAGGCATAGTTTACCACATCGGAAGCGGGCATATTCTTAATGATTTCCAGCACATCCTGCCTTTTCATATTTCCCTTTTTCCGCACATAGTCCTCCATATAATTTATAAAATCACGATTGGTATAGTCGCGAAAATACCCATTGGTAATATAGAGGTCCTTTAGTCCATCGTTGTCAAAATCCGCTATCAGCGGGGCCCAGCTCCAGTCCGTATTGGAAATGCCCGCCAGTTGGCCTATTTCGCTAAACGTATCATCGCCATTGTTCAGGTGAAACATGTTGCGCATATATTGATGGTGAAACCCGCTACGCACATTAAGGTCGAACTTTTCATAATTATCAGGTGCCAACAAGAGTTTTTGTCGATAGTTGTCCTCGGGAAGCATATCCAGCGTAAAAATATCCTGAAGACCATCATTGTTTATATCCACCATATCATTTCCCATGGAAAATTGGCTGCTATGTCCCAATTGTGATCCAAGTTCGTCCCTAAAACTGCCGTTGCCCTGATTGATATAAAGATAATCAGGTACGTCATAATCATTGGACACATAGAAATCGGGCCATCCGTCATTGTTAAAATCACTGACACCAATTCCCAGACCATAGGTAAGGGCAGAACCATTGATGCCCGCCTCTACGGTGACGTCCAGAAATTTTCCGTTTTTTTGCTCAAACAACCGCACGCCCCTTAGGGGATCGTCCTGTTTCAACATTTGTGCACTTCCAATTTCGTTTAGGACCGGGAGCGACTTGGGATTGTGGTTCAGGAGGATCATGTCCAAGTCACTGTCCCTATCAAAATCAAGGAAATAGGCCTGATTGCTGTATCCAGCACTGTTCAGGCCCCATTTGGCCGCCATCTCTTTAAAGATAGGAACTCCTTCTGGGTTGTTCCCTTGGTTTATGAATAGTTGGTTCTCCCTTTTTTTATCCGGTAACGCCCCAGAATAACAGAGATACAAATCCATCTTGCCATCGCCATTTATATCCACCGTAGCTACACCGGTCTTCCAAGGACCTGATCGCCCCCCAATTTTTGAGATAGAGGTAACATCTTCAAATTGCATGTTGCCCCTATTGATATAAAATTTATTTTCACCCATATTGGATGTGAAGTAAATATCGATCAGACCATCACCGTTCAAATCCGCCGTGGCCACTCCCCCGCCGTTATAAAAGTACTCGTACATCAATATATTTGTGTTGAGTCCCTCCGTTAAGGTATTTTGAAAATCAATTTTGGTTCCTTTTGAGGACAATAGGGTAAATAGGGTTCCCTGGGAATTTTCCCTGGTCAAACCTTCATCTGAACGTTGCCTTTTACAACCACTGGTCAACAGCACCAGTAAAATGGAACAATAGATTAAATGATGGTATGGCGTGTTTTTCATATGTATATAAAAATAAAGATTCCATCCCTTTTAATGGATGGAATCTTTATTAAATCGATCCCCTCTGGGCAAGCCCAAAAAGTATTCAAAAGAAGAAACCTGATCCACTTCGATGCAGGGCATCGGGAACTAAACCCATTTAATGGGATTTAAAAGAGTGGCTTTAATCATATCCCGGATTTTGCACCAAGGCCGTATTCGCATTGATTTCCGCAATTCTTATGGGTACAAAATAGGTTTTGTCCAACCAAAGACGATTTTCAAATCCTGGATCTACCACGGTGGGCACATACGAATAGTCATATTTTGAAGGATCATACTTATATATGGAAACGTTGGCCCCTGGTTTTAAGGTTCCGGTAATCTGAATGCCCACGGCAGGTGCCCCACTTGTTGTAGGGGCGATCATCCATCGGCGGACGTCATGGTACCGATGTTCTTCAAAAGCAAGCTCAAGTCGTCTTTCATTCCTATAGGCCTCCACCAGTTCATCGCCCGAAGCCACGATTGCCGGTAAGCCGACCCTAAATCGGATTTGATTGAGCCAAGTAAGGGCTTCTCCTTCTTCACCTGTTTCCAAAAGGGTCTCCACATAATTCAAAACAAGTTCTGTCTGCCTAAAGAAAGGCCAAGGAATGGTCTGAAAATCCGTTTGGTCCACAAATGTGGGATCTGGCTCGGTAAATTTCTTAAAATAATAACCGCTTCGGGTACCGTTCCAATCTTCAATGGGACTTTGACGGGTGTCCAGGCCAAAATGCGTTGTAACGGTTCCCGAGCCATTAACCTCATACTGCCCGGTCTGTATTTGGTTGGCCGGGTCCCTATCGGCGGAAGCTGCGGGCCTGGGTTTCCAATCGGCACCATCATACAGGACCGTGGCATAGAAACGGGCCTCCCTATTTTCATAGGGTGCACTGGCATGCTCTGGGTTGTCCCAATCAAATTCGGAACCATCCATCATGGCATAATCGTCCACCAAGTTTTGAAGGGGGGTGTTCCCGGCCCAGTTTTGATACCCATTTGGACCGTTAAAGAGCCCTATCCGCCTTCCGGGATCTTGTTGTGCCACATACTGCCGCTCCCAAATGATATCATTTTCACCTCCGTTTCGGGCCAAGGACATATCCAAATAATTTTGCTCTCCTTCCTCAAAGGGAACCGGGCTCGTAAGGCCCAATTTATAACCCGCGGTAGAATAGTCGAGCGCCGCTTTGACAGCGTCCCGTGCCAGTTCCCAACGTTGGGCCTGGCTGCCTGATGTATAGCCGATCAGTTCAGGATGGGAATAACTGGCAAATAAGGTGGAGTTGGCCGATGCTGTGGGAAAATCATGAAAATCACTGGCAGCGTACAGCAATACCCGAGCCTTCAGCGCCAAGGCCACGGTGGCATTCGCGCGACCAGATGCCATGTCCTTACCGTCGAGCAGTTGAAAGGCACGTTCGCAATCGGCAACAATGAAATCGACACATTCGGCATAGGTGTTACGCGGAATGTTGTAGTCTGATTCCAAGGTCAAAGGTTCGTCCAGCAAAGGCACCCCGCCATAAAATCGCAGTAATTGCTGGTAGTAGTAGGCCCTCATAAAATAGGCCTCTCCCAATAGCCTGTCGACCAGTTCGGCATCAAGGCCTCCGGTGGTCAAATTGGCAATTGCCAAATTGGCGTCCCTAAGGTGGGCATACATATTGTTCCAATCCCAGTTTGCATGGATCCATCCGGTCCCGTCGGGAGCCGAGTTCGCCCTGGATTCATTCACTGTATTGATACCCCTACCTGTATGGGTGAAAATTGCCTCATCCGACAGGGAGGCCAACATCTGTTCGTCCAGGCCACCAGGCCCCAAACCAAGATATATTCCTGTAACGGCGGCCTCCGCAAGTCCGGCATCCGTCCACACACTGGACTCGGAAACTTCGCTTAAGGGCGTAATATTGGTAAAATCGTCGTTGCAGGCCGTACCAAAGCCCAAGATCAAGACAACTCCCACTCGTACAATTGATTTTGTGATATTCATAGTATTTCTTTTTAGAATGATAGAGAAAATCCAGCACTAAAGATTCTGGAAACAGCGTAGTCCCTTCCACTTGTATTTATGCCTTCGGGATCGAATATGGCATCGGTCCATGTAAACAAGTTCGCCCCGTTAAGATAGAACCTTAAAGCACTAAGACCAATACGGGATGTTAAATCCTCAGGTAGGTTGTAGCCCAGTTCAAAATTCTTTAAACGCACATAATCAGTGTTCTGCCTCCAATAGGTGTTGCCGTTGCTAAAGTACTGGTCGGCCCTGTTGGTAATTCGTGGATGTACACTGCTAGGGTTGTTGACCGACCAGCGATTGTTATAGTCCCTTTCCAAATAGTTCCCTATGGTACCTGCCTCGTTAAAGTTAAAAAAGAGTTCCCCGCCCCAGGCTCCTTGGAACAGCATGCTCAAATCAAAATTCTTATAGCCTACGGTCAGGTTTACACCGCCCTGTAATGTGGGGTATATATTTTTGTCCAATCGGTAACGGTCAAGAGGAGTAATGCGGCCATCATTGTCATAATCGACAATTCTCATGTCCCCGGGCCTTAGATTGTTGACAATCCCCGAATAATCCAAGGTTTCGGCATCGATCTCGTCCTGGGTCGCAAATATGCCATCATATCCATAGACCAAAGGAGCATTAATCATACGCCCAGTAGCCCTTTGCCATTCGGGCGCACCTTCAGCTTCGTCGTTAAAGATAATCTTGTTCTTGGCATAGCCCGCATTTATAGTGATGCCGTAGGTAAAATCCTCTCCGATAAAATCGTTATAACCCAGAATAAAGTCGAACCCTTTGTTTTCTACCTCCCCAATGTTCTGGCGTGGAGGTAGAATTCCCGACATGGCAGGCAGCGAGGCCGACGGTGTTGTAAGGATATCCGTTCTTTTGTTCAGGAACCAGTCAAATTCCAGGTTCATCTTGTTCTTTAGGAAGCGGGCGTCAACGCCCACATTAATGTTGGTCGCAACCTCCCATGTAATACCAGGATTTGGTACCGTTGATTCGGCCAAGGTTGTTATGAGGGAATTGCTCATTACATAGGTGCCAAAACCGTAACTGGCCAGAAACTGATTGGCGGGAAATTCGTCATCGTTAAAAGCATCGTTCCCCAACTGCCCCCATGAGCCCCGCAACTTTAGGTGGTTCAAAAAAGAATCGCTGTCCATATCATCAAACCACGACTCTTTGGTTACGACCCAGCCTGCGGAAAAGCCAGGAAAAAAACCATAGCGGGTATCTTTCGGGAAGAGGTACGAACCATCATAACGCCACACGAACTCCATAAGATATTTTTCACTGAAATCGTACGCCACCCTTCCAAAATAATTTAAACGGGATGCTCTGTTAGAGGAACCTGTGTTAAATTGCTGATCATTACCGCCGGCAAAAAGATCTTGGATAACAGGGGAGATAAAAAACCTTCTATAGGCCTCCATGCCCTCGTAGGTCCTTGTTTCCTTGTTGGTACCCGCCAATACCAATAAATTATGATCGCCAAAGGATTTTTGATATTGCAGATTGGCACCCAATAAAATGCTCAGCCGGTTCTGTGAAAATTGTCTTAGATTGGGTTCTGCGGGTCCTCTCTGAACTGCCGAAAGTCCCGATTCATCCCTGTTGACCCCGTCCCAGGAATATAGGAACCACGGGGTTCTCCATACCTTTCGGTTCAGAAAGCTTTTGTCGATGGCCCCCGTTGTCTGCACTGACAACCCATCTATCCACGGAATTTTGATATCCAGGGTAGCATTTGATTGAAAGTAGTCACGCGTGTCGCGGTCATAACCAGTTGCATTGGTGGTAATGACCACTGGATTTTGGCCGTTTTCTATATCCGGGCCGGGAAATCCATTGGGCCAATAGGCCGGTTCGGTAGGTCTTCCCCTTGTCAACATTCTAAAGATCGCATCCGCAGGTTCCGTGGGAAAATACCGCAGTTCTTCCCTTCCCATTACGCCCAGCTTTAAAGTAATGGCATCGCTGATCTTGGCATCAAGGTTTATACGTATGTCATATTGCTCGTAGCCAGTAGCCGAATTTTTGTAATAGGCATCTTGCTTTAGGTACCCCAAGGAGCTGAAATAGTTAAAATTCTCACTTCCCCCACTAAGTTGCAAGGTGTGTTTTTCCTGTGAGGAACCCCTTTTAAAGGTTTCCCCGAACCAATCGGTATCAGGATGCCCCCAAGGATCCTGTCCGTTTCTAAAAAGTTCTATGTCCTCGGCTGTATATACAGCATTACTTTGCGAATCGGTAGCACTTTGCCATTGTTCCACTGGAAGATCGTACACCTCCAGTTCATTTCTCAATTCGGCATATTGAGCGGCGTTCGCCATTTTGGGAATGACCGTTGGCTGCGCCCAGCCTTGCATAGAGGAGTAGGTAATTTTGGGCTTCCCACTTTTACCGCGTTTTGTGGTCACCAAAATGACCCCGTTGGCCGCTCGGGCACCATAAATGGCCGCTGAGGCATCCTTAAGCACGGAAATACTTTCTATGTCCGCCGGGTTGATCCGGGATAGCCCCCCGTCCCTATCAGGGATTCCGTCAACCACTACCAAGGCACCCGTATTGTTATAGGTATTGGTACCCCTGATTCTAATGGTGGCATCATCATACCCTGGTTGGGCACTGGCCTGTTGCACGAAAAGACCGGCCACCCTTCCAGAAAGGGAATTCGTAAGGTTCACCGTAGGCGACTTGGTAAGTTCCGCTCCCTGTACCGAGGCCACCGCTCCAGAAATGGTGGCCCGTTTTTGGGTTCCATATCCCACTACCACCACTTCTTCCAATTTGTTCCCCTCCACCAAGGAGACATTTAAAGTGGTGGACGTCCCTACCGTTATTTCTTGGGTGTCGAAACCAATATAGGAAAAAATCAAAACATCGCCACTCTCCGCTTCTATGGAGTATACGCCGTCAAAATCGGCAACTGCCCCTTTGTTGGTGTTCTTTACCACTACCGTTGCCCCGGGCAAAGGTTGGGAACTGGAATCGGAGATAACCCCCGTAACAATCTGTTGACCATGTGCCCCATGTAGCACGAACACCCCCAGCAACATTAAAAATAATCGAATGTTTCCCATGAATTTTGAGTTAAGTTGTTGTTTAATTTTGTTGAACCTTTTTTCCGAAAAAAGTTTTAGCGGAGAAATAAATACGATGGTCGCATTGGCACACAACAACCCTACTTTTTGAACTCCAAAAAATCCTTGATCATTATGAAAGGTGATTAATACACTTATTAATGAGTGTAAATTTAACATTTAATTTGGATTGGCATTACGTTTTTATAAAAAAAATCCATAATAAAAATTAAACAACTGTTAATTTAGGTTAAAATATTACCGATTTCGTATAATACCAAAACTAAGGGAGGCCCAGTAAATACAACACTTAGGTCCATTCGAGCGAATATTTTTTGCTTCCATCCCAGAATATGGAGCCAGTACTGCAAAGAAAAAAAAGAAAAGTTGTTCTTTATTGGAGAAAGCAAGATCAAACCCTATCTCGGGTGGGGCCATTTACAAAAACAAAAAAAGCAACAAAGGAATTTCTTCCTTTCGATGCTTTTATAAAACGTTGCCGGTCCCCAAAGGGTGTAAATACTGCCCTTACTTATTCCAGTCCTGTTCCAGGAGTTTGATAAAATAACCTCCCACCACACTTCTGGCCTGAAAACCCCTTACATCCCCACTGAAGGTAAAATGCCAGTCGCTCATGGGCACCCTGTCCTTGGATTCCATGGCAAATCTGTAAACCGGATCGATGAACTGTTTAAAGGTATCCCTTGAATCGGCCAAGGTGGCCGTCCAAAGGATCCAGTCGGACTTCGTATAATCGGATCTACTGTCCAATGGCAGTCCATAAGCGTTCTGCTTAGTTAGGTAGTACGCTATTTCGGTGCCATATATTTCCTTGGGGAAAATATCCAATCCCATTACCTTGTCCCATACCAGGTTATATTTCTGGCTCCAGGTGCCTTTATCGTTAAAGGTAAGCGCATAATGGTCCCCACTTTCCGCCAGTTGTTGCCATTTCGAGGCCATTTCCTTTGCCATGGACAAGTACTTGTCCCCTATGTCGTCCATGCCCAATGCTTTTGCCATACGCCCGTAACTTCCGATCGCCACAATTGCCTTTATGGAGAGATTGGCATTTCTGGCAAGGTGTCCAGCAAAATCGTCGGTACACAACTGGTTTCCAGGATCGAAGCCCTCCTCGGCCAAGTAGTTTGCCCATAAAGTAAGGGTTTTCCAATGTTTTTTGGCGTATGCGGCATTTCCCTCGGCCTTTACGATCGCTGCCGTAAGAATGATCATGTTCCCCGATTCCTCCACCGGCATCGGCTCCCCATAGACCACCCCGTTCGCAATGGGATAGGTGCCCAGATCATGGGCCGCAAAAGGTTCGGTATACCTGCCACTTTCCGTGTAATAAAATATACCGTTCAACATTCCCTTTAACAGGTTTGGATTGTATTTTAGATAGAGGGGTGCCGATGGGTAGGTAACATCCACTGTATTGATACAGCCATTACTGAAATTTTCCTTTGAGAGAAAGAGGATTTCCCCATCGGGTGCCTTTACCAATTTATGGGCGGCGATGCTCTGCCTATATCCAATTTCACATAATTTGGCATATTCCTCCCCTCCAACGGAGATGGCCTCCTGCCGCATTTCCCTATCAAATTCTGCACACTTTTCAAGAATGGTAGTATGGTCCGCCATGGCTTTTTCCAATTCCCCCTCCAAAGTATTGTTTCCCTCGTTGTTCCACCAAGGACGCAAATTTTCGCCAAAATATTGTATACTGTAAAGATCATCGTAGCCGAGTAGAATCAAATGGTCCTTTTCGGTCAGCACCTTTTCTTCTGGAAAGAGGGTATTTAGCATCAATTGTTTTCCCTCTGTAGCAATTTTCGGAGCGGTACCTTCCATAAAATATGAAAATGCACTTTCCATAGAGGTCACGTTCTGTTCCACTTTGGCCTCCTTGGAGGCCGCAACGTACATATGGCCCCAATCGATGCGAAGGTTATCGCCTTTTTTTTCCAAAATGGGCTGTGCCTTGGTGCCGGCCTTTAGGTACGATAAGTTGGACGTGGTGCCGTTCCCGGCCAACATGTACTGACCTTGGTCATTGGATGCCAGAGCTGTGGAAGCCCCAAAATAGACCTGTACGCCATGTTCCTTTTTATCGTTCGAGGAAGTCTTTATCGACACATAGGAAACGGGCCTGGACAACAGATCGAGGGTGTCCATCAATAATGGGGAGGTAAAAGTGGCCTGCAGATCCACACCCCCACATTTGAATTTATAGGTGGTACTTAAAGCCGATATATTTAGTGATACCTGCTCTGCCAAAGCTGTTTCCGACTTAGGTTTGATTTTCTCCACGATTCCCGCATCCAAAAACTGACCGCCCGCAGTGTTCTTAACATGGATGGCCAAAATATTACCTTTCCCTTTCAGTTTTTTCTTAACGGCCCCCGTTAATGGATAATACTTGTACTCATTGGTCCAGCACTCACATTTGTATATTTGCTCGCCATTAAGGTATACTTCCACATTATCGTCATGAAACATTTTTAGATAGGTTTCCCCTAAGGCGTCCCCTTTAAGATCAAAACTTCTTCTGTACCATATATCCCCACTTTTCCACGTAGTCCCCCCATTCCCCATATCACCGAAAGGGGCAGCGGCGGTTTTCCAACTTTTATCATCATAGGTATCCAAAAACCAGCCCTTACCTGGGTCTGTTTCCGTAATATGCGCCGTGTAATCGGATTCCATGGCCGTGGGAAGGACCTCCCTATAGGATTCCGGCTCCTTTCCCAGAAAACGGTAAACCTCTCCATCTACCCGTACCAAACCCACCAAGGCTTGATCGGTCCCGGTCCAATGTTTGGTGGGGGTTTCATTCAGGGCATCGGAAAAGGACCAAACGCTAAAATACGGGTCATGGGTGATCAAAGGATAGGCAGGAGCTTGTCTCTTCTGCGCAAATGCACAGGAAAAACCCATCATCAAAAGGTATAAAATTCCTCTTTTTTTCATTTTAGAAGTGAAGTTTTTATTATTCTCGGTTCTTAAAACTATAAATGGACCTGGTAGTATATGTTTGATCCGGTCTTAGCACGATACTTGGAAATTCGGGTCGATTGGGGGCATCTGGAAAATGTTGGGTCTCAAGGGCAAAGGCAGTTCTATAATCGTCCGTTGCGCCGGATTTAAATGTATTTTTCCCCAACATAAAGTTCCCGCTGTAAAACTGTACCCCCGGTTCTTCCGAAAGTACATCCATCACAATTCCAGATCGGTCGCCTGTTATGGTAGCCACTTTGGATAACCCGTTCACTTCGGTTCCGTTCAGCACAAAATTATGGTCATATCCGCCCCCATTTTTTAGTTGAACATCCTCGGTGCCGATCCTTTCCCCTATGGTATGGGGGGTCGTAAAGTCAAAAGGGGTTCCCTTTACGGGTCTTATTTCCCCTGTAGGTATCAAACCTTCATCTACCGGGGTAAAGGCATCGGCGTACAATTGTACGGTATGGTCAAGAACGGTACCGCTTCCCTCCCCGTTCAGATTGAAGAATGCATGGTTGGTAAGGTTTACCACAGTGGTTTTGTCGGTGGTTGCCCTATATTCCATGATCAGTTCCCGATCTGCAGTAACCGAATACGTGACGGCTACGTTCAGGGTACCTGGAAAACCTTCTTCCATATGGGGTGAAGTATATCGAAAGATCAAACTCTGATCGTTTGGCCGTTCCACTTCCCAGACCACATCCTGAAATCCTTTTTCCCCCCCGTGAAGGGAATTTTTCCCATTGTTAATCGGGATATTGTATTGGGTTCCTTCCAGGGTAAACGAACCTTTGGCAATACGGTTCCCCACTCTACCTATGGTAGCTCCAAAATAGGGTTCGGTAGAATTTATATAATCCCTTATGGAACCAAATCCCACCACAATATCTATGGTCCTATTATTTTTATCTGGTACCCAAAGTCCCACGATACGTCCCCCATAATTCGTAAAGGCAACCTCAATACCGGTATTTTTAATATAATACAGTCCCACTTTCTTCCCATTGATGATCGTATCGAAATGAGCGGGATCCAGGTTGTTCCGTATAACCTTCGGTTTTTTATTCGCTGTCCCCATATTGTCCGTTTTTATATCCTTACAGTTTAGTATGACCGTCCCTAGCAGGACCATCATCAGGATGCGGGCTATTTTTATTTTCATTATATAATTTTTTCGATTGTAATGGATCTGTTTTTAAAAAAGAAACCACTGGGCCCCAATGGCCCAGTAGTTCCCATGAAAAACTAACTAACTAACAACTAACAGATCAAGATTTCTTGCTTTTTGCCGTGCTTTCAATTTATCCCGTTCATTCTTTTTATCAGTTCCACTTCATCGGCACGATAGGGGGTACCGTCCTTTCTAAAGACATCATGGAACCATTCTACCGGTTCATCCCCATTGGGAATGGGGGTATTCCACTGGTATATGGTATTGCTCTTGCCCTTAACGAGTCCCCAGTTGATGGCACCAACGTTTTCTTCTTTCAGCATGGGCATGATATTGGAAAAACGACTGTTCCGGGTCCTTGCCATATATTCCGTACAGATCAGGGGCCTACCGTGTGTCTTGAGAAGTTCTATGATCCGTTTGTGATCTTCCGGTCCTTCATAATTATGATAGGTAACAATATCCGAATTCAGGGCCTGAAAAGTGTTCAGGTCCACCAACTGCCAGGCCCACAGACCGGCGGAAATAGGTTGGGACGGATTTATTTCCCGCGCCCATTGGAATACCTTTTTTAATAATGGTAATGTCTTGTTGCCCTTGCCCTCATTGCCCGGCTCGTTGTAAAGATCCCATAGGAGCACCCGTTGATCGTTGGCAAATGTCTTTAAAATGTCCTTTACATAAGTTTCCAAAGCCGGAAAATTGGACTCGATAGCGGAGGCCGGATCGCCTGGATCCTGCACCCATCCAGAATTATGGGTCCCTGGCTTCGGTTCTGGCTGTTTGCCAATTTTGGGTTCCTTGGCCCACACATCATCAAAGAATACGAACATGGTCTTAATATTCTTTTTACTGGAAATATCCAGATATTGTTCCATTCGTTTTTTAAATCCTTCCGGATCCTGTTTGTAGGCCAGGCTATGTAGGTATACCCGCATTACGTTCATTCCTATTCCCTGTGCGTATCCCAGCTCCCTTTCAATGGTTGCGGGGTCGAAGGTCTCCTTCTGCCACATTTCCAATTGGTTGATGGCGGTACTGGGCACAAAATCCGCTCCGTTCAACCATGGCTGCTGTTTGTACCAGGCCTCCGCCTTTTCTTGGGTCCATTTATTTTTTACCAGTAGGTCTTCCTGTGATCTAATTGCTCCGAAGGATAAGAGCAGCATTGTAATTAAACATGTTCTTTTCATAATTCGGTAATTAAGGGCATTGCCACTTTATATATTTATTAATTGTTTTCATGTACTACTTTTCGGCCCTCAATCTGGTTGGGCCATACCTGTTTTTACGCCCATGAATTCCTTCCCCCGCCCAAAAGAGCTACTTTTTCCCTGTGTACGGGGCATCATGTATAACAGCAAACGGTTTATCAGGATTTTCTTTTTCCCACAGGTTAGACCTGGATTCCGTTGAGCAATATACCCAGAATGGGCCGGTATTTTTACGTTCACGAATACCCAATTTATCCACTGCGGAATTTATCCCATTCCACAGCGCTTCTCCCCAATAGAAGTTCTACACGCAAAATAACAGATCGGCCGTTAAACTTACCTACGGTTTTGTCCCAATTTATCATTGGATCATCCCAAAATGGCCCCATTGAAATATAACCATATCACTTTCTGTTACTTTGTTGTCGGCACCATTGCGGTTTCAAAAAAAAAATTAAAAAGTCAATCTTTCCGTGGGGGAAAAAAGCATATCCTCCACTCCCTCAATTTTTACTCCTATCCGAGCAAAAACATAATTTTGGGCGGGACTTATTTCGGGGAGGGCAACCGAAACCGTAATATTGCCCAAGTTTGAAACATCCCCGCTATTGGCCTGGGCAATATTGTAATCATTACTGTTAGATACGAACTGCGTCGTATTTACATATAACGTCACCCGTTCCACGACCGCTTCCTGTATTATGGACTGTAACTGGCAACTTGCTTCTACGGTATTCCCGTTCATACCGACTTCTGCGGTATTGAAGATAAAATATGGGGTAACCTCTACCTCCACTTGTGTATTTCCCCTCACCGCAACAAAAAGGGTGTCCAATTGTTGCGCATCCACTACCTTGGTCCTAAAAGGACCTTGCCCGCCCCCGAACACCAGTTTATAATCCCCGTCGATAAGTCTGCTACTAAAGGAGCCATCCTGTTGTACGCTTACCCCCAACGGTCCCAATTTACCAAATCCGGGCTGCCAAAGTTCAAAGTCCACCTCGTTCACTCCCATTTGCAGAGGCACTCCATTGTAAACGATGCTCCCGGTCAAAAAAGACTCCGGTTCGTTAAAATTATCTTTTTCACAGGCGGTAAATGACCCGATGAGGCCGATCAAAATTAAATAATATGCTGTTTTCATGATATTGCTTTTAGGATCCATTACTGATTGGGATTTTTAACAATTTTTGGATTGTTGTTGATGATATCCTGCCCGATGGCGGAATAATAGTTGCCAAATTGGAAACGATCTGCCCCTGTCACCTTTATGGGGCGGACTATCTTATAAATGTATTTTCCATCGTTCGCATTTCCCGGATCGTATATTTTGTACGGCCAGAAGCCATAAGGTTGGGTGTGTACCTTGGTGGCAACACCGATATTTTCCGTAATGCCCGTTTCGTCTATTGGCACTCCATTTAAAATAAGATGCGCCAATCTCCAACGTTTCATATCATAAAAGAAGTGCCCTTCAAAGGCCAACTCAACGTAACGTTCGTGTACTATCCTATCGAACGAAATGTCGCTTCCCATAAGCTCGGAGGTAATGCCCGCCCGTGCCCGGACTTGGTTCATATAGGAAGCGGCCAGATCTGGTTGGCCCAATTCAAAGGCGGCTTCCGCCGCATTTAAAAGTACCTCGGCGTAACGGTAGCGGATGAACCATACATCGCTCTGCACCCCACGTTGTCCCGAACCTGCTTTGGGGTCCATATATTTACGGATATAAAAACCAGTCTGCGCAGTAAATTCCAACCCGTTTATAGGCCCATCAAAACCTACCACTTGGGTAGCGCTGCTGGCTCCGGGCAAGGTTTTTTGCTGCCCCCTCGCATCACCGCTTACTATGGAACCGTCGGCCAATTGGTACCCGGCCCAAATATCGACCGGTTTGCCCTTAAAAGAGGAGCCCGGCAAAATGACCGTCCCCGCCAAACGGGCGTCCCTACCTTCAAAAATATCCCCGATATTGTCATAATAAATGGGATTGCCCACACCATCTTCATTGGGAAGGGGTGCGTAATCTCCGTCCAGTGTCTCGAAGGATTGCACCAGGTTCAGTGAAGGATTGATCCTGCCCCCCTCCTCCTCCTCGGCACCAAAACGCGGCTGGTTGGCAATACTGAAACCATGGACCTTTCCGCTCTGTAATTGGTAATCCTCCACAAAAATGGCTTCCGGATTATTTGCCTTATCGTAAAAGATACTGGCAAAATTATCATCCAGCTCCGGTTTTTTGGTGTATAGGGAATAGGCCCCGGCCGTTCCATCGATTATGGTTTCGGCCGATTGAAGTGCAATGGTATAATAGTCGGTCGCCCGCGAAGATGGAATGCCCACCTCATTTCCCGGAAGGCTTACTTGGGGAGTGTTTTCACCATATCTGGCAATGGATCCCGCATAGAGTGCCGCCCTGCTCTCCATGGCCAAAACCGCCCCTTTGGTTGCCCTGGATTTGGAATTTGCGTCGGTTGGCAATTGCTCTTTGATCGCTTCACATTCGGCAATGATAAAATCATATATGGCGGCTTCCGTTTCCCTGGGATGCCTTAGGTAGCTGGCGTCACCGCTAAAATCGTACTCTTCCGTTTCAAGGATCAGGGGAACCCCTCCCATACGTTTTACCAATTCAAAATAATAAGAGGCCCTAAGAAAACGTGCTTCGGCCAAAAAACGGGTTTTTATGGGCTCCGCCAATTCTGTGGACGCGGCACACCTTTCCAAGAAAAGGTTTATTTCCCTTATATAGGCATAATCCCAAGTGCCCCAGTCGCCGTATCCATATTCATTGTTCTCAAAGGCCCCAGCCCTACCATTTTCTGACCAGAAGGCTACATTAAAATTGGAAAGGGTGGACCAATCCTCTACCGTTCCAAAGTCGTAATACCGGTTATACAGATCCGCAAGGACCGATAGGGCCAAACTTTCACTGGCGAATACCTGATCCTGTGGAAGCAGCTGTGTAGGTTCCCTATCCAGAAATTCACTGTCCTTAGTACAGCTCCAGGCACAAAGTGTACCGATTGCCAAGATATATATATACTTTTTCATTTTATATGCATTTTAAGATTATAAGGAAAGGTTGATACCCACGTTCACGAACTTATTCTGGGGATACTGCAGACCATTGGTATCGTTTATCTCGGGATCGATCCCAAATTTCGACAGGTTGTCTATGGAGAACAGGTTATACCCATTTACATAAAAGCGTGCCTTTTGGATGCGGAGTTTTTCCGTTAGGCCCTTGGGAAGGGAGTACCCGATCTCTATGGTCCTCGCCCGCAGGTACTTTACGTTATGCAGCCAAAAAGTGGAGTTCTTATTGTAACTGCTGTGACCGCCATTGTTAAAACGGAGAGGGGGATATTTGCCCGCTACCCAGGGACTATTGACATCAAACGGATCTTCCCTGTGCCATCTGTCCAAAAAGATCTCGTTAAGGGCCCCTTCATTTTGATAAGGGTTCCTGGTTTCCCATTCCTGGTTAAAGGAATATCCCGAGCCGCCCGAGAAATCGGCCGTAAAATCGAAGCCTTTATAGGCAAGGGACAGACTTAGTCCATAATTGATAAGGGGCTGTCTTGCAACATAGCCAAATGGGGTTCCATAACCGATCGGTGCTTCATCATACCCATCGATTTTTCCATCTTGGTTAAGGTCCTTATAAATAAGGTCTCCCGGTAAGAGCGTACTATTGCCCCTGCCATCAATATCCACCGGATAACTGTTGATCTCTTCCTGTGATTGGAACTGTCCAATGGAGGTATAGCCCCAAAAGATATTATTGTACCTTCCTTCCAGGGAGTTTCGGTATTCATCATAAGAATTGTTGAAAATAGGCTTATAGGAGGATATAAATTTTCCTCTGGAATAGGATGCGTTGGCCGAGACGTTCATGGTAACGTTGCCTATTTTCCCCGAATAGGCCAAGGCCCCTTCAAACCCGGACTGTGCATCACTGTTCACATTTTCCTCTGGAAGGCCATATCCTAGTTCATTGGGAATCAGAATATCGTATTTCCTTCCTCGAAGCCCGGTACGTTCCCTGTAAAAATAATCATAGGAGCCCGACAGTTTTCCGTCAAAAAGGTAAAAATCGACCCCGATATCGGTAATCTTGCTCTTAAACCAAGAAATATTATCTATAATCTGGCCTTTGTCCCTACTTGCAATGATCGGATTGCCGTCCAAAATTGCCACCCCTTGATTATAGTTATAGCCAGGTAGGTAGTCATATGGCCCAATGCCAATGTTATCATCTCCCAAGATTCCATAGGACGCCCGTAACTTTAGGTCGTACAGCACAGAGGAATCGCCCAAAATACGTTTCATAAATTCCTCGTTGGTCAATCGCCAGCCAGCGGATACGGAAGGGAATACCCCTACCCTTTTGTCAGGGGCAAATTTCCAGGACGCATCCCTTCGTGCAGATCCCTCCAAATAGTATATGTCCTTATAATTATAACTCAGGCGACCTATATATCCGATTCGCGCCTCTTGATCGTCCCGGTCATCGTAGGCATCGGTATTGGAGAAATAGATCAAGGGAAGGCTGTTGGTCTCAGGGACCGAGTGCACCCATTGTTCCTGATCCCGTTGATCCTGGCGTTCCACCACGAACAGTCCTTCAATAGAATGGTCACCAAATTGACCATTGTACTGAACTTGGCCCTGATAAACATTTTTCATGATTTTTTGGGTTCTCCGCTCGCGCCATGGATTGGTACTGCCTCCCGTAACATTGTAGGCATCGTTCTCCTCATCATAGGTATACGCTTCATAGGTATATTCATGTCCGTTTAGCACACGGTCGGCAATGTAATATGAATACATTCCCTTGACCTTAAGCCCATCAATAAAGGGCAATACATACTCCCCGCTGAAGTTGGTCTGCATGACCCGCCAGATATCGGTGGCATATCCTCCGATCTTTTTATTGTGAAGGGCCCAGTTGGTCTCATTGTGCCCAATATCGTTCAGATATTCCGGATTGTCGTTGGCATAAGGCCTTTCGAAGGGACGGTTGCGCAAAATGGCGAAACGTGGCAGCCAATAATCATCCGCACCGGGGATGCCGGGATTGTCCCTTGTCTCGATACGGCCGTTGATCTGCACCCCGATCTTTAGCCGATCGGAGATATCGGCATCCACATTGCTCTGAATATTGGACCTTTCAAAAGTAAATTCGGGACCAAGAACCGATTCCTGTTTTAATTGGGTAGCGGATAGGTAATAATTTATTTTTTCGGAACCTCCCGTTGCACTGACGTTGATATTGGTAAGGGGCGCATCCTTCTTGATAATGAAATCGCGCCAGTTAAAGGATTGGTATCCCATTTCTTCCCCAACCCTGTATTTTTCCAATTCCTCGGGAGTGATGGCCGTGGTCCCGAACTGGTTTACCTCGGCTTCCGCTTTCCCCAACATCCATTTATAGGAATCGTTCACCGTATTTGGGAACCGGGACCAGTTTTGCCAACCTATATAGGAGTTGATGTTCACGGTGTTCCTACTTCCCTTCCTACCCCTTTTGGTAGTGACCACTACCACCCCATTGGCGGCCCGGACCCCATAAATGGCAGCGGATGCGTCCTTTAATACGGAAATACTTGAAATATCATTGGGCGAGAGGTTGTTGAACTGGCCCTCGTCCTGTTGGATTCCGTCAATAACGTACAGGGGGGTTCCCATGTTCCTGATCTGAATGCTGGCACTTGCCCCTGGCCGACCGTCGGCCATTCTAAAGCTAACCCCCGGCAGTTTTCCCGCCAGGCCCGAACTTATGGTGGCCCCGGCATGGACATTTTCAAGGTCTTCACTGCTGATGGTGGAAATGGCGCCAGTTATGGATTTCCTATCTTGGGTGGTATAACCAATTACCACCGCCTCTTCCAAGGCCTGTGTATCTTCCCGCAATTCGACGTTGATCTGGGTCTGCCCATTTATGGCCACTTCCTGTTTCTGGAAACCGATATAGGAAAAAATGAGGGTACCATCCGCAGGGACCTCAATTTCATAATTCCCATCGAAATCGGCCACTACACCCGTGCTCCCACCTTTTAATAATATGGAGCTCCCAGGGAGCGGCATAGCGTCTTCTTGGGATTTCACCTGTCCCGATACAGTTACCAAGGGCTGCTGCCCATAGGACACTACGTTAAATAAAATCACAACCAAAAGCGGTATGTGAAGTAATTTGTTGAAAAATGTTTTCATTGATCGTTCATTTTTAGAAGTGTTAGGTCATTAATTCGGTTGTTACAAAAAATGGTGCACATGTTGCTAAAAGGATTTGACCTCTGTCCACTTTCATGGACCGGCCAAAAAACACAAAAGAGTTTACAGAAAGCGATAATTGATAAATACCAAAAATTATTGGCTTTATAATGATGATAATAAATTTAAAAGCCGGTATAATTAAATATTCATCAATCCAAATAGAGCAATTTTAATTGTATAATTTACGTTTAATCGTCCCATTTCTTCCACAGAATTGATCAAAACTTAAGATTATCATAAAATTTATGTGGAAATGATACAGATTGTGGAAATCTGAAATGAATAATGGAGATATTTATTAAAGGACATCGAATAGGCTCTAAATCCGGATGGCCAGCTAGAAGAAAAAGGATACGGATCTTTCAGATCCAGACGGACATATGGCGCTAATCATGGATAGGGATACCGTCTGTAAGGAGGCTTATCTAAATAGGTATAAAATTTTTAACCCTAATTGCCTAGTCCAATTAAGATGGCACACATAAGGAACTGTGGCTCGGGCTTCCAAAAAAAGAGCAGCCCAGCAAATTTTGGCAGCCCTTTGTAGCGTAAACTCCCATTGGGCAAGTCCAGGGGGGTAAATGGAAATAAATCTGGATTTCGAGGCAAGCTTCGGAGCATTTACATCTGGATTATCAAGTAATTTTCGCTCATTCCCATTTTTTCGCATCCGCAGATTGCCCGATAACCGGAAAAGAACTGATCCTGAGCCTCGCGGCGCCCATAGGGACCAAGGTGAGGGTTTCCGTAGGTTCCTTGGAAAGAATAGGACCGTCCACCAATTCACCTGCCAAACCATATTGATCCAGCTGCCATTCGGGTATTTTCTTGCCCTTGGCTTTCAGCAAGATGGGCGCAGACTCCAAAGTAAAGGGAAAATTGTCCCGGGGCCAAGGCCTGGTCTGTACCTCAAAAGAAGTTTCTGAGGTCGTATCTATAAGTATACCGTAGTTCCAAGCGGTAACGGGATGGATTTCATAAGAAGGCCATTTATCCCTGTCCACTCCTTGCTGCCATTTCGAGTCGCCGATGGCGGTTTCTCCGCTGTCCTTTTTTATATACTGCTCCCCAATTTTTAGGGAAAAGGCCAAGGGGCCATAGTAAATACTGGCGCTTGCATGGTTTTTCTCCCATATCCTAACCTCGAGTTCCTTGGGCAACGAAAGTTTTATGATATCCCCATTTTTCCACTCCCTTTTTATTTTAAGATATTTTCCCGCTTCGGCCCCTACCTGTATTCTGTCCCCATTTATATATAGGACCGCATTTTTGCACCACGTGGGTATTCGTAAGTAAAGTGGAAAGGCGGTCGGAGCGGCTGTTTTCACTTCAAATTGCAATGCTTCCCCAAAAGGGTATTTGGTGGTGCATTCTATGGTCACCTCCTTATCCTTGCCCACCTTGGCATGTACGGTACCAGCAGCATAGATCACTGCCGCCAATCCATTATCCTGGGTGGCCATCCATAGGTTCTCCGCCAAATAGGGCCACCCCTGTCCGTGGTTGTGTTGACAGCAACGGGAACTGAAGGGGTTCATCATCAAGAAAGGCCCATCGTTCATGATTCCAGGCCTGTGGTTCCCGTCGTCGTTCAGCACCATGTTGGGACTGGTAATGTAGCGAAGTCCCCTAAAATCGGGCATCATCGCTGCCGGAAGCGAGTTAAAGGCCACGTCCTCGGCATGATCGGCCCAAAAAACATCCCCTGTTATCCTTAGAAGGTGTTCATCGGAATTCATCTGTTCCACCATACCACAGGTCTCAATGCCCTGTCTTGGGTCGTCATATCCGGGACGGGCATTCTCATCGGCTCCGAACATGCCTCCCGGTACCTGTCCGAAATGCTCCCGAACAATTTTGAAATTATCGTAGGTTGCCTGTAAGTCTTCCTTTTGATGGCTCAATTGATAGTATTGGGCCGGTTCCCGAAAGGCTTGGGCAATATTTACATTGTGCCAATCCACTAGGTTGCCGTACCAAGCGGGCCACTCCATCCCCTCACGTACTTCCTTCCAATTCCCGATATCTTCCAATGTGTTGTCCCTTTTGGACCAAGGTGCGGTATTCCTATGTAGTTTTTCCGCCAGGTCCAGCAACCATATATCACCGGTCCTATTGTAGAGCCAAAAAACGCTATGGAGGTTATCCCCACCCCTGACCCGTTGCCAATAATGCGTGCCTGAAAGTAATCGTTCGTCCTCCAATCCCAATTGGTACTTAAAATAGTTGGTCATCAGGTCCAACACCCTTTGATCCCCCGAATATTCATAGTAGGACTGTAAACAGTACAACATGATCATGTTGGGCCAGAAATCTTGGGTCCCGTCCTTCCCTGAAACAATGGAAGGACCAAAATTACCATCCGGTCTTTGGCTTTCCAATGCGGCATTGATCCAAACCATGCTCTCCTTTAGCATCTCGGGATCCTTTAAAATATAGGCCGTATTGCCATATCCCTTTAACCAATAGGGTACCTCTTCCCATCCCCATGAACCTTTTCCATCTTCAGACAACCAAGCATTATCTTCCTTTTGTAGCCAAGCGCTTATTCCCCCCAGCTTTCCCATAAGACCGTTGGCCTGTCTGTCTATACATTCCCCTAACCATCCCTTGGGGGTAATGGCCCCGACAGGGAGTTTGATGAGGGCACTGGGGACAAGTGGCGCCCTGTTCCCAACATAATTGGAATTATATCCGTTTTGCTCGGGTACATCCACCACTGTAACCACTGGAGGCTGCCCTACCTCCCTACAGGATGTTGAAAATAACAGCATAGTAAGGCACAAACTTAAAATTGATCTCATGTGGTTATATTTTAGGAATTGTTAAAAAGGAAATGCCCGAAACCTTGCGGGTCGCGGGCATTTCCAGATCACTGTCCAACCAAAGTAAGGGGATGCCCAAGCACCCGAAACACATGGTCGAACCGAATAGTTCCATCGCTATTGTAAGGTGTTAATGACTTCGGTATTTATTTCCCTTATCTTTTCCACATCCATTTTATCCTTTTTCCGATCATAGGTCATAAATCCGTTCACTTCGCCCTCAACATCCGTGGTCTGGGTATACACTGCCGCAGAAAAGCCGTTTTTCACCAATTTTTTTAATTTTTCCGCATATTTTATGTATTCTGCGGTGACTTCGCCCGTGTTCTTAAATTTTACATAACCCCAGTTGTTATCGGTCTTCCACAGATGTCCGTCCATCGGCAGGCCGATTCCGCCATATTCCCCTAGTACCGTCACCCTTTGTGCATCGTAGAGGTACATATCGGGCCCGGGATAATTGTGCAGGTCCAAGATATCCCCGACAGGATAATGGTTTCCGCCACTTGCGGTATTCACCAGCCTGCTCGGGTCATAACCTTTGGTCCACTCCGTTATCTCCTTGGTCTTGAACTGTCCCCATGCCTCGTTAAATGGAACCCAGACCACTATACTTGGGTAGGAATATAGATAGTCCATTATTTCCTTCCATTCCTTTCTATAGGTTGCCTCCGATTCCGCAGTCCTGACCATCTCCACGCCATCGAAATACTTTCTGTTCTGCCATTGGGGGGAATCGCCCCCGTTGGGCATGTCCTGCCATACCAAGATCCCCAAGCGATCGCAATGGGTGTACCATCGTGCAGGTTCTACCTTTACGTGTTTCCGGATCATGTTAAAGCCCAATTCCTTGGTCTTGACAATATCGTACTTTAGGGCTTCGTCCGACGGAGCCGTATAGAGACCATCTGGCCACCATCCTTGATCTAAGGGCCCAAATTGGAAATAGTCCTTATTGTTCAATTGCATCCTTACAATACCCATGTCATCCCGTTCGCTGCTTATTTTTCGCATGGCAAAATAGCTGTCAACCTCGTCCAGTAATTTTCCTTTTCGCAACAATTTTATGTTCACATCGTAGAGGAAAGGATTTTCTGGGGACCAGAGCTTTGGGTCCTTAATCCCCACTACGACCCCTTGTCCAACTGCTGCCTTACCCTTTCCCACCACTTTTTCGCCCTCGTACAAGGTAATATCCAGCACATCCCCAAATGTGGCGTTCCGCATCTCGGTATTGAAGGAGACCGTATGAGTATCTATGTTGGGCACTGTCTTGATGCTGCTGATACTATTGTGGGCAACTGGCTCCAACCAAACGGTCTGCCAAATCCCTGTAACGGGCGTGTACCAAATCCCCTCAGGTTCGTTCACCTGTTTTCCCCTTGGTTGCTGGCCACCACTGGTTGGGTCCCAAACCTTTATGGTCAATTTTTGCGAACCTTGGGTCAAATAGGGGGAAATATCAAAAGAAAATGGAGCATATCCCCCTGTATGAGAACCTACCTTTATATCGTTCAACCAAATGTCCGCTTTCCAGTCCACTGCCCCAAAATGCAGCAATATATCCTTTCCCTTCCAGTTGCCAGGTACCTGAAAAGTGGTATGGTACCACAGTTCATTTTCTTCGCCCACTTCTTTCATCACCCCGGAAAGACTGGATTCCACTGCAAAGGGCACCAGGATTTTTCCTGCATATTTATCCGGAGACATTGCACCCTTTTTTTCAATGCTATAATCCCAAAGTCCGTTAAGATTTTTCCATTCCTTCCTTTCCATTATTGGCCTTGGATACTCCGCAAGGACTTTCTGCGGATCGATTTCATCGGCCCATTTGGTCTTTATCCTATCCCCTGCCGGTTTCCATTGGGCGGCGAGGGAGGTACATGCGCAAAATAATAAAAGCAGCATTCGGTAATTTCTCATTTTGGTCTGTTTAATTATATTTTTTCTTTTGAATTTTTGGTCACCTTACATCCAAAAAATAGATTGTTCCGTACATTTCCTATCTAAGGGTATACTATATAAAGTTAGCCTTTTGAATCCTTTCCGTGCACTTGGGCAACCATCAGTAAAAATACCAAAATACTTATGTTAGTGGCTCGCCCCATTTGTTCCAATTTCTCAATGCCTTGTTCCAAATAAGGAAGATAATCCTACTTTTGGTGGTTTTTTGATACAAATTGTATCATATTGAAATTTTCTGTAGTTCCAATATTCTGTATCTTTTGCCAAATTTAAAAGTTGTGAAGTACGGCCTTTTCGCCCTATTGTTTTGTATGTTCCTTAGTCACGATCTACAGGGACAGGAATACTATTTTAGACATTTTAAGGTAGAGGACGGACTATCGCACAACACTGTTTTCAGTTCCCTTCAGGACCAAAAAGGATTTATGTGGTTCGGCACCAAAAACGGGCTCAACAGGTTCGATGGGTATGCCTTTAAGCTTTTTCAGAACGATCCTGACGAACCTTATAGCCTGCAGGGAAACTATGTGGAGAGCCTGCACGAATATATGGGCACTATCTGGGTGGGCACCGATAACGGCCTTTTTCGTTACAGGGAAAAATTTGAAAACTTCGAAAGTGTAGCAGGATCTCCTAACATCCCGATTTTGGATATTGAAAACGATGGGAAAGGGAACCTCTGGTACATTGCGGGCAATACCTTGTACAAATATACCATTGCAACAAAGGAGACCTTCCGATTTCCCCCTGAACAATTCTTCTATGCCACGGTGATCACCAAGATCGGGAATACCATTTGGGCGGCTTCCACCAACCAATTGTTCCGTTATGTAGAGGAAACCCACTCTTTTAGGAACCACGCTCTGGATATTGCCCATAATCCTTTATCCCCCTTGGGAATAAACCGATTGTTCCCCTTGGACGGAAATAGGTTGCTGCTAGGCACACAGAACCACGGAGTGGTATCATTTGACCTACAAAGTGGAAAGACCACTAATTTAATGCACGATGCGGAACGGTTATATGTCCGTGGATTTGCCAAAAAAAATAATGAGGAGCTATGGGTGGCCACGGAAAGTGGGTTATATATATACAATCTTAAGAATAAAAGGTATATCAACCTAAAAAAGAGTTTCAACGATCCCTATGCCCTATCGGACAATGCGGTATATTCCCTTACTGTGGACAATGAAGGCGGCATATGGGCCGGCACTTATTTTGGTGGCATCAATTATTTTCCCAATCCCAATACCCCATTTACAAAGTACTTCCCAAAGTCCGATAAAAATTCCATTGGGGGAAATGCCATCAGGGAAATACATGCCGATATGTTTGGAAACCTATGGATCGGTTCGGAGGATGCGGGACTTAACAAGTTCGATCCGAAAACGGGGAAATTCACTAATTTTACCTCCTTGGAAAATGGAGGTATCCTATCACACTATAATGTGCACGGTATCCTTCCCAAAGGGGACGAACTTTGGATCAGTACTTTTGACCACGGGCTGGACATCCTGGATATTGGGACCGAAAAGATAATAAAGCGTTATAATGTTGGGGACGGCAGTAACCTAAAGAGCAACTTTATCTTCGCATTGTACGAAACACGGGGAAAAGAGGTACTTTTGGTGTCGACTTCGGGCATACAGACCTATAACCCCCTCATGGACCGGTTTGAACTGTTGGAACCATTTCCCCCAAATTACCATTATACCTGTCTTATAGAGGATAGCGATGGGACACTCTGGGCCGGTAGCTATTGGTCCGGCCTTTATTATTACAATCCCAAAAACGGCGAAAAAGGCTTTTTCAAGTACGATCCCAAAAGCGACAAAAGTGTTGCCCATAACCATATAAACGGCATCTTTGAGGATAGTGGGGAACATATCTGGATAACGACCGAAAATGGCCTTGACCGCTATGATAAGAAATCCAAAGAATTCAAAAGGTACGGAACAAAGGATGGTTTTCCCAGTAACGTCTTTTATTCCATCATAGAGGACAATACGGGAACCCTTTGGATCAGCACTGCCAATGGTCTGGTCGCCTTCGATCCCAAGAGTGGTTCCAAAAAAATTTATACAAGGTCCAATGGTCTTCTTAGCGATCAGTTCAATTATAATTCGGCTTATAAGGATCCAAGTGGAAGAATGTATTTTGGAAGCGTCAATGGCCTTATAAGCTTTGACCCGAAAGATTTTGCAAAGAGCTCATTTGCCCCCCCTATCTATTTCACCGGACTACAGATCGACAATGAAGAGGTACAGGTGGGACAAAAGGGTTCCCCTTTAAAGGAATCCATCATGCAATTGGACCACTTGAAACTGAACGCTTCCCAATCATCCTTCGGAATCGATTTCGCCGCACTGAGCTTTGCCAGTCCACAGATAACCGAGTACTCCTATAAACTGGACGGCATCAGCAAGGAATGGGTGAACCTCAATAAGAACAATAGGGTCTATTTTACCGAGCTCGCTCCCGGAAACTATAATTTTAGGGTAAGGGCACTCAATAGCAACGGCATTTGGAGCCCCGAAAAATCGCTCAAAATAGGAATTGACCCGCCGTTTTATGCCTCCAATGTGGCCTATGCCATTTATCTTGTCCTTACTTCACTTTTTATTTTCTTGGGTTTGAGATATTATCATGACCAGACAGAAGTTAAAAACGCCCAAAAGTTAAAACGGGCCAATGATCAAAAGGAGAAAGAGATCTATCAGGCGAAAATTGAGTTTTTCACCAATGTTTCGCATGAGATACGGACGCCCCTGACCCTAATCAAAAATCCGCTCGAAAAAATTATTGGACGGACCGGAAACGACCCCGAACTCTCCCACAATCTCTCCATTATGGAAAAGAACACTTCACGATTGTTGGATCTGGTCAATCAGCTGCTAGATTTTCGCAAGACCGAAATGGAGAATATGAGCCTGAGTTTTGTGGAGACCAACCTTTCCAAACTTCTGAGAAGGACATATGAACGGTTCAGTGAGGCCATTAAGGACAAGGGCTTGAATTTTCAACTTAAAAATACAGAGGAAGTCCATGCATTCGTGGATACCGAAGCCATTAAAAAAATACTGAGCAACCTTTTTAACAATGCC
Organism: uncultured Sediminicola sp.; assembly: GCA_963974715.1. Lineage (GTDB taxonomy): Bacteria > Bacteroidota > Bacteroidia > Flavobacteriales > Flavobacteriaceae > Sediminicola. The sequence continues at coordinate 157,249 of CAXBDK010000003.1, forward strand.
ATAAAATACGGGCGGGAAAACATCGTGGTCAGTCTTGGTACAGTCGGCGATTCGGTGGAAATAACCATCAAGAACGATGGCCCCCTTATTCCGGTGCACCTTAAGGATAAGATATTCGAACCTTTCTATAGGGTTTCTCACACCGGCGGTCAGTCCGGCACCGGCATCGGACTCTCCTTGGCACATACCTTGACAGAAATGCACCATGGAAGCTTAAAATTGGACACCAGTGATGCCCTGATGAACACCTTTATGTTAAAACTGCCCTTGCACCAAGAAAGGGAATTCAAATTGTACAGCCCCAAATCGATTATAGAGACCAGGGAAAACGATCATACGGACATTCCAAAAAGAGAAGGTCCCCGAATAAATATCCTGTTAGTGGAGGACAACGAGGACCTATTGGACTTTGTTGCCAAAGATCTTCAGGAGCGTTATACCGTATTAAAGGCCACCAGTGCGGAATGCGCCCTTGAAATTCTGCAGCGGGAAAACATACAACTTGTGGTAAGCGATGTAAGCATGTCGGGCATGGATGGCTTTACGTTATGTAAAAAAATAAAGACCAACTTGGAGTCGAGCCATATACCCGTTGTCCTGCTTACCGCCAAAAGCGCCATGACGGCAAAGATGGAGGGATTGGAATCCGGTGCCGATGCCTATATAGGAAAACCTTTTTCCATGGAATACCTTCAGGTCCAAATCGCCAATCTTTTGGAGAACCGTCAGCATATTTTGGAGCATTACACCAGTTCTCCCTTGGCCCATATAAGAAGTATAGCCAATACCAAAACGGACGAGACCTTTATAAAAAAGTTGGATGAGACCATCTATAACAATATTGCCGATCCCAACCTAAATGTGGAGACACTTGCCGAAATAATGAATATGAGCAGATCTACACTGTACCGCAAGATCAGCGATATTTCCAATCTAAGCCCGAACGAACTGATCAATATCTCCCGGTTGAAAAAAGCGGCCGAACTCCTTAAGACAGGAGAATACAAGATCTATGAGGTAGCCGATATTGTAGGATATAATTCCTCTACCAGCTTCGGAAGGAACTTCCAAAAACAGTTTGAAATGACACCTTCGGAGTACATTGCCACCAAATAATTTGGCCCAAAACCAGTGGCGGTCGAGCTACAAAAGAGGTCTCTATGGTACAAAAAGGGCATTTTATGGCCCATTTGAAAAAGTTTATACAAATTCTAAGGTATCTTTGATAAAAATTTGATTTTGAAAGCTGCTATCCCATTTCTTTTCCTTTTTATGGTTACGACGGCTTGGACCCAGGATGATTTTCTGGCCAAGCAATACTACAATGACGGGAAATTTGACAAGGCCCTGCTCTTCTACAAAAAGTTGGTGGACAGGAATCCAGGGCGAACGGATTACATGGAAGGGCTTATATCAAGCCATCAACAGTTGGAACAATACCAAGAAGCGGAAGCCTATATCCTTAAAAGTCTCGAAGGCGGCAACAGATACCCCACCCTATTGGTTGAACTGGGCCACAATTACGAATTACAGGGATTGCCGGAGAAAGCATCGCACTACTATGACCTGGCGCTGGATAAAATTACGGACAATCCGAACTACGGATATGCCATTGGTTCCAAATTCCACCAATACGTTCACTTGGACAGGGCCATTACAGCTTTTCAAACTGCTATGGAACTAAATCCCCGACTGGATTATACTTTTCAGATCGCACGGATCTATGGGGAAAAGGGGGATATGGATAAAATGTACCGCGCCTATCTGGAACTCATCCATGCGAACAAAATTTCCAAGGGAAATGTGCTTAGAAGTTTGGACGACTTTGTCACCTCGGAACCGGACAATGAAAACAATCTGATACTCAAAAAAATACTACTTCAGAACGCCCAAAAAAATGCCGACCTGCTTTGGAACGAGATGTTGAGCTGGTTATTTATAAAACAGAAACAGTATAACAGCGCCTTTACCCAAGAAAAAGCCATTTACAAAAGAGATCCAGAGGCTACCTTACAGCGGCTGGAGGCACTGGCAAACCTTAGTTTTGAAGAGGGGGCTTTGGAGGACGCACGGACCATATACGGGTATATCGCCGAAAACGGCAACGAGGGAAGCATAAAACTGAACGCCCAACTTAGCCTTATAAAATTGGACCTTCTGGATGCCGATGATAAAAAGTTGCAAGAAGTAAAAAAAGAATATGAATCCCTATTGGAAACCTATGGCTATGACACTCAGACCCTACAATTGCCCATGGCATACGCCAACTTTTTGGCATTCAGATTGGATGATCCCGGTACAGGGATCGAAATTCTTAAAAAGGGATTCGATCTTCCCCTGAACAAGTACGGTACATCCTATATTAAAATGGCCTTGGGGGATATTCTTGTCTATGATCAAAAATTCAATGAAGCGTTGATCTACTTTTCACAGGTCCAAAAAGATCTTAAAAATGATGTAATTGCCCAAGATGCCCGCTTTAAAGTGGCCCAGACAAGTTTTTACAAAGGGGATTTCGATTGGGCCCTGACCCAATTAAAGGTATTGCGCAGTTCCACCTCACAGTTGATCGCCAACGATGCCATGCAGCTGAGCCTTCTAATATCGGACAACTCCTTGGAGGACTCCACCCAAACGGCCCTAAAGAAATACGCAAGGGCCGACTTACTGGCTTACCAGAACAAAACGCAGGAGGCAATAGATACCCTGAACGTTATACTGGAACAGCATAAAGGGGAAAAAATAGAGGATGAGGCCCTTTTACGGCAAGGACAACTGCTGGAAAGCAGGGGGCATTATGAGAGTGCCAAATTCAATTACCAGAAAATTATCGAATTCTATGGACAGGATATTTTGGCAGACGATGCACATTTTGCCCTGGCAAGAATCTACAATGACCATTTGGACGATCCGGAAAAGGCAAAGGAAGAGTACGAAAAGATCATCTATAATTTTCAGGACAGTTATTATTTTCCGCAGGCCCGAAAAAATTACAGAACATTACGGGGAGACGCCATCAATTAAAACCATAGGATCTAATGTACATTTACAACGTTACTACCAATATTGAAGATTCCGTAAGGGAGCAATGGGTGGCCTGGATGAAACATACCCATATTCCCGAAATGCTGGCCACGGGAAAGTTTACCCATGCCAAGATGTGCCGGGTACACATCACCGAGGAAATGGGGGGTACGACCTATTCGGTCCAGTATAGTACCCCAAGCAAGGAAACATTACAGGAATATTACAGGGAAGACGCCCAGCAACTAAGGGAAAAAGCCCTTAAACTGTTTGCCGACAAATCGGTTTCCTTTAGGACCGAACTGGAAATTATAAACGAACAGGTAAACGGCACAATGTGAATTCCATAGTACTTCTTTTTAGCTATGGCACCTTGCAGGATACTGCGGTGCAGCTTCAGCTCTTTCAAAGAAAACTTCACGGATTTTCAGATACCCTCTACGGCTACCGACTGGTCCCAAAAATAATCGAGGCCACCTACCATGCCATATTGCCCTCCCCCGATTCCGAGGCACTTGTGAAAGGGGTCGTGTACGAGCTTTTTCCCAACGAATTATCAACGGCCGATCTTTATGAGGGCCCACAGTATATCCGAACGAGGGTTTCGCTATCTTCTGGAAAGAAGGCTTGGGCCTATATAGGCATACCATAGGCTCTACTTCGATTCTTTTGCATATTAGCGAACAGATAACGGATAGGGTGTATGCTACTTTTTTATTTATTGCGACATTGTTGCATTAGTTTGCGGAAATTGTATATTTGCCAAAACTGAATCGATGAAAGTCAACTACCCCGGGACAAACCCGCATGAAAATAAAAGTCAACAACCTCGGAGCCCGCGCGCGCGGCCGATGGTGGAAAACCACAATACCATTTCGACGCAAGCGTCGGAGCATATTAAATCTCACGTAGTGCATAAAAAAACCGGTCGGTTTCAGCACGGCACAACGGGAGGTGGGACCCTTGGCTTAAAGAATGCGGACCTCGACCTGCTTGGTCTTGGCAGTTCTTTGATCTGTGCCATCCATTGTGCGGCCATCCCCATACTTCTTTCCTTTTCGTCCTTAAATGCCCTACATTTTTTGGCAAACCCTTATATAGAGTGGACGTTTATCGGCATTGGGATCCTATTTGTGCTAATCTCCCTATGGCCCAGCTATAAGAAAGTACACCATCGAACAAGACCATTGTACGTTGCCGCTTCCGGATTTGGATTTATCGCCATGGGCAGATTGGATCTTAATGAAATATGGGAAATATCGAATACCGTACTTGGGGCTGCCATGGTGGCCACGGCCCATTATATCAATTGGAAATTGACCGGCGGTCCAGTCCACCATCACCATTAACAGAACCTCTTTACAATTAATTAATATTACTTTTCGCTTTTTTTGGTAAGTTTACCCTGCATGAAAAACGGTCGTTTAAAAAATAGTATCACCTATTTGTTCCTTGTCATTTTCCTTTGCGTGAAAATGGCGGGACTGCATGTGCTTACCCATACAGAAGACAAGGATCATATCGTTAATTGTGCCCTTTGCGACCATGCCCTGGCCCATGACCAGACCCCTGCCATTTTATCGGATTTATCCGATACGGGCCTTAAAAGGTATGTGGGGATGGCACATACGGAACTTTCCCGTGACTATCATTTTACCAACTCCGGCGCCATCGCCAAGGACCAACTCTTTTCACGTCCTCCCCCATCCTTCCTATAAGTTTTACCTATACATTTTGGATGCTTTCGCTTCTGGCTTCACATTTCCGTAGTCATGGACACGCCTTTTGCATACACCTGACATTTGTGTGCCCCCAGAAGATCCACATGCACCATTTCAATCGGCAGGAAAAATAATCTGCCCTTGGTTGTATGATTTCTGTTTTTTTCCAATGTATAGGATTTAAATCGGTCGATTTTCCAACGGCCGTTATACGAATCTTATAGTTTTCCCTTTTATGATCAGTAAATTACTGGCCATTGGCCTCTATATAGGCTTTTGCTCCATTACCGTTGCCCAAGAAACCTTCCTTTTACAAGGTTCGGTGCTAAATGCGAATACCCACCTTCCCATTGAAGGTGCCAATATAATTGGTGAAAATCTTTTTGCCATTTCTTCCCCTACGGGACAATTTACCATGGGGAAGGTCTCCGAGGGATCCCATGAGCTCAGAATTTCCCATGTAGGTTACGGGACAATGACCTTCCATGTTGAAGTCGGACCCAAAACGGAACCCATTACCCTGTACCTAAATGAGGCCATCACAGAACTGCAGGCTGTGGAAGTCCTTGGAAAATCAGGTGATAGGAAAGCTCGTGAAGTGCCTATGGTCTCCCATCAGGTGACCAAGGAATTTATGGACCAAAACAGGGAGAACAGCCTCATGCAGACCCTCCGGAAAATTCCTGGGGTCAGCACCATCAACATTGGATCGGGGCAATCCAAACCCGTAATCAGGGGCTTGGGATTCAACAGGGTCGCAGTCGTACAGCACGGTATCAAACACGAGGCCCAACAATGGGGAAGTGACCATGGTCTGGAAATAGACCAATACGGCATAGATCACATACAGGTCATTAAAGGACCGGCTTCGCTGCTATACGGTTCAGATGCCATTGCCGGGGTAGTGGACATCCAACCTTCCACGGTCCCTTTACAGAATAGCTTTAATGGGGAAATAAACCTATTGGGGGAGAGCAATAATGACCTTCTTGGCATTTCCACGGGAATCCGGGCAAGAAAAAATAAGTGGTACCAGATCGCACGGGTCACCCTGCGCAATTATGCCGACTACAAAGTACCTACGGACAAAATCAATTATGAAAATTACATTTTTGAACTACATGAAAACCATTTGAGAAATACGGCAGGAAAGGAGGCCAATGCCAGTCTGGGGATTGGTTTTGTTGATGGGGAACTAAAATCGGAGACCTTTCTGAGCAACGTGTACGCCAAAAATGGATTCTTTGCGAACGCCCACGGGTTGGAAGTAAGAACTTCCGATATTGATTACGATCGTTCCAATAGGGACATAGACCTTCCCTTTCATAAAGTAAACCATTTTAAGATTACGAACAATACCACCTTTGGGATAGGAAGACATACCATCCTTATGGAACTGGGCTATCAAAACAATCAGCGGGAAGAGCACTCAGAACCCGTTCCGCATGGTTATATGCCCAGGCCCATGGATAGCAGGGAACGGCAATTTAACAAGAATACGTACTCCCTTAACGCAAGGGACACCTATATCCTGAACGACCATACGATAAAGGCAGGGGTCAATGTTGAATTTCAACAAAACAGGATAGGGGGATGGGGTTTTTTGATTCCGGAATACGATCGCTTTATTGCCGGCATTTTCGCATTTGACCAATTTAAGCTGAATGCCGATCTACATTTATTGGCGGGAATACGGTACGACCATGGCACTATTGACACCAAGGCCCACTACGACTGGTATCCTTCAACAGTAAACAATCCAGATGGCACCACTTCCCATGTGCATCTACAGAGGGCGGAAGACAGCACGTTGGACTTCGGTAGCATGAGTGCCTCCATCGGACTTAGTTACGTTCATAAGAACACCACCTATAAAATAAATCTGGGGAAGAGTTTTAGGATGCCTTTGGCGAACGAATTGGCCTCAGACGGGGTCAATTACCATATGTACCGGTACGAAAAGGGCAACATGGGGCTAGATGCGGAGCGGTCCTATCAACTGGATATCGATTTGGATCATACCGCAGGCAACTTCAGCTTGAGATTGAGCCCCTTTGTAAACATATTCGACAATTTCATCTACCTGAACCCGACCCCGGATTACGTTGAAACCCTACAGATCTACGAATACACACAGAGCAAGGTATTTAGGATAGGAGGGGAAATCGGTGCCAGTGTTACCCTGTTCAAAAAATTACAATTGGATGCTTCCGGGGAGTATGTACGTTCCAGACAGACCAGTGGTGCAAAAAAACACTTTACCCTGCCCTTTTCACCTCCATTATCCGGGCTGTTCTCTGCCCGTTACCAATTGCCCGATCTTCCCTTTTTGGAAAAACCCCAATTGATCGCAGAATATAGGATGACCGCTACCCAAAATGAAATAGTTCCGCCCGAGGAAAAAACGGAAGGATACCAGGTATTGAACATGTCATTCTTGGCGGAGATGGACATACTTAAAAAAAACGCCCCCTTGGCACTGCGCGTAAAACTCAACAATATGTTCAATACACACTATTTTGACCACACGAGCTTTTACCGGCTCATTGATGTGCCAGAACCCGGCAGGAACATTTCAATTTCGCTTACAATACCCTTTTAATCAGTAATAATCAATAATCATTTAAATCAAACAGTATGAAAGTAAATTTTAAGTTTTTGGCAATTGTTACCTTTCTAGGTCTTCTACACTCCTGTAGCAACGATGACGACAGTCCCGTCCTAAATGCGCCCACTATCACCAATTTCGAGTACGGGGAGGGCAGTACCCATTCCGATGCACAAGTGGCCTATAAGGGATCTGACATTCACTTTGCCGCAGCGATCAGTGCGGAGGCCACCGTTAGTAGTATAGTCCTCGATATCCATGCACATGACCTTGTCTTGGGCGAAGGGGAAGTGGAATGGGACTATGAACAAGTGTTTACCGATAGTGAATACCTCGCTATGAACCCTGAATTTCACGAACATATTGAGGTTCCTGCCGATATCCCGGGAGGGGAGTACCATTTAACGCTGACCGTTACCGATGAACTGGGAAACAGCACCGAAATCGAGGGCCATATCGATATTTTGGACCCGATAGAACTAAGTGAAATTTTCATAGACCCTACCGTAGTAAGGGGAACGGACTTCCATGCCGAGTTCATCGTTCTCGCCGTAAACGGAATCCATACTATATCCGTGGATGCACATGCCCATGGCATCGAGCCAGGGGACGGAGAAATGGAATGGCACTACGAGCAAATTTTTGAAGAAGGCTACCATGACCAGACCGAAGTGGAATTCCACCAGCATATAGATGTCCCCGCCACTGCTCCGGTAGGTGAATACCATATTGTATTTACGGTAGCGGACGAAAATGGAAACACCAAGGCCTACGATACCCATTTGGAAGTTACGGCAGAATGATCAATAATCGACCCGCAACATATGCCGAAATATGCTGCGGGTCTACTAAAACTATTTTACAATGAAATCGATTCCAAAATATATACTTCTTTTGATCTGTGTATTGCCAACCCTTTCCTGTTCCAGTGATGATGGTACCGTGAAAGATGAGGACAAGCCTGCAATAAGTCTTGATTATGGGCAGGGGTTTCCGCAAACCTGTGAAGAGTTGAAAAAAGGGCGGACCTATATATTTAGGGCCATGGCCACCGACAATATGGCACTGGCTTCCTACAGTCTGGACATACACCATAATTTTGATCACCACACCCATGACGATCAAGGGGAAAAATGTGAACTAAGTCCAGTTAAACAGCCTGTCGATCCCATGATCTTTATGGAGAATTATGCCATTGAAGAGGGGATTGTTTCCTATGAGATCACCCTTTCCATTACCATTCCAGAAAACATAGATATAGGTGATTACCATTGCTCCTATTCCGTTACGGATGAAACGGGATGGCAGGCCAGAACCTCTGTGGATATTAAAATTATAGAATAAGAACGAACCATGAAACAATTTACAATCGATATTTTACGTCTCACAACACTTTTTTTAACGCTATTATTTACCTCGTGTAACAACGATGACGATAAGGGGATGGATCTGCCGACCCCCATGATCGAAAATGTGGAAATTGGACTCGGCAACAACGGCATAGGAACCATAGGCCGGGATTTTCATTTGGATATGGACATAACTGCAGGTAATCTGGTCCATAGCGTCCAAGTTCAAATACTACAGCAAAGCGATAGGGACTATCCCCGTGAATGGTCTTTTGAAATCATATGGGACGAGTACAAAGGCATGAAAAATACCAACGTACACAAACATTTTGACATCCCCGAAGATGCAGTACAGGGCATTTACGATTTTAAGATTACCATACTGGATGAAAATGGCACTAATTTGGAAGAAATTGCCAAAGTGGAGCTAATCGATCCCGCAGATCTGCCGGTCGATCCGCAACTCTACATGCTTATGGTGGAAAAAGTGGACAACGGCTATTTTCACATTATGGGAAGGGAAGATTTTATACCCGATGACCCGTACTTCCACAATGGTGAAAAAATCAATTCCTACATTGAGATCAACAATATAAAGGACGATGGGATCATGTACATCCTATTGATCAAAAAAAGCTTGGGCCATCGCCCGGAAACGGTGGAAGATATCGATTTTTCCAAGGTCATCGTATGTGATGTACACCAACACATCGCTATAGTGGCAACTACATCATTTTCGAATTTTTATTTCCCCGATAGCGAGGAGACACCGATAAGACGGGAGTTGATGATAGGCGCCACGCAAGACAACCACCTTCCCACGCCCAATGCGATAATCGCTGAAAAGGAATGGGAATCCGGCACCTATTACTATGTGGTCATCTATAAGAATACCACGCACAATATCGACCTTCAATATTATTTTGAATTTGAAGTGGAAATGTGACATAAAGGGCAGTGTCGGCAAATACAGGTCGACACTGCTTTATTTTCATTGTTGCCGGTCCGGTCCGGTCATGCCTGTGATACCAACTATTTTTGGACATAATTCTTCGTGGGCTTATGATTTATTCATTAATTTTAGTCACCTGACGCCGATCATAAACAATGAAATCCCATACAATCCTTTATAAAATTGGATATGCCATTCTATGGCAAAAGCACTTCAGTTTTCTTTACAATTACAGTTAAACAAATACATGACAGAGTTTTGGGAATCAAATTTTAGGGAAAAACAGACCATGTGGGGATTTGATCCGGCCGATGTCGCGGCCTCTACCATGGGATTGTTTCTAAAAAATGGCGTAAGGGAAATATTAATACCGGGATTCGGGTATGGCAGAAATGCCAAAATATTTACGGATAATGGTTTTAAAGTTACCGGAATTGAAATTTCGGAAACCGCGATCGCATTGGCGCAAAAAAACTATGGGGAAGACTTACACGTGTACCATGGCAATGTGGGCGATATGCCTTTCGACCAAAAATTGTACGACGGTATTTTTTGTTACGCCCTTATCCATTTGTTGGATGGTGGGGAACGTGCCAAACTTATTAAAGACTGTTATCACCAATTGAAACCCAATGGCTACATGGTGTTTGTTGCCCTGTCTACAAATAGCCCCGTTTATGGTGAGGGAATCAAAGTGGACAAAGACAGGTTCAGGACCAAACACGGGGCAACCTTGTACTTTTATGATAGCACTTCTGTACATAGGGAATATGGAAGGTATGGGCTGCTCGAGGCAAAGGAAATCAACGAACCCATAAAAAGTGTGACAAACAAACCTCCACAGAAATTTTGGAACATCCTATGTAGAAAGTCCCCCAATTCGGACGAACCCATGTTTGTATAATTTAGGAGAACCCATTGACACCATAAAAAATATGGCTTTCCAATAATACACTCCAATCAAGCGCAAGGGCACCAATATCTCGTTCAGGCCACTCGGTTAAGGTCCACTTCAATTTCTTGGGGATTTAAACCGGGGAACCGTAAATTTCCGTTATTTTAGCGCCTATCCATAGGCCCTACGGCAATGGGGTGCAAACAGCAACTAGTTCCGTTAGCGCATTGGCACATTCAATTCTGCTTAAATGGACAAAAAGAATTATCGGGAAAGTATCAAAATCCGATCGTTGTCCCATGCATTCCACCTAGAAAAGGGGAAATTTCAATGAGCAAAAAACCGTTCCATTCACATGCCCAAAAAAAAAGCCAAGCAGTACGGATTCAAGGGTAAATCCAACACCCCTAAGGAAAATGGACCCGTAAGGGCAAAAAAATATTTGGGACAGCATTTTTTAAAGGATGAATCCATTGCCCAAGAAATAGCGATCACCCTTTCCTTCCAAGGGTACGATAAGGTTTTGGAAATAGGGCCCGGCACAGGGGTACTTACCAAATACCTTTTAACAAAGGATATAGACCTCGTGGTAATGGACCTTGATTCCGAATCCATTATTTACCTTAACCACAGTTTCCCTTTGGACCATCCCGAACTCATGCAGCGGGAAAAAAGTTTTACGGTGCTGGAGTCCGATTTTCTTAAGTTTGACCTACCAAGCCTTTTCGGCGCGGAGCAATTTGGCATCACGGGAAACTTTCCCTATAATATCTCCACCCAAATTGTGTTCAAAATGTTGGAGTACAGAAACCTTATACCGGAATTCTCGGGAATGTTCCAGAAAGAGGTAGCGCAACGTATATGTGAGGGAGCCGGTAGCAAAGCCTACGGTATCCTCTCCGTGCTGGTGCAGGCCTTTTACCATGCGGAATACCTGTTTACCGTGCCACCCCATGTTTTTGATCCCCCTCCCAAAGTGCAATCGGGCGTCTTAAGGCTTACCAGAAAACCGGACCGAACATTGCCCTGTGACGAAAAGCTGTTCTTTAAGGTCGTAAAGACGGCTTTTAACCAGCGTAGAAAGACCATTAGGAACAGTTTAAAAACCTTTGCACTGTCCGATAATCTAAAAGAAGACACTATCTTTGACAAACGACCGGAACGGTTGACCGTGGCCGACTTTATAGCGCTCACAAAGAAGATGGAAAATGATACCCTTTAAGCTAACCGATGAACTTATAGCTGAAATTGAACAGCTGATCGAAAACCAGCGGGACCAAGAACTGTTGTCCTTGCTGGAAGAGGTGCATTATGCCGATGTTGCCGAGATCATCAATGAGCTCAATAAGGAAGAGGCCACCTACCTGATCAAATTACTGGACAGCGATAAAACCTCCGATATCCTTACCGAACTGGACGAGGACGTCCGGGAGGCCATATTGGGCAACCTGTCCGCCAAGGAAATAGCCAGTGAACTGGACGAACTGGATACGGACGATGCCGCAGATATCATCGCCGAGCTCCCAAAGGAAATGGTGCAAGAGGTCATATCCGAAATCGAGGATAGGGAACACGCCAAGGATATTGTGGACCTTTTACGATATGATGAGAATTCCGCCGGGGGGCTCATGGCCAAGGAACTTGTTAAGGTAAACGAAAATTGGAACGTGCTCACCTGTGTCAAGGAAATGCGCGCCCAGGCCGAAAATGTGACACGGGTCCACTCGATCTATGTGGTGGACGATGAGGGAAAACTTAAGGGGCGACTCTCATTAAAAGACTTGCTCACCACCTCGACCAAAACGCATATCAAAGATGTATACATCCCCAAGGTGGATTATGTGAACGTAAATGAAAAACCGGAAGAGGTCGCCAAAATAATGTCCAAATACGATTTGGAGGCGATTCCCGTCATAGATGAGATCGGCAGGTTGGTGGGCAGGATCACCATTGATGATATCGTGGACGTGATCCGGGAAGAGGCCGAAAAGGATTACCAAATGGCGGCGGGTATCTCCCAGGATGTGGAAGCGGACGATAGTATCTGGGAACTGACCAAGGCACGTTTGCCTTGGCTCTTTATCGGGATGATGGGCGGCATTGGAGCCGCCAGCATTATAACAGTGTTCCAAGGGGCCTTTGAAACCTTTCCCATCTTATTGGCCTTTATCCCCCTCATGCAGGCCACAGCCGGGAATGTGGGCGTCCAATCCTCTGCGATAGTAGTGCAGGGGCTTGCCAACGATACGGTAAAGGGAGAGATTTGGGGCCGCTTGGGCAAGGAACTTCTATTGGGGCTGGTAAATGGTTTTGCACTGGCTTTTATCTTTTTGTTGATCAGCCATTTTGCTTTCCATACCTCCTATATGATATCCATCACCGTGGGCATAGCATTGGTAACGGTAATCGTCAATGCAGCTTTGATAGGTACCTTTATCCCTATATTCCTGAACAAAAGGGGCATAGACCCCGCCATTGCCACAGGTCCTTTTATCACCACCAGTAACGATGTGGTGGGAATCCTTATCTATTTTACCATTGCAAAGATGATACTGAACTTTTAGGCACCTTACAGCCTTTGTCGGACAGGTTTCTGTGCTTTACGGGAGGTAGCTCCGATCCCTAGATCATTTTTTTAAAGATCTAAATTTTATGGAACGGCAGAAAACACGAAAAAGACTGGTGACGGCCATACCGCTCTTGGCACGACACTCTTGCAAAAAAACTATCTTTGCACCAAAAAATTAGGTATGGAACCCATAAACCTATTACAGAAACATGCCGAATTTTCCAAATTATGGCATCCCCATCAGATAGCGGTCGTAGATGACATGCAGGTACTCTTGGCAAAATTGAAGGGATCCTTCGTATGGCACGCACACGAAAATGAAGACGAACTTTTTCATGTACTAAAGGGAACCCTTTATATGCAGTTCAGGGACCGTACCGTAACGATCTCCCCAGGAGAGATCATCGTAGTGCCCAAAGGGGTGGAGCACAACCCTATGACACAGAACGATGAGGAGGTACACGTATTGCTCTTTGAAAAATGCACCACCTCCCACACCGGTAACGTAGCCCACAAAATGACGCAGACCAACTATCCGAAAATTTAAAGATATTCATGAAAGTTCTCCATCTAGACAGCAACCACGAAATTCTGATACAAGGCCTAGCAGAGCTGGGATATACCAATGAAACCGACTATACTTCCTCCCGAGAGGAGGTACTCTCCAAAATACACGGGTATACGGGCATTATAATAAGAAGTCGTTTTACCTTGGACCGGGCATTTTTGGAAAAGGCCGGTAACCTCCGCTTTATAGGGCGCGTTGGCGCGGGCCTGGAAAACATAGATACGGAATATGCCAAGTACAAGGGCATTTATCTGGCCGCGGCCCCCGAGGGCAACAGCAATGCCGTGGCCGAGCACACGCTGGGCATGCTGCTTTCCCTTTTTAACAAGCTCAATAAGGCCGATCGTGAAGTCCGTCAAGGTATCTGGGAACGTGAAGGCAATCGGGGGTGGGAAATAAAGGGCAGGACAGTTGGCATAATCGGATATGGCAACATGGGAAAGGCCTTTGCCGAAAAACTTGGAAGCTTGGGCGTGGAGGTCATCTGCTATGATATTTTAGGGGGCGTGGGCGACAAAAATGCGAGGCAGGTGGGAATCATGGAACTGAGACAGCGGGCGGACATTATTAGTTTGCATACCCCTCAGACCCCGGCCACCGTGGGCATGATAAATACGGATTTTATAAACGCCTTTCAAAAGCCCATTTGGTTCCTCAACACCTCCCGGGGCAAAAGTGTGGTTACCCAAGATCTTGTAACCGCCCTTAGATCGGGCAAGGTATTGGGAGCGGCCCTAGACGTACTTGAATATGAGAAATCGTCCTTCGAACAGTTGTTTTCCCAAGAAATGCCCGAGGCGTTCCAATATCTTATACAGGCGCCCAATGTGCTGCTGTCCCCACATGTAGCGGGATGGACCGTGGAAAGCAAGGAAAAATTGGCCGAGACCATTGTGAGGAAGATACGTGAAAAGTTTGGGGCACAATAGCCAAGAGTCCCTACGGAGAGTTGGGAAAACACCAACAATACAACTGTTATGGCCAATGGGGTGCTACACTGTCCGTTCCATAAAAAACTCCTTCCCCAAAATAAAAATAATTACTACATTTAGACTTCAGTATTAACCAACACATAAACAACCATGTCTGAAGAAAATAAGGGATTTGAAGATGCCAAGGACAGTACGTCCGACTTCGGGAACGAAGCAAAAAAAACAGCCAACGAATTTACGGAAGGCCTGAAAGGGGCCGGTGGTGAAAACAAAAAAATACTGGTGGGCATTCTGGCCATTATTTTTGGGCAATTGGGGGTGCATAAATTTATATTGGGATACCAAAAAGAAGGCATTATCCTTTTGGTGGCCACCATTGTGGGCTATGCGACCATGTGCCTTGTATTTGGAAGCTTCATCGTAATGGCTACCTGGGCAGTAGGTATCATCGAGGGAATCATTTACCTCACCAAATCCGATGCTGAATTCTACAATACATACCAAGTAGGGAAGAAACCCTGGTTCTAAATCAAAGAAAAAAATCGGCTTTCGGGCCGATTTTTCCTGACCTTTAACATCGTTATATTACGATTAATATTTGACGGAATGACCCTTAGGAACATGCAAAAATCTGATTGGGAAAGGGTGGCCGGCATATATGCCGAAGGAATAGGCACCGGAACAGCTACCTTCCAGCAAAAGGTTCCAAGCTATTATGAATGGGACAAAAGCCATCTAAGAGCATGTCGCCTTATTGTGGAACTGCAAAACGTACCCATTGCCTGGGCGGCCCTTTCCCTTGTTTCCAAAAGGCGGGTATACAAGGGCGTTGCAGAGGTAAGCCTTTATGTGGGACAGGCACATAGGGGCAAAGGAGTGGGGAAATTTCTGATGCAAGGGCTGATCTTGTGTAGTGAAATACATGGATATTGGACCCTGCAATCCTCCATTTTTCCTGAGAATGTGGGCAGTATACAACTGCATGAAAAAATGGGCTTCAGAATGGTCGGTGTAAAGGAACGCATTGGAAAATTGAACGGCTGTTGGAAGGACAATCTGATATTTGAACGAAGAAGCACGATAATTGGTCTTTAAGGATCATAGAGGAAATTCCATAACCTCCTTGTTCACCATCTATTCCCCCTGCCCCTGTGATTCCGCCAATTTTCGTTCCAATTCGGCCTGAAATTCCTCCATTACCGGTTTGACGGTACTTTCGGGAAGGTCTTCTATTTTAATGTACATTAGGCCATCTACCGAATTATTAAAGAGCGGATCTACGTTAAAGGCCACTACCTTGGCATTCTGTTTGATATATTTCTTGATCAATACGGGCAACCGTAAGTTACCCGGTTCCACCTCATCTATAAGCTTGTCAAATTTATTAAGGTCCGCCTGGGTCTCGTCAAAAACGAATTCCTTGTCCGCATCCTTCAGCTTTACCTTAAATTCCTTTTTGGGCCGGATGTATTGGGCCACATAGGGATCCCAATAGTTGGATTTCATAAATTCGATCATCAGCGATTTTGAGAAATTGGAAAACTGGTTGCTGATGCTCACCCCCCCAATAAGATATTTGTGCTCGGGATATCGCAAGGTGGTGTGCACGATCCCCTTCCAGAGCAAAAATAACGGCATGGGCCGTTGTTGGTATTCTTTTGTGATATAGGCCCTTCCCATTTCTATGGACTGCCGCATCATCCCGTAAAGTTCCGGTTCCAAACGGAAAAGATCTTGCAGGTAGAACCCATCGATACCGTACTTCTTAAATATTTCGGAGCCCATACCCATCCTATACGCCCCAACAATGGCCTTTTCTTCGCCATCCCAAAGAAAGAGATGGTGATAGTATACATCAAACTGGTCCAGATCGATCGATTTATTGGTCCCCTCCCCTATCGCCCTAAAGGTCATTTCTCGCTGTCTCCCTATTTCCTGTAAGATAAAGGGCATATCCTTGGAAGTTGCCAGAAAAACTTCGTAGTTCTTGCTCTGTAGCAATCGGCAATCCTTTTCGCGCAATCGGGCTATCTCCTCCTGAATGACAGCCTTAGGGATTGCGGTCGCTATTTTTTTGGGCGATTTTGGAATTTTGAGCGTGTTGGGCACCATATCCAACAACCGTTCCCTTTCATAGGCATTGGAAAGAATATAGGTCTTTCTCCGCAACAGTTCGGCGAATTCCTCCAAGGATTCTTGTTCTTTTTGGATGCTTACAGGGATCGGTTGTCCGATACGTACTTTTATGGTCCTATTCTTTTGGGTGGTCACCTCCGAGGGCAATTTGGCCGTCCTAAAAACATCGTTTATCTTGGAGAGTCGGTAGAAAAGCCGACTGTTCTTGGCATGGAAATATATGGGGACGACGGGCACCTCGGCCCGTCTGATCAATTTTATGGCCGAATCCTCCCATGGACGGTCCACGATCAGTTTTCCGTCCCTATACGTGGAAACTTCCCCTGCGGGAAAAATGCCCAAAGGGTGGCCGTCCTGTAGGTGCCTCATGGCACTTTTAAATCCGGAAATGCTGCTTTTGGTATCCCTGTGGGTCTCAAATGGGTTTACAGGCATTATATAAGGGGCAATGGGCTTTACCCTTTGAAGCAGAAAATTGGCTATGATCTTAAAATCGTTCCGTTGGGACAGCATTAATTTTAATAACAGGACCCCATCGATCCCTCCCAATGGATGGTTGGAAATGGTAATATAGGCACCTTCTTTTGGCAGTCGTTTAAAATCCTCTTCCGGAATTTCAAATTTGATCTCGTAATGTTTCAGTACCGCTTCGCAAAATGCGTAGCCCTCCAGATGTTGGTGATCGTCAAAAAACCTGTTGATACTGGAGATCTTGGTAATCTTCATCAAGGCCCATCCCACAAAGGTTCCCAAAAACCCATACTTATCAAGGTGAATCGCTTTTGCTACTTCTTTGGCGGTAACTAAACCCATTAAATTAAAAATTTGGAACTGTAAATATAGGAAAATACCCGCATCCACGGATATTTAAATATTCCGTTCGCAACGATCGGGCCTATTTTACCACCAATTGAACCGTTTCCTTGCCCCGTTGTTCCAATAAGATTTCCTTCCCCTTTTGTAGGGATGTTATGGATTCGGTATCGAAGTGTCGAATGGTATAAAGGGACACACCTTCATGATAGACCACTTTAAACCTGCTTTTTAACTGGTCCAGCAGTTCCTGTAAACGTCCAAATTTATTGTCCACACAGACCGAGAAACTAATGGCCGAATTCTGTATAAGATCTACTTTCATCCGATGTTCATGGAACAGTTTAAAGAGCTCGCTGATGCTGTCCTCCACTATAAAGGAAAAATCCAAGGAGGAAAGCTTCATCAGAACTTGGTCCTTTTTTACGATAAAACAAGGCACCTTTGGTTCTATGCCCACACCTTTTCCTACTGTGGTGCCTTCATTATGGGGGTGTACAAACGATTTTACCCTAAGGGGTATCTCCTTTCGCTGTAAGGGCTGAAGGGTCTTTGGGTGGATGACGGATGCACCGTAAAATGCAAGTTCAATGGCCTCCCTATAGGAAATGTTGTTCAACAGTTGTGCATTTTCAAAATAGCGTGGGTCGGCATTGAGCACCCCGGGCACATCCTTCCAAATGGTCACTTCGGCAGCGTTAAGGCAATAGGCCAAGATGGCAGCGGTATAATCGGAACCTTCCCTGCCCAGGGTGGTGGTAAAATTGTTGTCATCACTGCCCAAAAAACCTTGGGTAATGTTCAATTTGCCCTTGTCCACCCCTTGGGACACCCTTTGTTGGGTCTTTTCCCAATTGACCGTGGCATCACGGAAATTATCGTCCGTTTTTATAAAATTGCGTACGTCCAGCCAATTGTTGGCAATGCCCACCTCGTTCAGGTATGCACTTAGGATGGCCGTGGATACCAGCTCCCCATAGCCGACCACTTGGTCATAAACAAAACTATATTTGGGCGATTTGTTCCATGCCAGAAACCCTTGTACCTCATCAAAGAGCGACTTCACCCGTTTTAAAATGGGATGGTCGCCCACAGGAAAAAGGTCCCCTAAAATATCGTTATGGTACTCTACCACTTCGCCGATCACATGGGAAACACTGTCCTTATCCTTAAAATAGGCATTCACCACCCCTTCCATGGCATTGGTGGTCTTGCCCATGGCCGATACCACCAACAGCGTGTTTTCGTGCCCCACTTCCCGAAGTACGTTCACTACGTTCTTCACTCCTTCCGCATCCTTTACGGAAGCACCTCCAAACTTAAATATTCTCATATATGCCCTGTATGTTAAAGTGATCCCATGGGGATAATTATAATGTTTTAATAAAATCGTGTATCGCTTGTTCGTCCATATGTACCACATCCCAGTCCCGCAACACTTTGGCCCCTTTGGCCTCATAAAATTTGATTGCTGTCTCGTTCCAGTCCAGCACTTCCCAATTGATGCGCTTGGCTCCCAATTGATGTGCGTATTTTATAACGGATGACAACAGGGCGGACCCCAATCCACTGCCACGCATCCGCTCGGTAACGATCAGGTCCTCCAAATGTATAATAGGACCTTTCCATGTGCTATAGCGGGGATATACCAATGCCATTCCTTCGATAACGTCCCCGACTTCGGCCACAAAACAATGGAACAGTTTATGGGCCCCGAATCCATCCCGTACCAGATCGTCCACTGTTACCTCAACGGCGTTCCCCTCTTTTTCAAATACGGCCAGTTCGTGGATCAAACGCCACACTTGTGGCATATCCCCGCTCCGGGATTCCCTAATATTGAATTCCATAATTTTTTGTTACAAATAAAACACAAAGTTATAAATTTAAAAAACTTAAAAATAACGAAATCGTTGTAGTTTCACAAAATATTCGATATTTGTACCCAAAATAACACATCCTGCTCAAATGGATAATAAGAGCCGTACCCTAGGGGAATTTATAATCGAGAACCAAGCCGCTTTCCAATATTCTTCGGGAGAGCTTTCCAAACTTATAAATGCGATTCGCCTTGCGGCAAAGGTGGTGAACCACGAAGTGAACAAAGCGGGTCTGGTAGATATTTTGGGTGCGTCCGGTGAAACCAATATCCAAGGGGAAAATCAGCAGAAGCTGGATGTGATGGCCAATGAAAAATTCATCCATACCCTAAAGAACCGGGAAATTGTATGTGGTATCGCCTCGGAAGAGGAAGATGATTTTATAAGCATCAATAGCAATGATAACCAACATAGGAACAAATATGTGGTGCTGATAGATCCCTTGGACGGATCCAGTAATATTGACGTCAACGTCTCGGTGGGCACCATATTTTCCATCTACCGACGGATAACCCCCGTTGGGACCCCGGTGGCATTGGAAGATTTTCTTCAACCGGGAAGAAATCAGGTGGCAGCGGGTTACATTGTTTATGGCACCTCTACCATGATCGTGTATACCACCGGCAACGGGGTGAACGGGTTTACCCTGAACCCCGCCATAGGCACCTTTTACCTTTCCCATCCCAATATGCAATTTCCGGAAACGGGCACCATCTATTCCATAAACGAGGGCAACTATGCCCAATTTCCGAAGGGCGTAAAGGATTATATAAAATATTGTCAGGAAGAGGATGGGGATCGGCCCTATACCTCCCGATATATTGGTTCCCTTGTATCCGACTTCCACCGGAACATGATAAAAGGGGGCATATACATGTATCCCAAAAGCAGTCTTGCCCTTAACGGTAAGCTCCGATTATTGTACGAATGTAATCCAATGGCCTTTATAGCGGAGCAGGCCAACGGGCGAGCCAGCGACGGATACCGTCCAATTCTAGACATTGTACCAAAGGAACTGCACGAAAGGGTACCATTTTTCTGTGGAAGTGCCAAAATGGTGGAAAAAGCCGAAGAATTTATGGCCCAACAGTAGTTTTAATGGGCCGTTCATCTATTTCTTTAGACCTACCAAATACTGATAATCCTCAAAATCCAATCTTCCACTAAATATTGTAATGGACCTTGTTATTATCTTCATGGCGGCCTCGTTGGTAAAACCGAGTCCCAAGGCATATTTCTTGATCAATCCCAGCTCGTCCTCATCGATCATATGGTCCACAAAAACGATCCTAAAAAGATCGTAAAGTCGCTCCAAGCGTTTCTCTGAATTGATAGGGGGATCGATCGGGTATCTATTGGGGGTTTCCATTACCTGCTTATATTCTTCCTCGGTAATGTCCAACTTCTGTGCAAATCGGTTCAGCAGCTCCGTTTCCTCTGCGTTCAGGGCCCCATCAACAGAGGCAAGGGAAGTTATAGCGGCAAAATGGGCCACATTTTTTCTATGTTCACTATTGCCGTATAAATCTACAAAAGACATAACTTTCTTTTTTGGGGCAAATATAATTTTTTTAAAAGTCATTGTTTTAAAAAGCAACAATTATTTTGGGAGGTTAGGGAGCCATGGGGCCCGTGCCCCTTACCCGAACCGAAAGAAATTTGTACCTTCACAAGGCTATGGAAATACCCCTATTACAATTTACCTCCGAAGGCATTTATTGCAGTGCCGCCAATGTTTACCTAGATCCCTGGAAAGCCGTTCCAAAGGCGATCATAACCCACGGACATGCCGATCACAGTAGATCTGGCCATCAGAAATATATCACCCATAGGTATAACCTTCCCATCATAAGACACCGGTTGGGGCCCATAGACGTAACGGCCAAAGAGTGGGGGGAAACATTTGTGATCAACAATGTAAAATTCAGTCTGCATCCGGCCGGCCATATTATTGGATCCTCCCAAGTACGTGTGGAGCACAAGGGAGAGGTCTGGGTTTTCAGTGGGGATTATAAAAATACGGATGATGGCATCTCAGCCCCCTTTGAACCGATCAAGTGCAACACCTTCATTACGGAATGTACCTTTGGTCTGCCCGCATTTAAATGGGAGCCCCAACAACAGGTCATGAACGACATTAACCAATGGTGGTCGGCAAACAGGGACAACGGCAAGACCTCCGTACTGTTTGGCTATAGTTTGGGCAAGGCCCAAAGGCTCCTAAAATACCTAGACCCCTCCATTGGTACCATTTTTACGCATGGCGCTATAGAGAACATGACCACCGTTCTCAGGGAAATGACCGACTTCCCGGCCACCGTTAGAATAACCAGGGAAACAAAAAAAACGGATCTTTTGGGCAACATTGTGCTGGCGCCTCCCAGTGCACATGGCAGTATTTGGATACGTAAAATGGTTCCCTATGAGACCGGTACCGCAAGTGGGTGGATGGCCTTCCGCGGGGCAAGAAGGCGAAGGGCAGTGGACAAAGGTTTTGTATTGAGCGATCACTGCGATTTTCAGGGCCTTTTGGAAAGTATTGCCGCTACAGGGGCCGAAAAAATTATTTGCACCCATGGTTACACCGATATTTTTTCCCGCTATTTAAAAGAACTGGGATACGATGCCAGGACCGAGACTACCCAATACGAGGGAGAACTTTCCGAAATGGATCCTTCCGTCATGGAAATGGAAGAGAATGCCCAATAATCCCACAACGCCACTATGAGACAATTTGCGGAACTTATCAGAACCTTGGACAACACCAATAAAACCACCATAAAGGTGGCCGCCCTTGCCCGTTATTTCAAAACGGCGGCGGATAGCGACAAGGTGTGGACCATTGCCATCCTCTCCCACCGAAGACCGCCACGGCCAGTAAATACCACGCTTTTGAGGCAATGGGCATCCGAACTGGCCAATATTCCACTTTGGCTTTTTGAGGAGAGTTACCATATTGTAGGGGACCTTGCAGAAACCATAGCATTGGTAATCCCCTCCTTTCCGTCCTCCACCAATAAAAGCCTGACACGGTTCCTTCAGGAAATGATCGCTCTTAAATCGAAGCCGGAACCGGAAAAAAAGGAGTACCTCATCCAAAATTGGAAGATCTTGGATTATTACGAACGTTTTGTCTTTACAAAATTGATCACGGGCAGTTTCCGAATCGGCATCAGTCAAAAATTAATGACAAGGGCCCTGTCCCAAGCAACTGGATTGGAAGAGGATATCCTGGCATACAAACTTATGGGCAACTGGGACCCGAACAAAATTGGATTCCAGGAACTTGTTCTGGAAGAAAGCGCTAACGACCAACTCTCCAGGCCTTATCCTTTCTATCTGGCATATGCACTAGAGGGAAATGTGGAAGATCTGGGGGCGGTCGCACCATGGTATGCAGAACACAAATGGGATGGCATCCGTGCACAGGTAATCCTTCGGAACGATAAGATCTTTGTATGGAGTCGCGGGGAAGAATTGGTCACGGACAAATACCCAGAATTTAGGGCCTTTATCGGAGCCATCCCGAATGGAACCGTACTGGACGGGGAAATCCTGACCTTTCCAAATGGTAAAATCGGAAACTTCAATGAACTGCAGACCCGGATCGGGCGTAAATCCATCTCCAGTTCACTTCTGAAAAAAAGTCCGGTGATTCTTATGGCCTACGATATTTTGGAATGGGAAGGGAAAGATCTGAGGTCCGCCCCATTAAATCAACGACGGGAGCTATTGGAATCCTTGGTAAAGCCCCTTATCGATATAGATCAAATTCCCCTTCGGCTTTCCCCTGTCTTTCAGTTTACCAACTGGGAAGAAATGGCGCTGGAAAGGGAGCGATCAAGGGAGGTTCGAAGTGAAGGACTGATGCTAAAGAGAAAGGATTCCCCTTATCTGGTAGGAAGGAAAAAAGGCGATTGGTGGAAATGGAAAGTGGCGCCCTTGACCATAGATGCGGTACTCACCTATGCCATGAGGGGCCACGGAAGGCGGAGCAATCTCTTTACCGATTATACCTTTGCCCTTTGGGACACCAATAAGGAGGGGGAAAGGGAATTGGTAACTTTTGCAAAGGCCTATTCCGGACTTACGGATGCGGAATTCAAAAAAGTGGACGCCTGGATAAAAAAGAACACTTTGGAACGATTTGGTCCTGTAAGAAGTGTGGTGCCCCATCACGTATTTGAAATAGCCTTCGAGGGCATTGCGCCTTCCAGTAGACATAAGAGCGGTATCGCTACCCGATTTCCCAGGATCTTGAGGTGGCGACATGATAAAAAAATTGCGGAGGCCAACAGTCTGGACGATTTGAGAAACCTTGTTCCCGCTCCGGCAAAAGTCATCCGACCATGACGCAAAAGGAACTGTACGGACTGGCAGAAGGCTGGTTCAGGGAACAGGGCTGGACCCCGTTTGCATTTCAAAAAGAAACATGGAAGGCATTTCTAAAGGGCAAACACGGCCTATTGAACGCCCCTACGGGGAGTGGCAAGACATATGCCCTTTGGTTTCCAATAGTCTTGGACTACATCAAAGAAAATCCGGATTACCGGACCAAACATAAAAGGGGGCTCAAAGCCATATGGATCACTCCCCTCAGGGCGCTATCACAGGAAATTTTCCAATCGGCGGAACGAGTATCCCAAGATTTGGGCACCCCACTTACGGTAGGGATCCGTAGCGGCGACACAGGTTCAGCGGAACGGGCAAGACAAAAAAAGACCATGCCCGATCTGCTGATAACCACACCTGAAAGTCTGCAATTGTTATTGGCCTCAAAAGGATACGATGCCATGTTCAAAGACTGTAGCGCCATTATAGTGGACGAATGGCACGAACTCCTGGGCACAAAAAGAGGCGTACAAATGGAACTGGCCATTTCCAGGTTAAGGAACATCAGCAAAAAAATGCGCATATGGGGCATCTCCGCAACCATTGGAAACCTGGAACAGGCCAAGCAAGTACTGCTGGGAACGGATATGGAAGTCACGGAAAACTCCGTACTGATCAAAGCGTTGTTACCAAAAAAAATTACCGTTCGGAGCATTATACCCGATACGATGGAAACGTTCCCTTGGCGCGGACATTTGGGACTTCACCTGCTGGATCGGGCCATCCCGATCATAAACAATAGCAAGACCACCCTACTTTTTACCAATACCCGGAGCCAATGTGAAATATGGTATCAGAAAATCTTGGACGCGCATCCCGAACTGGCAGGTGACCTTGCCATGCACCATGGCAGTATCAACAAGGAAACACGTCTATGGGTGGAACAGGCGATCCGGGAGGGAAACCTAAAAGCGGTGGTCTGCACCTCCAGTCTGGATCTGGGGGTGGACTTTGCACCTGTAGAGACAGTAATCCAGATCGGGGGACCAAAGGGAGTGGCCCGATTTTTACAAAGGGCCGGTCGCAGTGGGCACAGGCCGGGAAAGGAAAGCCTAATCTATTTTCTGCCGACCCATGCCATGGAACTTATAGAGGCCTCGGCATTACAGAGGGCAGTGCGGCATCAGTTGGTGGAGGACAGGATCCCCTATCTCAACAGTTTTGACGTGCTGGTACAATACCTCACTACCCTTGCCGTTTCCAATGGGTTCCATCCCGATGAAATCTTCGCCGAGGTAAGGTCTACCTTCTGCTTTCAGGCCATTTCCCGTGACCAATGGCAATGGATCCTAAATTTTCTGGTTTTGGGAAGCCAAAGCCTACAATCCTATGACGAATATAAAAAGGTGGAAGTAACGAAGGATGGCAGGTTCTTGGTCAACAACCGTGGCGTGGCCATGCGACACCGCTTTCAGATTGGCACCATTGTGGGCGATGCCAATTTGTTGGTCCGCTATCAGAAAGGTGGGTATATCGGCTCCATAGAGGAATTCTTCATCTCCAAACTCAGCCCTGGGGATGTCTTTACCTTTGCGGGCCGCAATCTGGAATTTATCAGGATAAAGGAAATGCAGGTACTTGTCCGCCATTCTTCCAAAAAAAACAATAAGGTACCAAGTTGGATGGGCGGAAGAATGGGATTTTCGGCCCAAATGTCGGAACTGCTGCGCAACGAACTGTATACGGCAAACCTCCCAGAGAAGAAAAAATCCCTTGAAATGAAGGCCTTGGCGACCATTTTCGAACGTCAACGTTTGGAAAGCATTGTGCCGGGACCGGACCAGTTTTTGATAGAAACCTTTCACACAAGAGAAGGCTACCATCATATCTTTTATCCTTTTGAGGGGAGGTTTGTACATGAGGCCATGGGAAGCCTCCTGGCCTATCGAATCAGCCTATTGTTCCCAATAAGTTTTTCCATCGCCTTTAACGATTACGGATTTGAGCTCCTATGTGATCGGGAAATAAATATGCAACAGGTGTTGGACAATAATCTTTTCATTACAGCCTTTCTTTTGGAAGACCTTCAGAAAAGTTTGAATTCCACCGAAATGGCGAGGCGGAAATTTAGGGATATCGCAGTGATCAGTGGCATGGTCTTTACGGGGTATCCAGAAAAAGGGGTGAAAATGAGACACCTGCAGAGCAGTTCCCAACTGTTGTTCGATGTGTTCAGGGACTACGAGCCCGGCAATCTCCTTTTTCAACAAGCCTATACGGAAACATTCGAGCACCAGCTTGAGGAGGGAAGGCTTCGACTTGCCCTGGAAAGGATAGGTATACAGGAAACGGTATGGAAAGCATGTAAAAAACCTACCCCGTTTTCCTTTCCCATTATTACCGACCGACTTAGGGAAAAGCTTTCCAGTGAAAAACTGGCTGATCGTATAAAACGGATGACGGCGAAGCTGATGAAAAAATAACCATATGGACATCCATATACGGAATCGGATTTCGATTAGGCTCGTACCAATTTGTGGGATTCCCTGAAAGCTGCCCAAAAGGGCAAAAAATTAGGGTACATTTTAAGGAATACCCTTAATTTTGCCATAACTTTCAACGGATGACATTGCGCTTACAGATCACGGACCAACATTTTATATTACATACTACCGGCGCCCTGTTCTGGGAAGAACGTTCCATGTTATTGATAAGCGATGCGCATCTGGGAAAGATCTCGCACTTTAGAAAACACGGTGCCGCCGTGCCACAAATGGCGATCCAAAAAAATTTTAGCGCCCTGAATGCGCTTTTGGAGCAATTTTCCCCCAAAACCACTTGCTTTTTGGGCGACCTCTTCCACTCCAACAAGAACGGGGAGTGGTCCCTTTTTAGAAAATGGGCGCTTGTCGCCCCTACACAATTGCTCCTGGTGATGGGGAACCATGATATAATTTCCCAAAACCATTATCTAGATCTGGGAATGGAAGTAATGGATGAACTATTGCTCTTTCCTTTCCTCCTGACCCACCATCCCGAGGAAAGACAGGGGCATTTTAATATGGCCGGACATGTACATCCGGCCGTAAAGTTAAAAGGCAGCGGAAGACAGTATCTTAAACTGCCCTGTTTTTTTAAGCGCCCCCATCAAATGATCCTTCCCGCTTTTGGGGAATTTACCGGCACCCATGCGATTAAGCCCAAGGAAGGGGACGAAGTTTTTGTACTGACCCCTGAAAAGGTCATTAAAATAGATTGTTAGGACAATTGTGGGCCCTTTTTTTATAGTGCATCCCATTGACCGAAAGAGTCCGTTTCTATGGCCAGAAAAGTGTATTTTTAGTCAAAAGATGGATATATGGTAAAAAAAATGGCCCTCTCAAACATGGTTTCGGTATTGTTGGTCATCTTGGTCAACTACAGTTCACAGGTAAACCGTTTCAACAATACCAACATAGGGGAGGTTAGCAGTACCTATGACAACCTTTTTACCCCTGCGGGATATGCCTTTGCCATTTGGGGAATAATTTTTTTATCCTTGTTTGCTTTTGGAATATTTGGGATCTACCGTGCATTTTTCAGCAAAAGTGATACGCTCGTTCTGGAACAGCTGGGATGGTGGTTCGTATTGGCCAATATATTAAATTGTGGGTGGGTACTGGCATTTGTATATGGAGCGATAGGGCTATCGGTCGTCATTATGGTCGGCATCCTTTTTTCCCTTCTGAAAATTGTGATCAACACCAATATGGAGCGCTGGGATGCACCAATCGATATTTTGGCATTTATCTGGTGGCCCATTTGCCTCTACAGCGGTTGGATCACCGTCGCGACCATTGCCAATATTGCCGTATTCTTGGTGAAATTGAAGTGGGACGGTGCCTTTATGGATGCGGTGCAATGGACCATTGTCATGATAGTGGCGGCCACTGCCATTAATTTTATGATGGTCCTAAAAAGAAATATGCGCGAATTTGCCGCTGTCGGAATATGGGCTTTGGTGGCCATTTATGTACGACATAGCGAAACATTCCCAGAAATTGCCACTATCGCACTAATAGGCGCCCTGTTGCTCTTGGTCATCATATCCGTGCACGCCTACCGAAACCGTGCTACCAATCCTGCGGTGAAATTATGGCAACGGCTAAAAAAATAACCAGTTCGATCTAGCTGTTTGGTACTAGAACATATATTGGATATCGTTTGCCCAAGTGGGATAGGTAAACACCATATTCTTAAACTCTTCCGCTGTCAGGTCCAAACCAATGGCCATGGCAAAAAGGTTGATGGTTTCGGCCGCTTCCGGCCCCAACAAGTGCGCCCCAAGGATTTTTCCGTTCCGTTCGTTCACCAACGTCTTATAAGCATAGGCCGGGGCATTGATCCGTTTGGCACTGAACCAATCCGTGGCCGAACCACTTTTTATAAGAACGTTCTTGAACCTCTTTCTTGCTTCCGCTTCCGACAGTCCCACAGAAGCGAGATTGGGCAGTGTAAAAACTACCGAGGGAACCGGTCCAAATTGCGCCGTTGTTTTGTTACCGTTTATGATGTTCTGGGCCACTACCGAGGCCTGTTTTCCCGTTAGCGGTGTCAGGGGAAGTCCCGTATTGGATACATCACCACAGGCATATACACGATCATTGCCCTTGCTCTGTAAATAGTCGTTTACCGTAATCCCCCTTTTGCCAAAATCGATATTGGCCGTCTCTAGGGAAAGCCCCTCAATGGATGGGACCCTGCCCGACGTATTGAAAACCTTTAGGGCCTTAAGGGACGTCTCCTTCCCATTTTGATCATATGTGATCTTAACAGCTTTTCCCTTGGCCACTGCGGTACGAACATTTCCATTGGCAATGAAGCGGATTCCCAGTTCTTTGGAGACCTTTAAGAGATGGTCCACCATGTCGCCGTCAAAAGCGGATAGGGGCCGATCGCCATGGTCTATCACGGTTACCTTGCTTCCGGCCCTAGCGGCCATATGGGCAAATTCCATCCCAATATAACCTGCCCCGATAAAAATAACGGATCTGGGCATTTTTTTAAGATTTAGGAAATCCTCGCTATCATTTAACAGATGGCCACCTTCAATCTCCAGATCCCTGGTCCTATAACCCGTTGCAATAACGATCTTTTCGGCCTTTATTCGCACCGATGCCACTTCCAAGGTATCGTTATCCAAGAATTTTGGAACCCCGTGATAACGCGTAATTCCCAATTCATCAAGCTTTTTCTCGGTCCCTTTGGGCACGTTTTTGGTAAAATCTTTTTTGAATTTTTGGAGGGCTTTCCAATCCAGCCTGGGTATATCCTTTACCCCCTTCCCCTTTAATCTTGTCGCCATCTCCATAACCTCGGTGGCCCCCAACAAAACTTTTTTGGGATCACATCCCCTATTGGCGCAGGTACCTCCGTATTCGCGTTTATCGGTGATGGCCACGGAAAGGCCCGCTTTGGCACATTGCAACGCAACGGATTGGCCTGCAGCTCCACTTCCTATTACAAAAACATCGAACTCTTTATTTTTCATATCCCACAATTTTCTTTCCTTCGACAAATGGCAGCACGCCCGCACGGCATCTGTTGGAATACTAAAATAACATTTCGGCGCAAGGGAGCATAATAAATTCCACTACAGATCGGTAACCCATACCTAAAATGCCGATTTGACCACGCCCCCATCCACTTTTAAGGCGGCCCCATTGGTAGCCGAGGAAAGCGGACTTGCCACATAGGCGACCAAATTGGCCACTTCTTGGGGCTCGGCAAAACGCTGCAGCAGGGAAGTAGGGCGCTCGGAAGCAAAAAATTCCTTTTCCACCTCCTCTCGGGAGGCATCGTAACCAATACCCGCAAATTCCTTTACCCCCTCCGAAAATGTGGGACCGGGCAAAATGGAGTTCACAGTGACCTTTGTACCCTTGGTGGTTTCCGCCAATCCACGGGAAATGGCCAATTGGGCCGTTTTTGTCATCCCGTAATGGATCATTTCAACAGGAATATTGATTCCGCTCTCGCTTGATATAAAAATGATACGGCCCCAATCCTGGGCCAACATATGGGGCATAAAAGCCCTTGACAGACGAACCCCGCTCATTACATTGACGGTATAAAAATCCTCCCAATCGGCATCCGGGATTTCCAAAAAATCCTTTGGTCCGAAGATGCCCACATTATTTACAAGTACATCTACCTTACCTACGCGCTCTATGAGTTCGGTAATCTGGTCAACTATCAGAAAATCGCATGCTACACCACTTACATTGGCCTCCGGCACCTGTTTTCGAAGTTTTTGAAGCGCTTTCTCTACCGATTCACTGCTCCGGCCGTTGATGATGACCTCCGCCCCTTCCTTGGCCAACGTCAGAGCGGAAGCAAATCCAATACCTTTGGTAGAGCCTGAAATAAATATCCTTTTATCCTTTAATT
The DNA here is from genome assembly GCA_963974715.1 of uncultured Sediminicola sp. Lineage (GTDB taxonomy): Bacteria > Bacteroidota > Bacteroidia > Flavobacteriales > Flavobacteriaceae > Sediminicola. The sequence continues at coordinate 187,457 of CAXBDK010000003.1, forward strand.
GTAGATCCATCTTGAAGTCATTTTGGAATCAAAGTTATTCTTTAAAAATCCGTATGAAGGATGTAATCGATAATATTAAGTGCTTTTATAGGGATATTTACTTCAACCCCCTGGAAAGCCTACAGCGTATTCAAGGAAGAAACCGGTCCACTTCAATACAAAGCATCTGGCACAAAGCCCTTTTAACGGGATTTTACAAAAAAATACCGATCCAAAATATCAGCATAGATTCTTATCTTTGCCGCGATGATGTCAAAATCCATCCCTAAGACCTATGAGCAGTCCCTGCAAGTGCAGAAACTGGGAAAGGCCATTGCCGATACCCAGGTACATGTACGTCTAAAGGGCCTGAGCGGTTCGGCGCTCTCATTTGTGGTAAAGGAGCTTTTTAATACTTCCGGCCTACCGTTCCTACTGGTTTTGGACGACAAGGAGGAAGCCGCCTATCACTTGAACGATCTGGAACAATTGGTCGGTGAAGCGGATGTACTGTTCTATCCCGGAAGTTATAGAAGGCCCTACCAGATCGAGGAAACCGACAATGCCAATGTACTCCTACGGGCCGAAGTACTCAACAGGATCAATTCCAGAAAAAAACCCTCGCTCATCGTAACCTATCCCGATGCACTCTTTGAAAAGGTGGTCACCCGGAAGGAACTGGATAAAAACACCCTAAAGATCAGATTGGGGGATACCCTTTCCTTGGACTTCCTGAACGAGGTATTGTTCGAATACAAGTTCAAAAGGGTGGATTTTGTGACCGAACCCGGCGAGTTCTCGGTACGCGGGGGTATAGTGGACGTTTTTTCCTTTTCCCATGACCAACCCTACAGAATCGAATTTTTTGGGGACGAGGTGGAAAGTATCCGAAGTTTTGATGTGGAGACCCAGCTGTCCACCGAAAAAGTCAAAAAAATTGCCATCATTCCCAATGTGGAGAACAAACTTCTGAATGAAAGCAGGGAAAGTTTCCTAAAATATATTTCTCCCCAAACGGTCGTGCTCACAAAAAACCTTGACCTGTTGCTAGACCGGTTGGATTCGTTGTTCGCAAAGGCCGAGGAGACCTTTACTACCCTCTCCGGAGGAATAGCACATGCCGAGCCGTCGGAGCTATTCGTAGGCTCTTCCGATTTAAGGCAACAGCTGGGCCATTTTTCACTTATCGAAACGGGAAGTGGGCCTGTCAAACATTTGGGAGAACCGGAGTTGGTACCGTTCCAGACCAGGCCACAGCCTTCCTTCAACAAGAAGTTCGATCTGCTGATCGAAAACCTCAACCTCAACCATGCCAACGGATACAGTAACTATATCTTTTGTGCCACGGAACAACAGGCCAAACGGTTCCATGATATTTTTGATGAGGTGGGCAAAGAGGTACATTACCGAACGGTGGTCTTCCCGCTCTACCAAGGATTTATCGATGACGGGCTTAAACTGGCAATCTACACGGACCATCAGATCTTTGAACGCTATTTAAAGTTCCATCTGAAAAACGGGTATGCCAAAAAACAGGCAATTACCCTAAAGGACCTGAACAAACTTGAAATCGGGGATTATGTGACCCATATAGACCATGGGATCGGACGGTTCGGCGGGCTGCAGAAAATAGATGTGGAGGGCAAAAAACAGGAGGCCATCAAATTGGTGTACGGCGAAAGGGACGTTCTTTATGTAAGCATCCACTCCCTGCACAAGATTTCCAAGTTCAATGGAAAAGATGGTAAAGAGCCCAAAATTTACAAACTGGGTTCCGGTGCTTGGAAAAAAATAAAGGAAAAGGCCAAATCGCGCGTAAAACTGATCGCTTTCAACCTTATAAAGGTGTATGCAAAACGCCGTCTTGAAAAAGGATTTCAATATGCCCCCGACAGTTACCTACAGCATGAACTGGAGGCTTCCTTTATTTATGAGGATACCCCGGACCAGAGCAAATCCACGGAAGATATCAAAAAGGATATGGAAAGCGAGCGGCCCATGGACAGGCTCGTTTGCGGGGATGTGGGCTTTGGAAAGACCGAAGTGGCCATCAGGGCGGCCTTTAAGGCGGTGGACAACGGGAAGCAGGTGGCCGTTTTGGTGCCAACCACCATACTCGCATTTCAGCACCACAGGACCTTTACCGAACGATTGAAGGACATGCCCGTGACGGTGGAATATTTAAACCGGTTCCGTACCGCAAAGGAAAAAAAGGACACCTTGGAACGTTTGGGCCAGGGAAAGGTGGACATCATTATCGGTACCCACCAACTGGTGAACAAAAATGTGCAGTTTAAAGATCTTGGGCTCCTCATAGTGGACGAGGAACAAAAATTTGGGGTAGCGGTAAAGGACAAGCTGAAGACCATCAAGGAAAATGTGGATGTGCTTACCTTAACGGCAACCCCCATCCCCAGAACCCTGCAGTTCAGCCTTATGGCCGCAAGGGACCTCTCCGTGATCACCACCCCGCCCCCTAACCGCTATCCCATTGAAAGCAGTGTGATCCGTTTTAGCGAAGAGACCATTAGGGATGCCATCTCCTATGAAATACAGCGGGGGGGCCAGGTTTTCTTTATCCATAATAGGCTGGAGAATATTAAGGAAGTGGCCGGAATGATCCAACGCTTGGTTCCCGATGCCAAGATCGGTATAGGACATGGGCAAATGGAAGGGAAAAAATTGGAGGCCCTGATGTTGGCTTTCATGAACAATGAATTTGATGTACTGGTATCCACCACCATTGTGGAAAGTGGACTGGATGTGACCAATGCCAATACCATTTTTATAAACAACGCCAATAACTTTGGGCTTAGCGATCTGCACCAGATGCGCGGACGGGTAGGAAGGAGCAATAAAAAGGCGTTCTGTTATTTTATTACCCCGCCCTATGACGTGATGACCAATGATGCCCGAAAGCGGATCCAGGCACTGGAACAGTTTACGGAACTGGGCAGTGGCTTCAACATCGCCATGAAGGACCTTGAGATCAGGGGTGCCGGCGATCTTCTTGGAGGGGAGCAGAGCGGGTTTATCAATGATATCGGTTTTGATGCCTATCAAAAGATATTGAACGAGGCCATTGAAGAACTAAAAGAGAACGAGTTCAAGGAACTCTATGAAGAACTGGAAGGAAATACAACGGAAAAAGTGTATGTAAAGGATACACAGATCGATGCCGATTTTGAACTGTTGTTTCCTGACCATTACATCAACAACGTTACGGAAAGACTTAATCTCTATACCCAATTGAACGGGATCGGGGACGAGACCGCACTTGCATCGTATAGGGCAGAACTGGAGGACCGTTTTGGAGATCTGCCCCAGGAAGCGGTGGATCTGTTAAATTCTGTGCGCATCAAATGGATCGCCAACAGCATAGGTCTGGAAAAAGTGGTGCTGAAACAGGGAAAGATGATCGGATATTTTATTTCCGACCAACAGTCGCGTTTTTACCAGAGCGCTTCCTTTACCAAAGTCCTGCAATTTGTGCAGGCAAATCCGGGCCTTTGCAAAATAAAGGAAAAACAGACCCGTACAGGGCTCCGTCTCCTGTTGGTGTTCGATCATATAAAAAGTACCGAAAAGGCCCTAAAGGCCATTTCCCCCTTTGCAAAAACCATGGAAACGGTATCATAGTAAATTGTATAGGAATACCATAGCACGACCCGGAGAATCGCCATTGGAATTGTAGTAGTGTAGGCCAAAGACCCATTAAATGAAACATTCAGTAAGAACATCCCCATCCTTTAGTAAATATCTCTGTACGGTAGGGCTATTTTTATTAACGGGCATACTTACCGCACAGTACACCATATCAGGGCACTTTTCCCCAGCGTCCCAATTCACTTATCTTCTTGCCTATCGTTTAACGCCAACGGGAGAGGTCTATATGGGGGATGCGCCCATTAAAAATGGAAGCATGGAACTTCCCATGCCAGAAGATGCCGCTACTGGTGTCTATAGAATGGTCTATGCGGTACCCCAAGAGGAATTTTATTTTGATGTACTATACAATGGCCGTGAAAGTATAACGTTCACCTTCGATATCGATAACGGTACCACCTATGTGGCATCCGAAGAAAATAAGCTGTTCCAGGAATATAACAAGGCCTTGGCCAAGGCCGAAAAGAACTTGGTAGACCATTTAAGTTCTCCCGAACTGGAAAATCTTGGGCTCGAGACCTTGTTAGGGGAACTCCAGAAAGTGCAGCAGACCTTTGAGAAGGATTCGAAAGGATTGATGGCAAATACCTTGATAACGGCCAATAGACCCTATTTCCCTTCGGCACAGGAATCCTTGGGCGACTTCCCTATGTTAAGAAAGCAACATTATTTTGATCACTTGGACATAACCGACCCCCTATTGAAAAGTAGCGGTTTTTTGTCGGACAAGGCGGTCGACTACGTTTATGGGAGCCTTCATACAAAAGCATCGGGACCTGCGGATACAGAAATGGAGATACAGCAAAACCTCGCCGATATCGATTCATGGTCCAGAACGGCGGATGCCCCATTCAGGACCATCCTCTTCCACCGGTTATGGGAAGTGGCAGACGAAATGGAAAGGGTAAATCTGGCTGATTATATCTATGGCACCTATCTATATCCAATGGCCCTGAAAAGTGGCGAAGGATCCCTAATAGAAAAAATCGAACTACACAACAGGCTCAGGATCGGTGCCCCGGCCCCGGAAATCAGTTGGAAGGAGAACGGCAAAATACGGACATTGAGCGGAATGGAAAGGGCCGAAACCTATGTACTGGCATTTTGGAGCAGTGGGTGTCCACACTGTTTAAAGGAAATGCCCTTATTGTACGCCGCACTTAAAGACGCTCCCAAAACAAAGGTATTGGCCATTGGGTTGGAGGATGGGGAAACAAACTGGAAAAAGGAAACGGTAAAAATGCCCCACTTTTATCATGCCCTCGCCCTCGGGAAATGGGATAATAAATACGTTACCTTATATGATATCCATAGTACCCCCACCTTTATCGTATTGGACGGGGACAAAAACATCCTTGCCAAGCCCGAAAACTTGGAAAGCCTACTGTCGATCGTTGGAATAAAATAGTTTTGTTAGAGTGCTTTAAGGTCCTTAATGGTCCTAAAGGCCGTATCCACCTGCTCATCGTTTACGATGATGGTAAACTCGTTGGTGGTAGAGATCACTTCGTACAGTACGATCCCTTCCCAGGCCAAACGCTGGAAAATGAAATAGTAGATTCCGGGAACGGAGACGTTCTCAGCGGGCAGTTTAACCGTTATTGAAGACAGGTTGCCCGCCTTTTGGGTACATTTTTCGTTTTTAAAAAGTTGCTCCACGGTTTCGTCCAGCAGATCGCTCACCACAATGTTCATCTCGTTCACTCCCCGTGAAGAGGTGTAGAACACATCCTTGTTCTTGTTAACCTCTTTCAACAATAAGGTCTGGTTTTCCAAAATGGATTCCGAAACCAAAAATGTAAAATCGGTCAATGAGGAACGCACCGTAATTTCCCCAATATTCTTGAGCACCTTTATTATTTTATGGGTTGCCCGAAATTCAAGATCATCCGAAAGGCGCTTTAAGGCCATTACAATGGCGCCATTGCGTATATCCTTTCCCAGCTCTTCCTCTATTTCTGGACGGACCAGTCTGGAAAGGGAAGTTAGGTTGATAATGCCCTGGGCAAGGGCACTCTGTAGAAAGGGCTTCTTCTTAATGTACTCCTCTACAACTGATGAGATCGTTTTCATTTCGTTTAGGTTCATTTTATGGTTGCTCTGAGCAAAAATAACAAATTGTTATAAATAAAACAAATTTTTAAAAATGATAAAATGCATCTTCCAAATGTTCCACTTCCAATATGCCGTTGACCTTGAGGATGGTAATGATATCGAACCGTACATCTACATCCAATTCCCTTTCCGCCACATAATGATCTGCCGCCATTACCAATAACCGCTTCTTCCCTTCCGTCACAAACTCGGCCAAATGGTCAATAAAACGGCCACTTCTCGATTTAACTTCCACAATGGCCAAAACTGAATCCTTTTGAGCGATAATATCGATTTCCGCTTTGAGGTACCTATAGTTACGGTGCCTAATTTTATAGCCCTTTCCAAGAAGATATTCCACCGCGAACGTTTCTCCTTCCATCCCAAATTCGTTGTGTTTTCCCATGATAAACAATTTAAAATAACAGAAAGTGTGTATTTCGTCGAAAATATCGGCATTTTACCGTTCCAATTTACGCCAACTACGTAATTTAACGGGCATTACAACGAAAAAATCCATTCCCCGATACGATTCAAAATAAACCGATCGTTTAGAAGTATCCCCCAAAGCGTACCCTAAATACTAACGGACCAACCTATGGAATTCTTTATTAACTGCAACACCTCTGGCTTGGCGCCCTATACGGCCCCATTGGACCCTGTAAAAGTGGCTCATTTGTATAGGCGTCTAGGATTTAGTGCCCCCAAGGAGACCGTTGACCAAGGCACAGGGCAATCGGCCGCTTCCTTAGTGGATAACCTCATTTCCCAAGCAATGGCCCTTCCCGCCCTTCCGGCACCCACGTGGGCCGATTGGAACGAAAGTGACTACCCTCAGGATGATGAGGCCCGGAATGCGCTTAAAAATTCACAGTACTCCGAATGGCGGTTAACATATACCCAAGCGCTTTTGGACAATACCCTCCGAGATCGGTTGAGCTTTTTCTGGAGCAACCATTTTGTGACCGAACTCGAAGTATATGATTGTAGCTCCTTCCTTTACCATTATACCGATTGCCTTCAGCGCAATTCCTTGGGTAATTTTAAGACCTTTATACATGAGATCGGGCTTACCAGTGCAATGTTGCGCTATTTGGACGGGGCCTTTAATGTCCGGAACAGTCCCAATGAAAATTATGCCCGGGAGCTGTATGAACTATTTTCCCTAGGGGAAGGAAACGGCTATACGGAACAGGACATTATAGAAACGGCCAAGGCCCTTACCGGATATGTGGAACGGGGCGAGGTCGGTTGCACCCAGATCACCTATGATGCCACCCAGTTCGATCCAGGTCCCAAAACGATTCTGGGCCAGACCGGGAATTGGGGATACGACGATGTTATCGACATTCTATTTGAACAACGCCCCAATGAGATCGCAGGGTACATCAGCAAAAAGCTCTACGAATTTTTTGTCCATCCCGACTCGAACGATGCCGCGGGAAATGCGCAGACCATTATCCAAGGGATGGCCAGTACCATGATCTCCAATAATTTCGAAATAGCCCCCGTTCTTTCCCAACTCTTCAAAAGTCAACATTTTTTTGACGAGGAAGCCATTGGGGTCATTATTAAGAGCCCATTCGACCTGTTCCTGAACTTTTTAAAGGAAACCGGCTTCACCTATGACACCTCTACATTGGCAACTATGATCAATTATAGCGGAATGCTGGGCCAAGAACTTTTTGATCCCATCGAAGTGGAAGGATGGCAACGCAACAGGACCTGGATCAATACCAACTTTATGATCGGCCGCTGGTTGGGCATGGAATCGCTTGTGGAGGTATTCTATCAGAACGATCCAGAGCAGTTCAGGACATTTGCCCTGGGCATAACAGGCAACGATGGCCTTACCAACAGCGACCCGGATACGATTGCCAGGCCGATCATTGACTTTATCCTTCCAAAAGGACTATTGAACGAAGCCGAATATGAAAGGGCGTTCACTACCTTCAGGAGCGATGTGGACGAAGCCTATTATGCAGGCGGCAACCAGGAATCCTGGACGTTGGCCATTTGGCCACAGGCACCTTTCCAAGTGTACCTTTTGATCCAATATCTTGTTAGACAACCCGAATATCAACTTAAATAACCTACGACCATGTGCACTAGCCACCCTATTCCGATCCATTGCCACAAGGACAAAAATGACGGCCATGATCTGGAACACAAATATTGGAGCAGACGTTCGTTTCTTCAGGCCTTGGGAATAGCAGGTTCGGGATCGATGATGCTGGGCAGTAATTTCCTGACCGCTTCGGCACCCTCCCCGCTCACTGCGGCCATCAGCATGGCTGAAACCGATAACATCCTTATTTTGATCCGTCTTTCCGGGGGAAATGACGGCCTAAGTACCGTAATCCCCATCGCACAATACGATTCGTACGCCAATGCCAGACCCAATATCTACATCCCCGAAAGTAAAATTTTGAAATTAACGGACGATTTTGGGGTTCCTTCCTATATGAAGTCCCTTCAGCCCCTATGGGCGGAAGGCCAGTTCAAGGCCGTGCACGGTGTGGGTTATGAAAACCAGAGCCTTTCACATTTTACCGGCTCCGATATCTTTGCCAACACCGATCTTACCACCACTGGTTTCAGTGGGGAAAACACCGGTTGGATGGGAAGGCACTTTGAAAACCTGTACCCGGATTACCTCATGAACCCTCCCGCAGCGCCAGCGGCAATACAGATCGGCCAGTACGGCAGCTTGGTGTTCCAAGGGGAGGAAACAAATTATGCCTTTGTAACTTCCAATGTGGACCAATTGCAGCAAATAGCCGAATCGGGGGTGGTATACGGGCTGGAGGACAGCCTTTTCAATGGCTGTATGTACGGAGACCAATTAAAATTCCTGAGGGGCGTGGCCAACACCACTTATGAATACTCCGGCATAATACATGCGGCCTATGAACGTGGACAGAACCAAGTGGAATATCAGACAAATGGTTTTGCAAGACAACTGGCCCTTTTGGCCCGTTTGATCAAAGGAAATTTGGGCACCAAGGTGTATATGATCTCCATGGGCGGTTTTGATACCCATGGAAACCAGCCCTTGGCGCATGAGCGGTTGATGACCGACCTCTCCATAGCGGTGAACAACTTTTACGAAGACCTCGCCTTTACCCAACAGGACGATAAAGTGTTGAGCATGACCTTTTCGGAATTTGGTCGAAGGATCTTTGAAAACGGTTCCTTTGGAACGGATCACGGAAAAGCGGCCCCTACCCTCTTCTTTGGCTCGGGCCTTAATGGAAGTGCTTTTGTGGGCGACCATCCTACTTTGGACGATCCCGACGGCCGGGGCAATTTGGAATACACCATGGACTTTAGGGACCTCTATGCAACCGTTTTGGCGGAATGGCTGTGCGTTCCCATTCCCTTGGTGGAACAACATTTGCTGGATCACCCTTACCTACCCGTTGACCTGGGATTTAATTGCAGCGGCGTGGAGTTTCCGGATATCGTATACAACGATGGGGAACCCACTATCCCGACACCCGTAGGGGAAAACCCTTCCCAAGAGCTGTTGAACGCCATCGTACACAACCCTTTTTACCCCACCAAGGAAAGCCCACATATTTATTTGGAAATGCCCTTTAGTGCCCATGTCGACATTCAACTTTACAATATACTGGGCCAAAACCTCGGCACCGTCTTCAATGAAATGATGATGGAGGGCTCTACGGAAATAAACGTGCGCGATCGGATGCCCAATAACCTCGCAACGGGTAAATATATCTACAGGATCCAAGTACAGAACCAAAAAATGAGTAAATCAATATTAGTGGCTTAACCTACAGAATCGCTATAAAGGCCTCTCGTTGGCGCCTTTTCCTTACATTGTTCGGAAAGGCCCTCGGAAGGCCTTTCTTTTTTGGGCCTTTGTAGAGGGTGCACTGACAAAAATCTTTATTTTTGTGCCCAAATTATATTTTGATGTCCCAAGAAAACGACAATCCGTCCAGATACACCATTACCGCGGCACTTCCCTATACCAATGGCCCCATCCATATTGGCCATTTGGCAGGGGTCTATGTTCCCGCGGATATTTACGCCCGTTACCTCCGTTTGATGGGAAGGGATGTGGTATTTGTCTGCGGCAGTGATGAACACGGGGTGGCCATCTCCATGAAAGCCAAGAAGGAAGGGGTGGGACCCAGGGAAGTTATAGACAAATACCATGGGATCATTAAAAAATCGTTCGAGGATTTTGGGATATCCTTTGACAATTATTCCCGGACCTCAGCCCAAATACACCATGAAACCGCATCGGATTTTTTCCTGAACCTCTACAAAAAAGGGGATTTTGTGGAAGAGGTGACCGAACAATTGTACGACCCCGAGGCAAAACAATTTTTGGCGGACCGTTTTGTAATCGGCACCTGTCCCAAATGCGGCCACAAAGAGGCCTACGGGGACCAATGTGAAAACTGTGGATCCACCTTGAACGCCACGGACCTAATAGAACCCAAATCCACCATTTCGGGAGCGGCCCCCACCATGAAGGAGACCAAGCACTGGTTCCTGCCATTGGAACGATATGAAAAATTCCTGCGCGATTGGATCTTGGTGGGCCATAAGGCCGACTGGAAATCCAATGTATATGGCCAGTGTAAATCCTGGTTGGATGACGGCCTGAAACCCCGAGCCGTAACCCGTGATCTGGACTGGGGCATTCCCGTTCCCCTGGAAGGTGCCGAAGGAAAGGTCCTCTACGTATGGTTTGACGCCCCTATTGGTTATATCTCCTCTACCAAGGAATGGGCCGCAAGGGAGGGAAAGGACTGGGAACCTTATTGGAAGTCGGCCGACACCAAAATGGTCCACTTTATCGGCAAGGACAACATTGTTTTCCATTGCATCATCTTTCCGAGTATGCTAAAGGCACATGGCGATTATATTTTACCGGAAAATGTGCCCGCAAACGAGTTTTTGAATTTGGAGGGCAACAAATTGTCCACTTCCAAAAACTGGGCGGTCTGGCTGCATGAATATTTGGTGGATTTTCCCGGGATGCAGGATGTCCTGAGGTATACCCTTACCGCCAATGCCCCGGAGACAAAGGATAACGATTTTACTTGGAAGGACCTACAGGCAAAGAACAATAACGAACTAGTGGCCATTTTTGGAAATTTTATCAATAGGGTGGTGGTCCTTACCAATAAATATTATCAGGGTATGGTCCCCGCTCCAAATACACTCTCACAAGTGGACTTGGCGACATTGGCAGAACTCAAAAAATATCCGCAATCCATTGCCGGTTCCATTGAGCGGTACCGGTTCCGGGAAGCCAGTCAGGAGTTGATGAATTTGGCACGCTTAGGGAATAAATACCTTGCAGATGAAGAACCTTGGAAGGTTGTAAAACAAGATGGGGAACGGGTGGCCACCATTATGCACGTTGCCCTACAGATAGCGACCGCCCTTGCTATCCTGGCGGAACCTTTTCTCCCTTTTACTTCGGGAAGGCTCAAAAAAATGCTGGCCCTACATACAGCGCCAACGTGGGACTCGGTCGCCGAAAAGGACCAATTATTGGCCCCCGCCCATCAGATCGGGGAGGGCTCCCTGCTCTTTGGAAAGATAGAGGACGATACGATCCAAAACCAACTGGATAAACTGGAAGCCACAAAAAAAGAAAACGAACAAATAAACAAGGTAACAATGGCGCAAAAAGACACCATCACCTTTGATGATTTCGCCAAATTGGATATGAGGGTAGGTACGATCACCGCCGCCGAGAAAATGCCAAAAGCCAAGAAATTATTGGTGCTAAAGGTCGATACGGGCCTGGATGTACGCACCATAGTCTCGGGTATAGCCGAAAGCTTCGCCCCAGAAGAGGTGATAGGGAAAAAAGTAACTGTCCTAATTAACTTGGCGCCCCGTGACCTACGTGGCGTGAGCAGTGAGGGAATGATCCTTATGACGGAAGATGCCCAAGGCAACCTGGTGTTTTTGAATCCGGACACTGAGGGAGTTGGGAACGGACAATCCATCAATTAAATGGATATCCATTAAATTTTCCCCGTAACCAACTATGCCCAAATTGCCGTAATCATGGATTCTTTTTGGTTACCATCGATTGCAGCAGCTAATCCTATTTAATCATCACGAATGCAACTCATACCCTTTATTGCCAAATTTACACAACTCCCCATAAAAAGTATCGAGAATACCGTAAGCCTGTTGAACGAGGATTGTACCGTACCCTTTATCTCCAGATACCGTAAGGAGCGAACGGGCAATTTGGACGAAGTGCAGATCGGCGACATTGTACTGTACAAGGCCCTATTTGAAGCACTCGAAAAAAGAAAGGGCAGCATTCTGAAGGCTTTGGATGAACAAGGCGTACTGACAGAAGAGCTTCAACAGAAAATTGGGGCGGCCCCGGACCTTATTACCTTGGAAGACCTGTACCTTCCCTATAAGAAAAGCCGGAAGACAAAAGCGGAAACGGCCCGGAACAACGGTCTGGAACCACTTGCAAAGATGATCATGTCACAAAATGTACGGGATCTGGAAGCCCTTGCGCAGCAATACGTTATCGATGAGGTTCCCACTATCGGGGATGCCCTGGAAGGAGCGCGACACATCATTTCGGAATGGGTAAACGAACGGACCGATATACGAAATATGCTCCGACAGCAGTTGGAGCGCTTTGCCGAATTATCCACAAAAGTGGTCGGCACAAAAAAGGAAGATGAAAAAGCGCAGAAATATAGGGATTATTTTGATTGGACCGAACCCTTGGCCAGATGTCCGTCCCATCGCTTATTGGCCATCCTCCGCGCCGAGCTGGAAGGAGTTGTCCGACTAAAAATAACGATCGACGATGAAAGGGCCATTGCCAAAATGGAAGATCGTATCCTTAAATCCAACAATTCCAGTACCGAACAGATAAAGGAAGCTATACGGGATGCCTACAAACGGCTCCTTTTGCCCTCCCTTTCCACCGAGCTATTAAGGGCCGCCAAAGAAAGAGCGGACGATGCGGCCATTAAGGTTTTCTCCGGCAACCTAAAGCAACTGTTGCTGGGTGCGCCATTGGGAGAAAAAAAGATAATGGCCATCGACCCAGGGTTCAGGACCGGTTGTAAATTGGTATGCCTAAATGCCCAGGGCGATCTGGAGCACAATGAAACCATTTACCCGCACCCACCCCAAAATGATGCTAGCGGGGCCATGAAAAAAATAAGTTCCCTGGCCGATGCCCATAAGATCGAGGCGATTGCCATCGGGAACGGAACCGCTTCCCGGGAAACGGAGCGGTTGGTCAAACGAATCCATTTTAAAAATCCGATAGAGGTGTTTGTGGTGAGCGAGGCCGGGGCTTCCATCTACTCCGCCTCCAAATTGGCTCGGGACGAATTTCCCCATTATGATGTTACGGTACGGGGTGCCGTTTCTATTGGACGGCGACTGGCAGATCCCTTGGCGGAACTGGTAAAAATAGACGCTAAATCCATAGGGGTGGGACAATATCAGCATGACGTAGATCAGGTCAAGTTAAAGGCTTCCTTGGATATGGTGGTCGAAAGCTGTGTCAATTCGGTAGGGGTCAATATCAACACCGCAAGTACTTCCCTGCTCTCCTATGTATCCGGAATCGGTCCAAAATTGGCCGAAAACATTGTGGCCCATAGAAATGAAAATGGCCCTTTTCAAAGTCGGACGGCCATAAAAAAAGTACCGCGTTTGGGTGGAAAGGCATTTGAACAGGCAGCCGCCTTTCTTCGTATAAAACAGCCAAAAAATCCCTTGGACGATTCTGCCGTTCATCCCGAAAGTTATGCCATTGTGGAACGGATGACAAAGGATCGGGGAATACCCATTACAGCCCTCATCGGGGACCAAAAACAATTACAGCAGATCGATCCCAAAAATTATGTGACCGAAGAAGTGGGACTTCCTACCCTTAAAGACATTCTAAAGGAACTGGAAAAACCGGGATTGGACCATCGGGCAAAAGCAAAAGTATTCTCCTTCGATCCCAACATTAAGTCGATCCACGATTTAAGGGAGGGACAATTGTTACCGGGAATCGTGAACAATATCACCAATTTTGGTTGCTTTGTTGATGTGGGCATCAAGGAAAGTGGGCTCATACATATCTCCAATCTTTCCGACACCTTTGTAAAGGATGTAAACGATCATGTACAGCTCCACCAACAGCTGATGGTAAAGGTCCTTAATTTGGATGTGGATCGGAAACGTATCCAACTGGCCCTGCATAAGCAATAAGTGTAAATGGGGTGGACCAACAAATAACCAAAATCGGCCATGTTCAAAATTGCCCATCATCCTATTTATGACCATCCCCTCTCCTTGGGACACCGCTTCCCGATGGAAAAATATACTTTATTGCCACAACAATTGATAAGTGAGCGGTGCTGTCTTCCGTCCCAGTTTTTTGAACCGGAAATCCCTAATGACAAATATATTGTTGCCGTACATGATCCAGAATATTTTTATGACCTCCTAAACCTGAAAATTTCGCCCAAACACGCCAGGAAAATTGGTTTTCCCTTAAGTAGGGCATTGGTACGAAGGGAACGCATCATTGTGGACGGCACCCTTAAATGTTGTTCCTATGCCCTAGAAGATGGGATTTCCATGAACATTGCCGGGGGTACCCATCACGCTTTTACCGACCATGGGGAGGCTTTTTGTATGTTGAACGACCAGGCAATAGGGGCAAAATATCTGCAAGCGGAAGGGTTGGCACAAAAAATATTGATGATAGACCTGGACGTGCACCAAGGCAATGGCACCGCAGAAATATTCAGGGACGATTCCTCCGTCTTTACATTTTCCATGCACGGCGAAGGAAATTATCCCTATATAAAAGAGCGGTCCGATTTTGATATAGGACTTCCCAAAGGGACCGGTGACAACGAATACCTTTCTACCCTTGCCGATACCCTTGTCCCCCTTCTGGAAAGGGTGGCCCCTGATTTTGTCTTTTACCTCTGTGGTGCGGACGTATTGGAGAGCGATCGCTTGGGAACCCTTTCCCTGACTTTGGACGGTTGTAGGAAAAGGGACCGTTTGGTATTGGAAAACTGTAGGGACCTTGGAATTCCCGTGCAGTGTTCCATGGGAGGTGGATACAGCAAAGATCTAAAAATTCTAGTGGAGGCCCATGCCAATACGTTTCGGGTGGCAAAAGAATTGTATTTTTGCAAATCAACTTAATTCCCAGATGAAGCAGTTCCTATTCTTGATCCCAATTCTTTTTACCATTACTTCAACAGGGCAAACGGTGGTTTCCGCAGATGCAAAGGAGAGCACTTGGGACTTGTTTACCTATGATTTCGGGAATATATTTAAAAGTGTCGGATACTCCTACACCCGGCCACTTCAGTGGCAGGGAAAGCAATGGCTTCAATTGGGAGGGGTAGCGGCAGGGGTCGGGGCAGTATATCTTTTTGATGTACAGACCTCCGATATTATAAGGGATACGGAAGCGCATATTCCGGATTTGGTGAAGGAATATGGGGAAGTTTATGGGGCGCCGCAATACAATTATCTGGCAACCTCCGGGGTCTACCTTACAGGACTTTTTACACACAATGAAAAATTGAGGAGGACAGGTGTTCTGCTGATCGCATCCGCCACCTCCGTGGGCGTTCTTCAGCAGCTTACAAAATCCTTGGTGGGAAGGGCCCGTCCCGTAGCAAACCAGGGGAAGGCCTATTTTGATCCTTTCAATTCCGATAGAAACTATCATTCCTTTCCTTCGGGACATGCCATGCTTGCATTTACAAATGCGTACGCCATTGGAAAACAGTTTAAAAATCCATGGGTAAAATCGGGTATCTATGTAGTGGGGCTGATTCCCGGTGTATCCCGAATTTGGGACGGACAACATTGGTTGAGCGATGTGGCTTTGGGAGTTGCCATTAGCATCTTTACCGTGGAGTCCATTGATAGATATCTGGATGCCAAATATGACGAAAAGTACAATGATCCGCAGGATAAAAAGCTCAGTTGGGACCTGTCCATTGCCCCAGGCCAAATGGGCATTACGGTACATTTCTAAGGTAAGAAGGAACATTTAACACATTTTTCTATTTAGATTTATTCCAAATAGTTATTTTTGGCACTCCTAATCAGGGTACAACGTGGGCAACAGGAAAAAACAGGAAAAAAAACAGGCCAAAGAGCTGAAAAAGCTTCTTAAAAAAGTGCAAAGGGACCTACTTGCCCCGGTAGCGCCCCGCGGCTGCAAGACCAAGTGTTGTGAAAAGTACCAAAAATCGGAAGCTAAAAGATGCTCCCGTTGTCCATGCTTTGATCTTCTAAAAGAAAAAGCGGCCTAGTTACCCTTACTTCAACGTAAAGACCCCCTACCAATTCCAGTTAGCTTTTTGTGACCATCATTTTTTTTATCGGGCCGTTTCTCCAAAATATGGCTTGGTATTATTTTGGACGCCATTTGTTGTGAGTTTTGACGTACTCCCAAAATATTTTGTTATTTGCTGGCAGATTGTATCGCCGATTCTTGAATTATCCCGATATTTAACGGTCGAAAACCCATCCCCCGACCACTTCGGGAAACTACGGGCACAAACAACCACAGATAATATGCAGCAGTCGGAAAGAATAGCGGAATTTAAAAAATCGGTAAACAACAAGTTCAATATCTATAACAGCCTATTCCTGAATTTACCGTACAGAAATATAGAGAACGTAGGCATGTTGATCCCCCTGCTCCTGGACCAGTCACAAAAAGGCCTTAAGTCGGGAAAGAATCCCGTGGAGATATTGGATTCCTTTTTTCAGAACTATGCCAATATCGACTCTGAAAAGGATAGGATCGATTTTATGTTCAGGATCATACAGTATGTGGAAAGACAAGTTGTACTGTACGACAGCGTGGAGGATGCCGCCTTCCCCAAATTACAGGAACACAGCAACTCGCTTACCATAAGGGACTATGTGCAGTTGGTGGACAAAAACAAGAGCTGGGACGAAATATCGGAAAAGCTTTCCACCTTTAGTGCCCGTATCGTACTTACCGCACATCCTACCCAGTTCTATACCCCCGCGGTACTGGACATCATTGCCAACTTGCGTACGCTTATATTGGGCGATAAGATCAATGAAATAGATGTGGTACTGCAGCAATTGGGAATGACTTCCCTGATCAATGCCACAAAGCCGACCCCCCTGATAGAGGCCCAAAATATCATCCATATCCTCCGGGATGTCTATTATGATGCCATAGGCAACCTATATGCCTACATCAAGGAAAATATCAGGGACGAAAATTTTGGGAACTATAATATCATGAAACTGGGCTTTTGGCCCGGTGGCGATCGGGATGGAAACCCCTTTGTGACCGCTTCCATCACCAATGATGTGGCGGATGAACTTCGCACAACCTTGATGAAGTGTTATTATCACGACCTTAAGGGGCTTCAGCAAAAACTCACCTTTAAGGAACTACAGGGACGGCTGAACGCCCTGAGGAACAAATTATATATCACCATGTTCGATTCCTCCAGCACTTTGGATTATAGGGATATTTTAGATCCCTTGTTGGAGATCAGGGCCATCTTGGCCGAGCGGTACCACCAGCTCTACCTGAAGGACTTGGACCATCTGATCGATAAGGTAAAGATTTTCAGGACACATTTCGCTACCTTGGATATCCGTCAGGACCATAGTGTCCATAGGGCCACCGTGGAAGCGATCTTAAAGGATAATGGCCTTATAGGGGAATCGTTGGACGAACTGGACGAAGAACAGTTGGTAGCGGCCCTGGTACATAAAAAAATGAAGGTGGACCCAGATCGTTTTTCCGACGATCTGGTAAAGGATACCATTCTCAATATCGCACAGCTACAGGCCATTCAAGATAAGAACGGGGAGGAAGGATGTAACCGTTATGCCATCAGCAATTCGGAGGACATCCATTCCGTTTTGTTTGTCTACGGCCTCTTGCGTTGGTGCGGAAAATGGAAGGCGGACAACATACCCTTTGATATTGTGCCCCTTTTTGAGACAATGCACGGCATGGCCACCTCCGAAAATACGATGCAGGCCTTGTTCAAAATCCCTGAATACCTTGACCATGTCAAACAAAGGAACCAAAAGCAGACCATTATGTTGGGTTTTTCGGACGGCACAAAGGATGGAGGCTATGTAAAGGCCAACTGGTCCATCTTTAAGACAAAGGAGACCCTCTCCAAGGTATGTGACCAACACGGTATCAAGGCCATTTTCTTTGATGGTCGCGGGGGACCACCGGCACGTGGCGGCGGAAAGACACATCGCTTCTATGCGGCCCAGACAAAGGATATTGCCAACAATGAAATTCAGCTGACCATACAGGGGCAGACCATTACCAGTAACTATGGTACAAAGGAGCTCTTTAAGCACAACTGCGAACAATTGCTTACTGCCGGCCTGTCCAACAACCTTTTTGGGAAGGAGAATATTATCACGGAAAGCTCCAGGGAACTGTTGGAATCCTTATCGGATATCAGTTTTGCCAAATATGACGCCCTAAAGGGCCATGAAAAGTTCATCCCTTATCTGGAGAACAAAAGTACCCTTAAATATTATCAAAAAGCCAATATAGGAAGTAGGCCCGGTAAAAGGGGGCATAAGAAAAAATTAGAGCTTACCGATCTAAGGGCAATCTCCTTTGTGGGATCTTGGAGCCAGTTGAAACAAAATGTTCCCGGGTATTTTGGCATCGGTACGGCCCTCCATCAATTAAAGGAAGAAGGGCGACTGGAAGATCTTAAAAAATTGTTTACCGAAGTGCCCTTTTTTAAGGCACTTATGCTGAACAGTATGATGTCGCTTTCCAAATGTTATTTTGAGCTTACCAGTTATATGAAGGAAGATCCGGAATACGGCGAGTTCTGGAACATTCTACATCAGGAATACCTACTTACCAAGGAAATGCTTTTATTGATCTCAGGCTTCCGTGTCCTGATGGAAGAAGAGGCCATTTCTAGGGAATCCATAAAAATAAGGGAAACAATAGTGCTTCCCTTATTGGTAATCCAACAATATGCACTTCAAAAGATAGGACAGGATGCCCCCTTTAAGGAACTGTACGAAAAGATCGTTACGCGCTCCCTATACGGAAATATAAATGCCAGTAGGAATTCTGCCTAGAAAAAATCTTTTACAGGAAATCATACTGGATGGATGGCCGGGAAAAGTATTCCCGGCCATTTTTATTGGAAGGCGGGCAATCCGGTTATATCGGCCCCTGTTATCAATAAATGGATGTCGTGGGTGCCCTCATATGTAATGACACTTTCGAGGTTCATCATATGGCGCATGATGCTGTAATCGCCAGTAATGCCCATACCCCCGAGTACCTGTCTTGCCTCTCGGGCAATTTTGATGGCCATCTCGACATTATTTCGTTTGGCCATGGAAATCTGTGCCGAGGTAGCCTTTCCCCCATTTTTTAACTGTCCCAGACGAAAGGCAAGCAACTGGGCCTTGGTGATCTCGGTGATCATCTCCGCCAATTTTTTTTGCTGCAACTGTGTAGCGGCAATGGGTTTTCCAAATTGGATACGTTCCTTCGCATAACGGAGCGCGGTATCGTAACAGTCCATGGCCGCCCCAATGGCGCCCCATGCGATACCGTATCGGGCAGAGTCCAAACAGCCTAGGGGTGCGCCCAATCCATTTTTGCCCCGTAGAAGGTTTTCCTTGGGCACCTTTACGTTGTCAAATATCAGCTCTCCAGTGGCCGAGGCCCTAAGCGACCATTTGTTATGGGTCTCGGGTGTGGAGAAACCTTCCATTCCCCTCTCCACGATCAGCCCGTGTATCCTTCCCTCCTCATTTTTTGCCCAGACAACGGCAATATCGGCGAAAGGGGAATTGGAGATCCAAAGTTTTGCCCCGTTCAAAAGGTAATGGTCGCCCATATCCTTGAACTTGGTTTCCATTCCGCTGGGATTGGAACCATGGTTGGGCTCGGTAAGCCCAAAACACCCCATCCATTCCCCAGAGGCCAATTTGGGGAGGTATTTTGTACGCTGTTCCTCCGACCCGTACGCAAAAATGGGGTACATGACCAAGGAAGACTGTACGGACGCGGTTGAACGGACCCCACTGTCGCCCCTTTCGATTTCCTGCATTATGAGTCCGTAACTGATATGGTCCAAGCCTGCCCCGCCGTATTCCACAGGTATATAGGGGCCAAAAGCTCCAATTTCTGCCAATCCCTTGATCAGTTGTTTGGGAAATTCGGCTCTTTGGGCATACTCTTCAATAATGGGGGAAACATCCCTTTTTACCCATTGGCGGGCAGCATCGCGCACCAATTTATGTTCTTCCGAAAACAGATCGTCCAATTGGTAATAATCCGGCGCTTCAAAAAGGTCTGGTCTCATAAGGCACTAATTTTATCAATGTTTAACCGATGTCACCAATATAGACACCAAGGCCTTCGGGCAACCCTACAAAAGTAATCAAATAATTGGCACTGTTTAAAATACAACAATGCAAAAGGGTATTGTTACATTTTTAAATAGAAATCTTTGGTAAGGGCGGTGTATTGTTCCGTATACACATGACGCTCCTGTTCTATGATCAGTTCGGAAGTAACAGGATCGGAATTTGTGAAAGAAAATTCGAGCAGGCTGCGTTTTACCTCGGCGGTAGGATTCCCCTTTACCCTAACGATCTTATTGGGGAAAAGATTGAAACTTGCGGCCAATTGTAAAAAGGCAGGTTCCTCTTTAAATGGAATAATGGTGGAAAAATAACCCTCATCGGACAGTAATTTGGATACCCCGTCCAAAAGCTCCGCAAAGGGAAGGCTTTGGTTCTGCCGGGCATTGTCACGGGCAAGATCGCCACTTGAAACGATTTCGGAATGGAAGGGCGGATTGGAAACGATCAAATCGTATTCCGATTCCATCTCCTCCACAAATTCGTCCAATCCGGCATGGTAGCAAAAGAGACGATCGGCCCAGGGGGAACTTTCAAAATTGTCCACGCATTGTTCATATGCCAGGGAATCGATCTCCAGGGCGTCCACCATTTCGGCATCGGAACGCTGCGCCAGCATAAGGGCAATAAGTCCGGTCCCCGCCCCGATATCCAGTATGGAATACGGTCTATTGCGCAATGGGCACCATGCGCCCAATAGCACCCCATCCGTACCTATTTTCATGGCACATTGGTCCTGTTCCACCGTAAACTGTTTAAACTGAAAGGGGCTCTGGGACATAGATATGGGTGTTCCTTGGCTGATCGGGATTTTAGAAAGGGTTAAGGTAAAGGTCTACCAGCCCATCGGGAGTTGTAACATAGATGGTGCTGTTTTCCCTATCGACCTTGGTAATGATATCATCGTTAATGGGAATCAACAGTTCCTTATCGCCTTTTTTTACGATGAAAAGCGCTTGGGAAGTAGTATCGTTCACGCCCTGAACGGTACCGATATTGCCGTGCACATCGTCCTGTATGGAGAACCCGATGATCTCATGGTAATAAAATTTGTTTCCGGTAAGTTTGGGAAGGAATTTTAACGGCAGGTACAGTTCGGAACCCATGATATTATCTGCGGCAGATTCATCCTGTACTTCCTCGAACCTGATACGCAGTAGACTTGATTTGTGCAAGAGGCACATATCAATAAAAAATGGAACCAGGTTGTTTCCCAAAGAAACGAACACTGATTCCATATTTTCGTAGATTTCGGGTTCATCGGCATCGATTTTTACCAATACCTCCCCCTTATAACTATATTTTGAAACGATTTTCCCCAGGTAGAAACACTCTTCCTTTGTCATATCGTTCGTTGGCTTACTTTTCTTCTTCCGTAGCCGGGGTTTCCTCAGTGGAAGTTTCTTCCGCTACAGCAGTGGCCTCCTCCTCTTCGGGTGCTTCGGCAACTTCTTCTGCGGGAGCAAGTGCAGCGGCAGCATCGGCGGCACGCTTTTCATTTACCGCCTTTTCGGCTTCCAAAGCTTTCGCCCTTGCCTCTTCCTTGGCCTTATCAAGACCGCCTACTTTATTGGAGATAATGGCTTGCTTCTCTTCCAACCAAGCGTTGAATTTTTCTTCGGCTTGTTCTTCGGTCAACGCTCCCTTTCTGACCCCACCGGCCAAATGGTGTTTTAAGAGCACTCCTTTATAGGAAAGGATCCTTTTTGCGGTTTCGGTAGGCTGGGCCCCGTTATGCAACCACTTTACGGAATTGTCAACATTGAGCTCAATGGTAGCTGGATTGGTATTGGGATTGTAGATGCCCAATTTTTCCAAAAATTTACCGTCCCTTTTTGCACGTGAATCGGCAGCGACCACCCAATAGAAAGGTTTGCCTTTTTTACCGTGTCTCTGTAATCTAATCTTTACTGGCATATCACATTAATTTGTAGGGTGCCCGACCCATGGTTATTAATTCTTTTATCGCCCGGTCCTACCTAAGCGGGCGCAAATATACAAGATCTATTTTAATTATTTGGAAATATAAGGCCGCTAATTTAGTTCATTAAAATATTCGACCGTTTTTGCAATCTTACTACAATAGGTAGCGCTCTTTGGAAAGTGTTATCGCCTTCAAATTTCAATACCTTCCATTCTTTGGTCTACCGGACATGAATTCAATAAGAAAAATCAAGACCATATTGGTATTCCATAAAGTTGATAACTACTAAAAACAAGATTTTAACAACCTCCCATATTTCCGTACTTTTATACCCACATTTTCACGCTACCGAACCTGCCTATGTACCTTATTTTTGATACGGAAACCACCGGACTGCCCAAACGATGGGATGCCCCTATAACGGACACCGACAATTGGCCGCGCTGTATACAGATCGCGTGGCAATTGCACGATTCCATGGGTCGGCTTATGGAACACCAAGACTATTTGGTTCGCCCGGACGGATTCAATATTCCCTATGATGCCGAGCAGATCCATGGAATATCCACTGAACTGGCGCAGGAAAAAGGGGTTCCCCTTTCGGAGGTTTTGGAAAAATTCAATATTGCCCTCTCCAAGACCAAGTTCGTGGTGGGGCAGAACGTTGGGTTCGATCTCAATATTATGGAGGCCGAGTTTCACCGACTCCAAGTGGAAAACCCTTTGCAACAGCTTCCCGTCCTTGATACCTGTACGGAAGAAACGGCCCTGCTGTGCCAAATTCCGGGCGGAAGGGGCGGCAAATTTAAATTGCCCACCCTTACCGAGCTGCACCAACATCTTTTTGGGGAGCCCTTTGGGGAGGCGCACAATGCCACCGCGGATGTGGAGGCTACCACCCGATGCTTTTTGGAATTGGTCCGCAGACAGCAATACAGCACCGACCAATTGGACGTGGCCCCTGATTATTTTAGAAATTTCTCGGAAGCCAATCCGAAGGAGATCCAGTTAATAGGCCTAAAGCACATAAACCTTAAAAAAGCCTCCAAAAAAATTGCGGACGCCCTCTGGGAAAAGGATACCGCTACCATTTCCACGGAAGAGATAAAGGAAAACCTGAAAAGCCTTTCCGATGCCCCTTTTTCCCATTTGCACAACCATTCGCAATTCTCGGTCCTACAGTCCACCATCAATATAAAGGATCTTGTAAGCGCCGCGGCCAAGGATAAAATGCCGGCAGTGGCCCTTACCGATCATGCAAATATGATGGGGGCCTTCCATTTCGTGAAGGAGGTAAAGGCCCAGAACGCGGCTATTAAGGCCAAAAATGCCGAGGCATTGGCAAAAGGGGAGCCGGCCACAGAACAGGAAATAAAACCGATACTTGGCTGCGAATTTTTTGTTTGCGAAGACCACAGGAACAAAAATGTTAAGGATTATGGCTACCAGATAGTGCTGCTGGCCAAAAACAAAAACGGCTACCACAACCTGGCCAAAATGTCATCGCTTGCCTATACCGATGGGTTTTACTACGTTCCTAGGATAGATAAGGAAATTGTGGCCCGGTACAAGGAAGATATCATCGTACTTACGGGAAACCTGTATGGCGAGGTACCCGGAAAGATACTGAACGTGGGCGAAAACCAGTCCGAGGAAGCCCTGCTCTGGTGGAAGCAACAGTTTGGCGACGACCTATACATAGAGCTGATACGGCACGGACAGGAGGATGAGGACAGGGTGAACCAAGTCTTGGTCTCTTTCTCAGAAAAACATGGGGTTCCACTGGTCGCCACCAACAATATTTACTACTGTTCCAAAGAGGATGCCGAGGCACACGATGTACTATTGTGCGTAAAGGACGGCGAAAAACAGGCTACTCCCATAGGCCGGGGACGTGGATATAGGTACGGACTGCCCAATCAGGAATACTACTTTAAATCTTCAGAGCAGATGAAGGAACTTTTTAAAGACCTTCCTGAATCCATTCTGAACGTTCAGCAGATCGTGGACAAAATTGAACCTTTTGAACTTGCCCGGGACGTGCTCTTGCCCAAATTTAGCATCCCCGAGGAATTTAAGGTGGCCGAGGACAATATTGATGGCGGCAAGCGGGGCGAAAATGCCTACTTAAGGCATATTACCTACGAAGGGGCCAAAAAACGATATGAAACCCTGACCGATGAAATTAGGGAACGGCTGGATTTTGAGCTGCAGACCATCGAAAATTCTGGGTATCCCGGTTATTTTTTGATTGTGGAGGACTTTATACGCGAAGCCCGCAACATGGATGTTTCAGTAGGTCCGGGCCGTGGATCCGCAGCAGGTTCTGTGGTGGCGTATTGCCTTAAGATCACCAATATAGACCCTTTAAAGTACGACCTGCTTTTTGAGCGTTTCCTAAATCCCGACCGAGTTTCCATGCCCGATATCGATATCGACTTTGACGATGAGGGCCGGGGCAGGGTCATGGAGTATGTTATCAAAAAATACGGGGCCAATCAAGTGGCCCAGATCATCACATATGGTACCATGGCCGCAAAGTCCTCCATCAGGGATACCGCCAGGGTTTTGGACCTGCCGCTGGGGGATGCCGATCGGATTGCCAAATTGATACCTACCATGTCCAAATTGGACAAAATCTTTGGAGTGGGCGAAGCGGAACTCAAAAAGCGGTTCCGTTCTGAAGAATTGGAAAAGGTAAACGAACTGCTGAACATTGCCGACGGGGACGACCTGGAAGGAAGGACGCTCAAAATGGCCCGTATCCTGGAAGGATCGCTCCGGAATACAGGCATACATGCGTGCGGGGTGATCATAACCCCGGATGACATTACCAAATTCGTACCGGTGGCCACCGCCAAGGATTCCGACCTGTACGTTACCCAGTTCGACAATTCCGTAGTGGAAAGTGCAGGGTTGTTGAAAATGGATTTTCTGGGCCTAAAGACCCTTACCCTGATAAAGGACACCGTTAAGATCGTAAAGGCAAGGCACGGATTGGATCTGGTACCGGACGATTTTCCATTGGATGATGAAAAGACCTATGAACTATTCCAACGTGGGGATACGGTAGGCGTCTTCCAATACGAATCCGTGGGAATGCAAAAACACATGAAAGACCTTAAGCCCACGGTCTTTGACGATCTGATCGCCATGAACGCCCTCTACAGGCCGGGCCCCATGGAATATATCCCCAGTTTTATCGCCCGCAAGCACGGCAGGGAGGAGATAAGTTACGACCTGGCCGACATGGAGGAATACCTTAAGGAAACCTATGGGATCACCGTCTACCAGGAACAGGTGATGCTCCTGTCCCAGAAGCTGGCGGGCTTCTCCAAGGGCGATGCCGATGTGCTGCGAAAGGCCATGGGAAAAAAGATTTTTGCCCTTCTGGAAAAACTGAAACCGCAATTTTTGGATGGTGGCGAAAAAAAAGGGCATCCCCGTTCCGTATTGGAGAAGATATGGAAGGATTGGGAGGCCTTTGCTTCCTATGCCTTTAACAAGAGCCACTCTACCTGTTACGCATATATCGCCTATCAGACCGCCTATCTTAAGGCCCACTACCCTGCCGAGTATATGGCGGCGGTACTGTCCAACAACATGAACGACATAAAACAGGTGACCTTTTTTATGGAGGAGTGCAAACGGATGGGCCTTCAGGTTTTGGGGCCCGATGTTAACGAATCCTATTACAAGTTTGCAGTAAACGAACAGAATGCGGTGCGCTTTGGAATGGGCGCCATAAAGGGAGTGGGCCGGGGGGCAGTGGAAACCATAGTGGAAAATAGAAAAAAGGACGGCCGTTTTAAATCGGTCTTTGACCTTACCAAAAGAATAGACCTTAGGGCTGCCAATAAAAAGGCCTTTGAAAACCTGGCATTGGCGGGGGGCTTCGATTCTTTTGGCAATACGCACCGGGCCCAATACTTCCATGATGACGGGGACGGGATCACCTTTTTGGAAAAGGTGATGAAATACGGCGCCAAGTTTCAGGAAAGTGAAAATTCGTCCCAAGTTAGCCTGTTCGGCGATGCCAGCGAGGTACAGATTCCCGAACCGGTGGTTCCCCCTTGCAGCGAATGGGGGACCATGGAGAAATTGAGACGGGAAAAGGAAGTGGTCGGCATCTATATTTCAGGACATCCTTTGGACGATTTTAAGACCGAGATAACCTCGTTTTGCAATGCAAGCGTCTCCGCCCTTCACCAAATGGGCGATTATATTAACAGGGAGCTCTCCATGGCAGGGGTAATCTCCGATGTGCAGCACCGCATCTCCAAGAACGGGAAGGGCTGGGCCTCATTTGTACTGGAAGATTATACAGATTCATATGAGTTTCGGATCTTTGGGGAAGAGTATTTAAAATATCGGCATTTCCTTATGATCAATTCCTTTGCCTATTGCAAGGTATTCGTTCGGGAAGGATGGGTAAATAGGGATACTGGCAAGAAGGGGGACCCCCGTTTGCAGTTCAACCAAGTAATGATGTTACAGGACGTTATGGAGACCTTTGCCCGAAAGCTTACCATTAAACTGGATATAGACCGACTTGGGGAAGAACAGATCTACCAGTTAAAGGAAACCATTGGCGTACACAAGGGAAGCCATCCGCTGAGTTTTACCATTTATGGTATGGAGGAAGAAATCAAGATAAACCTTTCCTGTAGGAAACAGAAGGTACAGATCTCTACGGAACTCCTGACCGAACTGGAAAGGAACGACCTGGTCTATAAACTGAACTAAGACCATGGCCAAACAACAGGTGCTGAGCACCTAACACGGGAAAGTCCCAAACGGAGAATAAATTAACCCAATGGCACAATAGGCAAAACGAATATAACGTTAGTAAGGAAAAGGCAAAATAATTGACTAAATTTGCATAATTATTAAATACAACAGACATGGCATTAGAAATAACAGATGCTACTTTTGACGAGGTAGTTTTGAAAAGCGATAAACCGGTAGTGGTCGATTTTTGGGCAGCATGGTGCGGTCCGTGTAGAATGGTCGGTCCCATTATCGATGAGGTCAGCAGTGAGTACGAAGGGAAAGCTGTAGTAGGTAAAGTAGACGTGGATGCCAACCAAGAGTTTGCTGCCAAATACGGGGTGAGGAACATTCCTACCGTATTGGTCTTTAAAAATGGGGAAATTGTTAACAGACAAGTTGGGGTATCCCCCAAAAAAGTGTACACCGATGCCATTGATGCGGTATTGTAAGCATAATACTTTTTGATCAAAATTGTCGAATCAACCTCCCGAGGCATATGGAGGAAAACCCAAGTAACATTCCGACTCAAGCGTCGGAGCATAATAAATCTCACTTAGTGAGCAAATAATAGGGCCCGGAAAATTCCGGGCCCTATTATTTTAGCGATTTTGCACCAATGTATTTTATCGGCTTGGGAATCTTGGCTATCTTAGATGTCATACTATGGACCCAACATCGGAATTACATAATGCTTCCCTTTTCCCAAATCTGGAACTCTTGGCGCAACAAGTAGTGGAAGGGTTTATCAGTGGCATCCATAAAAGTCCCTTTCACGGGTTTTCGGCCGAATTTGCGGAGCACAAGATCTATAACAAGGGAGAAAGTACCAAACATATGGATTGGAAACTTTTTGCCAGAACGGACAAACTCTACACCAAACGTTATGAGGAGGAGACCAATCTCAGGTGCCATATGATCTTGGACAATTCCGCTTCCATGTACTATCCGCAGCTAAAAGGAATGGCTTTGGGCAACCTTAACAAGATCGGTTTTGGGGTGCTTGCCATAGCTGCCCTCATGAACATCCTTAAAAGACAACGGGATGCGGTGGGCCTAAGTATATATGCAGACTCCTATAGCTATTATGCCCCCGAAAAGGGAAGTGAGCGCCACCACCATATGTTGCTCTCCAAACTCAGTGAAATAAGTCGGGCCGAACACGCCGCACAGGGAACGGAAACCTACACCTACCTGCACCAGATCGCCGAAAAGATAAAACGCAGGAGCCTTATTTTTTTGTTTACCGATATGTTTCAGCCGAGCACGGACGATGACAGGCTTTTGGATGCACTGCGACACTTAAAGTATAACAAGCACGAGGTGGTGCTCTTCCATCTATTGGATAGGGATACCGAGCTGGACTTTAATTTTGGGAATGTGCCCAAACGGTTCGTGGATGTGGAGACCGGGCAGCAGATCGACCTATATGCGGATACGGTAAGGGATGAATACCAAAAGGAAGTCAATGCTTACAAGGAAAAAATAAAAATGGGTTGTGCCCAGTACAAGATCAATTATGTGGAAGTTGATATACACGCTGATTTCTCGAGGGTTATGAACACCTATCTTACGGAGCGCCGAAAATTTCTATAGAGGCCACCATTTTTTACCTAAATTTGTTTGCGCAATTAAATAAGCGGTGTATATTTGCACTCGCTTTACGCCACGGTTCGGTAGTTCAGTTGGTTATCCCGAGTACTCGGGACTGCCTGTAGAAAGCAAATATGTTCTTAACATGTTTTTTGTTTATATTCTTGAGAGTGAACGGGATAGCACCTTTTATATTGGTCAATCTTCTGATTTGACCAAAAGATTGGAATATCACAATACAGGATTGTCGAAGTATACAAGTAAAAAGACACCTTGGAAGTTGGTTTACTATGAAGAGTATGAAACAAGAACAGAGGCTTTGAAAAGAGAGCGATTTTTGAAAAAACAAAAAAATCGTAAATTTTATCAAAGTCTGATAAAAAATTGGTTCGGTAGTTCAGTTGGTTAGAATACCTGCCTGTCACGCAGGGGGTCGCGGGTTCGAGTCCCGTCCGGACCGCAAAAAGCCTTCAACGCAAGTTGGAGGCTTTTTTGGTTTTTGGCCATTCCGAAACCGTTCAGGAGGTTCTCTGTAGGCAGGGGCTAGCTCCTGAACTAAAAGCGTATCTTCATAACGGTGTCACCGGAACCGATCTGCTACCAAGCGATGTCGCAGCACAGCTGCTAGGTTATCAAGTTATGAATGATGAATGGTATTTGATTGCATGAAGACATAACTATATAACCTCTCAACCCTATCGCCGTTTACGTATAACATTTAGGAAAACGTCCCTGAAAGATGGATTGTGCCTAATTTCTTGATAAATTGATCAAGCACAAAACTTAATGGTGTATATTTACACCATTTAATAGATTTAATTATGGCACGTCAGAGCATCACATTGGCCAATCAAAATGATGAATGGCTAAAACAACAAGTTCAAAAGGAAGAATTCACCAGCAAAAGTGAAGCAGTAAATTATTTGATCAAGCAAGCACGAGAACGGGATGATTACCATAACTATGTACAAATGAAAATAGACCGAGGGCTTAAAAGTGGTTTTAGCGCAAAAACAAAAGAAGAACTTTTAGCAGAGATCAAAGGTCGATTAAATGTATAAATACAAGCTTACTAATGAGGCGGAAGCAGATATTGTTCGGATATTTGAATATGGCCTGAATAGATTTGGTTTGCAACAAGCCACTAAATATTATGATATGTTGTTTGAATGTTTTAACAAAATTGCAACTAATCCTTTATTGTTTCCGGTTGTTTTGAATTATAAAAATGCCCAGAGATATTGCGTTTGTGGAGTTGATACTATTTATTACAATATCAATGGTGATCAAATAGAAATCATCACCATTATTGGACGACAAGATTATTAAAAAATTCATTGACATATCGTTAACAAACCATTGAACGGCCAATCCATCACGGAGAACAAAGAATTAGTTTAGGAATATAGCTGCTATTTTGAGGGAAAGGATTTTCTTCTTCCAACGGATAGAATAGATGTTTTGTATTAGTAAATGTAACGGCCGTTTATACTCCCTGTTAAAGGCATAAAGGAACAATATGGTCTGTCATTCCGACGCCAAGAGGAATCGCATAAAGTAAGGTGTTCGATCATCCGGCTACCTATTGTCCAAAAGAGCAAATGACAAAAAGCATTTTTGGAATTCTTGAATTTAGCGACGATGTCATCTTCATAGTTCGCACGGCATTTTTCTAGTATGCAAAGCGGGATGGGGTTCCTAGTTGCCCTCGGAAGACAGGATAGGGCGCAACCCAATAACAGGTTAACCGATCTGCTATCAAGCGATGTCGCAGCACAGCTGCTTGTTATCAAGTTATGAATGATGAATGGTATTTGATTCTTTCAAGATATAACCTTTTTAACCCTATCACCGTTTAACCGTATAACGGTCAGTCATTCCGGCGCTTAGAGGAATCGCAAAAGAAAAGTCGTTAGGGGTCATCGCTACCTATTCTCAAAAAAAAAATGGCAAGAGTGCTGCCTCTAATTTGACATTGGCTTAAGCGCGGTGAAAAATATAGCAAATACCCTATCATAACAGATGATGTACCCTAATAGACTAGCGATTTTCCATAAATCCACGGTCACAGGCAAAAAAAAGTCCCACCGAAGCAGGACTAAAGGTTTTCACCTACGGCATATAGCCTTATTGTGATAAGATTAAAGATTAGAAATTTTAACCTACCACAAATATAACATAATTCACTTAGAGAACATTACGGATACCCGTATAAATGTTAAAGTAAATTTGTTTAAGTTTAAGGAGATTAAATTTTAGAAAAATGGCAAGAATTTTAGGGTTGGATTTGGGGACTAATTCCGCTGGATGGGCGATTGTTGATAACGATGAAAATGAATTCTCTCTCGTAGATAAAGGTGTTAGAATATTTTCTGAGGGAGTAAAATCTGAAAAAGGTATTGAAAGTTCTCGTGCAGCTGAACGCACCGGTTATAGAAGTGCAAGAAAAATTAAGTATCGCAGGAAGTTACGAAAATACGAGACACTTAAAGTTTTGTCCATAAATGGAATGTGTCCATTATCGACAGAAGAAGTTGAAGAGTGGAAAAAGAGTGGTTTTAAGGACTACCCATTGAATCCTAAGTTTATATTATGGTTGCGAACAAATGATGATGAAAATATTAATCCATATTTTTTTAGAGATAGAGCAAGTAAACAAAAAGTAACCTTATATGAATTAGGACGAGCTTTGTATCACATTGCTCAAAGGCGCGGTTTTTTAAGTAATAGATTAGACCAATCAGCAGAAGGTGTTTTTGAAGAGCACAACCCTCAAATTCAGTCTTTCATTGAAGACTTAGATTCTGTAAATTCCATTCTTGATGAGCTAAAAGATTATTTTATTAATCTTGGAATCATAGATTTAGCTGAAAAAGGAGGTTTTAAAAAAGATTTGGATGATGGAGAAAAGAAATTAAAAACACTTTATAATTCACTGGTTGCAATAGCCAAAAAGAATGAAAGTGATATTGTAAAATGTAAAGAGGAACTTATTGTTCGATTAAATAAGAAAGAAGATTTAGGAAAGGTAAAAGGTGAAATTAAAGAGATTTCACAAGCTATGCTTGATGGAAATTTTAACACTTTAGGTCAATATTTTTATAGTTTATATAACAAAGGGAAAATCAGAAATCAATATACTTCTCGGGAGGAACATTATCTTGAAGAGTTTATAATTATATGTAAAGTTCAAGGAATTAAAGGAGTTGATGACAATGAAAAATTACCCGAAAAGAAATTTACTGGTTTAGTTAAAGATTTATATCGAGCAATATTTTTTCAAAGACCATTAAAATCACAAAAAGGATTAATAGGCAAATGTTCTTTTGAAAAAAGTAAATCACGTTGTGCCATTTCGCATCCTGATTTTGAAGAATACAGAATGTGGACGTATTTGAATACCATAAAAATAGGAACTCAAAGTCAAAAAAAATTACGCTTTTTAACGCAAGAAGAAAAATCAAAGTTGGTTCCTAAATTCTACAGAAAAAACGACTTTAATTTTGAAATTTTAGCCAAAGAGTTAGTTGAAAAAGGATCAAGTTTTGGTTTCTATAAATCTTCAAAGAAGAACGAGTTTTTTTATTGGTTTAATTACAAGCCATCCGACACTGTTTCGGCTTGTCAAGTTTCAGCTTCTTTGAGAAATGTAGTTGGGGAAGATTGGAAAACAAAAACATTCACATATAAAGCATTAAGTTCAAAAAAAGAGGAAGTTTCAAAATCTGTAGATTATAAAGATTTATGGCATTTACTTTCAGTTGCAACTTCTGATATATATCTGTATGATTTTGCCAAAGAAAAATTGGGATTCGATGATAAAAGCGCAAAAGCATTTAGTAAAACTAAATTGAAAAAAGATTTTGCCAGTTTGAGTTTGTCAGCAATTACAAAAATTCTACCCTATATTAAAGAAGGATTACTTTATTCTCATGCAGTTTTTATGGCAAATATTAAAAACATTGTTGATAAAGATATTTGGCAAGATGATGAGCGGCGAAATTATATTAAAAATCAAATCTCTAAAATAGTTGAAAATTACACTTTTGAAAAAAATCAATTAGAAGTAGTTAACGGACTTATAAGGGAAAGTAAACTAAAAGAAGAATATTATTCCAAAGAAGCAGAATCCATTTATAAAAAGGATTTAGCCAATAAATTAATGCCATTTTACAAAAACAATGGTATTGAAACTAAATCGGAACAAAAAGAAATCTTCGATAGTTTATTCCCTGTTTTTATAGAACAATTAAAGAAATATGAGTTTATAAAAGTAAAGAGAGTGGATGAAATAGTTTTAGAATTTCTTTCAGGAGAAAACGAAAATGGAGAAGTTTTTTGTAACAATCCAAAGCAATTAAAAAAATTATATCATCCATCAGATATTGACGTTTTCAAAAAGAAAATTATCAAAGATGAGTTTGGAAATGAAAAGGTAGTGTTGGGAAGTCCGTTAATCAATTCAATTAAAAACCCAATGGCACTGCGTGCGCTGCATCAACTGAGAAAAGTTTTGAATACGCTTATTCTTGATGGTCAAGTTGATGAAAATACTCGAATTCATATTGAAATGGCGCGTGAATTAAATAATGCTAACAAAAGAAAAGGAATTCAGGATTATCAGAATGAGAACAGAAAATTTAGAGAAGATGCCATTAAGGAAATCAAGAAACTCTATTTTGAAGACTGTAAAAAGGAAGTGGAGCCAACCGAAGAAGATATTTTACGTTACCAACTTTGGACTGAACAAGGGAAATGTGAAATATATGAGCAAGGAAATAATATTAGTATTTGTGATATTATAGGAAGTAATCCTGTCTATGATATTGAGCATACAATTCCAAGAAGTATTTCTCAGGATAATTCTCAAATGAACAAAACTTTATGCAGTCAGCGTTTTAATAGAGAGATAAAAAAGAAAAAAATGCCAATTGAGCTGAATAATCATTTAGAAATTCTACCAAGAATTGCTCATTGGAAAGAAGAAGCTGATAATTTGTCAAGAGAAATTGATATTATTAGTCGCTCTATAAAAGCAGCGTCAACTAAAGGAATTAAAGACAAGAAAATAAGAAGAAGACATTATCTTGCTTTAAAGCGAGAT
Source organism: uncultured Sediminicola sp. (assembly GCA_963974715.1). Taxonomy (GTDB): domain Bacteria; phylum Bacteroidota; class Bacteroidia; order Flavobacteriales; family Flavobacteriaceae; genus Sediminicola. Next base: position 221,032 of record CAXBDK010000003.1, read on the forward strand.
TATCTTAAAGGGAAATACGACCGTTTTGTTTGGGAAGAACCAAGAGTTGGGTTTAAAAATAGCCAAATTCCAGATACCGGGATTATTACGAAATATGCACAAGCTTATTTAAAATCATATTTTAAAAGAGTTGAAAGCGTAAAAGGAGGAATGGTTGCCGAGTTTAGAAAACAATGGGGAATTCAAGAAAGTTTTATTGATGAAAACGGTTTTAAACAATATAAAGAAAAAGATAGAAGCAAACATACGCATCACACCATTGATGCAATTACGATTGCTTGTATGACCAAAGATAAATATGATGTTTTAGCTCATGCTTGGAAATTGGAAGATGAAAAAAATAAAAAAGAAGCGAAAGCCGTTATAGAACAAGCGAAGCCTTGGAAAACCTTCAAAGAAGATTTGCTAAAAATTGAAGAAGAAATTTTGGTTTCACACTACACTCCAGATAACGTAAAAAAACAATCTAAAAAGATTGTTAGAGTTCGGGGCAAAAAGCAGTATGTTGCCGAAATTGAAAGAGATATTAACGGAAAAGCCGTTTCTAAAAAGGATAGGAATGGAAAAACTATTTACAAATTAGATAAAGACGGAAAAAAACTTCCAAGATTACAACAAGGAGATACCATCAGAGGCTCGTTGCACCAAGACAGTATTTATGGAGCTATTAAAAACCCTTTAAATAAAGAAGAGATTCGCTATGTTATTCGGAAAGATTTAGAAAGTTTAAAAGCTAATGATATTGAAAATATTGTTGATGAATCAGTAAAAGAAAAAGTAAAAGAAGCTGTTGCAAATAAAGTGCTGTTACTTTCATCAAATGCTCAACAGAAAAATAAATTAGACGGAAAAGTTTGGATGAATCAAGAAAAGCAAGTTCCAATAAATAAAGTTAGAATTTATGCTAATTCTGTTAAAAATCCTTTAGAAATAAAGGAACATAGTTTATTGTCAAAATCAAGACACGAGCACAAACAGAAAGTTTATGGACAAAATGACGAGAATTATGGAATTGCCATTTATGAAGGAATAGATAAGAAAGGTAAATTAAAAAGAGTTTTTGAACCGATAAATAATAAAGAAGCGGGAAAATATTTTAAATTAAGTAATAGAGAATTTAACCAGGAGTATAGTATTGTTGAAAATCCTGATGGCAAGACAGGATTACCTTTAAAGTATATTCTTAAAAAAGGGGTAATGGTTTTATTTTACAAAGACTCTGCAGATGAAATTTATGATATTGGTGTAAAAGATTTAAATAAAAGACTTTATAAGCTATCAAAGTTTGACGCCCAAGGCAGATTAACTTTTAGGTCTCATTTTGAAGCCAGACAAGCTAGTGAACTTAAAGAATTTTATAATGTAGATTTTGAAAGTCCATTGGAACAAGTTAGATTACAAGTCAGTAAATTAGATATTTTGGTTGAAGGTTATGAGTTTATTATGACCTCGACTGGCAAAATTATTCTTAAATAAATTTGCTTTACGTTCATTGACATAAGATTTTCATAATTTTAAACATCTCAAAACACGATATCTGTTTTCGGTGACCTTAAGGCGCCTACTGCGTTGTGGTTTGATTGAAGATTAGAAAACACGATATCAAGTGACCCCATCCAGATATCCGAACTCAGGTTGTGGTTTGATTGAAGATTAGAAAACACGATATCGGTTGAGCGGTGCCGTTACCTGGATGTATAGTTGTGGTTTGATTGAAGATTAGAAAACACGATATCCACAAAGTATATAATGATAGCGTCCATAGGTTGTGGTTTGATTGAAGATTAGAAAACACGATATCTTTTGATGAGTATTATCGTACCGAAATGAGTTGTGGTTTGATTGAAGATTAGAAAACACGATATCCCCGTACCAAATTCCATGTAGGCCGCATAGTTGTGGTTTGATTGAAGATTAGAAAACACGATATCCTAACATCGGGCTTTGACTCCCTTTTCTTAGTTGTGGTTTGATTGAAGATTAGAAAACACGATATCTAACGACCACTTCATCATCTATTACGTTAAGTTGTGGTTTGATTGAAGATTAGAAAACACGATATCGAAAAATGATTTCCAGGCAAGCCACTATTAGTTGTGGTTTGATTGAAGATTAGAAAACACGATATCGATGTGGTTCGTTGCCTTTTCTATAAATGAGTTGTGGTTTGATTGAAGATTAGAAAACACGATATCCGCGGTCGTTTTCATCTATACTTATCATTGGTTGTGGTTTGATTGAAGATTAGAAAACACGATATCTGAATCAGAGATACAGCAAGAGTTCGTCAAGTTGTGGTTTGATTGAAGATTAGAAAACACGATATCAAACGATTTCATTGAATTGGGCACAAGCTCGTTGTGGTTTGATTGAAGATTAGAAAACACGATATCAATAATTGTAACAACTAAGAAGATTATTAAGTTGTGGTTTGATTGAAGATTAGAAAACACGATATCTCCAAGAAAAACAGATTGCAGACCATCCTGTTGTGGTTTGATTGAAGATTAGAAAACACGATATCAAATTCACAAGATTGAAAGCTGCCCATTTGTTGTGGTTTGATTGAAGATTAGAAAACACGATATCGAAATGAAGGTAAGCCGTACCGAGACAATAGTTGTGGTTTGATTGAAGATTAGAAAACACGATATCAATTGGAAACCATCCATTTTCATGCCCAAGTTGTGGTTTGATTGAAGATTAGAAAACACGATATCAATACTTTCCCTACCGCAGTAAGATACGAGTTGTGGTTTGATTGAAGATTAGAAAACACGATATCTTTCCACGAAATGGCGGAAATGCCGTTTGTGTTGTGGTTTGATTGAAGATTAGAAAACACGATATCAAAGCGGCCAAACTTCTTACCAAGGCAAGGTTGTGGTTTGATTGAAGATTAGAAAACACGATATCCATGAGACGGGAGGCTTCGAGCACGACACGGTTGTGGTTTGATTGAAGATTAGAAAACACGATATCTTTTCTTCCTCTAAGGTTTTAATATCTATAGTTGTGGTTTGATTGAAGATTAGAAAACACGATATCATGCGAACATCAAGGAACTGATGGAGGGAAGTTGTGGTTTGATTGAAGATTAGAAAACACGATATCTTTTCCAAGATTCGCTCGAACATTTCAAATGTTGTGGTTTGATTGAAGATTAGAAAACACGATATCTGACCACAGTGGCGTCCGTTCCGACAAGCAGTTGTGGTTTGATTGAAGATTAGAAAACACGATATCCGGAACCACCTGCGGAACTGGACGATAAAGGTTGTGGTTTGATTGAAGATTAGAAAACACGATATCTGATGGTGACAGCACTATAGACGCTGGGGAGTTGTGGTTTGATTGAAGATTAGAAAACACGATATCCAAAAACGCAATGGGAGAATCAACGACAGGTTGTGGTTTGATTGAAGATTAGAAAACACGATATCGTATGGATATGGCAAAAGTCCCTTTATGTAGTTGTGGTTTGATTGAAGATTAGAAAACACGATATCAAAAGAGGACAGAATAAGCCAAATACAAAGGTTGTGGTTTGATTGAAGATTAGAAAACACGATATCACAAAGCGGAAGAACAAAAAAAGCACACCAGTTGTGGTTTGATTGAAGATTAGAAAACACGATATCATCACGATTTCGTTGCAAATTACCACAATAGTTGTGGTTTGATTGAAGATTAGAAAACACGATATCACCAGAACGATTGCAAGCGACACGGGCGAGTTGTGGTTTGATTGAAGATTAGAAAACACGATATCGGAACGATTTTTACGACCTTGACAAAGATGGTTGTGGTTTGATTGAAGATTAGAAAACACGATATCTTTCCACGAAATGGCGGAAATGCCGTTTGTGTTGTGGTTTGATTGAAGATTAGAAAACACGATATCCGGCTAAGATAATACATTACTTGCTTGTACGTTGTGGTTTGATTGAAGATTAGAAAACACAATATCGTTGGGCGGTGGCGTGGAAGTCATAGAACAGTTGTGGTTTGATTGAAGATTAGAAAACACGATATCCCTTCAATGCGATCGAAACCCGTGTTTATAGTTGTGGTTTGATTGAAGATTAGAAAACACGATATCACTATGCCCATCATTAATGTCCCTGATAAGTTGTGGTTTGATTGAAGATTAGAAAACACGATATCATACCTAAAACTTTCCATGCGCATTCGCTCGTTGTGGTTTGATTGAAGATTAGAAAACACGATATCAAGATCGCTCAACCATGCAAGATTGACAGCGTTGTGGTTTGATTGAAGATTAGAAAACACGATATCAAATGGCCTTACGACAGCGGACTATACCTAGTTGTGGTTTGATTGAAGATTAGAAAACACGATATCCCGGTGTCGATATCATCATTTGGCTGTGTACGTTGTGGTTTGATTGAAGATTAGAAAACACGATATCAAATATTACTTTCCATGGCCAATGTAATAGGTTGTGGTTTGATTGAAGATTAGAAAACACGATATCGGGACATTTCAACGTAACGGTAAGTCAGGAGTTGTGGTTTGATTGAAGATTAGAAAACACGATATCCAGAAACAACAGGAAGAGGTAAAGCGATAGTTGTGGTTTGATTGAAGATTAGAAAACACGATATCTTTTGCCAGAAGGTACAACGGCCCCGGCTAGTTGTGGTTTGATTGAAGATTAGAAAACACGATATCCACCAATTACGTTTCTGGTTTTGCAGGTGCGTTGTGGTTTGATTGAAGATTAGAAAACACGATATCACCTTCTTTTGGACATCATCAACAAGAGCGGTTGTGGTTTGATTGAAGATTAGAAAACACGATATCTAACATAGAAAACGTCAATACCCGATTACAGTTGTGGTTTGATTGAAGATTAGAAAACACGATATCTGCGTAGCTTTTCTTGTCCACCGTTCCATAGTTGTGGTTTGATTGAAGATTAGAAAACACGATATCGGCGAAAGGGATGGAAACATCTACTGTTTGGTTGTGGTTTGATTGAAGATTAGAAAACACGATATCGGAAAAGGGAATCTCCCAAGAAGATTTTGAGTTGTGGTTTGATTGAAGATTAGAAAACACGATATCCGTTGGCTTTGGCACCAAGTTCGGAAAGAGGTTGTGGTTTGATTGAAGATTAGAAAACACGATATCGCTTTCTGGTGGACGATAATGGCCGCCTAGTTGTGGTTTGATTGAAGATTAGAAAACACGATATCACTTGAAACGGTCAGGCATACCAACAGTACGTTGTGGTTTGATTGAAGATTAGAAAACACGATATCCGTCGACGAAAACGGAAAAATAGAAAATTGGTTGTGGTTTGATTGAAGATTAGAAAACACGATATCAAAAGTAGAGGGAAGGAACAAGCAGAACAGGTTGTGGTTTGATTGAAGATTAGAAAACACGATATCGGATTTAAGAATGATGGTAAACGAATCATTGTTGTGGTTTGATTGAAGATTAGAAAACACGATATCCTGTACGTTGTAGGAGTAATCCCCTGTGGGTTGTGGTTTGATTGAAGATTAGAAAACACGATATCAATAGGTACCGGTGTAACCATCTCCGATGGTTGTGGTTTGATTGAAGATTAGAAAACACGATATCGTAATCTCCGTGTGTTTTCCTTTACGCCATGTTGTGGTTTGATTGAAGATTAGAAAACACGATATCTGTTGGCCCCTTACCTCCTCATAGTAAAGGAACTAAGCGTGGATATCGTGGCAAAAAATGCTCCTTTTTAGCAGTGATAAGGCTGGATTGGGGCATTTTTTGATTTTAAAGGCCTCTTGAATGGGGGTCAAAATAGGGATTATTGCATTTTTCCCAACCTGGATTTCGGCCGGTCTGTGCCACTGTAGCTACAAAAATATTTAAAGCTACACCTCACCTATGGCGGCGGGTGAGATACCCCCCATTTTTAGAAAAGCTCCAGTTGGGTGGGTTGCGGTTCTTTTGGCACTTCCAATTTTCCCCAGAAATTAAGGATATTGCCAAATTGTTTATCCGTAATACGTAGCACACTTACCTTTCCCAAGGGAGGTAAGAGGCGATGGATCCTTTTTTCGTGTACATCGGCACTTTCACTACTGGCACAATGCCTCATATACACAGAATACTGCATCACGGTAAAACCATCTTTTAGTAGCTCCTTTCTAAAACCGGACGCATTTTTGCGGTCGGTGGCCCTATCTGTCGGTAGATCAAAAAATACAAATAACCACATAATTCGGTAACCATTTAATTCCATAGGGTTGCATACTTAATTTTCTTTCGTTCCCCGGTAAAGCACTGTTGTAGGGAGCTGGCGGTTTTTTGAAGCCCTACCATTAAAGGGCTCTTTTCTTCCTTAAAATAGACCGTTCTTGTCAAGAGGTTCAGGATTTCCGATTTTATAGCGGTGTTCAGTTCTTGTTCCCCATAGGCTTCCATTAAAGAGTATACCAGTTCATCTACCAAGGGCCTATAAGGCTCCATAATATCATCGGCAAGGGCAAAAGCATTGTATTTGCTCTTATGGTGGATTCCCAAAGTATTTAACAGTCCGCTTCCGGAAAGTGCCCTAGCGGTCGCCGCCCTAAGAATGGCATATCCATAGTTCAAAAAATTATTTGGGTAATTACCGAACCGTTCCCTTTTAAAGGGCGTTTCAAAGAACTCCTTCCAATATGCGCTTGCAGCTACTCCCTCCATATTTGAAGTATCCCCGCTCAGCACTTTTTCCGATATATAATCAAATTGGTTCTTCCTATTGGTAATTCGTTGCAGAAGCAGCCCTTGGTTTTTGATTTTTTCCTGTATGGTCTGCTGCCAAAGTTTCTTTTTCAATGGGACGCTGGCTTCTAACTGAAACCTGAACAGTTGCTGTTGAATATGATGTCCGTCCAGATTTAGGAACATACCACTTGGCATATGCAGCTTATTGCACAATATGACGGAAGAATTATTCTCGATCAAGAAATTGAGCGCTGGAACACTAAGGTAGGTTTCCGGGTGATCGATTACGATAAATCCAATATCCTCGATAGGAATAGTAGCGTTCCGTTCTTGGGTCTCAATAACAAGCTGTAGATTTTTGCAGGTTATGGAAGCTTTTTTTTCTATTAAAATGGACCGTTTAAGCATCTTATTACAGTATTGGTTGGTCTGTAATAACTTATTTTATGGCCTAATATTGCATAATGCAATTTGTAACAGATTGATAAATAACCATTTGTTGCCTATACACAACCCATTAAAACCTTCAAAAAGGAGTGGGATACTTAATTTGTTAGCCTATCTTATCTAAAGGTTATCCTATTGGAATAAGACTAAAGTTGAAGTGAATACCTAACACTTCTCCCCGCTCCTACCGGAACGAAAATACTCTTTACAACTAAGTCTTGTAAGTCCCTTGTTGCCGTTGCTTTGGAGGTTCCGGCAATGCCAACATATTTTCTGGCGTTCATGCCTCCTTCAAAACCTTTTGGACCTTCGTCCAGCATTCTCCTAATCACTTTTAACTGCCGTTCATTAAGTACAGGTAGGTTTACATCAAAGAACCTGGTCTTTTTCAAAGTAAATTCAATTTCTTCCTCCGCTTGAATTTGTGCATCCAAAACGGTTTTTACAAAGTAGGTTATCCATGGGGTTATTTCATTGGAACGTTGTGCCAATTGCAGCGCACCATAATAGTTGCTTTTATGTTGTTCAATTGATTTTGAAAGACTTAACAAAATAGGTCTTTGGATACTTTGTGATAACGCTTTTTCCGAAATGGCACGGCCAATTCTGCCATTACCATCTTCAAAAGGGTGAATGGATTCAAAATACAAGTGTGCTATTGCGGCTCGTAAAATGGGTTGTTTGATTGGCTTGGAGCCATTGGGTGCAGTGGCATTAAACCATGAAATAAAATTGGTCATCTCTTTTTCCACTATAGCAGATGGTGGGGCTTCAAAATGTATTTTCTCCTTTCCCATCGCCCCGGACACAATCTGCATGGGTTCTTGGTGGGTACGCCATACACCTGATTTAATAGCTGTGCTTCCTTTCATCAGCATAACATGCCATGAGAAAAGGGTTTCTTTCTGTAAGCGTTCCGAAAAGCTGTTCCTTACGGCTATCATCAGCTCCGATATGCCTTCTACCTTTTTGTCATTCACAATAGGTAAGTCACCATGGAGACCTAGATTTCTTCTAATGGATGAAACCACATCCTTTCGACTCAAATACTCTCCTTCTATTTCTGAGGTTTTAATAGCCTCGGAAACCATAATGTTGATCATGGCTTCAGTTTGCATTTCTTTGGGAAGTCCCTCCAACAACCCACTTATTCTCCCAGTTCGCTCCGCGAATTGAAATAACATAGCCTCAATACCAATAATTTCATATCGAAAATTAGGCCAGTCCTTTTGTTGCCAATTATATTTCATGAGCCGATTAGCTTAATTAATCGACTCAAATATAATCAAAAATTGAGTTGATTAAGTTGTTTAATTGGCTCGAATAATCTCAAGAAGGTTTTACATTATACCATTTTTGACTACTTTTGGATCGATGAAAGGTTTCCCATGAAGAAAAAATTGAAATTTGCGGTGATAGGTGGCGGTAGTTGGGCCACGGCAATCGTCAAAATGCTTACCGAAAACCAGCACATGGTAGGTTGGTACATGCGCAATAAAGAAGCGATCCAACATATAGCCACCCAAAAACACAATCCCAATTATTTGAGCTCGGTAGAATTCAATGTTGCACAATTGGAGCTTAGCAATTCCTTGGACGAGACCGTTAACAATGCCGATATCCTTATTTTTGCCGTTCCATCCGCTTTCCTCGATTCCGAACTAAAACAGCTGACCGTTTCCATAAAGGATTCCATCATCTTTTCCGCCATAAAGGGAATCGTACCCGAAACGGGATTGATCGTGGGGGAACATTTTCACCACACCTACGGTATCCCCTATAAAAATATTGGCGTGATCACGGGTCCCTGCCATGCGGAAGAGGTTGCCTTGGAAAGGCTGTCATACCTAACCATTGCGTGTTCCGATAAGGAAAAAGCAGAGGTGGTGTCAAAAGCGCTGCGCTGTGAGTATATCAGGACAAAGATTTCCGATGACATCATCGGTACCGAATATGCCGCTATGTTGAAGAATATCTATGCCATAGCTGCCGGGATAGCACACGGACTTGGATATGGTGATAATTTTCAAAGTGTCCTGATGAGCAATGCCATTAGGGAAATGAAGCGTTTTATCAAACGTGTCCACCATATGAAACGCAACATCAATAATTCGGCTTATTTAGGGGATCTTTTGGTTACGGGTTATTCGGTGTTCAGCCGCAACCGTATGTTCGGAAATATGATAGGAAAAGGGTATACCGTTAAAAGTGCCATGATGGAAATGAGCATGGTGGCAGAGGGCTACTATGCCACCAAAAGTGCCTATGAAATGAACCTCAGATACAAGAAAAAATCCAATACCCCCATATTGGACGCAGTATACGATGTGCTGTACGCCCAAAAAAATCCAAAACAGGTATTTTTAAAACTCACCGAAAAATTGGATTAGTATACCGTAAATTGAACACTCAGCGTATTTCCCCTTTCATCCATGACCGTAAGCCTATGCCTTCCCAGTTCGGGCACAAGTCCAATTTCATGGAACTCGTTTGTCTGCATCAGATACCGTTCGTTTAAATACCAGAAAACTTTTGTGCCCGGCTTTGAATGGACCAACTTAAAGACCATCTCGTTCAGGTTCCCCTCAAAATTTTTGGTCAGGGATATCCTGCTGCCGTCCCTGGGCTGGATGAATTCCATCTCCCGCATACCTTCGTTCTCGCACCCTTCTGCATATGGGGGCAGAGATCTGTATTCGGGGTGTTCCTTTTTAAAATAAAATTCCATCAAGGGAGGCAGTACGAACCATGATTCGGTGACCGCAGTGTTAAGGTCTATACAGGAGGCGTTTACCCTAAACTGTTTTTGCGCATCCAGTTGAACGGACCGATGGTATTTGCATTCTCCCACATAATTCTTTTTATTGGGAATATCCATGGTAATTTTCGGACAGATATCCTTGGCCAAATACCCGCTTTGTGCACAGACTTCCATTGGTGCAAATGCATCCAGGGGCTTTTGTATCCAGGGAGTTTCGGGAAGTACGTCGAATACATCGAACAAAATGGGGGCCGCGGTACCCACTCCCGTATTATTGGGCCTTCCTTCCCCATCTGCGTTCCCGACCCATACCCCGACCACTTGGGTGGCGGTGACGCCAATGGCCCATGCGTCCTTATTGCCAAAGCTGGTCCCGGTTTTCCATGCTATTTCCTTGGAAGAATCATAAAATTCCCACGATTCGTTTCCTTGGGGCCTATTTACCTCCTTCATGGCCTCTAGGGTAAGGTAGATGCTTCCAGCATCCCAAAAGGTTTTTTCCGTACCTGGTTTTCCAAAATCCGGTTCCCCGTCCCTTTCCAAAATGGGTGCAATGAATTCCTTTGTATAATACTCCCCTGAAGTCCGGTTAAAATGGTTGACGGTGGAAACCAGGGAGGCATAGGTCTTGCACAGATCCCAGAGGTTGCTTTCGGCACCTCCCAGAATCAAAGTAAGTCCGTAGTGGTCCGCCGATCGGTCTATTCCACCGAGTTTGAAAAAATTCAACTGGTCCCTGAATTTTTCCAGTCCGTAGGATTGCAACAACCGTACAGCTGGGATGTTAAGGGACCGTGCCAATGCACTTTTGGCCTGTACGGCACCGCTATGGCCCCCATCAAAATTTTCTGGGGTATATCCCGCGATCTGGGTGGGTACATCGGGAACCAACATTTCCGGCAATAGCTCGCCCGCATCCAACATGGCCGTATATAAGAGTGGTTTTAAAATACTGCCGGTACTGCGGTTGGCCCGAACCATGTCCACATCCTTTTGGTGGTTCCGATCGGTATCGGCATTTCCCACATAGGCCCTCACCTCCCTGCTGTCAACATCCATCACCAAAACGGCCACATTGTGGACCTGGTTTTGTTTAAGGTCTCTATAATGCCGATCCACTATGGCATTGACGTTCAACTGCAGTTCCTTATCGATCGTGGTGACCACCCTTTTTCCCTTTCGGGTCCTGTTCAGCCTTGCCACCAAGTGGGGAGCGATCCGTGGCATTGGAAAGGGCCTTTCCGGCAGTTGCTCCAAGAGGGACAACCTATAGGTAGTCTCATCAATGGTTTCCTTTGCGCGCAATCGCTTGAGCAGGGCATTTCTCTTAAGCAGTAATTGACGCTGGTTTTTCCCTGGATAGATCAGACCTGGGGCATTGGGCAATACGGCCAAGGTGGCGGCTTCGGCCCAGGACAATTGCTGCGGTTTAAGTCCAAAATAACGCCATGCCGCCATTTCCAGCCCTACCACATTGCCCCCGTATGGGGCATGGCTGGCATATAGTTCCAAAATCTCTTCTTTTGAATAGCGCAACTCCAGACGGGTCGATAAAACAAGTTCCAAAAGTTTCTCCCAATAGGAACGGCCCTTTCGTTGTCTCGACAATCGGATTAGCTGTTGGGACAGGGTACTGCCGCCCCTGACCGTCCTACCGGCCTTTAGGTTGGCCCCTAACGCCTTGGCCATGGCCACAGGGTTAAATCCGGGATGTAGATAAAAGTAGGTGTCCTCAAATTCCAGGATACAGTGCTTGAACTTAAAGGGAACACTGTCCGCCACGGGAAAGCGCCACTGGCCGTCGTCGGCTATGCCCGCTCCCAAAAGTGATCCCTCACGACTTTCCACAACGGTAGCCGTGGGTTTTTGAAAGAGGGTGTGCGGAAGACAAAAATAGTAGGCGGTTAACAACACTGCGGCCAACAGCACCTTTTTGGGATGTTTTTTTAGAAAATCGCCGGCAATCCCGAAGGCCGACCCTTTTGTTATCTGGCGCCCTTTTGATGGTAAAGCTGCCGACCCGCTGTTTCTTGATTTTTTTTGAAGGGGAAATCTAAAGGACATCTGGCACGGCTGTATTTGGAATGGATTTTGTCACTCGGCCTTCCCATATTCCCGTTCCACAAGGCACACCCGTACAGTATAGGAAGAGTACCAGTCAGCGATACCCTTTCTCTGGGCAACCAAGTGGTCTGTCTGCATTTTCCAATTGGAAATGGCTTCCAAAGTTTCCCAATAGCTAACTGTGATGCCAAGTGTTTCCCGTGCACTTTCAACTCCCAAAAAACCTGGTTGTTGACGGGCCAGGGCCATCATCCGTTCGGCCATTTCGGAATAACCATCGGCTATTTCGGTCCTTTGGGACGTAAAGATAACAGCGTAATAAGGTACTTTGGGATTCATCTCCGGGTCATTTAATATAACCTTTATCAACAAAATAATTTACCAAGGCCTCCTTCATCAAAACAGATTGTTCGCCCGCCTTCAAAGTGGGCAATTCCTCCAAAATGGTATAATGTGGCCAACCTTCCCCATCAAAATAATCGAAGCTGTAATAACCATAAGGTTCCAATAGCCTACAAATGGCAATGTGCATCAGGTTTATCTTTTCATCCTTCTTGAATTCCCGGTGCAACTGACCCAATTCCTGTACCCCTACAAGATAAATAATAGCGTCCAACTCCAATGGATCGCCATCGGCGAACTGGGCCGATAACCTGGAGACCAAGACTTCCCACCGCTCCTTTAACTCTAAATCTCTAGCCATGTTTTCTAATGAAAACACAAAGGTACAAATCAAAATTCTATATTTGTGCAAACACTGCACAATGGGTATTTTGGACATTATACTTGGACTGCTGATCATTTGGGGTCTTTTCAACGGGATAAAAAACGGGTTTTTTGTTGAGCTGGCATCCCTAATTGCGCTTATCCTGGGAATTTATGGGGCCATCCATTTCTCCTATATCGTTGGCAATTACCTCTCGGAAAATAGTGACTGGGACAGTCAATACATTCCGTTGATCGCATTTCTGATCACCTTCATCATCATCGTAATCGTGGTTTCCCTGGCCGGAAAGATATTGACTAAAATAGCCGACTTTGTACTGTTGGGACTATTGAACAAAATAGCGGGAGGAATATTCGGTGCCCTAAAAGTTGCGGTAATCCTTGGGGCCTTGTTGATCTTCTTTGATGGCACCAATGAGCGTACCGGAATCATAAAAAAGGAAACCTTGGAAAAATCGGTGCTGTATGAACCCCTTCGGGAAATAGGCGCCTTTGTTTTCAGTCGCGTTCTACAGGAATATCCTGTGGAGAAAAAGGAAACCATCGTGGTCCACCACGCCCCTTTTTACAAATGGGCGGTACTTACTGGGCATCCCAATGCCGCACCAGGTCCTATCAGATCATAAGACAGGTGATGAATGCATGTATTCCAACAATAGGTCAAAAAAAAGACTGTCCCAAAAAATTGGAACAGTCCCCTTATCTAACAGTTTAAATCTACTCCGTGATTTAAGCGGGATCCGCCACCACTTTGGTATAGGTGATCACCAACTGCACTTGGGTAATCGCACCATCCACATCCCTTATGTTCTGGTCTACCACAAATGAAAAGGCGGTTTCATCGGTATTGATGGCAACTTCCAATATCTGAAGGTTACAATTATCCACAAGTCCAATTTCGTCGCCTACCAAGTTCCAGGTTCCTTCCGTGGAATACTCCGCATCGCATCCACTTACATTGGTCGCCTGTTGTAAGGTATAGGCCCTATTGCTGGAAAAGCTGTACGACACATCGTTTTGACATTCGTCCTGCTGGGCGAAGATATCCTCGGATGGATTGTCCTCATCATCATCCGTAATATCCACTTCTTCGTCCGATGTGATGGCGGTCAGTTCCCAAGTGCCGACCAATACCGCTTCATCTTCGGTAAGGGCACCGGTAAAATCCTCCACGCAATAGGAGTCATCATCGGAATTGCAACTAGTAGCCGTGAAGCCCATTAGGGCAAGTGTTAATAAAAAAAGTATTCTTTTCATTTTTGTTCTTTTTTATGAGTTTATAGCTAGATACAAAAATGTGCAAAAGGTTGCATAAAAAATGGATCTTTCCTTTTCGGCAATGAAACCGCAGTTATTTACAGGCGACAAGAAAGGGTCCCAACGCACTATTAAAGGGAGGTTTATCTAAGCTGAAAGCGGGCTAAAGTATTTTTTCAAAGCAGACACTGTTGTCAATGCCTTTGTACTGTCCGTAATTGGGAATTGGCAGATAACCATTTTTACGATATAGCGCAATTGCTTCCGGTTGCTTTTTTCCCGTCTCCAGCACACATCGTTCATAGCCCAGTTCCTTGGCCCAAATCTCCAATCCCTTAAGGACTTCAGAGGCAATGCCCCTTCCCCTGTAGGGAGGCAAAAGGTACATTCGTTTCACCTCCATGGACATGGGATCAAATTCTTTTATGGCACCGCATCCAACAGCTTTATTCCCCAAAAAGGCCAATAGCGCATAGGGTATATCCACGATTTTATTGAACTGGTCATAATACAGATGATCCGGTCCGTCCCGTAGGGCAAGATCGGCATCCAATTGGGCCACTAAGGCCTTAAATTCTTCGTTTCTCGAATCGGTCCGTAACAAATCTGCCATTGGTGCCTTTTTTAAACACTTATATATAGCTATGTTCGCTATTTTCCCAACATACTGGTACCTCCGAATTTACAGGACCATTTAAGGGACCTATTGCACCACATCCACCCATTGCCCTTTGGTACGAACCAGATAATTGTGGTCGTACATGGCCTCCGCCTGTATTCCCGGCATATAATACGTACCAAGAAAGGAGGCGTTCAACAATATCCTAAAGGTCTTGGTTTCATTTTTACCAAGGTCGAAATAAAAATTGGCCCTGTCATCGCGCAGATCGGTATAGGCCACCTTATTCTCCGCAAAATCACCAAAATCCGTAAAACGTGTATTTACGATTTCCCAACCACTTGGGAAAATCTCCGTTAGTGCCATATCCTTTATCTCCCTTGAAGTAGTGTTGGTCAGGGTTGCCTCGGCCACAAAGTCGGTTCCCTGGGCTATTTGGGAAACATCCAGGATGGAACCGTCCCGACCCCTGAACACCATTTTGGCAGAAAGATTGTTCTGTATGACCTTTTCCTCCCCAACTGGAAGTATTCCCAGTTGTACCACACTTACAAACAGGGTATTCCCTTCCAAATTTTTGAGCAACAGACCGTTTTTCCCTTCCTTGATTTCCAATGGGCGGCCCGCCAATGTTTTGGAAGTTGCAATGGAGACCGTCTTTCCATTAACGGTAACACTTCCCTTTACCCCCTTGCCCCCTACCAGTTCGGCAAATTTTGCCATTGCCAAAAGGCCATAGGCGGTGGTTTGTGTACTCATCCATTGATCACCGTTCAAATCCTTTGCAAGCTCACGGGCCAGTTCTTGGGCCTTGGCCCTGTCCTTTAGCAATACCAAGGTTTCCAACGACATGGCCACGTTTCTTTCCGCTGATCCATAGGTATAGTGGTCTTTCCCATTTCCATCAAATTCTTTTTGGGCCTTTGTCAACAATGTTTGGGCCACTTTGGTCTGACCGATAACGGCATAGGCCGCTGCAAGGCGGTAAACTGCCTCATTGGAAAGCGTATCGGACTCCCGTAAACGGTTCATGGAGGCAATATCAGCATTTCCTGAAAGGGCAAGTGTATACAATCTATATGCCTGGGCCAAGTCGGAGAAATTGTTTCCGGCACGCCATAGTTTTGCGGTCTGTTGCTGGTACCGAACCCAAGAAGATTGGAATCCGATAGGAAGCACATATCCCCTCTTGCCCGCTTCAAGCAAGAAATGACCGGCATAGCTCGTGCCCCAATCGTTTGGCTGCTGTTGTCCCGGCCAATAGGGAAATCCCCCATTTGGAAGTTGATAACCTCCCAGGCGTTGAACTGCATCCTGTACATTTTTTTGGGTCTTCGATCGATCGGGACCGGCCAGATCAAAAATCTCGTTCAGATAAAGCTGTGGGAAGGCCGCGGAGGTGATCTGTTCCACGCAACCGTGCGGATATTGTATCAAATATGACATCCGGCCGTTAAAGTTCATGGGCGGGAACGTTGAGAATTCCACTTTGGCAGCATTGGTCCCTGTAACCCCAAAGGTCTGCAGATCCATGGTCTGTGAGCTATTGGGCTCTAGGATAAGATGGTGTACCTCAGTGGTCACCGGATTTGGATTGACAATGTCCATAGGAACCTCAAAAGAGGCGCTTTCACCATTGCCGGATGCCGATACCACAATCTTGCCGATACCATTGGAAGGGGCCACCTCCAGATCAAAATACACCATCTGCTCCCCTGTTTGGGAGAAAGTTATGGTTTTGGAGGCACTGCCAACAATTTTAAAGGAGCTGTCCTGTTTTAAGGAAACGGTTACCTTTTTTACCTTGCTCTCCATGGCAAATACCGTAACGGGAAGGGTGACCTTTTCACCAGGGGTCATCTTTCTGGGCAGGGAGGCAAGTACCATCAAAGGTTTACGGACCGGAGTGGTCTTTTCAGCCATTCCATAGGCTTCCGAGTCCACATTGCCGGCAACCACCATTGTCCGCACAGATCCCACATATTTGGGAATCTGTATTTTATGGGAGCCCGTTTCCCCTTCCTTTAGGGCAAAAGGCCCTAGATACAGCACCATGGGCTCAAAGCGGTTTGCCTTTTTGTTTCTGGCGCCCGCCAGTTCCCCATCTCCGCCAATGGCGAATACCTGGTCGATTTTGCCCCCAAAGGCACCTATTACCTCATCGTACATATCCCAGGTCTTGACACCAAGTGCCTCCCGGGCATAAAATGCGTTCCATGGGTCGGGCGTATTGAAACGGGTCAGGTCCAATAGGCCTTCATCAACAATGGCAATATTATAGGTCATCGCCCTGCCTTTTTTTTCCTTGACCTTTACCGTTATCCGTTCTTCGGGCCTAAGCACTTCGGGCATACCGATTTCCGGCTCCAATTTGGTGGATGGGTTTTCCACCGCAATCGGCACTATCCCGTACATCCTAATAGGGGAATCGTTTAAAGTGGAAGCGTGTGGTTGCAGTAAGGTAATGTTCAAAAAAATAGTGGGGGTATACTTTTCGGTAATGGGCAACTGAAACTTGGTTTCGCCCTTAGTGGCCTCGATCCACATCGACTCCAAAACTTCCGTGCCATTTTCCAAGGTTACAAGGGCCCTGCCATTTTCGGGACTGGGAAAGGTCACCGTAGCGGTCTCCCCTACCTTATATTGCTCCCTATCGGTGGAAAAAACCAACATGGTCGCCTCGGACGGGTCGCCCTTTCTCGATTTACCGGCCCATCCAGGCCAATCTATATAAAGGGTCTTGCCAGTGGCATGCCCTCCCTGTGTATCTTCCACAATAACCAGATAACGCCCCCAGTTGGGATATTTT
Source organism: uncultured Sediminicola sp. (assembly GCA_963974715.1). GTDB lineage: Bacteria > Bacteroidota > Bacteroidia > Flavobacteriales > Flavobacteriaceae > Sediminicola. The sequence goes on from CAXBDK010000003.1 coordinate 238,441, forward strand.
AGTTCAAAATTAAAACTGCCCTTGCCAGTACTGTTGGTCCCCAAAGTGGTCTCAAAGATTTTTTCCTTATACTCCCCCTTATCAAACGAGGATAGATTATCTCCTGAAGTATCCCACCACCAACGCCAGTTGATCTTATATATGGCTACTTTTAAACCCTTGACCGCCTTGGGCCTGCCTTGGCCATCCACCGTTGCCACTTCAAAGGTATGTTTGGTATCCGTAAGCAGCATGCCCCTTGCTTTATCGCCTTTTGGGACATTGAGCCCAACATAGGTATTGAACGGAGAGTAGGTTTTGGTAAACACATCCGTGCTAAAGTCGCCCCCGTTTTCATAGACCTTCGTTATAAAGGCCGCTTTTAGCATGCCGGGGGCCTGTCCCTTTAACTGGGGGCTGATCGTAAAATCGGCCTTGCCGTCCCCATTCAATTTTCCATTGAAGACCACTTGTTCTTCGGTGGAAAAGGAACGGGTGGGGTCATCAAAGACATAGCCTGGGAAAGAGGGGAAAACCGTGGCCTGCTGATTGAATTTTGCACTTATATCCGCCTTTAGATTTTTGGCGATTGCGCCATGGAGCCATGCAACTTCCAGTCCCCCTTGAATGGGAGCGGTGCCCGAAAGGACATCCTGTTCAAAGGCTGTCCTTATCTTTAACCTGTTCGGCTTTATGGTCTCTATCTTTAGGGTTTTGGTAAACGAGGCTCCCCCCACGGATATTTTTGCCAGCCAATTGCCGGTAGGGGCATTCGGATCGGTGCTTAATTTAAAGGTGAAGAAATTATTGAGTGCCCCGCTCTTTACTTCGCGATGCACCACTTTAAAATAAGGATCCATCAATTCCAGTTTTACCGGATGGCCGGACGGCAGCTTGTTGGCGTTATCGTTTAGCATAAAAGAGAGAAAAATGGGGTCTCCAGGTCGCCAAACGCCCCTTTCCCCAAAAATATAGCCCTTTATGCCCTTTTGCAGTTCCACTCCAGATACGTCGAACTTACTTAAGGATAGGGCATTTCCATCATTTAACTTTAGATAGGTCTTTTGTCCCTTGTATTCGGCGACGGCAAAATAGGCGATGTTTTCGGAGGTAAAGACGGCCGTTCCATCGGCACCGGTCACCACATATCCCAATTCCTGTTGTTGAAAATTATGGAAGGTTACCTTGGCCCCTGACAGGGAGTTGGTGGTGACAATGTCGTTCGCCACTACAAAATACTTGTTGTTCAATCCTTTTTTGACCACAAGGCCAATATCGGTGGCCAGGACGTTCACCCCTATACTTTTATTCCAATAATAGGAAGTATGACAGGGATTTTCACGTTCGTTCCAGTCGTAATCATAACCATAATCGTTATAATAACTTTCCGAACCGTCCCAGTTGGAGCTTTCTTCCTCTTTGTCAAAATCCTCCGTTTTGACTTCGTCGGGCGTAAAGTTAGTGGTTTCGCATCCATACTGACCATATGAGGGCTTGATACTGAATTCGATTCGGTAGATGGCCCCGGGTTCCGGGGTTATCAATTCCTTCAGATCTACCGCATGCGCCGCCCATTTCCCATTGTTCTGGCTAAGGTTGTTCTGCAGGATCAGTTTTTTGGTGGCAATGGGCCTGGCAACCGTTCGTAGATTGTAATCGCCCTTCAGGTCGTTGCCCTGTAAAAACTGCAGCACGTTATTGCCATAGATCTTTAGTACCGATACGTCTACCGCTTTTAGGTTTACCGCTTCAAAATTAACCTTCAGATTATTGGAAGAGGGAAGGATCGTGCCACTTGACAACAAACGGATCTCTGGTTTTAAGGCGTCAAAAGTGATGTTCCCGGTAAAAGGATGTTTCAACTTATAACCTTCCGCACTTTCGACCCCCTTAAATACCTCCAACTGAACGGTCCCTTTTATCTCTTTTGAGGGATAGACCCTAAGCAGGTTTCCATCAATGGAAAATTTTGGATCATCGTCCCCTTGCAATACCACAAGTCCCTTTATGTTCTGCCCCTTTTTAAGCGGATCCGAAAAATTGATCAGCAGCTCTTGTTTTCCTGCGGCCCCAACTTCCACATTGAGCACCGAAAAATTTTTCTTGCCCGGAATTTGTATGCTGTTGGTACCCGTGCTTTCGGATCCCACGGATTTGCCGTCCCAAGTCAGTATAAGTTCGGAATCTTCCTCATAACGTTGAATACTGTCCAATCTGAACTGAAAAAGTGTTCCGGTCTTTACCAGCCCATCAAAGGAAATCTTTATCTTCTTTCCATTTTGTCTCGCACTGATCAGTTTTTTTGCCTCCTGAAGTGAAAGCTGATCGGCGCTGCGAAGTTGGCCTTCCAGATATTGCCAATCCTTGGAGTGGGACCGTATCGGCCCCGAATATACATTGAACTGTTGTTTTAAGGTCTTGACACCAAAGGTAAACGTCCTTTGGTCTTTAGGAACATCCTTTATAATATCTTGCAGCAGCAGGGTGAACACATATTCCGTATCCTGTTCAAAACCGGTCGCGGGAACAAAGGATAGGGTGCGGTCGTCCAGTGCGACTACCTTTCCCTTTGTTTTGGGCGATACCAAAAGTAGGTCTTGATCTACCTCCTCTTGCGGTTTCCATCCGGCCACCGGTGCGGCCAACACCACTCTTATATCACTTTGCGTAGAGACCACCCCATGGGAGACCTGTGAGATATAATCGGCATATTTAGAAAAATCGCTGAGTTCGGTAGTGGTATCTCCCGGTTTTTTGGAGCAGCCCGAAAACACCAAGATCAACAACAGAAATGACAGGTATGGATATTTCATGGAAGGAAAATTTTCGGGGCCGTGCAACAAATTTGGGCCATTATGATTGTAAATATAATGGGTTTCCCATAAATTGAAATCCCTTTTTACAGGGAATTCGACATATGACCAAGCATTTTATATCCGCAATTGTCCAACCGTTTTACCCCTTCGCATTTTTGGGAGCGATTGCCCAAAAAATTGCGTTCGTCCACTAAAATTGCGCATGGTCGAATATGTGGGCCAATTTGGTTTTTGATAAAAAGATCTTGCCTAATATTACACTGTTGTTCCCCGACAACACCGAACGAGAACCCCCCTTCTTTCCTTTTGCTACTTGTGCCGGAACAGGCCTACTTGCAAATTAGAACACTATATGAAAACACTATTACTCAAAGCAGTAACGGTTTTGCTTGTGGCCATTTTAAGCTCTTGTAGCACAGAGGCATTGGATACAGGAAGTATCCCTCAGGCGAAAAATTCCGTTGGAATGGAATCGGAACTTTTGGATCTTATAAATGCACACCGAACGGAAATGGGGTATCCCACCTTAACGTTCAGCGAAGTGGCCTATGATTATGCCAACCGGCACACCGATTATATGATTGCCATGGGCACTATAAACCATGATAATTTTAGTGCAAGGGCTTCTGGTATCTCCTCGGAGGCACATGCGACCCAGGTCGCTGAAAACGTTGCCAATAAGTACGCCACCGCCCAACGGGCATTTGATGAATGGCTGGCCAGTGATGGACACCGGAAAAATATGGAGGGTGATTTTACGCATACGGCGGTAAGCGTCAAAAGCGATTCGTCCGGCACTTTTTATTACACCCAACTGTTCTATAAGCGGTAGGCTCCAGATCATTTTCTTTTCTTAAATTAGCAGTGGCCGTTCCGCATCCAAGGGATTCATGAAAAAAGGCCACTGCCAATTTTAAAGATATGTCCGTACAAAAACCGTTCAACCTTACAAAGTGGGTCGCCGAAAATAGGGAGTTTCTAAAACCGCCCGTGGGCAATAGGAATCTCTATAAAGAATCGGGGGACTACATTGTAATGATCGTTGCGGGCCCCAATGCCAGAAAGGATTACCATTACAACGAGACCGAGGAGCTCTTCTACCAATTGGAAGGCCAAATTGAAGTGCATATCCAAGAGGGCGGCATAAAAAAGACAATGTCATTGGGACCCGGTGACATGTACCTGCACCCCGCAAAAATACCCCATTCCCCCGTGCGTAGCGAAAATTCCATTGGATTGGTCATTGAACGGAAAAGGGCAAATCTGGGAGTGGACGATGGTCTTCTCTGGTTCTGTGACAACTGTAACCATAAATTATACGAAGCTTATTTTACCCTTCACGATATTGAAAAGGATTTTTTAAAACACTTCAAAATTTTTTATGGATCCAAGGAACTTAGGACCTGCAGCAACTGTGGGACCATTATGCCGGTAGACCCCCGTTTTGTTGCGGAAGATTAAGAAATTCCCAGAGTCCCTTCAGCTCCATCGGATATGCCGACTAATTCCCGGGACCAAGCAGCATGGCTTATTTTAGCTTTCCTGTCCGTTCATTAACCTCCACTATTTTACAGGAATCGATAATGCAACGACATGGGTAATCCATATGAAATGCATAACTTTGAATAAATATAACATTTATCATTAAAAAAGTTACATAATGTCAAGAATAGCAGTCGACTTTGGAATTCACGAAGCTTTGGAGCAATTGGGTATCGGGGAAATGAACTACGGATCTTCCACGGGATCCACCCATTTTTCGTCAGGCGATATACTGGAATCCCGTTCTCCCGTGGACGGCGCCCTAATTTCCAAAGTAAGCTGTACCACAAAGGAAGATTATGAAAAGGTCATTGATTCCGCAACCGCCGCATTTAAGGTGTGGAAGGAAAAGCCTGCCCCCTTAAGGGGAGAGATCGTACGCCAATTTGGGGATCGTTTACGGGAATTAAAAGAACCCTTGGGAAAACTGGTCTCATATGAAATGGGGAAATCCTATCAGGAAGGACTGGGAGAGGTACAGGAAATGATCGATATCTGTGATTTTGCAGTAGGAATGTCCAGGCAGTTGCACGGACTCACCATGCATTCGGAAAGGCCGGGCCATAGAATGTACGAACAATACCACCCTTTGGGAGTGGTAGGCATTATTTCGGCCTTTAACTTCCCGGTAGCGGTCTGGGCATGGAATACCGCATTGGCATGGGTTGCAGGGGATGTATGTGTTTGGAAGCCATCTGAAAAAACACCATTATGTGGATTGGCCTGTCAGCGTATAGCAGCAGGGGTCTTTGAAAAGAACAACCTTCCAGAAGGCATTTCCTGTTTGATAAATGGCGACTACCGGATAGGGGAACTGATGACCCAAGATACTAGAATACCCTTGATATCCGCTACCGGGTCCATTGGAATGGGAAAAAAGGTGGCGCAGGCCGTTGCCGCCCGTTTGGGCAAATCGCTATTGGAACTTGGGGGAAACAATGCCATCATAGTAACCCCTGACGCCGATTTGAGGATGACCGTGATCGGAGCGGTCTTCGGGGCCGTGGGAACCGCAGGTCAACGTTGCACCTCCACCCGAAGGTTGATCGTGCACGAATCCATGTACGACCAAGTAAAGGATGCACTGGTAACTGCCTATAAACAATTGCGGATTGGCAACCCCTTGGACGAAAAAAACCATGTGGGGCCCCTTATCGATACGGAAGCCGTTGTGCAATACCGGAATGCCCTTAAAAAAGTGGTGGAAGAAGGTGGAAAAATTCTTGCAGGGGGCGAGGTATTGCAAGGCCAAGGCTATGAGAGCGGCTGTTATGTGGCCCCGGCCATAGCAGAAGCGGAAAATTCGTTCCCCATTGTACAACACGAGACTTTTGCCCCTGTGCTATATCTGTTAAAATACAAAGGGGAGGTGCAAAATGCCATCGCTATACAGAATGGGGTGGTACAAGGGCTTTCGTCCGCCATAATGACCAATAATCTAAGGGAGGCCGAACTGTTTTTGTCCGCCGCAGGGTCCGACTGCGGCATCGCCAACGTAAACATAGGCACCTCAGGGGCCGAAATAGGCGGGGCCTTTGGCGGTGAAAAAGAAACGGGAGGGGGCCGGGAATCCGGTTCCGATGCCTGGAAAGTCTATATGCGCAGACAGACCAACACCATCAATTATACCACCGATCTTCCCCTTGCCCAAGGAATTAAATTTGATCTGTAGCACCATTCACTTCTTGGGGGCAATTAAAATAAAAAACCCGTCAAATCCCTTCCTAAAAAGGTCTTTGCGGGTTTTACCCACTAACTAACTCAAATAATACACTTTTCAATATTTTAAAAAACCCTATTCCAATGCCGGATCTTTGTCGGGAGAAATAGGGTATGTCCGAAAAAACAATAGTAATCTCCAATTATTTCTACAAAAAGAAAATGGTTTTTATACACTTGGTAACAAAACATGTGTAAACGGCGAAAAATTGAAGAATCAATTGGCAAAATCCCAAGAGAGTTGCCCGGACGGTCATGGGGCATGAACAAAAAGGCCCCAACTGGGGCCTACTATGGTTTTAAGGATTGTAATTTACAGAACCGTGACTTACAAGGTGCCATTGGCCTCCACCCATTTAAAATGGTATTGGTCCTCCGGAAATTTCATCCGTTCCGAAATCCTTTCCAGACGGTCGGGAAGTTTCATAAGATAATCCCTTGCTTTTTCAGCTTCGTCGGAAAGTGTGCGTATACTGTCCACCTCCCAATAAGCGTTCAGCTTCCTCAATATTTCCACATAGTCGTGCGCTGTATAGACACCCAGACGCTGTGCGCAATTTGAAAAATTCTCAAATGCCGTGCCTATGGTGCCGCCGGACTCCCTTAGGAAATGTGCGGGCATTACAATTTTCTTTTTCATCATATCGGCAAAGGCCAACATCATCTGACTGGGGTCATGATCAAATATGGTCTTAACAAATTCCCGATATGCCAAATGGTGCCGCATTTCATCGCCAGCAATGATGGTACACATTTTGCCCAAAAGCAGGTTCCCCTTCTTTTTGGCCATCTGCCCTACCCTTTTGTGCGATATATTGGTCGCCAGTTCTTGGAAGGAGGTATACACAAAATTCTTATAGGGATCCCTATCGGTCCCAATATCGAAACCATCCGCGATCAGGTGTTGGGTGGTTATTTCCACCTCCCGCATATTGACGCGTCCCGAAAGGTAGAGGTATTTATTCAGGACATCACCGTGCCTGTTCTCCTCTGCGGTCCATTGCCGCACCCATTTTGACCATCCGTTACGGCTGCCATCGTGCTGGTCAATCCCTTCCACGTCCATCAGCCAGGATTCATAGGTCGGAAGTGCTTCCTCTGTAATGGTATCGGCCACCATGGTAACCCAAAAATCATATCCCAGTTCCTTTGCCTCTTCCCGGATCTGTGTTACTTCGTCGTAAAACTTATCGCTCTGGGAATCGGGCAAAAAATCGGTGGGCTGCCATATATCTTCTATAGGAATAAGGAAATCGTTTATAAAACCGTCCACCTTGCCCTCTATGGCCCTCATTACTTCTATTCTTATATTCTTTGCGGACATAACATATTTTTTACAAATATCCCCAATATTATTGTAAATGCCCCCCAAAAAAACCATAATTTTAGTTCCTTCCGTCCTCTTTTGGGTAAAACATATGTACCGGGTCGCTCTGCCAAAACTCCTTGGTATCCACATCCATTACGCTTAGGGGACCACGGAATGCCGCACCCGTATCCACGTTCCAGACATTTGCCGCATTCACTGGAACGGTTCTTCCTATTCTGGTAACAGGGGTATGGCCAATAAAAATCTCTCGGTACTGCGATAATCTTTTGGGGTAAAGCACATCATCGGGACCTAGATTGGGATCTAAGGAAAGTGCCATTTCCCATAAGGTCCTGTCCCAATAAAAAGTTTTGGGAAAGTATTCAAAATCGACCCCTTTCAGATTGGTGAATCCCGCATGCAGAAACAATTGGTTGTTCCCGTTGATATAGTGGTTTTGAAGCCCTTCATAAAAGGAAATATGAAGTTGCTTTACGGTTTCATCGATCTTGGCGTAGGAACGTGCCGTAGCCCTTCCCCCATGCTGGAACCAAAGGGGATTATCCTTCTTTTGGCAAAGCCACTCGCAACAGAGCTCATCGTGGTTCCCCCTCAGGAAGGTACAGTTGTGGCTATCGTTCAATCTGATAAGAAAATTGATGGTCTCCACCGCTTCGCTCCAGCCATCCACATAATCGCCCAAAAAGATCAAATGGTCGGAAGTGGAAACATGGGCCCTGTCCAAAACCTGTTGCAATGCCCGTAGGCCCGAATGTATATCGCCTATAACAAGTGTCCTCATTTGGCAAAAATCGCAAATAAGGTCATGTAAATTACTATAAACCGTATTAAAAAAAAGTTTAATATACCTATTTACAGGTCCAGACCTCTATTTTTAGGCAATCTGTCCCTTACCAAATTTCGACAATATAGCTGCATAAAGTAAAAATTAAAAATATTTTTTTGTCAACTTTTTACACAGCTTAAAAATTAAATAATTGATAAATAATATGTTATATAATATTTTGGGAAAGTTTCATGATATCCATCATTATTTTCTTATAATTTTTTTGATACTTTTGTAGAACGAGCTTAGTTATTAAGAAGGCATTTGAAGCAGCATCCCATATGCCGGGCCATCCACAAACAACGAACGATCATGATAACCAAAACAACGGAAAAATCCCCCAGAACATTCAGTCAGGAAGAAGCATTACGGGCAACTTTAAAGTATTTTAAGGGAGATGATCTTGCCGCAAGGGTCTGGATAAATAAATATGCCCTTAAGGACTCCGAAGGCAACCTTTATGAACGCACTCCGGACGATATGCACGAACGATTGGCAAATGAGTTGGCGAGAGTGGAGGAAAAATATCCCAACCCGCTGTCCAAAAAGGAGCTTTTTAACCTGTTAAAAGGTTTTAAGTACATAGTGCCACAGGGCAGTCCCATGGCAGGAATAGGAAACCCCTACCAGATAGGCTCCCTTTCCAATTGTTTCGTCATAGGAAACGAGGGCCGGTCGGATTCCTATGGCGGCATAATGAAAATAGACCAAGAGCAGGTGCAGCTGATGAAAAGAAGGGGAGGCGTGGGACACGACCTTTCCCATATCCGTCCCAAGGGATCTCCGGTAAAAAATTCGGCCCTGACCTCCACGGGCCTTGTACCCTTTATGGAGCGGTACTCCAATTCCACTAGGGAAGTGGCGCAGGACGGTAGAAGGGGCGCCCTGATGCTCTCCGTTTCCATCAACCACCCCGATGCGGCCGATTTTATCGATGCCAAAATGGAGCAGGGAAAGGTAACAGGTGCCAATATCTCCATCCGAATGGACAATGATTTTATGGAGTCCGTAAAACAAAACCGCCCCTATACCCAAAAATTCCCGATACACGATGCCCATCCAAAAACGGTCAAGACCATTGAAGCAAAAGAACTTTGGGACAAAATTGTACACAATGCCTGGAAATCGGCCGAACCGGGAATATTGTTCTGGGACACCATTTTGAGGGAATCGGTGCCCGACTGTTATGCCGATCTGGGATATGCCACCGTTTCCACCAATCCCTGTGGGGAAATTCCGCTCTGCCCATACGACTCCTGTCGTCTACTGGCCATTAACCTTTTCTCCTATGTGAACGATCCCTTTGGGGATAAGGCAGAGTTCGATTTTGTACTTTTTAAGCAACATATAGCCGCCGCACAGCGCATCATGGACGATATTATTGACCTTGAGCTGGAAAAGGTGGACGCCATTTTGGAAAAAATAAAGGCAGATCCCGAAATGGAGGAGGTAAAGGCGGTGGAATATGCATTATGGACCAAAATAAAGGAAAAGGCGCGACAAGGCCGCCGAACCGGCATAGGGATTACGGCGGAAGGGGATATGCTGGCCGCCTTAGGACTGCGATATGGAAGCGATGAAGCCAATGCCTTTTCCGTAAACATCCATAAGACCTTATGTCTTGAAGCATACCGTGCCTCCGTTACCACCGCCAAGGAACGTGGGCCTTTTGAACTGTACGATTCCGAAAGGGAGCAAAACAACCCTCTTATACTTAGGATCAAGGAGGCGGACGAGAAACTGTACTATGAGATGCTGGAACACGGCCGTAGGAACATAGCCCTGCTTACCATAGCGCCAACCGGTACCACCAGCCTTATGACACAGACCACCTCTGGTATAGAGCCCGTTTTCCTTCCCGTTTACAAACGCCGAAGAAAGGTGAACCCCAACGATAAGGAAGTAAGGGTCGATTTCGTGGATGAAGTGGGCGATTCCTGGGAAGAATATGTGGTCTTTCACCATGGGTTCAAACATTGGATGGAAAAAAAGGGTTACGATCCGTCTAAAAACTATACCCCGGCGGAACTTGAAAACCTGGTACGGCTCTCACCTTACCACAAGGCCACTTCCAACGATGTGGATTGGCTAAGCAAAATAAGGCTGCAGGGAGCTGTGCAAAAATGGGTGGACCATTCCATCAGCGTCACCATAAATTTGCCCAACGATGCGACCGAAGAATTGGTGGGACAACTCTATATGGAGGCATGGGAGACGGGATGTAAGGGCGTTACCGTATATAGGGACGGCTCCCGATCGGGAGTTTTGATATCCAATGAACCCAAAAGTGACAGTAGTCTGGCACAGCCTACAGCCTTTTCCACCAAAAGGCCCCAAGTCTTGGAAGCGGATATTGTCAGGCTACAGAACAACAAGGAAAAATGGATCGCCTTTATTGGCATTATGGATGGCAGGCCCTATGAAATATTCACGGGAATGGCGGATGATGAAGATGGCATACTCATTCCGCGCTGGGTAAACAATGGCCTCATCATCAAAAATAGGGATGCCAACGGTTCTTCCCGATACGATTTCCAATACACCAACAAAAGGGGGTATAAGACCACTATCGAGGGACTATCGCACAAATTCAACCCAGAATACTGGAATTACGCCAAATTGATATCCAGTACCCTTCGTCATGGCATGCCCATCCATAAGGTGGTGGACCTCATCAACAGTCTGCAATTGGACAGCGAATCGATCAACACCTGGAAAAATGGTGTGGCCCGGGCCCTTAAACGTTATGTGGCCGATGGGACGGAGGCGAAGGGACAGTGCTGCGGCAATTGCGGTTCCGAGAACCTTATCTATCAAGAAGGCTGTTTGGCCTGTAAGGATTGTGGCAATTCCAAATGTGGGTAAGGATCGTGCACGGAAAGATTTTTTCTCGGATGGCGTATTTTGGCCATAACTGCCGTTTTCTTTCTATTTTAGCTTTATAACAAAAAAGCGTCCATGGCAGCTGAGCTGGGATGGAATGCACCGTAACAAATTTTTGAACCGTGAAAAAGGTATACTGTATTGGGGAATTGCTGATAGATTTTGTGGCCGAAAAACAGGGCAGCGATCTTTCCAAAGCGAACGTCTTCACCAAAAAAGCCGGGGGTGCCCCGGCCAATGTGGCCTGTGCCATTGCAAAACTGGGAGGCGAAAGCGCTTTTGTGGGCAGTGTCGGAAAGGACCCCTTTGGCACCTTCCTGTTGGACATTTTAGAAGAACACCAGGTAGACATTTCTTTTGTACAGCGGTCCAAGACCTTTACCACTTTGGCCTTTGTTTCCCTCGCCGGGGATGGGGAAAGGGATTTTGTGTTCAGCCGTGGTGCGGACAGGGAGCTTTCCTACGACCCTGGACTGAAGGAACATTTTAAGGGCAACATCCTTCACTTTGGGGCGGCAACGGCCCTTTTGGGCGGCCATTTGGAAGAAGCCTATAAACATTATTTTTTCGATGCCCTCTCAAAAGAGGCCTTTATCTGTTTCGACCCCAATTTTAGGGCAGACCTTTGGAAGGGCAATGAGGGGGAGTTTATCAAAAAATGCCTGCCTTTCATTGAAAAATCGGATCTGTGCAAGTTCAGTCTGGAGGAGGCCAAGTTGCTTTCCGGAAAAGGGGATCTGGAAGCGGCATGTAATTTTCTTCATAACGTGGGCGCCAAGGCCCTCACCATTACCTTGGGGGGAGAGGGCACCTTCGTAAGCACTCCCATTGCCAAAACGCAGGTACCTTCGATCAAGGTAGTTCCGGTGGACACGACCGGTGCTGGCGACGCATTTATCGGATGTCTTTTGCAACAGCTGTCCTTATTGGAAAATACCGGTCGACTATTGGAAGATATGGGGCTTTTCACCTCCTTTGTAGCGGTGGCCAATAGGGCCGGGGCCATTACCACTACAAATTATGGCGCTATTCCCGCCCTACCCAGTGCTGGAGATCTGGATGTTATTTAGATGTTATTTAATTGTATTTGACCTTTCGCAATATTCTCAGCGATTCCTTTAGCGATCTATAGGCCTCTTGGTCCGTCGCCTTAAGTTCCTCCCGCGCCCCCTCCATGATTTCCTTTGCTTCCTCAAAACCGTTCAGGTAGCAGATCAGGTAGGTGGCAGGAAGATTTTTAAGGTCTACCGTTTCATTGGGGGTCAGACCTATTTTCCGCTGGAGTTTTAATAAAAGGGCATTATTGGCATTAAAGATATGGTGAAGGGTTTTCCGATCGTAAAGGGGCGGTTCAAAGATGAGTTCGCTATTGATCTGATAGGTGCCATTGTCGGAAAAGGAAATGGACACCCTTTCCAAGGGATAATATTTTTGTTGGGACCCCAGGCCCAATTGTACGTATTCGGTAGTGGTAAAAGAATGTTCATCCACAAAAATGGCCACCTCGTCCAGGGCAGAATAAAATAGTTTTACCTGTTCGTTGATCAATTCCACGTCCACCCTCGAATAAAAGACCTCTCCCCTTACTTTTTTATGGGTGCCCGCCCAACAGACCACGAACTGTTCCTTAAATACTTTATAACTACTGGAGAGATCTTTGTGCCTGTTGTTGATAAAGTCGATCACCCCGTCCAAGGTAAGCTCTATATTGTTTCGTGCGTGCAGCTCCAAGGTGGCCACCGTTTCCGAGTTGATGTCCCTTAGGACCACATTGTACGCCTTTGGCATACTGATACTGCCCTCCCTAAAAAAAACCGAACCTCCATAATATTTCCAAATGTTCTTCCTAAGTGAGCAGACCTTGCCATTAGATCGTATGGTCACAAGTCCCACCACTTTGCCTTCCGGCAAATGGGGAAAGGGAATATTCTCATAGGAGATGAGGGGCGGATTATCCAAATAGGCATTGACCAAGTTTTGGATCTTGCTGTCATCAAAGAAATCCACCCCTACAATTTTGTTGTCCTCGTCCTGTACCCCTATCACAATAAAGGAATTATTGAAGGGATTGCTGTTGGCAAGGGCACATACATGTTTTAAAAATTTCCCCTTGCCTTCCCGCTGGCCTATGTCCACAAACCGCTTTTTGTCATAAAAACTGTTCTCATCGTTATGGGAGAGCAGATTTTTAACAAGAAGGCGTTTATTGATCATCCCTTTTTATTGACTAGGTAGTTACTGGCTTGGGCCGTGGGCAATAGCAGTAGGTCCGCAATGTTCACGTGGTACGGCCTGGTGACCACAAAAAGCAGGACATCCGCAACATCACTGGCCTCCAGTGGAAGGAAGCCTTTATAAACGTTGTCGGCCCGTTGGGTATCCCCTTTAAACCGCACATTGCTAAATTCGGTGCGCACCATCCCCGGATTTACGGCCCCCACCTTTATCCCATAGGGATTCAGGTCCAACCGCATTCCCTTGGCAAGGGCATCCACCGCATGTTTACTAGCGCAATATACATTCCCGTTGGGGTATACCTCCTTTCCCGCCGTAGAGCCAATATGTATGATATGCCCCGATTTTCTGGAAACCATCTGCGGAATTATCGCTTTGGAAACATATAAAAGTCCTTTTACATTGATATCCAGCATGGCATCCCAATCATCCGTATTTCCTTCATGGATAGGCTCCATCCCATGCGCATTTCCGGCATTGTTGATCAGCATATCAACTTGCGAAAAAGAGGGCGGAAGGGATTTTATGGCGGATGTAACGGCTTCTTTATTACGAACATCAAAACAGAGGGTATGCACCCTTACCCGCTTTTCCAGTTCGGCCTTTAGATCGTCCAATTTTTCCTGTCTCCTTCCACATAACACCAAATCGATTGAATTGGCGGCAAAGAGTCGGGCCGTGGCCTCCCCTATCCCACTACTGGCGCCTGTGATCAATGCCAATTTATTTTCCATGTCCTGTTATATTTTGGCCGTTTATTATTTTGCCCTATGGCACTTCATGACCTTGTTCGGCAGCCAAAAGGGCAAACCAATCTGTCGTCTCCATCTTTATTTTCAAGGCGTTCCCAGCATCGGTCAATCGTTCCTTGGAGGCCGTCCCCACCACGGGGTATACCTTGGCAGGGTGCCTCAGGATCCATGACAGCAACAACTGGTCCTCTGTAGCGCCATATTTGCTAGTAAGTTTCAAAAGTACCTTCCGTATCCGCTCCCTACGGGTATCTTCCGTCCGGAAATAAGACCCCAATGGGCTCCAAGCCATCGCCGCAGCCCCAGAAACCAGAACAGCGTCCAAACTACCATTGTACATAGCGGCATTTTCGGTAAGGGAAAATTCCAACTGGTTGGCGCTTATGGGAATGACAGACTCTAAAAGTGCCATTTGGGATGGGGTAAAATTGGAGACCCCGAACTCCCTGATCTTACCTTGCTTCTGCAGTTCTAGTATGGCCTCTGCAATTTCGTGGGGATCCATAAGCGGACTGGGGCGATGTAAAAGAAACAGGTCCAGATAATCCGTTCCAAGGCATTCCAGTGACCTTTCCGCCGACCGTATAATATACTCCCTGGAATACTCGTAATATTTTAAAGGGTTCCTTCTGGCTCCGCCCAAAAGTTGGATGCCGCATTTACTGATCAGCTGTATCCCTTCCCTTTTCAGGCCACTGTCCAATAGGGCCTTTCCAAATTCACCTTCGTTGGTGTAATCCCCATAGATATCGGCATGGTCAAAAGTAGTGATGCCATTATGGAGGCAATGTTCCAAAAGGCCGGCCATTTGGGAAGTGGAAAGCCCTTTTCCCCAGCTGCCCCAACCCATGGTTCCAGCAATAATTTTGGAATAACAAATGGAATTTTTCATAGGTGGGTGAATTTAGAAAATAATTCCCTTAAATACTTCATAAAAATATAGGGTATCCATAACTTTTAACCAATCATTAACAAGCATTAAATAAATAAATCTTCAATTTGCGGCATATTTAATCCCTATTTTTACGCAGGTATTAATCAAAAAAAGTTTATGGAAGAAAATACTATTGTTGATATCAGTGCGGTGAATGAGAAGATTGCGAAAGAAAGCGCTTTTATCGACCTGCTCATGTTGGAAATGAACAAGGTGATCGTAGGTCAGAAATATATGGTCGAACGATTGTTGATAGGGCTTCTTGGACAGGGACATATCCTATTGGAGGGGGTTCCGGGCTTGGCAAAGACCTTGGCGATAAACACCTTGGCAAAAGCGGTCCACGGTAGTTTCAGCAGGATACAGTTTACACCGGACCTATTGCCTGCCGATGTGGTGGGCACCATGATCTACAATATGAAGGTCAATGATTTTTCCATTAAAAAAGGACCCATTTTTGCCAATTTTGTACTGGCGGATGAGATAAACCGTGCCCCTGCCAAGGTTCAATCGGCACTTTTGGAGGCCATGCAGGAAAAACAAGTGACCATTGGGGACAAAACCTTTATTTTGGACCGTCCATTTTTGGTGATGGCCACCCAGAACCCTGTAGAACAGGAAGGTACCTATCCCCTACCGGAAGCCCAAGTAGACCGGTTTATGTTGAAGACCGTGATCGACTACCCCAAACTGAACGAGGAACAGCTTATCATGCGCCAAAACCTTAAAGGTTCCTATGAAAATGTAAACGCCGTTGTTTCCGTAGACCAGATTCTTTCTGCCCAAAAGGCGGTGCGTGAGGTCTACATGGACGAAAAAATAGAAAAGTACATTTTGGATATCGTCTTTGCGACCCGTTATCCCGAAAAATACAAACTTGAAAATCTAAAGCCCTTGATCAATTTTGGCGCTTCCCCCCGTGGTAGCATCAATTTGGCCAATGCGGCCAAATGTTACGCCTTTATCAAAAGAAGGGGATATGTTGTGCCAGAGGATGTACGCGCCGTAGTCCACGATGTCCTCAGACATCGAATTGGCATTACCTATGAAGCAGAAGCAGAAAACGTTACTTCCGTAGAGATCATCAACAAGATCGTCAATGAAATTGAAGTGCCATAGTGCCTTGCCCATAGTTTCTAGTTTTAAAAGACACCGACCTTAAACTGGAACCGTTCCCCCTATGGGAACAAAAAGCTAATTTGGCCAATGGATACGAAAGAACTACTCAAAAAAGTACGTAAAATTGAAATAAAGACCAGGCGTCTTTCAGACCATATCTTTGGTGGGGAATACCATTCCACCTTTAAGGGAAGGGGCATGACCTTCAGCGAGGTAAGGCAGTATCAATTTGGGGACGATGTTAGGTCCATAGACTGGAACGTTACCGCACGGTACAACGAACCATTTGTAAAGGTCTTCGAAGAGGAACGGGAACTGACCATGATGCTCGTTGTGGATGTGAGTGCCTCCGAGTATTTTGGCACCACCAACCAGTTCAAAAAGGAGGTGATCACAGAAATTTCGGCCACATTGGCCTTTTCGGCCCTTCAGAACAATGATAAGGTGGGCCTAATCCTTTTTTCCGATGAAATAGAACTTTTCATACCCCCTAAAAAGGGGAAGACCCATGTATTGCGCATTATCAGGGAATTGTTGGAATTTGAGCCAAAAAGTCAAAAAACCAGCCTTTCCGTAGCCCTAAAATACCTTACCAACGTAATGAAGAAGAAGGCCATTGTCTTTGTTCTTTCCGATTTTATGGATGATGGGTACCAGCAGACATTGCGGATTACCGGCAAGAAACACGATGTGACCGGGATACGGATCTTTGACGAACGGGAAGAGAACATTCCCAATCTTGGAATGGTCCAAATGTTGGACGCCGAAACCGGGGACGTACGATTGGTGAACACCCAATCCAAGAAGGTCAGGTTGGCGTACGGGAAATTCAACAGAGAAAGGGTAGCCTATTTTGTGGATACCTTTACCAAATCCGGATGTGGTGTGTTGAGTTCCAGGGTAGATGAAAGTTATGTAAAGAAATTATTGGGCTATTTTAAGCGAAGGGGATAACAGTACCTATGGGAAAATTTAAGATCAAGAACACTTTATTTGCACATATCCATATCCTCAAAAAGGGATGGGCCCTGCTATGCCTATTCCCCTGCCTGGCGCTCGCACAAAAGGCACCCTCCGTGACCTCAATAGTGGATACCACTTCCATCAAAATAGGGGAACAGATAAAGTTTACCGTACAAGTGGAAGCAGATTCCACCTCCGTTGTAACCTTTCCTGAAGCTCCGTCATTTGCCCCGCTGGAAATGGTGGAAGCGTTAAAAACGGATACGGTAAGGAAACGGGACAGGATAGCGCTCCAAAAAATATATGCCCTTACCCAATTCGATTCTGGTTCCTATACCCTGCCCCGCCAAAAAATATTGGTGGACGACAGAACCTTTTTTACGGACTCGGTACAAGTAGGGGTGGCCACCGTGCCCGTAGATACCCTTGCCCAAAAAATGTACGACATAAAACCCCTTTTGGTGGTGGAAAAGAGCAACCTGGGGCTTTGGCTTACCATTTTATACATTATTTTGGGACTGGTAGTGATCGGCGGACTGGTCTTTTGGTTTTTTATCCGAAAGAAGCCGCTTACGGAAAAAGAGAAAGAAGCTCTGTTGCCTCCCTATGATAGGGCGCTTTTGGAGCTAAAACGACTGGAAAATTCCAAATATATCATTCAGGACGAGTACAAACAGTACTATTCCGAACTCACTACCATAGTGCGTTCCTATCTAGAGGAGGATGTGCACGTACATGCCCTGGAAAGCACAACGGACCAACTGATCGAAAGGTTGGAGCTGCTTAGGGATGCCGGCGAGCTAAAATTGGACAACGAAACCATCGGTCAATTTAAAAAGGTCCTTCAGACCGCAGATCTGGTTAAGTTTGCCCGGTCCAGACCGGAGATGTCAGCTGCGGAAATGGACAGGAAAGCCGTAGAACAAATAGTGATCAAGACCAAGGAGGCACTCCCTGAACCGGATGAGGAGGAATTGATGTTGAACGAAGCATACCTGGAAGAACTTGCCCATAGGAAACAACGCAAAAAATGGCTCATGGCGGCGGCCATTTTCTCCGGGGTCCTTCTGGTCTCCACCACTGTTGCCATCGCTTATTATGGCTTTGGCTACGTTAAGGATACCGTCCTTGGACATCCCACAAAGGAACTTTTGGAGGGGGAATGGGTAAGGAGCACTTATGGCTATCCCCCAATATCTTTGGAGACCCCTAAGGTCCTGCTGCGCCAAGAGGTAAAACTGCCACCGGAAACCAAGGCAGTTGTGAAGGATATGGCCTCCTTTATGTACAGGAGCTCCATAGGCCTCTTTACGGTGGGGACCACGTCTGTCATATTCAACTCCCCGGACGCCGAACCGGATATTGAAGCTTCCTTGGAACAGATATTTAAAAGCTTTGAAGCGCAGGGCGCCAAGAACATGACTACCAAACAGGAAGAATTTACCACTGTGTCCGGAACCGTTGGGCTCAAAATATACGGTAGTGGAAAATTTCAGGTTCCCGAATCCGCGGAAGCCGTCAACGGAAAATATCTTATTTTAAATTTTGGCGGCAAAGGGTTCCAACAGCAGTTGATCATGACATGGCTGGAAGGGGACGAATATGCGGAACGGATTGTCGATAGGATCGTACATTCGGTGGAAGTAAAAACAGGATCATAGATGATGGACAATATTCAATTTACCCACCCACAGTTCTTCTGGTTGCTGTTATTGCTACCGGTAGCGGTGGTATGGTATATTCTGAAGCGAAAGGAAGAGACCGCATCCCTACGGATTTCCAGTATCAAGGGATTTTCCCAGGATAGCCTTCTCCCGCGCTTAAAACCTATTCTGTTCGTATTTCGCCTATTGGCGCTTGCGGCCATTATTATCGCCTTGGCCAGGCCACAGACCGAGGACATATCCTCTAGGACCAAGACCACAAAGGGCATAGATATCGTAATGGCCATTGACGTTTCCTCCAGTATGTTGGCAAGGGATCTAAAACCCAACAGGTTGGTGGCACTTAAGGAAGTGGCATCCGATTTTATCCGGAAACGTCCCAACGATAGGATAGGCCTTGTTGTGTACGCCGGGGAAAGTTTTACCCAGACGCCCATCACCAGCGACAAGTCAATAGTACTGGGTGCACTAAAGGAGATTACCTACGGACAATTGAACGATGGGACCGCCATTGGAATGGGACTGGCCACCGCTGTCAACAGGCTGAAGGAAAGCAAGGCAAAGAGCAAAATAATCATACTACTGACAGATGGTGTGAACAATTCCGGCTTTATAGAACCACAGACCGCGGCCGAACTGGCAGTAGAGTTCGACATCAAGACCTATACCATAGGGATCGGCACCAATGGCAATGCCCTTACCCCCATTTCCTATAATCCGGACGGTTCCTTCAGATATGGGATGAGACAGGTGGAAATTGACGAGAAATTATTGGAAAACATAGCGGATGTGACCGGGGGCGAATATTTTAGGGCCACCAACAACGACAAGCTGGAGGCGATCTATGAGGAGATCAACAAACTGGAGAAAACAGAGGTAGAGGAATTCAAATATTATCAATACGAGGAAAAATTTAGGCCTTGGGTGCTTCTGGCACTAGGCCTGTTGTTGTTCGAATGGTTATTGCGAAACACATTATTTAGGAGTTTTATATAATTATGGTGCAGTTAGACGAAAAAATATATTTCTACTTATTGTTCCTTATTCCGGTGATGGTGGTCCTTTTTGTGGCGCTTCAGATCTGGAAAAAGAGAACACGGAATAAGTTTGCCGATCTGCCCTTATTAAAGCGATTGGCCCCAACCAGATCAAACTTTAAGTCAACTTTAAAACTTATTTTTCTTTTATTGGGCCTATCCTGCTTAATTTTGGGGCTGGTGAATCCCAAAATAGGGACCAAACTGGAAACCGTAAAAAGAGAGGGTGTGGACATTGTATTTGCAGTGGACGTATCAAAGAGTATGTTGGCCGAGGATATTGCCCCCAACAGATTGGAAAAGACCAAAAGATTGGTTTCTGAAATCATTAACCAATTGGCAAGCGATCGAATAGGGATCATCGCATATGCAGGCCAAGCCTTTCCACAATTGCCCATTACTACCGACTATGGGGCGGCAAAAATGTTCCTACAGAGCATGAATACCGATATGCTCTCCTCCCAAGGGACGGCCATAAATGAGGCTATTGACCTGGCCACTACCTATTATGACGACGACCAGCAGACCAATAGGGTGCTCTTTATCATCTCCGATGGGGAAGATCACTCCGAAGGCACTACCATGGACGCGGTATCCAATGCGGTGGACAAAGGAATTCGAATATTTACAATAGGGGTCGGACAACTAAGGGGCGGGCCCATTCCGATCAAAAGGAACGGAATCGTGGAAAGCCTTAAAAAAGATGCCCAAGGCGAGGTGGTCATCACCAAATTAAATGAAGATATCCTTAAAGAGATTGCCAGTGAAGGGAATGGAGGCTATGTTAACGGTTCCAATACAGAAGAAGCGGTAGACTTCATAAAGGGGCAATTGGACCAAATGGACAAAACGGAATTTGAGGCAAAGCAGTTTGCTGAATACAAAGATCAATTTCAATGGTTTTTGGGAGCCGGATTGTTATTATTGTTCTTAGATATATTCCTGCTGGAGAGAAAGACCAAATGGCTACAAAAGTTAAACCTGTTCAATGAAAAAGAGAATGTTTAGGATCTACATAGCCTGTATGGTACCCTTCCTTTTTGTATTACCGGGCCATGCGCAGGAAAAGGATGCAGAAAGGGAAAAGGCGCTGCGCACCTCCAAAAACCATACTTGGGAAGGCAACAAGGAACTTTCGGAAGGCCATTTCGTAACGGCCGAGGCCGAATATAGGAAAGCCATCGCCAAAAGCACCGAAAATGCGGCGGCACCCTATAATCTAGGTAACGCCTACTATGAAAACGAGACCTACAACGAGGCCTTTTCCAGATTTAAGCAAGCAGGGGAACTGGCTACGGACAAAGCCGACAAACACAAGGCATACCACAATATGGGCAATGTCTTTATGAAGGAAAAGCAATACGAAAAGGCAGTGGAAGCCTATAAACAGGCCCTGCGGAACGATCCCACCGACGAAGAGACGCGTTACAATCTGGCATTGGCGAAGGAGCTCCTGAAAAAACAACAGGACGAAGAAAAGAAAAACGATAAGAACCAGGATAATAAGGACGATCAGAACAAAGAAGATCAAAAGGAGAAGGACAAGAACGAAGGAGATAGCAAGGACCAAAAGAACGACCAGAAAAAAGATCAAGGGGACGAAGGAGATAAGGGGGACCAGAAGGACAAAGAAGACGAAAAGAAAGAGGGCGAAGGCGATCAAAAACAGGATCCACAGAAAAAACCGGGCGAAGGGGAACAGCCCAATGATCAACAGCAACAACAGCCCCGCCCCAATCAACTTTCCCCTCAACAGGTAGAAAACCTATTGGAGGCCATGCAGAACGAAGAAAAGAAGGTGAAGGAAAAAATTGATGCCCAAAAAGTGAAAGGCGTGAAGGTAAAAAATGAAAAAGATTGGTAATGGGTACCATGGTCAGACATTATTTGGCATTCATTGCCCTTTTCATCCTTGCGTTCAACAGCAGCGCACAGGACCAGGAGGGGGTTACATTTGAGGCAAAATTGAGCAAGGACAAATTGGGCATCAATGAACGTCTGCGCATCGATTTTGCCATGAACAAGGATGGCGATAATTTCAATCCACCCGATTTTGAAGGCTTTAGGGTGATTATGGGGCCTTCACAATCGATCAGTTCCTCTTGGATAAACGGGGTTAAAAGTTACTCCAAGACCTACTCCTATGTCCTTATGCCCACCGCAAGGGGCAAGTTTACCATAGCACAGGCAACCATTTCCATCGATGGGAAGACCTACAAATCCCTTCCGCAAGAGGTAGAGGTAACGGCTGCGGTGGACAGGCCAGGCGAAGAAGCCACCGCAGATGCCATCGCTGATGAAAACCTTCATTTGGTGGCGGAGGTCTCCAAAACCAATCCTTATATAAATGAAGACATCAGTGTGGTATACAAGCTCTATGTTAGCCCTTCCATTAATGTTTCCAATTTTAGGGCCTTGGACAATCCGACCTATAACAATTTTTGGAGCCAAGATATGCCTGTCACCAAATTTACCGTACAGAGCGGAACCTACAACGGCAAAACATATAGATATGTAATTCTTAAGAGGGTGGTTCTGTATGCCCAAAAAAGTGGAAAGCTGGAACTGGAACCACTCTCCTTGGAGGTGACGGTGGATGTGCCCACCAACAAACGGGATTTTTTTGGGGGAAGGGTGTTTACCTCCACCAACCTTACCGTATCAGCAGGAATGCGTACCATTGACGTAAAAGAGCTCCCAACCGCCGGTAAACCGGACAACTTTAGTGGTGCCGTGGGGCAATTCGATTTTTCCGTGAATACGAGCAAGACAAGCCTTAATGCTTCGGAATCGTTACAAGCGGTGGTACAGGTCAGTGGAAAGGGAAATCTAAAGCTCTTCCAACTTCCCGAACCAAGCCTGCCGAGTGCCCTTGAAGTATATGAACCCGAATTTAAGGAGGACGTCCGCACAACCCTTTCGGGCATGGAGGGAAAGGTGAGCAACCAATACACCATAGTGCCGGCCTTTAAGGGAAAATATCCCATTCCGCCTATCTCCTTCAGCTATTTCGACCCGGATTCGGAAAAATATATCACCCTTGGATCCAAGGAAATTATGGTAAACGTGGAAGAAGGCCCAACTTCTTCCGGAACAGATCCTTCCAGCGCAGTGTCAGCCACCAACAAACAAGCGGTAGTGGCAACGGGCCAACAGTTTAATTTTATAAAGACCAACACCGATCTGTTCCCTATTGGGTCGAACTATTTTTTTGCCTCCGGCCGATTTTTTATGTGGCTGTTGTTGCCCCTGCTGCTTATCCCCGCTGCCATCATACTCGGAAAAAAACGTAAGGCGATCGCAAGTGATGTGGTAGGGAACAGAATAAAAAAGGCCAACCGATTGGCAAGGAAATATCTTTCGGAAGCCAAAAAGGCCTTGGGGAACAAGGAAACCTTTTATATTGCACTGGAGAAAGCATTGCACAACTACTTAAAGGCAAAGCTCAAAATAGAGACCTCGGAATTCAGCAAGGACAAAATCGCCGCATTGCTGGAAGAAAGAAGGGTGGATAAAATGGTTGTGGACGAATTTATAGCATTGTTGGAAAACTGTGAGCTGGCAAGGTACAGCCCTTTTTCCGTGGTACAGATGCAAGAGGACTATAGTAGGGCGAGCGAGGTCATTTCGCAAATGGACAAACAGTTATAGGAACTCTGGAAACGGAGCAATGGAACAATAGAATGCACAGATGAAGGGAATCGTATCTTTAATATTTATCCTGATATCATTTTGGGCAAATGCGCAAAATGAGGCCCTGTTCAACAATGCCACCACCGCCTATAATTCGGGCGAATATGAAAAGGCCATCGAAAATTATTTGGAAATAATCGGGAACGGGCAACATTCCCCTGAACTCTATTTCAATCTTGGGAACGCCTACTACAAAACGAACCAGATTGCCCCAAGTATCTACTATTATGAAAAAGCGCTGCTTTTAAGGCCTAACGACCCTGAAATAACCACCAATCTAGGATATGCCAAAAACATGACCCTGGACGCTATCGTTCCCACTCCTAGAACAGGATTGGGCAGGATCTTTGAGGGAATAACAGGATTTCTTTCCTTTGAGCAATGGAGCTATGCCGCGGTCACCTTGATGATCCTTTTTGTGCTTTTCTACCTGGCCTTCCATTTTGCCTCGTATACTACCCATAAAAGAATTGCCTTTGTTAGTGCCTTTATTTGTTTTGCGTTATCGGTACTGTCCATAGCGCTTGCATATAATGGATATACCGTTTTTAAGGCGGACAGGCCCGCAATCGTTTTTAAGGATGAAATAATCGTAAAATCCGAACCCAACAATAGGAGCCAGGAAACCTTTAGGATCCATGAAGGTACCAAAGTGAACGTATTGGATTCCTTGGGGGATTGGAACAAAATTGAGCTTCTTGACGGGAAGACCGGTTGGTTGCCATCGGCTGGAATAAAACAGATAAGGGATTTTTAGGCACACTATGAACATTCATGGACCTTTTCCATGCTGTTTACTTGTTCCCTTATAAACTGAAATTCTGACCGCTAGACCTTTAAAGGAAAATGGCATACCATCTCGATGGCCTTTGGTCCGTTCGGAACGCAACTTGGGAAAGACAGTAAATTAACCTAAAAATGCGAAATGGACATTGCCCAGATTTTTAATAACAATCAGAAATGGGTCCAAGATAAATTGGATACGAATGCATCGTTTTTTGAAGAACTGGGAAAAGGCCAAAATCCCGAAATGCTCTATATTGGCTGTTCCGACAGTAGGGTAAGCGCTGAGGAACTTATGGGAGCGGTTCCCGGGGAAGTCTTTGTACACAGGAATATTGGGAACATGGTCATAGGAACCGACCTGAATGCACTGTCCGTTATAGACTATGCAGTTTACCATCTCAAGGTAAAACATATTGTAATATGTGGACACTACGCCTGCGGCGGGGTTAAAGCGGCAATGCAATCGGAGGATCTGGGCCTTTTGAACCCGTGGCTAAGGAGCATCAGGGACGTATACCGACTTCATCGACATGAACTAGCGGCCATTGCCAACGAGGAAAAAAAGTATTCCCGTCTTGTGGAGCTCAATGTGCAGGAGCAATGTGTAAACCTTATCAAGACCGCTGCCGTTCAAAAGGCGTACAGAGATCGGGGCCTAAAGGTATACGGGTGGGTATTTGACGTACATACAGGCAGACTGATCGATCTTAAAATAGATTTTGAGGGAATCCTCAAGGGCATTATGGAAATCTATCATCTTGACTAGCAGCAAAAGGGATTATAAAAGGTCTATTTATTGGATACCCAAGGATTTTTAAAATATTATTAACACAGTATCCGTACAAACCCTGTATCTTTGCAAAAAGCCGTTTTTGCATTAATGAAGTCGTTTCTTCTTACTTTTATGCTCTCTATATGGTTATTTGCCATATTTGCCCCCTCGGTGATCACACTGGTGGAAAGGGATGGGCAGACAGTGGTCATGACCAATCTTACAGAGGAGGAAAACCATGATCAGGGCAAAAAGGATTTCGGCGAAAAAAAAATGGTTTTCTATAAATACGGCATCCCTTCTTTTTCGCTCTTACTCCCCAATCAAAGGGCCTTTAAACTTAGGAAAATCAGCATTTCAAATTACAGCTTGGAAATCCCACTTCCCCCACCCGAGCTAGGATACTGCTAGACCACACACTCAACAATCTTCATAAGTTCAATAACTCCCGGTTTTTTAAAATCTGGAGCAAAAATATATTAAAAAAATGTTCAAACACTTAAAACAGGATCTGCCTGCGAGTATCGTAGTCTTTTTCGTTGCACTGCCCCTATGTTTGGGAATTGCGCTGGCGAGTGGCGCTCCCCTCTTCTCAGGGTTGATCGCCGGTATTGTCGGCGGTATCGTTGTCGGTTCCCTCAGTGGGGCTTCCCTTGGAGTTAGTGGTCCGGCAGCGGGACTCGCCGTAATCGTACTGAGTGCCATTGCCACATTGGGTAGTTTTGAGAACTTCCTGTTGGCGGTGATCATTGGAGGGGCCATCCAAATTATACTAGGGGCCCTTAGGGCGGGAGTTATAGGATACTACTTTCCTTCTTCTGTGATCAAGGGAATGCTGGCGGGCATTGGGATCATCATCTTTTTAAAACAGATTCCCCATGCTTTGGGCTATGACAATGACTATGAAGGCGACATGGATTTCATGGAGAGGGACGGTGAAAATACCTTCTCTGCCCTGTTCAACATGCTGGATTTCATTTCGACCGGCGCTGTGGTGGTGACATTGATTTCCCTCGCCATTCTCCTTTTTTGGGAGAAAGTACTTTCCAAGAAACATTTTATATTTACCGTAATTCCGGGACCCTTGGTCGCAGTCGCCCTGGGAATCGTGTTCCAGTTGCTCTTTGCTTCCAACGGTGCTTTGGCCATTTCTCCAGAGCATTTGGTATCCGTACCGGAACCAGAGGATGCCGCGGCCTTTTTTGGACAGTTTACCCTTCCAAATTTTGGAGCCATCACCGATCCGCAGGTGTGGATAACCGGTATAACCATTGCCATAGTGGCAAGTTTGGAAACCCTGCTTTCAGTGGAAGCCATTGATAAGTTAGATCCCGAAAAAAGGGTCACCCCCACCAACCGGGAACTTTTTGCACAAGGTGCGGGTAATATGATGTCAGGATTGATCGGGGGCCTTCCCATCACACAGGTGATCGTAAGGAGCTCCGCCAATGTGCAGTCCGGCGGCAAAAGCAAAGCCTCCACCATTATGCACGGTTTCTTTTTGATCCTCGCCGTTGTGGCCATACCCCGCTTGTTGAATGAAATCCCTCTGGCCGTTTTGGCGGCAATATTGCTGATCGTGGGATACAAATTAGCAAAGCCTTCCATGTTCAGGGATATGTACCGACTGGGAAAAGAACAGTTCTTACCCTTTATAGTAACCGTTTTAGGCGTTGTATTTACCGATCTGCTGGTTGGGATCGGATTAGGTCTAGCAGTTGGAATTACGACTATCCTAATCAACAACTATAAAAATTCCCACTTCTTGCACATTGTGGAAAGTAATGGAGATCAGCCACAGGTAAAGATGACCTTGGCGGAAGAACTTTCCTTTTTGAACAAAGGGGCCATCCTTCGGGAATTGAACAGTCTTCCCCATGGTACCTTCCTTGAACTCGATGTGCGGAAAACCATCCGATTGAACTATGACATTCTTGAGATATTGGACGATTTTGCCTATAAGGCCAGAGAAAAGAACATTACAATTAAACTAATATCCGAACGCGGAATAATTGAAAACCCTGAAAGCTTCAAAAAGTTTTTCGGGGTATCCCTGCAGGCGGGCTCACACTAAACCCTATTATTATGTCAGATACATTTTACAAAAAAATAATTGAGAACAACAAAGAATGGGTAGCGGAAAAATTGTCCGGCGACCAGGAATATTTCGCAAGATTGGCAAAAGGCCAGAGTCCGCCATTGCTATGGATCGGATGTGCCGATAGCAGGGTACCTGCCAACGAGATCATAGGAGCACAGCCCGGCGAGGTCTTTGTTCACCGGAACATTGCCAATATGGTGGTACATAGCGACATGAACATGTTGAGCGTACTGGATTACGCCGTAAACGTGCTAAAGGTAAAACATGTCATCGTCTGTGGCCATTACGGTTGTGGTGGCGTCAAGGCCGCTATGGGCAACAGCTCAGTAGGCATTATCGATAACTGGATCCGCCATATAAAAGATGTCTACCGTCTTCACAAAGGCGAGTTGGACGCCATTGGAAACGAAGAGGAAAGATTCGATAAATTCGTGGAATTCAACGTAAAGGAACAGGTATTCGATCTGGCAAAAACCTCCATAGTACAAAACGTATGGAAACAGGGCCAAGAACTGTACCTACATGGCTGGGTCTACGGCCTTAGTACCGGAATTGTCAAAGATCTGGAAGTGAACATCAGTAACGATAGCGAGTTGGACGAGGTATACCAACTTAACTTTTAGCAATCCTCAACAATACCATTGCCAACCGGCCCTTGAAGCAATTCTTGGACCGGTTTTTTTATTTGATCCGGTAAAATATCCTTTAACAAACGATTGAAGAGAGTCCCACAGAATAATTTGCGTTTACTTTTTAAAAATTTGGGGCGACTTCCCATTTAAATCGTACTTCCAATAGCTATGATGACAATAAAATTTTAAATTTGTCCATTCAAGAAAAGCTTTCAAAAGAAGATTGTATTTGGCCCGTATAGGGTAAAATCAATAGGACGGATAGCCAAGCAAACCATCTCGGGCAGTGCCACGAGGCATTTTATAAGAAAAACATTTTGATTCGAGGCAAGCTTCGGAGCATTTAAATCTCGATTATCGAGTAAAAGAACCCATGATAGATCAACTTAAACAACACATACGGGAAGTGGAAAATTTCACTTCCGATAATCCCGCAGCCATAGAGGCCTTTCGAATCCAATACCTTGGCAAAAAAGGACTGTTGAACCATTACTTTGCGGAATTTAAAAACGTTCCCTCCGATCAAAGAAAAGAGTTCGGACAGGTAGTGAACCAATTAAAGGAAGTAGCCACGGGCAAAGTGGCACTTTTAAAGGAATCCTTGGAGAACCAATCGAAGGAAACAGGGGTCTACGGCGATCTTACACGCCCGGGAGAACCCATGGAATTGGGGGCCCGCCATCCTATATCCATCGTAAAGAACCAGATTATCGATATCTTCTCGCGAATAGGGTTCAATGTTTCCGAAGGTCCGGAGATAGAGGACGACTGGCATAATTTTACGGCGCTCAACCTGCCCGAGTACCATCCCGCCCGTGATATGCAGGATACCTTCTTCGTGCAAACGAATCCCGACATTCTTTTACGTACCCATACCTCATCGGTCCAAGTGCGCTATATGGAGAATAACAAACCCCCAATACGGACCATTTCACCGGGCAGGGTCTATAGGAACGAAGCAATCTCCGCACGCTCGCACTGTTTCTTTCATCAGGTGGAAGGACTGTACATAGATAAAAATGTTTCCTTTGCCGATCTGAAACAAACATTACAGTTCTTTACGACCGAACTGTTCGGGAAATCACAGATCAGGTTAAGGCCCTCCTATTTCCCCTTTACCGAACCCAGTGCGGAAGTGGATGTATATTGGGGACTGGAAACGGAAACCGATCATAAAATGACCAAGGGAACCGGGTGGTTGGAGATAATGGGCTGTGGTATGGTGGATCCCAGCGTCCTCAAAAATTGCGGTATCGACCCCACGGAATATTCCGGCTTTGCCTTTGGAATGGGAATTGATAGAATAGCTTTGCTACTGCACCAGATATCGGATATCAGACTGCTGAGCGAAAATGATGTGCGCTTTTTGGAACAGTTCAAAAGTTCTTTCTGATCTGGTATGGAACGGAACTCGTCCGAGTTTCAATTAGGTCAACCGTTAAAATTAATAAAAATGCCTCCCCCTTAACAAATGCATGTTAAATAAGGAGGGATACAACCGCCAGTATATTTCCATAAATATGCCATGTTCGAAATTTATGGAGAACCCCCTTTATTTTAAAGACTGTTTGCCACACTAAAAAATAACATAAAATTAAGTTTTATTAGTTTTGTAATTACCGAACCATCTATACATTTGCAAACTAATTTTAATGTAAATGAATAAAGAGGAATGTAGGGACAGATTAGTGGAGGAATTAGGGGTTCACTTTGAGGGACAGTATAACCTACCCCCCCTTGCTGCACGTATTTTTGCCATTCTCGTTCTTACCGATAAAGAGGGCCTCACCTTTGAGGACTGTCTTGAAAAAAGAAATGCCAGTAAAAGTTCCATATCCACCGCCCTGAACCTACTCCTAAAACTGGGGATAATACAATACTATACGGTATCCGGTGATCGGAAAAGATATTTCAATATTCGAAATTCTTTCTTCCTGACAAAATTGGAACAGGAGCTTAAAAAGATAACCCAAGAGAGTATCAACCTTAAAAAAATGTTGGAATACAATCAAAAATTCAATGTGCAGAAAGCCAAATCAAACGAACCCAAAAAGAAAATCTATATGGATTATTTGGAAAATAGCGAACGAACCCTATTAAAAGCCATCAATAGCCTTAAGGCCCTGCAGGAATAATTTTTTATCAATAAAGTTCGCTTACTACAGAACCATCAGAATTAACAAAACCTTAACATCATTTTTACGATCACATGAAAAATCAAAAGACAACCCTCTTGACCTTTATGGTAATCACCCTTATTTCCTGCGGGGATAAAAATGCCCCGCAACAGCAGGCAGCCCAGCAAGCACCACAATTGGAGGTCAAACAATTGCAACCTGAGGACATAACCGTATATAATAACTATACCGCTTCCATAGAAGGGGAGCAGAACGTAGAGATTTGGCCCAAAGTTTCAGGGTTCGTACAGGAGATCCATGTAGAAGAGGGTCAAAAAGTGACCAAAGGACAACTCCTGTTCAAATTGGAGACCCAAACGCTGAACCAAGATGCAAAGGCGGCACAAGCTTCCGTGAACGTAGCCCAGGTAGAAGTGGACAAATTGGTTCCCTTGGTGGAGAAGGGCATCATAAGCAACGTACAATTGGAGACCGCTAAAGCGCAACTGCAACAAGCCAAAAGCAACTATGAGAGTGTGGCGGCCAACATAAACTATTCACGTATCACCAGCCCAGTAAATGGCTATATCGGTTCCTTGCCCTATAAAATAGGGGCCTTGGTCAGTTCCACCATGGCCCAACCGTTGACCGTAGTGGCCAATATAAATACCGTTCGGGCCTATTTTGCATTGAACGAAAAACAATTGTTGGACTTCAAAAAACAATATTCCATGGACAGTCTGCCCAAAGTGGAATTAGTAATGATCAATGGAGAGACCTATGACAAAAAGGGTACTATTGCCGTAGTAAATACCATCATCAACAGTGCCACGGGAAGTGTGGACGCCAGGGCGGATTTCCCCAATCCAGATGGACTTTTGAGCAGTGGTAGCACAGGAGAGGTAAAAGTACCTTCTACCTTTAAAAATGCCCTTGTAATTCCACAAACGGCCACAGTGGACCTACAGGGAAACAAAATGGTCTATATCTTGGGGGAAGACAACAACGTCACGGCCAAACCCATAAATATTGCCTTTAAAACGGAGAAGGATTTTATTATTACACAAGGAATCGAGCCCGGAACAACCATCGTTACCGAGGGTGTATCCAAACTGAAAGATGGCCAGGCCATAGCTCCCAAAAAATAAGTTCCCTCCCAAAATCCTAACAAACAAAAAACCGCAAGATGTTCCAAAAATTTATAGACCGCCCCGTTCTATCCACGGTGATCTCCGTAATAATTGTCATTCTGGGGATATTGGGGCTTACTACGCTGCCCATTGAACAATATCCCGAAATTGCACCCCCAACCGTACAGGTAACTGCCACCTATACCGGCGCTAACGCGGAGACGGTGCTAAAGAGTGTGGTAGTGCCATTGGAAGAACAGATCAATGGGGTGGAAGGCATGACCTATATGACCTCTTCCGCCAGTAATGATGGTACGGCCAGTATAAATGTGTATTTTAAACTGGGAGTGGATCCCGATATCGCCGCCGTAAACGTTCAGAACAGGGTTGCCAGGGCAAACAGCGTTTTGCCACAGGCCGTGATCAATACCGGTGTAACCACGCAAAAGGCCCAGAACAGTGCCCTGATGTTCTTTTCGCTTTTCACAAAGAACAAGAATTTCGATGGGACCTTTATCGAAAACTATGCAAAGATCAACCTCGTACCGAAACTGCAAAGAATTGAAGGCGTAGGGAACGTAAACGTATTTGGTGCCAAGGATTATTCCATGAGAATCTGGATAGACCCCGATAAAATGTCGGCCTATAATCTGGTTCCTGCAGATATCCAAGCTGCATTGAGGGAGCAGAACCTGGAAGCGGCCACTGGAAAAATAGGTGAAAACGCTACAGGAATCTATGAATATGTAATCAAATACAAAGGACGCCTATCGGAAGTGACCGAATATGAAGACATTATACTCAAGGCATCTCCCGACGGTAATTTTCTTCGCTTAAAGGATGTCGCTTCCATAGAACTGGGCGCCTTTAATTACGGCACCCAAAACCTGGCCATGGGATATCCTGGGGTTGCCGTGGGTATCTATCAGACATCAGGCTCTAACGCCAATGAGATTATTGATAACATCCAGACCATCTTGGAGGAAAGCCGGGCAGATTTTCCAAAAGGAGTGGATTATGTAATTCCGTACAATGCCAAGGACTTTCTGGATGCGTCCATAGACCACGTAATCATGACCCTGATAGAGGCCTTTATCCTGGTGTTCATTGTGGTATTTCTATTTTTACAGGACTTCAGGTCTACCCTTATCCCGGCCATTGCGGTACCAGTGGCCATTGTAGGAACATTTTTCTTTTTGCAATTGTTTGGCTATTCCATAAACATGCTTACCCTGTTTGCCATGATCTTGGCGATCGGGATTGTGGTCGATGATGCGATCGTTGTGGTAGAGGCCGTCCATGCAAAATTGGACGAAGGGGCCAAATCCGCTAAAAAGGCCACCAAAACGGCCATGGGAGAAATATCCGGGGCCATTATATCCATTACCCTTGTGATGTCGGCCGTGTTCATTCCCGTATCGTTTATACAGGGATCGGCAGGGGTATTCTATCAGCAGTTCGGGATTACCCTGGCCATTGCCATTTTGATATCTGCGGTCAATGCCCTTACCTTAAGTCCCGCACTGGCGGCCCTTTTACTAAAACCGCACAACCCTTCGGAAGCACATAAAAAAGGGATCAAACAACGGTTCTTTACCGCATTCAACACCGGATTTACGGCCGTTACCAATAAATATACATCCTCGGTAAACATTCTTCTCAAACGCAAATGGATTACGGTACTGATGTTGATAGTTTTCAGTGTGCTCGCAATCTTTCTCTTCAGGGTAACCCCCTCCGGCTTCGTCCCCGATGAAGATAGGGGGATGATCTTTGCCAATGTTTCCCTCCCTCCCGGGACTACCTTGGAGCAGACCCAAAAAACAGTGGACAAACTGGATTCCATTTACGGTTCCATGGATATCATAGATGCTAGGATGAACGTGGTAGGATTTAGTCTTTTGAATAGGGTAAACGGTGGTTCTTATGCTTTTACCATTATGAAGTTAAAGGACTGGAGCGAACGGAAGGAAGATTCCCAGTCCGTTCAGGCCACCTTGGGACAACTGTATGCCCAAGCGGCCTCCTTCAAAAATGCAAATATTATTTATTTTACACCTCCAAGTATCCAAGGGTTTGGAAGCTCTTCAGGTTTTGAAATGCAACTACAGAACAAAGGCACGGACAATTGGCTGCAAATAAGTGATGTGGCCAACCAGTTTCTGGGGGCTTTGAACGCCAGACCGGAAATACAATATGCCATAACGCAATTTGATCCAAATTTTCCACAGTTCCAATTGGACATCAACGTGGAGAAGGTAAAAATGGCCGGCTTTACCCTTACCGATATCTTCAATACCCTACAAGGATATTATGGCGGACTCTACACCACCGATTTCAACAAGTTCGGAAAACAGTATAGGGTAATGGTCCAGGCCAAACCGGAGGACAGGGCCACGGAAAAATCGCTCGACCATATTTTCGTAAAGAACCAAGAAGGTCAGTCCGTAGCCATAAGCCAGTTCGTAAACCTTAAAAAGATCTATGGGCCCGAAGTGGTGAACAGGTTCAACCTATTGAGCGCCGTTACCATAAATGGGGTCCCCAATCCAGGGTACAGTACCGGGGATGCAATAGCCGCCATTGAGGAAGTGGCCGCACAGACCTTGCCAAATACGTATACGTACGAATACTCCGGACTTACCAGGGAAGAAAGTAATTCGGGGAGCCAGACGATACTTATATTTATTCTGAGCCTTGTGTTCGTATACTTCCTGCTGAGTGCACAGTACGAGAGTTATATCCTGCCGTTCGCAATCTTGTTATCGTTGCCCATAGGACTTGCCGGTGCCATATTGTTCATTAACCTGGGAGGTTTGGAGAACAACATCTATTTCCAAATTGCCCTGATCATGTTGGTAGGCCTACTCGCCAAGAACGCCATTCTTATAGTGGAGTTTGCCCTACAGCGCAGGAAGGATGGAATGTCCCTTTTTGATGCGGCCATTGATGGGGCCAAGGCACGTCTAAGACCCATTCTGATGACCTCCTTTGCCTTTATCTTCGGTCTGTTGCCGTTGGCGCTTTCCTCAGGAGTAGGGGCCGTGGGGAACCAGTCCATAGGACTCAGTGCCGTGGGGGGAATGTTGATAGGAACGATCTTTGGCGTATTTGTGATCCCGGTGCTCTTTGTGATCTTCCAAGGATTACAGGAACGCATTTCCAATAGGCCAGAACCATCAGAAGAGTCCATAGAAGAATAATATAGCTGTAGCACAGAAACCAATAATACCATGAAAAAATACAGTATTGTAAAAATAATCTCAATAGCCTCCCTTCCCTTGTTGTTCCAGGCCTGTTTTGTGGCAAAGACCTATGAACGTCCGGAACTGGAAACGGAAAGTCTTTTCCGCACGGATAACATTTCACAAGATAGCGTCTCCTTTGCCTCGGTATCCTACCAGGACCTTTTTACGGATCCCTATTTGAACGGATATATCCAAAAGGGACTGGAGAACAACTTGGACATACGGGTGGCCCTGCAGAACATTGCGGCAGCGGAAGCCTATGTAAGACAGGGCAAGGCGGGATATCTCCCAACCTTGGACGTTTCCGGGACCTTTAACAGGACCGCCAGAAACAGTGAAAATGGGCAATTTGGAAATCTTTTCGCCCAACCCTTTGAACAATATGAACTCTCGGGCACGTTGGCTTGGGAGGCGGATGTCTGGGGTAAGATAAGAAGTGGAAAAAGGGCCAATGATGCCGCATATCTTCAAACCGTAGCGGCGCATAGGGCCGTAAAAACAAATCTCGTTGCACAGATTGCCTCCAACTATTACCTGTTACTGGCATTGGACGAACAGTTAAAAGTGACCGAAGAGACCATAGGGACGCGAAGTAAAAGTTTGGAGACCATAGAAGCATTAAAGCAAGCTGGCAGGGAAAATCAAGTTGGGGTGGACAGGATCGCCGCACAGCTGTACAATGCCCAGTCATTACAACTGGATATAAAAAACAACATTTTTAAAACCGAAAATGCCCTGAGTATCCTATTGGGCGAACAGCCCCAAAGTTATGAAAGGGGTTCCTTGGACGAACAAGAACTGAACAGGGAAATGAAAATAGGGGTTCCTGCCCTGCTCCTTAGGAACAGGCCAGACGTCATACAGGCAGAATATGGGTTGATCAATAGTTTTGAGCTTACGAATGTGGCCAAAAGTAATTTCTACCCCTCCATTACCCTTTCGGCAACTGCCGGGTTCCAGAGTTTGGAGCTGGATAATTGGATCGATTCAAGTTCCATTTTCGCCAACCTGATGGCGGGGTTGACGCAGCCCTTGCTCAACGGAAGAAGGATACGGACCGCCTATGAGGTGGCCAAGGCGCAACAGGAGGAATCCCTGCTCCTATTCAAGAAAACACTGCTTACCGCAGGGAAAGAGGTATCCGAGGCATTGAACGATTATTCCATTTCCATGGAGAAAGAGGTGTTCATAAAACAGGAAGCCGAAGCCCTCAGAAGGGCAGAGACCAATTCACAGGAATTGTTGAACAATGGTTTTGCCACGTATCTTGACCTGTTAACGGCAAGGGAAAATGCCCTAAATGCAGAATTGTCACTGATCGACAACAGATTGGATCAATTATCGGCAACCATAGAACTGTACCGCTCCCTTGGTGGCGGTTGGGAATAAATGGCCGTGCACCGTATATACCCATAGGCACTGGATGCCTTGTGGGTATCATTTTATGAAATCGAAAAAATCGTTCATGGACAAAAAAGAGCTTCTGGAATTTTCCATCGCCAACTTTACCAAGTTTGGCACCAAGAGCATTACCATGGATGAACTTGCCCATAAAATGGGAATTTCCAAAAAGACCCTCTACCAGCACTTCAGAAACAAGGAGGAACTGGTTGCTGAAAGTCTTTTGCATTTACTGGATGGGATAAGATCGGAGGTAATGGGCAGGATGGCCCTCGCCCAACATGCTCCCTTGGAAACCATTCTTTTTATATATGATATCGCATTCAAGCATTTGGAGCTTTTCAATCCCTCCTTTGTCTTTGGACTTCAGAAATATTACCCCGAAGCGCACAAGGTATACGAGCAATTTAGATCGGAAATGGTCTGCGGGATCATTTATGATCTGCTAAAAAAGGCGCAGGAACTGAAGCAGGTAAGGACTGAGGTAAATTTAGAACTGGTATGTGAAATGTACCTTTGGCGTATCGAACACTTCCTTTTCGCCAAGACCAACATGTTCGAATCCCATTCAAGGGAAATGTTGATGGAACATTTGATCACCAATAATCTCCGAGGTATAATTACCCAGGAATACTTAATGGAATCCCCTTTCAATTAATGACGAGCCCCAGATCGCCCTACCAATTTTTAAAGGGATTTTTCCCCAATTGGGAATTGTAATATCGCTCCTGTCCTGAGACTTCCTCTCCCAACCAACTCGGTCGCTCAAAGGACTCATCTTCCCTTGAAAGTTCCACCTCCGCTATCAAAAGCCCCTCATTATCCCCAAAAAATTCGTCCACCTCAAAAAGGTGCGCCCCTGCCCTAACGGTGTACCGTACCTTCTCTATGGTACCCGGTTCGGCCAAGAGCAACAGGGCACTTGCATCTTCCACGGATATGGTAACCTCCCATTCAAACCTGCTGACCCCGGTATCGTTCCCTTTCCCTTTGATGGTTAAAAATCCATTGTCCCCCTTTATCCGTACCCTTACCGTCCTATGGGGATCGGTATTGAGAAACCCTTGGACTATTTGTTCCTTTGCAATGGCATCCTTTTTAAAGTCGTGGGAAAGCACTAAAAATTTTCGTTCTATTTCGATCATGTCAACTGGTCCCGACTATTGGCCTATCTTTTTAATTTTATCAGATTCAATTACGGTCATATCATATGGATTGTTGGCCAGCCAAATCATCGCTTTCGCTATGGTCTCTGGCGCAATGGAGCGATATTTTTCCAAGGGGCCCACAAAAACCAGGTTGAGCAACTTCATAAGTTGTTTGAAAATCCACTCCCCGACACGAACCTCTTCCCTTTTTCCCGATATCAGGGATGGCCTTAAAATATGGACTTTCCCAATTCCCATCCGTAAAACTTCCTTTTCCATCTCTCCCTTGGTACGGTTGTAGAACAGGGAGCTTCCAGAATTTGCCCCCATGGCCGAAATGACCAGAAAGTGATCTATCCCATTTCGTAAACATAACTTTGCCGCACTTACGGGAATCCCGAAATCGATCTCCCTATACCTTTTCCTGTCCTTTGTCTTTGCCTTGGTAGTGCCTATACAGCAGTACACCTCATCAGCCTTGAACAAGGGGGCGACAGCATCAAGATCCAGCAAATCCACCAAGTGTTCCTGCATCTTCGGATGGGAAAACCCGATCGGGTACCTGGAAAACAGTATAATTTTTGAATACCACGCATCGTCCAGTAAAAATTGTAGCAATAGTCCACCAGTTAGGCCCGTAGCACCTAAGATGATAGCTATTTTTTCTTTTGTTCCCATACATATAAATATACCTTAATTTTGTGGCATGTCCAATGATCTGCCCATCCGAAAAATTATCCATGTGGATATGGACGCGTTTTACGCTTCCGTAGAACAATTGGACAATCCGGATCTTAGGGGAAAGCCTTTGGCCGTTGGTGGGGGCGAAACACGTGGGGTGGTGGCCGCAGCAAGTTATGAGGCCAGAAAATTCGGTGTCCGGAGTGCCATGAGCGGTTATCTCGCCAAAAAAAAATGTCCCGACCTTATCTTTGTAAAGCCGCGCTTTACAAGGTATAGGGAAATATCCGACCAGATCAGACAGATTTTCTTGGAATATACCGATCTAGTGGAACCGCTCTCTTTGGATGAGGCCTATTTGGACGTGACCCAGAACAAAAAAGGAAATCCATCGGCCACACTTATCGCAAGGGAAATACGTACCCGCATATATGACGAGCTCCAACTCACCGCATCCGCAGGAATTTCCATCAATAAATTCATAGCCAAGGTGGCCAGTGACCACAACAAGCCAAACGGACAAAAAACGGTAAATCCAGAAGAAGTGATTCCCTTTCTGGAAAGTTTGGAAATTGGAAAATTCCATGGGGTGGGCAAGGTAACGGCAGAAAAAATGTACAATTTGGGCATATTTACCGGTAAGGAACTCAAAAATAGGTCCTTGGAATTCTTGGAAGCGCATTTTGGGAAAAGCGGGACCTACTATTACCACATCGTAAGGGGCGTGCACAAAGGTACCGTAAAGCCCGATAGGATACAGAAATCGGTAGGCGCCGAGCGCACCTTCACCGAAAATTTGAGCAGTGAGGTATTTTTGTTGGAGCGGCTTGAGGAGATTGCCACGGAACTTGAAAAACGCCTGCAAAAAAATAAAATATCCGGTAAGACGGTGACCCTTAAAATAAAATACAGCGATTTTAGCCTTCAGACAAGAAGTAAGACCCTGCCCTATCTTATGTCCCATAAAAGCCTAATATTGGAAACTGCAAAAGAGCTGTTGTATCAGGAAAAATTGGAAAATTCTGTCAGGTTACTGGGAATTTCCTTAAACAATCTGAACACTCAATTGAAAGAGCCGTCCATGAAAGAATCTGTTTCGGTACAGTTGAAGCTTGACTTTTAGTACCGTTCCAAGCGTTTTTTTTGGGATGGAACGGGTATATACGGGGACTAAATCCCTCTCCATTTTCAAATATTCTTGGGATTCCTGTTTAAGGATTTTTAACCCTGTAAAGAAATTTTATATTTTTGTTAAACAGAAATGTTAATGATTGTGCTATTTTACAAAGAGATCGTCGGATTTAGTACTATTGCCATGAAAAGTGGAACCGAAGCCGATCTAGGGACCCATACTTTTCCCTTAAAGTGTGGACGGTGCAATACAAGAACTCCCGACCAAAGAAGCTGGATCCCTCTAAATGGGTTCCGTAAAGAATAGTATGTATGAAGCAATATGATAAAGTAGTGAACAAGATCTACCGTTCGCAGAAGGTAAATTTTCTTCCCCTCATTTCCTGGGATTTTTTTATGCCGCACTTTAATGCATTTTGCATGTACCAGTACGATTTGGACATCCTTACCGGGATCGGGAACCATAACCATTGGTCCAGTGCCCCCAAATTTAGGGAGGCCCTTCAGGAAGAAGGAAAAATAATTGTGCTTACAGATGCCAATCTACGAATTTTGCACGCCAGCAAGAACATCTCCGAGATGAACGGGTACGCCGTAAAGGAAATCATTGGCAAACAGCCCAAGATGTTCCAAGGGAAAGGGACCGATCCCGAAACAATTTCCTATATCTCCAATGCGGTAAGGCAAAAACTTCCCTTTGAAACTACTATCCTAAATTACAGAAAGGATGGCAGCCCCTATTTATGCCATATCAAGGCAGAGCCCCTTTTTGATGAACTGGGAGAAGTGGTGAACTTTGTGGCCTTTGAAAAAGAAGTCGCTTAATCGTCTTAGCGCAAACCGTAAAAACCTCTACATATAATGTGGAACAAGTTATATTTAA
This sequence comes from uncultured Sediminicola sp., assembly GCA_963974715.1. Classification (GTDB taxonomy): domain Bacteria; phylum Bacteroidota; class Bacteroidia; order Flavobacteriales; family Flavobacteriaceae; genus Sediminicola. Next base: position 277,963 of record CAXBDK010000003.1, read on the forward strand.
AAGGCCCTATCGAATAGTTCGATAGGGCCTTTGCACTATGGCTGGTACATTTGCTTACGGTTAAACCCTTTCGATTTCCGTTACACGTAAGGTATTTACCATTCCCTTATCCTTAATGGGCATGGCCGCCAAACTGACGATCATATCGCCAACTTGTAAAAACCCTTTTTCAGCAGCCAGTTTGTTCACGTCCTCCATGGTTTCGTCGGTGGAAACATAGCGGTCATAATAAAATGCCTTTACCCCCCAAAGAAGATTAAGTTGGGTGAGTATCCTTTTATTGGATGTAAAGACCAGAATATGGGCGCTGGGGCGCCAGGCCGAAATTTGGAAGGCAGTATACCCACTATTGGTAAGGGTGGTGATCGCCTTTGCTTTGATCTCGTTGGCCATCAGGGCCGCATGGTAACAGATCGATTTGGTGATGTACCGTTTTGTACGGACCTGTGGTGGATCTTGTGGCACTTTTATCAAACTGGAATTTTCCACACTACGAAGGATGCTCGACATTTTTTCGATTACCTGTACGGGATAATTGCCCACGGAAGTTTCCCCTGATAGCATCACCGCATCTGCGCCGTCCATGACGGAATTGGCCACATCGTTTACTTCGGCACGTGTTGGCGTAAGGCTTGTGATCATGGTTTCCATCATTTGAGTGGCGATGATAACGGGAATCCTTGCCTTTTTCGCCCTCAATACAAGCTGCTTTTGTATCAATGGCACTTCATGGGCGGGAACCTCCACACCAAGATCGCCCCGGGCCACCATCAATCCATCGCAATAGGCCACGATTTTATCTATGTTTTCTACGGCTTCCGGTTTTTCGATTTTTGCAATTATGGGGATCTTTACATCGGTATGTTCCTTGATAAGGTTCTGGAGGTCTATCAAATCTTGACTGAACCGAACAAAGGAGAGTGCGAACCAATCCACTTGCTCGCCAATGGCAAAAATAGCGTCCTTAATATCCTTTTCGGTAAGCGCCGGCAGAGAGATGTTCGTATTGGGAAGGTTCACCCCTTTTTTCGATTTTAAGGGTCCTCCCTGAACGACCTTTGCCCTGACCTGATCCACTTTATTGGTGGTCATGACCTCGAACATTAGTTTGCCGTCATCCAAAAGAATACGTTCGCCCGGATTTACATCCCGTGGAAAGGAAGCATAGTTCATATAGACCCTTTCAGCGGTACCCTCGAACGGTTTTCCCGTAACAAAGGTAATCTCGTCCCCTGGCGAAACCACAACTTCCCCTGCCATGACACCTACCCTTAGTTTTGGCCCTTGTAAATCTGCCAAAATGGAAACATTGGTTGCCATTTCTTCATTTAGTTCCCGAATCATTTTAATACGTTCGGAAACATCCTTGTAATCGGCATGGGAAAAGTTTATCCTAAAGACATCCACTCCCGCTTCGATCATTTCCCTTAATACTTCCTTTTTGCTGGTCGCAGGTCCTAGGGTAGCTACTATCTTAGTCTTTTTGTTGCTTGGCATTTTTAAAAGATTAAATTATTTTTAGATTTAAGTTTTTTATTGTCGATCGTATAGGCGGTCACCACCCTGGGAATGGACAAAATGGATTTTAATGCCTTGCTCCTTAATTCCTCGGAACCTTGCTCCACCTTTAAAAAATAATCCACTTCCTTAAACTCCGGGACCAAATAGGATTTGGTAAACGATGGTTCATTTTCAAACAGCCCCCCCGGACGCAGGTCACCTGTCACGATACTGAGATTGGTGACCAAGGTCCAATAACTGTCACTGTCAATGTCCTTCCATTCAAATAGGGGAAAAGAAACATCCTCGGAAATGTCCAGGTCACTTTTGGACCTTTTTAAGTTTGCCTTTAAACAGTGGTTGAGGGCGTACACAAGGGAATGATCTTCCAAACTACTGTGCAATGCGATCAACGCAAACGAATCCTCATAAAAATCATCGGATATTTTATATACCGCTGCCATAACCTATATGAAAGTGGTAAAGATATAATTAATAAGGTAACAAACATACTCTGCCCGCAAGGATTAAAGCCCTTTAAACCAACGAAAACGATTTCGGTAACATAAATTGTTTCAGGAATTTTCCATTTTGTTCTGTAGCGCAAAATAGGCTCGCTTGGAAGCTCTTTCCTCTGCTTTTTTTTTGGAGGTGGCCCGGGCTTTGGCCACCACTTGTCCTCCAATGGTAAGTTTTACCGCAAAATGTTTCAGTACATCGTTTCCCGTATCATCGTATACGTCATAATGGAAGGGTTTCTTCTGTTTTTGGCACCACTCGATAACAAGGCTCTTATAACTGATCACCTTTCCCTCCAATTGTTCTATATCCACGTACGGTACAATTATACGGTGGTTGATGAATTTTTCGCAGTATCGGTAGCCCCTATCCAGGTAAATTGCCCCCACGAGGGCTTCAAACACATTGCCGTGGATATTTTCGCCAAAATGGGATTTGGGAATCCTGCTCTTCACATATTTGATGAGTTCCAGATCTTTCCCAAGCTCGTTCAAATGTTCCCTGCTGACTATCTTGGACCGCATTTTGGTCAGGTAACCCTCATCGCCCTCAGGTACCACATTGTACAGGTGTCTGGAGATGATCGTCCCCAACATGGCATCCCCCAAAAACTCCAATCGTTCATAGTTCATGGGATTGCCCTCAGGGTCCTTTACATTGGCGGAACGGTGCAGAAAGGCTTTTTTGTAGATATCCAGTTTCTTGGGCCTAAAGCCCAAAATTTTTGTAATTCCCCCCAAAAAATCCCCATCCTCTTTGGAATGGGAACTAAATATATTAACGGGGAAATTCATGTAGGATCTTAACTTATTTTCTTAAATACCACACACGCATTGTGTCCGCCGAAACCGAAGGTATTGCTCATGGCCACATTGACCTCTCTTTTTTGGGCTTTGTTCAAGGTAAGGTTCAATGCAGGGTCTATATTCCCGTCTACGGTGGTATGGTTAATAGTGGGCGGAACCAATCCGTGTACCATGGCCAAAATGGAGGCGATCGCCTCTATTGCACCAGCAGCACCCAATAGATGGCCCGTCATGGATTTCGTTGAATTTATATTTATGTTCTTGGCATGCTCCCCAAAAACCTGTGAAATGGCCTTTAGCTCCGCAACATCGCCCAAGGGAGTGGATGTACCGTGGGTGTTGATCGCATCCACATCTTCAGGCTTTAGCCCTGCATCGCGCAAACAGTTTTCCATGACCCTTACCACCCCTATACCTTCCGGGTGGGGAGCTGTCATATGGTACGCATCACTGGACATTCCCCCTCCAACTATCTCGGCGTAGATCCTAGCGCCCCTAGCCTTTGCATGTTCGTACTCTTCCAGTACCAATGCCCCGGCACCCTCGCCCAAAACGAATCCGTCCCTGGTGGCATCAAAGGGCCGAGAAGCGGTCTCCGGATCCTCATTACGAGTGGAAAGGGCGTGCATTGCATTAAATCCGCCCATCCCCGCAATGGTGACGGCCGCTTCGCTACCACCGGTAACAATAATGTCACAGGTGCCCAACCGTATGTAGGTAAGGGCATCTATCATGGCATTGGCAGAGGAAGCACAGGCCGAGACCGTAGTATAATTAGGGCCCATAAACCCGTGTTTAATGGAAATATTGCCGGGAGCGATGTCGGCGATCATCTTGGGAATAAAAAAAGGGTTGAACCTTGGGGTACCGTCCCCTTCCGCAAAATTCATCACCTCGTTCTGAAAGGTTTCCAAACCACCAATTCCTGCTCCCCATATCACCCCAACACGAAACTTGTCAATGGCATCCATATCGATTCCGGAATCCTTGATGGCCTCGTCGGAGGAGATAAGCGCATACTGGGCAAACCTATCCAACTTTCGGGCCTCCTTGCGATCAAAATAGTCCTCTACATTAAAATTCTTCAGTTCGCAGGCAAATTTGGTCTTGAATTTTTCGGTGTTATAATATGTAATGGGAGCCGAGCCACTTTTGCCACTTTTTAGGCCCTCCCAATATTCCTCAATATTGTTGCCTATAGGGGTCAAAGCGCCCAATCCCGTAACCACAACTCGTTTTAATTGCATTGAACCAGTATTAGTTTTTAATAGCTATGATATGTGTAAATTAAAAAAAATATCCATGCGACACTATTACCACATGGATATTTTACAATCTTACAAAGATATCATAAAATTATTTTGCTTCTTCTATATAACTAATTGCTTGACCAACCGTTGCTATATTTTCAGCCTGATCATCGGGAATCTGGATATCGAATTCCTTTTCAAATTCCATGATCAGCTCAACAGTGTCCAATGAATCCGCTCCTAGGTCGTTGGTAAAGCTGGCCTCCGCTACAACTTCGTTCTCATCGACACCCAATTTATCAACGATGATAGCCTTTACTCTTGATGCAATGTCTGACATAATTATTTTAGTTTAAAAATTTAATTGATGGCAAAAATAAAAAACTTTGGATTAATAACACTATTTGTCGGTAAAATGTATCCCAATTTAAGAAATTTAAATTCAAGAGTGTTAATTTAGCCCATTAAATTTTTTGATCGGAAACATTAAATGCCCCATGAAACGTATTGTGATTTTTGCTTCCGGATCGGGAACCAATGTTGAGAACATAGCCACCTATTTTAAGGGCAGCGATCAGGTTTCCGTAACGGCCGTACTGACCAACAAGAGGGATGCAAAGGTACTGGACCGTTGTGATGCCCTACACCTCAACGCCCTTTATTTTAATCGGACTTCCTTTGTAAACAGTGATTGTGTACTAAACATCTTGGAGGCCCTGGACCCCGACCTGATCGTCCTGGCGGGTTTTCTTTGGAAGGTCCCCGATGCCATTGTGGACCGGTTTCCCAGCAAGATAATCAACATTCACCCCGCCCTCCTGCCAAAATATGGCGGAAAGGGCATGTATGGAATGAAGGTACACGAAGCCGTTATTGAAGACCGGGAGGTTGAAACGGGGATAACGATCCACTTCGTAAATGCCCATTATGACGAAGGAACCATCATACATCAGTCCAAGATAGCCATATTACCCGGGGACACCCCGGAAAGCATTGCCAAAAAGGTACATGCACTGGAATATGAAAATTACCCGAAGATCATAGCGCAGTTGCTCCATGGACAAACCTGAAGTACATATCTATACGGATGGTGCCGCAAGGGGAAATCCAGGTCCCGGAGGATATGGCATCGTAATGGAATGGGTGGGCAGGCCCTACAAAAAGGAATTCTCCCAGGGATATGCGTTTACCACCAATAACCGTATGGAACTATTGGCGGTGATAGAGGCACTTAGGAAATTAAAGAATCCCGGAACCCGGGCAATCGTTTTTACCGATTCCAAATATGTGGTGGACGCCGTTGAAAAAAAATGGCTGGATCGCTGGGAAAGGACCCGGTTCAAGGATAAAAAAAATATCGATCTTTGGAAGGCCTTCCTTGTGGAATACAGGAAACACCTTGTCTCATTTCAATGGATCAGGGGCCACAACAACCATCCCCAAAATGAACGCTGTGATGTACTGGCAGTTGAGGCATCCAAGCAAAAGGGACTGCCCCCGGACCTTGGATTTGATGCTTCCTGAATTTTTTTTCGCTAGGGAACTTCCCTCCCGCTCCGATAGCCCCATTCTTTTTGGGATCTTCAACAAATACTACAAAAGATACCCTTATATTTGCACCAAATTTTAAGTGAATGGGCAAATTATTGATTGTGGGCACCGTTGCCTTCGATGCCATTGAGACCCCTTTTGGCAAAACCGACAAGATTTTGGGCGGGGCCGCTACCTTCATCGCCCTGGCCGCTTCCCATTTTAATGTAAGGTCGGCCATAGTTTCCATTGTGGGAGAGGATTTCCCCGAAGAACATATGAACCTTTTCAGGGATAAAAATATAGATATATCGGCCATTCAGGTCATTAAGGGCGGCAAGACATTTTATTGGAAAGGAAAATACCACAACGACCTGAATTCGAGGGATACGTTGGCGACCGAACTGAACGTCCTGGCCGACTTCAAGCCAATTGTACCGGAAAACTTCAAGAATGCCGATGTGGTGATGTTGGGCAATTTACATCCCAATACCCAAATGGATGTAATTAATCAGATGGAAAAGCGACCAAAGCTCATAATCTTGGATACCATGAACTTTTGGATGGACCATAGTTTGGCGGAATTATCGGAAGTTATAAAAAAGGTGGACGTACTGACCATTAATGATGAAGAGGCAAGACAGCTTACCACGGAATATTCACTGGTAAAGGCGGCTGCGGCCATCCACAAAATGGGGCCCAAATACGTGGTCATCAAAAAAGGGGAGCACGGTGCCCTGCTCTTTAAAGGGGAAAAGGTCTTCTTCGCGCCCGCTTTGCCACTGGAGGAAGTATTTGATCCCACCGGTGCGGGGGACACCTTTGCGGGAGGCTTTGCAGGCTACTTGGCCGAATCGGAAAACCTTTCCTTCCACAATTTAAAAAATGCCGTTATCAACGGCTCCAACCTTGCCTCGTTCTGTGTGGAGCGTTTTGGCACGGAACGTATGGTTTCCCTAGATCGTGCCGAAATAAAACAACGACTGCTGCAGTTTAAGGAACTGACGCAGTTCGATATAGAATTGGAATAATTTATGCCCTGAAATTTCAGGGCTTTTTTAATAGATACAGACCATGAGCGATGCCATTAAACATGAATGTGGAATTTCCTTGATACGCTTGTTAAAGCCGTTGGAATATTACAAGGAAAAATACGGTACCGCCTTTTATGGGGTGAACAAAATGTACCTGATGATGGAAAAACAGCACAACCGTGGTCAGGACGGTGCCGGATTTGCCAGTATTAAACTGGACACCACGCCGGGCGAAAGGTACATGAGCAGGGTCCGCTCCGTGGCCCAACAGCCCATTCAGGATATTTTCGCGCAGATCAACGATAGAATAAACAGTGCCATTTCCGAAAATCCCGAATATGCGGAGAACGTGGCCCTACAAAAGAAACACATTCCCTATATCGGGGAAGTGCTGCTGGGCCATGTACGATATGGGACCTTTGGCAAGAACAGTATTGAAAACGTCCATCCTTTTTTAAGACAGAACAATTGGATGCACCGTAACCTGATCGTTGCCGGAAACTTCAACATGACAAACGTACATGAGCTTTTCGATAACCTGATCCAAATTGGACAGCACCCAAAAGAACTGGCCGATACGGTAACGGTCATGGAAAAGATCGGTCACTTTTTGGACGATGCCGTGGCCAAATTGTACAAGGAGATAAAAAAGGAAGGGTATAACAAAAGGCAGGCCTCGCCCTTGATCGCAGAACGCCTTAATGTGGCCAAGATCCTTAAAAGGGCTGCCAAAAACTGGGATGGAGGCTATGCCATGGCAGGCCTCTTGGGACATGGCGACGCATTTGTATTACGGGACCCTTCGGGCATCCGGCCCACCTATTTCTATCAGGATGACGAAGTGGTCGCCATCGCTTCGGAAAGACCGGCCATACAGACCGTTTTTAATGTCCGGTACGAAGATATACGGGAACTTGATCCCGGCAAGGCGATCATTATCAAAAAGAATGGCAAGGTAGACCTGAAACAGATATTGGAGCCACGTGAGAGAAAGGCGTGCTCCTTTGAGCGCATCTATTTCTCTAGGGGCAGCGACAAGGAAATATATCAGGAGCGCAAGGAACTGGGCAAATTACTTTTCCCCCAGATATTGGAAGCCATTGATGCAGATATTAAAAATACCGTCTTCTCCTATATTCCCAATACCGCCGAGACCTCCTTTTACGGAATGGTCAAGGAAGCGCAGAACTACCTCAACCGAAAAAAGGAGCAGCAGATCCTTTCAATAGGATCGGACATCACTTCCGAACAGTTGCACGAAATCCTGGAGGTAAGGCCGAGAATAGAAAAGGTGGCCATTAAGGACGCTAAACTACGGACCTTTATTACCCAGGATAGCAGCAGGGACGATCTAGTGGCGCATGTTTACGACATTTCCTATGGCTCCGTAAAGGAAGGCGACAACCTTGTTATCATTGATGATAGCATCGTTAGGGGAACTACCCTAAAGAAGAGTATCCTAGGAATCCTGGACAGGCTGCTTCCCAAAAAAATAATTGTGGTCTCCTCCGCCCCACAGATCAGGTATCCCGATTGCTACGGTATCGATATGGCCAAATTGGAGGATTTCATAGCATTTAAGGCCGCCTTGGCCCTGCACCAGGAGCGCAACACCATGCACTTGGTGGACGAAATCTACCAAAAGTGCCTGCTGCAGGTTACCACCAAGGATTTGGACGTGATTAATTATGTAAAAGAGTTTTACCAACCTTTTACCGATGCGGAAATATCCCAAAAAATTGGGGAACTATTGAGTCCCGATTCCATAAAGGCAGAGGTAAAGATAATTTTTCAGACCGTGGATGGGCTCCATCAGGCCTGTCCAAAAAATTTGGGCGACTGGTATTTTACCGGGGACTACCCTACCCCAGGTGGAAATAGGGTCGTAAACCGTGCCTTCATCAATTTTTATGAGGGAAATAATCAACGGGCCTACTAAATTTTATCGATGAAATACATATAATTGTGCATTTCGTCGACAAAAACTGCACTTTGGCGTTGATTTGCCCTATAAGACAATCCCTACAAGTAACTTAGCCCTGCCATAGCATAAGTAGGTTAAGTTCATGGTAAGATTTGGGGCAAAAAAGGCGGGGGAAACCCTGCCTTTTTTATTTGCAGTTCCTCCCAGATCATTTCTTATCCCCAAAAAGATCCCCTTTCAACTTATTTCCAGGTCCGTTGTCCGAAGGAACGCACTTAACACAAAAACCGCACTATCTTTGAAAGACCATAGCATAAGTAGGTTAAGTTCATGGTAAGATTTGGGGAAAAGGCGGGGGGGACCCTGCCTTTTTATTTTGGGACGGTTCCAATACCCAACACTTAAAATAGTTCCCCATCAAGCCCTATTATGATTATTGATCGCCCGGGAGTTTATGTATAGTGGCTGTAACATAGAAGGAAAGATTCCTTCAAAAAGTTCAAGTTAATTATGGAACGTTGCTCAAAGAATAGGGAACCGATCTTTCAAAATCATCCGTTCATCCTTTTTTCAGGTTGGTTGTCCAAATAATTCCCGACTACAGCAATATCCACATACCTTTGGAGGACCATAGCATAAGTAGGTTAAGTTCATGGTAAGATTTGGGGAAAGAAAGCGGGGGAAAATCCTCCGCTTTCTTTATTTCTAATAATCAGACCATTAGGAGCTTTGCAAAAGGAATATCGGAAAAATAACGCTTTCATATCTTAAAATTTCGGAAATTTTCTTTGTTATTTCTCACAATACCAGTAATTTAGTATTGCCATAGCATAAGTAGGTTAAGTTTATGGTAAGATTTGGGATGAAAAGAGCGGGGTTTTCCCCGCTCTTTTCTATTTGTAATATATCCGGAACAAAAAAAGACCGCCAACGTTTTTAGCGGGCGGTCTTTCAAAAGTGTTGTACTTTTTCCTATTTATTGGCCTTATAAAGGTCCGCTACCTTCCCCCAATCAACAACATTGAAGAAACTGGTAATATAATCCGCCCTTCTGTTCTGATAGTTTAGATAATAGGCATGTTCCCAGACATCCAAGCCCAAAATAGGGAACCCGCCACAGCCTACCTCCGGCATTAGGGGATTGTCCTGATTGGGTGTGGAACATATTTCTACCTTCCCTCCCTTATGGACACACAACCAAGCCCAACCGGAACCGAAACGGGTGGCGGCCGCTTTGGAAAAGGCCTCCTTGAACCCCTCAAAGGATCCATAGGCAGCATCAATGGCAGCAGCTAGATCGCCACTTGGACCTCCTCCTCCATTCGGGGACATAATTTCCCAAAAGAGCGAATGGTTATAAAAACCGCCCCCATTGTTACGGACGGCCGCATTGGACATGTCCAGACCTTGAAGGATCTGCTCTATCGATTTTCCTGACAGGGCAGTGCCCTCGATGGCGTTGTTCAGATTGGTAGTATATCCATTATGGTGCTTGGTATGGTGAATTTCCATGGTACGCGCATCAATATGGGGTTCCAGTGCATCGTATGCATAGGGCAAATTTGGTAGATCAAAAGCCATAATATCGTATTTTTATGTTAATTATTATTGTTTCCCAAATTTAAGGATTTATAAGGCAAATTCCACTAATTATATGTTAAGAACTGTTCTGGAATGCTTATTTTGCAATTAAAATCATCTGTTTGGACGCTCCCTATAAAATATACAATGCCTCTGCCGGGTCGGGAAAGACGTATACGCTCACCAAGGAATACCTTAAAATAATCTTGGCCCCTGGACCCCCTAAACGCTTTCGGAATATCCTGGCCATCACCTTCACCAATAAGGCGGTGAACGAAATGAAAGGACGTATACTGGGCAGCCTATTCCAATTTGGACGGACATTACAGCTGGAAAATGCCACTCCCATGTTTCTCGATATCGCCGATGAACTTGGGATTTCCTCCACGGAATTACAGCAAAAAGCCGCCCTTACCCTCAAGACGATATTGCATAATTATGCTTTTTTTGATGTTTCCACCATTGATAGGTTTACGCACCGACTGATACGTACATTTGCGAGGGACCTAAAATTGCCCCAGAACTTTGAAGTGGTACTGGATACGGACCTTCTGTTATCCGAAGCTGTGGCAAGGCTGATCAACAAGGTGGGAACCGAAAAGGAACTTACTGATGTAATGCTCGATTTCGCACTTGAAAAAGCCAATGGGGACAAAAGCTGGGATATTGGCCTGGACTTATTCCGCATGGGAAAGCTCATATTTGAGGAAAATAATGTAAGCCATCTACAACAGATAGATAACAAAGGCATTGGCGACTTTCTAACCCTTAAAAAGACCCTTCGGACAGCCGTGGCCGTAAACGAAACGACCATTCTTGAAAGCGCCAAAGAATGCATGGAAATGATCGAGGCAAACGGATTGGAACCCTCCGATTTTAAATCGGCCTATTTCCCCAAGTTCCTGCTGAAGATTTTGGAAGGAGATATGGATGTGGATTTCAAAGCGGGATGGAAGCAAAATTTTGGCCAAGAGCCCCTATATAAAAAGGACTGTGCGCAAAACACCATGGATATCCTGGATATGCTCCTGCCCCGGTTTACCGATCTTTTTTTCGGCATCAGGACCGCGGCATCCCAGCGAGCATTCCATAAGAACGCCTATGGGAACATTGTGCCCCTGACCCTGTTGAACGCGATACGCCAAGAGGTGATAGGATTGCAGAACGAAAGGGACCAACTGCCGATATCCTCATTTAATACCATCATCTCTCAAGAGATCAAAGATCAGCCTGCCCCTTTTATCTATGAACGTCTTGGGGAAAAATACCGTCATTATTTTATAGATGAGTTCCAGGACACCTCGGAAATGCAATGGAACAACCTTATACCTTTAATAGGGAACGCGCTTGAAGGCGAGGACCTGTTGGGAAATAAAGGCTCCCTCTTCCTGGTAGGCGATGCCAAACAGGCCATATACAGATGGCGTGGCGGAAAAGCTGAACAGTTCCTACGGTTGATCGGGCTTGGATCCAACCCTTTTGTTGTGACCCCCCATGTTCAAAACCTCCCCCGCAATTACCGGAGTTATGAAGAGGTGATCCGGTTCAACAACGCCTTTTTTACAAGCACCAGTACCTTCCTGTCCAATAGCACGTATAATCAACTCTTTGCCGACGGCAATAAACAGGAATACAATACTAAGAAAGGCGGGCTTGTCTCTATGGATTTTATAGAAAGTGACGAAAAGGGTACCGATGCGGAAAAATATTTTGAAGGCATTTCTGCAAGTATTGGGGAAGCCCTTGCAAATGGTTTCCGATTACGGGATATATGCATCTTGACCCGTAAAAAAAAAGATGGGGTACTTATAGCCAACTATTTGATGGAAAACGATATCCCACTTATTTCTTCGGAGACCCTTCTGCTCCAAAACAATCCAGAAGTCCGTTTTCTGATCGATCTCCTCATGTTCAGTATTGGGGGCAATGATAGGGAAAAGGCCTATCCGGTACTGTACCATCTCATCCACGAACAAGAAGGGGCCAACGGTTTGATCGCTGCACATTTGGACAACTTGGGGGCATATCTGCTGAACGCCCATGGATTTGAAGTGTCCTACCTTAGGCAACATTCGGTATACGATGGTCTGGAATACGCCATTAAAAAGTTCGATCTTGCAAAGGATGCGGGGGCCTACCTAATTCACCTACTGGATGTTGCCCTGGAACTGGAAACCAGGGAGGACAGTGGTCCCCAGACCTTTTTGGCGTATTGGGACAAAAAAAAGGACAGTCTTAGCATTACCGCACCCGAAAATGTGGATGCGGTACAGATCATGACGGTGCACCGTTCCAAAGGGTTGGAATTTCCCATAGTGATCTTCCCCTTTGCAAACGAACATATCTACAAGGAGGTGGATGCCAAATTATGGTTGCCGGTGGACAAGGAAAAATATGACGGGTTTTCAGAAGTACTGGTCAGCAAAAAACAGGAAGTCCAAGAGTATGGGGGGGAAGCGGCCCATATATACGATAGCGAACAGCACAAATTGGAACTTGATGCCTTTAACGTTCTTTATGTGGCCCTTACAAGGGCAGAGCAGGCCCTATTTATAATTACCAAAAAGGACCTGCGTGCCAATGGACAGCACAGAACCGATTATTACTCCGGGCTTTTTATACACTATCTCATGGAAATGTCCTTATGGGACGGTGAAAAAACTTCCTACAGGTTCGGGGAACTTGCTCCCCCAGTAACCGCAGCGCACTCGGTATTTTCCACAGGGATTGTCCCTTTTACGCCCACTTCCAGGGACAGGGCAGGATTTAAGATCATTACCCAAGGCGGGTCCCTTTGGGAAAGTGGGGCCGATAAGGCATTGGAGCAGGGCAATATTGTCCATCAGTTGCTTGGCCATATAGAAACGCTTGCCGATATGGGTCGGGCCCTGGAAATATTATTGCGAAACGGCAACATAACTGGTGCCGAAATACCCCATCTTAGGGAAACGGTCCTTAAGATAATGAACCACCCGCAACTGTCCGAATTCTACAGAACGGGAAATATTATCAGGAACGAAAGGGAAATAATTACCGAAAGTGGTTTAATTTTACGGCCCGACCGATTGGTCATAAGCGGTGAAAAGGTGACCATTATGGATTATAAGACGGGCAGGCCCGGCATCCACTACCATCTGCAGCTACATAAGTATGCCATGGCGTTGGAAGCCATGGGGCTACAAGTCACCCATAAGGTCATCGTTTATATCAATGATACCATTTATCCTGAATTTATTTAATTTTTACACCATGTACGAAACCATTAAAGAGTATTTACAAAAGGAACTTCAGAACATTAAGGACGAGGGACTTTTTAAGGAAGAACGGATTATCACCTCCCCCCAAGGGGCGGTCATTAAAATAGCGAGCGGACAGGAGGTGATCAATTTCTGCGCCAATAACTACCTTGGCCTCTCCTCGCACCCAGAAGTGGTCCAGGCCGCCAAGGATGTGATGGACACCCACGGCTTTGGGATGTCTTCCGTACGTTTTATCTGTGGTACCCAGGACATCCATAAGGAACTGGAGCGCAAGATTTCAGAATTCTACGGGACAGAGGACACCATTCTATATGCCGCCGCCTTTGATGCCAATGGCGGTGTATTTGAACCGTTGTTGGGTGCGGAGGACGCCATTATTTCCGACTCCCTGAACCACGCTTCCATCATTGATGGGGTACGCCTCTGTAAGGCAAAAAGGTATCGATATGCCAATAACGACATGGCGGACCTGGAACTTCAATTACAACAGGCCGGTACCGATGATGCCAGATTCAAGATCATCGTTACGGACGGGGTATTTTCCATGGACGGTCTTTTGGCGCCCTTGGACAAGATCTGCAATCTGGCGGATAAATATGGTGCCATGGTCATGATAGACGAATGTCATTCGGCCGGATTTATCGGAGAGACGGGTCGGGGGACCCTGGAGGAAAAAGGGGTGATGGACCGGATAGACATCATTACCGGAACCCTTGGCAAAGCACTTGGAGGCGCCATGGGAGGTTATACAACGGGCAAAAGGGAAATTGTGGAAATGCTCAGACAACGGTCAAGGCCGTACCTTTTCTCCAACTCCCTTGCCCCCGCCATAGTGGGCGCTTCCATTAAGGTGTTCGAGATGCTCTCAAGGGACACCTCGTTAAGGGACAAGCTACAACAAAATACCGCTTACTTTAAAAAGGGAATGAAAGCTGCCGGGTTTGACATTATCGATGGTGATTCGGCCATTGTCCCGGTCATGCTCTACGACGCAAAGCTGGCCCAGACCATGGCCAATATGCTGTTGGAGAAAGGCATCTATGTTATAGGATTTTTCTTTCCCGTGGTCCCAAAAGGAAAGGCGCGCATCAGGGTACAACTATCGGCAGCCCATGAAATGGAACATCTAAACCGCGCACTCCAAGCATTTAAAGAGGTTGGCAAGGCTTTAAAGGTTATATGAGCCCGCTTTTTCTTTTAGTGAATGAGTTAAAAAAAATAGAGCTTTGATTTTGTTAATAATTTTTAACAACTTACATTTGCAGCTAATAAACACTTAAACTTAAATTTTAATACATGAAACATCTTAGCAAATTACTAGTTGCAGCCCTGCTTGTCGTAGGACTGAACAACTTGCACGCGCAGGACGAAAACAACCCATGGCAGGTTAGTTTTGGTGTTAACGCGATTGACGTTTATCCAACCGATGATGTAAGCTCTTTTGGAAACGAATATTTTAATGCAACGGATCACTGGAATATTCTTCCTTCCATCTCTTACGTTTCTGTATCCAAATTTGTTGGTGACGGATTTTCTGTTGGAGCAAGAGGTTCCTTGAACAGGATCGACAAGTTAGGTGACGTTAGTGTTGATGACCTTTCCCATTATGCTGTAGATGGAACCATTAAATACGCATTCCTAAAAAATACCAAACTAGATCCTTTCGTGGAAATAGGTGGTGGTTATACTTGGGTCGATGAAATCGGCGCTGGTACCATCAACGGTGGTGTAGGTCTTAACTACTGGTTTACCGATAACATTGGTCTTACCGTACAGACTTCCTACAAGCACGCTTTTGAGGATTACGGTGTAAAACATTTCCAACACCTTGCAGGTATCGCCATTAAGTTTGGTGGAACCGATACGGATGGTGACGGAATCTACGATAAGGACGATGCCTGTCCCGAAGTGGCCGGTCTTGAACTGTTCAACGGATGTCCCGATTCTGACGGTGACGGCATAGAGGATAGCAAAGATGCTTGTCCTAACGAAGCTGGCTCCAAAGAGATGAACGGTTGTCCAGATGCTGACGGTGACGGTGTTGCCGATAAGGACGATGCCTGTCCTAACGAAGCTGGTCTTCCTGCCTTGAAAGGTTGTCCAGATGCCGACGGTGACGGTGTTGCCGATAAGGATGATGAGTGTCCTAACGAAGCTGGTCCATCTGAAAACAAAGGTTGTCCTTGGCCAGATGCCGATGGTGACGGTGTATTGGACAAAGACGATGCTTGTCCTCAAGTTGCCGGAACTGTTGCAAACCAAGGTTGTCCTGAAGTAACAGAAGAAGTTCAGAAACAATTGAACGATTATGCCAGAACTATCTTGTTCGATACCGGTAAATCTTCCATCAAAGCTGAGTCTACTTCCGTAATGGTCGATATTATCACCATTCTTAAGGAATACCCAACTGCCAAGTTTACCGTTGAAGGTCATACTGACAGTGTAGGTAGCAACGCCCTTAACCAGAAATTATCTGAATCAAGAGCTTTGTCCGTAAAAGAATTCTTAGTGGACAAAGGAATCGATGAGTTTAGGTTGTCATCTGTAGGATATGGTGAAGAGAAGCCTATCGCCACGAACAACACTGCTGCTGGTAGAACCCAGAACAGAAGGGTAGAGATCAACTTGGTAAAGTAATCCATACCCCATAATATATAAAAGCTCCGCAATTGCGGAGCTTTTTTTTTGCCCTTATTTATCCTTACCCGAGAGCCACTGGCCACAATATATTTATCTTTATCCCTAAGATAGCAATGGCCAATAATAAAACGCATGAAAAGTTTTTTGGAAGAGGTAGTGGAAGAGGTATGGGAAGAGTATGGCAATTTGGATAATGTCATATTTGTCCTGCCTAGTAAAAGGGCGGGCACCTTCCTTAAAAATAGCATTGCCAAACGTACCTCTAAAACGATTTTTGCGCCAAGGATATACAGCATAGAAACATTTGTCGAGGAAATATCGGGACTTTCCTATGCTTCAAATACCGAGCAATTGTTCCAATTGTACGAGTGTTACCTAGATACCATGAAGGGCGAGATGGACAGTTTCTTCACCTTCTCCAAATGGGGACAGACGTTGTTGCAGGATATCACTGAAATCGATCGTTACCTGATCGATGCGCACGAAATTTTTTCTTACCTCTCCGCCATCAAGGAATTGGACCATTGGTCCCTTCAAAGGGAAAAAACAAAAATGATGACCGATTACATTCATTTTTGGCAGCACCTTGAGGCTCTGTACTCCAAATTCAATGCCCGTTTATTGGCCAAAGGAACGGGGCACCAAGGTCTCGTATACAGACAGGCATGTGACCAACTGGATGACTATCTGGTCGCCAACAGAGGTTCCGTACACATATTCATTGGCTTTAACGCCTTAAACGCAGCCGAATCCAAAATAGTACAGCACATTCTGGCAAGTACTAAAAGTGATATCTATTGGGATATAGACCCCGAGCTACTGGAGGATCCCTTGCACGATGCAGGCCTCTTTATCAGAAAGCACCTAAAAGATTGGCCGGTACTGCGCAAAAAAGCCCTAAAAGGTATTAGGGGAAATTCCAGAGTGCCAAAGAACATATCGGTCGTGGGAGTACCTAAAAATGTATCACAGGCCAAATATGTAGGTCAGCTATTGGGTCAGCTCGCCTCCGAAAATGGGCCACAGCTAAAAAATACCGCCGTGGTACTTGGGGATGAAAATCTCCTGAACCCCCTTATGAACGCTGTCCCCAAAGAAATTGAAGGCGTAAACATCACCATGGGCCAACCATTAAAGAACAGTACCATGGCCAGTTTTGTATCCCAACTGTTCGAACTCTACCTTAAACAAGATCCCCAAGGTTGGTATTATCAAGACCTCCTTACCTTCCTTTCACATCCCTACACGCAGATTTATCTTTCCGATGATCGTAAGGATAAAGCGCATGTAATTTCGGAAGCCATCAAAAATAACAATTGGACCTATATAGGTGCTGCCAAGCTACAACAGCTTCTACATCCTGAAAACACTCCAATTCCCTTCTTGAACCAACAATCATCCCCCGCGGAATTTCTGAGGATGTGCTCGCTCCTTATCTTGGACCTCAGGGAAAAGTTCAAGAATATGGGCGATACCTTGGGGCTGGAATATCTTTACCGCTTCCATACACTGTTCAATCAATTGGACCAACTATTGGCCAGCTATCCCTTTATCAAAGATCTAAAATCGCTCCAAGGCCTATATAGGGAACTCCTCTCCTCCGAGACGCTCGACTTTAAAGGGGAACCCCTGGAGGGTCTACAACTGATGGGAATGTTGGAAAGCAGGAACCTGGATTTTGAAACCGTGATCATCACTTCTGTAAACGAAGGGATCCTCCCGTCCGGAAAATCAAATAATTCCTTTATACCTTTTGATGTAAAGATCAGCTTTGGACTCCCTACCTATAAGGAGAAAGATGCCGTCTATACCTATCACTTTTACCGACTCCTACAGCGGGCCCAAAATGTATACCTCATCTATAACACCGCTCCAGATGCCCTGGAAGGCGGGGAGAAAAGTAGATTGATCACACAGATCCTGACCGATGGAAACAATCGCAACAATATAACTGAACGGATAGCGGCCCCTCAGCTTAAACTTTCCCCAATATCCTTGGATAGCATCCAAAAGGATGAAGACCTGATGACAAAACTTCGGGACCTTGCCAAGAAAGGCTTCTCCCCTACCTCGTTGACCAACTACATCAGGAATCCCTTGGATTTCTATAAAAGAAGTATTTTAAGGATAGACGATAGCATAGAAGTCGAGGAAAATGTGGCGGCCAATACCTTTGGGACCATTGTACACGACAGCTTGGAGGAACTGTATACATCTTTAGTGGGAAAATATCTGGACAAAGAACTCCTTTTGAACCTCCTTCCCCAAGTGGCCCCCACCGTCCACAAGCAGTTTAAAAAAACCTATGCCGATGGCGATATCTCAAGGGGCAAAAATTTACTGGCCTATCATGTTGTGCTGCAATATATCCGCAATTTAATACACTTGGAAATAGAAGCCAGCACAGACCACCGGATCAAGATCCTATACCTGGAACAATCTTGGCAAATGGACCTTACGGTCCCCGAACTGGATTTCCCAGTGGTCCTAAAGGGCAAATTGGATCGAATTGACGAAATGGACGGTATGCTCCGGATCATTGATTATAAAACGGGAAATGTCCTGGCCAATCAGGTGGAGTTGGTAGACTGGGAAGACCTGCCCACATCGTACGACTACAGTAAGGCCTTCCAACTGCTGTGTTATGCCCTTTTATACCATAATAGGTTCCCTGTGCCGGAAATGGAGGCCGGCATTTTTTCATTTAAGAATCTTGGAGCGGGACTATTGCGTTTCGCCCAAAAGGATAAAAAGGGCGGAAGGAACAGGGACTATACCATAACCCCTGAAACAATCGCCCTTTTTAAACCCGTACTTACCGCCTTGATAGCGGAAATCTGTAATCCTGAAATTCCCTTTAGGGAAAAGGAAGTGTAAAGGTTATTTTTTATCAGGTCTTGAGGGACGCACCTCTATCTTGCTGGGCAAGGTCCGTGGGTTCATCCGTAAAAGATCCAATACAAGCATTCCGATATCTTCAGGCTGTATTTTCCAAGCATCCGCCTCGGAAGGCTCATGGTCCGCAAAATTGGTGGCAACCGATCCCGGCATGATGGTAGAGACCTTAATATCGTATTTCCGAAGGTCCAACATGGCCGCTTGCGTAAACCCTACCACCCCAAATTTGGTGGCATTGTATCCCGATCCGGCCGCAAAAAAATTGGTGCCCGCCAAACTCGCCAGTGTAATATAGTAACCCTTGGATACCTTTAATGCATCCACGGATGCCTTAAGTGTATGAAAGACGCCGTTTAAATTGGTATTTATCATCTCGTGCCACAGCTCTTCCGTAAGTTCATCAACAGGGGCAAAATGGCCCACCCCCGCATTGGCAAGCACCACATCCAATCTGCCCCACTTTTCCAATATCGATTTTACCGCAGCATCCTCATCGGCATGTTTGGAAACATCGGAAGCAATTGCCATAACATTGTCCCCGGCACCGAGTTTCTTGGCCGACTCTTCCACCGTTCCCAAGGTACGGCCGCTAATGGCCACCTTCATCCCCGACTTTAACAGCGCTTGGGCTACTCCAAAGCCGATTCCTTTGGAACCTCCCGTAATATAAGCTACTTTATCTTTAAGATTTTCCATTGTCATGTATGTTTTGCGTGAAATTAAAACTCCCTTACCGCAAATAAAAATAGTATGCGTTATTCTTTTCTTAAAGAACCAGTTCAATATTAATTCCTAATGGGATTCATTGGGGTTTCAGCGATGGACCCCGCCCAAAATGGTAAACAATTATGAAAATATTTCCGTCAACTATAAATCCACATCGTCCCGTTATTGGAAAAGCATGCCTCCCGGCGTATAATAATGTACTTCCCTACCATCCCCAATTACCCAAAATTACACACACTTCAATTTTTGGGAGCCAAAACTTATTCCGATTTAAATAACTGTCTTTCAGTAACTTTAAGGAGTGCAGATCAGGCCAGGGAACTTGGCATATTTGTTGGTAAATTTTTTTCGAACGCAATTTATTTTAACATTTATGAAAAAAATTATACCAAACCCAAACTACTTCATTCACATCTCGTCTTTCTTACTTGGTCTTTTTCTCCTAATTGGATGTAAAGAAGAGGAAAAAGAGGATTTGGGCCTTCCCCTGCCCGTCATCACATTAAAAGAAGTTTCCGCCGCAAAGGCCTTTCAGTACTTGGGTTCCATTGAAGGGGTTGAAGATGTTGACATACGCCCACAGGTAGATGGAATCCTTGAGAAGATATATGTGGATGAAGGGGATTATGTAGAAAAAGGACAGCCACTTTTTAAGATAAACCAACAGCCCTACATGGAAGATCTAAAGAATGCCATGGCAAATGTGGATCTGGAAAGCGCTAAACTTAGAAAGGCCAAGACGGAATTGGACCGTCTACAACCCTTGATCGATAACGAAGTGATATCCCCTGTACAGCAAAAAACGGCCCAAGCCGATTATGAAGTGGCGCAATCCTCACTTGAAAGGGCACAGGCACAGGCCGCTAACGTAAAAATAAAATTAGATTTTACCATTATTAAGGCATCCGTTAGCGGATTTATTGGCCGAATACCCAAATCGGAAGGAAATGTGGTAAAACAAACGGATTCGGAACCGATCACGGTTCTGTCCAATGTGGATGATATCTATGTCTATTTTTCCATGAGCGAGTCGGACTATCTGTATTATGAAAGAATGAAGAACGACTCCACTTCCAAAAGGATGAGCTCCAAAGTAAAATTGGTGCTGGCCGATGGATCGGTATACGACAAGTCCGGAATCGTGGATGCCACTTCAGGACAGATCAACAGATCAACGGGTTCCATAAGCCTTCGTGCCAAGTTTGCAAATCCCGATACCTTGTTGCGCTCGGGAAATACGGGAAAAGTGTTGATGGAGCAAATTTTTCCAAAGGCCCTTCTTATTCCACAAGGCGCTACAACTTCCATTCAGGATAAGAGATTTGTTTACGCATTGAAGCCCGACAATACCGTTGAACGCAGGGAAATTGAGATAGAGGGCAGATCTGGTAAGTCCTATATAATAAGTGGCAAGGGTCTTATGCCGGACGATCGCATCGTAATTTCCGGCCTTGATAAGCTTACCGATGGAATCAAGGTAAATCCCATTCAGCAGGGCAAATTGTTGTCACATAAATAAAATTACCGTAACTCCCATGAACATGCCCGTGGGAGTTACAATAATTGGATCGAAAAACTAGGCCCAGGTCCATTTATTGCAAGCCCCTAATCTGTTTGAAATCTATGTTTTTTTGGTGCTTTCCGACACCAAGGTGGACAACAATGCTTTAAATGAGCAATCGTAAAGCGATCTTGCCGGTAGACATCGGAAAGCTGAAAACACCTCGACGCAATCATCAGGACATAATAGATTCCACTTTATGGGCAGTATTATCATTTAATGGGTGTAAAATAAAATATTAATATGTCCCTACTGGGACCGTAACGATACCGAGTAACAATGATCAAAAAAATTATTGAAAGACCTGTTCTCACGTTGGTAATTTCCATATTGTTGGTGTTGGCCGGAGCTGCCAGCATCTTTAGCCTTCCCGTGGAGCGATTCCCTGAAATTGCGCCCCCCAGTGTAAGTGTCCAGGTATATTATCCAGGTGGAAACGCCGAAACGGTTGCGAAATCGGTACTATTACCGATCGAGGAGGCTATCAACGGGACAGAAAATATGACCTATGTAAACTCCACGGCCACCAATTCGGGCCGTGGTAGGGTAACGGTATACTTTGAGCCTGGTAGCGATCCCGACCTCGCCGCGGTCGATATACAGAACCGTATTTCAGGAGTAATGGAACAAATTCCGGTAGAAGTCGTAGAGTCGGGAATCATTGTGATGAAGCGTATGAAAGGGACGCTTATGACACTTAATATTTACAGTGAAAAGGATACGTATGACGAAACCTTCCTGAACGCCTATACACGAATAAACATCCGTCGCGAATTAAAACGGGTTCAGGGCCTTGCGGAGGCATCCATATTACGGTCCCGTGATTATGCGATGAGGATCTGGCTCAATCCGGAAAAGCTTGCAATGTACGGGCTTACGCCCAGGGATGTGTACAATCAGGTCAGGGACCAGAGCTTTGAGGCGGCTCCTGGAAAATTTGGGGAGAATTCTGATGAGGTTTTCGAAATGGTCCTCAAGCATGGGGGCAGGTTCAGTGATCCAGAGGAATATGAAGATCTGGTCATCAAAACTGAAAAAGACGGTTTGCAACTGCACCTCAGGGATGTGGCAAGAATTGAGTTTGGGGCCTCCAATTACACGAGTAAAAACAGGCTTGACGCCCGTCCTGCGGTAACCATTGATATTGTACAGCAAAACGGTGCGAACGCTGTGGAAATCGATAAGGAAGTGCGTGCGGTTCTGGAAAGACAGTCCAAACTATTTCCGGAAGGGGTAAAATATGAGATAACGTACAGTGTGAGGGACCAGATAGATGAGTCCATGAACCATGTGATACAAACCTTGGTAGAGGCATTTCTCCTGGTCTTCCTGGTCGTGTTCATTTTCCTTCAAGATCTTAGGGCCACTATCATCACCGCCGTTACCATACCAATATCATTGGTGGGTACCTTCTTTTTTCTCCAGATGATCGGAGTGAGCATGAACGTTCTCAGTATGTTTTCCATGGTATTGGCCATCGGGATAGTGGTCGATAATGCCATTGTGGTAGTGGAGGCCATATATGAAAAAATGCAAAGTCATAAGATGTCGGCAAGGCAGGCGGTGAATGCCGCTTTGAGCGAAATTACAGGCGCCATTATCTCCATTACCATCGTAATTTCCGCCGTGTTCCTGCCCGTAGGTTTCCTTCAGGGGCCTGTAGGGGTGTTTTACCAAGAGTTTGCCTATACCATTATCATTGCGGTACTCATCTCTGCCGTGATCGCACTTACTTTGGGACCGGTACTGTTCATTTTGATCTACAGGGACAAACCTAAGGAAAAGAAAAAGGATACGGTATATGCACGTATTGGGGGATTTCGAGGGATGCGAAGGGTAAAAGTTATGCGGGACAAGGGCCTTCGTAAATTTGATACCGCTTTTGAACGATTTACCAATAAATACATCCGTGTCATCAAGAAATCCATCGAATACAAATGGATCAGCGTAGGGATACTTGCCCTTTTGGTCTTGCTCACCGCTTTCCTCTCCAGCAGGACCCCTAGCGCATTTATCCCTACGGAGGATGATAATTTTTTGATTTTCTCTCTATCCATGCCGGAGGGCGCATCCCTTCACCGGACCAATCAAGCGCTGCAACAGGCAGATTCTATCTTGAGGAAGGAAGAGGTTGTGGCAAGCGTAAATACGGTTTCGGGATACAATATAGTGGATGATTCGGAAAGTCCATCGTCTGGAATGGGATACATCAAATTGAAGAATATTTCCGAACGGGGGGACATCACGGAAATAAATGAAGTGGTAAGGCATTTGACCTCAAAACTGTTGGTCATAAGCGATGCAAGGGGCATAAACATGTACCCAAGGCCAACGGTCCAAGGTTTTGGTAACTTTGACGGGGTGCAGATGATTTTGCAGGACCTTACCGATGGTGACCTAGGCGAATTTGGACAGATGATCAACGAATTTATCATAGAGCTCAGAAAACAAAAGGAGATAGAAAATGCCTTTACTTCCTTTAACCCTAATTTCCCTCAATACAAACTCAACATAGATTATAAAAAGGCCAAGGCACTTGGGGTCAGCGTAAAGGATATGATGTTTACCATACAGTCCAATTTTGGTCGTACACGGGTAGGGGATTTCAATAGGTTTACAAGGCAGTACGGGGTTTATATGCAGGCGGACATAGAGTTTCGTGAAAGCCCGGAGACCATTAATTCGATCTTTGTAAAGAACGACAATGGTGATATGGTTCCCTTGAATACCATTGTCCAATTGGAACAGACTTTTGGTCCTGAAACGGTCACACGTTATAACCTGTACAATGCCGCCAAAATAAATATAACGCCCGCTTCAGGATACAGTACGGGGGATGTAATGAATACCATCGAGGAATTGAGCGCAAAAAAGCTGCCCGCCAGTTTAAATTACGAATGGACCAGTATGAGTTTGGAGGAAAAGAAATCGGGATCGGATTCCATTATCGTTTTCCTTATCAGTATACTATTGGTCTATTTTATATTGGCCGCACAATATGAGAGTTTTTGGCTTCCTTGGGCCGTTATACTTTCCCTGCCCACAGGTATTTTTGGGGTGTTCGCATCCATATACCTAGCGGGGATCGACAACAATATCTATGTGCAGGTAGGGATAATAATGCTCATTGGCCTGTTGGCCAAAAATGCGATTCTTATCGTGGAGTTCGCGGCCCAGAAAAGAAAATCGGGCATGCCGATCTTGGATGCGGTCCTAGAGGCCAGTGCACTGCGTTTGAGGGCAATCATCATGACCTCATTGGCCTTCACCGCAGGTCTGATCCCCCTAATGTTCTCGGAAGGATCTTCGGCCATAGGAAATAAGTCGGTAAGTATCGGTACGGCCGGTGGAATGCTCTTCGGCGTATTTTTGGGAATTTTGATCATTCCCGTATTGGCGTACATGTTCCAACAGCTCCATGAACGCTATAATTTGGATACCGGAAAAGTGGAAGTGATCGCCCAAAGTTAGTACATAGTATTTAAAACAAAGTGGGACGCAGCAGTGCGTTTTTAAACTGAAATAATAAAGTATCTAAATAACATTATAGATGTTGGTAAAGAAAGCGAATAAAATTTATCTTGTCACTTTACTTTTTATCGGACTGACAGGATGTAAGGTAGGGAAACAATACGATAGGCCCGATCTGGGCTCTTTCCCAAAGGAATTCCATAAAAACGATAGCATGGCATCCGTCATTGGGGATAGCACTCGCCTTTCCCAGTTAAAATGGTCCGATTTTTTTAACGACCCTACACTGATTTCCTTTATAGACACGGCGCTCGTTAATAACCAGAACTTGCAAAAGACGATTCAGGTGCTGGAAATGGACCGTCAGGACCTTGTACGGTCCAAAGCAAATTTTTACCCTTCACTCGGGTTGGTACCAGGGGGTTTTCAAAGGGAATATGCGTCCGAAAATTTCAACAACTATGGTTCCAATAGGGGTAGGCGAAATCACGGGGAAAACGTTCCCGAAACCTTGTATACCGAAAGGTTATCGTACAATATGGGTGTGCGTTCCAGTTGGGAACTGGGACTATGGGGCAAATTACGATGGAAGAAAGATGCCGCTTTGGCCGAGTATCTGGAAAGTAGTGAGTTTAAGAAGGCGGTACAAACGGCATTGGTTGCCGAGGTTGCAGCTACCTATTACGGACTGCTAAAATTAAAGGCGGAACTGGAAGTGGCGGAAAAAAACCTTAAACTAAATGAAAATACATTACGCATAGTGGAATTGCAGTACGAAGCGGGAGAGACCAGTTCATTGGCCATCAGACAGACCAAATCGCAAAAACTTAGATTTCAATCGCTCATCCCAAAAATACAGCGACAGTACGCCGTTCAAGAAAATAGGCTGAATGCACTTTTGGGGAGGGCCCCACAGAAATTGGAAATAAGGACACATCTTGACAATGTCACCTTTGCGGATGACTATAATATAGGCGTTCCCTTGGAACTTGTCCAGAACAGACCGGATGTGGCCGCATCCGAATATGCATTGATTGCCAGCAATGCCGCGGTTGGGATCGCGCAGGCCATGAAATACCCTTCCCTTAGCATTGATGCGGGCTTGGGACTGGATGCACACAGGTTGAATAAGTTGTTCGATCCAATGGGTTCCGCTTTTGCACTTTTGAACGGGTCCATTTTTCAGCCAATTTTCCAAAATGGCAAATTAAAGGCAAACCATAGAAAGGCCATAGCCGCCCGACAGATCGCACAACTGGATTTTTATGAAAACCTTATAAACGCCATACGTGAGGTATCGGATGCCATGATCACCATAGAAAAACTGGAGGAAGAACATACTCTGGCCGAGGAAAGGATCGAGACCACACAACGGGGGATAACCGATGCCGCACTCCTTTTCCAAAGCGGATTCGCCAATTATCTTGAGGTGATCACGGCCCAAGGGGATGCCTTGGATAGTGAGCTGAACCTGATCGACATAAAAACACAGATTTTTCTGGGCAATATAGAACTGTATAGGAGCCTTGGTGGAGGCTGGCAATAAAATGGATGATATTC
Source organism: uncultured Sediminicola sp. (assembly GCA_963974715.1). Classification (GTDB taxonomy): domain Bacteria; phylum Bacteroidota; class Bacteroidia; order Flavobacteriales; family Flavobacteriaceae; genus Sediminicola. The sequence goes on from CAXBDK010000003.1 coordinate 304,223, forward strand.
GTTCCTATTTTCCTACACCCAAGATAAACAACCTCGGAACAAACTCTTGCGATATTTAATTGTAGGTTCCCAATTTAGTGCAGATAAGGGAACAATAGTTCTCCCTTGGATGGATATGAGCAAAACCCTTTTGGTTATATTTGCCTTTCAAAACAAGGACCTTTGGCCATAAAAGGGAAAAAAATACGGTTTAGGAATATTGCGGTCCTATTGCACCTTTGGCTTGGATTGCTTTCGGGAAGCATCGTTTTTATCATTGCGATAACGGGCTGTATCTATGCCTTCCATGATGAGCTACAGGACCTCACGCGACCTTGGCGAAAAGTGGCCGTTGAGAACAAGGTATTTATAGGCCCTACAGCTATATTCCAAAAGCTGTCCGAAGAATTTCCGGATGCCAAGGCCGCAATGGTCATCTATCAAAACAGGGAACGTCCGGCACATGTTACGGTCCAATTGGAGTCGGGACTTCACAATATTTACTTCAACCCTTACTCGGGCGTTATTGTACACGTCCAAAATTTAGAGCAAGATTTTTTTCTGATAGTGGAAAGATTGCACCGTTTTCTGCTGTTGCCGGAAGGGGTCGGAAAACACATCACAGGTATCGCTACCATCATCTTTGTGTTTACCGTACTTACAGGGATGATCTTATGGTGGCCCAAACAGTGGAAAAATGCCGCACAAAATTTCAAGATAAGGTGGAAGTCCAGATGGCGGAGAAAAAATTATGATTGGCATAGGGCCACGGGCTTTTACATCCTACTGCCTGCCCTCATAATGGCCATTACGGGTTTAAGTTTCTCGTACGAATGGATGCACGAAAGCATGTATGTAGTGGGAAATTTGGGAAATGCCGAGTCAAAGGAAGAACTATTGCCCCATAAGCGTTTTGACCTGGCCACTACCCACCCAGAAGCTCTTGATACCGCTTTTTACCGAACAATGGAATTGGTTCCGGACAGTGGAATGCTCTTTGTATGGGACCAAGGCGAAGGGTTGCCAATACTGACGGGGGCCTACCCTACCACATTGGCATTCGATCACCAATCCAACTTTTACTTCCATCCCCAGAGCGGTAAATTGATCTATGGGCAGTTTTACGATCAAAAGGCGCCGGGCCTTCAATTACAGGAGATGAACTACGGACTGCATACCGGACAATATTTTGGGCTTTTTGGAAAAATAGCGGCCTTTATATGCAGTTTACTGGTAGCGGCCCTCCCCATTACCGGATTCTTTATCTGGAGGGGAAGAAGGAAAAAGAAGCCATCAATTTATACCCCAGCAACCTTTGATGGTCCATAGTACCTTTTTTTAAGCCAAAAAGCCACCCTGACCAGAATAATAAGGGCGGGCACCTCCACCAAGGGACCGATCACCCCCGCAAATGCCTGTCCCGAATTCAGTCCAAAAACGGCAATCGCAACGGCAATGGCCAGCTCAAAATTATTACCGGCCGCCGTAAAGGAAATGGCAGCGTTCCTATCGTAACTTGCCCCCATGGCCTTGCTTACGAAAAATCCTATGAAGAACATCAGTACAAAATAGGTCAACAACGGAACCGCAATGATCAGTACGTCCATGGGGATGGTCACGATCAATTCCCCTTTTAGGGAAAACATTACCACAATGGTAAAGAGTAGGGCGATAAGCGTCATCGGTGAAATGGTCGGAATAAACTTTTCCGTATACCATTTTTCCCCTTTCATCCGCACCAATAATACCCGACTGATAATTCCCAACAGAAAGGGGATCCCCAAGTAAATGGCCACGCTTTCCGCAATGGTACGGACGGAAATATCCACTATGGCCCCTTCAAAACCAAAATAAGGTGGTAGTACCGTAATGAACAGCCAAGCATAAAAACTATAGGCGAATACCTGAAAGATACTGTTAAGGGCAACCAGTCCGGCCCCGTACTCACTACTGCCCCCTGCAAGGTCGTTCCACACCAGCACCATGGCGATGCAACGGGCCAATCCGATCAGGATAAGGCCCACCATATACTCGGGATGATCCTGTAAAAAGGTAATGGCCAATACGAACATCAATACCGGCCCAATGATCCAATTGAGTACAAGGGAGATGGATAGTACCCGCACATTTTGGAACACTTTGGGCAAAAGGGCATAGTTTACCTTGGCAAGGGGGGGATACATCATCAATATCAGCCCTATGGCAATTGGAATATTGGTACTGCCACTGCCCAAGGAATCGATCATGGCCGGAAAGGTGGGCGCAAAATATCCAATGCCCACTCCCAGCAACATGGCCAAAAATATCCACAGCGTCAGGTAACTGTCCAAAAATCCGAGTTTCTTAGCGGCTTTGGTCATAGCTGTCCATTTTTTACCTGCGAGAAAACATATCCCATTTCGGTGGCAATCTGCAGACTCCGCCCGTTATAGGCCTCCGTTTGCCCGGGAGTACCGTCAAATGCCTTTGGATCTTCATAGGTAATGGTAAAACGTTGTTCGGCCCCGGCAATAAAAGGACAGCCTCCATCGGCTTGGGAGCAGGTCATGATGGCCCCAAAAGCGGAAACGGGGTTATAGGGATCATCATACTTTTTTGAAAATCCAATGACTGGAGCCTCATTCTCCCCATATTTGATCGCATAGATGGGATTATCCCCCTCGGAGAGCGTATATAGGGCATGCCCAGCATTTTCCAAAGCCTTTGCGGCCATGGGAAAAAGGGCGGTACGTTCGGTGCCACCGGAATAACAGGATACTTTGCCTATACCATAATAGGCGGCCGCGGTCTGTGCCCATACCTGTGAAAGATGGCTTCTACGGGAATTATGGGTGCAGATAAATATAAGTCGTACCTCCTTGCCCGACAGGTATTTTTCCCGCACATAGGAAACTAGGGGAGCAAGTAATTTTTTGCGTTCCTCGGGAATGGTTTTAAAGTCGACCGTTTCAAAAAAGGTCTTGATTTTTTCGTACATACTGTATGGCATTTTTATGGTCAACAAACTCTGAGCAAGCTCACGAGGCCTGGGGAAAAAATAACCCGCCTGAGGCGGGCAGGCCTCGGAGCATAATACATCTCACATAGTGAATCAATTTTGAACTAGGGCCTAACAACATCCGGAACCGGGAGCACAGGAGCTGCCCTGTTCCACCTGCAGGGAAGAAAGGTCTTTTTTGACTTTCCCCTCGGGAACGCCACATTTATCCTTGGCGAGGCAGTCCGTTACCTTCTGTGTCAGCAAAAAAGAGCCCCCCTCATGGTCAAGGCCATATTTACCGATGGTTTCCCCTTGGTATTCCACTTCAATTTCCAGATCGCCAAGTCCCAGTACCTTTTCCGACAGTTCAATAATATCCACCAATTTCTCGGGGTGCAGCCGGTGGTCATAATCGTTCGCGTCCCACAACTGAAAGTTGGCCACCTCTTCCTTTCGAACCGTACCTCCACAGTCTATAAAATGTTTGGATACCTTGCCCACCTCGGTAACATGAAAATGACCGGGCACCAAGGAGCCATCGGGCAACTGAAATGCCATGGTCTCCATCTGTTTCAATATCGATTTGATTTCTGAAAGTTTCATAATAGTTAATTTATATATCGCAATAAAACGATGATTAAGGATAAATTTTTTTGTCTAACAGCAATCGTTGCTGTCACCTAAATCTTGGTCCAAGAACTGTAGCATGAGTTGTTTCATGGCCGCCCAGTTCTCCTTGTGGATGCAATAACACACACTGGTTCCCTCCACATTTCCCTTGATAAGTCCCAAATTTTTCAGTTCCTTGAGGTGTTGTGAAATGGTAGGCTGTGCCAGGCCGATTTCCGTAACCAGATCCCCGCACACACAGGTATCCAACTTGAACAGCTGCTGTAGGATCTTTACCCTGGCGGGATGCCCGAATGCCTTCGCAAAAAGAGCGATCTGGTTCTCCGTATCGGTAAATATTTCGGTCTTTGCAAGTCCCATAATTGATTCTTTCATTGCAATATTACGATAATAGAATGGTCCGCACAAGAAAATTATCAAATAAAATTGGATATGTCCGGACAATAACGGGGCCATTGTTTAGGCGATTAAAAAATAAACCTTATTTTTGCCGAACATATGAAAAACAGCATTTCGTCCTTTTCTTATTTTGTTTTGCCAGTGGCGACCCCGCCCTGAAGATTCCCCTATCCCGCCCATTAGGGCAAATATCCCTTTAAAAAATAGCATAGTCATTCTTTGTTCAATGGAACTTCCAACAGTTCCCGTATTTTTATATGAAAAAATATCTCAACCTTTTCGATTTTTCCCAGAAAGTAAATTATAGGACAGAAATCCTATCGGGCCTTACCGTGGCCTTGGCCCTGGTACCGGAAGCGGTGGCCTTCGCATTGATCGCGGGCCTCTCGCCCCTTACCGGACTCTATGCCGCCTTTGTAATGGGCCTAGTAACAGCGGTCTTGGGCGGTAGGCCCGGCATGATCTCCGGCGCCACAGGGGCAGTGGCCGTTGTGATCGTATCCTTGGCCGCATCCCATGGACCCGAGTATATCTTTGCCACGGCTATACTGGCCGGTCTCCTTCAGGTCTTGGCGGGAGTATTTCGATTGGGAAAGTTAATGCGATTGGTTCCCCATCCCGTAATTTTCGGATTTGTAAACGGGTTGGCGATCATTATTTTTATGTCGCAACTAGATCAATTTAAGGATGCCAACGGTGCTTGGCTAACGGGCCCTACCCTTTATATGCTCTTGGGACTGGTATTGGTCACCATGTTGATCATATGGGGACTGCCCAAGATCACTAAGGTGGTTCCAGCTTCCTTGGCCGCTATATTGGTAGTCTTCGGGATTGTGGCCTTTTTTGGCATCGACACCAAGACCGTGGGCGATATTGCCTCCATTGAGGGGAGCTTCCCACCTTTCCATATTCCCATGGTACCCTTTAACTTGGAAACCCTCACCCTAATTTTCCCCTATGCGGCCATTATGGCCGGGGTAGGACTGATCGAAAGCTTGTTGACCCTAAATATTGTGGACGAACTCACTGAAACCCGTGGAAGGGGCAACAAGGAGGCAGTGGCCCAGGGTACGGCCAATATCCTTTCGGGCTTCTTCTCGGGAATGGGCGGCTGTGCCATGATCGGTCAGAGCTTGATCAATATTTCCTCAGGGGCCAGGGCCCGTCTATCGGGAATTGTGGCCGCTGTGGCCCTTTTGATCTTTGTCATGTTCGGGGCCGGTCTTATTGAACAGTTGCCTATGGCAGCGCTCATCGGGGTCATGGTCATGGTTTCTATAGGCACTTTTGAATGGGCCAGTTTTAGGGTGATCGACAAATTCCCAAAATCCGACATCTTCGTGGGCATGTTGGTTGCCGCTGTTACCGTGCTGTTGCACAACCTTGCACTTGCTGTATTGGTGGGCGTGATCATTTCTGCCTTGGTATTTGCTTGGGACAATGCCAAGCGCATTAGGGCCCGGAAGTACGTGGATGATAATGGCGTAAAACATTATGAGATCTATGGCCCCCTCTTTTTTGGGTCCACCACCGCCTTTGCCGAAAAATTCGATGTGCTGAACGATCCAGAAGAGGTCATCATCGATTTTAAGGAAAGTCGCGTAGCGGACATGTCGGCCATAGAGGCCCTTAACAAAATAACTGAACGTTATTTGAAGGTGGACAAGAAGGTACATTTACGGCACCTGAGCCCCGACTGCAGGGCCTTGCTCCGAAATGCGGAAAAGGTGATCGATGTAAACATCCTGGAAGATCCCAACTACAAAGTGGCCGTGGATAAAGTGTAAGTGTTGCAAAAACCACCGAAAACCATACAGTTTAGGTGGTTTTTTTATTTTGTCAAAAGTATATCCAAAAATAGATCTAGATTTTAGGATTGGGGAAATTTGCAGGCATAAGACACACTAAAATGCCATCATAGTCCGACTATAAAGGAGTATATCCGAACTATTCCTGTCGTTCAGTCGATTATATTTAAACTATATAGTGACGGTAAAGGAGTTCATGGCTAACTTTATTCAAGAAAATATTGGAACATATGAGGAAAGTACTTCCATTTAAGCCATAGTTCTTTTTTACTGGGGTAGGTAGTAAAGGAAATGCGAATTGGGTGATGGCACATTTTTATTTATTAAAGATAATCCGCATTAAATCCTCATCAACACTTGTTCAAATCTTATAAGGGATTATTTTTGGATATGAACTGGTTTAAACTTTTTGGATTGTAGCGAAAATTAGGCACTTTGCAACCGGATGAAGGCTTTTTTGAGTTGCATAGCAGCGCTACGGAACGATAAAAAGACAAATAACGGGTGCAAAAGGACAATTTTTTAGCCAATTAAAAAAGTTTAAACCAGTTCTATAAGTGACATATTCAGCTGCCTAATTACACAATAATTTTTTTTATGAATTTCAATCAGGAAACAATCGATCAAATAGAATTGGTCTTTGGATGTATTGGGGTTACATTAGGGCTCTTCTTTGGTGTTTTTCTTTTGGTCTCAAAAAATAAATACGCCAAAGCCAATATTTTTTTGGGCATCTATCTTTTAATTTTTAGTGTGAGAATGGGCAAGTCCCTTTTTCATGACCACTATTCAATATCCCGATCTTTTCTTGTGATTTTTTTAGGCCTTTTATTAGCAGTTGGCCCTTCTTTAATGCAGTATTCCATTTTTTTGCGTAGACCGTATTGTTCCCCTAAACCATATGCACTTTTCTGGCACTATCTTCCAATGGTGATCGTAATACTGTTTAGCCCCTTTATTCCTACGAATCATGAACCATACGGTTGGATATTCCACCTGGGATTGTTCTTACATGGTATTATTTACAGTATTTTGACATTGTACTACATCTTCAATGATAAAGAACTTTTAGAATCGCATGGAGGGCCCACCTTAAAAAAATGGTTGGTATTTTTGACACTGGCCACTATCATAATGTTCTTTAATCATATATTGATTTTCCATAACATTATATCCTATTATCCAAACGGGGCACTGACATTTTCAATTCTTATGCTTCTTCTGTCGTTTTGGGCACTTGGAAAACCCTTTCTATTTACAAAAGGAAAAAGCCGATATCTAAAATCAGCCATGGAGGATATAAAAATTACCGAGTATTTCAATAAACTATCTATCTTAATGGAGGATGAAAAACTGTATTTGGATCCCGATTTGAGCCTAACCAAGCTTAGTGAAATAATTGGAGTGGGATCCAAACAGCTGTCACAGGTCATTAATCAAGTATTACATCAAAATTATTCACAATATATTGCGGCCCAAAGGGTTGAAGAAGCCAAAAGATTATTGGCCAATGAAAATTATAAAAATTATAAAATCTCCACTATTGCCTACGAAAGTGGATTCAACAATATCTCAACTTTCAATATGGCATTTAAAAAGTATACACACATTACCGCAATCGAATACCGCCGTTCCTTAACAACACAAAAGTTTGGTCAATTTAAAAATAGAGTGCCAAAATCATGATTTCATTAGGGCCTTTGCTATTTTAAAATAAAATTTGCACTGATACTGCCGGTTACAAACTTTAAACCACTAAAAATGAAAAATGATTCAAGACGGTCTTTTGTCAAAAAATTAGGTTTGGGTATTGGCTCAACGGCCATTCTTCCAACCGTTACGTCCTTTAAAACATTCTCGGAAAAAAGCAGATCTCCATTAGGAGTGAAAAAATTGAACGTAGCCCTATGCGGCTTGGGCCGTTATGCAAATATGCTAGCAACGGGTCTGATGGAATCCGAATATTGCCAGTTATCAGGTATTATTACCGGAACTCCACAGAAAGCTTTGCTCTGGAAGGAGAAATATAAAATCCCTGAACAGAATATTTACAATTATAATAATTTTGATGACATCAAGAACAATAATGACATTGATCTGGTTTATATCGTTTTGCCCAACGGTATGCACAAAGAATATACAATCAAGGCCGCAAAAGCTGGAAAACATGTAATTGTGGAAAAACCTATGGCAATCTCGGTACTAGAGTGCCAAGAAATGATCGATGTATGCAAAAATGCAGGCGTTCAATTGGCCGTGGGATATCGTTTACATTACGAACCCCACCATATCGAAATAAAAAGACTCGGACAAAAAAAGGTTTTTGGACAAGTTCGTTTAATTGAAGCATCCCTTGGTTATGATTTAACAGGTACTCCTCCAAATGATTGGCACTTAAATAAAGTTCTTGCCGGAGGTGGGGCCTTAATGAATCTCGGCATCTATTGCATTCAAAGTAACCGATATGTGCTAGGCGAAGAGCCGAGCTCCGTTACCGCACAATTTGCCCCTATTACAATGCCCGATCTGTTTACCGAAGTTGAAGAAAACATAAGTTGGCAACTTAATTTCCCTAGTGGTGCGATCGGGACCTCAACTACAACTTCCAACTGTAATGTTGACCGATTTTTTGCATCTGCCGACAGTGGGTACTTTGAACTTGCTCCCGCAATCAGTTATGGCCCTTTTAAGGGAAGGACAAGTGTCCAGGAGTTTAATTATCCCGTTATTAACCAACAAGCGGCACAATTGGATGGGATAGGAAAATTGTTACTGGAAAAGCGGTCCCTGCCCAGTCATATTTCAGGAGAGGAAGGCCTTAAGGATATTCGGGTAATCGAAGCAATCTATAAATCCGCCGAAACTGAAAATAAAATATATATTTCAAACTGATCCTCATAGAAAATTTTAATCAAAAGAGGCAGAACAAAGGAATTTGGGAAAGCCCTCCTGTCTTCCGGAGCTCTAGCATAGGAAGGCAAAACAAAAAGCCATCGGATTGGGCCGATGGCTTTTCCAAGTGATGTGGAGAATACCGCATTAACTACGTTTTTCCATGAGAATCGCCCTGCTGCAAATAGAAAAGCACACTGCTACCGCGGTGCTTTCCATTTTGGGAAAAATACGCAAGTGGGACTTCCCTATTTTTTCCAAAACGAAAAGCCATCGGCTTTGGCCGATGGCTTTTCCAAGTGATGTGGAGAATACCGGATTCGAACCGGTGACCTCTTGCCTGCCAGGCAAGCGCTCTAGCCAACTGAGCTAATCCCCCTTTTTGGAGCCGCAAAGAAACTACTTTTTACCAAAGTAACAAAATACAGGCCCCATAAAATAACGGGTGTATCAGTCTTTTTTTACACTGAGTACCAGAACGGGTACCGGGGAATTGAATTCCGACTTTAAGATGGTGTTCTTTTCCCATAAATTTTTAAAGAAACCGCGCTTTCTGCGGAACACACACAACAGATCGGGATGCTGCGACTGAAAGTTTTCCAGCACGCCCAAATACGTGGTGGCGTTCTGGGTAAGCGTCAGTTGGGAGCTGATATCCATCAGGGCCGTGTTGATCTTGAGGTCGTCATCGGTATACCCGGGCGTCTTGACCATTAGAAGGTTGACACTGGCATTGAACTTATTTTTGATGGTGATCAAGGGATCTAAGATACGTTTCCGCTTTAGCACTCCCGACTTAAAGGCGGTAAGTATGGTTTTAAAAGGGGCAAATACCGTTCCTTTGGGTACGATCAGCGTGGGAATGTTGGTCCTTTTGACAATCCTTCCAGAGGTATTGCCCAAATAAAGCTCCTCCTTTATATCGTTGCTCCTAGGGTGGATGATGATCAGGTCTATTCCCAACTCACGGTCTATGGAAATCAAGCCGTCGATCAAGTCCCCATTATAGGTGGCTATTTTAATATCCACATTTTTGGAGTCCACCTGATCGATGACCTTCTTTAAATGCTCCTTGCTGCTTTCGGCAACTTTGTCCTCCAGATTGGAGAGGGTTCCTGCCCCCGTTCCCTTTACGTTAAAAACTTCCATCACAAAAACTTTGGCGGAAAATTCCAGCGCAAAATCAACCGCATATTGCAATGTTTCATGGGCTTCCGGAGAAGTCCCGATCGGAACCAGGATATTTTTCATAGATGTATAATTATTGGTTTTTTTGAATTATTCAGGTTTATTGGTATAACAACGTTAACCGTTATCCAAAATTGTAACGGTCCATTATGGGTAGTGGTGAACGTAAATTATGTTCTAAATTTACAATTAAATTAAAAATACGAACATGATCCGACCGGCAAAATTATCGGAAATAAACAATATTATGGCAATTACCAAAGCCTGTGCAGACCATATGGCACAAAAGGGCATCTTTCAATGGAACGAACACTATCCATCCGCCGCCGCTTTTGAAAGGGATATTCACCGAAATGAACTGTATGTACTGGAACTCGAGGGAAAGCTAGTTGGCACCGTTGTCCTATCCACCCATATGGATGACGAATACCTGCCCATAAAATGGCTCACCCCAAACCTTAACAACCTCTATATCCATAAGCTGTCCGTACATCCCCGGTATCAGGGAAAGGGCCATGCGCAAAAGTTGATGGACTTTGCCGAGCAATATGCCCGCAACAATAACTTTGTGTCCGTTCGCCTGGATACGTTTAGTCAAAACAAGCGCAATCAACTTTTCTACACCCAAAGGGGATATCAACAACTGGGCGACATCTTCTTCCCCAAACAGAGCGAACATCCTTTCCATTGTTATGAACTAACCCTCTAATATTGGATTTGGACTCAAAAATAAGCTTTCGAAGGATAAATTCATTGGCCGTTCCCGCTACCATAGCAGGAATTGCAGAACCCATTTTGTCCATTACCGATACCGCAATTGTGGGCAATATCCCGGTAGACGGATTGGAATCATTGGCAGCCGCAGGAATAGTCGGTTCCTTTTTGTCCATGCTGATTTGGGTCCTAGGCCAGACCCGGAGCGCCATTTCCGCCATCATTTCCCAATACTTGGGGGCGGGAAAATTGGAAGCGGTAAAGGCCCTGCCTGCCCAGGCGATCTTTTTTAACATCGCCTTGAGCCTTGTGGTACTGGGAAGTACCGTTTTTGTGATCGAAGATATTTTTATGGTATTGGAGGCCTCCGGAAAAATTTTGGATTATTGTGTGTCCTATTATGCCATCCGGGTATGGGGTTTTCCCCTTACCCTCTTTACCTTTGCCATATTTGGTATCTTTAGGGGCCTTCAGAATACCTATTGGCCCATGGTCATAGCCATTACCGGGGCCGTGCTGAACATTGTCCTGGATTTCATCATGGTCTATGGGGTCGAGGGAATCATTTCTCCGGGTTATCTGGAAGGGGCAGCCTATGCAAGTCTTGTTTCCCAAGCGGTCATGGCGATCATGGCCCTGATATTATTGGTCCTTAAGACCGATATAAGCCTTAAACCGACCTTTCCGCTGCATCCCGAATTGGGCCGGTTGGCATTGATGAGCCTCAATCTCTTCGTACGGGCCTTGGCCCTGAATACTGCCCTTATCTTGGCCGTACGGGAGGCCACTATGCTGGGCGGCCGTTATATTGGTGCCCATACCATTGCCATAAACCTCTGGCTTTTTTCCGCTTTTTTTATAGATGGTTATGGGGCCGCCGGCAATATAATGGGAGGCAGGCTCTTGGGGGCCAAGGATTATGGGGGACTTTGGGAGCTGGCTAAAAAAATCATGTGGTACGGTGTTTCGGTAAGTGCGGCACTCATGCTTTTGGCCTTCGCCTTCTATGCGCCTCTTGGGCAACTCTTTTCCAACGACCCCATCGTACTGCAGACCTTTTACGGTATTTTTTACATTGTTGTGCTCAGCCTACCCGTTAATGCGATCGCCTTCGTGTTCGATGGGCTCTTTAAGGGATTGGGAGAAATGAAATATTTAAGGAACGTCCTCTTGGCGGCCACTTTCTTGGGGTTTATCCCCCTTTTGCTATTGGGGAAGTACGCCAATTGGGGATTGACGGGCATCTGGATTTCCTTTGTTCTTTGGATGGCCATTAGGGGCGGGGCCCTGGTCTGGAAATTTAGGCGGAAATTTCGCCCCCTCTTGCAAAACACCTAATTTTGGACAAAATAAAGCGCATGGGCACCACAAGAAGCAACGGCAGTCTGTATACCACTATTGAAAATAGGGTGGCCACCATCGAATTTGGGCATCCTGCAAGTAATTCGTTCGTAACGGTTCTTTTGGACCGACTTACGGTGGAACTTGACAAGCTTTCAGAATTGGATGAAGTATCGGTGATCGTCCTTCGGTCTGAAGGCGACCGTACCTTCTGTGCGGGCGCCTCCTTTGAAGAGTTGATGGAAGTCTCAACATTGGAAGAGGGCAAACTCTTTTTCGGAGGTTTTGCAAAAGTGATCAACGCCATGAGATCTTGTACAAAGGTGATCATAGGTCGGGTCCAAGGTAAGTCGGTAGGGGGCGGAGTGGGCCTTATTGCCGCCTGTGACCATGTTTTTGCCGTGGAGGCGGCCGCTGTCCGACTCTCGGAGCTCAGCATCGGATTGGCCCCCTTGGTCATCGCCCCGGCAGTGGAACGGAAAATCGGCACTGCTGCCCTAGCGGCACTTGCCCTATACCCCAACGAATGGAAAAATGCCTATTGGGCACTGGAAAAGGGGCTTTTTTCACGGGTATTCGAAAACATGGTCGAAATGGACCGGGAAGTGGATCTATTTACCAGGAATTTGTCATCCTATAATCCGCAAGCGCTTTTGGAAATGAAAAAAGTACTTTGGGAAGGAACCTCCCATTGGGCGGAACTGCTGCCCGAAAGAGCCGCCATTACCGGAAGGTTGGCACTCTCCGATAGTACCAAAAAGGCCCTTGAAAAATTTCGGTCCTAAATTCTTAATATTCCTGTATGAAAAAGTTTGGCACGGAAATAAAATGGGGAATCATCTTTGCCGTCTCAACCTTGATCTGGTCCTATCTGGAAAAGGCCTTGGGATGGCATGGCGACCTTATCTCAAAACATGCCCTTTATACCAATCTATTTGCCTTGGTGGCCATTGCCATTTACGTGCTGGCCCTAAAGGAAAAGAGGGATAAAGATCTGGGCGGAAAGATGGCATGGAAACAGGGTTTTACAAGTGGTATCGTCATAAGTGCGGTAGTGGCACTGTTAAGCCCCCTTGTACAGTATATTGCAGGCACCTATATTTCGCCACAATACTTTCCCAACATTATACGTTATGTGGTGGAAACGGGGAAAATGGACCAAAAGGCAGCGGAAAGTTACTTTAACCTTCAAAGTTATATGTTACAGGGCGCTTTTGGTGCCCTTACCATGGGAGTGGCCACTTCGGCCATAGTGGCCCTTTTCCTAAAAAAAAGATGACCTGTTCCATAATGAAGGTTTTATAAGTAAGGTATGAATATTTTATCCTTTTTAAACGGCAATTTTATCTTTCCGCTTTTGGTTTTGGTATTGATTACGGTCCATTTTATAAATAGGGCACGTAACAGAAAAAGGTTTAAACGGTGATACACTTGGTCTTTGATGGTACAACATCGGGATTACCTGGTTTTTAACCAACCTGTAATGCTCAAACGGTTCCGGTTGGCGGTCCGTACCTCGTGCTCCAGCTCCTGGCTCTCAAAAACCACCATCCTTCCCTGTAGCGGATAAATGGTGCGTACTTCTTCCCCGTTGGCCTTCGGCAGATAAATGGCAAGGGCGCCTCCGTCATCGGGCGTCCAATCGGCATCGTTCAGGTAAAGTGCGATCGAAAGTTTTCGTCTATCATCATTTTGGAAGGTATCCAAATGCCTTTTGTAATATGTACCCTCAGGGTACAGGGCATAGTGGAACTCTGTTTGCATGATTCCCAGAAAACAGGTTTTGTTCAGGTAATTGGAAAATTCATTGATTTTGGCAAAGAACAGTCTCTCGGCCTCCCCATCCAATTTTTCATCGATCCATAGGATAAAGTCGCCCCTTATTGATTTTACGATCAATTCGTTGGTGCGACTTCCAATAGCCGCCTTTTTAAAACGGTCCGCTTCGTATTTACCCAACAGTGAATTTCTTAGGACCGCAATTTCCTCGGTAGAAAAAAAATCTTCCACAATACTGTACTTCTGCAATAATAGGTCGTCTATCACCTTCTCAAAAAGGGGATTTTCCTTAAATTCCAATTGTTCAAATAGTTCCATATCTTCTTACCTTCGGAAAAGTTGGTAAATGTACTGCATTTACAAATGGATTTTTACGTTTGTAAATCTTCTAAATAAGAAAACATACCCGATATTTGACCTACAAAAGCGGTCCTAAACTACAGACCCGATAAAAATGGGGCTATCTTTAAAAAGGACTGAAAAAAGTGCCATGAAAATCCTGCAAAGCCCTCTCTTGTGAAAACCCATAAAAATAGGCCGTCTTCCAATACCCCAACCACACTATGGCAAAAAGGAAAATTATTTCTTGGGAGGCCCTATCCGTTTTATTATGGGGGCAGGTCGGCCTATGCCTTGGTTCCCTTGGTATTCCTTATGTCGTTGTTCTTCAATTATTGGTTCGAGCCTTTTGAGGTGTACGTCCCCGAGCACAGGATGCCTTTCTTTTTGATCTGTGTGGTACACGCCTTTGTCTCCATTCTGGTATTGGTTCCGCAACTGTTATTTGTATCCCGTTTTTCACATCCACACGAAAAGTGGACAGTGGGCAGGGAACTTCTCTTTTTGGGCGGGTACCTGTTGGCAGTGGGCATCTCCCAGTTCCTGATCAGGGATATCATATATGACAACCCCCACAATTGGTCCTGGCGTTATTTTTATGAGGAAATAAGGAATACTTTTTTAGTGGGCAGTCTTTTTGTGTCGGTACTGGTGCCCCTAAATTTTAATAGGCTGCAACGCAAGTCGGCAGAAAGGGCCAAAAAACTTATTGTAAGCCCTATCACTGCCGATATGGCGGACTCCCCTGCAACGGTCTTTATCATAACGGAACTCAAGGGCGATGATTTCCTGCTGCAACCTTCCCGTTTATTATATGCAAAGGCCGAACGCAACTATGTCGAATTCTTCCTAAAAGGGGAAACGGTGGTGGAAAAGGTCCTGAAAAGAATTTCCATTAAGAGCTTGGAGGCACAGTTGCATTGCTTTCCGATCATTGTAAAGACCCATAGGTCCTATTTGGTCAACTTGGCATTTGTGCAGAAGGTGGGCGGAAACGCACAAGGGTATAAGATCAGCCTGATGGAATCCGGACACGCCGTACCCGTTTCCAGAAAATTCATTCCAAAATTTGAGGAGAAAATGAACCCGCCATCAAATTTAGGCTGAGCAAAATCTACGCATGAAACCATAGGTCTTTTAGGTTTTAAGCGAACACCGGAGCAAAACTCCGGAATAGCGGGCAGATTATTTGTTGTCCATACCAAAAACGTGCCATTGGTCCCAAAGGAGCGTGTCACATCGTTCCCTTCCCTTAGATTTGCTCCCAAAAAATACAAGTATGCGTAGATACGATATGGATTGGTTAAGGGTCATTGTCTTTGCCCTCCTGATTTTTTACCATATAGGAATGTTCTTTGTCCCATGGGGCTTTCATATCAAAAACAATGTGGTGTACCAATGGCTGGTATACCCAATGCTCTTTCTTAACCAATGGCGTTTGCCCATTCTCTTCGTGATTTCCGGGATGGGAACCTACTATGCCCTGCAAAGAAGGAGCATGTTTCAATTTTCATTGGAACGGTTAAAACGTTTGTTGCTCCCCCTCATCTTTGGAATATTGGTGGTGGTACCGCCCCAGGTATATCTGGAAAGGTTGGCCAAGGGAGAATTTTCGGGAAACTATTTTTCCTATTGGCCCGCCCAAGCATTTGTGGGTATTTATCCCACTGGAAACTTTAGCTGGCACCATTTATGGTTTTTGCCCTATCTCTTGCTATTTTCATTGGTCCTGATACCCATTTTCAGATATGTACTGCTCAAGGCGCATTCTGGTAATAAGGGAATTTGGGGCCGTTTGGTGGCAAATCCATTGGGTATTTTCGTATTTGTGGTCCCCCTTTATTTTACCGAAGCCTTTATGGAACCCCGCTTTCCGATAACCCATGCCCTTGTGGGCGATTGGTTTACGCTCGTTAATTTTGGTATTTTGTTCCTATATGGATTTTTGTTGATATCCGTTAAGCAGGTTTTCTGGACCACCGTGGAAAAATACCGACGACTTTTTCTTGCCTTTGGTATCATTGGATTTACGCTTTTTTTGGTGATCGTTTTTGGGTTTGAGGACACCACTCTGGTACATTACACCGAGGCGTTTGTCAAGGTCTTCAACCTTTGGTCCTGGATCTTGGCCATCTTCGGTTACGCCTCCAAGTATTTGAACAAACCCAGCAATATCCTCCGTTATTGCAATGAAGCGGTGTATCCATTTTATATCCTTCACCAGAGCGTAATGATGGTAAGCTGTTACTATCTTAGGGACTTGCCCTGGAGCCTTTTCACGAAGTTTATGGTGATGGTGCCCTTTACGTTCCTTGGTTCATGGGCGATCTATGAACTTCTGATAAGAAGATGGAAATGGGTCCGGCCCCTCTTCGGATTAAAGCCAAAGACCCATATCCGGGCCACAAAGGAAACGGTCTAAAGGGTACCTTCATTTTTTTGGTTGACGGCAAGAACGGTTTCTTTTGTTAGAATGTATACTTTTGTAGGGCAAACAGATGTTATGAGCAACATTAGGATCACCAAACAGTTCAGCTTTGAAACCGGCCATGCCCTTTATGGCTATGACGGAAAATGCCGGAACGTACACGGACACAGTTATAAATTATCGGTTACGGTAATCGGGTCGCCCATTGCGGATACCTCCCACGTTAAATTGGGAATGGTCATCGATTTTGGAGATCTTAAAAAGATCGTTAAGGAAGAGATAGTGGACCGGTTTGATCATGCTACGGTATTTAACAGAAATACGCCCCATATAGAACTGGCCAAGGAATTAATGGAAAGGGGACATAATGTCATCTTGGCCGATTACCAGCCTACCAGCGAAAATATGGTCATAGATTTTGCGGCCAAGATCACCGCCCGATTGCCCGCAACAATACAGTTGCACTCCCTGAAATTACAGGAAACGGATTCTTCTTTTGCAGAATGGTATGCCAGCGATAATTCTTAGCCCATGTCCATAAAGAAGATACATCTCCCCCCCGGAAAAAAAATCTATTTTGCCAGCGATAACCATCTTGGGGCCCCCAATATGCAGGAGAGCCTTCCCCGGGAAAAATTGTTCTTGGCCTGGCTGGAGCAGATCAAGCACGATGCCGCTGCCATTTTTCTTTTGGGGGACCTTTTCGATTTCTGGTTCGAATACACAACAGTAGTTCCCAAAGGATTTACAAGGACCTTGGGCAAACTGGCCGAACTGACGGATGCGGGCATTCCGATCCACTATTTTGTGGGGAACCACGACTTATGGATGCACGGATATTTTGAGGAAGAGCTCAACATTCCAGTGTACCACCGCCCCCAACAGTTTATGATAGACGGAACCGCTTTTTTTATTGGCCATGGGGACGGTCTGGGCCCGGACGACAAAGGTTTTAAAAGAATGAAAAAAGTCTTTACCAATCCCGTTGCAAAATGGGCCTTCAAATGGTTACATCCCGATTTGGGGGTGCGCCTGGGAAAACACCTGTCCGTGAAAAACAAACTGATCTCAGGTGACGGGGACGTGCGGTTTTTGGGAGAGGACAAAGAATGGCTGGTGCAGTATGCCAAAAGAAAATTGGAACGGGACCATTATGATTATTTTGTGTTCGGACATCGGCACCTTCCCTTATCGATTGCCCTTAACCCACAATCCACCTATATAAATTTGGGCGACTGGATCCAGTATTATACCTATGCCATTTTTGACGGTGTGTCGGTCTCCTTGGAAAAATTCGATGTGGGAAGTTATAGGAGCCCCTCCAACAACTGATCCAACCGAAGTTGGAACAGGGTCCCTTCGATAAGATCGTCTATGGCGCTCAGCTCCTTGCTGTTCACCACAAGGCTCACTTGTGGCGCAGGGGTTTCCAACAATAGTGAACGACAGTTATCCTTATGTGAACAATGGCCACAGCCATTGGGACCGCCCTCATGTATAGATTTGATATTTCTGGAAAATTGCAGCAGTTCCTCTTGAGTGAGCAGTAGTCCCATATCCCGAAAGACTACCTGTACCTTTCCCCTATGTTTGGGACCGATGCCCTGCCATTGGAAGGAAATGCCAAAATGATTGTGGTAGATAGGATCGATTTCTTGCATAAAGATGGATTTTTCGACAGCCCCTTGCTAATGCCATTATGTTATAAAAATACTAAATTTATTTAGATTGATTATAAATAATAGTATCTTTGTGATGGAAATAAGATGATAGTTTTTAAACTATCTGGACAAAATAGGACATATACCCAAAGTTCCCTTACAAATGGGAACTCCTATATAAAGATATTAGTTAGGTTTAAGTTTAAGTTAGTTAGTTTAATGTCAAGGCCCGGGCAGGAGTGTTCGGGCCTATTTTTTTTGGACAATTTCAATGCTCAAAGGTTATTGCAAAATAAATTTGTAAGAACTGATCAGTCAACTAACGTATATCCTTGATCTTTAATTGTATGCTAACGTTCCCCTGCCATTCGTTCTCGTCCAAGCAGTAGACCGCACTAAAAGGTTTGCCGCCGATCACTGTTCCAAGTTGGTTCCCAAGGTTAAATCCGATGGCCCCAATGGTAGGGCCGGAATATTGGCAAACGGTCAGTTTTAGATGTTTTCCTTCTTGCCCCACTGCCTTGGCATATCCATTGTCCCTTAAATGGTCGGTCATAAATACCGGTGCCATATTGCCTGGGCCAAAAGGTTCGAACTGTTTTAGGATACGCACCAATCTAGGGGTTATTTCGGCAAGTGCTATTTGTGCATCCACCAAAATTTCCGGGGTCAACAATCGCTCGTCCATCGTCTCGGAAACCACTTTTTCGAATTTTGCCTTAAAATCGAGGTAACGATCTTCCAAAAGGGTCAATCCCGCGGCATATTTATGTCCCCCGAATTGTTCGATACAGTCCGCACAGCCCTCTAAGGCGGTGTATACATCAAATCCCCTTACCGAGCGCGCGGAGGCGGCCAATCTATTTCCGCTTTTGGTGAACACAAGGGTAGGCCTATAATAGGTTTCGGTAAGTCGGGATGCCACAATACCGATCACCCCCTTGTGCCAAGTATCCTTATATACCACTGAGGTAAAGCCTATCTCCTCTTTATTTTCCTGGATCTGTAAAAGGGCTTCCTGGGTTATTTCTTGGTCCAGTTCCCGTCGGTCGGAATTAAACTGTTCTATTCCCGTTGCCAGGTCCAATGCTTTTTTGGGATCTGTTTCCGTTAAAAGTCCCACGGCGCGATCCCCATGTTCCATCCGTCCAGCGGCATTGATCCTAGGTGCAATGATAAAGACCACGTCCGTGATGGTAAACTGTTTCTTCTTGGAAAGTTCCATAATGGCCCTGAACCCTTCCCTTGGAGCGGAATTGATGACCTGCAGCCCAAAATGGGCCAATACCCTGTTCTCCCCGGTAATGGGCACGATATCGGCACCAATGGCGGTGGCTACCAAATCTAGGTAGGGACGCAGATCTTCCGCGCTCTGTCCCCTTCTGGATCCCAATGCTTGGATCAACTTGAACCCGACACCACATCCACAGAGTTCATCATAAGGATAGGAACAGTCTGCCCGCTTTGGGTCCAGTACGGCCACCGCCTTAGGCAATATATCACCGGGCCGGTGATGGTCACAGATTATAAAATCGATGCCTTTCCCTTTTGCGTAATCTACCTTATCCAATGCTTTGATGCCACAATCCAAGGCTATGATCAATGTAAAACCATTGTCCTCGGCAAAATCGATACCCTTAAAGGATACCCCGTACCCTTCTGCGTACCTGTCGGGAATATAAGTCGCCACCTCGGAATGGAATCGTAACAAATAGGAGGATAAAAGTGCCACTGCAGTGGTACCGTCCACATCATAGTCACCATAGACCAAGATCCGTTCACCTTGTACCATGGCCCTTTCGATACGTGCCACGGCCAGATCCATATCCTTCATCAAAAAAGGATCGTGCAATTGGGACAGGGAGGGCCTAAAGAATTTTTTGGCTTCCTGAAAGCTATCGATGCCCCGTTGCAATAGTAAATGGGCCACCAAGGGAGCAACATTGAGTTCCTCCGCCAATTTGGTCACTGAAAGGGTGTCCGGTTTGGGTCTTAACGTCCAGCGCATTCGGTTATCTTAGGTTTGTTCATGGTCATGGGAATTTTTGCCGTTGGCAAAATTCCCATGACATTGGGGACCGTTCCAAAATGGAAGGTCGCTTGGGCCAAACGATCAATTATGGTGAAAAACGGTCTTGACCTCTAAGTTAGAAAATTTTCGGAACATTTCCATCACCCCACAGTATTTCTCCACAGAAAGATCCACCGCCCGCTGTAATTTTGCCTCATGTAGATCGGTCCCATGGAAGTGGTATTCCACCGTTACCGCATCATAGATTTTGGGGTCTTCCTCCGTCAAGTTGGCTATGGTCTCTATATGGAACTCCCTGACCTCCAATTTCATCTTTCGGATCATTGCGGCCACATCCAATCCGGAACATCCCGCAAGTGCCGAAAGCATCAAGGCCTTTGGCCTTAACCCCCTTCCCCCGCCCCCGTTTTCCGGTCCGGCATCCATTTGTACGGTCAAGCCTGAAGGATTGGTGCTTTCAAACGCCATGTTGCCTAGCCATTTGGTGGAGATATGATTTGTCATCTTGTCAATTTTTTTTGTTTCTTGTAGGATACAAAAATACGATTTAAAAAGACAATATCGTCACTCTTGTAAGGTGAAGGTCCATCCCTTGTATGCCATGGGCGCAGAGCCTTTTGCCCGGAGAAAACGCTACTTCGGAAAAAGTCGGGTTATTGGACCAGGGAAAATTAATAGATCCGGACGCAGGGCATTGTAGCCTAACCCAATTAATTGAAACGAAACAAATGAAAAAAATTCAGGGACAATTGGTACACCTTAGGGAAAGACGGATATTTCCCGCGGAAATTAGCATCGAAAACGGAAAGATCGCCCACATTGCCGAAAAACGGCACGCTGTGGACCGCTATATCCTCCCAGGGTTTATAGATGCCCATATCCATATAGAAAGTGCCATGTTGGTCCCGACCGAATTCGCAAGATTGGCCGTGGTACATGGAACGGTGGCCACTGTTTCCGATCCCCACGAAATTGCCAATGTCCTTGGGGTGGAGGGGGTTCATTTTATGGTGGACAATGGGAAAAAATCACCTCTAAAATTCCATTTTGGGGCACCTTCCTGCGTTCCCGCAACTACCTTTGAAAGTGCCGGGGCCACGATCGACTCCGAAGCCGTAAGAGAGCTCCTTGCGCATCCGGATATCCGTTATCTCTCGGAAATGATGAACTATCCCGGGGTCCTGCAAGGGGAATCGGAGGTGCTGAAAAAAATCGCTTGGGCCAAGCATTATAACAAACCGGTGGACGGGCACGCCCCCGGACTAAGGGCCGAGGATGCCCAAAAATATATACGGGCCGGCATTGTGACGGACCATGAATGTTATTCCTATGGGGAAGCAAGGGAAAAATTGGAAATGGGCATGAAGATCATTATCAGGGAAGGCAGTGCAGCGAAAAACTTTGATGCCCTTATTTCCCTACTCCCTGAAAATTGGAAAAACATGATGTTCTGTTCGGACGATAAACATCCCGATGATCTGATCCTTGGACATATCAACGTACTATGTGCACGAGCGGTGGCATTGGGCATGGATGTGTTCAAGATTTTGGAGGTGGCCTGTACCAATCCCATTGCGCATTATAATATGCAAGTGGGACAGTTAAGGGTGGGCGATCAGGCCGATTTCATCCTCGTGAAGGATCTGGTGGATTTTAAAGTATTGCAGACCTACATCGATGGAAAACTGCTGGCGGAAAACGGAACTTCCCTCATACCGACCCTTCCTTTTGAAAGGCCCAATAACTTTAATGTGCCCCCTACCCAGGTTTCCGATTTCCAGCTTGCCCCAAAAGGGAAAAATATTCGGATCATCACCGCTTTGGATGGGGAACTGATTACGGGTGTGGAGGAAATTCCGATATGGCCACATCAGGGAAACCTGGTCTCCGATATCAACAATGACATCTTGAAAATAGCCGTGGTTAACCGCTACCAAAAAAATCCGCCTGCCATCGGTTTTATAAAGAACTTCGGACTAAAAGATGGGGCGATTGCAAGTTCGGTGGCACATGACTCCCACAATATCATTGCCGTGGGCACTACGGATGCCAATTTGTGCAGGGCGGTTAACCTGATCATAAAACACTGCGGTGGAATCTGTGCCCTTGACGACCGGGACGAAAAAATCCTTCCCCTTCCCGTGGCAGGGATCATGTCCGATAGGGACGGTTGGGAAACCGCCAAGGTATATCAAGAATTGGATGCCAAGGCCAAAGAACTGGGCAGTTCCCTAAAAGCGCCTTTTATGACGCTCTCGTTCATGGCCCTTTTGGTAATTCCAGATCTTAAACTTTCGGACAGGGGCCTTTTTAGTGGAAAAACGTTCGGTTTTGTGGACCTACAATCGTAATGGGGCAAAATGCCCGATTTTTAGGGTTGCTTCCCCCCAACGATGATCACTATCTCCCCCTTGGGAGGTTTTTGCGTATAATGGGCCAGCACCTCGATCATGGTGCCCCTTATGGTCTCTTCGTACATTTTGGTAAGCTCCCTCGAAATGGAAACGGGCCTATCCTCCCCAAAATAGGTGACAAAATGGGCAAGTGTCTTTATAAGTTTATGTGGAGATTCGTAAAAGATAAGCGTCCGACGCTCATCGGCCAATAGCAATAAACGTGTTTGCCTCCCTTTTTTGACCGGCAAAAATCCCTCAAAAACAAATTTATCATTGGGAAGTCCACTGTTTACCAGTGCGGGCACAAAGGCCGTGGCCCCCGGAAGGCAATCCACCATGATACCTTGCTCCACGCAGGCCCTTACCAATAAAAATCCCGGGTCAGAAATGGCGGGGGTTCCAGCATCGGAAATAAGGGCGATCGTATCACCGGAACGTATTCTACCTACTATGCCCTCCACGGTGCGGTGTTCATTGTGCATATGATGGCTCTGCATAGGAGTGCCTATGGAAAAATGTTGTAATAATTTACCGCTGGTACGCGTATCCTCGGCAAGGATAAGATCCACTTCCTTTAGAATGCGTATGGCCCGAAGGGTCATATCTTCCAAATTCCCAATTGGGGTGGGAACTATGTATAATTTGCCCATATAAATTTTTCAACCTGAAAAAAATGGAGGATGGATGGTTATCCATGACTCCCTTTTGTCGGGAATTTGGGGGATTATGAGAAACGTTTTTCAATTAATTTCATAAAACGGGCCACATATTCTTCCTTGCCCACCCAATGGTCATAATCAGGTTTGACCATATTCATGATAAAGGAAACGGAACGTTCCTCCGTATCTATGGTGCCCAACTGGGATATGACCCTGTTGTAATCCTCCATACTGCCCTTAAAGAGATGTTTTACAAATGCCAGTCGGTCGTTCAGGTCCACCTTTATTTCCCTGCTGGACCTTCCCACTACCGTCGGTTGAACGGGCGCACCATATTTGGTGGGGCTTTCCACTTTTTTCTGGGGCTCAAAAAGCTCCTTGTCGTTTTTGGCATAATTGGGTTGCGACATAAATTCTGCCAATACCTCATCTATTGCTTTGCCACTGGGCATTTCGGATACCATGTCCTTAATGGTATCTATGCCCGGGGTGATGATATCCTCCTCGTGGGGATTGTTCTCCGGTACAGATCTGTTTTCCGTAATCACCGCATTTGCCAACGTTTCAAATTTGGACGCAATCACATTTTTGGAATCGTCCACCTGTATATCCTTGAGGTTTTCATCTATAAATTTGAGAACGGCCAATTTTTCGTACAGCGCTTTGGCCCGTTCATATAGTTCCCCCAGATTATTAAGGTCCTTGGCCGTGATGATATCCGTGGACATCCGAACGAGTTCCTCTTTTAGTTTTTTCTTCATAGCTTCAAAATTATTGTTTTTAAAGTTTAAAAAAGGAATTTTTTAATGAAACCATTGTACGGCAACCCATTGTCGATTTGGAAGGCTGAGACCATACATGCTCCTTTTCCCCCATCCAAGGCCTCTACATACAATATTCCGGTCCCAATATGCAAAGGGCCTTTTTTAAACTTGTCCTATTCTTGCGTTCCAATATCCCATTGGGGATTTTTTAATATTTTTAAACTTCCTTGGAAAAGGAACGAAAAACACATTACTTTCGTCTAAAATTACAAAATGTTTCTCGAAAATACTGTTAACCATAAAGAACAATTCGGCTGGATAGAGGTTATCTGCGGTTCCATGTTCTCTGGGAAGACCGAGGAACTGATAAGAAGGTTGCGGCGCGCCCAATTTGCCAAGCAAAAGGTGGAAATCTTTAAGCCCATTGTGGATACACGCTATCACGAGGATATGGTGGTCTCCCATGACGCCAATGAAATCCGGTCCACCCCCGTACCTGCCGCGGCGAATATCCGCTTATTGGCCGATGGATGTGATGTGGTGGGAATTGATGAGGCCCAATTTTTTGATGACGAGATCGTTACCGTCTGCAACGATCTTGCGAATAAAGGTATCCGTGTGTTGGTCGCGGGCTTGGATATGGACTTTAAGGGAAATCCGTTCGGTCCCATGCCAGCACTGATGGCCACTGCCGAATACGTGACCAAAGTACATGCCATCTGTACCCGGACGGGTAATTTGGCCAATTATAGCTTTCGAAAATCGAACAACGAGAAATTGGTGCTCCTTGGGGAAACGGAGGAGTACGAACCCTTAAGCCGCGCCGCTTTTTATAAGGCCATGCTCCGGGAAAAGGTACGCAATATTGAAGTACTGGAGGCAGAGGAAATAAAGCGCGACAAAAGCGGACAATAAAGCTCCTTGTAAGCTAGCAAGGCCTTTGGGGAAAAACCAAAATAACCCGCCTCCGGCGGGCAAGCGTCAGAGAAAAAATAAATCCCTCTAAGTGAGTTAAAAAATGTCGACAGCCACAGAAACGGTCCTGGAAATAGATTTAAGGGCACTAGCACATAATTATGGTTACTTGCGCTCCAAGATAGACCCGACCACCAAGTTTCTTGCCGTGGTAAAGGCATTTGCCTATGGTAGCGATTCGGTAAGGGTAGCAAAAAAACTGGAGGAGCTGGGAACCGATTATTTTGCCGTTGCCTATACAAGGGAAGGGGAAGTGCTTCGAAATGCCAACATTACAACCCCCATTTTGGTGCTGCACCCATTGCCGATAGGTTTTGACACCCTTATCACAAAAAACATGGAACCCAGCATCTATTCGTTCCATATGTTGGATGCCTTTTTGGAAGTGGCAAAAAAAAGCAGGTTGCAGCAATTCCCTATCCATATAAAATTCAATACCGGCCTTAACCGGTTGGGGTTCAATATTTCCGATATCCCCCGCATTGTTCAACGGCTTGTGGGGAGGAAGGAAGTAAAGATCGTTTCCCTTTTTTCGCATCTGGCCGCCACCGAGGACAAAAATGAAAGGGAATTTACGCTACAACAGATCGCCTCCTTCAAAAGTGCGGCCACTGAATTGGGAAAATCACTGGGCCATGATCCGATCCTACATATCCTAAATACTTCTGGAATCATAAATTACCCCCAAGCACAAATGGACATGGTAAGGAGCGGTATCGGACTGTACGGTTATGGAAACGAGGCCTCCGTGGACAAGGAGCTAAGACCTGTTGCGACGCTTAAGACCCTCATCTCCCAGTTGCACCATCTGAAGAAGGGAGATACCGTTGGATATAACAGGGTATATAGAACAGAAAGGCCCATGGTCACCGCTACACTGCCCTTGGGACATGCCGATGGCATCGGAAGGCCTTATGGCAATGGCAACGGGGCCGTGTGGGTAAATGGGCGGAAGGCTCCCATAATAGGGAATGTCTGTATGGACATGATCATGGTGGACGTTACGGGGATTCCCTGTAAAGAGGGCGATGAGGTTATCGTCTTCGGGCCGAACACCTCGGCCGACATTTTGGCCACTACGGCCCATACCATTTCCTACGAGCTGTTGACCGGAATCTCCCAAAGGGTGCGTCGCAGCTTTATCGATGGCTGATTTTTTTTCCCCTGTTCAGAAAAACTCTTTTTTTTAGTACCTTGCAGCAACTATTAACCATAAAACTATAAGATATGGGCTTTTTCAAGGATTTTAAATCCTTTCTGATGAAAGGGGACATTGTAAACCTGGCCACCGCAGTTGTTATAGGTGCCGCCTTCAGTAAAATCGTAAACTCCGCAGTAAACGATATTATCATGCCCATTGTAGGCATTCTGACCGGGGGAACCGATTTTACACAGAACTATATCGCCCTGGACGGGGAAAGATATGAAAGCCTTGCCGCTGCCCAAGAAGCAGGAGCTGCTGTACTGACATATGGAAACCTCATTCAGGCCTTGATCAACTTTGTGATAGTGGGCCTTTTTATCTACGTTTTCCTGAAAGCGTATGAAAGGACCAAGAAAAAAGAGGAAGCGGCACCCGCTGTGCCCGCTGGCCCTACACAGGAGCAGTTGCTAATGGAAATACGCGACCTGTTGGCCAAAAAGTAAAAATACTGAGATCGATCTTCCCCAGAGGGATTTAAGCATCATTGGACCGCTACATTACTCCAATTCACTTAAACCACTTATATAGTTTCACAAAACTTATTAAGTGGTTTTTTTAATGCTTCAATTATAGATAAAAATGATAACCATTTCGCCAGAGCTCTCTTTAAAAAGCATACATATTCATGACCTGCACCAATTAATTGCACTAACTAAGCAGATTTATCCTCCTTCTTATGGACATTTATGGAAGGACAAAGGAGAAAACTATTTAAACCAAAATTATAATTACGGCAATTTGAACAAAGAACTTTCCGAAGCCCATTCCCACTATTACTTTATAGAACATAGGTCCGTGATTGCCGGTATCCTCAGATTACAGCACAACAGACCGCCGTACGACCTTCCAAAGCTGCAAGCTACCAAGCTCCACCGTCTTTATTTGGCCCCCTATCTTCAAGGCAAGGGAATTGGTCAAGCTCTAATGGATTGGACGGTTGGGCAAAGTCTTGAAAACAAGAGTTCGGTACTGTGGCTGGAGGCAATGGATACGCAAGCCCAAGCCCTAAAATTCTATCAAAAAAATGGGTTTACGATTTCGGGAAGGTTTAATTTGGAACTGGACTTTATCCATGGGTCGCTTAAAGGCATGTTCAGGATGCAGAAAGAATTGTTATGAATAAAACATTTTGTTATATATTCATAATTTCTTCAATAAGCCGTTGTGCGATCACTTGGTTTAAGTAACTTTGCCCAAAATATGCAACGTATGAAAGTAGCCGTAGTGGGCGCCACCGGAATGGTGGGCGAAGTGATGCTAAAAGTATTGGAAGAGCGCAATTTTCCTATTACCCAACTCCTATTGGTTGCCTCGGAGCGATCGATAGGCAAAAAACTGCCCTATAAAGGAAAGGAACATACCCTTATGGGGCTAACGGAAGCTGTGGCGGAAAGGCCCGATCTGGCAATTTTTTCCGCGGGCGGTGATACTTCCCTCGAATGGGCCCCCAAATTTGCCGCTGTGGGCACTACCGTGGTGGACAATTCCTCGGCATGGCGAATGGACCCTACCAAAAAATTGGTAGTTCCGGAAATTAATGCACATGAGCTTACCAGAGAGGACAAGATCATTGCCAATCCCAACTGTTCCACCATACAGATGGTCATGGCGTTGGCCCCGCTCCATAAAAAATATATAATGAAAAGAATAGTGGTCTCCACTTACCAATCCGTCTCGGGCACGGGGGTGAAGGCCGTTAAACAACTGGAAAACGAACTCAATGGAGTTGAGGGCGAAATGGCCTATCCCTATCCCATTGGAAGGAATGCCCTTCCCCATTGCGATGTTTTTTTGGAAAATGGATACACCAAGGAAGAAATGAAACTGGCCAGGGAACCCCAGAAAATATTTGGCGACAGCAGCTTTGCGGTCACTGCGACGGCCGTAAGGATTCCCACATCCGGTGGGCATTCGGAAGCTGTGAACGTAGAGTTTGAAAACGACTTCGAACTGGCCGATGTACGAAGGTTGTTGAACGAAGCCCCTGGCGTAACCGTACAGGACAATACGGATACCAATACCTATCCCATGCCCATTTACGCAAATGGCAAGGACGATGTATTCGTGGGCCGTATACGAAGGGATGAAAGTAGGGCGAACACCTTGAACATGTGGATCGTTGCCGACAACCTTCGAAAAGGGGCAGCCACCAATGCCGTTCAGATCGGCGAGTATTTAGTGGCCAACGACCTACTATGATACCACCCTCCCCGGCGGCCTGATGCAATAAACCTTTGGAACAGCTTTGTTCCAAAGGTTTATTTGGTTTATATTTAGACCACCAACCCCCTGGAACATGAATAGATCAATTTTACCATTAGTCGCGGCAACGATCCTGCTTGCCTGTGAAAACACCCCTAAAAACGAAAAAATTACCGTGACCTACCCCCCCACCAAAAAAGTAGATAACACCGATACCTATTTTGGCACTCAAGTACGGGACCCTTTCCGTTGGCTGGAAGACGATAAAAGCGCCGAGACGGGAGAGTGGGTTAAATTGCAGAACCGCACCACATTTGGCTACTTGGAAAAAATTCCCTTTCGGGACGATCTTAAAAACCGACTTGAAAAATTGTGGAACTATGAAAAGCTGGGCTCTCCCTTTAAAGAAGGGGATTATACCTATTTCTATAAAAACAATGGACTACAGGACCAATACGTGGTCTATCGGAAAAAGGAGGACGGTAAAGAAGAGGTATTCTTGGACCCCAATACCTTTTCGGAAGATGGTACCACTTCCCTGGCCGGACTTGACTTTTCCAAGGACGGCTCCTTGGCGGCATATTCCATTTCAGAAGGGGGAAGCGATTGGCGCAAAGTGATCGTAATAAACACCGAAAGTATGGAAACCGTAGGGGATACCCTCACCGATATTAAGTTCAGCGGGGTTTCCTGGAAGGAAAACGATGGTTTTTATTACTCCAGTTACGATAAGCCGGAAGGCAGTGAACTATCGGCCAAAACGGACCAGCACAAACTTTACTACCATCAACTTGGCACCCCCCAGAAAAATGATACGTTAATTTATGGCGGTAGCCCGGAAGAAAAACATAGGTATATCAGTGGCAGCGTCACCGAAGATGGACGTTATTTGTTTGTCTATCCACGTACATCCACCTCTGGCAATAAGTTATTGATGTTGGACCTTACCGACCCCAAGGGTTCCTTGGTGACCATATTGGACAATACCGATACGGACAGCTACGTAGTGGAAAACGTAGGCGCCAAACTCTATATTATGACCAATATGGATGCTCCCAACCAAAAAGTCGTTACCGTGGACGCCTCCGAACCCACTCCCGACAACTGGGTCGATTTTATCCCCGAAACAGAAAATGTGCTCAACATAAATACCGGCGGGGGCTATTTTTTTGCGGAATATATGGTGGACGCCATTTCCAAGGTATATCAATATGGGTACAATGGAAAATTGGTGCGGGAGGTGACCCTTCCGGGATTGGGAAGTGCCAGTGGGTTTGGGGGAAAAAAGGAAAATACCGAATTTTATTTCACCTTTACCAATTACAACACTCCCGCCTCTTCCTATAAATACAACGTAGAAACAGGGAAATATGAACAATATTGGAAACCTGAAATCGATTTTGATCCGGAAGCGTATGAATCAAAACAGGTGTTCTACAGCTCCAAGGATGGCACCAAGGTCCCTATGATGATAACCTATAAAAAAGGATTGGAGCTCAATGGCAAGAATCCCACAATTCTCTATGGTTACGGAGGTTTTAATGTAAGCCTTACCCCATCGTTCAGCATCGTCAATGCCGTATGGATGGAACAGGGAGGGGTCTATGCGGTCCCCAACCTGCGGGGAGGGGGAGAATATGGGAAAAAATGGCACGATGCGGGCATAAAGACCAAGAAACAGAACGTTTTTGATGATTTTATCGCTGCGGCCGAATACCTGATCGCCGAGGGGTATACCTCCTCCGAATATCTTGCCATCCGTGGCGGTTCCAATGGGGGACTGCTAGTGGGCGCCGTTATGACCCAGCGCCCAGATCTTATGCAAGTGGCCCTGCCTGCCGTTGGAGTGTTGGATATGTTGCGTTACCACACCTTTACCTCTGGAGCGGGATGGGCATATGATTACGGCACCTCGGATGAAAGCGCCGAAATGTTCGAATACCTATTAGGTTATTCTCCCCTGCACAATGTCAAGGAAGGGGTCTCCTACCCCGCAACCTTGGTTACGACCGGGGACCATGACGACCGGGTGGTGCCTGCACACAGTTTTAAATTTGCAGCGGAACTACAGTCAAAACAACAGGGCGACAATCCCACCCTGATCAGGATAGAGACCAATGCTGGCCATGGTGCCGGAACCCCGGTGAGCAAAACCATTGAACAGGCAGCCGATATATTTGGGTTTACCCTGTACAATATGGGATATGAAACCCTTCCCAATCAAGCGGTCCTAAAGGAATTTAAGCAATAAGACCCCTTAGGCGTTTGCCCGGTCTACCATATTATTTTGCGCAGCGTGTGTACAATTCCGTAATTTTGTGATAAATATTGTACAATGTTGGAAGTGAAGGGGGTCTCCTTTGGTTATTCGGATTCGATGGTGCTGGAGGATATTGGTTTTAATCTTGGAAAAGGGGAGCATGTTTCGATCATAGGGGAAAGCGGTTGTGGCAAGAGCACCCTTTTAAAGATCATCTATGGCCTTTTACAACTTAAACAAGGAAGCGTCTCATGGAACGGGAACCAAGTGTTGGGGCCCGATTTCAACCTCGTTCCCGGGGAAAAACATATGAAATACCTTTCCCAGGACTTCGACCTGATGCCCTTTACCACCGTAGAGGAAAACGTGGGCCATTTCCTATCAGTTTTCCATCCCGAAGAGATGAGGGACCGCACGCACGAACTGCTGCACTTATTGGAAATGCAGGATTTTGCGAACACCAAGGTAAAAAACCTTAGCGGGGGACAACAACAGCGCATCGCCCTTGCCAGGGTATTGGCACAAGAACCCGAAGTACTGCTGCTGGACGAACCTTTTGGGCATATAGACAACTTTAGAAAGAACAGTTTGCGAAGATCCTTGTTCGCCCATCTTAAAAAAAAGAGGATCAGTTGTTTGGTCGCATCGCACGATGCCGACGATATTTTGCCCTTTTCCGATCAGGTAATGGTATTGAAGGACAAAAAAATGCTGGCCTTTGGCACACCGCAAGAGTTGTATCAAAAACCGAAAACAAGATATGTTGCCTCGTTGTTCGGGGAAGTCAATCTGGTTCCCATATCTTGGCTGAAACAGTATTCTGAGATCGATCGGTCCATTCTGGTCTATCCCCATGAGTTTCAGACATCCGAAAAATCGGGACTAAAGGTCCAAGTCGAACGATCCTTTTATAAAGGAAGTCATTACCTGAACCAAGCAAGGGTCTATGAAGGTACCGAAACGCTGTTCTTTAATTCCAAAGGGGCCCTTACCATTGGTGATGACGTCTTTTTAAACGTATCTTTGGAAACCATCAATTTAAGATTGACATAGGAAAGTGGACCATAAACTAATAGAACAGGAATTGGAATACAAGGCCGTACGCAGCAGTGGTGCGGGGGGACAACATGTGAACAAAGTATCCTCCAAAGTAGGGGCATCCTTGGATATTCCCGCATCCAATGCCCTATCCGACGACGAAAAGGAACGGATATACCTTAAACTTTCCTCCCGTCTTACCAAGGACAACGTACTGTTGGTCCATAGTGAGGAAAGTAGGAGCCAACATAAAAACAAGGAACTGGTCACCGAAAAATTGCTCGTTCTGTTACAAAATGCCCTAAAAGTTCCCAAAAAGAGGCGAAAGACCGCTCCTTCAAGGTCATCCATTGAAAAACGCCTAAAATCAAAACAGAAAAAGGCAGAAAAAAAAGCGCTAAGGAACAGACCTGATGTAGATCGATAAAACCTACCCTATAGCGGTAATGGTAATTTTCTTTCCGTTGAAGCTAAAGGAAGCACCCACTTTTTTTCCCATTAACAGCATCCCGATGGGCGAGTTTGGCGCAATGGCATAATAAGTCGTATTTTCCAGCG
Source organism: uncultured Sediminicola sp. (assembly GCA_963974715.1). Taxonomy (GTDB): domain Bacteria; phylum Bacteroidota; class Bacteroidia; order Flavobacteriales; family Flavobacteriaceae; genus Sediminicola. The sequence goes on from CAXBDK010000003.1 coordinate 336,449, forward strand.
CTACCGCGCCCGCACTAATGGCAATATAATAATATTGCATATCGGTATGTACGACACTACCCAAGGAAATGGTATCGTTCCCCGAAGTCTGCGATACTTTCTTGAACTGCTCTTCCAACTTTTGGATCTCTGCCAATTGGTTGCCCAACTTTTCCAGTTCCAACTGTATCATGGCCCGCCCCGTTTCGTGTTTATCACCGGCACTGCTCTTGGTCTCCGATTCAAGCGATTCCATCATTCCCGACATATTGTTCCGCAGTCGAGACGACCTTAATGTTATATATTCCCTACAGAAATCATATAGTTTCCTTCTTACCGCTTCCATATTCCTATCACATTTTTACCCTGGCAGGCCCGCCAGTTCCTTTCCTATCAGACTTCCGATGGCAATGCCCATTCCTCCAAGTCGCACCCCGCAATATACATTTTCGGATACCTGTTCCAATAGGGCCCTTTTTTGATTCCCCATTCCCATGATGCCGCTCCATCGCATGTCCACCTCAAAAGCTGTATCGGGCAGTATTACCTTATGCAATAAATCTTCCAATCGCTGTTGAATAAGAGGGGTCTGGTCCATTTCATAGGTTTCCTCCCCCTTAAAATCCAAGTTCCTTCCCCCTCCAAAGAGTAACCTGTTGCCAATGTTCCTAAAGTAATAGTATCCCTCATCCAGATGGAAAGTACCTTGAATGTGCAGATCTTTTATCGGTTTGGTGATCAATACCTGCGCCCTTGCGGGACGTACATCCCTATTTATCAAACGTGCGGCAAAACCATTGGTGGCCACCAACAGCTTTTTGGTCTCAAACCCAAAATGATCCGTCAGCACTTCCACTTTTCCCCCCTTATCGTTCAGTGTCCCAACCTCAGTGGCATTTAAGATCATGACCCCACTGCTCTGCACTTTGTGCAATAGGGCCGACATCATTTTTCCGGTATCTATCTGTGATTCAAAACTATTGGAGATATAGTGATCCTGTATTCCCTTAAAATGAAAGCGGTTGGGCATCCGTTTAAATCCATCTTTTCCAAAAATAGGTTCAAGTAGCCTGTTCACAGGCCCCAATTGCTCCATACATTCATGGTACAATTGCCCCTGCTCCCGTAAAAAAACCTCATGCCCCCCATAGTTACTGAAGTCCATATTGACATCACCTATGGTCTGCCGTAACAGCTGTACCCCATCCCAGCGTCTCTTCACCAGTTGAAAGACCTCTTCTTCGGAATGCTTGGCCATATCCGCCAAAATCTCCGAAATACTGCCAAAACAGGCAAAACCCGCATTCTTGGTACTGGCTCCCTGAGGGAGGATTCCTTTCTCAAGGATCAGTATTCTTGAGGTTGGATAGCGCTTTTTTAGGTGGAGGGCGCAGTTCAGTCCCACGATCCCGCTCCCAACAATGGTGAAGTCTATGTTGGACAGCCATGTTTTATGTTCCCAATAGCTAAGGTTCACGGTTCGGTAACTTTAAGGTCCGCTAAAGTACAATTAATATGCCGTCCGTAAAACATGGAATATAAACATTCCGGACAGGGCCATCCTCAAAATGCCCATGTCCCTTGATCGAATCCGGAAAAAAGACCATAAAAAAACTCCGGTAGTTGGCCGGAGTTTTCCTTATTGTTCTTCCACTTGGGGAGCCATCTCAAAGCTCTCCATAAACTTAGTGGTATAATTGCCTGCCAAATAATCCGGATGGTCCATTAATTGCCTGTGAAAGGGAATGGTGGTCTTTATGCCCTCTATGACAAATTCGTCCAAGGCCCGTTTCATCTTGTTGATGGCCTCTTCCCTTGTTTGGGCAGTGGTTATGAGCTTGGCGATCATGGAATCATAGTTGGAAGGAATGGTATATCCACTATACACATGGGTATCCAATCGGATACCATGGCCACCCGGGGTGTGCAAAGTGGTAATTTTGCCGGGGGACGGCCTAAACCCGTTGTAAGGGTCCTCCGCATTGATCCTACACTCTATGGAGTGCAGTTTTGGCAGATAGTTCTTTCCTGAAATGGGCACGCCCCCGGCCACCAAGATCTGCTCCCTTATCAGGTCATAATCAATTACCTGTTCGGTAATGGGATGTTCTACCTGTATACGGGTATTCATTTCCATAAAATAGAAATTCCGGTGTTTGTCCACCAAAAATTCTATGGTTCCGGCCCCCTCGTACTTTATAAATTCGGCCGCCTTTACGGCAGCTTTTCCCATGTCTTCCCTAAGCTTGTCCGTCATAAAGGGAGAGGGGGTCTCTTCGGTAAGTTTTTGGTGCCTGCGCTGAATGGAACAGTCCCTTTCCGAAAGATGGCAGGCCTTTCCATATTGATCGCCCACGATCTGTATCTCAATATGACGGGGCTCCTCTATCAATTTTTCCATATACATCCCCCCGTTCCCAAAAGCCGCCGTAGCTTCCTGTACGGCACTGTTGAAAGCTTTTTCAAGGTCTTCTTCCTTCCAAACGGCACGCATTCCCTTGCCCCCACCACCGGCGGTAGCTTTTATCATTACGGGGTAGCCAACGACCTTGGCGGTCTTTTTGGCATCCGCTACGGATTGCAATAGGCCTTGTGAGCCAGGTATGGTGGGCACTCCGGCCGCCTTCATGGTTTCCTTGGCAGTGGCCTTGTCGCCCATTTTGTCGATCTGGTCGCCAGAAGCGCCGATAAATTTTATGTCGTGTTCGGCACAAATGCGGGAGAATTTGGAATTCTCCGATAGAAAGCCATATCCCGGATGAATGGCATCGGCGTTTGTGATTTCGGCCGCAGCGATGATGTTGGGTATCTTCAGGTACGACTCACTACTGGGGGGTGGTCCAATACAGACGGCCTCATCGGCAAACCTTACATGGAGGCTTTCCTCGTCCGCTTTGGAATATACCGCTACGGTCTTTATGCCCATTTCCTTACAGGTCCTGATAATACGCAGCGCTATTTCACCTCTATTGGCAATCAGTATCTTTTTAAACATCTTTGGAGATTTTAAGTTTGAATTTCAAGTGCATTTCGGAACGGACAATATGGCCCGGACCCCAATCGACCTTAAAAAATTCTTATGACGGATCTACCAGGAACAATGGCTGATCGAACTCCACTGGAGAGGAATCGTCCACTAGGACTTTGACTATCTTTCCTGAAACTTCGGATTCAATATCGTTAAAGAGTTTCATGGCCTCGATAACGCATAGGACATCGCCTTTTGAGATGGTACTGCCCACTTCGACGAACACCGGCTTGTCGGGGGATGGTTTTCTATAGAAAGTGCCTATAATTGGCGATTTTATGGTGATATACTTCGACTTCTCATCTGGGGCAACGGGGGTAACATCCTTTGCGGGAACCTCCATATTGGCAGGGGCCACCGGTGCCATATGGCTCTGCGACATCGGGATCTGTTGCACATAACTTGTTTCAAAACCTGTGCCCGCTGCGCCGGTACGGATGGTGATCTTAATATCGTCCATTTCCAGTTTAACCTCGCTGGCACCTGATTTTGCCACAAATTTAATCAAGTTTTGAATTTCTTTAATATCCATGGAATTCGATTTAGTTTTTAATTCTATTCAGTCAGTTATATTATTATGAGTTGTAGGCCCATTTTAGATAAATGGATCCCCAAGTGAACCCTCCCCCAAAAGCTGCAAAGACCAGATTATCGCCCTTTTTCAGTTTGTGCTCAAAATCTGCAAGCAATAATGGTAGGGTCGCAGAGGTCGTATTCCCGTACTTTTCGATATTCACCAGTACCTTTGATTCATCCAGGCCCATTCGGCTGGCAGTGGCATTTATGATCCTCATGTTTGCCTGGTGCGGCACTAACCATGAAACGTCATCATGTGTAAGATCGTTCCGCTGCATTATTTTCTCAGCGGCATCGGCCATGTTGGTTACCGCAAATTTAAAGACCGACTTCCCATCTTGGTATACAAAATGCTGTCGGTTCCTAACGGTTTCCTCCGATGTGGGCAATACAGATCCCCCTGCGGCTATCTTTAAAAAATTCCTTCCGACACCATCGGACCGCAGGTATTCGTCCTGAAGGCCAAGACCATCATAATTGGGCTCAAAAAGGGCAGCTCCGGCCCCATCCCCAAAGATGATACAGGTTGTCCTATCGGTATAGTCGATTATGGACGACATTTTATCGGCACCCACCAGAAGGACCTTTTTGTACCTGCCCGAGACGATATAACTGGAAGCGGTGCTCATTCCATATAAAAAACTGGAACACGCTGCCTGAAGATCGTATCCAAAGGCGTTTATGGCCCCGATCTCGCTTGCCACATAAGCGGCCGTTGAAGATACCTGTAGGTCAGGCGTAGCAGTGGCCACCAATACAAGATCTATTCCGGTCGGGTCTATGTTCTTCTTGGAGATAAGGTCCTGGGCAGCTTTTATGGCCATATAGGACGTGCCCGCACCTTCCTCCTTTAAAATCCTTCTTTCCTTGATCCCCGTCCTGCTCGTTATCCACTCATCATTGGTATCCACCATTCCCTCCAACAGTTTATTGGTGAGAACGAAGTCTGGAACGTATGCCCCCACAGCTGTAATAGCTGCTGATAATTTGTTCATCTTAATTCTGATTTTGAATCAAAAACATTAAAAATGCTTCAAAATTCGTGAAAATTAATGATTTTTTGCGACTTAAGGTCTTAAAACTTCCAGTTTTTGGATTTCGACCGATTCCATAAAAAAACTCCCACTCTTTAAAAGTGGGAGTCCATAGTTTATATCAAAACCGTACTAAGCTGCAGCCTCTTCGGTTTTATCGATCAATACCTGACCCCTGTAGTATAATTTTCCTTCGAACCAGTGTGCCCGATGGTACAAATGCATTTCCCCTGTTGTTGGATCCTTGGCAATTGTTGGGGCTACCGCCTTATAATGAGTTCTTCTCTTATCCCTTCTGGTTTTTGAAATCTTTCTTTTTGGATGTGCCATTGTAAACTTATTTGTCCGTTAATAACTTTTTTAAAATATCCCATCGGGGATCTGTGTCCTGTTCTGTTTTCCCTTTTTCCTCTTTTGGTTGCAATTCCTCGAGTTTCCGCAAGGCTTCCGACTCCAAGCTTCCATCCATAACACCCGGATGCACCCTCTTTAGGGGGATTGCCAGTACCAACATCTCATATACGTACTGCGCAATATTGATCTGGTGCTCCGAATGTGGAAGTATCAAAATCTCATCGTCCTCATCATTGTACTCCTCCCCAAATTTGATCACCAACCCCAGTTTTGCGGAGATGGCCTGATCATAGGGTTCGTTCGTGACATCGCAATTTACGTTTACGGTGCCCTTTGCGACCATTTCCAGTTCCATCATCGTGCTCATCTTGTGCAGGCTTACCTGTAAATCGATGTCGGCACCATTGATGTCGTCGTATTCAAAAGATTCAAAGAACCCGTCTCCCACTTGGAACCCGAACTCATGCTTCCCCTGCTTCAACCCTGAAAAAGGAATGGCATATTCCTTAAGCTTCATCATCTTAACACTGCTTTGAATATCGGCACCCCACTTAAAAGGCGGGTGCAAAGATACTATTATTTTGCTAAATCCAAACTTTTTGACATTTAAATATATGCCTTTTTTGGGCCTAATCCCAATATCCCCAACTTTTTATGACCGCAAATAAACATTTGGCCCCTTTGACCGCTTTCCATCCTCCGCTCAGCGTTTCAGTTTCTGTTTCTTTAGGGGATTTTTGGTAAGCTCCTCGTGCTCCGCCCGATTCTTGAAAATCTGAAGGGCCAAATACACCGCTTCCTTAAAGGAAGTATGGTCCGCTTTTCCCTGCCCCGCTATTTCATAAGCGGTTCCATGATCGGGGGAAGTCCTCACCTTTCTCAGTCCCGCCGTATAGTTTACCCCCTTTCCAAAGGAAAGAGTCTTAAAGGGTATCAATCCCTGATCATGGTAGGCGGCCAGGATGGCGTCGAAATTTTTATGGTTGTCCGAACCAAAAAAACTGTCGGCCGAATAGGGCCCGTAGACCAAATGTCCCGCATTGAACAGGTCTCTTATCACGGGCTTCAGCACCTCCTCGTCTTCCTGTCCTATAACCCCATTGTCGCCACTGTGGGGATTGATGCCCAATAGGGCGATCCTTGGTTTGCGGATTCCAAAATCCACTTTTAGGGAATCTTCAATGGTCCGAATCTTGCTGCGCACCAACTTGGCGGTAATGGTCGCCGCAACATCCTTAACCGCAACATGGTCGGTAAGCAATCCTACCCTCAAAGAATCGGCCACCATGAACATAAGGCTCTCCCCTTCCAGTTCCTTGGCCAAATAGTCCGTATGCCCCGGAAACTTGAATTCGTCGGATTGTATGTTGTTCTTGTTGATGGGCGCGGTCACCAGAACGTCCACATCGTTTTCCTTCAGGGATTGTACCGCCGCTACGAGCGACTTTAAAGCGTATTCACCGCCTTCCTTGGTGGCTTCGCCGTATTGGATTTCCGGACTTTCCTTCCAAACGTTCATTACGTTTATTTTTCCATCTATCGCTTGCGATGCCTCTTGGATCCCATTATAGTTTATCTCCAGTCCCAGCTCCTTTTTATAAAAGGATATCACCTTGTTGGAGGCAAAGATCACAGGGGTACAAAAATCCAACATACGGGCATCCTCAAATGTCTTGAGCACAACCTCACAACCAATGCCGTTTAGGTCCCCGATCGAAATCCCAAGTTTAATTTTTTCGCTTTCCTGCATGGTATCTTTCCCTTTATGTCTAATTTTACATTGCAAAACTACTTAATTAAAACGACACATGTTTACGGGGATTATCGAAACTTTGGGCCGAGTGGGGCATTTAAAAAAAGAGGGCGGAAATCTGCATATTACCGTCCGTTCCCCTTTGGCCCAAGAGCTTAAAATAGACCAGAGCGTATCACATAACGGGGTATGCCTCACAGTGGTGTCCGTTACCGAAACGGAATATACCGTAACGGCCATTGCCGAGACCCTTCAAAAAACGAACCTTGCCCAATTGCGGGAAGGGGAAATGATAAACCTGGAAAGGGCCATGGTGCTCGGCTCCCGCTTGGACGGTCATTTGGTCCAAGGCCATGTGGACCAGACCGCCACCTGTACCGCAGTGGAACAGCAAGATGGAAGTTGGGTCTTTACCTTTCAATATGATCCATCCCTGGGGAATATTACCATCGAAAAGGGATCCATTACAGTGGATGGCACGAGCTTAACAGTGGTAAACTCCCAAAAAGACAGTTTTAGCGTGGCCATTATTCCCTATACATATGAGCATACAACGTTCAACGCCTATCAAGTGGGTACGGTGGTGAACCTTGAATTTGACGTACTGGGAAAATATGTCACCAAATTGGTGTCGCTTAGGGAACAATAGCCCTTATACCTTGATAAAGATTTTCCTTCGATAAAGAAAGTTTGCCAATAGCATATAAAAGCCCACTACGGAGAGCGCATACAATAACGAGGATGCCTCCAAAGTCAAAAACCCGTGCACATAAAAGGTTTGGAACAACCATCCATGTATTGAGGTATCCCCTTGAACTTTTATAAGGTAAAACAGTTTGGAGATAAAGCTGGACAAAAAGTAGACCGTGATGGCATTTGCACCCACTTGGCTGAATATGCTTCCAAAACGATATCCTTTTACATCCGTCAAATAATAGATAAGCGCCAACACTATATTTGCCCAACCTGCCGTAACCATTACAAAGCTACTGCTCCACAGGGCCTTGTTGATGGGGAAGGCCACGCTCCATATATGACCGATCGCCAACATGGCAAGCCCCATGGCCATTAACAACAGTTCCTTTTTTTTCTCCTTGCCCCTAAGGACCAGTCCGGTAAAAATGCCCAAGAGGGCCGTAGCGATGGAAGGAAGAGTGCTCAACAATCCTTCTGGATCATAATCGGGTTTGTAAAGATGGCCGCCAAAAACCCGTACGTCCACAAAATTGGCCCAATTGTTCGGCGCCCTGTCGAAGGTGGGGGCAATTCCTTGAACGGGCACGAATCCCATCCAGATCCAATACCCCAATAACAGCACGCCACAGATACCCAATAGCACTTTCCAATTAAAATTCACGAACAATATGGAGGCAAAGAAAAACACTGTTCCTATCCGCTGTAATACCCCTGGAAAACGAATCGTATCAAAATCCTTGAAAAAAGGGAATTCAAGGGTAAAGGCCCCCAAGAACAGTCCCAATCCTATCAATTTTAAGGTACGGACCAGTATTTTTCGATAGACCCCGCTGTCCACTGCCCTACCCTGATATGAAAAGACAATGGAACAGCCCACAATGAACAAAAAGAAAGGAAAGACCAGGTCCGTTGGCGTATAACCGTGCCAGGGCGCATGTAAAAAAGGAGGGTATACATGGGACCAGGTACCCGGGGTGTTTACCAATATCATAAGGGCAATGGTAAGCCCCCTAAAGATATCCACTGAAAATATACGTTGTTTCATGCTCCCGGAACGCTACAGTATGTTCCCTTTCATCCTGTTCCATGCCTTGGAAAGCAAGATGCCCGCCAGAATGGCCACAACGGTAAGGCCAATGGCCAATGGGTACTTTCCATAGATCCAATATCCCGTAGCGAACATACATGTGTAGATAAGCACACAGCCCAACAACATGGCCGTGATCCCAGCGGGAACGCTCCATTTTTGCTTGGTGGTCACCAGTTCCTCATTTTCGGCCTTGGCCTCGGTTACCACTTTGGACCACCCGGGACCCCCTGGTTGGATCTTTTTATAAAAATCCCTTAATACGGTGGGGGATTCGGGCTGTGTCATAAAGGTTACGGCCAGCCATATAACGGTGGTGACCACGACCACGAACGGGTATTCGGCCCAATCGGGGAATATTCCGGAATCTGGCGCAAAAAAGAAGGCACCCAAGGGAGTGAGCTTTAAAACGATGGAAATGATCCCCGAAGCGAACATGGCGGCAATTTCGCTCCATGCATTGATGCGCCACCAGAACCATCGTAGGATAAAGATAAGTCCCGTCCCCGCTCCGAATACCAATAGCACTTCGAACAACTGAAGGGCATTCTGTAGCAAAAGGGCCAAAACGGCACTTAATACCATTAGCACCACTGTGGACAAACGGCCAACGGCCACCAATCTTTTTTCGGACGCCTTTGGATTTATCTGCTGTTTGTAAAAATCATATACAATATAGGAGGCCCCCCAGTTAAGCTGGGTGGAAATGGTACTCATATAGGCAGCGATCAAGGAAGCCAGTACAATGCCCAACAGCCCACTGGGCAGTTTGGTGAGCATGGCCGAATAGGCAAGGTCATGGCCCAATTTATCCTCGGCCACATTTGGAAAAGCCTCGTGTATACTGGCAATATCCGGATAGACCACCAAAGAGGCCAATGCTACCAAGATCCAAGGCCATGGCCTAAGCGCATAGTGCATGATATTGAAGAAGAAAGTGGCCCCAATGGCGTGGTTCTCGTTCTTTGCCGCCAACATACGCTGGGCTATATATCCGCCACCGCCGGGTTCCGCCCCTGGATACCAAGAGCTCCACCATTGGACCGCAAGGGGGATTATAAATAGGGTGATAAGCGCTTTGCTATTAGTGAAATCGGGTAAAATGGAAAGCTTGTCCATGACATTTTCATTGGCCATAAGGGCCCCCATCCCCCCGACCTCGGGAATGTTCACAAGATATATCGCTGCCCCTATGGCCCCTCCCATGGCCACAAAAAACAAGAGGAAATCGGTATAGACAACCCCTTTAAAACCTCCTAGGGCACTAAAGGTTACCGTTATAAGGCCCGCACTGATCACCGTAACCCAAGGCTCCAATCCCAGCATAATGCCCCCGATCTTAATGGCCGCTAGGGTTACGGCAGACATGGTGATCACGTTAAAGATGACCCCAAGATAGATGGAACGGAACTTTCGCAAAAAACGGGCCGGGGCCCCTCCGTAGCGCAGTTCATAAAATTCCAGATCGGTATTTACATTAGATTTTCGCCACAGTTTGGCGTATACGAAGACGGTCAAAAGCCCGGTCAACAAAAATGCCCACCATACCCAGTTCCCCGAAACTCCGTTTGTACGGACAATATCGGTGACCAGATTGGGGGTATCGGTGGAAAAGGTGGTCGCCACCATGGAAAGGCCCAATAGCCACCACGGCATGGTCCTTCCCGATAGGAAATATTCAGAGGCATCCTTGCCCGAAGTTTTTGATACGACCACGCCTACAATAAGCACAAGTGTGAAGAACCCGATCATCAGGGCGTAGTCCAATACAGATAATTCCATAATAAGGTTTTGGTTTGGGGCCTAAAGATATTATTTTTTAGGATATTTATGCCCTTTGTTCGCTAAACGTCATATATGGTTCTCCAAACAGCTCAAGAAATTTCAATAGTGTCATGGACCATAGCCCTCACCGCTTCCTTTGTACTCGGCATTTCCAAAAGTGGCATAAAGGGTATCGCCATTATCATCGTTACGCTAATGGCACTGGCATTCGGGGCAAGGGAATCCACCGGCATCATTGTGCCCTTGCTGGTAGTGGGCGATCTTTTTGCGGTATTTTATTACAGTAGGCATACCCAATGGAAATACATACTGCGCTTTTTACCTTGGATGATCATCGGGGTCTTTATTGGGATGTACATCGGAAAAGATCTTCCCGAAAAAACGTTTAAGGCCGGTATGGCCGCCATCATCCTTGTCAGTGTGGTGCTTATGTACTGGTGGGATCTAAGAAAATCCAAAAAAGTTCCTACCCACTGGGCCTTTGCGGGGTTTATGGGCACCATAGCGGGCATCACTACCATGATCGGAAACTTGGCGGGCGTTTTCGCCAATATTTTTTTCTTGGCGATGCGCCTGCCCAAAAACCAGTTTATAGGCACTGCTGCATGGCTCTTTTGCCTGGTGAACATCTTCAAACTTCCCCTGCATTATTTCGTTTGGGGAACCATTACGCCCGAAACCCTGCTCATAGATCTAAAATTATTGCCCGGATTGGTCATCGGCACCTTCGTGGGCATCCGATTGGTAAAGATCATAAAGGATGATTTTTACCGGAAAATGATCTTGGCCTTTACGGCATTGGGAGCCCTCCTGATACTCTTTCGGTAGCCGCTCATAATCGTCCCGTTCCACTGGGTACCGATAGTATGGTGCCATCTCCTATAAGCCATCAAAAAAAGGGCCCTTCCTTTAAAAATTCCAAAAAAATATGGCATATTTGCAGCATTATGATTGATTAAGTTGACTTCCGACATCCGTCATGTCCAATGACGGCACTACAGCAGCTAAACTCCAAATAGCTGTAATTCATCAATGTATATAAAATCGATCATATGTCGAACAAAGATCTAACTCCCAAACAGCTTTTCGTATATTTTAAACATGCCATTTCCGGGAAGGAACAGGAATTTACCTCCGGTAGTATCCGGCGCGCCATTTTTATGTTATCCATTCCCATGATCTTGGAAATGCTCATGGAATCTATTTTTGCCCTGGTGGATATTATGTATGTTTCCAGGGTGAGCGTAAACGCCGTGGCCACCATCGGCCTTACCGAATCGGTCATCACCTTGGTCTATGCGGTGGCCATCGGCCTCAGTATGGCCGCTACGGCAGTGGTCGCGCGCAGGGTGGGGGCCAAGGATATCATCGGGGCCTCCCAAGCCGCCGTACAGGTCATTATGCTGGGCTCCTTGGTTTCTGTGATCATAGGTATCATAGGGACCCTATACGCCAAGGATATCTTGGCACTGATGGGGGCCGAACCGGACCTGATCGCCGAAGGCTACGGCTATACCCAGATTCTTTTGGGCGGTAATATCACCGTGGTACTGCTCTTTCTGATCAATGCCGTGTTCCGGGGCGCGGGAAATGCCTCGGTGGCCATGTGGACATTGATCCTTTCCAACGGGCTCAACATTATCCTGGACCCCATGTTCATCTTTGGGTTTGGGCCCATTCCCGCTTATGGGGTGGCCGGTGCCGCCATTGCCACCAATATTGGCCGGGGTACCGCAGTGCTTTTCCAATTGGGCATCCTTTTCTTTGGCTACAGCAAAATAAAAATCGGCCTCCGGGATATGGTATTGCGGATAGGCGTCATGTGGAACCTTATAAAAATATCGCTTGGGGGAATCGGACAATTTTTGATCGGGACCTCCAGCTGGGTGTTCTTGATGCGCATCATGAGCGAGTTTGGAAGCGAGGTCCTTGCGGGGTATACCATTGCCATTAGGGTAATGATGTTCACCTTGATGCCCGCATGGGGCATGAGCAATGCCGCGGCAACCTTGGTAGGCCAGAATTTGGGTGCCGAACGACCGGATCGGGCGGAGCGATCGGTATGGGTCACGGGAAAGTACAATGCCTACTTTATGGGACTCGTATCCGTAGTCTATCTCTTATTTGCGCCCGAGATCATAAAGCTGTTCAGCACGGCGGAAGAGGTGGTACGGAACGGAAGCCTTTGTCTTCGGATCATCGCCGCTGGATATATTTTCTATGGCTATGGCATGGTAGTGATCCAGTCCTTTAACGGTGCCGGGGATACCAGAACACCAACCTATATCAACTTTGTATGTTTCTGGTTGTTCCAACTGCCCTTTGCATATTTGGTCGCCATCACGTTTAAAGCGGGTCCCGTTGGGGTCTTTGTCGCCATTACCATGGCAGAGGTGCTGATTGCCGTTATCGGGATGGTCCTGTTCAAAAGGGGAAAGTGGAAGTTGGTAAAGGTTTAGGTATTTCCGCCTTTATTTGGTGGTGGATGGTGGCCTTCTCCTTTTCAGCACAAGGCTGTCTGCGGGGTACGTGGATTTTAACAGGTCCATTTGTGCATTGGCCCATTGGATCAACATCCTGCGTTCGTCATCGCTAAGGTCCGCACCTGGGTGAAGTCCAAGGTAGGTGTAGGAATCCAAGGGCATTTCACGTTCTTCCACCATTTCCACCACCTCTTCGAATTTATGGTTCTGAATGGCAATGGGAAGTTTCGTAAAAGTGGAGAAGTTCAGGTGGCGCTTCCCATCTTCCACATGGTCCGCCAACCACCAGGCCACTGGTTGCACCTCTGCGTACCAAGGATATTCCGTTTTATTGGAATGGCAGTCGTTACAGGCTACTTTTAGGAGGTGGTCCACCTTCACGGGCACTTTATGGACAGTGGCCAGTCCATAGGTATTGTCATCGGAAAGGTTCTTTTCCGGCCTAATGAACTGTATACCGATCAATACAACGATTAGGGCGATCAGGATTTTTTTGGTCATGGTACTATTGGTTTGGTTGGCGCTAACTGTTACCAAAATACGAAAATTCATCCAATTGGATACGGCATATCGGAATATAAAAAGCCCCTGCGAAAGACAGGGGCTTTAAAATAAAAGGATTGCCCTATTGCTTCGTATCCAATGGCAAGGGCTTTCCTGGCATTTCTTTGTTGATGGGAAGATCCAGTGCTTTTAGAATGGTGGGCGCAATTTGGTTGCTGTACAATTGTTCCTCTTTTTCCACTTCTCCCAGAGCGGCCACTCCTTTTCCAAAGACAAGAAGCCATACCTCACCTGCCCCCTTTACCTGATTCCCGTGGTGCCTCCAGGTCTCTAAAGGTTCGGTACCCCTTCCATGGTCGGTAGTGATCACAAAAAGGGTGTTGTCCCGGTAAAAGGCATCTTCTTGGGTAAATTTCCACAGGTCCCCGATCAAGGTGTCCGTGTTATGGGCGGAGGTCAAATAGGCCTGATAATCCCCGTCATGGGCAAAATCATCGGTCTCCCCATATGAGATATAAATGAGTTCGGGATGTTCCCTTTTCATGTATTCTAAGGCATAATGGTGGGTAAAGGCATCCAATCGCACCGTTCCCCACGGACTGGGTACTTGGGGCTGCAGCTCGTTCAAAAATTCCTCCCTTTCCGTAAGGCCCGGTCCCTTTGCCGTACCAAAACCAGCATTTACGGGTATTTGTGACCGTTCCGCGTTGATGATATAGGGAAAGACATCCCAACTTCCGAATGCGGCCACTTTGCCACGGAATTGGGGAAGTTGGTCTATCTGTTCCAAAATGGTCTTGTTGGGGTTGTTTATTTTATCGTTGCTGTTGATCCTTGTATCGTCGGCCCTCCCCGTTAAGATCTCATTATAGCCGGGATAGGAAAACCACATTTTGTTGGTAAGGTCTACCTTGCTTCCCAAAGTCCTATTGCCGTGCATTTGACCCATTTTTGGCACTTCCTTCCAAAAAAAGGGCATGAGGGATTCCCGTCTTTCCTTTAGATCGTCGTTCCAGAAAAGGGATTTTAAATGGGTGGTATCGCCCACATATTCCGTATGGGCCACCAATAAAGGGTCGGCACCGGAAAAGACCTCCTGCCAACGCAGTCCGTCCAAGGTAATGATCACAATTTTAGGGCTCGGTTGCTGGGCCATTGCCATGGACACGGCGGTAACCGCCAGGACACAGCCCAAAACTACTTTTTTCATCGTTATTTGGTTTTAAAGGTTTGTACGGGCGACCAGTCGCTCCAGTTTAAATGTTGATCTCTATACCTGACCCTCCAGTAATAGTTGGTTCCGGGCGATAGCCGCTCTGTCATTTCATCCGTTAGGTCATCGTTTTTCTGCCTGTCTTCCATGTAGTACCAGTTTTCGTGCTGTTTCCATCGGTCGTATTCCAGCTTGGCGAAACTGCTGTCCGTGGCCACCTGCCAATGGGAAGCGGCATGTAGGGCATCGGAAAAAGTGCTTTTAAAAGGTCCCGCTTTTAACAGGGCCCCGGTCACCTCAACGGTACCATCCGAAGGGGAGATCGGTTCGGGAGTCTCGGGCCTGTGCACGTTTTTGTAAATGGTAATGCTATCGGTAAGCTCGTTGTCCTTCGGAAAATCTGCATTGCCCCTACTGATTCGCTTTACGGTAAATTTGGGATCGTCCCTACTGCCGTCCACTTCCACCATCACAAAACCGTATTCGTCCTGGGTAACGGTAAATTCGTCGTAATCCCTTCCCTCAAATTCGCCCCAATTGTCCAGGGCACCGCCCGCAGAGGCCACATTTACCCATAGGTGTTTATGATCTTGCGACTGCCCCCTTGAATAACCATGGGTATGACCGAAAAAATGGATGCTGGGCTTTCCTGTTTTGGTGGAAAATTCCTCCAATAGGCCTACCACCTTTCCCGTAAATTCCTCTTCCCCGGGAATCCACAGTTCCGATTTAAAGGGATGGTGCAATTGGGCAAAGACAAAATCGATGTCCCCGTTGGAAGCGGTTTCCTCCAACACTTTTTTTAGCCATTCGTACTGGTATTTACTGTTGCGGTACCCATCGTTCGAGTTAAGGCCTATGATCCGTGTATTACCATAGTCCTTGTACCACCAATGTTCGGCGTAGGCGGGATCGCCATTTTCCGGAAGACTGAAATATTTAAAATAGTAAAGGGAATTCTGTTCATGGTTTCCCAGAACGGGATATACCGGCACGGACGACAGTAATTTTTCCGCAGGTCCAAAAAAATCGTTTTGCCATTGTAAATAATCCGATCCGGTGGCCACCAGATCGCCGGGAACCATGACCAACGCCAGATTGTCCGATAACTTCCCGTCATATTCCTTCTCCAGATAATCCAAAATCCCGTTCTGGACCACTTCCGAAAACTGATCGGGCCTATTGTGGTCTTTTTGCATATCGCTCATGGCCACCAAATTGAAGGATCTGTCATCTTCCGCAAAAGGTGGGGTCTTGAATTGATGGATATCGGACACCAACTTTCCCGTGCGCACCCTGTAGTGGTAGTCGGTAAAACGTTGCAATCCCTCCAATCCAACTTCGTGTACCCTGGACTCCCCATAGTTGATGCCCTCGGCAGTCCCCTTGCTCTTTTTTCCCAAATGAACGGTAGGTCCCCATTCCACCACCGACTCCTCCCCAGAGGAGGTTTCCCACATGATCTTAATGGAGGTGGGCGTGGCATCCTGTAGGTAGGGCCCCACCAAAAAGGTGGGGGTGTCCTGTTGTCCGAACGCGGATAGGCAAATCAACCCTATAAGCGGTATAATAAAGTATCTTGATCTCATTTTATATGATCTTTAGGCCGTTGTTCAGTTGTATTCGTTTTTAGGATCCGCTCTTAATGGGCACCGCTTCCAAACTTTCGTCCAAAATGTTCAGCGCCCGATCCAATTCCTTTCTGCTGATCGTAAGTGCCGGGGAGAGCTGTATCACGTTCCCGGCGGATATCTTGAAACTAAGGCCCCTTTTTAAACACTGGTACATTATCTGTTCGGCTTCCCCTGTCGCTTTTTCTTTGGTATTCCTATCGCGTACCAGTTCCAATCCCCATAATAGGCCCCTGCCCCTTACATCGCCAATGATGGGATATTTCAATTGCAACGCCTTAAGGGAGGATTTTAGGTAGGTCGCGTCCGATTTCACCTTTTTCAATAGGTTTTCCCCTTCTATATACTGTATGGTGGCAAGGCCGGCCGCTGCACCCAGGGGACTCTTTTCATGGGTATAATGGCCGAGGGAAATATCGGCAAAGGTATTGTAACGGTCCCTGGTGATGATGGCGGCCTGTGGAAAGATCCCGCCCCCAAGGCCCTTGCCCAAACAAAGGATATCAGGTTCTATCTTATAATGTTCAAAAGCGAACATCCTGCCCGTCCTGCCCATGGCGATGGGGATCTCGTCCAAGATCAACAGGACCCCATAGTGGGTACAGAGCTTCCGCGCTTTTTTCCAAAATCGTTTGGAAGGCAGCTGCACGTCGGTATTGCGAACGGTTTCGGCAATAAAGGCTCCTATGTCCCCTTCCTTGGAAAACACATATTCCAAGTATTCCAGGCATTTGTCACCATCGTCCTCAAAAATGCCCCTATAGTCAACTGGGGGCGGGATCCTTTCCACTCCGGGCATAAGGGGGCCCATATATTCCCTGAATACGGCCTCCCCTCCTACCCCTATGGCATCCAGGGAGGCCCCGTGAAAGGAATCCCAAAAGGACACTACCTTGTATTTTCCGGTGACCGCCCTGGCCAATTTCAGGGCGATGCCGATCGCCGAACTTCCATTGGGCGTCAGCAATACCCTGTTGAGGTCCGATGGGGCCAGGGAAGCCAGTTTTTCCGCAAAGTCGATGGCCGGCAGGTTGGTATATCTTCTTGGGGAAAAGGGCAAGGTCTTTAATTGAGCCATTAGGGCCTCCACCACCATGGGATTGGCATACCCCACCTGATGGACATTATTGCCATGGAAATCCAGGTATTTTTTACCATTGATGTTCTCAAAACTGGCTCCTTCGGCCCCCTGCAGAACGTCCAAACAGGGTGTGGACATGGACTGGTGCAGAAAAAAGCGGGCATCCTTATTTAAGAGTTCCCTTGTGCCCTCACTTATTTCGGTGGCCAACCACTGCTCCCTGGCGGGACTGTCATTGATATCCCCTTCCGTTTTTTTGTTTTCGTTCATAATATCATCTTGAGCTATAGGGCCCAAACTTGGCAAGGACCTCCCTTTCTTTGTTCCGGTCGTTCAGGATATGGATTTCGTACCGATCTCCCGATGGGTATACCCTTACCAAAATATGTCCGTTCCAACTATTGTACTGTTCCAGCTTTTCCCCGATCACCTCTTTGTTGGCCGCTAACATTTCGGTGGAAAAAAGATCGCGCTCCCCTGGATATAATTTTTGGGACGTGATCCTCCTCAATACTTCTTCCCCGGGATGGTCCGAAGACCAATTTTGCTGTATCCATATCCGGGGCCTTATGGTGCGCACGTAAAAAGCATTTTGCGAATCCCTGTTTCCGTGATGGTTTAGGGTGGCCACATCCACAGGTCCCACCACAGGGGCAAGTTGCGATTCCACTGCATCCACATCGGTGCCGCCAAAGGGATCGATTCCACTTATGTCCCCGCCCGTAAAATAATCGAACGTACCGTACGAAATTTTAATGGCCGTGCTCAGCTGATTTTCGCCAGGATCGTCACCGTCCTTAAAAATACTAAAATAAGCATTCTTTTCGCCCGTCCAGATATTTCCGTTTACCGCTATGTTCCTTATATTGAAATTTGGATAGGTTCCTTTGGCATGCACCAATTTTATCTGATCGTCCGCCCCGGCCACCAAGGTTTCGTGCAACAGACCGTTTGCGTCCTGTTGATATTGCACAAATTTCCAATAGGACTCCAATGTGGGCAACGGATGGTAGGCATCATTTTTTAAATGCGCCCGTGCGGCAGCACTTTTCAGGTCTATGGGGTACACATGGCCCCGATCCAGCAGCTTCCCTATGGGCAGCAGGCTTCCCACTTCCATGATTCCGGTAAGGGCATAGTTCCCCTGTGGATGCACTTTTCGGTTCGGGTCCCACTCCCCAAAATGGTCATCATGGTAATGGGTTATAAGGGCATAGTCCAGCCCCTTGTCTTTTTTGGGATGGAACTGGGTTATATAGTCCGCTATCCATTGGGGAGCGGTTCGGGAAGCATTGGGCCGTTGGGGCGCATTTCTGGCGGAAAGGGTCCGCGCATGTGTCTCCGACATATCCCCCGCATCGATCAACAGGGTGGTGGCATCGGGAAAGATAAGGAAGGTGGCATCCCCACGGCCGGTATTGATGTGGTGTATATCCATCATTCCCTCCTCCCAGGGGGCCAAGGTTGTTTTCGGCTGCTGGGCGGAGATGGACTGCAAGACCAAAAAACCGTACAGGAGCATCCTTTTTTGGACTACCATGTCAATTGGCTTTTAGGATATTGCTGGACAAGATCTGTTTGGGCAGGGTGCCACTTTGGTAATAGACATCCAACCAACCGCCTCCCCCGCCATTGAACCACAGTACTTCCAAGGAATGGTAACCAGGCTGGAGGGAAAGGCTGCCATCGTTCTCCTTCACCCCATGGTCGCCGTCGTTGTCCACCACTTCCTTTCCATCTATGTACAACTTGCTGCCATCGTCGGAACGGGTATAAAAAGTATAGGTATCCTCCCTATCCACAACTAAATTGGTGGTAAAGCGGACTACCGTATTGCTTTTTATCCTTTCGTTCAGGCCGTCGCTCGTAATCTCGAACATTTTCCCTACGGACGCGGGCGTTTTGCCGGTAAGGGAAGGAAGCTCCGTAAGTCCGTCCAAGTAGAACACCTCATAGGAAACCGCGGGCAGATCGCTGCTGTTTTTGATCCTAAAAAAGGCTTCGTTTACGGTACTGCGAATACTGCCATCCACGAAAATGGCACTTTTTACCACCGTATTGGTGGTGATGGGTATGGGAGCGGTATAGTCAGGGGACGTTTTCAGGGGGATGCTGCCATCAAGCGTGTATTTCACAGATCCCCTATCATTGGGGTTCTCAATGGCCACCTCGGTAGTTCCATCGAACAGTCCCCCTGCTTTTTTATCGAGCTCTGCCCCTGGCAAGATCAAGGGTTTCTTTAATCGTACGACGGTGGGATAGGCATCGGTTCCCGAAAACCCTTCAAAGGCATTCTTTACGGGCCTGCCTATCCAGGCCATGGGCTGTTGTAGGCCCAGGGCAAAGGCCACTGTTGCCGCATTGTCGTACTGATAAACGGGATGGGTAAGGGAATGGTTCTTTTTGATCCCTTTTCCCCATACGATAAAGGGAATTTCCATTTCCTTCAATGACTCGCCCCCATGTCCCAAACCGACGCCCCCGTGATCGGCACTGATGATCACCACGGTCTCTTGGGCAATTCCGGCGGTTTGGATGGCGTCCATGAGGATACCCAAAAGGGCATCGGCCTTTTCTACGGAACGGTAATATTCCTTGCTTCCATGTCCATATTCATGTCCGGCATGGTCCACATGGTCAAAATGGACAAAGGTAAAGGTGGGCTTCTTTTCCTTTATATAGGCACTCGCCAAACTGGCGGTCTCCTCTTCCGTGGCAGGGCTTATACCGTAATCTACCGCACTTTTTTCAAAGAGTCGACCAAATCCCGTCCAATGGTAAATGGCACCGATCTCGGCATTTTCCATTTGCGTATCCACCAGGTGAAAAATGGAAGGGAACAGATGGTCCTCGCTCTGGGCCACCGTGGGCAGTACCAAATTGTTCTTCTCCCAGCTATTGGAGGTGATCCCGTGCTGTTCCGGCCCCGCCCCCATGATCATGGAGGCCCAATTGGGACTGGAACTGCTGGGCATTACGGCCCGGGCGTTCAATGTCCATGCCCCTTCGGACATGATCGAATCAAAATTGGGGGTCAGGGCGTTCCGTATTCCATCGGGACTAAGGCCGTCAAATCCGATCACCACTACATGTTTGGCCCTTACGGCGGGTTCGGGCTTCTCCATAACACAAGACCATAGGGAGAACACCCCTATGGCCGTGAACAAAATTGGTATGTGTTTCATCTTAACCAAGACTAATCGTTATCCGTTACATCCCACCAAAGGCGCGTGCTTATCTCATCGGGGCCCATATTTTGCACTGCGGCCTCGTAATTGGCATTATTGGTCGATTTTACGGAGTTTGGATATTGGAACCGCACGGGAACCCTACCGTTATTGGCCACATCCGGACCGGGAATGACCTCTGGCATACCGGTACGTCTCCAATCGGACCAAGCCTCAAAGCCCGTATAGAAAAGGGAGATCCACTTTTGCATGGCCACCTTTTCCAATTTTTCGGTCGTCGATCCGGTATACGCCACGGCCGCCTGGGCCAAATAGGCGTCCAGATCGGCACTTCCTATATCGGTGGCAATTTCGGACCATCCGCCCGCTATGGCCCTTTCCGTATAATATTCAAAAGAGGCCCGGATGCCGTTTGCATAAAATGTTGCGGCATCGCCCGAAGTTATAAATCCCCTTTCCCTGGCCTCGGCCAAAATGAACAGCAGTTCGGAGTAGCTCATGATTATGGTCTGCGAAGCGGTGGCCGAGGCCAGTTCCACATTACAGGCCCTACAGGAAAGCAGGATGCCCAATCGGGATATAAAATTGGAACCCGATTTTTCCGGATCTCCCGATGGACTGTACCCTAGGGCGGCTTCGTCGTCCAACCCGTTCGGCATGCCCACATAATCGTCAAAATTGTCCGAGTAAATTCCTTCTTCAGAATCACTGGTAGGCTGAGCGAAGACGACCAAACGCCTGTCTCCCAGATCCTTTAACCGTGTTTCCAGGGTAGTGCTCAAACGCACCTCATCAAAACTTCCAGACCGTGTATCGTATTTGGGCTGTGGGTTATCGGAGTTCCACTGCATAACGGCCGCATCCGCATTTCCGGCAAATATGGGATTCCCGGCCGGGTCGTTCGTTATTTCGGTCATGACCGCAACTGCCTTGGCATTGTCCACATCCGAAATCCGCATGGCCAATCGCAAACGGAGGGAATTGGCAAACTTTCTCCATTTTTGCACATCGCCGCCATAGAGGATATCACCGGAAATATTGCTTGTTCCCGCAAGCAGGTCGCTGCCAAGTTTGAGATCCGCCAAAAGTCCATCATAAATGACACTTTGTTCGGTAAAGGCAGGGGTAATATTATCCTCGCTCAGCCCTTTGGCGGCATCGGTATAGGGAACATCCCCATACGCATCGGTAAGATAGGAATAGATCCATGACTTGACGATCAGGGCCACTCCGTAATAATTTTGTTGATCCGCATTTTCTTTGGTTCCCCTGATGATGTTTTCAACATCCCTAAGGGCATCATAGGCATCGTCGTACGGATTTCCCGTGGGCGACCAGTTGTACCTGTCTCCTGAGGTAAACTGCAAACGGGAGGCATATTGCGTCACCGTAAAGCCTTCTTCCCACCCCTGATTGCCCCAATTGTAGGCCATTTGTCTCAGAACGCCCGGCAACAACAAATTGGGACCGGCATTTTCGGTATAATTTGGATTGGTGTTTATCTCCTCAAAATCGTCCGTACAGCCCAAGGCGGTCAGCAAGATCGTTGCAAAGGCGAAAAGGGTTTTTATGGTATCTGTTTTTTTCATGGTATCTGGCTTAAAAATCTACTTTTAAATTAAATGTGAAGGTCCTTGTACTGGGGTAGGACATGTTTTCTATACCAGGTTGTAGGGTACCACCTGAAATGGCGACCGTTTCCGGATCAAAATGGGGGTTGTCCGTCCACAACACCAAGTTTCTACCCGTGATGGAAAACCTTGCGCTGCTTATGGGCAGTTTGCTTACAAACCTTTGGGGCAGCGTATAGCCCAATGTCACCTCCCTTAATTTGGTGTAGGAGGCATCATATTTGGCCGCTTCCACGTTGTCCCTTTCATAATAGCGGTTGTTATAGGTCCTGGCATCCACGTTTACGGTATTGGGGATAAAGACCCCTGGGGCCGTCTGTACCACTCCTTCCCCAACAATGCCCGTTTCCCTGCCCACCAAGGTTTCCTTTAACTGTCCGGATGTGGAACCAATGGTCTTGGTGAACGAGACCACGGTACCTCCCTGCCTGGTATCCAAAAGGAATCCAAGATCAAAGGCCTTGTACTTAAAGGTGTTCTGAAGGCCCAAGGTATAATCGGGGGCATAGTCGCCCTGATAGACCAGGTCATTGGTCCTCAGGGGTATTCCCTGGGTATCGAATATCATCTGGCCAAAGAACTCGCTGTCCCTATCTTCCACCCTTTGGAAGCCACGGCCATAAATGGCGCTGATGGAGCCGCCTTCCCGGGCCTGTATAAAGGCACCGTTCCGCTCCGTCAGCGTATAATCCACCCCGCCAAGGTCGGTGACCTCACTTTTATTGGTAGAAAAGTTAAAAGTGGCGTTCCAACTGAAATTATCGGTACGTACGGGAATGAAATTCGCTATGGCCTCAAAACCATAGTTCCTTACCTCCCCGGCATTGATCAACTTACTGGTGTACCCACTGGAAATATCGGTACTGATGGGTATGATCTGGTTTTTGGTGGTACCGCTGTAATAAGTGGCGTCCAAGTTCACCCGGCTTTGGAAAAACCGTAAGTCCACTCCAAATTCATAGGAAGATGTAATCTCCGGTTTCAGTTCGGCATTCGGGATCAGGGAAGACTCCGTTAAGATGGGATTGTCGCCAAAAGGGGATTCGTTCACATAAAAACTGGAAAGTTTGTAGGGATCCGTATCGTTGCCCACTTCGGCATAGGCGGCCCTGATCTTGGCAAAGGACACAAATTCCGGTAAGCTGAAGATATCGCTTGCTATCGCGCTCAAGGTTGCGGAGGGATAAAAATAGGAGTTGTTGTCAGTGGGCAGGGTACTGGACCAGTCGTTCCTTCCCGTAATGTCCAAGAAGAGTTTGTCGTCATAGGCAAACCTGGCAAAACCGTAAAGACTGTTGATCCTTTTCTGTTCATTGTTCGTGCTCACTTCCAAAGGTCTCCTTGTATTGTTGAAGGAATAGATCCCAGGATTGATAAGCTGTGGGGCCACTGTCTGCGTATAGTCCTGTCTTTGTCTGAACTGGTTGCCGCCCACCGAGAAGTTGAAGTTCCATTTGTCATTGAAGGTCTTATCATAGGACGCCAGGAAATCGGTGTTGGACTCCTCAAAGAATACGTCATCCTCCCTATAGTACCCCAAGGGAAACCGTTGGGTACTAAAGGCACGTTTTTTGGCCCTGAGGTCCCTATAGAAATCCCTACCGGTACGGAGCATCAGGTTCCAATGTTCGTTGATCTTGTAATTGGCGCTCACATTGCCATAGATCCGATCCTTATCCTGTGAATTGGTGTTTTCATAGACATTGAAGAAAGGGTTGTCGTGGTAGTTGTAGTTGTAGTTGAACTGTTGTTCCCCTTCCCTTCCCGGCATCCAGTAATCCCGCAGGTTATTGGTGTTCAATTGTCTTCCGTACCAGATGAAGAGGTACATGATACTTTCGGTTCCATAACTGAGGCTGGGCCTGTTGCCACTATCGGTCTTTATATAATTGATGTTCGTGTTTATGGTGAATTTATCCGTAAGGTTCAGTGCCCCGTTAAAATTAAAGCTGTTCCTGGTCAGGTCCGTATTGGGTACGATCCCCTCTTGGTCCAGGTTCTGATAGCTGAACCGCATACTGCCCATATCGCCGGCCTTGGAAATGGAGATACTGTTGGTCTTGGTATATCCCGTATTGAAGAAATCCTTGGTGTTGTCCGGTTGTGACACCCATGGAGTGGCTATGATGGGGGAATCGCTGATCAAATAATCGCCGCCCCTGGTCCCGTCCTCACGTGGGGAATCGAACTGTGGGATCATCAATCCTATATCCAATCTAGGGCCCCAACTTTCATCCACACCGTCGGCAATACCGCTACCGTTTCCGTCCACAAAGGCAAACTGCTGGTTGTTTCCCTGTCCGTATTCATTTTGCCAGTCGGGCAATAACAGTACGTTCTCCACCGTCACCCCTGTATTTATGGAAATCCCCAGTTTTCCACTGGCCGATTTTCCTTTTTTGGTGGTAATGATGATGGCCCCATTGGCCGCCCTTGCCCCGTAAAGTGCGGCGGCGGCGGGTCCTTTCAATACGTTGATGGATTCGATGTCCTGTGGGTTTATTTCCGCGGCCCCATTGCCATAATCGGCGTCCTGTGTACCGGCACCGGAAGAGCCCACTATTTCATTGCTGATCGGCGTACCGTCCACGATGAACAAGGGAGAGTTTCCATTGATGTTAAGGGAAGCGTCCCCACGGATGGAGACCCTGGCCGAGCCACCAAGTCCGGAGGGGCTGTTGGTGATCTGTAGGCCCGCTACTTTTCCGGAGATACCGTTCAGCAGGTTGGGCTCCCTTGCAGAGGAAACTTCCTCCGAATCCAGTTCCTGCGACGCATATCCTAGGGATTTCTTTTCCCTTTTGATGCCCAGGGCGGTAACGACCACCTCGTCCAATTTTTGGGAATCCGGCAATAGCACGATATCCGCTTCCATCTTGCCGGCAGTGTTTATTTCCCCGGGAAGGTATCCTATATAGGACACCGTCAAAATTTCGTTTCCAGTGGCCAATGCTATCCGATAGTTCCCGTCAAAATCGGTGGCGACACCGGTTGAACTACCCTTGATCACCACAGAGGCCCCTGGTAGGGGCACATTGTTCTCGTCCAACACCCTTCCCGTAAAAAAACCTTGGGAATGGCCTAAGATACAGGCAAACAATGCCAGTACCAACACAATTCTTGTTTTCTCCATTTTTCGTATTTGTAAAATTTGGTTAATTTCTACGAAACAAATATCCTTTGGAGAGGTTAAAGTAAATGGCTATTTATATTAAATGATTGCAATCTAATTATTAAAAAGGTTAACAAAAGGTTACGCAGTTTATTTACAAATAGTAAAAAAATGAATGTATTCTCACGGTACGTCATATTTTCCTACTTTTGGGCTTTGTATATTAAAAATCCGTATCTTTTTAACAACGTAAGGTGTGGCATATGCGCTCTAATGGGTATCCCTGCACCCGAAATAATGGATTATGGAAGACTATCTTATTGGAATAGGAAAACGTATCAAGGAAATTCGCAAAACGGGCAGTTGGACATTGAGCGATGTTGCCCAAAAGGCCGGGGTCACCAGTGGTCTGATCTCCCGCATAGAGAACGGGAGGACCATGCCCTCCCTGCCCGTATTGCTAAAACTGATCGGTGCCTTGGAAATTGAGGTGACCGATTTCTTCAAGGGAATGCCCCAGTCCAATGGGGCGGCTTTCATGGTGGCGCGAAAAGAGGAAAATGCCCCCATCGAAAAGGAGGACGAGGCCGTAGGGTTCTCCTATAACTATATTTTCGGGAAACAGCTCTCCTCCTTGGGCTTTGAAGCGGTGCTGTTGGAGGTGGCGCCCCATTCCAAACGGGAAAAGGTGACCACCGATGCCTTTGAGTTCAAGTATATCCTCACTGGGGAATGTTACTATGTCATAGGGTCAGAGGAAGTACTGTTAAGGGAAGGGGATTCCCTTTTTTTTGATGGCAGGATTCCGCATGTCCCCATTAATAGGAGCAATGTTCCCTCAAAAATGCTGGTGCTGTACTTCTTCGTATGATCTACGGACATGCTACGGCAACAGGATATCCCGTAAGCTCCATAGGGAGTCGAGTACGAAGGTCGGCCCTGCCGATGCCAACTGTTTCCGGGTATGGGCCCCCGTGGTAACGCCCACCGTCATACCGCAGGGCAGGTTTTTCCCTTCCTCGATATCGATAATGGAATCCCCCACCTTCAGTACTTTGGACGGATCGTTTATCTGTAGTATTTCCATGGCCTTGAGGATCATGTCGGGCGCAGGCCTTCCCTTTTCCACGTCGTCGGCCGTGATCAGGGCATCGTACTGCAGTCCAATGGTCCACTTCATCCTATCCAGCAGCAGTTGGGCCGTTTTCGTATCGTACCCGGTGTTAAGGGCGATTTTCACGCCCCCCATTCGTAGGGCGTCCATAAGGTCTTCCACCCCAACATAGGTACCCACCGATAGTTCGGCGTAGGCCTGCTTTAACATCCCTTGAAATTCCGTAAAAATGGTCCCTGCCAATTCGGGGTCCGACTTTCCGGTATGCCTTTCCAGAATGTCCTTGATGGCCTGGTGTTTTTCCTTTCCCGCCCCGTGTTCCAGTACAAAATCAAGGGACAGCCCATATCCCTTTTCATTAATGGCTTTTTGCAAGGTTTTGTAGACCACGTTTTTCTCGTCAACGGTGGTCCCTGCCATATCGAATACGGCCAATTCTATTATAAGCTCGCTCATCTGTTGTATATCTTGTCTATATTTTCCTTTGAAAAACCGGCACTTCCGGTCATTCCCTTGCCCCCTATGCCCGTCACAATATGAATATTGTGATCTATGGTCTGCCTATAAATATCGGCCGTCCTGCATTGGGAATACGTTCCGGACCATCTGTATTTTATCTTATAACTGGGAAGATCCATAATTTTTTTTGCCTCCCTGACTATGAAATTATCTATTTCCATCTTCAGGTCGAACCCTAAGGTATCCATCCTTTCCACCGTCGCATATTCATGGGAATCCCCCAAGATGACCGAGCCGTCCATCGCTTGTTTAAAAAGGATGTGCACCCCCCATTTTTTCTCCATGCCATCTTTGTCCTCCCTTTCCTTTATGGCCGTGTAGGAAGCACATTCGGAAAAGGCCTCGTACCGCCTTATGGAAAGGCCCGTTAATATGGACCCGGGCAATCGGTAGTTTGGCTGTCTTTTGGTGGCCATCATCTGCAATTTGGAAACGATCAGGTCGCTTTCCTTAAAGAGGCGTGGGTACAAGGCCTGAAAATCGCTCCCATTGCAGATGATCGCCTTTTCGGCCATAAAAGTGGTGCCCATTGAAGAGGAAAGTACCACCCCGTTCACCAGGGCCTCACATTCCACGATATGGGTATCGAAAAAGAAATCGGTTCCCTCCCGCTTCATAAGGTCGTGCAGCTTATTGATCATTTTCAGCGGTTCCACGGTCACCTCTTCGGGAAAGAAAAGTCCGGCCTTTACATAATCTTCCCGTAACCCGTCGTACCGCTGTAGGCATTCCCGCTTGGTCAACAACATGGAGGCATATCCATTGGTCCTGTTTATGGCTTCCAGTTCCTCCAATAGCTGTACTTCCTCCTCGTTGGAGGCCAGGTAGACAGATCCCTCCTGCCGCAGGGAAATGTCCGACCGGGATTGGATATCCTTATAGATCCTGAGGCTTTCCCGCCCGTACTCCTGCCATTTACTGTTCATGCCCGAGGGGACCACCTGCCCAAAATTGCGCACGGTGGCCCCTTGGGGGGAACGGTTTTTTTCCATTACAGCTACCTTTAGGCCCAATTTTCCGGCATGGTAAGCGTGAAAGGTGCCAAGTACGCCCCCTCCAACAACGATCAAATCATATTTTGTCACATCAAAAAAATTTCATTTTACAAAACAGTGGGCCCTTCTGTTGCACCTATGGCCATTGGTGAATTTTCATTTTCCCTTTTGTACTTGCGCTTAAAGTGGATAAGGGAAACAATGGATATTACGGTTCCCAAAATGGCGATCAAATAGGTGCTGTTCATAAAAAAACGGAGCCAGGACAGCTCGCTCTGTCCAAAATTCTTGTACAACAGTACCGCCATACTGCCAAAATACCCAAAGGAATCCGCCACATAGATCAGGTACCCCGCATTGCCCTTGATCCTGAAGGTGGCGATCATCCTATCGAAAAAAATACAGTTAAAGGGCACATAACAGATATAGAGTCCAAAACCCACCCCGATCATCCACGGAACGGGCGCCATTGCCCCCATTTGAAAAAAGAGGGTGGAAAGCCCGATCGCCGCAGCGCCCAAAATAAGCAGGTAGTGATAGGATACGAATGCGCGGTAATTGTTCTTTATAAATCCCAACAGGGCAATGGATACCAGCACCAAAATGGCTATGGGGATCTCGGAAAGGGTAAAGATGGAAGCGTCCCCCTCAAACCCGACCGAATCCCATATCTCCCTCGAAAAATTGTCCCTAAAATCGCGCAATGCGGTAAGGAAGGTATAAAAGAACACGAGGATCACCAAGGGGAACAAAAAAGATCGGAGTACCTTTTTACGGTCCGTTCCCGTCATGGGGCTCCTTTCCGTTCGTAGGAACCTATCTTCGGCGGTGGGCGGTTGGATTTTGTTAAGGAGCAGGGCAAAAATGGCAAAGGGAACCATAAAGAGCGCTCCCGTTGCAGCGGGCATCCAAAATTGGGAGACGTTCCCTTGGTCCATGACCAAGAGCCCTACCGATTTTACCACCCCACTGGAAAGTATAAAACTGGAACAAAGGGCCACCCCCAGGATTTCCGTAAATTTGCGCCCTTCCAGATAGGAAAAGACGATGCCCCATACCAGCCCCAACGGGAGCCCGTTCAAAAACATAAAGATGAAATTATAGGGCGGGGGCACCAAGGCGAAAAGTACCAGGCTGGCCTCGGCCAGCACGATCATTCCCAATAGCCAAAAAATACGTTGTCGGGGTTTTAGTTCGGAGATGATCCGGATGCCCAGAAATTTGGAAAGCATATACCCAAGTACCTGGGCAATGATCAGGATGATCTTATAATCCATGCCCCAAAAGAAAAAGTCCCCAAACGTGGCCACCGTAAAGGGTTTTCGAAAGGCGTACATACAAAAATAGGTGCCGAAGGAAGCGAAGGCACCGTACAAGAGAAAGGCAATGTCTTTTTTGGCTATTTTCAAGCTCCCTTATGGATTAGTTCCTCACCAAGTGAGATTTGTGTTAGGCTCCGGGCCCGCCCTCCGGGGGAGGGCATGCGTCGCATGTTTTATGGTTTTTTTCGCTATTGCACGCTGACGCTTGGGCAGTTTACAAATACTAAATATAGTAAACAAAATTCACCCTTATTTTACAAATAGTAAATAAATATGTGTTATTTGATCGTTATAAAATGTTTAAGCCGCATTTGTGGAACGGTAGGAACAGATCCGCGGATACCCTTTAACCTTCGGAAGTGGCCCCCATGATGTCGGCATCAAAAAAATGGATGAACTGCGGATCCATTTTAACACGGTTCATGGTATCTTCCCGTAGGGGCTTTTCCAAATATTTAAAGACCTTATTGCTCTTTTTTGCCTTTTCCTTATCCAGTCCGTCCACCGACGAGGTAAGGATGGCAACTTTTACCTCGGGCAAAATGGCATGGTTTTCCAGCTCCTGCAAAAATGTCCATCCGTCCATGATGGGCATATTGATGTCCAACAGCACCAGGTAGGTAACCTCGGAGTCCCTGTTCTGGAGGATATGGTCCAATGCCGAAACCCCATCGGAGAACAATTTAGGGGCCGGATAGTTACATCTGGACAGGATTCCCTTGTGCAGGTACTGTACTATTGGATCATCGTCCACCAATAATATTTCCAATGTCATAGTTCCTTTTTAGGGTTTAACTTTAATCGCTGCGGCCTTTTGGGAAATCTCCCTGATCACCTGGTCGAATTCTTGGGCGGAATTTAGTATCTCATCCAGTACAAATTCCCTTTCCCCGTCGCTTTCGGGGCCCTTGGCCTTCAGCATTTCCACCAGCCCCATGATCCGGGCCACAGGGGCCCTCACCAGATGGGACTGTATCCAGGCGATCTCCTGCAGCTTTTTGTTCTGGTCCAGCAGTGCCTGTATGTACACCTTCCGTTCCGTTACGTCCTGCATGGCGCCGATGATCCGTAAGGGCACCCCGTCCGTATCCCTGATAACGCTTCCACGATCTATAATATTGGCATAGCTGCCATCACTTTTTTTATAACGGTATTCGCTTACAAAATAGGTCTTGTCCTTGGAACTGTTTATCTCGTCCACCTCTTCCATGGCCTTTCCCAGATCATCGGGATGCACGAACTGTTTCCAACTTTCAATGGTATGTTTGCCGTCTTCCGGTTTGTGGCCGAAGAGTTTATAATATCCGGGGCCGTGGTACAGGTAATCCCTTTGCAGGTCCCAATCCCATATGGCATCGTTGGTGGCCTCGGCAACCTTGGCAAAACGCTCATTGGATTTTCGGATCTCTTCCACGGCAAGGACCACATCGGTAATGTCCTGCATCGATCCCACCATCCGTATGGCCTTGCCGGCGGCATTGCGGATGATAAATGCCCTGTCCCGCACCCAGGCAAACTGCCCATCGCCCTTTTCAAATTGGTACTCCTCCTCCCAATGTTCCTCCGACCCTTCTATGGCCCCATAAAAACTCTTCATCACGCGGGACCTGTCCTCTGCCCGTATCATGGATTCCCAATAATCAAGATTGGCCTTTGCCTCTTCGGAAGAGGAATGCCCGAACAAGGTCTTGTAATTTTCGCCCCAAAATAGTTTTTCATTGAGAAAGTCCAGGTCCCAAATGGCATCGGAGGTGGCCTTTACCACATAATTGTAACGTTGGATCGTTTCCTCCAGGTGCAGGGTGGTCAGTTTTTTCTCCGTTATGTCCTGTACGGTCCCCTCATAGAAGGCACTTGTTCCCGCCCCTTCCTTTAGGGGCCTTCCCTTACCATGGATCCATTTGATGGATCCGTCGGGGAGCAGGATCCTAAATTCAAAATCGCTTCCCCTAAAATAATTGTTCCGTTGCCCTATGTATTCTTCCCTATGATCGGGGTGGATGGTATGTATGATGGATTCCCTGGTCAATGGAAAGTCGTTTTTGGAGACCCCCCAAATGGAATACATTTCATCGGACCAGTAAATGTTGCCCGATTCGTGCTCTATTTTCCAATACCCCAGTTTCCCTATTTTCTGTGCCTGCAGCAGTTTTTGGTTTACCCCTTCCAGGGCATCGGAAATGCTTGTTTCCTCCGTTATATCGGTGATCACGCAATCCCACATGGTCCCGTCCCCTGCCAGTTGTTTCGGATATCCCCTGCCCCTGTGCCAGCAGATCCCGCCATCCGGACTGTGTATCCTCCATTGCGATTTCCATTCCGTAAGGTCCTTGGCCGATTGCGAAAAACTGTTCCGTAACCGTTCCCGGTCCTCCGTAAAGACCTGGTCCCATATATTGGGTACGGGCATTTCGTCCCCAAGGTTAAAAAGTTCCCTTGCGCCCTTGTTGATGGCCCTTATCTCTTCCTTTCCATTGTTATAGAGTACGTACCTTACCACCGAACAGGGCAGTGCATCCAGAAATTCAAATCCGGCCCATGCGTGAAGTCCGCCCCCTTTCAATTCCGCTCCTAATTCACCCATTTCCCTAAATACGTTAGCGATGCCTCTTAAAAATACAAAAAATCCCCCACAAATGACCTACCGCTTTTTAAAGGGCCCATTTTAAAGTGCATGTATTTTCCCACCAAAAAAGCCGCAAAAATAGGATTATTAAAAAAAGTAGAGCGATCGGAAGCGTTAAAGTAGCTTTAATTTTAAGGTCCGGGCACCGTTTCCCTTTGTTCTGCATCGGTATGCATTGCCCCCACACCCCGCGGGTCGGGAGCGTTTTTATACCTCGTTGCCCTGGAACTCCGTACTGGGGATCCGTGCAGACCCGAACTTTTCCTTATCGGATTTGATGATGATGTTCAGTTCCGCTATCTTTTCCTTGGCCACATGGATGTACTCCTCGTCGTTACGGATACTGGAAAGGTGTTTCAGGGTCTTTTCATCGTGGAACAAAAAGGTTTTGGCCATGGTCTCGGCCTCTCCCCTTTCAAACCCAAGGATGTCCAGTACGTCCACCCCCACACGTAGGCTGGTGTCCACCGTCTCCCTATAGATGTGCATAATGCCCGCGTTCATCTGCTTATAGGCATCGTCCCTGTTGCTGGCCCTAACGAGCGTATAGAGGTGCGGAAAATGTTTTTTGATGGTATCCACCAACTGTAACCGCAACTTTTGGTCCCCAATGGCGATCACGATGATCTCTGCGTCCCTGGCGCCCGCAATTTCCAGGAGGTCGTACCTGGTGGCATCCCCGTAATAGACCTTAAGCCCCAGTTTTCTCAGGAAATCCACATTATCGCTGTCATTGTCCAGTACCGTGACCGGAATATCGTTCGCGTTCAAAAAACGCCCCACGATATTGCCAAAATGGCCATATCCCGCAATGATCACCCTATTGTGCTCTTCCCGTACATCGCTTGGCTGGGATGGTTTGGGTCCCATCACCTCCACGGCGCACATTCTGGGCAAGATCCATTTTTCGTTGATCATGATAAAGATGGGGGAACAGGTCATGGACAGGGCCACGACCGCCATCAGGATATTGTTGTTTTCAAGGGCAATGATCCCAAGGCCGGCGCAGAAACCGATCAGTACAAAGGAAAATTCCCCGATCTGGCCCAGGGCAACGCTAAAGATGGTATTCTGCGCATTTCGGAGCCCGAAGAGCTTTCCCAACACTAGATGGACCATCCCCTTTAAAAGGAATACCCCCAGGACCAGTCCCGCGATCAACAGCGGACGGTCCCATACCAGGCCCAGGTCCAGGGACGAGCCCACTGCCATAAAGAAAAGTCCCAACAAAAGGCCCTTAAAGGGATCTATGGCGATCTCTATTTCATGTCGGTATTCACTGTTCGCCAAAAGGACCCCGGCCAAAAAGGCCCCTAGGGCGGGACTGAGCCCTACCAGTTCCATCAAGAGGGAGGTGCCCACCACCAACAGGAGCACTGCCGCCGTGAACAGTTCCCGTAAACGGGTTTTGGCCATCATCCGAAAGAGGGGGTAGAGGATATATTTGCCCATTAGCACCAAGGTCAGCACGGCAAGCACCACCACCAGTGGCTGTCCCCAATTGGGCAGGCCCGACATCAGGGTTTCCTCGGCAACTTGACCTCCATCGGCCAATAGGGGCAGTAGTGCCAAGATCGGAATGATGGCCATATCCTGGAACAACAGTACCGAAAAAGCGCTTTTCCCGGCCATGGTGCCCTTCCAGCCCCTTTCGTCCAATAGCTGTATGACGATGGCGGTGGAGGACATGGCCACAATGATCCCGATCGCAAGGGCCTCTTGGTAAACGAACCCGGCCCCCAACAGCAAAAGGAACACCAGCAGGGTGACCCCAAGTACCTGAAGGCCCCCAAGGCCCACGATCCTTTTTCGCATCTCCCATACCCGTGCGGGGTCCAGTTCCAGGCCGATCACAAAAAGCAGCATGACCACCCCAAACTCGGCAAAGTGCATCACATCATGGCTTTCGGTGCCCACCAACTGTAATACGGAAGGGCCGATCAGTACCCCTGCGAACAGGTAGCCCAGAACGGCGCCCAGTTTTAACCGCTGGGCAATGGGTACCATGATCACCGCCCCGGCCAAATAGATAAAACTTTCGAAGAAAAACGAATTCTGCATACCTCCTTAAAATAAGGATGAAAATACGAACAATTTACGTATATCCCCGCACCGCCTTAAGCCAAAAAATGGCACAGGGCAGAGGGTCCAGCTGGGAGAATGTTGTCCGTGGTATGGTGTGGTACAGGGGAACGCAACGGGAAAGAAGGCCATCGAGCCCCCGTTGAACGGTACCGATCTTATTTCTTGATCTTTTTCCAGATCCATATGGCGGACTTCACAAGGATTACCGTGAGTGCAGCAACGATCAGTCCCACCACAAATTCCTGTAGGATGGAGGGCAGTTGATCTAAAAAATGGTGCAGGAAATCCACATTATGGACAAAGATGCCGCCCGCCACAAGGATAAGGGCAACGGTACCGATAAAGGCCAAACTTTTGATCACCTTGGGCAGTGCCCGTACCAAAAAATTGCCTATGACGGTCGTAAAGCTCTTTTCGCCCTTGTTCAGGCCGATCAATTTGGTCCCCAGCTCGTCCATTCTAACGATCAGGGCCACGATCCCGTAGACCCCAACGGTGGCGATGATCGCGATGACCGACACCACCATGATCTGGGTGGCAATGGGCTCCTTTACCACCGTGCCCAGGGCGATGATCACGATCTCGACCGACAGGATAAAATCGGTCAGGATGGCCGACTTCACCTTTTCCTTTTCCATGGCCAGGATTTCGGCTTCGGTATATTCCACCAGTTCCAGCGCCGGTTTGTCGTGTTTATGGGGTACCAGGTATTCGTATATCTTTTCGCCCCCTTCAAAGGCCAGGTAGAGTCCCCCCAACAGCAAGATCACCGTAATGGCCGGGGGCAGGAAGGCGCTCAGCAGAAAGGCGACGGGCAGGATGATCAGTTTGTTCAGGAAAGAGCCCTTGGTGATGGCCCAAAGCACCGGAATTTCACGGGAGGACACGAACCCGGAGGCCTTTTCGGCATTAACGGCCAGGTCGTCCCCCAAGATCCCTGCGGTCTTTTTGGCGGCAACCTTGCTCATTACCGCAACATCGTCCATCAATGCCGCTATATCGTCCAACAGTGCAAAAAATCCTGAAGCCATTCTTTTTCGTTTAGATAGATTATGATTTGTTCCGTAGGTTGCCCTTTCCGCCCAGAAAATCCGTTATTTCTCCCGTTTGGCAACCACCGGGCCAATATATTGGTTTTTATCGTAATTAAAAATCGGACCGTAAACAATAATGGTCTGTAATGCCAAAGATATTGACCCGCCCAAGGCGGACGGCTTTTTTGGGGGCCTTTTAAAATAGGGGCTTTAGTCGCCTAGGACCAGTTCCATTTGTATATCACATCGTTTATAGGGGGTAGGGCGGCCATGGATCTTTTGGAACCCCAGG
Organism: uncultured Sediminicola sp.; assembly: GCA_963974715.1. Classification (GTDB taxonomy): domain Bacteria; phylum Bacteroidota; class Bacteroidia; order Flavobacteriales; family Flavobacteriaceae; genus Sediminicola. Next base: position 371,571 of record CAXBDK010000003.1, read on the forward strand.
GTACGGTACATGGCAATGGCCGGTTTCAGCACCGTATTGCTTTCCAGATAGATCTTCTTCGCCCCTAGGTCCCTCGCTTTTTGGATCACCGCCTCCGCCAAGCACCTTCCTATGCCCTTGCCCTGCACTTGGCTGCTTACCGCCATTTTGGCAAGCTCGTAATCAAATTCGGGGTCGTCCATCTTTACGAGGGCACAGGTGCCCACCACCTCGTTTTGGTACAGGGCCATCAGGATGGCCCCACCCCTGTCCAGGATGTATTCCTGTGGATGGTCCAGGGCCCTGTGGTCGCTGTCCTCCATTTGGAAATAGGTCTTGATCCACGCTTCGTTCAGCGATTTAAAAGCGGTTGCATGCTGTGCTTGGAAGGGTACGATGGTTACCTCCTTGTTTTCCCGTAGCCGCTTTTGCTCCCGCACCCGATCGTAGAGCGATTTTTGGGCCAACAGCGTCTCCCATTCCGCAATGGCCCCCCACAGATCGTGGGCCGAAGCTTCGGTAAGCTTGTCCACCGCGTTTTCCACGTCCGTATACTGCATTTTTATATGCTCGTTCAGGAGGTGTCCCTTGGCGGTAAGGGCCACCACGTTCCGGCGTTTGTCGTCGGATTTTCGGTGCTGTTCCAACAGCCCCGCAACGGTCATCTCCCTGATGATCTTGCTCACCGAGGGTTGGGAATGCCCTATGGTATGGGCAATTTCGGTAACGGTCTTTTCGCCCTCCCGGGCCAGTACAAAAAACACGGGGAACCATTTTGGGGAAAGCGCCACTTGGTACAGCCCATAGATCTTGGCCGCATCCTCGGTAATCTTGGCCGTTAGCTGCCGCAGCCGGCTCCCGATGGCCATCTTCCCCGTTTTCTCAAAAAAATCCATAAAACAGTATTTACATAACCGGTTATGTAAATGTAGTGGAAATTTAATTTACCAGGACATCCCCTTTATAAAAAATACCCGTTTCCGTTCAATTTTTTTATGACACCAAGCCCTACACGGTACTGCGAAGGCGATAAAGAGGTGCGGCTTTTAAAAAAGCGACTGAAGGTGGAGGCGGAGCCAAAACCCAGTTCCTCCCCTACTTCCCCAATGGCCCTGTCCGTTCCCAACTGTATTTTGGCCTCCCGCAGCAATCGGTCGTGTATGATGTCCTTTGTGGACCTCCCCAGAGCGGACCGTATTTGTTTGGAGAGATGGTGGGGTGTGACCGCCAACCGATCGGCATACCGGTAACGGCTATGCCACTGCCCGCAATTTGTTTTCTTTGTTATTGGTTATATTCTCTTTACAATAACTTGGTTTCAGTCCTTCAGTTAAAATCAATTCTAAGATTTCCCAATTTTGGGTCATATGTATAAGTGGAAAACTATCTCTTTCCCCTGGCTCAAAAATTCTATCAGTATCTACCCAATAATCCATATGGTTTTTCAAATTATGCCCAACTTGTTTATATAACTGTATAATACATCTTTATACCTCCAAAATGGAATAAAATTGAAGCAATAGTTCATTGTTTATTTACAGTATATAGGGTTATCCTTAATTGAATATATACCAAGCAGTGGGGGGAAGTACTTGTAGATCAAATCCCTAAAATAAGTGTTAATTATCGTATTTTCTACGCTTTTCCATAAGATTTAGACCCAAGCCTTATCATTTCTACGAAGTGCTATAATAATCCGATAAAATACGCAACTATTATGAGAATGGTTAATGGGTTATCTTATGAAGTTATTTGCCGTGTAAGCTTCCCTTTGCTAGTTCTCATTCAAAAGAGCAGGTATGGGCTCAATAGAAAAGTGAACGGTTTCGCCCAAGAATATCATATAGTAAAGTTTTGAAGGATCAAGAATAATTCTTTACCGCCATAACATCTCCACCGAAGAAGAACAACCCAACATCGGGCCTTGCAGGCAATTTTGAGAAGGAATATAATAACGGCCAAAGGTTGACGGAACCAAGGAACGGCCTATTTTCATTTTAGTAGTAAATCAAGGAGTTTTCACTTCGGCCTAAGGAAGGCGTCCAAAGAGCATTCACCCAAGTGAAAGCGGCCTGGACGCTGCGGCGGTGGAAAGTCCGTAGATTTCAAGAAAATAAAAATCAGCCTAGCGTTTTTTGGTTCGTTTTTTGGGCGATGCAAAAAATGAACAGAACACGAATTTGGTCTTGCAAGTTCTATCTTTTTATTAAAGCCATAGATACTCCATAGTTACTCCATAGTTACTCCATAGTTACTCCATAGATACTCCATAGTTACTCCATAGTTAGTCCATAGTTAGTCCATAGTTAGTCCGTATATGAAAATAGGCCAGGTCCACCCCTTTTTCGCGCGGTAAAATAGGACGGTGATGGTCTCGGTCTTGCGCCTACCTTGTTATTACAATTTTATTCCTAACAATTCAGGGATTTTTGGTCTGTGTGGGGGAATTTTCTGCTCTTCCTTAAATAGAACAGTTTAAAACGGGATGGGTGCACCTTGCCGCCATTGCCCATAACATTAAAACCCGCCTGGAATGGCACGGGCAGGAGTATCTGAAATTCACGCAAAAACGAGTAAAAAGCGGAGCAGGAATGCTCGTATTGTTTTTTGCTCTGAAAAACAGACTGACAGCAGTCGATAAATCCGTTTTAACGGGTATGAATTTGGTCTAGATCCAGGTAATCAAAAAAAGAAAAAATGCTTAGAGCGGCTTATTTGAGTCGGTAATTTTACGCTTTACAGGCTTGTGCAACGGCTACCATTGTTGTAAGCCGTTATTCCGTAATCCTTTCAATAATATTAGCTGCCAGATCATCAAGACTGACATTGAATGTATTGCAAAGAATAATCACTGTTGTCCCATTTTCCAAAATATGTAGCAACATAGCCTGTGCACCCATTATTGATCCTGGGCGTTTTACTATGGTATACCTTTTATGCTTTATATCATAATCTTTATATACCCAAACCCCATAACCATATTCCCCAAGCCCAGGAGTCAACATTTTGTCCAACGTATCCTTATTCAATAATTTATGGCCAAATAAAGCATCGGAGAATTTTAAAATATCGTCTACTGATGAATACATAGCCCCTGCGGCGTACCAGTTGTTAATGTAAACGGGGAAATCATTCGTAAGCTTTTTTATATCATCTCGGAAGAAATAGGTGTCAGCAAGATTTTCGACAATATCTTGTTGCGACAGCAATCCTGTATTGTTTAGTTGTAAAGGCAATAATATTTTGTCGTTTAGATTTTCCACAAAAGATTTTCCACTCAAGTTTTCAATAATTTTACCCAGAATAATATAATCTGCATTATTATAATCAAATTCTGTACCTGGTTCTCTAACCAAAGTACCACTGCAATATTGGGTCAGCATTTGATCCGAAGAATATGGTTTTTGATACTGAGGCATTCCGTTTTTTAACACAGATTCAATAGACAGTCCTTCATCCATATTTTGTATTCCGGAGGTCATATTCAGCAATTCTTCTATGGTCACTTTATCACCACCTTGACCATTATATTTGGGCAAATAGGCATTGATTGTCTTGTTCAAATCAATTTTTCCCTGCTCGTATAATTGAAGAATCAATACCGCTGTAAAAGCCTTGGTAATAGATGCAATTTTGTATCTGTTATCAACGGATGTTTCTACCTTAAAAGGCAAATTTGCATAGCCAAAGCTCTCTTTATAAACTGTTTTCGATTTCTTTTCGATGAGAATGGTTCCATTGAAGTTATTTTCTTTGGCAAATGAAGCCATATATTCGCTAAAATCTAAATTTTGTCCCCAGGTACTGATGGTCAGTATCCCGAAAATAAAGCAAGAAAATATTTCTTTCATATCGATTGATTTGAATGTTTATTTAAAGATGTAATCTATTATTGTTTGTTACACTTAAATCCAGAAGTTTTTTCGGTTAACCAATGGCCTACAACAAGCGGACATAGTTATTAACTATATCTCCCACGCACTACTATAGTTTAAATTCTAAAGAAATGGGATTTTTGTAAATGGGTCTTTTAGATGTAAACTTCCCCCGCTGGCGCTCGTCTGTGCCTTAAATCCGTAAGTCTAACAAAACGCATCTTAATGGTAACAGTTTTGTTGT